>OZ242208.1:0-1985600 GCA_965206325.1 Gammaproteobacteria bacterium
GGTGGCATCAATTGATTTTGGAAAACGGCGAAGATCTCGCCCGAATGATGACGCTGGAACAAGGCAAACCGCTGGCGGAATCGCGGGGCGAAGTCGGCTATGGGGCGAGTTTCGTGGAATGGTTTGCGGAGGAATCCAAACGCGCCTACGGCGAGGTCATTCCGTCGTTCAAGCCGAATTCGCAGGTGCGTATTACGCGGGAGGCGGTCGGCGTCGCTGCCTTAATCACTCCTTGGAATTTTCCAATTGCGATGATTACCCGCAAAGCCGCGCCCGCTCTTGCCGCCGGCTGCGCGATTGTCGTCAAGCCCGCCGAATTGACTCCTTTCTGCGGAATCGCTCTCGCGCGATTGGCGATGGAAGCCGGCATTCCGCCCGGTGTTTTCAATTTAGTGACGGGCGACGCCGCCGCCATCGGCGAAGAAATGTGCGGCAATCCGATGGTTCGCGCTTTATCGTTTACCGGTTCAACCCGCGTCGGCAAGTTGCTGGCGAGTCAATGCGCCGGGACATTGAAGCGTCTCGCTTTGGAATTAGGCGGCAATGCGCCGTTTATTGTCTTTGACGACGCCGATATTCCGCGCGCCGCCGAGCAGGCACTGGCATGCAAATTCCGCAACGCCGGACAAACCTGCGTGTGCGCGAATCGAATCTTTGTGCACGACGAAGTGTTTGACGATTTCCTTGCCGAATTCAAAAAGCGCGTCGGCGGATTAAAAGTCGGCGACGGCTTTGAAGACGGCGTGACGCAAGGCCCCTTAATCAATGCATCGGCAATGGCAAAAGTGGAGCGGCACATCGCCGATGCCGTTGATAAAGGAGCGGCGGTGGCGGTCGGGGGCAATCGCCATGCGCGCGGCGGAAACTTTTTTGAGCCGACGATTCTGTCCGATGTGCCGGATTCCGCCCTGCCGTCGCGCGAGGAAACCTTTGGTCCGGTCGCGCCGCTGTATCGTTTTCATAATGAAGACGAGGCAATTCGCCGCGCCAATGCGACTCCGCACGGATTGGCGGCATTTTTCTGCACGCGCGATTTAGGGCGAATGATGCGCGTCTCGGCGGCATTGGAAGCGGGAATCGTGGGAGTAAATGAAGGCATCATTTCGACCGAAGTCGCCCCTTTCGGCGGCGTCAAGGAATCCGGCATCGGCCGCGAGGGCTCTCATTTGGGCTTGGATGAATTCCTTGAAATTAAATACACACTCATCGGCTACTGACTTTTTCGCCGCCCGAAGAACTCCAGCGGCTTTTGCGGCAGAGGCCGCGCATTTCGCAATGACGGCAAATTTGCTCCGCGCCATTCGCCGGCAATAATTTTCCATCGGCAAGAGAACGCAAAATATCGGCAAAATGATTCATCAAAGCCGACGGATAATTCCAATCGTCGCCGGCCGGACTCGCATCCTTAGCCGAACAAAAAATATTTTTTTTCGTCGCCGCTTCGGAAAACGCAATCAGTCCGCATTCGGCGTCGGGAGAATTAAGCAGCCATGCGTAGATTCCCAATTGAGGATTTTCGCCGTCGTTTTGGGCGGCTCTGCGGACGCTTTCGCCGCCGCCGGTTTTGTAGTCCAAGACGGCGATTTTTTTTTCGCGGCGGTCAATGCGGTCAATTCGCCCGCGAATTAAAACCGATTCGCCGCCTGTTATCGGCAGATTTTTTTTCGCGGAGAATTCAATTTCTTCGCATCGCCACCCTTCGCGCGCGCGATTTTTTTCCCACGCCAGCCAATTTTTCGCGCGCCGCAGGAATCTTCGGCATTGCGTTTCGGCGGCGAGTCCGCTGCCGAATTCTCGGCGGGCGATTTTTTTAAGGGATTCCAAAAGCGCATCGTCGTTTTTTTCGCCGCTTAATTCGCCGCCGTTTTCCCTCAAAAATTCAGCGATGACGGCATGCGCGATTCCGCCGAAAGTTGCGGCGTCCATTTCTTGATGAAGCGAATCGTCCCGCAAATTCAAGGCATTCGCCGCAAACCAGCGGTAGGGGCAGGCGATTAAAGCCGCGCATTCGCTCGCCGATAAATCGCGCGGAAGACCGTCAGCAACAGCCGCCGACGGAAAAACCGGCGCATCTTCCAGCAAAGGCGGCGGCGAAAATTGACGCGGAAAATCCCGCTTAATTTTCAGCAATTCAAAATACGGACTCGCCGCAATTTTTTCGCCGTGGTCGCCGACCGACCGCCACACAATTCGCGCCTGAGAATTATTAGCGAGAAAATGCGCGAGTCGGCGACGCTGGCGGGCGATTAATTTTTCGCGTCCATCAAGACCCAATTGGACGACGGCGGCATCGCTGAAAATTTCCCGCATCGCCGCCGACGGCAGCGTCCGCGAATCCGCCCCCAGCAGCACGACGCCGTCAAATCGCCGCAGCCACGCCGATTCCAGCGGTGTAATTACGACGGGGCTTGAAATATCGTCGGGCGGCAGCGTTTCTTCTTCCAAGCGTTTCGCCAGCCACGCCAGAAATTCGCCGCCGGAAAATTCGCCGACGCCGCCGCCGAATTGCGAATCCGCATTAAGCCGCCTTGTCAATTCCGCCGCCGTCCGGTCGCCGTCAAGCCACGCTTTGAGGGACGGTCCGCAGGCGATTCCGTCCAGCCATTGAAGCCACGCATTAATGGATTTTCCGCGCGGAGAATTTTGCCGATGATTCCTAAAAGTTTGCGCGATGATTCGCAGTGTTGCGTTGGAATCATTCGGCAAAAATTCGGCGGTGATTTTTTTTCCGCGAGGCGAATCGGCGAGGCGATTCCTTAATTCGCAGGCGGCGGAATCTTTTTCATCGGACGGAATTTCGCCGAAGAATCCCGGCGTCCGCAGAATTTCCAGCAGCGAAAAAGCATCGGCGGGTGCAAGCGAAATTTCGGCGGCAAGCCGCAAAGCCGCCCCGAAAGAAAGCGTTGAAGCCGCCCAGCCGGTTTCATCGCGCAGCAGAATTTTTTCGCGCTCGCATTTTGCCCGCAAGCGGCGGGCGAGAGCCCGGTCAAACGCAACAACGGCGATGGATTTTTTGCCGCCTTTATTTTGCCGAAGCCAGCGGCGAATCGTTTCGGCGGCGTCATCGGCGGCGGCGTCCAAAGAATCGGCGGGGACAAGGGCGGCATCGGCAAAATAAGATGCGGAGTTTTCATCGTCCGAATTTTCGTCGGCGATTTTTTCATCGGGATTCCAGCAGGCGAAAAGGCGGCTGATGTCGTCGTCGTAATTGGGCGATAGAAATTCCACCGACTGATGCTTGGCGTATCGCGCAAAAAAGTCGCGGTCGGAATGGGAAAAGGAATCGTCGTCGATGACAATCATCGGCAGCGAGGCGTCGTCGGCGATTTTTGCCAGCGCCCGCTGCCGTGCAAGAAGGGCGGATTCCGCGCCTTCAATTTGCAGGCAGGCGCGCCACATTTCCAGCGTCAGCCGCGCTTCAAAGCCAAGCGCGCTTTTGCCGATTTCGCTGTGGGCGACGCCGAGTTGCGCCAGAAATTCGTCCGCGCCTTGGGGAAGCGAAATTTTTTCATTGGTTAATTCGGCGAAGAACCGGGCGATTTCATCGGCGCGGGCGAATCTCGCCGAAGGCGAATTGCCGTCCGACGGCAGGGCATTGTAAATTTCCAAGGCGAGTCGGCGATGGCGGACGGATTCGCGGATGGCGAAATTCATCGGCAAATTAGCGGCGCAATCGGCGACGGCGGCGGCGGAAAAATGCGGCGGCAATTTTTCCTGCGCGGCGGCAAGCCGCGAAAGCGTGCAGAATCGGGGCAATTTCGCCGATTTTTTTTCGCGGGCGGCAACGCCGCGAATCGCCGAAACGACGGCGAAATTCGGCGCGACGCAAAGCGGCCGGCGGGCGAATTCAACGGCGGATAATTCGGCGATGCGGGCGGCGCAGTCGTCCAAAAATCGCGGGGCGGAAAAAGGGGGAAGATTCAATGACGCGCCTTTATTTTTCCAACTGGCCGAATTTATCCTGAATTTCAGCCCATTTGTCGGCGTCCGGGGGGGCGTCTTTTTTTTCTACAATCACCGGCCATTGGGCGGCGAGTTCGGCGTTGAGGGGCGTAAAATGCTGCTGGTCGGCGGGCACTTCGTCTTCGGCGTAGATGGCGTTGACCGGGCATTCCGGCACGCACAGCGAGCAGTCAATGCATTCTTCGGGATCAATCGCCAGCATATTCGGCCCTTCGTGGAAGCAGTCCACCGGACAAACTTCCACGCAGTCGGTGTATTTGCATTTGATGCAGGATTCTGTGACGACATAAGTCATGGGCGGCGGCTCCGGGTTGCGCGGGATTTTATCACCCGCAAACGGCGATTGGTTTTCCGTCCTTGGATTAATTCGCCGTTAATTTTTGCGTCTCTAATTCAATCCATTCTTTGGCGCGGCGCGTTAATTCATCCGCCGAAGCCGACGACGAATCCATCGCCGGACCAATGGATACCGTCACCACCCCCGGACGCTTAATAAACGCTCCGCGCGGCCAGCATTTCCCCGAATTCAAAGCCGCCGGCACAACAGCGACTCCGCCCGCTTTCGCCAAGGCCGCTCCGCCGACGGCGTAATCGCCGAAAACGCCGGGCGGCATTCTTGTCCCTTCCGGAAAAATCGCGACGCAGAATCCCGCCGCCAATCGTGTTTTTCCTTTTCTTAAAATCGCGCGCAATGCTTGGCTTCCTTTTGCGCGGTCAATGGGAATTGGGCTCATCGCTGTTGCCAAGCCCCAGCCGAAAAACGGAATCCACAGCAATTCGCGCTTGACGACAAAAACCACCGGCGGAAAAATTTGAAGAAAGGCCTGCGTTTCCCAAGCCGATTCGTGGCGCGATAAAATTACATATGGCGGCGGCGGCAGATTTTCGCGCCCGACGACCCGCCATTGAATTCCGCAGATAACCCGCACCGCAAAAACCATCGCCCGCGGCCACAAGCCGATAACGCGATAGCGTATCAAAGGCGGCAGCGGCCAAATAACCAATGTAATGACGCTGAAAATCGGCGTGGACAGAATCAGCCACAGCACAAAAATCGCCCCGCGCAAAATTCCGCCCGCCGATGTCACGGGCGAATCGGCGGCGATTATTCGGCGTCCGCTTCCAGCGGCGGCTCGGCTTCCGGCGGCGGCGGCTCGGCTTTCGGCTCGGCTTTCGGCTGAGTCGCCTGCAGCAATCCCAGCGCGTTTTTGATGGAAATGTCCTTCCATTCCTCTTTGCCGACCAGCATTTGCTGCTGCCAGACTCGCCAAGTTTTCATATCCACCACCATCCCGGCGCGATCGCGATCCGCCGCCCTTCGCAATTGCGACGGGTCGGACGGCGCGAATAATTTGGCGACGACTTCCTCCTCCAACTGATACACCCGATTTTGGAAGGATGAAAATTGATAGGGCGAAATTCCCTTGTCGCGCAATTTCAATTCATTGCGCGCGATGGCAATCATGCGAATCGCCATATCGCGCAGGGCGCCGCCATGAAAGCGATCCTTCCATTCCGAAATTTCGGGATACATCGTGCCGACGACGATGTCAATTTTTTCGTCGTCCAGCGTAATTTGCTCCCATTGGATGAGGCGGCTCATTTCGTCCGCCGACGACTGCGCTTCTTCGGCGCTCATTGTCCCCCGCCCCAGTGCCTGCGACTGCATACCCGTCTGGTCAAGCGAGATTCTTCCGTCGGCGTTCATTTGCGGCTTGGGCCTTTCTATCGGCGAGCGATCGGGCGCGACTTTGGGTTTGTTCGCCTTTGCGCGGCGGCTGTTTTCCGCCATTTCGCGCTCCTTGCGGACGGCGGAAACGGACGACTTAATAATCATCATCGCAATCAGAATGCACGCCGCCGCTACGGCCATGTAGAGATACAGCCCGCCCATTGTCGAGAATTGCAGCACATCGGCGATGGGCAGCACGCCGGCAATTCCGCCGGCGACATCAAAAATTCCGCGCATGATTCCCTGAGCCGACAGCGGCCACGACAGCATCGGCTGCTCTATCCATGGCGCAATGCGACCGCTCCGCCCGCTGACGGCGAGTGCGATAAAAGCAAACGCCGCCCCCAGCAGGACGAAAAAAATGGCGGCGATGACGCTCCCTCTTTTCATTGAAAATTCCTCTCCAAGCGGCACATTAGCATTTTTTCGCCCGCTGCGCAAGCGCAAGCCAAGTTTCCGCGACGGCGTCCGGATTAAGCGAAATCGCCGACACGCCTTCCGCAATCAGCCATTCGGCGAAATCCAAATGGTCGGAAGGGCCTTGTCCGCACACTCCGGCGTATTTTCCTTTTTTTCGGCAGGCGGCGACGGCGCGATGAATCAGCGACCGCACGGCGTCGTTGCGCTCGTCAAACGATTCGGCGACCAATCCGGAATCGCGGTCCAAAGCCAGCGTCAATTGCGTGAGATCGTTGGAGCCGACGGAAAAGCCGTCAAAGAATTCTAAAAATTCCTCCGCCAGCAAAGCGTTGGACGGCACTTCGCACATCATAATTATTTTAAGCCGATTTTCACCGCGGACGAGTCCGAATTCGGCAAGCAAATCAACGGTGCGCCGGGCTTCGTCAATGGTGCGGACAAACGGCACCATCACTTGCAAATTTTCCAAGCCGATTTTTTCGCGCGCGCGAATTAACGCTTCGCATTCCAAGGCGACGCAGTCGCGAAAGGAATCAGAAAGATAGCGCGCCGCCCCGCGAAAGCCCAGCATGGGATTTTCCTCGCCCGGCTCAAATCGCCGACCGCCGACAAGCCCGGCGTATTCGTTGGATTTGAAATCCGAAAGCCGCACAATCACCGGCTTCGGATAAAACGCCGCCGCGATGGTCGCGATTCCTTCGGTTAATTTTTCCACATAAAATTCGCGCGGATCGGCGTAGCCGGCTATCCGACGACGCACTTCGCGCTGCAAATCCGCAGGCAGATTCGCGTAATCCAAAACCGCGCGCGGATGCACCCCAATTCCGCGGGCGATGATAAATTCCAACCGCGCCAGACCCACGCCGTCGTTGGGCAGCCGCGCGAAATCAAATGCCAATTCCGGATTCGCCATATTAATTTGAATCTTCACCGGCGCGGGCGGCATTTCGGCGAGGACGACTTCTTCAATCGCAAAATCAATTGCGCCGTCGTAGACCCGCCCCGAATCTCCTTCGGCGCAGGATGCGCTGACAGTTTGACCGTCGGCGATTTTAGCGGTGGCGTCGACGCAGCCCACGACCGCCGGAATTCCCAATTCGCGCGCGATAATAGCCGCGTGGCAGGTGCGTCCGCCCCGATTCGTTACAATGGCGGCGGCGCGCTTCATTACCGGCTCCCAATCGGGATCGGTCATATCGGCGACCAGCACATCGCCGCTGCGGACTTTTTCCATTTGCGACGGATCGCCGACAAGACGCGCCGGGCCGATGCCGATTTTCTGTCCGATGGCGCGTCCTTCGGTGATGGCGTCGCCGCGTTTTTTCACCCGATAGCGAATCAGCCGCCGTCCGGATTCGCGCGATTTCGCCGTTTCCGGCCTTGCCTGCACGATGTAAATTCCGCCGTCGGCGCCGTCTTTCGCCCATTCAATATCCATGTGGCGGCCGTAATGATTTTCAATGGCGAGGGCGAATCTTCCCAATTCTTCCGCGTCCCGGTCGTCGATGGAAAAACGCCGACGCTCCGCTTCGTCGGTGGAAATAGTGACGATGGGATTTTCCTCATCGCCGAAAACAACCTTGCTCGCCTTTGCGCCGAGAGTCCGCCGAATTACCGATGGGCGTCCGGCTTTCAGCGACGGCTTATAGACATAAAATTCATCCGGATTCACTCCGCCGCCGACAAGCCCTTCGCCGAGTCCATGGACGGCGGTAATAAAAACCGCATCTTCAAATCCGGATTCAGTGTCCAGCGTAAACATCACTCCGCTGGCGGAAAGGTCGCTGCGAATCATTTTCTGCACGCCGACCGAAAGGGCGGCATCGTCCGCCGCAAACCCCCGCTTCGCCCGATACGAAATTGCGCGATCGGTAAACAGCGACGCAAAAACCCGCTTGACGGCGGCAAGCAGACGCTCTTCGCCCCGCACATTCAGCAGTGTTTCCTGCTGTCCGGCGAAGGAGGCGTCGGGCAAATCTTCGGCGGTCGCCGACGAGCGCACGGCAACGGCGATGTCGCCCATTTCGGCGTAAGCGGCGCGAATCTCCTGCGACAAATCCTCGGGCAGATTCGCCGCCATAATTTTCTTGCGAATGCCGCTGCCGACGGCGGCGAGTTCGGCGGTATTTTCCGCGTTCAAATTGCCGATGGCGCGGGCGATTTCGCCTTCTAAATTAGCGCTTTGGAGGAATCGGCGATAGGCGTCGGTGGTGGTGGCGAAGCCGTCCGGCACGCGCACTCCGGCGGCGGCGAGTTCGCCGATGAGTTCGCCGAGCGAGGCGTTTTTTCCGCCGACGCGATTCGCGTCTTTAAGCCGCGCATCGGCGAGCGGAACAATGTTGTCGGTAGCGCGCATGAAAAATCGCAGGACGGCATTTTAACCGCATCGCCCCGCATGGCGAATTTTTTCGCGGAAAGTAAAAACGGTATGATATGATAAGCACGGACGGAAACTCGATTATTGTGAAATGGCGAAAGAATTCAGTTATCGCTTTTACTGCGTCGGGGAAGATTCCGCCGCTTTCGTCGATATTAATGTCGGCGAGCCCGGCTCGCCATCGGAGACAGACATTCTGTGCACCGGGCAGGAAACCCTTTGCCGCATTTCCCGCGAATTTGAAAAGCAAACCAATGCCGCGGACAATCGGTGCGAGATTTACCTCGTTCACGACGATGAATTAACCATCGCCGAAATTGGCGCCGGCTTACCCGAATTGGTGAAAAGCGGTGCGCTCGGCTATTACACGCTGCTGGTGCGTCAGTGGGTCTGGATTCCGGAAAGACATGCGCGAGGCGTTGTTTTAGAAGAAGATGTTTCAATCCCATCGCTTCATTTTTCCGATTGGAGTGGATGATGGCGGAAAAGAAATCCGACTTGACCTACTCCGAGGCGATGGAACGGGTTATGCTCAACAATGGTCACTTCGCGCCATTGAAATTGGTTTACCGCGAAATCTGGAATTACAAGGATAGAGCGAAAGTCAAAGGACTGACGCCGGAGCAGACCATTCAAGAACGCGCTCAGCGCGACAAAAGATTTACGCGGATCGGACTTGGCGTATATGCATTGACCGAGCATCTGCCCCTGCTGAAATCGGAAGCGGAACACCAGCCGCTGCTGGACGCTGAATCGCGGACGCACGCCGACATCCAAGGAATGCTGCTGGAAATCGGTAACCATCGAAAAAAGAGCGAGGTTGCCGACACATACACCGGCGATAAAAATTGGCGGTTTCAAGACAAGCCGCTGCATCTTTTGTCGACTTTGTCAAAAGTGCCGCCGTTCACTTACGACCGAATCATCCGGGATTCGGTGCGCTACGCCGATGTGATTTGGTTCAATGAAAGGGGATTCCCCGCGAAAGTTTTTGAGGTTGAGCACTCAACCGATTTTCGCAGCGCGCTGATCAAGTTCTGCGAATTGCAGGATTTCAATACGCTTTTTTATTGCGTGTCCAAAGAAGACCGGGAGGAAAAATTCGAACGGGAGATTACAAAGGCGGCGTTTGATTCAATCAGAGAACGCTGCAAATTCCAGAGCTACGAAGCGGTAGAGGAAACTTACCAGCGATCTCTGCAGAAGTCCCCTTTTTAGATATGAAGCGCGCTGTTTTTTATGTCTCCGACGGCACCGGCATTACCGCCGAAATGCTGGGGCGCTCGCTGCTGACGCAGTTTGACAATCTGGACGCCGCCGAAATCACCCTGCCCTTTGTGGATACGCCCGAAAAAGCCCGCGACGCCGCCGCTCAAATTATCCGCGCCGCAAAGGAAACGGGAATGCGTCCGCTGGTGTTCGGCTCGCTGGTGGATGAAAAAATCGACCGCACCCTCAAAGCCGCCGATTGCTTTTATGTTGATTGCTTTGATTCTTTCATTCGTCCGCTGGAAAAAGAATTGGGAATGACCGCCGCCCACGGCGCCGGGCGCGCTCATGGAATGCGCCACGCCGCTAATTATCTGCGGCGAATCGATGCGCTTAACTTTACAATGGCGCACGACGACGGCGGCGGAATGTCCCGCCTGCACGACGCCGACATCATTCTCATCGGCATTTCGCGCTGCGGAAAAACGCCGACCTGCCTTTATCTTGCGCTGCATTTCGGCGTATTCGCCGCCAACTATCCGCTGATTCCGGAGGATTTGGAAAGCGACCGCCTGCCGCCTCCTCTTAAGCCGCATCATCAAAAACTTTACGGATTAACAATTACCGCGCCGCGTCTCGCTAAGATTCGCGACGGCCGCCGCCCCGGCAGCCGCTACGCCGACCCGCGCAATTGCGAATCCGAAATTCGCCGCGCCGAATCATTAATGCGCGCCGCCGATGTTTCTTTCTTGGATGTGACCAGCCGCTCCATTGAAGAATTGTCGGCGAAGATTCTGCAGGACGCCGGACTGACCCGCCATATTATTTAACCACCCCCCCCCCCCTCCTTGTGAAAAGCGACGACAAAAATCCCCTGCTGCATTTTGATGATTTGCCGGCATTCGGCGAAATCGCCCCGCAAATGGCGGCGTCGGCGGTGGACGCCGTCATCGCCGAAGCCCATCAGGCGATTGAAAAAACGGCGGCGAATTCATCTTCTCCCAATTGGCGAAACACCGTCGCGCCGATTGAAGCGGCTGAGGAAAAAATCGCCAAGGTGTGGGGGCAGATAGAGCATTTGCATTCGGTCGTCAGCGACGATGCGTGGCGCAATGCGCATCGTAAAAACTTAGGCAAGGTGTCGCGCTTTTACGCCGACATCGGCCAGCACGAAGGATTGTATCGCCGCTTTGCCGCGCTTAAAAAAAGCGGCGCCTACCCCCCCCTCCCCCCTTCTCGAAAGAAAATCATCTGCGATTCGCTGCGCGAATTTGAACGCGCCGGAGTCGCATTGCCGTCGGCGAAAAAGCGGCGCGCGAAAAAAATATCTTCGCGTCTTGCCGACCTTGCGGCGCGCTTTGAAGAAAACTTGCTGGACGCAACCAATGCATTTTCTTTGGATGTCGCGGACGAATCCGCCGTTGAAGAAATGCCGTCGGATTTGCGCGAATCCGCCGCCCGCGCGGCGCGCGAATCCGGCAAAAAAAGCGGCTTGCGATTCACCCTGCAGGCACCTTCTTACATTGCGTTTATGAAGTTTTGCCAAGATCGCAAATTGCGCGCAAAAATGCATCGCGCATATGCGACTCGCGCCAGCGAATTCGGCCCGTCGTCGCGCGACAATTCGCCCTTAATTGAAGAGATTCTGTCGCTGCGCCGGGAGTGCGCATCGCTGCTGGGATTTTCCAATTACGCCGCTTACGCCCTCGCTCCGCGCATGGCGGAAAATCCCGCGGCGGCAAGGAATTTTTTAGACGGACTCGCCCGTCGCGCAAAACCTTATGCAAAAAAAGAATGGAAGGAATTATGCGATTTTGCGGCGGAATCGCTCGCCATTCCAAACTTGCGGATATGGGATTTTGCCTATGCATCCGAGCAATTGCGCCGCCGCAAATTCGGCTTCGGCGAATCCGATTTGCGCCCGTATTTTTCCGCGCCGCGCGCGCTTAAGGAAATGTTTGCCGCCGCCGGAATGCTGTTTGGAATTAAAGCGTCGGCGGCTTCGGCTTCGGTGTGGAATCCCGAAGTTAAGTTTTTTCAATTCAAAAGCAAGGGGGGGGGGGGGGAGGCAATTGGGCGGCTCTATTTGGATTTATTCGCGCGCGAATCCAAGCGCGGCGGGGCTTGGATGACGGATGCGCTTTCGCGCTTTCGCGCGCATCGCCGGCTTCAATTGCCGGCGGCGACAATCAATTGCAACTTCGCTCCGCCGCCGCAGGGGGGGGGGGGGGATGCGCCGATGAATTTCGACGAGGCGGCGACTCTCTTTCATGAATTCGGCCACGCCCTTCATCATCTATTAACCGAAGCGGACGACTACGGCGTCTCCGGATTAAACGGCGTGGAATGGGACGCCGTGGAATTGCCGAGTCAATTAATGGAAAACTTTCTTTGGGAATGGAATATATTAAAACCGATGACCGCCCACATTAAAACCGGGCGTCCGATGCCGAAAAAACTCTTTTGCCAAATGCACGCGGCGAGGAAATTTCAGGCGGGACTGCAGCTCGCCCGCCAATTGGAATTCGCCCTGTTTGATTTGCGCCTGCATTCGGAATCGCCGCAGCCGTTTATGAAAGCATTAACCGAAGTGCGGCGCGAAATCGCCGCCGTTCCGCCGGAGAAATACGACCGCTACCCCTGCGGCTTCGCGCATATTTTTTCCGGCGGCTACGACGCGGGATATTACAGTTATCTTTGGGCGGAAATGCTTTCCGCCGACGCTTTTGCAATGTTCAAAGAAGGGGGGGGGGGGGAATCCGCCGCGCTCAATTATAAAGCGGGAATGAAATTCCGCCGCGAGATTCTTGCCGTCGGCGGCTCGCGTCCGGCGATGGATTCCTTTGTCGCCCTGCGCGGACGCCCTCCGCAAATTGCGCCCTTGCTCCGTGAATACGGAATTTTATCGTGAGTGAATTTTCCATCGCAACTTGGAATGTCAATTCATTGCGCGTGCGGCTCGGCCATGTATCGGACTGGCTGTCGGCGAATCGTCCGGCGGTTTTGTGCCTGCAGGAAACTAAGGTCGTCGACCTCAATTTTCCCGCGAATGAATTGCGCGGCATCGGCTACGAATGCGCATTTTTCGGCCAGCCCGCTTATAACGGCGTGGCTATTTTGAGCCGCTATCCGCTTGCTGATGTCGCCTTTGGCATTCCCAATTTCGCCGACGAGCAGAAACGGGTCATCGCCGCGACAATTCATCCGCAAGGGGGGGGGGGGGGGATGCGAATTATTTCTGTTTATGTCCCAAACGGGCAGCATGTCGGCGCGGACAAATACGAATATAAATTGCGATGGCTCGCCGCCTTGCGCGATTATCTGAAAGCGTCTTTGGATGAATATAAGAATCTCGCCGTCGTCGGCGACTTTAATGTCGCTCCCGCCGATGCCGATGTTTTTGATCCGGCGGAATGGGGCGAGGATATTTTATGTTCGCCGCCGGAGCGGGCGGCGTTTTTCAAATTGACCGCGCTTGGATTGGCGGATGCTTTTCGTCTTTTTGAGCAGCCGCCGAATTTATTTTCGTGGTGGGATTATCGGCTTTATGCTTTTCGCCGCAATCGCGGATTGCGCATTGATCATATTTTGCTGTCGTCTTCGCTGGCGGAATTTTGCGGGTCGTGCGCGATTGATATAAAGCCGCGCGAATGGGAGCGTCCCTCCGACCATGCCCCGGTCTCGGCGACATTTCCCCAATTCGCGGAAAATTGACGGCGGGCGAATTCTTAAATTTATCGCCGATTTTGGTTTATAATGCCGATGAGTTGTTGGCGGGTCTCCCCGCGCGGCATGGCGGGAACCGGGTCAGGTCCGGAAGGAAGCAGCCCTAACCGTCCGCTGCCGGCGCCGGGGGCAGGGCTCGCCGCCTTTTTTGCGATGCCGCGAGAATTCGTCCGACAATCCAATTCGCCGTCCGCTGCTGTGCGGGCGAATTTTCACGCATGAGTGAATCCGTCGCCCTCGCGCGCAAATGGCGTCCGCGGCTGCTGGCGGAAATGTCCGGGCAGGCGCATGTTGTCCGCGCGCTGTCCAATGCGCTTTCGCAGGGGCGGACGCATCACGCTTATCTTTTTACCGGCGCGCGCGGAGTCGGCAAAACCACCCTCGCCCGCATCTTAGCGAAGGCGTTTAATTGCGAAAGCGGCGTTTCCGCCGAGCCGTGCCTCAATTGCGATTCGTGCCGCGCCATTGAAGCCGGCGGATTCGTCGATGTGCTGGAAATGGACGCCGCCTCCCACACCAAAGTGGAGGAAATGCATGAAGTGCTGGAATCCGCCGTCTATCTGCCGTCGCGCGGACGCCATAAAATTTTCATCATTGACGAAGTGCACATGCTTTCCAAGCACGCCTTCAACGCAATGCTCAAAACTTTGGAAGAGCCGCCGCCGCATGTTAAATTCATTCTGGCGACGACCGACCCGCAAAAATTACCGCCGACAGTTTTGTCGCGCTGCCTGCGATTCGGACTCAAATTAATTCCGCGCGACGATATCGCCAATCGTCTGCGCGAAGTTTTGTCGGCGGAAAAATTAAAATTTGACGAGGACGGAATCGCCGCCCTTTCGCGGCTCGCCCGCGGCAGTTTGCGCGATGCTTTAAGTTTATTGGATCAATCGCTCGCCTACGGCGGCGGCGAAGTGCGCGGACAGGAAGTGCGCGAAATGGTCGGCGACGCCGGGGCGGATTCAGTGCGCGCCTTGGCATTCGCCGTCGTGGAAAAAAACGCGCAGGCGGCGAGAAAAATAATTGATGAGATGCAGTCGCGGGCGTCGTCGTTTGATTCGGCGATAAGCGACCTTGCCGAAGTGCTTCATCTTGCCGCTTTGTCCCGCGCTTTTCCGGATGCCGTCGGCGACGACAAGGGGGGGGGGGAGGATTCGCTCGCCGTTTGCGCGCGCGAATTGTCCGGGCGTCTTTCGGCGGAGCAAATGCAGGTGCTTTTTGAAATTGCGATTCGCTCGCGCGAATCTCTGCCCAACGCGCCGGATGAAAGAATCGGCTTTGAAATGGCGATTCTGCGAATGATGCTGTTTGCGTCCGATTCGCCCGCCGAATCGCCGATGCAAAACAGCGGCGAAAAAAATGCGATTGAGTCATCCCCTCCTCCCCCCCCCCCCTCTCTTTCTAATTCGGAATCGGAATCTTCCGCCGACAGCGAATGGGCGAGGATAATCGAGGATTTTCCGCGCACGGCGCGCCTTCTTGCGAAGCATTGCGAAGTGAAGTCGCGCGATGATTCGGGAATTGTCCTTGCGGTTGAATCGGCGGGGCGCAATATGATTAAGTTTTCCGGCAGTTTGACCGGCGAATTAAAAAAGCGCTTCGGCGACAATTACCGCGTTGAAATTGAAAGCGACAACGGGGGGGGGATGTCAACTGTCGCTGGCGGCGAGCGGCGCAAAATGGAATCGCGCATGCGCATCGCCGAAGAATCCATCAAAGCCGATCCTTTCGTCCGCGAATTAACCGCGCGCATTGAAGGCGCAAAGGTCGTCAGCGTCCGACCGATTGAAGAATAAAAACACAAGGAGAAAAAAATGATTGACCCCAAGCAATTCGGCGGATTGATGGAGCAGGCGCAGCAGCATCTGCAAAACTTCGAGCGCATGCGGCGCGAATTAGAAGACCTGCAAATTCGCGGGCAGTCCGGCGGCGGATGGGTAACAGTAATTATCGACGGCAAGCGTCGCATCCGCAAAATCGCCATCACCGCCGAAGCGATGTCGGACAAGGCGATGCTGGAAGATTTAATCGCCGCCGCCGTCAACGATGCGCTGGCGAATTTGGAATCCGCCATCCGCGACAAAATGGGCGGAATGCTGCCCGGCCCGCTGGCGTCGCTTTTATAATTTATTCGCCGCGCTCCAAGTATTCGCCGGTGTCGGTGCTGACGCGAACTTTTTCGCCTTCGCCGACAAAAGGCGGCACCATCACAGTGATGCCGGTTTCCATTGTCGCCGGTTTGTAGCCCGCGGCGGCGGTGGCGTTTTTCTGCTGCGGCTCGGTTTGGACGACAGTCAAAGCCGCCGATGTCGGCAATTCCACGCCGATGACTCGCCCCTCAAAAAACGCAACGCGCGCGGCGGTGTCGGGCAGAATGAATCCTTCGCGGCCTTCCATCAGGTCGGCGTCCAGAGTCGTCTGCTCGAAATTTTCCTCGTCCATAAAGACGAATCCATCGCCGTCGCGATACAGAAATCGCATTGTTTTCTGCTCCACGAAGGGGCGCTCAATTTTTTCATCGGTGCGCAGGCGAAGATTGGATTTGGCGCCGCCTTCCAATTCTTTGGCGACAATCTGCATGCACGCGCCGCCGCGTCCGCCGATGTGAACATGGCGCGATTCCATCACGCGCCAGAGTTTGCCGTCGCGCTCAATGAGCGCGCCCGCGCGAATTTCAGTGGCTTGTATTTTTGACATTGGCGATTTTCGGTATTTAAGAATTCCAAAGTATAGCGCATTTTTGCCCGCCGTGCTATAATCCATTTTTCCCAAGGAGGAATCCGACAATGGACAAAATCAAAAAATGGCTGTGCTGCGCGGTGCGAATTCTGCGCGACTGCGACTTGCTGCCGAAAATTTTACGGCAGTGGATGGGCGGCAAAGGGGGGGGGAAATTCTCGCCCATTAAATCCCTGCCGAACGGGCCGGGGCGGTCGGCGTGGATTAAATCCTTTGACTTGACTCTGCATTACTGCATCGCCATCTTCGTCTTGTGCGGAGTCATATTCGGAGGGCTGCTTAGCGGGGTTCTCTCCGCAAGTGTGGTGGTGGTGTTGAGCTTTCTCGCCGTGCTGTTGTGCTTGACTCTTTTTTGCTTGCAAAAACGCAAAGCGGACAATTTTCTGCTTGGCAGCCAAGGTGAAAGAGAAGCCGCGTTCTGGCTTGGCCGAGTTGGACGCCCGAATTGGCGCGTAATTCACGATTTCCAAATTGCCGAAGGAAAGGCCAACATAGACCACATCGTTGTTTGCTTGAAAGGTGTTTTTTGCATTGAGACAAAAACGCTTCGCAAAGAACACGGAAAAACCGAAGAGATTCACTTTATCGGCGGAAAAATTTACAGGGGCGATCGCTTGCTTGATAACCCCGATCCGGTGAAACAGGTGACGGATAACGCGCGTGACCTTCATGATTTCATTCGCGGGAAAACAGGCGAAACCGGCTTTGTTAAGCGGGTCGTTGTATTCCCGGAATGGTTTGTGACCGAGGAGGAAGAATACAGCGACATAATGGTCACGAATCCCAAATTGCTTTGGCGTTTGGAAAGGGGAGAAGACATATTGACTTCCGATCAAGTTTCCAAAATCGCCGACGCGATTGAAAGCGAAAACGAGTTTCCCCTCGACGATTAGCCGACTCCGTCCGCCGAAAAAGCCGAATCTTGGCGAGTCGGTTATCATAGCGGAATGGTTTTCGGCTTTTGGGAATTTTTGCTGGCGCTTTTGGCGGGCGCAGTTTTGCTGGTGGCGCTTTTGCGGCTGGCCGGATTGCCGACTCTGCCCGCCTATGTTCTGCTCGGCGCCGCCGCCGGGCCGCATGGATTCGCCGTTTTGCCGCACAGCGAAGCCGTTTCGCTCGCCGCCGAAATTGGAGTCGCATTGCTGATGTTCACCATCGGGCTTAAATTCAGTTTATCCAAGCTGCGCGAATTTCGCCGTCATGTTTTTCTGCTCGGCGGCTTGCAATTCATCGCGACATTAATTCCCGCCGCCGTTATTGCGCTCGCGTTTGGATTGACTTGGATAGAAGCCCTTGTCGCCGGTTCAGTCGCCGCGCTTTCTTCAACGGCGATTGCGAGCCGTCTATTAATAGAAAAAAACGAAGTCGCCACGCCGCATGGCGGACGCGCCATCGGGGTTCTTCTATTTCAGGATCTGGCGGTGATTCCGCTTTTAATTATCATCGCGTCGTGGTCGTCGCCGGGCGATTTAATATGGCTGGATGTCGGATTGGCGGGGATTAAAATTGTTTTGACTTTGGTTGTTGTTTTATATTTCGGCCCGCGCATTCTGCCGCGATGGTTTGATTGGATCGCCGACCGCCGCTCCGACGAATTATTTGTGCTGAATCTTGTTTTAGTCATTGTTCTTTTATCGTGGCTGACGCATTTGTTCGGCCTGTCGCTTGTGCTGGGGGCTTTTCTGGCCGGAATTTTAATTGCGGAAACTTTGCATCGCTTTCGCGTTGCGGAAATTGTCGCGCCTTTCCGCGAATTATTTCTCGGCTTTTTCTTTGTAACAATCGGCGCATTATTGTCGCCCGCCGACCTTATGAAAAATTTGGGATGGATTTTATTGGCGGCTTCGGGATTGATTGTTTTCAAGACCGCCCTTGTCGCCGGCTTGGCGAGAGTTGTCGGTTCGCACGCGGCGACGGCTCTTAAGGTCGGACTGCTCATCGGCGGCGCGGGCGAATTCGGCTTTGTGCTGCTGGCGGAGGCGGACAGATTCAATCTCATCAATTCCGAATTGTTTCAATTGCTTTTGCCGGCCAACATCTTGGCGATGCTCGCCATTCCGTTTTTATGGAGCAACGCCAACTGGCTCGTGGAGCGTATGATTTCGCGCGACTGGCTGCATCGCGCCGCCGATTTGCATAAGTTAATGGTGAAATCAAACCGCCTGCGCCATCATGTTGTGCTTTGCGGATTCGGCCGCACCGGCAGAATGATGGCGTCCTTGTTTCGCGCCGAAGGCATTAAATATATCGCCTTGGAAGACGACGGCGACTTAATAGAAAGAGCGATGCTGGAAAATCTTCCCGCCCTTTTCGGCGACGCGCGCAGCGCCGAAGTTTTGCAGGCGGCGGGCGCGGCTCAGGCGGCGGCATTAGTGATAACGCATCATCATGCGCCTTCGGCGATGGCGACCATCTGCGCCGCGCGAACATTGAATCCGAAAATGCCGATTATCGCCAAGGCGTTTAACGCGGAAGAAGCCGAAATGCTGCGCGCCGCCGGCGCCGCCGACGCAATTGTCGAGCCGCATGAAAGCGGACTCACAATGGCTTCGCGCGCATTAATGCTCTGCGGAATGCCCGATGCAATGATAGAAAGAGCCGTGGAAGAAGCCAGAAGCGAATCCGGCGGAACGCCCTCCGACGCCGTTTTAGCGCGCGCCGATATTCCCGAATTGCCCCGCTACGAAGCGGTGAAAATCGGCGAAAATGCGGCGGCGGTCGGCAAAAATTTGCGCGCATTGCCGCCGGATGTGCAGGTGATTTCCCTGCGCCGCGAAGGGCGGGCGATGCCATCGCCGGCCGAATGCGAAATTCAAGCGGGCGATGTCGTCGTCCTTCTCGGCTGTCCGGGCGATTTGGAATCGGCGGAAAAATCGCTTATCGTCGGCGCGGACGCTCAATCAGAATCGCCCGAAAATCGCTGACATTCGCGCCGGTTGCGCCGGTTATCAGCAAGTCGCCGACGGCTTGAAAGACGCTTGCCGAATCGTGCCGCCGCAGTGAATCTTCGCAATTGATTCCCCGCCGAATCGCGCGGGCGATGGTGTCCGAAAAAACAAAGGCGCCGGCGGCTTGGCTGTCGCCGTCCAGTCCGTCGGTGTCGGCGGCGAGAGCGGCTATGCCTTTGGCGCCTTTTAATTTAAGCGCGAGGGCGAGCGCGAATTCCGTATTGCGTCCGCCGCGATTAAAAAAATCCTTTTTTTTAATTTGAGAAGAAAAGGTCACCGCCGTTTCGCCGCCGCTAATTAATGCCAGCGGAGAATCGGGCGGAATTGCAAAATCGCGCGACATAAAATTGATGATGCGATTTTTCATCGCCGATTCGGCTTTGCATTGCAAGGCGAATTCGCCGTGCGAATCCGCGGCGGCTTTTGATTCGCCTTCTATTTTATCGCCGAGAATGACAGGAAAATATCCGGCTTCTTTGGCGGCTTCGGCGGCGGCTCGGAGCGAATCCGACGGCGATGCAATCACGCGAAATTCGCCCGCGACCTTAGGCGGCTTTCGCTTCGCATTTTTTTTAAGGGCGATTTCCGCGCGCGGCGGCAGAGCGATTTTGTATTTCTTTACAACGGCGAATCCGCTTGGAGAATCAATCGGCGAGGCGGTCGGGCCGGAGGCAATTACGGCGGGATCGTCGCCGGGGACATCGGAGACGGCGAGAGTGACAATTCGCGCCGGACTTGCGGCGGCGGCGAGTCGTCCGCCTTTAATATCGGAAAGATCTCGGCGGACGCAATTAATTTCGCTAATGCCCGCGCCCGCCCGCAAAAGACGGCGCGTGACAATGCGCTTGTCGGCGAGAGTCGCGCCCGCCGTCGGCAAGGCAAGAAGCGAAGAGCCGCCGCCGGAAATCAGCGCAATAACAAGGTCGCGCGAGCCGGCGGATTCGGCGATTGCCATCATCATTTTTGCCGCTTGCACACTTGCGCGATCGGGAATCGGATGGGCGGATTCCATCAGCCGAATTTTGTTTAGAGAATTTTTAGCGTCGGCGTGCGGAATAGCGACCGCGCCTGACATATCGCCCGGCCAATGTTTTTCCAATGCGCGCGCCATTTTTTCGGCGGCTTTTCCCGCACCGACGACCAAGGTTTTTCCTTGACGCGGCGGCGCGGGAAGATTTACCGGCAGGACAGAATCCGGATCGGCGGCGCACAGGGCGGCGGCGAGCATTTTTTTAAGAACAGTCCGCTGGCGAAAATGCATCGCGGCGAATTTACCGCAATTAAAAAATACCCGCGATTGCTTTATTTTCTCCGCCTATCCTTTTGCTTTTTTGGCGGATAATCCAATGAATGGAATCCTCTCTTTCGCAAAAGACGCGCGAAAAAATAAGCGCGATGCATTTCGCCGATGAGTCAAAAGCCGAAACTGATGGATACCCGTCCACCAATTTCTTCCGAATCAAGTCCGTAAGCCGCACCCAGCGACAGCAATAAAGTATCCGTCGGACGAAATCCAACGCCAATCGCCGCCGCCTGCTTATTCTGATAAAAACCGCCGGAAACGGAAACGGCAAAATCACTCCGAGCAGGTATATCAATTCCGGTCAAAGCCATAGACATCGCAATGCCTTCGTCAAGACGATCAATATTGCCTTCAATGCGGCGAAAGGCATTATTGACTTCATCGCCAAAATCGGAAAAACCGATTGAGCCCGGCGCAATCTGCACTTCACGAGCCTCGCCCGTTTGTGCCGATCTCGCCCCCGCCGACTGCGCCGCCGACTGCCCCGCCGACCCTCGGACGATAATCGCACCATTGGCGATTTGATCGCCGGTGATGCGGCCTTGGCCGTTAGAATCAACAAGCACACCGATGACCGCATCAGCAGAAAGTTTGTTCGCCGTGACCGAACCATCTTTAAGGTCGGCGGCGATGATTGTGCCGTCAACGATTTCGGCGGAGTCAACCGTATAAGCGTCCGCCTGTGCGGCTTGGGCCGCTTCCAGAGCGGTTTGCGCGGCGGTTCGTGCGGTTGCATCGGTTTGCAATACCGTCATAGCAGCGGCGGAAATGTCGCCGATGGCGATTGTGCCGTCGAGAATTTCGGCGGAGTCAACCACATCAGCGTCCGCTTGGGCGGCATCAGCGGCGGCTTGCGCTCCGGAAATACCATTCCGAACCGCCAACGATAAATCCGCCATAGAAACAGAATCATCATCAATCTCATCACTGCCCACTGCGTCGCTGGCAATATCCCCTGAACCGATGGAATTCGCCCGAATATGCGTCCGCCTCTCTCTTTCAAAAACGGGGTTGCCGTCGGCATCAAACATTGGAGTTCCACCGGGATTCATTCTCTGCACTAACAAACCGGTAGTTCCATCGCCGATGAAATCGCCGCATTGGTCGTTGTCCGCCGACCCGCAAATGCCGGTTTCGGTCGTAAATGAACCCGCCCGAATTTCGCCGTTAGTCATAATCCTGCCGCTGGTGGCGTGAGCGCCGGATAGGACACGAGTGGAAATCTCGCCGCTTCTTTCGCCGATGCCGCTGCCGGTGGTGATGCTGCCGCTTCTTTCGCCGCTGCCGCCGAAAGTGGCGATGATGCCGCTGAAGTCGCCGCTGGCGCCTCGGGTGCTGATTTGGCCGCTACCTTCGCCGCCGCCGCCGTCGGTGGCGATGATGCCGCTGAAGACGCCGCCGCCGCCGCTGGTGATGATTTGGCCGCTGAGATCGCCGGTGCCTCCGCTGGTGGTGATTTGGTTGCCGTCATCCGTATCACCGTTGTGATTACCGTTAGGCCCGTGCGTGGCATAGGCGGACGAAAACAAGGAAACCGTCAAGATGACGGAGATGATTTGAGTGGTGCTTTTCATTTTTGGCCTCCTCCATTGTGAAATGCAATTCCGGCAACGCATCATGCAATGCCGAATGTGCTCCATTTGGCAAGCCATCCGACACTGCCGGATTGCCCACTTATAAATGAAACTAATCGCATTATACACACTTCGGCGCGATTCTGCAAAAAAAAAGTTCATTTTTTTTCGCGGGGAAATTTGAAGGAATTCCGCCCGAATCACAGCGTTGCTCTTTTATTGACGACGCGCAGGGCGGCGGCGGATCGCATGAATTTATCCCGATTTAAGATTTGTCGGCGGATAATCAAATAAATGCAATCGTCCTCCCTGCAAAAATCGCGCGAAAAAATAAGCGCGCTGCATTTCGCCGACGAGCAAAAACTCGCCCGCCAATTAGCGGATGAAATTGCGCTGACGAATTCCGCCCGCAAGCGAATTTCCGCCCGCGCTTTGGAATTCGTAAAGCGAATCCGCGCGCCGAAAAGCGGCTCGCTGCTGGAATCAATCCTTGCCGAATACGGGCTTTCCAGCGGCGAGGGCGTCGCTCTGATGTGCCTTGCCGAAGCGCTTTTGCGCGTGCCGGATTCGCCCACCGCCGACGCGCTCATTCGCGACAAAATCGCACCCGCCGACTGGCGAAAACATCTCGGACACAGCGCATCGCCGCTGGTGAACGCAGCGACTTGGGCGCTTTTACTCACCGGCAAAGTCGTGCATGAATCGTCCGGCGAGGACGACATTCCGTCGGCAATTCGGCGAATGATTTCCCGCATCGGCGAGCCGCTTGCGCGAAAAGCGGCGGCGCGGGCGATGGCAATTCTGGGCGGCGAATTCGTCCTCGGACAAACCATCGGCGAAGCGTTCATTCGCGGCCAATCGGCGGCGGCGAAAGGGTTTCTGTTTTCCTACGATATGCTCGGCGAATCCGCCTGCACACAAGCCGACGCCCACCGCTATTTTCTATCCTATCAAAACGCCGTCGCCGAATTAGCAAAGCGGACTCGCGGGTCGGACTTCCGAAAAAACGCGGGGATTTCCATTAAATTATCCGCCCTGCATCCGCGAGTGGAATGGGCAAAACGGGCGCGACTCAAAAGCGAATTGCTGCCGCGTCTCGCCGAATTATCGCGCGCCGCCCGCAGCGGCGGAATCGGTCTGACGATTGACGCCGAAGAATGCTTTCGCTTGGAACCGACGCTGGAAATTCTGCAAGCGGCGGCGACTCTGCCGGATATTTGCGATTGGGATGGATTCGGCGTCGCCGTGCAGGCGTATCAAAAAAGGGCGCGCGGCGTTTTGGATTTTCTGTCCGTCCTTTCGCACAGGCGAGGCGCGCGTCTTTGCGTCCGTCTGGTCAAGGGGGCGTATTGGGATTTGGAAATTAAGCGCGCTCAAATTCTGGGATTGCGCGGCTATCCAGTATTCACCCGCAAGTCGGCGGCGGATTTAAGTTATCTCGCCTGCGCGCGATTTTTGCTGCAAAAGAAAGAATCCTTTTATCCGCAATTCGCCACGCACAACGCCCACACCGCCGCCGCTGTTTTAGAAATAGCGAAGGAGGAAAACGCCGATGATTTTGAATTCCAGCGGCTGCACGGAATGGGCGCGCGTCTTTTTGACATTCTGCAGAAGGAAATTCCGCGCGCGCGAATTTACGCCCCCGTCGGGCCGCGTCGCGATTTGCTGGCGTATCTCGTGCGGCGGCTTTTGGAAAACGGTGCAGCCGCTTCTTTTGTGCATCGCCTGATGGACGATTCCGTCGCCGACGAAGTGCTGGCGTCCGACCCAATTGCAATTGCAAAGCGAAATCAATTCGCCCCGCATCCGCGAATTTCATTGCCGTCGGAAATTTACGGCGCGCGCAAAAATTCGCGCGGAATGGATTTAAGCGACCCGACGGAATTAAACGCTCTATGCAATTCCGTCCGCGTTTTTTCGGCGGAAAAAATTCGCGCCTCGCCGATTATCAACGGCGAAAAAAGAAGCGGAGTCGCCAGTCCGATTTTCAATCCGTCATTTCCGAATCAAATTGCCGGCGAAGTCGCCGACGCGAATTCCAAAGACGCCGATGACGCATTCGCCGCCGCCGCCGAATTTTCGCGCGAATGGAACGCCGAATCGCCCGAGAATCGCGCCGCCGCTTTGGATTCGCTGGCGGCCCGGCTGGAGGAAAGCGCCGCCGAATTAATTGCCCTCGCCGCCCGCGAAGGCGGAAAAACACTCGCCGACGGCATCGCCGAAGTGCGCGAAGCGGCGGATTTTTGCCGCTATTACGCCGCTGAATCGCGCCGCCTTTTCGCCGATGAAAATCGTCGCGGACGCGGAATCGCCGTTTGCATCAGCCCATGGAATTTTCCGCTGGCGATTTTTATCGGACAAATTGCAGCCGCGCTTGCCGCCGGCAACGCCGTCGTCGCCAAGCCCGCCGAGCAAACGCCGCTGATTGCCTTTCGCGCCGTTGAATTGGCGATGGAGTCGCTGCCGAAAGGGGCGATTAATTTTCTGCCCGGCGGCGGCGAATTAGGCGATAAATTAGTCGGCGATTCGCGCGCCAACGCCGTCTGCTTTACCGGAGCGACAGCGACCGCGCGGACGATTTTTCGCGCGATGGCGAATCGCGGAAATCCATTCGCGCCGCTTATCGCCGAAACCGGCGGCGTAAATGCGATGATTGCCGACTCAACCGCCCTGCCCGAACAAGCCGTGCACGACATTACCGCATCGGCATTTTCAAGCGCCGGACAGCGATGCTCGGCGCTGCGCGTTTTGTATCTTCAAGAGGAAATCGCCCCCGCCGTTTTGGAGATGATTTGCGGCGCCGCCGACCAATTTTCGCTCGGCGACCCATGCGATCCCGCCGCCGATGCCGGCCCCTTAATAGATCGCGAGGCATTGGAAAACGCCGAATCGCATGCGCGACAATTTTCGGCGCGGCTTGTCCATCGGACGGCGGCTCCAAAGATGGACGGATTTTTTTGCGCGCCTGCTATTTTTCGCGTCAGCGGAATCGACGAAATCAAGCGCGAAGTTTTTGCGCCGATGCTGCATGTCGCCGAATTCGCATCGGCGAATTTAGGCGCGGTCGTCGCCGGCATTAACGCCGCCGGCTGGGGGCTCACGATGGCGGCGCACACTCGCATAGAAGCGCGCGTGCGCGACATTGCGGCGGCGGCGCGAGTCGGAAATCTTTACATCAATCGCGACCAAATCGGCGCCACCGTCGGCGCGCAGCCCTTCGGCGGCGAGGGGCTTTCCGGCACCGGACCCAAAGCCGGCGGGACGCACATTTTAGAGCGGCTTTCGGTTTTGCAAAAAGAATCGCGCAAGATTTTTCTTCCGCAAATAAATTCGGACGATGAAAATTTTCGCGCCCGCAAAAGTGATGATGATGAAATTATGAAAGCGTCCGCACGGGCGAATCGGGCGCGCGAAAAATGGAATGACCGCCGCAATCGCGGCGATGCATTTCGCCGTGCGGAATCGCTGTTGCGCGAAAAAAACCCGCCGCCTTATATTGGCGATTCGCTTCTTGCCGCCGCAAAATTCGCCGATGATTTTTTTGCCGCACCGTCCGATCTTCCGCACACGGCGGGCGAGCGCAACTTTTTATTTCGGACGGGGCGCGGCGTTTTTATTTTTATCGGCGGCGACGGCGAAAATTTATTCCGCGCAATCGCCTTTGCCCTCGCCGCCGGAAATGCGGCGATTTGCGAATCGCATAACAAATTCGCCGCCGCCGCAAATGCCCTTTGCGAATCGGGAATGCCATCGGAAATTTTTTATATCGCCGAAAAAAGCACAGACGCAAAATGGCTTCGGGCGATGCAATCAGCGGAAATTGCCGGAGCGGTTATTTTGAATTCGCCGCAGGCGGCGGAAACGGCAAAGATTCTGTCCGCCCGCGAGGGAATGATTATTCCGCTGATTGCGGATTCATTTCCCGATGCCGCTTATTTTTTCGCCGAGCGAACAGTAAGCATCAACACGGCGGCGGCGGGCGGAGATGCTGCTCTTCTTCTCGCCGCCGACGAATAGCCGCCCCGCCTTTGGATGCTTTTGGCGATGATAAAATCAAGGACGGAGTCCGGTGAAACGAATGGATAAACAGCCCGAAGAAAAATAACGGCAAAGCCGCCATTAAAATTCCCACCGAAAATCGGCGGAGAATTGAGAATCAGAAGCGGCATAATTTTGCAACGGGCTGTTTAAGATTCTCGCCGCACTCAATGCAAAAGATAAATCCCCGCCCCGCAAATTTCGCCCCAATAAATTCCCCAATGCGGTTTCGCCGAATAAATTAGCGTTCAGTGTGCGGCGGTAAGTTAAGGCGAATATCGTCGGCGGGTCGCCCGCCAAATTAATAGACGCGGAATCGCGGCGATAAGACGCCCCGCCGCTTTCATCCGCCGCATAGCCGCCGATGAATTCCAAATCCATCCTCCCGCGACGCACCGACAACGGACGAATAACATCAAAGCGAATTGAATCATTCGCCGCCATAATTCCATTTTTATTAATTCCCAATTGAAACGCGCGCGAATATAAATTAGAAATGCCGTCAATCACCCCCCCCCTCTTCGGATTCGCCTTTGTTCTGGCGGAAATATAAGATGCATAAGCATCGGCCGCTTTATCAATGGAAAATAATGCGGACGCCTTTGCATATGCGGTGTCGCCGCCGCTTTCCAATCCCAAGCCGCCCCGCAATTTTGCGCCGAGCAAATTGATTCGCTCTTTAATGCGACCCCCCTCAAAGGCGAAATGAATTAGACGATGCGGCGAAAAACCCCAGCGAATCGCCGCCTGCCGATAATCATCGCCGTCGGCGTAGCGAAAGCCGAAGTCATAATTAGAATTCCCGCGAAAGTATTCCGCCGAAGTTTGCGATGCTTTTACGCCGCCGAAAAGCATTGCGGCATTTGTAAATTGCGAAAAGGATTCGCGAAAAGAATTAATTCGGCGAAGCGAACGGCAGCCATCAAATTGATTCCTTTCACCGGCGAAGGAAACTGTTTTATATGAGGCCGGCGATTTGCATTCGTCGCCGAATTCGCGCCGCAAATGAAAGCGATTCGCATCATCGGAAAATCCCCACTGCGCCGACAAAATCCTTTCGCCGCTTGACTTTGCGGAGAATCCATTTTGATAATCAATCGTTTGAACGGACGGCGCAAAAAAATCAGCGGCGGAAAGATTAAAGAATTTATCCTTCTGCGAATTAATTCGCGAAGAAAAGGCAATTGAAAACACGCGGTCGTAATCGTCCAAAACGCCCAAGGTCAAATTAGCGGCGCGAAAAGCCCCGCCGAAAGCGGGGGAAGAATCAATGTAAGAAGCGCGCGATAGAAATTCATTGCCGCCTCCCAATGCACTCTGCGATGCAAGGCGAGTCGCCCCCTGCGGTCTTAATGCTTCTTCAAGATTAAGAACGCCGTGACCATAAACCGAATCCACGTCATCTCCGTTTATATCGGTTGCAGTTGCGAATAATAAATCAATGACAACAGATGCGGTCATCGTCGGATGACGCGCAAACAAAATCGCCAAAGCCGCCGATACTTTTGGAGCGGCGAAAGAAGTCCCTCGGGCCACACCGTCGGGAGGATTGTTATTGTTGCTGAAAGAGTCGGCGTTCCCGGACGCTGCAAGACACCATTGCATCGCATTGCCGCAGCCGTTGCTGTATGTGGTGATTCTACCGGTATTCGGATCGGTCGCAGCGACGGCAAGCCAATGTCCTCGCACTCTCGCTTCCGCATTGGGATAAAGAGCGAAACTGTGCGTTTGGTCAAGTGATTCACCGGATACAATATTTCCGATGGGCACTGTGCTTCTACTACCGATAACAGTCACTCTTCCGTTTTCAGAATTCCATCCGTTATTGCCGGCGGCGATAACGACAACGGCGTTGGAAGTTCGCAGAGATGAGATAAAATTATCAGGCAAGGATATGCTTTCTCTATTGTTCGGCTTTTCAATTTCCTGCCCCGCCGATATAGTAACCGTCACCAAAGCGAAACTGCCGTTCAAAACGCGCGCGCCGTTATTAATGGCGTAGATTCCGCCTCTTGCAAAGTAGTTTTCCACATCGGGAAAATCGCCGCTGTCTTCGCTGATTCGCACGGGCAGAATTCTTACAGAATCGCCGTCGTTTCTTCCGTCGGCAAATTGATGAATCGCGCCAGCGACTCGCGTGCCGTGGGAATTTGAACCGGACGGCCTTGGGTCTCTGTCGTTGTCAATGAAATCCGCAACGCCGCCGCCGCGGGGAATATAAAGACGCGACGCAAAATCGGGATGAAAATAAACGCCGTTATCCAAAACCGCGACGGCGACTTCGCCCGTCTGCAGAAGAGGCGTCATCGGAATTGGCCGCATTTCGTCTTCTGCTTGAGAACCCCCTCCCCCTCCCCCCCCTCCCCCGCAGGCGGAAAGAAGAATCGCAATGAGCGAATACAAACTCAATTGCGCCAAGCGGCGCGGAAAGAAAGTCACGCCGCTTCCCTGCCAATCGGCGGCGGCGCGCCGATATGATGCAGCGTGCGGGTCGGAAAGGCGAATTCCGCCCCCTTTGCCGACACAATTTCCGCAATCTTAAACAGCACATCTTCCTTGACGGCGTGATAATCTTGCCAGTCGGTGGTGCGCGTCCCCGCATAAACAAAGAAGTTCACCGACGATTCGCCGTAGCCGTCAAAATAAACCAGCAATGTTTTTTCGTCGTCAATTCCCGAATGACTTTTAAGCATCGCGCGAATATCCTCCAAGACGGCGGCGAGTCGGGGCAGGTCTTCGTAGCGCAATCCCATATTTTCATAGATGCGGCGGTTGGTCATGCGCTGGGGATTTTCAATGACTTGACTGGCGAAAATCGCGTTGGGAACATAAAGCGGACGATGATCAAAAGTGCGAAGGCGGGTCAATCGCCAGCCGATATTTTCCACCGTGCCTTCTATGTTGCTTTTGGGGATGCGAATCCAATCATTGACGACAAACGGACGATCCCAAAAAAGAAGCATTCCGCCGAAGAAATTGGAAAGCACATCTTTCGAGGCGAGTCCGACGACGAGTCCGCCGATTCCGCCGAAGGCGAGAATTCCGGAGATGCTGACGCCGAAGGATTCCACCGCCGTAAGGACGGCGATAATTAAAATCGCCACGCGGGTGACGCGCAAAATCGCCTGCACGGTTATCACCAGCGGAGCGGAATCGTCGTCGCGCTTTGCCTGCCATTTTTCCTTGTCGGCGAGAAGGACTAATTCGGCGCGGCTTGTAAGACGCCACAAAATCCAGTAAATCGCGCCGATTAAAACGATATTCTGCGCCGTGCCGAGTCCCGTCCGCCATTCGGCGAGAGCAGGCGGCAGCAGAATTTCGGCGATTTGCAGCATTCCGATGCCGGCAATCGCCGTCGCCGCCGGAGTCTTGATGGAGCGGAGAATGACATCGTCCCACGGCGTTTCGGTTTTTTGCGCGCGGCGAAGCATCACTCGCACCGCCCAGCCGTAAATGCCGAGTGCGCCGAGCATCAGCAGAATCACTACCGCCAATTCTGCAAGCCAGAGCCGCTCGGACAATCCGGGGATGCTCTCGGCGATGTTCTCGGCGATGGAATCCGAAATGGAATGCGGCAAATAAATCATGCGCGTCTTGCGGTTAAATCTTTCCGCCGCCAGTAAAATCGGACGGCGAGCAACGACGCCATTATCGCTGCATAAGTGAGCGGCTCGGACCAATCCTCCCCCCGCTGCAGCCAGAGGAAATGTATCGGAGCGAGAATGGCAATTGCATAAACAGAGCGATGCAGCCGAAGCCAATTCTTTCCGCCCAGTTTTCGCACGGCGACATTCATGGAAGTAGCGGCAAGCGGAATCAGCAGAATAAAAGCGGTGAAGCCGACGGTGATGAATTTGCGGTCAAGCACATCCTCGATGACGGTGGAAAAATCCAGCGCGCGATCCAAAAAAACATAGATGGAAAAATGCGCCAGTGCATAAGCAAAAACCCACAAGCCCAGCATTCGGCGAAATTTAAGAAGCCAATTCCAGCCGCTGATGCGGCGAATTGGCGTTATCAGCAAAGTGACGACAAGCATTTTCAGCGCCCATTCGCCGGTTTCGCGGGTCAGCCGCTCAATCGGGTCGGCGCCCAGTGAAAGCCCGGAAGCAGTCCCGCCAAACCATTCCATCGCGATGTCAATGCCGACTAATGCAACAATCCGCGCGCCGAATAAATCCTGCGCAAGCGCGACAAGCAAAAGCGCCCCCGGAATCGCGCACAGAATAAAAACTCCGCACTTGGCGGCGGCAATCTGCCGTTTGGAAAGCGATGCGCGACGCGCCGCCGCCATTAGAAAAATTTCCGCAAATCCATTCCGGCGTAAAGATGCGCGACTTCGTCGGCGTAGCCGTTAAACATTTCCGTCTCCCGCCTGTCCGGAAACAGCGACGCGCCGATTGCTTTTTCCGTCGATTGACTCCATCGCGGATGCGAAACCTCCGGATTGACATTGGAATAAAATCCGTATTCGCTCGACTGGGCGGCATTCCACGCCGTTAGCGGCTGCTCTTCCGTCAGGCGAATTTTAACCAGCGCCTTGCCGCTTTTGAATCCGTATTTCCATGGGACGACAATTCGCATCGGCGCGCCGTTTTGATTCGGCAGCAATTCGCCATACATTCCAAAGGTCAGAAGAGTCAGCGGATGCATCGCCTCGTCCATTCGCAGGCCTTCCACATACGGCCATTCCAGCGACGAATTGGTATCGTCGGGAAAAAGATCGTCGGGATGAAAAGTGACGAATTCCACAAACTTGGCGTTGGCGGTCGGTTCAACTTGGCGCAGCAATTCGGCAAGCGGAAAGCCGATCCACGGAATTACCATAGACCACGCTTCCACGCATCGCATGCGATAGATTCGCTCTTCCAAGGGCGCGAGCGAAAGGAGGTCGTCCACATCATAAACGCGCGGCTTGTGCACTTCGCCCTCCACCGAAATTTGCCATGGGCGATTTTGGTAGAGATCGGCGTTTCTCGCCGGCTGATCCTTCTGCGGGCCGAGTTCGTAGAAGTTGTTGTGCGATTGCGCTTTTTCGCGCGGAGTCGGCGGGTCGGCGACGGCGTAGTCGGATTTTTTCGCGTCCAACGCGGCGGACGGAATCAGCGATGCCGCTTGCGCCAGCGGATTCGCCAAAGCGGAAATTCCCGCCGCCTGCAAAAAGCGGCGGCGATTAAAATACGCTTCGCGCGGCGTAATTTCGGACGGCTTGATTCGTCCGTCAATTTTTTTCATCGGCATTTTTTCTTCTCCTTCCGCCGGTCGGCGGATTTGTTTTCAATAGCGATAGCCGTCCGGCTTAAACGGGCCGTCTTTGGCAATATCCAAATACGCCGCCTGCGCGTCCGTCAATTCCGTCAGCGACGCATTAACATGCGATAAATGCAATCGCGCCACTTCCTCGTCCAAAATCTTCGGCAAAACATAAACGCCAATTCCCGACTTGCCGCGATTTTTCCATAACTCAATTTGCGCCAAAACTTGATTGCAAAACGATGTCGACATTACAAAACTCGGATGACCCGTCGCGCAGCCTAAATTAACCAAGCGGCCTTCCGCCAGCAAAATAATGCGCTTGCCGTCCGGAAAAACAATATGGTCCACTTGCGGCTTGATATTCTCAAACCGACATTTCGCCCGCAGCGACGACACCTCAATTTCCGAATCAAAATGCCCAATGTTGCAGACAATCGCATCCTCTTTCATTTTTTCCATGTGCGAATAAGTGATTACATCGCAATTGCCGGTGGCGGTGACAAAAATATCCGCTTTGCCGCAAACCTCGTCCATCGCAGATACGCGATAGCCCTCCATCGCCGCCTGCAAAGCGCAGATGGGGTCAATCTCCGTAATCACGACATTCGCTCCGAGTCCTTTTAGCGATTGCGCGCAGCCTTTGCCGACTTCGCCGAAGCCGCACACGACGGCGGTTTTGCCCGCCATCATTACATCGGTGGCGCGTTTGATTCCGTCCGCCAGCGATTCGCGGCAGCCGTAAAGATTGTCAAACTTGGATTTCGTCACCGAATCATTCACATTGAAGGCGGGGCATTTTAATTCCCCCCGCTTTTCCATTTGCCGAAGCCGGGCGACTCCCGTTGTCGTTTCTTCGGAGAGTCCGGCGATATTGGAGATGATGTCGGAATGCTGATGCGCGTAGCGAGTGGCATCGCCGCCGTCATCCAGAATCAAATTCGCTTTCCAGTTGTTTGGCCCGGAAAAAATTTGCCGAATGCATTCTTCGTATTCGGATTCGCTTTGCCCTTTCCAAGCGAAGACGGGATATCCGGCTTGCGCGATGGCGGCGGCGGCGTGGTCCTGCGTAGAAAAAACATTGCACGAAGCCCAGCGAATTTCCGCCCCGAGCGTCGTCAGCGTTTCAATGAGGACGGCGGTTTGAATCGTCATGTGCAAACAGCCGGCGATTTTGGCTCCTTTGAGCGGCTGCGATTCGCCGTATTGCTGTCGGAGCGACATGAGCCCGGGCATTTCCCGCTGCGCGATATTAATTTCGCGCCGTCCGTAGGCGGCAAGCGAAAGGTCGGCGACTTGGAAGTCGTCGCTGATGGAAAGAGTGACGGCGGTCATTTTTGTCGGCGAAAAATTGCGCAGCGATATTTTACGCGATTCGCGTCCGCTGTGCCGAATCATTGTCAAGATAATCGGCGACGATTCGCCAAGCCGACAATTTCTGCGAAAACCGCATCCTCGCATTCGCCGGACTCGTTGATGGCAGGGCGACGATTTTCAGCCGCTCTTTCGCTTCGCCCAATTGCGGCAGAATATGGCGGCGGAAGGCGTCGCGGGCTTTTCCACCGTTAGTGAAAATCGCCCCGATGGCGGGCGAATCGCGCAGCAGGGCGGGAATGTCATTGGGCGATTCGCTTTCGCGGACGATGGCGGAATCCAAACTCCCCCGCCGACGGCATCGGGCGAGGGCGTCCCACAGGGCAATTTTGCGCCGCCGAATTTCGGCGATTCGCCGCCGATAGGACAAGGCGGAATCAAAATTAAACAGCGACGCCATAATCGGCCAGAAAGCATTTTGCGGATGCGCGTAGTATTGCCCACGCGCCAGCGATTCCACCCCCGGCATTGAGCCCAGAATTAAAATTCGCGCGCACGGCGGCAAAATCGGCGGAAAACTCGCAACAGCGAAATCGTCCATAATCCTTAAATGATAGACGAAAATTTACTCGCCCGGACGCTGGCTGAATCAGGCCGCGGGACGCTTAATATTTTCGCTTACGGCTCGCTGCTGTGGTCGCCCCGATTCGCCCATGGCGAACCAAAAGCGGCGCGAATTTTCGGCTATGCCCGACGCTTGTGCGTGTATTCGGTGGTCTATCGCGGCACGCCGAATCGCCCCGGACTCGTCTTCGGCCTGTCCGCCGGCGGCTCCTGCGGAGGAATGATTCTGCCGGTGACGGCGGCGCAAAAACCCAAAATCCTGCGCGCCCTCTTTCTGCGCGAAATGTTTGCCGGAGCGTATTCGCCGAAATTCGTCCGCGCGCATTTATACAACGGAAAAAAAGTGCACGCGCTGGCCTTTGTAGCGCGCCCCGGCCATCCGACATTTGCCGGTGAATTGCCCTCGGCAAAAGCGGCGAAAATTATCCGAAGCGCACGCGGCAAAGGCGGAACTTGCCTTGAATATGTGCACAATTGCACAACGCATTTGCAAGCGATGGGAATTCGCATTTCCGTCCCCGCCCCCGCCGCCGATGAATTAAAACGCAAACGCACAGGACGGAGTTTTTAACTCCGCCCCCGCATTAATCCTTCTCCGATTGGGCGAGAAATCTTACCTTTGGTGCGGGCAGAAAATGATTCGCACTTGGACGAATTCGCCGTCGGCGTTTCGGCGATAAACGCGATACTGCGCGCCGTCGCTTTCCGGCCCTTGGCACAGCGAAATCGTCGAAGGCGGATTTTCGCCCTCGCGCAGAAGAATCGCGCTGTCGTCGGTGAGCAAATCGGCCGAGGATTTTTCCGCAGGCGCGCAGCCGGCAAGGACAATCGCCGCCGCCGTTATGGTTAACAAAAGATTTCGCATTTTTATTCTCCGGTTTTTTCGCGGCGGGCTTTCAGAATCCGAAGCATTTGCTTGGCGGCTTGCGCCATTTTTTCAAACCACTTTTCGTGGAATTCGGCGATTAAATCCATCCGATGATACGGGGTTCCGGCGTAAAAATGGCGCGCCGGAATCGCCGCTTGGGCGAGGGCATTCCATCCTTCCGTCGGCATAATGTCGGCGGTTTGGCGGCGCAAAGGCGACATGCTGCCGCGATTCAACGCTTCGTTAAACCGCGAAATGTTTTCGCCGATTGCGGCCGCCATTCGCCGTTCGTTCTTATTTCGGGGTTCGGAAAGCGTTTGGATGTCGCCGCCGTCGCGGATGTCTTCGCGGAAATTGGGGATGGCTTCGTCCAGCAATTCGCGCAGGACGGTTTGCAGGTCTTCGGTTTTATCGCTGCTCATTTTGCTTCCTCCGCAGTATTCGGCAAATGCTTGGGCGGGCGGTTTTTTGCCAAAGATAAGGACGGCATGCGGCAGCACCAGCGGCAGCAAAGCCGACGACGCCCTGCCGCCAATTTCGCGCGCGTCAATCGGACGCCCGAAAAGCGGCGACATTTTTTTGTTGAGGGTGAAATCGTCCGTCCGAAAAGAGGGGGCTTCGCAGGCGAAATCAAAATCGCTGCTTTCGTCGGCGAGGCCGCGCGCGACCGAGCCGATAAGATAAATGTTTTCGATTCCCAGCCGCAGCAAATTCGCCGCATTCGCCGCAGCCGAGCGGCGGGCTTCCATAACGGTCGGGACGGTCATTTTTTTCGCGCGATTAAAATTTCCGCTATTTTAGCACGGACGGCGGAATTGCGCGAGGCGTCACTCCAATCCCAGCCGCCGATACTGCACCGCTTCGGCGACATGGGGAGCGGCGATGTCTTCCTCCTGCTGCAAATCGGCGATGGTGCGCGCTACTTTCAGCACGCGATGATACCCCCGCGCCGATAAATTCAGCCGACTCATCGCCGCCCGCAAAAGGCGCGAGGCTGCGTCGTCGGGGACGCAGAATCTATCCACTTCGCGCGGCCCTAATTGGGCGTTGATGACTCCCTGCCGCGCCCGCTGAAATTCGCGCGCGCGCGCCGCCCGCTGACGGACTGTCGCGCTGGATTCGCCGTGCATCGCTGCGGTTTTATCGCCTTTTTTTCCGCGCGCGAGCAGGTCTTCGCGGGGCAGTGCGGGGACTTCAATCTGCATATCAATGCGGTCAATGAGGGGTCCGGAAAGCCGTCCGCGATAGCGCGCCACCTGCGACGGAGTGCAGCGGCATTCAGTTTCGGGATGGCCAAAATAACCGCAGGGACACGGATTCATCGCGGCGATTAATTGGAATCGCGCCGGAAATTCGGCGTGGCGCGCCGCCCGCGAAACGGTAATCGTGCCGTTTTCCAGCGGCTCGCGCAATGCCTCTAAAACTTGACGGTCAAATTCCGGCAATTCGTCCAAGAATAAAACGCCTTCGTGAGCGAGCGACACTTCGCCCGGACGCGGATTCGCCCCGCCGCCGACCAAAGCCGGCGCACTCGCCGTATGATGCGGCGACCGATACGGCCGGCGCCGCCAATCTTCCGGACGAAATCCGCGCGGCGTCAGCGACTGCACCGCCGCCGCTTCCAATGCTTCTTCTTCATTAAGCGGCGGCATTAATCCGGGAAAGCGCGCCGCCAGCATTGATTTTCCGCTGCCCGGCGGGCCGACCATCACTACGCTATGGCCGCCGGCGGCGGCAATTTCCAAAGCGCGCTTGGCCTGTCGCTGTCCGCGCACTTCCGATAAATCCGGATAGGCGCGTCCGCCGCCGCCGATGCGGGGAAGAAATTCGCCGTCGCCGATGGATTCCGTCCGCTCAAACGGGGTCAGCAATTCGCGTCCGGCGAGATGGGCGCAAACTTCCAGCAGCGAGCGCGCCGGATAAATAGTCGCCGCTTCAACCAGAGCCGCCGTCGGAGCGTCTTCGCTTGGCAGAATAAAGGCGCGGTCGTCCCGCACCGCTCCCAATACCATCGGCAGAGTCCCGGCGACCGAGCGCAATTCGCCGTTTAATGCCAATTCGCCGGCGAATTCGTAGGCGGTGAGTCCTTCGCCGGGAATTTGCCCGGAAGCGGCGAGAATGCCGAGCGCGATGGGCAGGTCAAATCGTCCGCCTTCTTTGGGCAAATCGGCGGGCGCAAGATTAACGGTAATGCGGCGCGACGGAAATTCAAAGTTGCCGTTTTGAATGGCGGCGCGCACGCGGTCTCGCGCTTCGCGCACTTCCGTCTCCGGCAGTCCGACAATCGTAAAGGCGGGCAGCCCGCCGGCCAAATGCGCCTCCACCGTCACCAGAGTCGCCCGGATGCCGGTAAGCGCCCGGCTGTATAGCACCGATAGCGACATAACCGCGCCGATATATCACAGATTCGCCGACGGCGGAAATTTATCGCGGAAAAAAATTCTGCGAATTGCTTGCGCGAGCGCTTTTTTTGCGCTACAATAAAAAATATCACGCTTTAACACAAGGGGTGGAAATGAAAAAAATCTTAGCCGCATTCGTCGTCTTCGCCGCCGGAATTTCCGGCTGCACTTCAATGAGCAACGGCCCTTATCAAGCGATTACCGTCGCTTCCGAGCCGGCCGGCGCTGCCTGCCGCCTGCATCGCGAGGAAGATGGCGTCATTGAGCGGGTTCCGATCACGCCGGAAAAAATTTATATCCGCCGCAGTTTCAAGACGATGACCGTCACCTGCAATAAGGAAGGATACCTCGAAACTTCGCTCGTACTGCCACCTTCGCCGGACGAGGAAATGGCCGTTAACCTCGTCACCGCCGGAATCGGAATGCTGGTGGATGTCGCCACCGGCGCCGTCAACGAATATCCGGAGAGCGTCACGATAAAAATGGCGCGGTAGATTTTTCGCTGTCAATGCGGCGGCGGATTGACCGTGTTCCCGCCGCTGTTTTGATTGGCGGATTCCATCGCCGCAAGTTTTTTTTCCGCCTTTTCCAATTGGGCGAGGGCGCGCGCAAGCATTCGCTCCTGCGCTTCAAATTCTTCGCGCCCGACGACATTCAACCGCGCGAGGAATCCTTCCGCCAGCGCGCGCAGATTTTTTTCCATTTCTTTGGCCGGACCGCACTGCGACAATTCGCGCAATATGCGGACGATTTCATCAATTTTTTCGCCCCGATGCATTCTTTTATTTTACTCCCCAATTTCATTCCGCCGCCGACAAAACGCGAGCCGGAGTTACCCGCCCCGCCGACTGAAAATCGACCCGCTTCCTTCATTTTAAAAATCCCGCGAATCATCGGTGAATTTTTTGTATAATTCATCCGGATTTTAATTCCCCAACGGAGACAACAATGAGCAAGCGCGAAACTCTGACAACGGCGGCCGGCATCGCCGTCGGCGACAATCAAAACAGCATCACCGCCGGTCCGCGCGGGCCGCTTTTGGTGCAGGACTGGCAACTCTTCGAAAAGCACGCCCACTTCAATCGCGAGCGAATTCCGGAGCGGGTCGTCCATGCCAAAGGGTCGGCCGCCTACGGAAAACTGACGATTGCGAAGGCAATTCCGGAATTCTGCAAGGCGGGATTTTTTTCGGCGGCGGGCAATTCGGCTGAATGCCTGCTGCGATTTTCCACCGTCGCCGGCGAGCGGGGAGCCGCCGACGCCGAGCGGGATGTCCGCGGCTTCGCCCTCAAAATTTACACCGGCGAAGGCAATTGGGATTTGGTCGGCAATAACACGCCGGTCTTTTTTGTGCGCGATCCCTACAAATTTCCGGATTTCATTCGCACGCAAAAGCGCGACCCGCAGACGAATATGCGGAATCCAACGGCGATGTGGGATTTTTGGTCGCTGTCGCCGGAGTCGCTTCATCAAGTGACAATTTTGATGTCCGACCGCGGCTTGCCCAAATCCTACCGCCACACTAACGGCTACGGCTCGCACACTTACAGCATGGTGAATGCCAAAGGCGAGCGATTCTGGGTGAAATTCCACTTCAAGACCAAGCAGGGAATTGATTTTCTGGCGGACGAAGAAGCGGCGGCTCTTGTCGGCGGCGACCGCGAAAGCCATCAGCGGGATTTGTTCGGAGCGATTGACAAGGGCGAATTTCCCAAATGGAAATTCTGCCTGCAAGTAATGCCGGAAGCGGACGCCGAAAAAACATGGTTCAATCCGTTTGATCTCACCAAAGTGTGGCCGCACGGCGATTATCCGCTGATGGAAATCGGCGAATTAGAATTGAATCGCAATCCGGACAATTATTTCGCCGAAGTGGAGCAGGCGAGTTTTTCCCCGGCGAATGTCATTCCCGGAATCGGGCACAGTCCGGACAAGATGCTGCAATTTCGCATTTTTTCCTACGCCGACGCGCATCGCTATCGGCTGGGAGTCAATTACGAATCGCTGCCGGTTAATCGCCCCCGCTGTCCGGTGAATACTTATCATCGCGACGGCCTTATGCGATTCGACGGCAACAGCGGCGGCAAAGTCAATTACGAGCCCAATTCCTTTAATGGTCCGGCGGAAAATCCGGCGATGAAGGAATCGCCGATGCCGCTTTCCGGCGACGCCGCCGACCGCTACGACCATCGGGAAGGCAACGACGATTACCGCCAGCCCGGCGATTTATTTCGCCTGATGAGCCGGGAATCGCAGCAGCGTCTTTTCGCCAATACCGCCCGTGCAATGGCGGGCGTGCCGGAGGAAATTATTCGCCGCTGGATTGCCCATTGCGCGAAAGCCGATCCCGCCTACGGGGCCGGCATCGCCGAGCAGACCGGCGTGAAAATGGCGGCGTGAATCGGGGGGTGAATTCGTCGGCGGAAGAGCGGCCGCTTTTTGCGCCCGACCCCGGCGAAATTCGCGGGGCGCAAATGTCCGCCCTGCGCGAGGAAATTAATCGCCGCCATCAGGCGGGATGCGAAAATTTTCGCGCGCTCCATCAATGGGCGGTTTTGCATCCGGAATTATTCTGGCCGACTCTGCGCGATTTCTGCGGCGTCATCGGCGACGATGAAAAAAATATCGCGCTGGAAAACGGCGATGATTTTATCCGCTCAAAATGGTTTCCACATGCGCGGCTTAATTTCGCCGAAAACCTGCTTTGGCGGCGCGATGATTCGCCGGCGATAATCGCTCATGGCGAAAATAAAAATCGCCGCGAATTAAGTTTTAAGAATCTGCATTCTTTGGTCGCGCGAATTGCGGCGATGCTGGATTCTTTCGGCGTCGGCGTCGGCGACCGAGTCGCCGGACTTCTGCCGAATTCGCCCGAAGCCATTGCGGCGATGCTGGCGGCGGCAAGCAAAGGAGCGATTTGGAGCGGCTGCTCGCCCGATTTTGGCGCGGACGGAATCGCCGAGCGATTCGGGCAAATTCAGCCGAAAATTCTGTTTGCAGCGGACGGCTACTTCTACGGCGGAAAACGCTTTGACGCGCTCGCTAAATTAAAAGAAGCGATGCCCCGAATCGGCGGCGTGGAAAAAATAATTCTGCTGCGATACGCCGGCAATTCCATCGCTAATTTTCCGCATCCGACAATTGATTTTAGCGGCATTGCGGAATCGGGCGGCGAGCCGCCGCTGCGTTTTTCGCGCCTGCCGTTTAATCATCCGCTTTATATTATGTATTCTTCCGGCACCACCGGCAAGCCGAAATGCATCGTGCATGGAGCGGGCGGGACTCTGCTTGAACACTTGAAAGAATTGCGCCTGCATGTGGATTTGCGGCGCGATTCGCGAATTTTTTTCTTCACCACCTGCGGCTGGATGATGTGGCATTGGACGGTGTCCGCACTCGCCGTTGGCGCCTGCATTTGCACTTACGACGGCTCGCCGATGCATCCCGCCGCCGATTCGCTGTTTGATTTAATTGAAGCGGAAAATGTTAATGTTTTCGGCACGAGCGCCCGCTATCTGTCCGCCTTGGAAAAAGCCGGTGCGCATCCCGCCGCCAATCGCCGCCTGAAAAATTTGCGGACGATTCTGTCCACCGGCTCGCCGCTCGCCGCCGAAAGTTACGATTTCGCCCGTCAAAAAATTAAGGGCGATTTGCGGCTGCAGTCCATTTCCGGCGGCACGGACATTATCGGCTGCTTTGCCCTCGGCAATCCGACGCTGCCGATTTATCGGGGCGAAATTCAAGGACCGTCGCTGGGCTTGGATGTCGCCGTTTTTAATGACGACGGAAAATCGGTCGTCGGCGAGCGGGGCGAATTGGTCTGCCGCCGCACAATTCCCAGCAAGCCGCTCGGATTCTGGGACGACGAAAGCGGCGAAAAATTTCGCGCCGCATATTTTTCGCGATTTCCGAATGTCTGGACGCACGGCGATTTCGCCGAATGGCGGCGGCGAAAAGACGGCTGCGGAATGGTCATTCACGGACGGTCGGACGCGACTCTTAATCCGGGCGGCGTGCGAATCGGCACGGCGGAAATTTACCGGCAGGCGGAATCGTTTGACGAAGTGGCCGAATGCCTTGCGGTCGGAATGAAAATCGGCGGCGACGAACAAGTGATTCTGTTTGTGCGAATCGCCGACGGATTCGCGATGAGCGATTCGCTGTCGCAGCGAATTAAGGAGCGAATTCGCCTGCGGGAATCGCCCCGCCATGTACCGTCGGCGATTGTCGCCGCTCCGGATTTGCCGAGAACGGTCAACGGAAAATTAGCGGAATTAGCGGCGAAGTCGGCATTGGCGGGCGAAACGCCTAAGAATCTCGCCGCTTTGGCGAATCCGGAGTCGCTTTCCTTTTTTCAAATATTTGCGGACAAGGGGAAAAATCTGATAATATAATGGCGTAAAAAACGATGATGCAAACAACGGCGCATTATTTTTTTGTAACCTCCAGGGAGGAAAACAATCGTGGACTTCAAAATAAATAATCCCAAATCGGCGGACGACCCCGCCAATTCCTCCGCTCCGCAGGAGGCGGCTCCGGCTCCGATGGAAGGCCAGCCGCCCGCCGTCAGCGACGAGGACATTCTCAAGGAACTCGCCCGCGAAAAAGCCGAGCACGCCGCAGAAGCGGTGCAGACGAAAGAAGCCGCACGCGAACAATTCAAGGAAAAAGCAAAAGCGTTTTTTCCGCGAATGATAAAGCGGCTGGGGCTGCTCGCCGCCGAAAAGCCCAAGCACTTCGCCGTTTTGATTCTGGCGGTCGTTGTGGGGGTCGTTGCGATTGCGTCGATTCCGAGCATCGCGCTTGGGATTACCCGGTCGCAGGCGGTGTCGGCGTTTGAGAAAGGCGATTTTTCGGCGGCGGCGAAATCACTCGGCTTTTACACCAGCCATCGCGAGGACGATTTGGAGGCGCTGCACATGCTCGGCGTCGCCTATATAAAAATCGGCATGCAGGAGGAGGCGAATGCGATTTTCAGCGATCTTCTGCTCAATCCCAATTACACCGATGACGATGCCGATTTTCATTATTATCACGGCTTGGCGGTGCTGCCGATTCGCTCCGATGCGGTGAAGCGGCTGGATCTCGCCATCGCCAACGATCCGACGCATTTGCCGTCGCTGGTTGCGCGCGGATTCTTAATTGGAGAGCAGCCGATTCAGCAGTCCATCGCCGATTTTGAAAAAGCGCTGCGAATTGCCAATGCATTGACGGTGGAAAATCAATTGGACGCGCGCGATGATTTGTCGGAATTGCATCACTTTCTGCTGCGCGCCAACAATCAATTATTTCACCCGCTGCGTCCGCTGCAGAATGTATCGCTGCCGCCGCTGGCGGGGGAGAAGGAAAATCCCCTCATCGGCCTTGGCAGTTTTGACAATCGCTACGGATTCGGTCTGGCGGCGGCGACCAAAGAAGGCAAGGAAATTCGCTCCAAAACGCTGACTCTCCTTTACTACTCGCTGCTGCTTTTTGAAATTGCAGAATATGAAAAAGCGGAACTGCTTTTGCGCGAAGCGTCGGAATTGCAGCCGGGCGTGGAACTCGTCAGCACCGCTCTGGCGGCGGCGATGGCGGTCCGCGGCGACTACGCCGAGGCGGCGAAACTCTACGCCCAAATCGCCGAGCACTTGCCGAACGACGCCGGCACGCTGGTAAATCTCGCCAACGCCCGACTCGCCGCCGGCGGCGACGAAGCGGAAGTCGCGGAAATTTACACCCGCGCCTTGGCAATTGCGAAAGATCATTTTATCGCCCTCAATAATCGCGGACTGCTCAAAATGCGGACGGAAGATTTGGACGGCGCCGCCGCCGACTTTGAAGCCGCAATTACCGCCGCCGGCGCCGCATTGCCGCCCCGCTACAACATCGCTATTTTGCGCTGGCGGCGTGGCGAAACGGCGGAAGCGATTGAAGAATTAAAGCGCGTCGCCGCCGATGACACGGCTTTCGGCGGCGTGCTTTCCGTGCTGGGACGGCTTTACAGCGAAATCGGCGACAGCGAAGAATCGCTCAAAGCCCTCGCCCGCCACCGCAAATTGTATCCCGCCGACCCGGAGCCGTATCTGGTCAGCGCGGAATTGCATCGCAAGCATGGCAACGATTTGCTCGCCGAAAATATGCTGAAAGCAGGACTGAAAAACGCTCCCGACAACGCTCCGCTGTCGCTGGAATTGGCGGGCATTTACGCCACCACCGATCGCGTGAAAGAAGCGGCGGCGCTGCTTGACAATGTGTCAGAATCGGACGCCGTCAGCGATGCGGGACTGCGCCTCGTTAAGGGCGACATTCTGTGGCAAGGCGGCGACAAGCAAGGCGGACTCGCCGAATATCGCCTCGCCTACAAAAGCGCCACCGGCGACAAGGAGCGGCTGGCGGCATCGATTCGCTTGGGACGCGCCTTAATTGAAACCGGCGGCAAAGACGACGAAATTAACACCGTCATTGAAACTGGTCTTTCAGCCGACCCCGCCAATCCTGATTTAAAGATTCTGCAGGCGAAATCGCTGATTGCACAAAAGCGCATCCGCGAAGCGCTGCTCTACGCCGCCGATGCCGCCAAAGCCGCTCCGAATCGGGCGGATTTGAATGTTGAAGTCGGCGATATTTTCAGCAAGGCGAAGCAATCGCGCAATGCGCTTTCCTACTATCGCAAGGCGCTTGAATTATCGCCGGGCGACGAAGAAACGCTAAGCCGGGTTTTGGCGATGCAGCGCGCCATCGGCGATACGGCAGGGGCGGAAGAAACCGCCGCCCAATTGCGCCGCATCAGAGGCGAATATACGGCATCCACCGAAGGCGGCAAAGCCGTCAGTAGCGCCGACGCCGGACGGCAATTGGAAGCGGACATCAATCGCACGTTTCTCGCCGCCAACGCCGCCGCGCAAAAGAAAGATTACGATCAGGCGATTCATCTTTTTAAAGAAGCCGCCTTCCTCTACACCGAATTAATTGACCGCTACGGCGAAAAGGCGGTTTGGCTTCAGCAGCGGGGATTGATTCGCCTTCAATTGCAGGACTACGAAAACGCAATTCCCGACTTTGAAAAATTGCTGCGAATCGGCGGCGACGAAGCCCTTCCGCCGGAAAATTTGCGGGCGGTGCATCTCAATTTGGCGGCGGCATATACCGGCATTAAAGAATTCACCCGCGCCGCCGATGCCTACGGCAAGGCGATAGAATTAAATCCGCAGGCGGGCGATATGGTGGAATTAATTTTTCGGCGAGGCAGTGCCTATTTGTATGCGGAAAAATTTGAGCAGTCACTCGCCGATTTCGACCGCGCCATCGAATTAAAGCCGAATTTTGAAGAAGCGTATTTTCTGCGCGGGACGATTTTTCTGCGGCAGGGGAAATACCCGAATGCCATCACTGAATTCACCAAAACAATTCAGATTAATCCCAAGTCGGTCAAATCCTATCTCGCGCGCGCGCAGGCCTATGCTTTGATGGGCGAAACCGGCAAAGCGCAGCAGGACAAGGAAACCGCCAAATCCATTTCCGCCAGCGGCGGCTAATTAGCGATTCGCGGCGGCGACGGCGAATCGCCCAAGCATCGGCATTTTTTTCAGCGCGCAAAAAGCCGCGCTCAAAGCCGACGGATTCCGCCTTGCAAAATCAGCGAAGCCGCCCATCGCCCAAACCGCAGGCCGCCGCCGCTTTTCGTAGCGGGAAAGAATTGCATCGCCGCCGCAATCGCCGCTTTCGGAAATAATGTCGGCAAGGGCGGCGGCATCGCCGAATCCCAAATTTAATCCCTGTCCGGCGAGGGGATGAATTACATGCGCGCTGTCGCCGATAAGGACAACCCGCCTTGCCGTCGTTTTCGGGCGGCGAATTCGGACAAGCGGAAAATTGCCGATTTTTCCTTCCACCCGCAATTCCCCGACGAATTTTTTCGCGCGATTTTCAGCGTGCAAGGCGACGGCTTGCGCGTCGGATTCCGCAAGTTTGCGGGCGTTTTTTTCCGTCATTGACCAGACCATTGCAAAATGATTTTGACGGACGGGCAGAAGTGCAAAGGTGTCGGATTCGCCAAACCATTGAAAAGCGGCGCGTCGATGCGGGCGCGAAGCGCGCAGAATCGCCGTAATGGCGCGCTGCTGGTAGGAAAAAATATCGGCGGAAATTCCGGCGATATCGGCGACTTTGGAATGCACGCCGTCCGCTCCGACTAAAAGATTCGTCCGCCAATTTTCGCCGTCGGCGAGGGCGACGGAAACGCCGCTTTCATCCGACTCAAAGTTTGCAATCTCGCCGTGAAAAATTTTAACGCGCGGATTGCCGCTGATTTTTTTCATCAGCGAATTTAAAACCGCGCCGCCGTCGGCGATGTGGCAGAGTTGCGCGACTCCCGCCGAAAGCGAATCAATGCGAACGGAATTGCCGTCGGCGAAAAGCCGCATTTCCGACACCGGCAAAGACGATTCGGCGATTTCCGACCACGCATCGCAGCGGGCGAGAAATTTTCGGGACGCCGCCGAAAGTGCAAAAAATTGATTCGCCGGTGATTTTTTTCCAATGACAATCGCGATTCGCCTGTCGGTTTTCGCCGCCGCCAGCGCAAAACTTAATCCAACCGCGCCGCCGCCGACGACGGTCGCGCTTGACATCGGCGATGCGGACATTGAGAATCGCGGGTTGCGGCGGAGTAGCTCAGTCGGTTAGAGCAGCGGAATCATAATCCGCGTGTCGGGGGTTCGAATCCCTCCTCCGCTACCTTATCGCCGCTGGATGGGAATGGCGAGTTGCCGGATTAATTCGCCGAGTCCTTCGCTGGAAGTGCATTCCGGTCCGCAGCGGGCGATTAATTCATTGCCGTTGATAAATTGCGAATCGCCGTCGCCCTTCACCGACAGATTTAATTCGGCGACTAATTTTTCCGCGCCGCCCACCACGCCGAATTGACGGCAGACTTTTTCCACATCGCGCAATTCCACCACGCGGGGGATTTGCAGATTGCTGCCGCGCAATTCCTGCGTCAGCGGACTCGCCCCCGTTTGATTCGGAATCGCGCATCCGCCAGAAGCGAATGCAAGCAGCACGGCGGCAATGTTAATCGGACGCAAAATTTCGCGCATTTTTCCTCCTCGTCGGCGGATTGAAAAAACAAGCGAATGCTATCATAATTACGGCGATGGCGGAAAAATTTCACATCCGCACTTTCGGCTGCCAGATGAACGACTACGATTCGCGGCGGCTGGGCGACCTGCTGCGGACTCGCTGCGGAATGTCGCCGACTGCGTCCGCCGACGAAGCGTCGCTGGTCTGCTACAACACATGCTCCGTGCGCGACCGCGCGCAGGAAAAAGTTTTCCACGACCTCGGCCGCATTCGGGCGGCGAAGGAAAAAAATCCGGAAATGATTATCGCCGTCGGCGGCTGCGTCGCCAGTCAGGAAGGCGAAGCCATTACGCGGCGCGCCCCCTTTGTGGATTTGGTCTTCGGCCCGCAGACGCTGCATCGCGTCCCGGAAATGATAAAGCGGCGGCGGGAGTCGGGGCGTCCGCAGGTTGATGTTTCCTTTCCCAAAATTGAAAAGTTTGATTCGCTGCCGCCGCCCAGCGTCGACGGGCCGACGGCTTTCGTTTCGGTGATGGAAGGATGCAATAAATACTGCTCTTTTTGCATTGTGCCGCACACGCGGGGAAAGGAAGTTTCGCGTCCGCCGCAGGATATAACGGCGGAAGTGGCGACGCTGGCGGATTCGGGCGTGCGCGATGTGACTCTGCTGGGGCAGAATGTTAATGCTTACCGCCACCGCAAAAGCCAATGCGATTTTTCATCGCTGCTGGAAATGGTGGCGGAGATTCCGGGCATTGAGCGAATTCGCTTCACTACTTCGCATCCGCTGGATTTCGGCGAGAGATTGACGGACGCTTTCGTTAAAATTCCCAAACTCGCCGATGCGGTGCATTTGCCGGTGCAGTCCGGTTCCGACCGCATTCTGTCGGCGATGCGTCGGCGATACACGGCTTTGGAATACAAAAGCATCATTCGCCGTTTGCGTCGGGCGCGCCCCGGCATTTTTATTTCATCGGATTTTATCGTCGGCTTTCCGGGCGAGACGGACGAGGATTTTGAGCGGACAATGGAATTGGCGGACGAAGTGGGCTTTGATTTTAGTTTCAGTTTTTTATTCAGTCCGCGCCCCGGCACTCCGGCGGCGCGGCTGCCGGACGAAACGCCGCTTGCGGTCAAGCGCAATCGGCTGTCGCGTTTGCAGGCGGCTTTGGAGGAATCCGGCCGCCGATTAAGCGCGGCGATGGTCGGCAATCGTGAGCGCGTTTTAGTGGAGGGCGAGTCCAAAAAGGATTCGCGCTCTCTCGCGGGCCGAACTTCAAACAATCGCGTAGTTAATTTGCCGCCGGGGGCGGGGGCGGTCGGCGAATTTTTAGAGGCGATTATTACCGAGTCGCTGCCGCATTCTCTGCGCGGCGAACCGGCGGCGGCTTGAATGGCGGACGGCGCGCTGGAATTTTCGCTTTCGCCGGCCGACAACGGCCGCCTCGCCAATTTGTGCGGCGCGATGGATTCCAACTTAAAACACATTGCCCGCGCCTTGGAAGTGGATATCCAAAGGCGCGGCGAATTCTTTCGCCTGCGCGGCGACAAGCCCAAAACCGAAGCGGCGGCGCGCGCCCTGCGCCGTCTTTATCATCAGGCGGAAAACAGCGTCGGACTCGTGGATGTGCAGTTGTCCATCGCCGAGCAATTAATTGAAAACGGAAAAGCGGCGGACGGACATTCGGCGCAGACGGAATCGCCGATTAAAAATTTCCGCCGTCCGGCGAATTCGTCCATGCGGCGCGCCGTCGTGCAGACGCAGACGGAAGCGCAGCGCGGATATTTAGAATGCATCGCCGCGAATCCAATTACGCTGGCGATTGGCCCGGCGGGCACCGGCAAAACTTTTCTGGCGGTTTTCGCCGCCGTGCGCGCGCTGGCGTCAGGCGAAGCGGAGCGAATCGTCCTTGTGCGCCCCGCCGTTGAAGCGGGCGAGCGGCTGGGATTTCTGCCCGGCGATATGGAGCAGAAAGTTAATCCGTATTTGCGTCCGCTTTACGACGCCCTGCGCGAATTATTCGGGCGGCGGGAAGCCGAAAAACGCGCCGAACGGGGCGAAATTGAAGTCGCGCCGCTGGCGTTTATGCGCGGACGGACTCTGTCGCACAGTTTCATTATTTTGGACGAAGCGCAAAATACTACGCCGGGACAAATGAAAATGATGCTCACGCGAATGGGCGAAGAATCGCGCATCGTCGTCAACGGCGATGTCACTCAAATTGATCTTCCGCGCGGACAGCGCAGCGGATTAGTGGATGCCGCCGCCCGTCTGTGCGACATTGACGGCATCGCCTTAGTGCGATTCAGCGAAGCCGATGTTATTCGCCATCCGCTCGTGCGGCGGGTGCTGGACGCATATGAAAAGGGCTAGCCGCCGACTCTCTCTGGCGGTGCAATACGCCGACGAAGAAGGCGAGCCGCCGCCGAGGCGCCGCATTTTCGCGTGCCTGCGCGCCGCCCTGCCGATGGGCGGCGAAGTAACAGTGCGCTTTGTCGGCGCCGACGAAAGTACGCGTCTCAACCGCGAATTTCGCGGCAAACATTCGCCCGCCGATGTGCTGGCTTTTCCCTACGAATTGCACGACGGAAAGCCGGTCGGCGACATTGTAATATGCGCCCCCCTCGCCGCCGATTCCGCCCGCCGCCGCCGCGAAAAATCGGATTCGCGCCACGCCCGAATTTTAGTGCACGCCGCCATGCATCTGCTCGGACATACGCACGAGGGCGAATCCGATTCCGCCGAAATGCTGCAAGCCGAATTGGATGCGCTTCGTCTTCTCGGCATTCATAGCGCATTGGAGAATTAAAAATGAACTGGCCGAATTTTCGCTCGCTGGCGCGATTCCTTAGCGCCTTTTCCACCCGCCCCAACAGCAAGGAAAAATTAACCGCGCTTCTTCGCCGCCTCCACGAGGACGATAATCTGTTTGACAGCGAATCGCTCAGCATGCTGGAAGGCGTGCTGCGAATCTCCGACCTGCGCGCGCGCGATGTGATGATTCCCAAAAGCGAAATCACCGCCGTCTACGCCGACGACGACTTTGAAAAAATCGTCGGCACAGTCGCCAAGGCCGGCCACTCGCGCTATCCGGTTTTGGATTCGGACGACCGCGTGCGGGGGATTCTGCTCGCCAAGGATTTGCTTCGGCACATCAGCGAGGGGCGTCCGTTTAATTTGCGCGACCTGCTGCGGCCGGCGTCGTTTGAACCGGACTCCAAGCCGCTGGATGTTTTGCTGCGCGAATTTCGCGCGCGGCGGAATCACATGGTAATTGTCGCCGACGAATACGGCATCGTCGCCGGACTCGTCACTATTGAAGATGTCCTGGAAAGAATCGTCGGCGAAATCGGCGACGAGCACGACCGACCATCCGACGACGGCATTGTAGAATTGGAAAACGGCAACGCCAGAGTGCGGGCGACAACGCCGCTTGCTGAATTTAATCAGCATTTCGGCGCGAAAATTTCCGACGACAAATACGGCACCGTCGGCGGCTTTCTGCTGGCGCGCTCCGGCGGCGTGCCCAAGCGAGGCGCCCAATTAGATGCCTACGGATTTTCCTTTCGCGTCTTGGATGCCGACAGCCGCCGCGTGCTGGCGGTGGAAGTCGTCCGCAAAAAGTGAAAATAATCCGCGCGGCTGTTTTCCGCCGCGAATCTTTCTTATATTTCGCCCTCGCCGCAATAGGGGGGGGGGGGGGGGTCTTGGGATTCGCGCCGGAGCGTTTATGGCCGCTCGCGCCGATGTCGCTGGCACTGCTGTTTTGGATTTGCGAAAAAGTCCGCTCGCCCAAGGAAGCCGCCATCGCCGGCTTTTTTTACGGCGCGGGATTCTTCGGATTCGGCGTGAATTGGATCTTCGTCAGTTTGCACGAATTCGGCGGCATTCCCGCCCCCTTCGCCGTGTTCGCGACCGCGCTTTTCTGCGCGATTCTTTCCTTGTATCCGACCTTGGCGATGTTTCTCGCCAAAACAATTTTTATCAAAGAAAAAATACCCCTCTCCCCTTTTAATTCTTCGGGAGGAATTTTAATGCGCGTCGCGCATTTTGCCGTCGTCTGGACATTTTGCGAATGGCTTCGCGGATGGCTGTTTACCGGATTTCCTTGGCTTGCGCACGGCTACGCGCATATTGCGGAAAGTCCGCTTTCCGGATTCGCTCCCTTGTTTGGAATTTATGGCGTCACCTTTTTTTCCGCTCTGGGGGGGGGGGGGGTGATTGCAATTATGCTGGCGCGGCATCGCATTGAAAAAATTGCGGCGGCGATAATCATTGCTTTAATTTTCGCCCTTGGGGGGTGGGGGAGTAAAATTGAATGGTCGGAAAAAATAAAGGCGCTTTCCGTTTCTCTCCTTCAAGGCAATGTCCCGCAGGATATTAAATGGGAAAAAGAAGCGGCGAATCAGGCATTGGTGGATTATCTTAAAATGGCGAATGAATCTCGCGGCGAATTAATCATCGCGCCGGAAACCGCATTGCCGTTTTTTATTGATGATTTGCCGGATGAATATATTAATGCTTTGGCGTCGCGGGGGGGGGGGGTCGTCGTCGGAATTTTCACCGAAGAAGAAGGCAGGTTTTACAACGCCGCCGTTGCGGTTGGCGAATTCGGGCGCAAGGAATATCGCAAAAGTCATCTTGTGCCTTACGGCGAATATCTTCCGTTTGAGTCGCTGCTTGCGCCGATTGTGGATGCTTTTCGCATTCCGTACTCCAACCTTTCCTCCGGCGAGGGGGGAGGGAGGCTGAATCTTCCGCAGGCGAATTTGGGAATGACAATCTGCTACGAAGACGCCTTCGGCGAAGAAGTCATGCTGCATTTGCCGCGCGCGGAATTGCTGGCGAATTTGACTAACGACGCATGGTTTAATTCGCGGATGCAATTTCAGCATCTGCAAATGTCGCAGGCGCGCGCATTGGAGGGAGGGCGGTATATGGTGCGCGCGACCAACACCGGCGCGACCGCAATTATTAATCACAAAGGAACGGTGGAATCTCTCGCGCCGATTAATGAGCGGATAATTTTAGAAGGCGAAGTTTTATTAATGCGCGGCGCGACTCCTTACGCCCGCTGGCGCAATTGGCCGATTGCTGTTTTTATTTCGGGGTGGCTCACCGCGATTTTTATTTTCCGAATGCATCGGCGAATTGTATGATAAAATTCCCCAAAAGCCGAATCCGCGCGGCGATTTGGCGGCGGCTGCAGATATAATCCGAAAATGACCGAGCGGTATCCTTTCGCCGAAATTGAAAAGCGCGTCCAAAAACAATGGGACGACGTCGACGCCTTTCGCGTCGGTGAATCCCACTCGCCCGAAAAAAAATTCTACTGCTTGTCGATGTTTCCGTATCCGTCGGGCCGTCTGCATATGGGGCATGTGCGGAATTACACCATCGGCGACGCCATCGCCCGCCACGCCCGCATGCGGGGAAAAAATGTGCTGCAGCCGATGGGCTGGGACGCCTTCGGCCTGCCGGCGGAAAACGCCGCCATCGACAATAAAATTCATCCGGCAAAATGGACGATGGATAACATCCGCGAAATGCGCGGGCAATTAAAGCGTCTGGGTTTCGCCATAGATTGGTCGCGCGAATTTGAGACCTGCTCCCCCGATTATTATCGCTGGGAGCAATTGCTTTTTGTCCGCCTTTTCCAAAAAGGACTCATCTACAAAAAAACCGCGCCGGTTAATTGGGATCCGGAAGACAACACCGTCCTTGCCAATGAGCAGGTGATTGAAGGCCGCGGCTGGCGCTCCGGAGCGGCCGTGGAGCGCCGCGAAATTCCGATGTATTTTATGAAGATAACCGCCTACGCCGACGAATTATTAAATGAATTAGACAATCTTAAAGGATGGCCGGAATCAGTCAAAACAATGCAGCGGGCTTGGATTGGACGCTCCGAAGGCGCGCGCATTTTTCTGCAAATTGAAGGGCGCGATAATTGCTTGGAATGCTTTTCCACGCGCCCCGACACTTTGTTCGGCGCGACTTTCTGCGCGCTTTCGCCGGAGCATTCCTTGACTTTGGAATTAATGAAGAAGGATTCCAAACTCGCGCAATTCGTCGGCGAATGCGGACGCGTCGGCGTTTCCGAAAGCGCCGTGGAAAAAGCCGAAAAACGCGGATACAACACTGGATTAAAAATCATTCATCCTTTTAATTCATCGCGCACATTGCCTTTATATGTCGCTAATTTTGTTCTTGCGCAATACGGCAGCGGAGCAATTTACGGCTGTCCGGCGCACGACCAGAGAGATTTGGAATTCGCGCGCGCCGAAGGATTGCCGGTAATTCCGGTCGTTCTGCCGGCGGGCGAAAATGAAAAAACATTTTCCATCGGCGACTCCGCCTACACCGGCGACGGGCAGATGATTAACTCCGAATTCTTAAACGGACTCCCTCCCCCCCTCGCTAAAATTCGGGCGATGGAAAAATTAGAATCACAAGGCCAATGCAAACGGCAAATTCAATATCGCCTGCGCGATTGGGGAATTTCACGGCAAAGATATTGGGGATGTCCGGTGCCGATAATTCACTGCGAAAAATGCGGGGATGTTCCGACTCCCGAAGAAGAACTGCCGGTGCAATTGCCGATGAATGTAACCATAGACGGCAGGGGCTCCCCCCTCGCGCGAATGGATGAATTCGTCCACCGCAATTGTCCGCAATGCGGGGGGGGGGGGGCTCGCCGCGAAATTGACACGATGGATACCTTTGTAGAATCGTCTTGGTATTTCGCGCGCTACGCTTCTTACGACTGCGATTCGCAAATGATTGATTCGCGCGCCGCCTACTGGATGCCGGTGGATCAATATATCGGCGGCGTTGAGCATGCGGTTTTGCATTTGCTCTACGCGCGATTCTTTCACAAACTCATGCGCGACGCCGGAATGTATCCGCCGGAAAAAAAATACAACGAGCCGTTTGCGCAAATGATGTGCCAAGGAATGGTATTAAAAGACGGCGCGAAAATGTCCAAGTCCAAGGGAAACACGGTTGATCCTCAAGAATTAATTGAGCGCTACGGCGCCGACACCGCGCGCTTGTTCATTTTATTTACCGCGCCGCCGGAGCAATCTTTGGAATGGTCGGACGAGGGAGTGCGCGGCTGTTCGCGCTTCTTAAATCGCCTGTGGATTTCGGCGGCGGAATTCATGGATAAGGAATTGCATCTTCGCAAAATTGCGCGCGATGATATTGCTCCTCAGCCGGATTGGGAATCGGTTAAAAAAACCATTCGGCGGAATATGCATCGCATTCTCGCCAAGGCCGACTACGATATGAATCGCCAGCGGCTTAACAACATACCGTCGGCGGCGATGTCAATTCTTAATGGCATCAATGGCATTGTCCAATCCTATATGGAAAGCGCGGCGATTAATGCCAAGGTCGCCGAGGACTTAATTGAAATATCGCGCGAAGGATTCTCCATTCTTCTGCGATTGCTCGCCCCGGCGGTGCCGCATATTACACAGGCACTTTGGGAAAAATTCGGCTTTGCCGGACTCATCATTGATGCCGAATGGCCGACGGCGGACAAAGACGCACTCGCCGAAGACGAAGCGCATTTAGTCGTGCAGATAAACGGCAAAAAGCGCGGCGAAATAACCGTCCCCGCCGACGCCGGACGCGAAGCGATAATTGCCAAAGCGCGCGCGCTGCCGTCGGCGATGCGGCAATTGGAAGGACGCGACATTAAAAAAGCCGTCGTCGTTCCCGGCAAAATTGTTAATTTAGTGACGGCGTAATTTATTCTCTCCGAATCAAATGCGATTCTTTTTTCATTTCATTTTATGCGCGCTGATGGTTTGCGCGACGACGGCGGCCTTGGCCCAATCCGCCGGCAGATTCATTCCGCAGAAATGCTGGTTCCAAAATTTGCAGTCGGCAAAGACGCTCTGCGGAATGATGGAAACCGCCGAAGATTACGGCAGGCCCGGCGCAAAGACAATTCAATTTCCGGTGGTGCGAATCGGCGCCGGACAAACCGACGGCGCGCGCGCAATCGTTCTGGGGGGGGGGGGGCCAGGAAACGCCGTCGGCATTGACCGCGGCTATGAAATCGCCCATTGGAATCAATGGCGCAAACTTGTTCTCGGCGAAGACCGCGAATTAATTATGATGGATACGCGCGGAGTCGGACGCTCCGAACCTTCGCTGAAATGCCCCGCCCTGCTGACGGAAGGAAAAGAATCCCTCATTAAGAACTTAACGATAAAGGATGAATTGCAAATTTATCGCGGCATTATATCGCGATGCCGAAAGCGATTCGCCGACGACGGCATTAATCTTTCCGCCTATACCACCGCCGCCGGGGCGCGCGATGTTGAAGAATTGCGGCTGGCTCTCGGCATTGAAAAATGGGACCTCATCGGCTTTTCCTACGGCAGTCGACTCGCCTTTCAAATTCTGCATCGCTATCCGCATTCGGCGCGCTCGGCATTAATGGATGCGCCTTTGCCGCCGGATGCAAAGGACGATAATCTGCCCAAAGAATTAAATATTGTTATTAATAGAATCGCCGAATCGTGCGCGGCCGATTCTTATTGCGCGCGCTATCGTCCGCTGCAAAAAAATATCGCCGATGCTTTGCAGTCGGTTGAAAATAATCCGCTGCTTTATAAACTGCGCGATATTGACGGCGGCAATTCCCCTGTTGTTTTTAATAAGCATCGCTTTGCCCTGATGCTTGCTTTCGCGCTTTACGATCCTGAATTAATCGCGCAACTGCCGCGAATGCTGAATGAATTTAATAAGGACAATTCGCGCGCGAGTCCGCGCCTCGCCGCCTTTGCGGAAAATTACTATAATTTTCTTTTCAACGAAAAGTGGTCGGACGGCGTTAATCTTTCCATCTCCTGCCGTGAGCGAATTTTATCGCAGGATAATTCGGACAAGGAAGAAACCCCGCTCGGCTTTATTTTCGCCGACGCCAAAAATGATTTTGAAAAAATATGCAGAGAGATTTGGCGGGTCGGAATTGACAATGCGCCAAAGTTGCCGTCAACAAGCGACAAGCCGATTCTAATGCTTGCCGGTGTTTTTGATTTTGCGACTCCGATTGCATGGGCGCGCAAAGCCGCAATTCATTTGCCCAAAGCGCAAATTGTCGCGGTTAATGCCGCCCACACGACCTTGTTTGACAGCCCTTGCGCCGCCGGCATCGCGCGGGAATTTCTGCGCGACCCCGATTCCCCAATCGCAATGAGCGAGGATATATGCCTGAAAAAAGAAAAGCCGCTGTCTTATCATTAACCCCCCCCCCCCCCTTGACAAGGAAAGGAATTGCGCGGCGGCTCGCCGCTGTTTTCTGCGCGCTCTTTTTGGGCGGCTGCGGATTCGCGCCCGAATACGCGGCGGATTTTTCGCCTTCGCCTTTGCGGATTCAATCCGACAATCCCGACCTTCGCCAAGCGGCGGCCGACATTCTCCTCCAAGCCGGAGCGGAATTGAGCGACGCCAAAAGCGCATGGAATCTAATGCTAAGCGAACGGCGCGACAATGCGATTTCATCCCGCACCGATTCGGGAATCATTTCCGCATACGATGTGCGGTATTATTTGCGCTTTCGCCTTTCTTCTCCCGATGGCAAAGTTGCGGGCGAGCGCGAACTTTCCGCCAATCGCAATTTAGATAACAACGAATCGCGCCATCTTGCCGGACGCATTGAACGAGATGAGGTCGTCGCGCAATTGCGGCGGCGTCTTCTCGCGCAGATGATTTTTCAATTAGAACCGCTTGCGACAAAATGAGCGGCGCAATTTCCGTCAATCAATTAAAAGCGGCTTTCCAAAAAGAACCCGCATCGCGCTGGCTTATCTGCGGCGACGAACCGCTGCTGATAGACGAAGCCCGCGCCGCCATTCGCCAATTCGCCAAGGTTGATGCCGTCGAGCGAATTGAATTAGACGACGGCGCATTGGATTCGCTGGCGCAGGCGCAGAGCGGCTCGCTGTTTGGCGCGCGACGGCTGGTGGAAATTGTCGCGGCGGAATCTCCCAAGACCCGCGCCGCCGATGCGCTTGTCCGATTCGCCGAAAGTTTTCCCGACGGCGATGACATCCTGTCAATCGCAATTCCCATTGACAATAAAAAGACGATGCAAACCGCATGGTTTCGCAAGGTGTCATTAAAAGCAAAGGTCGTCCATGCCGCGCGAATTAGCGCCCGCGAATTGCCTTCGTGGATTCGAGCGCGACTCGCCAAGCAAAAGCAAACCATCAGCGACGACGCTCTGCATTTTTTATCGGCGCATACCGAAGGCAACCTTCTCGCCGCCCATCAGGAAATTCAAAAGTTGGAAATTCTATACGGCGAAGGAGATTTGGACGATGAAAAAGTCCGCCGCGCCGTTTTGGATTCCGCCCGCTTTGATGTCTTTGATTTGGGCGATGCCCTTATATCGGGAAGCGCCGCCCGCTTTTGCCGCGTATTGAATTCGCTCCTTGAAGAAGGAGTCGCCGAACCGTTTATTCTGTGGATACTCGTTGAGGAAATTCGCACGCTTTTATTTTTAACGCAGGGCAAATCGCCGGAACGCCGATTGTGGGAAGGTCAAAAAATCGCGCGCACAACATTGGCAAGAAAAATATCCGAACGCGTCCTTTATCAATTTTTGCGCCGCGCATCGCAGATTGACCGCATTATTAAGGGACTCGCCATCGGCAACGCCAAGCGCGAATTGACTCGGTTGGGCGCAAAATTCATCCAATCGCGCGAGGGCGGTAAAAATTAAAATCGCCGCCGCTTTCTGATATAATCGCCGCTATGAGAAAAGTCGTCGCTTTCTGCAAAGCCGTCCCGTTGATGGTCGTTGCCGTGATTCTGTTCGGCGGAGTCACCGTCGGCACGGCTAACGCCGACTCCCATCTGCCCGACTGCAAAAAGAATCCGGGCTGCCTTGTTGACCATTCCATTGATTGGAAAATCGTCACCGCCGAAGATATACAAGCGATTGCTGACAGCGGGGCGGATGTCAATGCGAAAACTAATGCCGGCGTCACTCCGCTTCACATAGCAGCATATGCAGGATATGCCGAAATAATTTCTGTCCTTATCAAAGCGGGCGCAGATGTCAATGCGAAAGATAATATCGGCGGGACTCCGCTTCACACGGCGGCAAATCAGGGACATGCCGAAATAATTCCTGTCCTTATCAAAACGGGGGCAGATGTCAATGCGAAAGCAGATGGCGATCTGACTCCGCTTCACTTGGCGGCAGGAGTAGGCAATGCCGAAGTGATTCCTGTCCTTGTCAAAGCAGGAGCAGATGTCAATGCGAAAGGTAATAACGACTGGACTCCGCTTCACTTGGCGGCATATAAGGGAAAAGCCAAAGTGATTCCTATCCTTGTCAAAGCGGGGGCAGATGTCAATGAATTGAGCGATGATTGGAAGACACCATTAGATTATGCGAAAGAGGAAAAGCATCAAAATGCCATCAGAGCATTAGAATCCTTCAAATGCTATGACTTTCTGTTATGGCAATTCTGTCCTTGACAAAAATTTGACTCGGCTTCAGATTTGCACTACGATTTGGATTAAGAGGTGCGTTGGCTTGTTTCTTTTAGAAAATCGCTCTCTTCCCTCATTTTTTTGGAAATTGGATCCCAAAACTTACGAAAGAGTTCGATTTTCTCAAAGGCACCCGCGAGAAATTCCGCCAAAAAATACTGCTCGTGCACGGCGAGAAAAAGGACAATCTCCGGCTTCATCGGCTGCAGGGAATCCGGTAATTCACCATGGGTCGCGAGAGAGTAGTCACGATATATTATCTCGTACTCACGCAGCGACCCTTTTCCAACCATCTCGGCTCTCTGCTTCATTCCACAGTGGAAGCAATTTTCTTTTCCGTATTTTTCCTTGAGGCGACGCTTCTCATCTTTTTTCAATGCTTTACTCCATTGCAAATGATTATCTATGTCACTTTCCTTGCGCGGTCGGCTCTCACACCGCATCGCAAAAAAACGCTGCCATTCGAGCCAAGAGAGGATGCGCTTGTCTTGCTGATGTGCAGGCACTTGGGGATCACTCAGCCATGCGGCATTTATGCGTAGTTCCATGATCAAGCGACCAAGCACGATTGCACTGCGGACTTGATAAGGCATCGGCGCGAGTAATGTAATCGCCTCCAGACTCTGCAACCCCTGATGAAAAAATTCGAACAGGGCATACTGTCGTAATTCCGTGATATCTTCAGGAAATTCGGTTATTTCGCTTTGCCAGTATTGACGGATTTTCCCCCACGAGGGCGGGGGATTGTTGTCAATGCTCAATCGGACAGGCAACAGCCGTGCAGCAGTGAGCGTCATCTGCGAGAGATCCAGCATTCGTTTCAAGGTATCGGTCGCTTCGGTCATTTTTCACCTTGCGGGCTATTATACACGATGCTGTCCCCGTAGGGCGGGTTGAGCGAATCGGCAACAAGCCGCAAACGATACCCGCCTAATCCCCGCCCCGTGCATTCCCTCCTCGTGCCGACGCTCTGCGTCGGCATGCGTGTCCGGACGCTCTGCGTCCGTCAATTAATTCCATCGGCAGATTTAATTCGCCGACGGATTCGGGACGCAGGGCATCCCAGCATTGCGTGCCGATGCAGAGCATCGGCACGAGAAAGATTTGATTTTTAGAATCCCAAGGACGGGAATTAATCCCCGCCCCGTGCATTCGCATTTTTTGATTTTATTTTAATTGATGGTAAAATTTCCGCCTCGCTGAATTTTAATGCGCGCCGACGCCGACAGCATAATGGAAAAAATAGCCGCCGCAGCCCGCGATTCTGCGCGGACGATGGCGGCTGCGTCCGGCGGAATCAAAAATCGCGCGCTGGAATTTTTCGCCGACGCCGTGTCGGAGAATCGGGCGAAAATCAAATCCGCCAACGCCGCCGATTTGTCCGCCGCCCGCAGGGACGGACTGGCCGATTCGCTGATTGACCGGCTGGACATTACCGATTCGCGGATGGATGCGATGCGCGAAGGCATTCTGCAAGTCGCCGCTTTGCCGGATCCGGTCGGTTCAATTTCGGAAATACATTCGCGTCCGTCGGGAATTCGCGTCGGCAAAATGCGCGCGCCTTTGGGGGTTATCGCCGTTATTTACGAATCGCGCCCGAATGTCACCGCCGACGCCGCCGCCCTGTGCCTGAAAGCCGGCAACGCCGTCATTCTGCGCGGCGGCAGCGAAGCAATGCAAAGCAATCTCGCCATCGGCGAATGCCTGTCCATCGCGCTCGGCAAAGCCAAACTGCCGACGGCGGCGGCGCAGGTTGTGCCGAGTTCCAATCGCGAATTAGTCGGGCAACTCCTTAAGATGCGCGATTATATTGACCTTGTAATTCCGCGCGGCGGCAAAGGATTAATTGAGCGGGTCGCGCGCGAATCTTCGGTGCCGGTATTAAAGCATTTGGATGGCAATTGCCATGTCTATGCAGACGCCGACGCCGATATGGAAATGGCAATTGCAGTCGCCGACAACGCCAAAACGAATCGCTTCGGCGTTTGCAATGCGATGGAAACACTGCTGGTTAATAAAAGCATCGCGCCGATTTTTCTGCCGCGAATCGCCGAAGTTTTTCGCGCGAAAAAAGTGGAAATGCGCGGCTGTCCGCAAGCGAAAAAAATCATCGGGGAAGATTGCACAGCCGCCGAAGAATCCGATTGGCGGGAGGAATACCTTGCGCCGATTATCGCCATTCGCGTTATGGATAATTTTGACGACGCCGTCGCGCATATTAATCATTTCGGTTCGCGCCACACCGATGCGATTATCACCAACAATCTGCAGAATGCCAATCGCTTTCTGCGCGAAGTGGATTCCAGTTCGGTGATGGTGAATGCGTCTACAAGATTCGCCGACGGCTTTGAATACGGCCTTGGGGCGGAAGTCGGCGTGTCCACCGATAAATTGCATGCGCGCGGGCCGGTGGGTCTTATCGGTCTCACTTCGGAAAAATATGTCGTCTTTGGCGACGGTCACATTCGCGCTTAAAAAATGAATGTTGTCATTCTTGGCGCCGGACGGGTCGGGGGCAGAATTGCCGAAATGCTGTCCGGCGAATCCGACATTACGGTGATTGACGCCGACGGCGCGCGCCTGCGCGAATTGCAGAATCATTTGGACATTCGCACCATTCACGGCAACGCCGCGCATCCCTCCGTTTTGCGCGAGGCGGGCTGCGAAGACGCGGAAATGATTATCGCCGTCACCGCCAAGGACGAAGTGAATTTAGTCGCCTGCAAAATTTGCGCGTCGGTTTTTAATGTGCCGACTAAAATTGCGCGAATTCGCTCGCGCGAATTCGGCGAGCATCCCGAATTGTTTGACAAGGAAAATTTTAATATCACCCATACCTTTTGTCCGGAAGATATTGTAACCGAAGCGATTGTAAATCCAATCCGCCATCCGGGCAGTTTGGCGCTGCATTACTTTGGGGGGGGGGCTGTGGCGCTGGCGGTGGTGCGCGTTTCGGCGGCGACTCTTAACGGCAATTCCACCATTGATGTATTGCAGAAAAAAACGCCGCAGGATTTTCGCATTGTCGCCGTTTATCGCGATAAATTTTCCATAACGCCGATGGGAAATACCCGGCTTTCGGTCGGCGACGAAGTGTTTGTGGTCGCCGCCGCCAATGACATTCGCGCGGTCATCCTTGAATTAAGCGGCGCCGATGAAAAATCGCGGCGCATTATCATCGCCGGAGGCGGCAATATCGGACAGCGACTCGCCGGCGCCTTGGAAGACGACTGCGATGTTAAGATAATTGAAAAAAGCCGCGCGCGATGCGCGGAATTATCGCAGATTTTATCGCGCGCGTTGGTGCTTTGCGGCGATTCCACCGACGAAGAATTACTCAGCGAAGAAGGCGTCAAAGAAACCGACATCTTCTGCGCCGTCACCAACGACGACGAAGACAACATTATGTCGGCTCTTTTGGCGAAGCGGCTGGGGGCGCGCAAAGTGGCGGTATTAATTAATCGCTCAGCCTATGTTGATTTATTGCGCGGGCATCAAATTGACATTGCCATTTCGCCTTCGCAATTAACAATTGGATCTTTGCTGACGCATATTCGGCGCGGCGAAGTGGCGGCGGTGCATTCCCTGCGGCGCGGCGACGCCGAAGCGATGGAAACCGTCGCGCGCGGCGACGCGAAAACATCAAGCATTGTCGGGCGGCGCAACGGCGACATTAATTGGCCGCAGGGCGCAATGCTCGGCGCGATTGCAAGGGAGGGGGGGGCTGTTATCGCGCATGATGATACGGTAATTGAAAGCGGCGACCACTTGGTTATTTTTCTTTCCGGCAAGCGTGAAATTGCCAAGGTGGAAAAATTGCTCGCGGTCGGACTGCAATTCTTCTAAAACCCGAATGCGATTGGGGGAATGAATAATGCGCCGCTGGCTTTCCGTTCTGGATATTTTCGGCAAGGTGCTCGCTATGTTCGGGCTGCTGATGCTCGTCCCCCTTATTGTTTCGCTGATAACGGGCGACGGACTCGCGCGCGTATATTTAATGTCGGCGTTTATTGCGGTTGTCGCCGGTTTAATATGCTGGCTTATCGGCAAGCGCCATCGCGCCGACTTGTATGTGCGGCAGGGATTTCTGCTGGTGCTTTCCTTGTGGGCGCTGCTGCCGATTTTCGCCGCCGTGCCGCTTTTGCTTGCACTGCCCGACCTTACTTTTGCCGAAGCGTTTTTTGAGGCGACTTCCGGCCTTACCGCATCCGGCGCGACGGTGCTTTCCGGACTTGATGATATGCCGCCTTCGCTTTTATTCTGGCGCGGCGAAATGATTTGGATAGGAGGAATGGGATTGATTGTTCTGGCGCTGGCCATCCTTCCTTTTCTCGGAGTCGGCGGGCGTCAATTATTCCAAACCGAAATGCCGGGGCCGATGAAAGATCAAAAACTCACTCCGCAAATTGCCCAGACCGCCAAAGGACTTTGGATGATTTACGCCGGACTGACTCTGCTGTGCGCGATTGCCTATAAAATCGCCGGAATGAATTGGCTGGACTCAATTATCCATGGATTTACCACGCTCGGACTGGGCGGATTCTCTTCTCACGATGCGAGTTTCGGCTATTTTAATTCGCCGCTTATTGAATTAGTCGCAATTGTTTTTATGCTGATTGCGGGGATGAATTTCGCCACGCATTTTATCGCCCTTAAGGGGGGGAGGGGCATTCGCGCCTATGCCGCCGATATTGAATGCCGCGCTTATGCGGTAACGCTGGCTTTGGGGGTGGGGATTGTCGCCTTCTATTTATGGGCGGCGGGAGAGTATGAAAATCCGGTGACGGCTCTGCGCTATGCGGCTTTTAATACAATTTCCATCGCCACCACAACCGGCTATTCTAATGTTGACTTTAATGCATGGCCGTTGTTTGCGCCGCTCTTAATGCTTGCTCTCGCCAACTTTACCGCTTGCGGCGGTTCCACGGGGGGGGGCATTAAGATGATGCGCGCGCTGATTGCATGGCGGCATTCGGATGCCGAAAGAGTTCGCCTTGCGCATCCTAACGCGCACTGCGCCAGCAAAATCGGCGGGCGCGTCATTCCGGAGCGCATTATCATTTCGGTTTTGTTTTTTATTTTAACTTATACGATGACTGCTCTTTTATTTATGCTTGCGCTGGCGGCGAGCGGATTGGATTTTCTAACTTCCTTTTCGGCGGCGATGGCGTGCATCAGCAATACAGGACCGGGCTTGGGCGATGTCGGCCCGGCTTCCAGTTATGCGCATTTGGACGATGTGCAGACGGCGTTATGCGCATTCGCGATGCTTTTGGGGCGATTGGAATTGCTGGCGTTTCTGGTTGTTTTGCGCCGCGGATTTTGGCGATATTAATATTAATTAGCGGGCGGAAAGCGCGACTGCTATAATCCCAAACGGAGAAAAAAATGAGCGGAATTGCGCGCGAAATTCAAATCGCATCGGTCAATAATCAACCGCCATCGGCGGTCCAATCCGCTGAATTGATTGCGGATAAGGGCGTTGTCGGCGATTCGCACTTCGGCGCGGATTGCTCGCAAACGATGCGACAACTTACTTTGATAGAACAGGCGCAAGTGGATTATGTCAATGCGATGCTCAATCTTGGCGCGTCGGCGCGGGCGACAAAGCGCAATATCATCACCGAAGGAATCGCGCTGAATGAATTGGTCGGGCGGCGTTTTCGCATCGGCGAAGCGGTAGCCGAAGGCGTGGAATTGTGCGAACCCTGCGCTTCGCTGGGCAAAGATTTATCATCCGAATCCATTCCGGCGGCGGAAATCGTCCGCGCATTTATCGGACGAGGCGGATTGCGCGCGCGCATCGTTAAAAGCGGAATCGTCAAAGTCGGCGACGCAATTGCACTCATAAAAGACGGCGATTAAAATGACGATTGCCGTGCGCGATGCCGTCCCTGCCGACGCTGAATCCGTCGCGGAAATTTACGCGCATTATGTCGTTAATACGGCGATTACTTTTGATTTCACCCCGCCGTCGGCGGCGGATTTTGCGGCAAGCATTGCAGCGGCGACGGCATCGCATCCATGGCTTATCGCCGAAAACGAATCCGTCGACGGCTACGCCTTCGCTTCCAAATGGCGGGATCCCCGCTGCGGCTACGCCCGCACCGCCATCAGCAGCATTTATGTGCGGTCGGAAAAAATTGGGCGGGGAATCGGCAAGGCATTAATGCGCGAAATGCTAATGCGGCTTTCGGGCAGGCATCATTCGCTTATCGTCGGAATCGCGCTGCCGAATCCGCCCAGCATCGCTTTGCATGAAAAAATGGGATTTAATAAAATCGGCCATTTCCCGCAAGTCGGCGAAAAATTCGGACGATTCATTGATGTCGCCTATTTCCAAAAAATACTTTAAAAATAAAATCCTCGTGCCGAGACAAGCCGAAAATTCGCCGCTTGCTGATTGAAATTGAATCGCGTTTTATGCGGTGTGCATTACAATTGCTTCCGCACAATTTGCGTCCGCAAAATGATCCGACTCAAACTTGCCCTGATGGCCGTTTTTTGGAGCGGCGCCTTTATCTGCGGACGAATCGTCGCCGATCAAATTGAGCCGTTCAGCGTTGCCGCTTTGCGATTTTTCTTCGCCGCTTTTTTGCTCGGGGGAATTTTCGCCGTCGCCAAATGGAAAATTCCGCGCCTGTCCGGACGGCAAATTCTTTGGATTTTAACGCTTGGGTTTTTCAGTGTTTTCGCCTACAACGCGCTGTTTTTTACCGGATTCAAAACTGTCACGGCAAGCGGCGGCGCGCTGATTATCGCCGCTACGCCTGCGGTCGTCGCCATTGGCGCGGCGGTTTTTTTCCGGGAGCGGCTCAACTTGAAAAAGATTCTGGGCATTGCGGCTTCGCTGAAAGGCGCGCTTTTAGTAATTAGCGGCGGCAACTTTGCGGGCGTTCTAACCGACGGAATCGGCTTCGGCGAATTGTGCTTTGTCGGATGCGTGCTGTGCTGGACGGCTTATTCGCTTGTGGGCAGGCGGCTGGTCGATGAATTTTCCGCGCCGACGATGGTGCTGCTTTCAATGACCGCTGGCGCGCTGATGCTGTTTGTCCCCGCCGTTTTTGCCGAAGATTTGCCGTCGCGAATTGGCGATTTTAATTCGGCGGTGTGGCTGTCGGTTTTGTTTATGGCGGTGTTTTCATCGGTTCTTGCGTTCATTTGGTATTATCAGGGAATCCGCGAAATTGGCGCGACACGGGCATCAAATTTCATTAATCTTGTCCCGCTGTCGGCGGCGGGATTGGGTTATTTTCTGCTGGACGAAACGCTGTCACCTCCGCAAATTTTAGGCGGCGCCTTGATTATCGTCGGAGTCTGGCTGGTGAATCACGGCGGCGAATCGCGCGAAAAATAAATCGCAGGCGGCGCAAAAAAACCTGCGGGTCGGAAATTAATCTCCGACCCGCCGTTTATCGCATCGGCGCGAGAATTCTGCTATAAAATGAAAAGTGAAAACAGGGCGGCGTCATTTTTTGCGAACGACAGCGGCGGCGGCGATTTTAAGCGCAACCGCCTGCGCCGAAAAAAGCGCCGAAAGAGCCGATGGAATCGGCGCGGGGCATCATCTTGCCGACGGCAAATTCCGCAACAATTACCTTGAGCCGATTGACCGCGACTTCGGCGAATTATGGAAATGGCGGCGGGAAGCCCCCGACCGCGAAGAACAGCGCAAAGGATTTTCGCCGCCGCTGGCGAAAAATAATCCCGCCGCCCTTCGCGCAAACCGCGAATCGCCCACGCTGACTTGGATTGGCCACGCTTCCTTTTTAATTCAATTGGGCGGACTCAACATTCTGACCGACCCGCATTTATCGGCGCGGGCGTCGCCTTTTTCATTCGCCGGACCGCGGCGGCTGGCTGCACCCGGGCTCGCTTTTGACGCGCTGCCGCCGATTGACGCCGTCGTCGTTTCGCACAATCACTACGACCATTTGGACGCGCCGACGATTTCGCAATTGGCGGCGGCGAATCCGTCGGCGGTTTTTTTCGCGCCCTTGCGTCTCGGCGAATTTATTCGCGCGCGCGGAGCAAAAAATATCCGCGAATTGGATTGGTGGGAAGAATCGGCGATTGGCGGCGTGTCCTTTCGCGCGACTCCAACGCAGCATTGGAGCGGGCGCAGCTTAGGCGATCGCAACGAAACGCTGTGGTGCGGCTGGATGATGGAATCCATCCGCGACCATAAGCGAATTTTTTTCGGGGGCGATTCGGGCTATTCGCGGGATTTCGCCGACATTCGCGTCCGCCTCGGCGCGCCCGACCTTGCACTTCTGCCGATTGGGGCTTATTCGCCGCGATGGTTTATGAAGCCGAGTCATATAAATCCGCAGGAGGCGGTCGCCGCCATGCGCGATTTGAACGCAACTCGCGCCTGTGCAATGCACTGGGGAACTTTCATCCTGACCGACGAACCGCCCGACGAACCGCCGAAATTACTCAATGCCGCCCTCGCCGATGCCGACATTTCGCCGGATGTTTTTTTTATCATGCGCCACGGCGAAACGCGCAATCTGTCTGTAATTTAACAGAACGCCTAAAAAAATAATGCTCGGTCATGCGGTCGGCGCGAAAAACGCAAAATCCGATTCGCGCAGAAGCCGCCGCAATTTGATAAAATAAAAAATTGCGCGGGTTGCGCAGGCGAAAAACAAAGGAGTTCCATCAATGAGCATCGCATTAGGGTTTGTTTTAATTTGCGCTGTCGGGGCGCTGATTTTCGGGGCGTGGTCAACGCGATGGATTCTCGGCCTCTCCGACGGCGACGCGCGCATGCGCGAAATCGCCGCCGCTGTGCAGGAAGGCGCATCGGCGTATTTGAATCGGCAATACAAGACCATCGGGGCGGTCGGCGCAATTTTGTTTGTCGTTATGGGCGTCGGGCTGGATTGGGCGACGGCTATCGGCTTTGCCATCGGCGCGATATTTTCAGCGGCGGCGGGATACATCGGAATGCATGTGTCGGTGCGCGCGAATGTCCGCACCGCCGAAGCCGCCAAAACCGGATTGGACGAAGCATTGGGCGTCGCTTTTCGCGGCGGGGCGATTACCGGATTGCTGGTCGTCGGCTTGGGCTTGCTGGGCGTCGCCGGCTATTACGCGATTCTTAAAGCGCGGGCGGGCGACGAAATGACTCTGGCTGAAATCGTCCATCCCTTAATTGGACTGGGATTCGGCGGCTCTTTAATTTCCATTTTCGCCCGACTCGGCGGCGGCATTTTTACCAAAGGCGCGGATGTCGGAGCGGATTTAGTCGGCAAAGTGGAGGCGGGAATTCCGGAAGACGACCCCCGCAATCCCGCCGTTATCGCCGATAATGTCGGCGACAATGTCGGCGACTGCGCCGGCATGGCGGCGGATTTGTTTGAAACCTACGCCGTCACCGTTATCGCTACGATGGTGCTGGGGGCGCTTTTGTTCGGCGGCGAAAATGATGCCGCGTTAATTTATCCGCTGGCATTGGGCGGGGCTTCCATTATCGCGTCGGTGCTGGGCTGCCTGTTTGTCCGCGCCGCGAAAAGAAATAACGACGAGGACGACAAGCCGAAAAAATCCTTCGGCATTTTATCCCCGCTGATTTTTGCGATTGACGGCATTCTCTCCAAAGTTAATGCCGGCAGTCCGATTATGAATCTGCTGTATCGCGGGCTTGCCATCGCCGGATTGACCGCCACAATTCTTTACATTCCGATTACGCTGTGGCTGATGGGCGACAGCGAATTTGGATTCCTGCCGCTGTTTGGGTCGGCGATTGTCGGGCTTTTGCTGACGGCGGCGATGGTCTGCGTAACTCAGTATTACACCGACACGGCGTTTTCGCCGGTGCGCGGAGTCGCCCTCGCCTCCGAAACCGGACACGCGACCAACATTATCGCCGGACTCGCCGTCTCGATGAAATCATGCGCCCTGCCCGTTTTGGCGGTTTGCGCCGCCATTGGAATTTCCTACGGCTTCGCCGGACTCTACGGCATTGCGATAGCGGCGACTTCCATGCTGTCCATGACCGGCATTATCGTCGCATTAGATGCATTTGGCCCGATTACCGACAACGCCGGCGGCATCGCCGAAATGGCCGAATTGCCCGAATCCGTCCGCGCCGTCACCGACCCGCTGGATGCCGTCGGCAACACGACAAAAGCGGTGACCAAAGGATATGCGATTGGCTCCGCCGGACTCGCCGCTTTGGTTTTATTCGCCGACTACACTAACGCACTCGCCGCCGATCCCGCCCACGCCGACTTAACTTTTGAATTGTCGGATCCGCAAATTATCATCGGCCTGTTTATCGGCGGAATGATTCCGTTTTTATTCAGCGCGATGGCGATGGAAGCGGTCGGCCGTGCCGCCGGAGCGGTCGTGCGCGAAGTGCGCCGACAATTCAAGGAAATTCCCGGCATTATGGAAAGGACGGCCAAGCCGGATTATTCGCGCGCGGTGGATATCCTGACTCGGTCGGCAATTCGGGAGATGCTAATTCCGTCGCTGCTGCCGGTCGCCGCTCCGATTCTGGTCGGTTTTATTTTAGGGCCGAAAGCATTGGGCGGGCTTTTAATCGGAACGATTGTCACCGGCATTTTCCTCGCCATTTCCATGACCGCCGGCGGCGGGGCATGGGACAACGCGAAAAAATTTATTGAGGACGGCAATCACGGCGGCAAAGGATCGGAAGCCCACAAAGCCGCCGTCACCGGCGACACCGTCGGCGATCCTTACAAGGATACGGCGGGTCCGGCGGTGAATCCGCTGATTAAGATTATCAACATTGTCGCCCTGCTCATCGTGCCGCTGCTGTAAAAATGCCGATGCTCCGCATTCGCCGATAATAGAAAAGCCATGCCTTCCGAGCGGGTTAAAATTTCCGCCCCTGCCGATTCGACGGCAAAAAGCCGCCCGCTGCGGGCGATTGGCGGATTCGCCGCCGAGTGCGGAAAAGAAACCCTCGCCACTTATTGGACGCTTTTCAAAATCACTTTTCCGCTGCTTGTCCTGATTAAAATTCTGGATGATTCTTTCGGCGTCACGGCTATTCTCGGCGATGCTCTTTCGCCGCTGATGACAATCGCCGGACTGCCCGGCGAAGCCGGCGTCGTATGGGCGACCGCCATTTTTCTGCATCTCTACGCCGGGCTTATCGTTCTTGCCGGAATGTGGCATGCTTTGGATTTATCGGTCGCGCAAGTGACGACATTAACTTTAATTATGCTGGGCGCCCATGCCCTGCCGGTGGAATTGCGAATCGTCGGCAAGGCCGGCGCGCGAATAATGCCGATGCTTTTCTTAAGAGTCGGCGGCGCGATGATCTTGGGAATTCTTTACGCTTACATTTGCGGGATTGGGAATTTTCTGCAGTCGCCCGCAAATTTGCTGTGGGATGCGCCGACGCCCGAACCCGGCTGGGGGGCTTGGCTTGCGCGCGAATTCTATAATTGGATTCACATCTTTGGAATTATCGCCGCCTTAGTGACAGTCATTAAGATTCTAAAAGTCACGCGCGCAGAAAGATTGATGATTGCCATTCTTCGCCCCTTTTTGCGATTGATGGGAATCGGCAATGCGGCGGCGACAACGACCGTCATCGGAATGACGCTCGGCTTGTCTCTCGGCGGCGCGATTTTAATTCGCGAAGGAAAATCCGGCCGCGTGCCGCGCCGCGATATGCTCAGCGCCCTTGCGCTTTTGGGCTTGTGCCATTCCATTGTTGAAGATACCCTGATTATGCTTCTTGTCGGCGCGGATTTATCCGGCATTTTGTGGGCGCGAATCTTCTTTGCGCTTTTTGTCATGGCGATTTTCGCCCGCGTCGTTGCGATGCTTTCCGACCGCGCCGTGGAAAAATGGCTTCTTGCTCCGGCGTGATTTATGGTTTAATATCATCCAATGAATTCCAAACCGGAATCAAAAAAATGACCGCGCCAAAAACACTCTACGACAAACTCTGGGAGCGGCATATCGTCCGCGAATTGGACGGCGGCGCGACTCTGCTTTACATAGATCGCCACTTGGTGCATGAAGTCACAAGCCCTCAGGCGTTTGAAGGTTTGCGCCTCGCCGGACGAAAGCCGTGGCGGACGGCTTCCGCCCTCGCCGTTCCCGACCATAATGTGCCGACGCAAAATCGCGGGCGCATTCGCGATTCGCTTTCGCGCCTGCAAGTGGAAACGCTTGATAAAAATTGCGCCGACTTCGGCATTCGCGAAATTGAAATGAATGATTCGCGTCAGGGAATCGTCCATATCATCGGCCCCGAACAAGGCGCGACTTTGCCGGGGATGACCGTCGTCTGCGGCGATTCGCACACCAGCACGCACGGCGCATTCGGCTGCTTGGCTTTTGGAATCGGCACAAGCGAAATTGAACATGTCTTAGCGACGCAATGCATCGCCGCAAAAAAAAGCCCGACGATGAAAATTAAATTGACCGGAACCCCCTCCCCCGGCGTTTTCGCCAAGGATTTAATTCTGGCGGTTATCGGCAAAATCGGAACCGCCGGCGCCGCCGGCTGCGCCGTTGAATACAGCGGCGAAGCGATTCGCCAACTCTCCATGGAAGGCAGAATGACCGTCTGCAATATGTCCATAGAAGCCGGCGCGCGCGCCGGAATGATTGCCGCCGACGAAAAAACCATAGAATACGCCCGCAATCGGCCGATGTCGCCAAGCGGCGAATCGCAGAAAAAAGCCGAAGAATTTTGGCGGACATTAAAAAGCGACGACAACGCCGTCTTTGATAAAACCATCACTCTGGACGCATCGTCAATTCGTCCGCAGGTTTCTTGGGGGACTTCGCCGGAAATGGTTACGGCGATTGATTCGCATGTGCCGAATCCCGCCGACGAAAAAAATTCCACTAAGCGCGCCGGCATGATTCGCGCTTTGGAATATATGAATTTAAAAGCCGGCACGCCCATTCGCGACATTAGATTGGACAAAATATTTATCGGCTCCTGCACCAACGCCCGCATTGAAGATTTGCGCGCCGCCGCCGATATTGTGCGCGGAGAAAAAATCGCATCCAATATCAAATTGGCGATGGTCGTCCCCGGCTCCGGCTTAATTCGCCGACAAGCGGAAGAAGAAGGATTAGACCGCATCTTTGCCGACGCCGGATTTGAATGGCGCGAAGCCGGATGCTCCATGTGCTTGGGAATGAATGAAGACCGATTGTCGCCGGGCGAACGATGCGCCTCCACTTCCAACCGCAACTTTGAAGGACGGCAGGGATACAAATCGCGCACCCATCTGGCGAGTCCGGCAACAGCGGCGGCGGCGGCAATTGCCGGACATTTTGTTGATGTCGGCGGCGGCTGACTCTTCTGCCCCCCCCCCCTGCCGACGATTTAATTATCGGCGGTCGCAGCGGGGATATACTCTGCTGTGGCTGGTGATTCTGCTGGCGGGCGGCGCCACGATTTATCGGGGGAACCAACTCGTCCACGAAGCCGCCGACCGGCAGATAAAACAAGAGAGTCGCACCGCCGAAAAAATGTCGGAAGCGAAGCGCGCCTTGATTGATTACTTGCTCTTTCAATCAAACCGATTCTCCGTCGCCAAAACTTCGCCGGGGATTCAGCCGCGTTATTTTCAATTTCCATGCCCCGATAATGGGGGGGACCACAATCTTGACGGCGTCCCGGATGAGCCCTGCAATACCGATTCTCGCAAATCAACAGCCGCAACAAGGAATCACCTCACTAATTGGGTGCTTCGTTCCGGCAGTCGCTTTGGAAGATTGCCATGGCGTTCTAAATATGATTTTGATTTCTTGCGACTCGGATTTAATAATCCGAATCTTTTTGATGCTGCGGGCAATCGTTTATGGTATGTGTTGTCGCGCAATGTCGCGCCGCGAAAAAAAGGTGATAATCCAATTCCATTAAATTTGCATTATCTTTCTTTAATAAAAGAAGAGTTAAAAGAAGAAGAATGGTTGACTGTGCGCGATGAAACCGGCGGAATTATTTCCAACCGCGTTATGGCGGCGATGCTATCGCCCGGTCCCATTATCGGCGCGCAGCAGCGGCGGCATCCCGAATCCCTCGTGGAAAAACTGACGATTACCATCACCGATTCCAAAATCGCCGACACTCCCCTCGGCGCGGAGAATTTTTTTGAAGCCGTCTATGCAACAATAACCATCGGCGAAGATGAAGTTGTGACTCTTCTCGCCAACTACGATCGCGACGGCGATTTTGTGCAGTCGCGGAGGGGGATAATTACTTCCGCCTATCAATTTGAAAATGAGGACGGCAAAATAGAAGCAATTCACTACGCAATGAACGACCAAATTGCATATCTTTCCTTAGATGAATTAATTCGTCCGCGCGGCGAGTTTATGCGGAATTTTGAAGGATATCTCGGAATTAATCCTAAGGTGCAGAATGCGCCTTTGCGGAATTCGCCGCTTGCTCAATTGAAGACGGCGGCGGAGGGTTTTTATTCGGCATTCGGCTTTTATCCGAATCCGGCTCCGATAAATGAAGACAACGCCGGCACCCGCAATCGGCATTGCGGTGCCTATCACACTATTACCGACAGTGAGTCGGTCGGCGTCCCCGACTACACTTCCACCGAACCGATGACTGTTTCCATTATCTTCACTTCTTTCCCTCCTGTCCCGACCGAAATTGCAATTCTCCACGATGTCACTTTTTCTTACAGCAATACGGTTACGGTTACTATCGGACCTGTGATGCGATTGAATAACGGAATATCTGAGGCTGTTTCCGTGACCATTACCAGCACCATGTCTAGGTCAACTACTTTTATGACAGAGGCAACTATTTCCATTAATAATCCGGGTCCGCTGGTTTCCGGAGAATTGTATACTTTATCGCCGCCGGTGACTCTTGCTCTTGATGGAATCTTACCGGGCATTTCCTTTACAGCCGCATCGTTTAATTTGCCGACTGATTTCACCGCCGGATTCTGGCCGGAACATGATTCGCCGCCAATGACTCTTGCATCCAGCAATCGCAATATGTATTTTGCCGACGACACGCATGCCCGTTTTTTATTAACGGCAACAATGACGATGATTAGCGGCGGCGGCGCCGCTACCATCACATTAATTCCGAAAGATAAAATTGTTTTTCCGCGAGGAAGCAAACTTAAAACATGGGATAATAAAGATAATCTTGACGGCGCAAAATTTCCATCGGGGACATATGCGATTCAAAACGGCGCGACGATTTCGCTTGGCGATGCCCGCCCGACTCGCAGCACTTTTCTTGCGCGGCAACTCGCAGTAATTGCGGCGGGCAGAATAACCGTCAGCGGATTCACTTTGACCGCATCTTCGTTTGCGCCGAGGATTATTTATCCTTGGCGAACAAAGGCAAAAGCAAGCGACGCGAAAAGCCGCGACAATCTGCATCCTTATCCGCCCTGCTGGGATTCGCATGATTTTTTTGACGAGCGGTTTCGCGCTTTCATTGAGGATTTTCCGACCTATTATGCGGTCGGCAATTCCGAATCCATTACTGTGGAAATTGATTCCGGCATAACCTTTGCGATGCCGCGCGCGCATCGCATTAATATCGGCGCAACGGCGACTATTTTTCTGCGCGAGGGAGACCTCCCCCCCCCAAGAGACAACGGCGGCGAACTTAGAATCGACGGCGGCGGAAATATGGCGTATCAGCGAAAAAACGGCGGCAGTTTTTCCGCCGTCCTGTCCGGTCAATTTACGCTGTCGCCGCCGATTTTAATAGATTTCGGCAATGCGCGCATTTCTCTGGCGCAACCATTAATAATCGCCCCCGGCGACATTTTAACCTTTCCAAAAGATACCGCCTTTATCGCCGATTCAACGGCGACAATTTCGCAGGTTGATGCGCTGATGATTTTCAGCCCGGGCCCGCTTTCGCGCGTTAACTGCGATTCGCACGGAGATAATTGCATATCGCAAACTCGTCCGACTGCGGCATTGGATGCGGCGGATGTCCGCGCTTATTTGGATAATGCGGAAAACACCGACGGCGATTCCGTTTTCACAATTAATCGGCGGCGGATTAAAAAAAACGCGCCGCAATTTAATGATCACTTTCTTCTTTTCGGCGGAAGGGTGGATAATTCCAAATTAGACCCTTTATAATTCAATGATGAATTTGAATTCCGCGTTGGCTTCGGTAAGCGGCTGGACGATGGCGTCGCGCGTTTTCGGCGTTGCGCGCGATGTCTGCGTTGCCGCAACTTTTCGGGTGGGGGCGGCGACCGACGCTTTTTTCGTCGCTTTTATGCTGCCGAATTTACTGCGCCGACTCACCGCCGAAGGCGCGCTTTCGCAGGCGTTTGTGCCGGTCTTCAACGAGAAGCGAAAGCAGGAAGGCGACGATTCCGCGCGCAAACTTCACGATGAAGTGGCAAGCGCGCTTTTGTCCGCATTATTAATTCTGACCGCAATTGGCGTCGCCGCCGCGCCGATTGTTATCGCCGTTATCGTCCCCGGATTTTCCGATACGCCCGGCAAAAGCGAATTGGCGTCCGATCTTTTGCGAATTACTTTTCCTTATATTCTTTTTATTTCCATGGTCGCTTTGCTTTCCGGCGTGCTGAATTCTTTTTCGCGCTTTTCCGTTCCGGCGGCAACGCCGACTCTTCTTAATTTTGCGATGATATGCGCGACTCTTTTTCTGGCGCCGCAAATGGAAAGGCCGATATTCGCGCTCGCTTGGGGAGTTTTCTTGGGGGGGGTTCTGCAATTGGGAATGCAGATTTTTTTCGTCGCCAAGATTAATATGCTTCCCCGTTTGCATTGGCCGAGATTGGGAAACGGCGGACGCCGCGTTTTGAAATTGATGGCGCAGGCCGCGCTTGGCGTTTCGGTCGCGCAGTTAAGTTTAATCATTAATAAATTCATCGCGTCTTTTTTGGAGGGCGGCAGCGTTTCGTGGCTTTACTACGCCGACCGGCTGATGGAATTGCCCGCCGGGGTTTTGGGCGCCGCGATGGCGACGGTGATTCTTCCCGGACTTTCGCGCTGTCATGCCGAATCCCAAACTGCGCGCTTTTCGGAATTATTGGATTGGGCGATGCGATTGACAATTCTGCTTGCGCCTCCGGCGGCGTGCGGCTTGGCGATTCTGTCCGCGCCTTTGGCGGCGACGCTTTTTCAATACGGCGAATTTTCCCAAGACGATACTCTGATGACGGCGCGCGCGCTTTCCGCTTACGCCGTCGGCATTGTGGGGCTTGTCGCCGTGCGGACTCTCGCCGCCGGATTTCATTCGCGGCAAAATATGAAGACGCCGGTTAAAATCGCCGTGATGACATTGCTGGCGACGCAGGCGATGAATTTAATTTTTATCTTCGCCTTGAAAATGAATCACGCCGGACTGACTTTATCCATCGGACTCGCCGCCTGCTTAAACGCCGGACTTTTGCTTTCGCAACTTTTGCGCGAAGGGGTTTATCGTCCGCAAAAAGGATGGAGAATTTTTATCGGCAAGGTCGCTGTCGGCTGCGCAGTGATGAGCGCGATTTTAATTTTTGCATCGCCGCCGTCCGAATTTTGGACGCAATCCGGACTCGCCCCTCGACTCGCAACTTTAATTCCTCTGGTGGCGGGCGGGGCTTTCGCTTATTTTTTCACGCTGTATTTTTTGGGGATAAAGCCCGCCCAATTCAAAGCGCGCGCCGATTAAAAATGCGGTAAAATTCCGCCGATGAGAAATGACAAGAAAAAACTCGGCGGCAGCGTCGTGGCGATGGTCACGCCGATGACGCCCGTCGGCGAAGTGGATTGGCGGGCTTTTCGCGGCCTGATTGATTTTCATATCGCCGAAGGGACGGATGCGATTTTAATCGCCGGCACCAGCGGCGAATCGCCGACTGTCTCCATGGAGGAAAATCGCAAACTTATCGGCGACGCCGTCGCCCACGCCGACGGACGAATTTCAATTGTCGCCGGCACCGGAGCGAATGCCACCGACGAGGCGATTGCGCTTTCGCGATTCGCCGCCGACGCCGGGGCGGATTACAGTTTAAGCGTCGCGCCATATTACAATCGCCCGACGCAGGAAGGAATGTATCGGCACTTTTGCGCGATTGCCGAATCCGCCGACATTCCGCTGATTCTCTACAATGTGCCATCGCGCACGGCGTCGGATTTGCAGAATGAAACCGCCCTGCGACTCGCCGCCGTTGATAATATCGTCGGCATCAAAGACGCCGTCGGCGATGTAATTCGCGCGCGCGAATTGATTGACAATTCGCCGTCCGATTTTCTGTGCTTCAGCGGCGACGACAAAACTGCGCGCGAATATATGCTGGCGGGAGGCGACGGCGTGATTTCGGTGACGGCGAATGTCGCTCCGAAAAAAATGCATGAAATGTGCCAAGCCGCCATTTCCGGCGACGCTGAATCCGCCGCTGAAATTGATTCCGTCCTCGCTGCTTTTCATCGCGCGCAGGGAATTGAAAGCAATCCGATTCCGACTAAATGGTCGCTTTGGAAAATGGGAAAAATTGACCGGGGAATTCGCCTGCCATTGACGGAATTAACCGAATCCAATTACGCCGCAGTTGCGGACGCCCTCGCCGCCGCCGGAATTGCAATTACGGAATTTGCATGATGATGAATGGACGATTTATTTTCGCCGCAATTATTTTGTCTTCGCCGCTGGCCGGCTGCGCCGACCTTGGCGACCTCGCCAATACGCGCGGGCGAAAAATTGAATATCAGGATTCGTCGCATCAATCCAGCAATCCGCTGGAATTGCCGCCGGATTTAGTGACGATTCCGTCGCCTGATTCGGCGGGCGGAGAAACCAGCATTTCGCGCTATCGCGTGGAAGAAGTCCAAACGCCGACGGAGATTCTGCTGCCGGCAAAAAGCGCAGTGGCGTATCGGCGGGACGGACGGCTAAGATGGCTGGAAGCCGAAAGACCCGCCGACGAAGTGTGGACTCTCACCCGTCAATTCTGGCTGGACTTGGGCTTTCAATTGGAAATTGACGAGCCGTCCCTCGGCGTGATGGAAACCGACTGGGTGCAGAATCGCGCGAAAATTGTCGGCACCGGCATCACCGGATTGCTGGATAAATACTTGGAGCGATTCCACGACACCGGCGAACGCGATAAATTCCGCACGCGAATTGAACGCGGCTCCCGCCCCGGCACGACCGAAATTTACCTTAGTTTGCGAAGCGTCGGCGAAGTTAGCATCGGTGCGGGCGCGGCTAAATTTCAGCGTCTTCCTCACGATTTGCAATTGGAGACGGAGATTCTGCGGCGGCTGATGCTCGCGCTGGGCGAATCGGAGGAAATCGCGGAGCAGTCCATCGCCGCCGCCGAAGAATCCGAAGATGCCTTTGAATTGCAGGACGGCAAACTTATTATCAAGGAAAATTTTGACCGCGCATGGCGGCATATCGCACTTGCATTAGACCGCACCGGCTTTACGGTTGAAGACCGCGACCGCACTTTGGGGCGGTATTACATCCGCTACACCGGCTTTGAAAACACACCGGGCGGCAAGCCGCCGAAATCGCTTTTCGGCTCGCTGGCGTTTTGGAAAAAAGAAGAAGCGCGCGCGCAGAATCTGCAGATTGCCCTTGCCGCCGAAGAAAACGCCACCGCCGTTTCGGTGCTGACCGAAGGCGATTCGCCCGCCGGAGAAAAATTGGCGGCGACGATTCTTTCGCTGCTCGCGGAAAATCTGTAAATGCGATTCACCTGCCTCGGCAGCGGCTCCCGCGGCAATGCGGTCGTTGTTGAGCATCGGCAGACGACTATTTTAATTGACTGCGGATTCGGCCCGCGCGACATCGTCCGCCGCCTCGCCGACCGCCATCTGTCGCCGACGGAAATTGACGCCGTCGTTATTACGCATGAGCACAACGACCACATCGCCGGACTCGGCCGCTTTCTTCAAATGAGCGGCGCGCCCGTCTATATGACCAGCGGCACCGCCCGCGCAATGAATATAACGGAATGCAATTTAATGACGCCGGAATCGCCATTCGCCGTCGGCGAACTTTTTATTTTTCCCGTCGTCGCCCCGCACGACGCCGAAGAGCCGGTGCAATTAACTATTGAAGACGGCGCCAGAAAAATCGGACTTCTCACCGACATCGGCTGCGCGACTCCGCAGATTATGTCCGCCTTTGATAATTGCGGCGCGCTAATGCTGGAATGCAATTACGACGACGAAATGCTGCGCGACAATCCCCGCTATCCGCCGAATGTCAAGCGGCGAATCGCCGGCGACCGCGGGCATCTTTCCAACACCGACGCAAAAATGCTTCTCGCTCAATTAAATACGCGGGGATTGCGGCACATCGTTGCCGCGCATTTGAGCGAAAATAATAATCGCCCCGAATTCGCCCGCACCGCACTGGCGGACGCTCTTAATTGCCGCCCGAATGAAATTGCTCTCGCGCCGCAAAAAACCGGCTGCAACTGGCGGGAAATTTAAGCCGGAATTTAACGCTGCTATTGAAATGCGGCTTTGTCGGTCGCGCGCAAAATCGCTTCATCTTTGGTGATGATGCCGCTGTCCAGAAGCACCTGCAGGCATTGATCCAGCGTCTGCATTCCAACATGCTTGCTCGTCTGAATGGCGGAATACATTTGGGCGACTTTGTTCTCCCGAATCAAATTGCGGATGGCGTTGTTGGCGATCATAATTTCGTGGGCGGCGACTCGTCCGCTGCCATCGGCACGCTTCAAGAGCGTCTGCGAAATGACGGCGCGCAAACTTTCCGAAAGCATCGCTCGCACCATATCCTTTTCCTCGCCGGGAAAGACATCCACTATGCGGTCAATGGTTTTCGCCGCCGAACTCGTATGCAGCGTACCGAAAACTAAATGCCCCGTTTCGGCGGCGGTAAGAGCGAGGCGAATGGTTTCCAAATCGCGCAATTCGCCGACCAGAATTATGTCCGGATCTTCCCGCAAAGCGGCGCGCAAAGCGTTGGTGAAACTGTGCGTGTGCGCCCCGACTTCCCGCTGATTAATCAGCGATGCCTTCGGCTGATGGACGAATTCCACCGGATCCTCCACCGTGAGGATGTGCTCTTTTCGCTGCATGTTGATTTCATTAATCATCGCCGCCAGCGTAGTGGATTTGCCGGAGCCGGTGGGGCCGGTCACCAGCACGACGCCTCTGGGAAAGCGGGTGACGGTCTTGAAAATCGGCGGACACGCCAAATCTTCCAGCGACATAATTTTGGTCGGAATCGTCCGGCAGACAATGCCGGCGCCGCGCAATTGCTGGAAAACATTGACGCGAAAGCGCGCCGTGTCGGCCAATTCGTAGGAAAAATCCAAATCGTGGTTTTCCTCGAAGTGCTTGAAATTATCTTTGTTGTGACGGGTGATGTGCTTCACCATCGCCCACGAATCCTTCTTCGTTACTTCGGGCGCGTCAATGGTTTCAATGTCGCCGTGCAGCCGCACCATCGGCGGACGACCGGTGGAAATGTGCAAGTCGGATGCCTGATTGGCCACCGTGAATTTCAGCAGTTCGTCAATTTTACTGCCCGTATTTTGAGCGTCATCAGCCATGTTGCTTCTCCCTTTGAGGTAAACTGGAAAGTGCAGATTATGCCATCAATTAAAGACAATTTGCAAGCGGCAAGGCAAGCGGCGGATTCGGCGGCGAATGCGGCCGGACGCGACCCGGCGGAAATCGCCCTCGTCGCCGTTTGCAAGACCTTTCCGCCGGAGCGAATCGCCGAAGCTATCGCCGCCGGCCAGCGGGATTTCGGCGAAAATTATCTGCGCGAAGCGAAGCCGAAAATTCGCGCCGCCGCTGAATTGACGAAGGATTTTCCGCCTCCGATATGGCATTTTATCGGGGCGATTCAAAACAACAAAGCCGCCGCCATCGCGCAAATTTTTGACTGGGCGCACGGCGTCGCGCGATTGTCCTCCGCCAAGCGGCTTTCGGACGCGCGCAAAGATTCGCCATCGCCGCTGCAAATCTGCCTGCAAGTCAACACCAGCGGCGAATCCGCCAAAAGCGGAATCGCCCCGGACGAGACGATTGCACTCGCCCGCCAAGCGGCGATTCTGCCCGGAATTTCCCTGCGCGGATTAATGACAATTACGGCGGCCGACGCCGACGCCAATTCGCGGCGCGCGGAATTTCGCCTGCTGCGCGAAATTAAAGATGAAATCGTCCGCAACGGAATCGGAATGGATTCGCTTTCTATGGGAATGTCGGTGGATTTTGCCGACGCCATCGCCGAAGGCGCGACTCTAATCCGACTCGGCACGGCAATTTTCGGCGCGCGCGAAAGAAAAAAATGACGGCAAAAAAAATCGCCTTTGTCGGAGCCGGCAATATGGGGCGCGCCCTTATCAGCGGAATTCGCGCGCGCGGCGGCTTTGACATTTTCGCCGCCGCCCCTTCGGAAAAAGCCCGCCGCCGACTCGCCGACGAATTCGGCATCGCCGCCGCCGCCGACATTTCGCATCTGCCGAATGACGCCGACATTTTAATTCTGGCGGTCAAGCCGCAGCATATCGGCGAAGCCGCCGCGCGAATTCAATTCGGCGGAAAAACATCGGGCGATTCGCTTTTGCTTTCGCCGACGGCTTTGGCGATTAGCATCGCCGCCGGCATTCGCGCGCAAACGCTTTCGCAAAAACTCGGCGGACACAGGGCAATCGTCCGCGCGATGCCGAATACGCCGGCGATGGTCTGCTGCGGAATGACAGCCGGATTCGCATTGGATGAGGTGACGAAATCGCAAAGGAATTCGGCGCGGGAAATTTTTGAATCGGTCGGCGATTTCGCATGGGTGAAAAATGAAAGCGCCATAGAAGCCATCACCGCCCTTTCCGGCAGCGGCCCGGCGTATATCTATTATATTGTCGAAGCAATGGAAAAAGCGGCAAAAGAAATGGGATTGGATTCCGCCTTATCGCGCCGCGCCATTGTGCAAACCTTGCGGGGAGCGGCGGCGATGGTGGAGGGGGGAGGGTCGTCTTTGGGGGGGGGGGGCATGACTCCGGCGGAATTGCGAATTGCGGTGACATCCAAAGGCGGCACAACCGAGCGCGCCATTAATTTAATGGAGGATAAAAAATTCGCGGATATTTTGATTACGGCGATTCGCGCCGCGCATTTTCGCGCCATTGAAATCGGCGATGAATTTGACAGGAATTAAATACGGCGCAAAAAGAAAATACAATAAAACGCGACATTGCAAATGATCCGCAAAATTTTTATCGCGCAAGGCGGCATCGCAGCCACCACAAACCGATAATGGTTTTTGCTTCGTCAATTTCGCCGTCGTCTATCATTTGCAAAGCGTCGGCAATTGAAGTCGGCTGCACATAAATGAATTCATCCGGCTCGCCGATATGTCCGACATAGGATAATTCGCGCGCGAGAAAAATATCCAGCCGCTCGTCGCAAAATCCGACCGCCGAATAAACCGAAATCATTCGCTCCCATTTCGCCGCTTTGTAGCCGGTTTCTTCCAGCAATTCGCGCTTGGCGGCTTCAAGGGAGGGCTCATCCTTTTCCAATTTTCCGGCGGGAAATTCCCAAGTATGACGCCCCAAGGCATAGCGAAATTGCCGCTCCAATAAAACAGTTTTATCGTCCGGCATCGGCGCAATCACGGCGGCGCCGGGATGGCGGACAATTTCCCGCTTGGCGGAATTGCCGTTGGGCAGCCGCACGGAATCTTTTTCCACGCGAATAATTGCGCCGTCATAAACAACCCGCGAAGAGGTTTTTTCTTCGGTGAAGTCGGGCAATTGATTCATTACATTGACAAGCGCACCGCACGCTCGCAAAGTGACATTAATGCGCCCGGAAAAACACCGAGCCATAAAATTAAAAAGCCATTAACGCCAGCCAGCAAAAGCGCGCCGCGACTTAAGGAAAGCGCGCCCGCATTTTTTTCGGGCTTGTCAAAATACATTAGCTTGATGACGCGCAAATAATAAAATGCGCCGACAACCGAAAGCAAAACCGCAATCACCGCCAGCCAGAATTCTCCGGCGGCGACCACCGCCTGCAGCACCGCAAGTTTGGCGTAAAAGCCAATCACCGGCGGCACGCCCGCCATTGAAAACATCAGAAGCAAAAGCAAGAGCGCGCAGAATCCGTTGCGCGATGCGAGACCTTTTAAGTCGTCCAAGCCGTCGGCCTCCTCCCTCCCTCTTGACAGAATCACGACCATTCCGAATCCGGCGAGAGTCATTAATGCATAAGCGATGACATAAAACATCGCGGCGGCGTAGCCGTCGGCGGAATCGGAAAGCACTCCCAGCAATAGAAATCCCATGTGCGCGATGGCGGAATAAGCCAGCATTCTTTTGATATTGGTTTGTGCAATGGCGGTTATGTTTCCGACGGCAAGCGATGCAACGGCGACAACGGCAAGCATCGCCCCCCAATCCGGAGAAAGCCGCCCCATTGCTTCGGCGAGAATTCGCACTGTCATCGCAAAGGCCGCGACCTTGGGAGCCGCGCCGATAAACAGAGTCATCGCAGTGGGCGCGCCGTGATAAACATCCGGCAGCCACATGTGAAAAGGCGCCGCGCCTAATTTGAAGGCGATTCCGGCGACCAGAAAAACCAATCCAAAGACAAGCACTTCGCGGCCGGCAATTTCATCGGCGACAATTTTGGCGGCGACCTTGGGAATTTCCAATTCGCCGGTCGCGCCGTAAATCATGGAAATGCCGTAGAGCAGAAGTCCCGACGACAATGCGCCGAGCACAAAATACTTCATCGCCGATTCAGTGGCGGAGCGGTCGTCGCGGCGAAGCGCAATCATCGCGTAAAGCGAAAGCGACAGCAATTCCAAACCCAAATACAGCGATAAAAAATGATTGGCGGAAATCATCACCGACATGCCGAGCGTTGCAAACAGGGCAAGCGAATGCAATTCGCCGCGCATCATTCCGCGATTGCTTAAATACTCGCGCGAATACGCCAGCGCGCCCGCCGACGACAGAAACACGGTGATTTTAAGCGTATCCGCCATCGGACTCGCAACGAAGAATCCATTAAGGGCGACGCGCAATTCGTCGGCGAAATCAAAGGAAACCACCGCCGCGCACAGCAGCAAAGACGCAATCGCCGCGTAATGAATAATCGCGCGGCGATTCGGCGGGATGAAAAGATCGCCCGCCAAAAGCGCGCATGCGAGAATCAAAAGCAAAATCTCGGCGCGCGCCGCAGAAATAATAAGGTCGGCGTAATTCACCCCCCCTCCCCCTTATGCGTTATGCATTTCGGCACGCGGCGAATATGATGAGTTTTCCGCATCACAGTTTTCCTCTTGTAACATGCTCGACCAGATTCCGCACCGATGCTTCCATCACTTCGGTGAAGGGAAACGGCCACAAGCCGAATAATAACACCATCGCGGCAAAAGCCGCAAGTATCGCGAATTCGCGGCGGGTGATGTCGGTCAATGCACCGACTTGCTCGTTGGCGATTGCGCCGAAAATCGTCCGCTTAATCATCCACAAAGTATAAGCGGCGCCGGTGATTAATGTTGTCGCCGCCAGCGCACCGAACCAAAAGTTAACCTTAAGTGCGCCCAATATCACAAGGAATTCGCCTACAAATCCGCTGGTGCCGGGAAGTCCGGCGTTTGCCATCGCAAACAAAACCATAAAGGCGGCGTATTTGGGCATTGTGTTCGCCACCCCCCCATAGTCGGCGATGCGGCGCGTATGCATTCGGTCGTAGACAACGCCGACGCAGAAAAACAGCGCGCCCGAAATAAAGCCGTGCGAAATCATCTGCATGACTCCCCCCGTCACTCCCCATTCATTAAAAACAAAGAATCCCAAGGTGACAAATCCCATGTGCGCGACCGAAGAATAAGCGATGAGTTTTTTCATATCCTCCTGCGCGAGCGCGACAAGCCCGATGTAAATAATAGCGATGAGAGAAAGCAAAATCATCAGCCATGCAAGTTCATGACTCGCGTCGGGGACAATCGGCAACGACAAGCGCAGGAATCCATAAGCGCCGAGTTTAAGCATCACCGCCGCAAGCACCACCGACCCCCCCGTAGGCGCCTCCACATGCGCATCGGGAAGCCAAGTATGGACGGGAACCATCGGCACTTTCACCGCAAAAGCGGCGAGAAAAGCAAGAAATAAAAGCAACTGCGGAGTCGCCCCCAAAGACGCGCGATGAAAAGCGGCGATGTCAAAACTGCCGGTACGATGATATAAATATAAAAACGCCACCAGCATCAGCAGCGATCCTATTAAAGTGTAAAGAAAGAATTTAATGGCCGCATAAACGCGGTGCTCCCCCCCCCATATTCCGATGACGATGAACAGCGGAATTAAAGTCGCCTCCCAAAATACATAAAACAAGACGGCGTCGGTCGCCGCAAAGACGCCGTTGACGAATCCGCACATAATTAAAAATGCGGCGAGATACTGCCCCACGCGGACGCGAATCACCTCCCATCCGGCGGCGACGACTATAAGCGTAGTAAAAGTATTAAGCAAAATAAGCAGCGCGGAAATGCCGTCTACGCCGAGCGCGTAGCGGACTCCAAAGCGCTCAATCCAAGGTTTGGATTCGACGAATTGCATCGCCGCCGTGCCGCGCGTGAAATCAAAAAACAGCGGCAGCGAAATTGCAAACACAATCGCCGACGCCCCCAGCGCAATCCATTTCAGCGGCAAGTCGCGCACTCCCGCCGAGGCAAACGCCAGCAGCCCGACGCCGACGGCAATCGGCAGCCAAATCAATGCGGAAAGAATTGGAAGGTCCATTATCGCGTTTTCCTTTCTCCCGAAAAATAATCATCCAGAAGACGAGACAGCGAATGATAGATTGTCCGCCCCGAAATTTCAAAGTGCCCTTTCAGCAACCGAAGCGTTTTCCCTTCGGGAAACAGAATCGGCAGTATCTCCGAACACAATTGCGGATTCTCAAACACTTTCCGAAAGTGCCCGGGCTTGACATCCTTCAGCTCGTCAAAACTGCTTGCTGCATCCTTGTCCATGTTTATCTCCGGAATTTCGGGAAGGCTTTCTCGCCACTTAGTCAAATGGGCGCGAATCTCTCCCCAGAAGTTTTGCCCCGGGAAAAGATGGGCAAAAAAATCTTGCCCATACCACAAATGGAGACATACACCATACTGTTTGGAGAGACGATTAATCCTCTCCTCGTAGTAGGTGCGATTCTTTTCCAATTCAGGGTCTATAAAATAGACCCCGCCTTGCAGATGTTTTTCGCCATGCATTTCGGCGCAAAAGTCGAGTTTTTTCTCGAAGTTGTCCATTTGGCCGGTCTTCTTTGACGAGTCATGGTCATCCCTCACTTTTATCTCGAGGAAAAACACTGTGTGTTCTCTCCGGAAATGCAGATCCAACAGTTTCCGCTTGCGCCCGTCCCCCAAAGATTTCGGGAGGAGTCCGTAGCCACCCTCAATCAGATAGGCGTCCAGAATTTGTTCGAAGGCATCGCCGAAGCGGATCTCATGCGACTGAAGCAAATTCTGCAACAGTTTCGCCTTGGGCTTCGTCGGACGGAAAAGCCCGACATAACGATTCGGCTCGCTGGCGATCTTCTCAATGAGATGCGCCTTGGAGCGTCCGAAAATCGTCGTGTTTAGAATGCCGGCAAATTTTTCGTAGTTCATCGCCGGTCCTCCTCGCCCCAGATTTTTTCTCGCAGCAAATGCAGCGGGAAAAATTCTTTCTCTTTCTCAAAAAACCAATACCGCCAGCCGTTGCAAGACGGTGTGTTTTCAAGGTGAGCACCGACCCGATGAATCGATCCTTCGAAATCATCGATCTTCAGGTTTCCGCTTCTCAACAATTTTGCCGAGCGATCGCGTATACCGCCATTTTTGGGGTATAGTAATTGACCGGGCTTAAGATAACCCTTCTCCATTAATTCTTTAACAGAAATCCGCCGTGGCTTATTTGGTTCTGCCACATCGCAAATATCAAATTCGGGCTGGATGATGCCGAGTCGCTTTTCCGACAAACGGACATATTCGCTTTCCTGCTCTATACCAATGCCCCCACGGCCGAGTTTGCATGCGACAGCAAGCGTCGTTCCGCTGCCAAGAAAAGGGTCAAGAACAATTTCACCCGGGCGAGTCGTCGACAGAATCACCCGCCGCAAAAGTTCCTGCGGCTTTTGCGTTGAATGCAATTTGCGGCCTTCCGAATCGCGCAAACGCTCCCCCCCCCCGCATAAGGGAATGCGCCAGACATTTGTCATCTGCTTGCCTTCGTTGATTTCCTTCATCGCCGAATGATTGAAGAAATACCGCGTGCGCTCGGATTTTTTCGCCCAAATTAAAGTTTCGGTGGCGTTGGTAAATCTCACTCCGCGAAAATTCGGCATCGGATTTGATTTGTGCCAGACGACATCATTTAGAATCCAAAAGCCCAAGTCCATCATCAACCGCCCCAAGCGAAAGATGTTGTGATAGGAGCCAATCACCCAAATCGCGCCGTCGTCTTTGAGAATGCGGCGGCATTCGCCGAGCCATGATTCGCAGAAGGAATCGTAGGCGGCCGGGGAATCAAATTGATCCCACGCATCATTGACTCCGTCCACCCGCGTCATATTCGGGCGGTAGAGTTCATTTTTCAATCGCAGATTGTAGGGGGGGTCGGCGAAGACGAGGTCGGCCGATTTGTCCGGCAGGCGCGGCAGTATTTGGCGGCAGTCGCCGGACAGAATCCGCCATCCCCCCCCTCCAATTGCATCGGGGAATTCCCTGTCAATTTCGCCGAAAGAAATTGCGTTCATCGCACTAATCGCCAGAAAAGAATCAAGGCGACGCCGATAATCATCGTAAATGCATAATGATAAATGTAGCCGGTCTGCAGCCGCCGGGCAAAGCGAGAAATCAAATCGATTAATCGCGCCGTTCCGTTGACAAAAAAGCCGTCAATAATTGCGGCGTCCATTTTTTTCCACAAGAAGCCGCCGAGTCCGCGCGCCCCGCCGGCGAAAAACCATTCGTTGAATTCATCAATGCCGTATTTGCGAAGCAATGCGCGATATACCCATCCCATCCGCCCGGCGATTCGCGACGGCAATTCGGGATTCGCCAAGTAGCAGTAATATCCGACGGCAGCCCCGCCAAACGCCAGCCATAAGGCGGGCGAAGCGTAACTATGAAGAAGCATCGTCCCTCCCCCCCCCCCCATCGCCCGCGCGAATGCGCCGACCGAATCATTCTGCGGCAACACCTTAATTGCGCCTTCAAAAAAATCGCCGAAAAGCATCGGATCAATGAATAGCCATCCCGCAATCGCCGACGGAATCGCCAGCAATAAAAGCGGAATTGTGACGACCTTGGGAGATTCGCGCAAATGCAGGCGGGTTTTTTCGCTCATTCGCGGCGCGCCGTGAAAGACAAGAAACAACAGGCGAAAAGAATACAAGGCGGTAATAAATGCGCCGGCAATTAAAGTCCAATGGACAATCTGCGCGCCGGGCAATTCGGAATAGCGGATCGCTTCAATAATCGCATCTTTGGAAAAGAATCCGGCGAAGGGGGGGGCGCCCGCCAAAGCCAAAGAGCCGACAATCGCCGTCCAGTAGGTTATCGGCATCCATTTTTTAAGCCCCCCCATTTTTCGCATATCCTGCTCGTGATGCATTGCGATAATCACCGACCCGGCGGCGAGAAACAGCAAGGCCTTGAAAAAAGCATGCGTGACCAAATGAAATATCGCCGCCGAATACGCCGACGCGCCCAAGGCGGCCGTCATATATCCTAATTGCGACAAGGTGGAATAAGCGACGACTCTCTTAATATCGTGCTGCACCAATCCCAGCAATGCCATAAAAAACGCAGTTATCGCGCCGATAAAAAGAACAAAGGTCAATGCCGCTTCCGACAATTCAAACAGGGGCGACATGCGCGCGACCATAAAAATGCCGGCGGTGACCATTGTCGCCGCATGAATTAATGCGGAAATGGGCGTGGGGCCTTCCATTGAATCCGGCAGCCAAACATGCAAAGGAAATTGCGCCGACTTTCCCATCGCTCCGACAAACAAGGCGATGCAGATGACTGTTATCGCCGCCCATTCCAAGCCGGGAAAAATTTCAATTGATTCGGCGGCGACGGCGGACGATGCCGCAAAAACTTCCGCATAATCCAAAGTTCCAAAATAAGCGAGGACAAGTCCGACTCCGATTAAAAAGCCGAAGTCGCCGACGCGATTAACCAGAAACGCCTTTAAGTTGGCATGAATGGCCGACGGCCTTGTATGCCAGAATCCTATTAATAAATACGACGCCAATCCCACCGCTTCCCAGCCGAAAAACAATTGCAGAAAATTATTCGCCATTACTAATGCCAGCATTGCAAAGGTGAAGAAATTAATGTAGGAAAAAAAACGCGCATAGCCGGGGTCGCCGGCCATGTAGCCGACGGTGTAGATATGCACCATCAAGGAAACAAAGGTAACGACAAGCATCATTGTCGCCGTGAGATTGTCGGCGAGAAAGCCGATGCTGATGTCTACGCCTTCGATTCGCGTCCACACAAACCAGTCGGTATTGGACGGGCCGTTTTGGAAAATATCCCAAGCGACCAAAGCCGACGCCAACAAAGACCAGCCGACGGCGGCAATGGCGACTCCGTGCGCGCCTCTGTCGCCGATGCGTCCGCCGAAAAGGCCGGCGACTATCGCCCCGAATAAAGGCGCCAGCGGAATGGAAACGGCAAGCAATTGCATTTTTAATGGATTCGCTTTTTGGGCGGGCGGATGATTCGACTCATCCTTTTAATTCGCCCCAATCGTCCACATTGAGCGAGCGGCGGTTGCGAAAAGCGACCACCAGAATGGCGAGTCCAATCGCCGATTCCGCCGCCGCTACGGTGAGGACGAAAAACACAAACACCTGCCCGGCGATATCGCCGCGAAAATGCGCGAAAGCGAGAAAATTCATATTGACGGCGAGCAGCATCAACTCCATCGACATCAGAATAATCAGCACATTTTTGCGGTTCAAAAAAATTCCCGCCACCCCGGTCACAAAAAGCACCGAGCCCAAAATAAGGTAATGCGTCAGAGTCGGCATCGTCGGCAATTACAGCGACTGCCAAGCGATAAAAATGCCCAGCACATAGCACACCAGCGAGATAATAAGCAGAATTCCGCCGACCAGATTCGGCAGCCGTCCGCCCCGCTGAATCGGCAGGACAAGCCCCAGATAATCCAGCAGCAAAAAGGCAATGAGCGATAACCCCAAGAAAAATCGCGCCGCGCCGACGCATATCGCAATTCCCCCGCGCGCGTCGTTTGCGCCGAAAAAGGCGGATTCGAGCACCCACAATTCGCCTTCGCCGCCAATCATCAGCAGGATGCCGTCGGCGACGGCATAATATACCAGCAATCCGGAAATAATGACCTGCGCAAACGGAATCGCCGACCGCCAATTCAAGCGGAATTTTTCCACCACCAGAATCAGCCCGACAAATCCCAACGCCGCCACGACCAAGCCGATCAAAAATTCGCGTCCGAGTCCTAAAATTTCGTCCATCATTGAGATTTCTCCAATTGTTCTTCGGCGGATGCACTCGGCATGGAAACCAGCCGCACGCGGTCCTCTTTGCGCACCGCCATTTGCATCGCCGGGTCGGTGCGCTTGGAAGGCGATTCGCGCCGCCGCCGATGCGTCAGCGCAATCGCCGCTACAATCGCCACCAGTAAAATCACCGCCGCCAATTGAAAAGGATAAGCGTATTCCGTATACAGCACGAGACCCAAAGCGCGCGTATTGCTGGAATCCGCCGGCAGCGGCGGCGGATGCGGAAATTGCTCCAAGCCGAAAGTCGCCGGACTCAGCACAAACACCATTTCCGCCACCACCAGAATCGCCGCCAGCGCAGCCACGGGCAAGTAGCGCCAGAATCCTTCGCGCAGACGATCCAAATTAATGTCCAGCATCATCACTACAAAAAGAAACAGCACCATCACCGCCCCGACATAAACCAGCACCAGCGCCACCGCCAGAAATTCCGCCTCCAAAAGCAGCCACAAGCCCGCCGAAGCGATAAACGACACCACCAAAAATAACGCCGCGTGCACCGGATTCCGCGCAACGACCACGCCAAAACCAGCGGCGAGCAAAATCGCCGCAAAGCCGTAAAATACAATGGCTTGAAAACTAATCATTTTCCCCGCGACTCGCTGCTGCCGCCCGCAATTTTATCCCACCCGCCGATTTTTTTCCACCCGTCCGCCACCGAATTCCGCCGCTCATTCCGCAAAGTGAAATTTCGCCGAAGTCAATTTTGATTCTTGCGCCCGCTTTTGCATGGACAATTTGCCTTGCCGCCTCTCCAATTTGCTCGGCGGATGCGCCGACGATTCCGCGCTTCGCCAAATTCGCCGCAATCCAATTGCGCGTCCGCGATTCGCCTTTGCGCCGAAAAAACGCCGCCGAAAATGAATCGTCATTGCGGACGGCGGCGGCGGAATCATCCTCGGCAATTTCATCCAGAATTTTTTGCGCGTCTTCAAAGCGCATTCGGCAATGCAGAATCGCATCGCCGAGGTGCGGAAAAGAATCTGAAAATTGCGCCAGCATTCCGCGAATTAAATTGCGGCGGCGCGCGGGATTTTTATTGTCTTCATCTTCCGCCCAATTCAAATTAGCGGCGCGGGCGTAGGCGATAATGTCGGCGCGCGAAAGCGAAAGCATCGGGCGCAGAATTTTCAGGGGCGATTCACGCCATTCGCTGATGCCGCACAAACCGCGCACGCCGCTGCCGCGCAGCAGGCGAAAAAGCACCGTTTCAATTTGGTCGTCACGATGATGCCCGACGGCGATTGCCGACCCTTTCGCTATTTCGCCGAGCGCGCGATATCTCGCCAAACGCAAACGCGATTCAGTCGGCGGATTCGGCGGCGGAATGCGGCGGCTCAAAAACGGCACTTGCCATTCTTCGCAGATTTTTTCGCAAAGCCGCAGCCACGAATCGGCGTTGGGCGAAATTCCGTGATGAATATGCACGGCGGAAAGAATCAATCCGGCATCGCGAAGCGGCAGCAAAGAATGCAAAAGCGAAGCCGAATCCGCTCCGCCGGAAAGAGCAACCGCCAGCGAATTGCCCACGCCGGAATGCCGACCGACCGAATCAGCGACAATCCGCCGCACTCTAACGACGATATTTTGCGCGCCGTCGTCCGCCGCCGATGGAAAGCCGGATTTTTCAATCGCCGATAAATTCATGCTCGTCCATAAATCATCGGCGGAATTTCGCGCGCTATTAATGTATCAGCGGCGCGAAAAAATAACCGAAGAAATGCCGCATTAGATTGGCAAATTCGGCGGTCGCGGCTGGAGTCGCCATCGCAAAAGCATCGCCATTAGGACGGCGATTAATCGGCCAAGCCCAATTACGCCAGCGCGATTAACCGCGAAAGCCCGCCCGTTGCCCCCTTAACTTTGGGCGCGCCGACGACAATCATCGCCCCGCGCGGCGGCAATAGGTCAAGATTCGCCACGCATTCCAATCCCCACCGATTCGTCGGCAGCCATTCATAATGGACGGCGAAATCCTTGGATGGACCGTAATCCAAACTGAGCGTATCCACCGCTATTCCGCGGGCGTTTCGCTCGATGAGCATTTGCGCGGCTTCAATGTGAAAGCCGGGAAAATGCCTCACGCCGTCGGCGTCGATGTTGCTGAATTTGCCGCCGCCGGTAAATTCGCCCCAGCCGCTGAGCATTGCGACGCAGGCGTTTTCGGGAATTTGTCCGTAATGCGTCTCCCAGAATTTAATGTCGTCGGGAGTCACTTGCGCGTCCGGGCTGTCGGCGGCTTTGGCGCGAATATCAATAATCGCCAGCGGCAGGACGAGGTCGCCCACGGGAATTTCGTCGGCCGAATTTTGGTCGGCGGAAAAATGCAGCGGCGCATCCAAGTGCGTCCCCGAATGCTCGTTGAGATGCCATTCGCCCAAGTTGAATCCGCTCTTGGCGAAGTTGTAGAGGGATTTCACCTCCAAGCCGGGTGAGCCGAAGTAAGTGGGAAAATCCGCCGAATGCGTGTGGGTGAGGTCAATCGCACGGTCAAAGGAGTGCCGCCGACCGAGATGGCCGATGCCAAACGGCGCTTTTTCGCGCACGCGCGCACAACCGGGCGCAGCAGCCAAAGCGGCGGCGCCGGCGAGAGCGGCGCCCTTGATAAAATTCCGACGGGCGGGTGATTCAGCGGCCAATCGCCGCTTGACGGTTTCAATAATTCCGGGTGCGCACATGGCATTTCTCCGTTGAAAGCAACAGGATATTATCGCCCAATTTCGGCGGAAGTCAAATTAATTCCGCCGATAGGCGGCGAGTCGGAGATTAATTCTCCGACCCGCATTAATCTCCCTCTCCGATTGGGCGATGCGTCAAAAGCCAATAGACAGCGAACCCGCCGCCAGAACTTTCTCCGAATCAAAACCATATGAACCGCCAACGGAAAATAATACTTCATCCGTTAACTGAAATCCAATGCCGAGCGACATCGCCTGCTTGTCCTCATAACTGCCGACGCCAATCGAAATACCGAAAGACTTGCCCGCCGGAATCCTCATCATAGACAACGCCCCCGCCATTGCGATGCCTTCGTCCAAACGATCGACTTCGCTGGTCAAGCGGGAATCAAGGCGACTCAGCGAATCATTGACGCCGTCCACTTGCGAAGAAATGCCGGTGATGCGGGTGTCAAAACGACGATCCGCCGCCGTCCGTGCATTGGTTTCTGTCCCAATCGCCGTTGTCCGTTCCATGGTTTCTGCCGCAATCGCCGTCCCAATCGCCGTTGTCCGTTCCATGGTTTCTGTCCCAATCGCCGTCCCAATCGCCGTTGTCCGTTCCATGGTTTCTGCCGCAATCGCCGTCCCAATCGCCGTTGTCCGTTCCATGGTTTCTGCCGCAATCGCCGTCCCAATCGCCGTTGTCCGTTCCATGGTTTCTGCCGCAATCGCCGTCCCAATCGCCGTTGTCCGTTCCATGGTTTCTGCCGCAATCGCCATCGTCCGTGCAGTGGTTTCTGTCCCAATCGCCGTCCCAATCGCCATCGTCCGTGCATCGGCTTCTGCCGCAATCGCCGTCGTCCGTGCAGTGGTTTCTGTCCCAAGGTTGGTTTGTACATCGGCGGCGGCCATTGCCGCAGCGGTGGCGTCCATTTGGGCGGCATCGGCGGCGGCTTGGGCAGCAACAGCGGCCATTTGTGCGGTAGCGGCGTCCGCTTGGGCGGTATCGGCGTCCGCTTGGGCGGTATTGGCGTCCGCTTGGGCGGCAACGGCAACGACGGCGGCTTGGGCGGCGGCAGTTGCTGCATCTCCGGCGGCAGTCCTTGCGGTTGCGTCGGTTTGCAATGCTGTCATAGCGTCGGCGGAAATATCAGCGGTGCCGATGGTGCCCGCCTTGATGTGCGTTTCCATACCGCCTGCACCATCACAATCAACAGTAGCAGCCGCACCTGAGCCGCAAACGACCCCAGTGCCCAATTCCGCTTCGGTGATGGAATTCGCCGGCGGCGTGCCGCCGAGCATTGCCCGCACTCCCGGCGAAAGGTCGCCCACTACAATGGAATCGGTGGCGATGTCGGCGGAACTGATGGAGCCGTCCACAATGTGATCCCGCCCGCTGCAGCCGGTGGCGCTTCCGCAAACGGCGCCAATGGCGATTTCCGAAGATTCAACCGCACTGTCGGTAATCTCCGTATTGTGGACTGAGTCTCTTATGATTTGACCGGCGACAACATCGGGGTTGGTGAGGCCGTGGCCCGCCCAAGCGGACGAGGGGACGAGAAAGGCGGCGATGCAAATCGCCGCAATCAGCGCGCAGCGCGCCCGCAAAGGCGTCATAAACGCCGTATAGGAGAGCTTGGCGAGAGTCATATACCCCCCCCCCCCCCTTGCGCGGGGAAAACGGTTATGTCAAATTTTTCGGTGGTGTTTTCCATGGCTGACTCCTTTCGGTTGTGGTGGAAACTTTTACGCGCTGCGGTAGAGGCGCGTTAAAACAAATTCGCGGTGACCCAAGGCCTCGGCGGCGGTGAGCCGTCCGTTGCAGGTGCGAATTAAAATATCTATTAATGCGTCGCCCGCTTCATCCGGCGTCATTTCCCGCCGCAGCAGTCCGGAAACATCAAGGTCAATATGCTCCGGCATTGTGCGGGCGGTGAGCGGATTGGCGGTTAACTTAATCACCGGCTCAATTGGATGCCCGACGACATTGCCCTGTCCGGTCGGAAACAGATGAACGGCAAATCCCGCCGCCGCCTGCAGGGTAATGCATTCCGCCGCCGCCGACGAAGTATCCATAAAATAAAGCCCCCCCCCCTCCTTGGGCGATTCCGCCGGAGCAAGCGCGCCGATGTAATTTGTTATGCGCCCGATTTTTTCCAAATTGCCGAAGGCTTTTTCTTCAATCGTAGTCAAGCCGCCTTCTATGTTGCCTTTGGTCGGCTGGCTTTCGGAAAGGTCGGAAGTTTTGTGCGGCTCAATGACTTCATCCATATACGCCTTCCATATCAAATGGAATTGGTCGCCGATTTCTTGGGTCGCCGCCCGCTTTCGGCAAACTTCTTCGGCGCCGGTTAATTCGGATGTTTCGCCGAAGCATGAAGTCATTCCCAGCGGCGTTAATTTATCCACCAAATTGCCGACGGTCGGACATGAGCCCAAGCCGGAAGTAGTGTCGGATTCGCCGCATTTGAGCGATACCCATAAATCGCCGATGCCGCATTCTTCCCGGGTTAATTCGGAGGCGTCCTGCAGAAATTGCTTTGCCGCCCCCGCCGCTTGCATTGCCGTCCGCAAATCGCCGTTTCGCTCAATGGAAAATGCGGCGACGGGCTTGCCGGATTCGCGAATGCCGTCGGCGACTTTTTTCGTCCAGCCCGGCTCAATGCCGACGACGACGACCGCCGCCACATTGGGATTCGTCCCGGTGCCGATGAGGGTGCGAAAAAACAATTCCAAATCCTCGCCGAATTGCAGCCGTCCGTAGGCATGCGGAATCGCCAGCGCGCCTTTCGCCTGATAAGCGGCGGCTTCGCAGGCGGCGTTGGAGAGGTCGTCCAGCGGCAGCACAATGACATGATTGCGCACGCCAACGCGCCCGTTTTCACGGCGGAATCCGCGAAAAGTTAAATCGCCGTTCACCATCTTTTCGTTTTCAAATTATGCGTGTGGACATGCGACCCGCGCGGAATGTCGGCGACGGCGCGGCCGATGTCCTGACCGTATTTAATCACAGTCGCGCCCGCTGTCAAGTCGGCGAGAGCGATTTTATGCCCCAGCGGAATGTCGTCAAGGGCGGCGGCAGTCAATTCGCCGTTTGTCGCCGACACCCAACCGGCGAGCATTTTGCCGCGAGTCGCGTCCTCAACAACGACGACTCCGACATTGTCTTCGGCGTGATGGGCGATGAAATCAGGCGGATTCATTTCGGATTTTTCAGCAATTCCTTCGCGTGGATTTTATCATCAATTGGCAAGTTGGAGTCGCGCACCATTTCAAGCGCGCACTTTTGTCTGCGAGCCTTGAAAATTTGTAAAGCGTTGGCGACCCGGCGATTGCAGCCGGCTTCGTCCCACTTTTTCCCTCTCGTCAGTTCACGCCAAGGTTCCCATAACGGCTTGCCGTCAGAGTATTGCTTGTTTTGTGTTTGCTGCAATTTTTCAATCATTTGCTCGCGCGGCATGTCGCAGGCAAACAATTCAAAGAATCGCACAAAACATCGTTTGCCGATGCGATTCAAAATGATCAGCAGTTTTTCGTCGTCCATCATTTTACCAATTCGCAGGCGCATTATACCACAAGAACAATTTTTCCGGCGCGCTCTTTTCCGGCGGCAAGAGCGGCGAAGGATTTCGGCCCTTCTTCCAGCGGACGCGATTCCACCCATTTTAATTCGCCGAAAATTCCGCGCGCGAGCGAATCCAAAGCCGCCGCAAAATCCGTCGGCGTGTAAGTGTATGAGCCGATAAGCGTTATTTCCTGCAAAGTCATTCGCCGCGAATCCACCCCCCCCCCCGATTCGGCGAGTCCGATATGGACGACGACTCCGCCGGGCTTGATTAATTGAAAGGATAATTCGCGCGTCGCTTTTGCGCCGACGGCGTCTATAATCAAATCAAATTCGCCGTCGGATTCTTCTGCCGAATTGAACATTGCAAAGTTTTCCAATTCATGCGCGGCTTTTTTTCTTAAGGGATTCGTTTCGGCGATTTGCAATGCGCGGCATCCTTTCGCGCGCAATAAAAGAGCGGCGAAAAGTCCAATTGCCCCCGCGCCGACAACTAAAATACGCGACTCCGAAATCGGCCTCATCAGATTTTTTTCGGCGAGATAAACCGCATGCAAAGCCGTCGCCGAAGGCTCGGTTAATGCCGCGATAGAAGGCGGAATTTTTTCCGCTAAAAAAAGGTTTTTTTCCGGCGCATAAATCAATTCGGCGAATGCGCCCGACCTCGGCGGAATGCTTAGAATCTGCCGATGCGGGCAGAGATTCTGCCGCCCTGCAATGCAGAATTCGCATTCGCCGCAGGTCGCCAGCGGATTAACGGCGACTCGCCTGCCTTTGTATTTTCCCGACTGCGCGATTCCGCATGCTTCGTGCCCCAAGATTAAAGGGGGGGGGCGGCGGTCGTCGTGGCCGAGAAAGGCATGCAAATCGGAGCCGCAAATTCCGCATGCTTCAACTTCAATCGCCGCATCCGCCGGAGAGGGGGGGAGGGGGGGGGGGTCGTCGCCGCGGAATTCAATTTGATTCGGGGCGGTGTAAATTAATGCGCGCATTTTTTATTTTATTTGGCGAGAAAGCCGCCGTCCACCGGCACAATAATTCCGGTGATGTAAGCCGCCGCGCGCGACGCCAAAAAAATCGCCGCGCCGTCCATATCGGCCAATTCGCCGTTGCGCTTAATCAAGGTAGAATCGGCGAGCCGCGCCGCTAATTCATCGTCGCCGAAAACAACCTTAGTCATTTCCGTCGGAAAAAAGCCGGGCGCAATTGCATTAACAATCACCCCCCCCCCCGACCATTCTTTCGCCATCGCGCGAGTCAATTGTCCGACCCCCCCCTTGGACGACCCGTAGGCGGCATCGCCGAGTCCGGCGCGAAAAGTTTGCAGTGATGCGATATTAATAATCGCCCCGAAACCTTTCCTCTGCATTCCGCCGATTAATGCGCGCGCGAGAAAAAACGGCGCGGAAAGATTAAGATGCAAAGTGGCATTCCAATCTTCCTTATTAATGTCATCCGCTTTTTTGCGGAGGTTCATTCCGGCGGCATTCACCAGAATATCCGGCGCGCCGAAGAATCGGGATGATTCCTCGCCGACGCGCAAAACTTCTTCGTCTTGGGAAAGGTCGGCGGAAAGGACGACCCCCTCCCCCCCCCCTTGTTTGATTTCGGCGGCGGCTTCGCGCAAATTGTCTTTGCGCCTTCCGACCAGAATCACTTTCGCTCCGGCGCGCGCATGGGCGAATGCAATGCGCCTGCCAATTCCCGACGACGCGCCCGTCACTATGGAAATGCGGCTGTCCAGTCCAAAAAGCGATTGAATGAAATCACTCATTTTTTTCGCCGTATTTTTTAATGCGAATGTCGGCGGTGCGGGCGTGGGCTTCCATTCCTTCCAAGCGGGAAAGCCGCGCCGTCGCTTCGCTTATTTTAATGCTTGCCGACGGTGTCATTTTAAGAGTCGTCAATGATTTCATAAACTTATGCGCGGCGAGTCCGCCGGTGTATTTGGCGGCGCCGCGAGTCGGCAGAATATGATTCGGTCCGGCGCATTTGTCGCCGTGTGCGACGGTGGATTCTTCGCCGATAAAAAGCGCGCCGTAATTTTTTAAGCGCGCCGCGAATCTTTCATTCTGCGATGTTTGAATTTCCAAATGCTCGGCGGCGTAGTTGTCGGAAAGAACCGCCGCTTCTTCAAAGGTTTCGCAAACAACAATTTCGCCGTAATCCTGCCAAGCCGATTCCGCCGCCGCTTTGGAAGGCTGCGGCAATTCATTAATAAGATGCGGAATTCGCAACGCGACTTTTTCCCCAAAGCCGCGACTCAAACTAATCAGCCAACACGGAGAATCCGGCCCATGCTCCGCCTGCCCGACTAAGTCCGTCGCGACAATTTCAGCATCGGCGGAATCATCGGCGATAATTAATATCTCCGTCGGACCGGCGACTAAATCAATTCCAACCTTGCCAAACAAAGCGCGCTTTGCTTCAACGACGAATCTATTTCCCGGCCCGACAACAATATCGGCGGGCTTGCCGGTAAATAAACCAAAGGCAAGCGATGCTATCCCCTGCACGCCTCCCAAGGTCAAAATGGAATTCGCACCGCACAAATCCATCGCATAAATAACAGCGGGCGGCATCCCCCCCCCCCCCTTGGGAGCGGCGCAGGCGACAATGCTTTCAACGCCCGCCGCTTTTGCAGTGGCGACACTCATCACCGCCGACGCAACATGCGCATAGCGTCCGCCCGGCACATAGCATCCGGCGACGGACAATGGAATCCATTTCTGTCCGGCGAAAACGCCCGGCGCAATTTCGCTTTCTACATCGCTGACCGAATTCCTTTGCAATTCGGCAAAGCGGGTGACTTGCTTGCGCGCGAATTGAATGTCGGCTTTGAGCGATTCCGGCACCTGCTTAGCCGCCTTTGCAATGTCATCTTTGGACACGAGGATGTCGCCGTCGTAGCCGTCCAATTCGCGGCCGAATTGGCGCGCGGCATCTTCGCCGCCTTTTTCAATGGCGGCGAGCATTTTAGCAACAACAGCGCGCGTATCTTCGTCCGCTTTCGCCGCCGTTTTTGTGGCGCGTTTTAAGTATTCGGTCATTGTTATGCAACCCTATTCCCTTTTGCTAAATTGCAAGCTGGACAAGCAACTTGGCCATTCCCCACCGTCGTTTTCCCCCCTCTTGACCGAGGCAATTTATGATCGCAATGCCAGCCATTCCAAGGCAACAATTCCGTGCCATCGCATTGTTGCTTTATTTGGCACTTCTTCCCGTCGCGCCAGTATATGGTCAGCCTTTGCGCTTCCGTGAAATTTCGCTCGTCTTTGGCGGGCAAGTCAGGAAATTTCTCAAAGAAATTTCGCAGCAGAAAATCCAAACGATTCTGGATAACTTCGCCATTGTCACCGCTGTGTCCGATATTTTCGCGGTAATTAAGCCATTCTGGGCCGGCATCGTCGGGATCTTTCTCGCTTTCCGCCACCCGCCGTTGTTCGAATCCAACAAACCAATCACGAAATTGGTTTTTCACCTCGTCAAAAACATAGCCATCCAATAATTGGGAAACCATGCAATAGAGAGGAACGATATTGAAACGCTCCAATTCGGGGGTGGGATTGTCGTCGGGAAAAATTTCGCGGAGATTCGAAAGCATCCGCTTGACTCGTTTGGCGATTTGTCCGCTCTCGTCAAAATTTTCATTTAGAAGGTACATCCTGTCCAAGTCCGCTTTTCTGATATTCGTCGGCTTGCTTCCGGCTAATTCGACGCACACCAATTGAGCAGCGGCGTGATGATGTGCGTAGCGGTGATTAGTAAACATTACCGCTTTGAAGAAATCATGCTGTGCCGTTTTTATGGCAAAATCCCGCATGTTGCCTTTGAAAGCATTGCGTTGTTCTTGGGCATTGAGCGGAGTCCCGCTTTGAAGGCGGACAAACATATCGCGCACCTCGTCTTCCTCCGCGTCTTGGATGATGACCACATCCAGCGAGTATGTGTCAAACCGATCCCGCAATTCTTGCGACAGTTCGCCGTATTTTTTGCCCGCGACAGCAATGCCGTCAATGGATTCGTGCTTAACCGACAGCGGATATCCGGGATATTTTTCATCCTTGCCGAAAAATCCCCACACCGCGCGAAGGCGTTGTTGCCCATCAATGACATCATATTTCTCCGGGCTGGAGCTGACCTCGCGGAGATACACTTTCGGAATATCGTAATTCCGAAGCACAGTGTCAATCAACAACTGCTTTTGCGCCGTTTTCCAAACCGGCGGTCGCTGGAAGTCGGGGTTAGTGTTAATTTTGTCGCGGTTGACAAAAATCGACGACAATGGCCACGGGCGTTTGTTGGGGCTTTTCATGTGGAATCATCCAGTTTCTCGGAAATCGGATTTTACCCGCCCCCCGATTTTTTTGTCAAGCGAATTTGCGCGCCGCCGAAAATCTGGTAGAATCTGCGACTCGCGGGGATATAGCTCAGCTGGTAGAGCGCTTGCATGGCATGCAAGGGGTCAGCGGTTCGAGTCCGCTTATCTCCACCTGTGTTTTTCCGGGTCCCCATCGTCTAGAGGCCTAGGACACCGCCCTTTCACGGCGGCAACAGGGGTTCGAATCCCCTTGGGGACGCATCCTGCGGATGGCGTTATCCTGCGGATGACATTATCCTGCGGATGCATTTTTTCCGCCTATTTTTCGCGCGGAAAAATCCAGCGGTCGGCGCAGAAGAAATTAAACGCCGTCGCCAGCACGACTCCGGCAATCAACGCCAGCAAGCGATTTGAATCAAAAAACACAAAGCCGCTTGTCAGTCCGATATACGCCCCCCAATTGACGGCGAATCCAATTGCGGACGCAGCGGCGAATTTTCCCCATTGCGAAAGCGGCGGTGATTTTTTTCGCTCTTCAAAGGTGAGGGCGCGATTCAAAATCCAATTATTCGTCACCGCCGGCCAGAATGAAATCGCCCTCGCCGCCCAATGCCCGAATCCAGCCGCCTGCATCAGATAATAAAAAAGAATGTCCCACACGAGGCCGATTCCGCCGACGGCGCAAAATTGCGCAAACGCCGCCGCCTGCGGCCAGCGATGGCGGTAAAGACGCCGCAAATGGCGCAGATAATTCCATTGCTCGCGCGCGTCCAATTTACTTTTTCCAAATTGACGGTCGGCGAAATGAATGGGAATTTCGCGCACGCGGCGGAAATTTCCCTTGATTAAAATTTCCAGCCCGATTTTGTAGCCGACCGGCGAAAGCGATTCCGTCGGCGGCATTTCGCGGCGGCGCAGCGCAAAAAATCCCGAAAGCGGGTCGCGCACCGAAACCAGCAGATACGCCGGCAAGGTTGCGCTTCGCGAAATCAGGCGGCGCATCAGCGGCCAATTTTCGTCGATGCTGCCGCCGGAAATGTGGCGGGAACCGATGACAAAATCCGCCTCGCCCTTTTCCAGCGGCGCGATTAATTGCGGAATTTTTTCGGGCGGATGCGAAAGGTCGGCGTCCATCACGACGGCGAATTCGCCGTCGGCGGCGGCGATGCCATCAATGACGGCGGGGGCGAGTCCGCGGTTTTTTTCGCGCGTGAGCAGAATCAGCGGAAATTCTTGGGCGAGTCCGGCGCAGATGTTTTTAGTGTCGTCCGGCGAGTTGTCGTCGGCGACAATGATTTGATAGCGCTTTCCGGCGGCCTGCATTGCGTCATTGACGGCGCGGGCGAGATGCGGCAGATTTTCCGCTTCGCGGTAGGTCGGGACGATAATGCTGACAAGTCCATTTTTCACGGCGGGGGATTATCGCAGAATCGCGCGCACTTTTCGGCGGGGAGAAATCAAACTGCAATTCGCCGCATGTTAATCACCGCGAATCATCTGATTTTCAACGGAAAAAATTATACGAGGCGAAGGCCGTTGCGGGAAGAAGATTCGGCGACGGATGAATCTGCAGTCGCTTCGTTTTTGGCGGCCGATACGCCATCGCCCGGCGCGGCGTCGGAATCCGTCGCCATCAACTCTGGAAACGCCATTCCCTTTCCGCTTTCGCGGGCGAAAATCGCCAGCACATCGCAAAGCGGAATTTCCACCGAGCGAGTCGCCCCGCGAAATCGGGCGGAAAATGCGATTTTATCGGCGTTTATCACCAGTCCGCGCACGGCGTCCGCGCCGATATTAAAAATAATGCGTCCGTCCGCCGCGAATTCGTCGGGCAATCCGCCGAGTCCGTTGTCGGCGCGCGCGGCCAAATAAGGCGTGCGCCCTGATTCTACGCACCATTGATAAACGGCGCGCACCAGATAGGGCTTCAATTCGGGGTCGGCGAGGGCGTCGTTCATTTGCGCATCGCTTTTTCTACGGCGGTCAGCGAATTAATAAAGCCGGGGCGGGCAAACAGCCGCTCGGCGTATTTTAGAATCGGGGCGGCGCGCGGTGTCAGCCGAATGCGAAAATGCTCCAACCGCCACAGCAGCGGGGCGATGGCAATATCCAAAATGGAAAATTCATCGCCGAGAAAATATTTGCGGCGCGAAAAATTAGGCAGCATTCGCAGCAATTCATCGCGCAGAATTTGGCGGGCGCGGTCGCGCGCGGCCGGGGTGGCGCGCTTTTTCAGCAGCACATCCAAGTGGACAAACAACTCGCGGTCAAAAATATGCAGCATTAGACGCGCCTTGCCGCGCATGGCAATATCCGACGGCATCAACTGCGGATGCGGAAAGCGGTCGTCCAGATACTCGCAGATGATGGTGGACTCGTAAAGTTTGAGGTCGCGGTCCACCAGCACCGGCACGCGATTGTAAGGATTAAACTGCGCGAGTTCGGCGGGCTTGTTGTTCAAGTCCACATCCTTAATCTCGGCGTCCATTTCCTTCTCGTTAATAACGATTCGGCAGCGGTGCGAATACGGACAGTAAACGCATGAGTAAAGTGTCATCATGGTAATTTGGGGGGAGGAGGATTATTCAATGTCTCGCCAGTATTCGCGGTAAAGCAAATAAGACAAGACCAGCAAAATAAACAGCGCCAGCATTACGGCGAATCCGACCCGCACTCTTTCATTGCGCGAGGGCTCGCCCATATACACCAGAAAGTTTACAAGATCGGTGATGGCCGCATCGTATTCCGCCGACGACAATCGTCCGGGCGAAATGGATTCAAGCGCGATTTCCTTTTCTTCGCCGGAAGTCGCTTGGAAAAAGCCGACCCATTTTTCGCCGCGTTTTTCCAGCGAAGTCAATTGTCCTTCGGCGCCCGGAAAAGCCGACGCGCCCTGCAATTCGTGAAGCGCATGCGGCATCGCGACATTGGAAAAAACCAGATTATTCCAGCCGTTGGGACGCGACGGGTCGCGGTAAAATCCGCGCATATAAGCGTAAAGCCAATCCGCTCCGCGCGAGCGGGCGACCAAAGTTAAATCGGGCGGCGCGGCCTGATTAAACCATTCCTTCGCTTCCGCCGGATTCATCGCCGACATCATTGATGCGCCGGGGACGAATTCGCCAAAGATTAAATTATCGCGGATTTGCTCGGGCGAAATGCCGAGGTCTTCGCCGATTCGGCCGTATCGCATGTGCGCCGCATTGTGGCAGCCAAGGCAGTAGTTGACGAAAATTCGCGCGCCCCGCTGGATGGAAGCGATGTCGTAAGGATCGGTCGGCGCGCGGTCAAGGGCGGGCGCGGATTCGGCGGCCGTCGCCGGAAAAGCGGACAGAATCGCAATAAAAAAAATCACGGCGCGCATTGCATTCAGCGAAGCCGCTCCGGCGGCGGAGAAGTTTTATCAATTCGGGTGTACCACGGCATCAGCACAAAGAAGGCAAAATACGCCGCCGTTAAAATTTGCGCCAGCGCCTGCCGAATTGGATTCGGCGGCAGCACGCCCAGCACGCCGAGTCCGATAAATGTCGCTGCAAACGCGGCAAGGGCGATTTTATAAATCGGCCCGCGATAGCGAATTGATTTCACCGGGCTTTTATCCAGCCACGGCACAAAAAACAGAATCAGCACGGCAAGTCCCATAATCAAAACGCCCCAGAATTGCGTGCCGAAAAACGGCGGCACGGCGCGCAGCATCGCGTAAAACGGCGTGAAATACCACACCGGCGCGATATGCTCCGGCGTTTTCAGCGGGTCGGCGGGGACAAAATTCGGAGGCTCCAAAAAGTAGCCGCCCATCTCCGGCGCAAAAAAAACAATCGCGCAGAAAACAATTAAAAATACCACCAGCCCGAAAGTATCCTTCACCGAATAGTAGGGATGAAACGGAATGCCGTCCAGCGGGCGTCCGGTGGCGGGGTCCTTGCGCTTTTTAATTTCAACGCCGTCGGGATTGTTGGAGCCGACTTGATGCAAAGCGACAATATGCAAAAATACCAGCAGAATAATCACCAGCGGAATCGCCGCCACATGCAAAGCGAAAAACCGATTAAGCGTAACATCCGAAATGGCGTAGTCGCCCCGAATTAAAAGCGCCAGCCATTCGCCGATCCACGGAATTGTGGAAAATAAATTTACAATCACCTGCGCACCCCAAAACGAAGTTTGACCCCACGGCAGCAAGTAGCCGAAAAACGCCTCCGCCATCAGGCACAAATAAATGAGGACGCCCAGAATCCAAAGCAATTCGCGCGGCTCCCGCGCCGAGCCGTAAAGCAGGGCGCGAAACATGTGCAAATAAACCACCACAAAAAACATGGAGGCGCCCGTAGAATGAATGTAGCGAATCAGCCAGCCCCAGCCGACATCGCGCATAATGTATTCCACCGACGCGAAAGCGCGCTCCGCGTCGGGCTTGTAATTCATCGTCAGAAAAATTCCGCTGACGATTTGAATGACCAGCACCACCAAAGCCAGCGAGCCGAAGTAATACCAGAAATTGAAATTCTTCGGCGCGTAGTATTCGGTGAGATGCTTCTTCATCGCCGCCCGGTAGGGCAGGCGCGAATCCACCCAGTCAGCGAAGCCGGCGAGTCGTCCGTTCATCAGGCGGCCTCGTCTTCGCCGACGATTAATTCATCGTCGGATGCATAGCGATGCGGCGGAATCATTAAATTCGCCGGCGCCGGACTGTTCTTAAAAACGCGGCCGGCAAAGTCAAATCGCGAACCATGGCATGCGCATAAAAATCCGCCGCCGCTATCTTTCGCCCGCGCGGGCGAACAGCCAAGATGCGTGCAAATTCCAAACGCGACGAAAATTTCCGGTTTGATGGAGCGCGTTTTATTGCGGCAGTACACCGGCTGATTGCTGCTTTCCGATTCGGGATCCGCCAGCGAATCCGCGGCGGCGGCGATTGCTTCCAGCATCGGCGGCGTGCGATGCAGAATCCACACCGGCTTGCGACGCCATTCTACGACGCGCAATTCGCCCGGCTTCATTCCCAAAATAGAAATGGTGGTCGGGCCGCCTTCGGCGCGCGTTTTGCGGCTCGGCTCCAAACTCCGCACAAACGGAGCGGCAACGGCAACCACGGAAATGCCGCCCGCGACCGAAGTCGCGCCGAGCAAAATATTGCGACGGCTGGGATTATCGGGCTTTTTCATTTCGCGCGCACGGAGTCATCGACCGCAATTAACGGCGAAAAAAATTGGCGCAAAGCAGGAGGCGCGCTTATTGCTGGGCCTCCGCCTCTTCTTCCGTTGGGGCGGCGGCTTCGGCGGCGGCTTCTGCTATTGCCTTGTCTTCGTCGCGGGAGCGAACCACAGGCAAAGTTTCAAGCACCGCGCCTTCGCGGCTGACGATCTGTCCGACTTTGAATTCCACGCGCTGCTGCTCGTAGTGATCCACCCCGCTAATTAGCGCGCTGCCGGATTTTTCGGTATCCAGAACGATTCCCTCGTAGGCAATTTCTTCCGTCAAGCCGCGCACGACTTTTCCGTTGAACCACACCGTCGTTTTATTGGTGCGATTGCTTTTGATGAAGCCATTGACAAAAATGTCCTCGCCGCGCAGCGGGCCTTCATCCTCGCTCGAAAACGGAAAGACGGAAGCCGACGGCACGATAAACGGCGCCGCCAGCGATTCGTTGATTTCCACATCGGTGACTTCCGAAATCAGCCCTTTGCGAACCGCCTCCAGAATCTTGCGCTCTTGATTCGTAAAAAAGATCCGCCCCATTTCTTCGCGACCGACGGCCGACAAATCCGCCGCGCCTTCCGCATGCGCCGGCACAGCCAGCATCGCCGCAACGGACAGCAGAGTCGCCGCTGCCGCCGAATTCAATCCGAGCCGAATCATCGTCATAGCCGTCTCCTTTCTTCTTCCAGTTTAATCTGCTCTTCGCGCGAAAGCCCTTTGTCGGGGTCCGCCACCGTAATCCATTCCAGACGGCATTCCCCCGTCATATTGGGGCGATTCACCGCTTCAAAGCGACTGGAGTGGCGGTCAACCCGGCAGAAAGTGGGAATGAAAACCCCGCTCACTTCCTTGGCGTAATCGTTTAAAAACAGCAGCACATCCAGCACATGGAGCATTCCCATTTTGATGGTCATCGGACTCGCCTGCACGCTTACGCTGCTGTTTTCGGTGTAGACGGAGGAATCCGAATCAAACACCTCCTGCGCACTGATTTGGTAACTGATGGGAAAAAGATTCCGCCGCTCCTGAATCGTCTGAAGCGTTTCCACCCACGCGAGGCGGCTTTCTTCGCCGAGCAGCCCGTGCGCCTCCCAGTCCCGGTAGGATTGGGCGTATTGATTTTGCAGGCGCTCTTCGTCCTGAATGGTGGCGAGCCGCTCCTGAAAATTATCCTGCTCCTGCTTCAAAATCGCATTTTCCCGCTGGGACTGAGAGGAAAAGGTCGCCGCGCCCCACTCCGCGCCGTAGGCGATAGCAAGGCAAATACCGGCGAAAATCGCCGTCGCCATCACCACTCGCCGCTCTTTGGGATAAAGTTGTATGTCCGCCATGTCGCTTGCTCCGCTTGCCGATTATATCCGCCGCCGCAGATTTTCGGTAATTTCTTCTTCGTCGAACTGCTTCCACAGAACGCGCACTTCAAATTCGCGCCCTTGCAATTCATCGGCGATGGCGCCGCCTTCGCCGACGGTGCCGGAAAGTTGCCCTTGCGCTGTCGTCCTTGCCGGAACCAGCACCGGATCCACCAGCACATCCGGACGATCTTCAAACGATGTCAAAAATTGCTCCACGGCATCCAGCACTTCCTGATAAGGCGCGTTTTCGCCCTGCTGGAAATTTCCCTTCAGCACCACCACCTGATAAACGGATTTGCCGGACAAATACGCCATATCGCTGCCCGTCGAGCCGCTTTCGCTGTCGGTGAGATACCACTCGTAAGATTCCAGACGCACCGACGGATTGCGCGATATCGCCTTGCTGATGTAAAGCATCAGCGGACCGGGGCTAAACACTTCGCTCCTCGCCGCTCCGAAGATTCCATCCACCGCCCGCATATTGCTTGGGCTGGAAGGCGCCTCGCCGAAAGCCGTAATTTGACGGCGATAGTTGTTTCGCAATTGCTCCACTTTCGCCTGCAATTCATTGTTTTCCGATTGATAATTCGTCCACGCGCCCAAAAATCCGAGCCCGCCGCCCCACAGCGCCAGCAACAGATAAAGGCCGAAAACAAATGACACGGCGGTGCAGCCCAGCCGCATCCAGTAATAGCGAATTTGATTGAACGCCGCCATCTGCCCGATTCGCAGCGACGAAAACATGCTGTGCAATTGCAGCGAAGTGTCCCGCCCCAAATCGCCCATCGGCGTGCGAATTCCCAGCGTCCGCCCGATGGCGGCGGCATCGTGAAAATTAAACCGCAGCCGCTCGGTATTCGGCACTAATTCCCGCAACTGCGCCAATTCCGCCGACGGACAAATTACATGCGATTCCATTTTGACATTGCCGGATGTCAACTTCAAACTGTTCAGATACTGCAGCATCCGGTCGCCTTCTTTTTTAAGCGACTTCGCCAATTCTTCCGGCGTGTCCGTCCGCACTTTGGTCAGACGACTGAAGCGAATCTTGCTGTCGGCGTAATAAATCTGCCGAAGCAGTCCGCTTTCGTGCATCGTCACTAAAACAATGTGCGGACCGGAAATGCCGGTCGCTTTCAGCGACTGCTGACTCAGCAGCGAAATGCCATTAACGCCCGCGATGGACATATCCGCCTTTTCAATTTCGCGCACCCACGGCTGCACTTTTTCGGTCGTGAGGATGCCGAAAAACAGCACCAAGTCCTCCCGCCGGCCTAATTCTTCGCGCCCTTGCACAATCGCCTGCGTGTATTGCGCGCCGCGAAATAATTGCGGAATCTTCCGCTGGAAAAAATCGTAGCGGAATTTGCCGATAAGGTGCGGCGTCTTTTCAAAGCGATAGTCCTCGCCGATGACATTCGCCAGAATGTGAATCGGCCGCTCCCGCAGACGCTGGCCGCTTTCCTTCAGGTATTCGGCGAAGCGGGCGATGCCGGCGGAATCATTGGGAAACCGCGCAATCTCCTGAAAGGAGCCGCGCTGCCACGACACCAGCGCCGCGTCTTCGTCATTAACGAGAAGACCATAGCGGCGAAACGGCCACGCCATTGACGGAATTTTAATTTCAAGCATTTCGCATCTCCGATTGCGCCGCCATCAGCCGGCTCCGACCTTGCCGACAAGATCGTAAAGCGGAAAATAAACGGCGAGAATAATCCATATCAGCAATCCGGCGATGACAAACAGCATCAGCGGGCCAATCGCCGCCTGCGCCGCTTCAATGGCTTCAACGGCGTCCTTATCGTAATACGATTTCACCTGCTGCATGGATGCGTCAATGCCGCCGGTCGTTTCGCCCAGCCGAAGCATCCGCAAAACCAGCGGCGGAAAAATGCCGGACACCTTAAACGCCTCCGTCAGCGGACTGCCATTGATGATGTCTTCAATAATCTTGCCGAGACCCCGCCCGATAAAGCGATTGCCAAGCGCGCCCTGCGAAATTTTAAGAGAATCAATTACATTGATTCCCGACGCATACAGCAGCCCGAAAATGTTGGCGAAGCGCGACAGAATAATCTTTTCCGCCACCACGCCGAAAATCGGAAAGCGCACTTTCATTTTATCCAGATAGTAATCCACCCCCGGAATCGTCCGGATGCCGATGGTTACCGCAAAGAAAGCCACCACCGGCGCAATCAAAATAAACTGCCAATTGTTGATGATGAAATCGGCGGTGTTGATGAGGGCAATCGTATACACCGGCAATTCCTGCCCCAGCGACGCCAGCACCGTTGTGATTTTCGGCACTACATAGCCGAGCAAAAAGCCCGCCGCCCCGATCATCACCAGCAGAGCGAATAGCGGATACATAAACACCTTCACGGTGCGTTTGCGCATTTCCGCCTGCCACTTGATGGTGTCGCCCAGATTCTTGAGCACCGTCGCCAATTCGCCCGATTCTTCGCCGGCTTCCACCAAACTGACGAAGACCTCGTCGAAAATTTTGGGATGCTTGCGCAGGGCGTCGGAAAGCGTGCTGCCCTGCTCAATCTCTTGAATAATCACGCCGACGACATAACGCAGCGACGGATTGGAAACCGAATCCCGCACATCCGAAAGCCCTTCCAGCAACGGCACGCCCCCGGCGACCAACTGCTCCAAATAAAAGCAGAATTGCGCGAGTTCGTCCTTGCCGACCTTCCGCTGAAACAGCGGCGCGCCGCTTTTGATTTCGCGTCCGCTGACTAACTGCAGACCCAGACGCGAAAGCCGCGACTCCAAATCAGCCGTGCCTTGCGCTTCCAGCCGGCCCCGAATTGTGTGGCCCGACTGATTAACCGCCGTGTATCCAAAAAGCGCCATTGCCGTTAATTAATTTTAATAAATTGAGTCAGGTCTACCACCCGGGAAATTTCGGCCAGCGAAGTCGTCCCCTCGGCGACTTTCTCAATCGCATTCTCCGCCAGCGAAACAAAGCTGTTCGTGTCAAGCGCCTTTTGCTTGATTTCGCGCACCGCCGCCCGATGCGAAACTAATTCGTCCAGTTCCTCATTAAACTTAAGAATCTCCATCACGGCGACGCGCCCTTTGTATCCCTGATACTCGCAATGCACGCAGCCGACCGACTGCCGCATATTTTCCAGTTTCCAATTGTCGCCGAGGACGGCCTGCAGAATCGTCTTTTCGTCTTCGGTGATTTCTTCCTTTTGCGTCTTGCACTGCGGGCACAGAGTCCGCACCAGCCGCTGAGCGACAACCCCAATAATGTTGCCCGCCATAATGTCCGGCAGCACGCCCATATCCAGCAGACGCGGAATTATGCCGAGTGCATTGTTTGTGTGCAGAGACGATAAAACCTGATGCCCCGTCATCGCCGCCCGCAGAGTCATATCGGCGGTTTCGTTGTCCCGAATCTCGCCGATGAGAATAATGTCCGGATCCTGCCGCATCATGGATTTGATTCCCGACGCCCAATCCATCTTGGAGGAATCGCTGACCGCCGACTGCCGAATCATGTGCATCGGATATTCAATCGGATCCTCCATCGTCATAATATTGACCGACTCCTTGTTCAAATGACCGAGAATGGAATACAGCGTCGTCGTTTTGCCGCTGCCCGTCGGGCCGGTAACAAGGATGATTCCTTCCGGCCGGGCGACCATCAATTCCAGCATTCTTTGCGCCTGATCGTTGAGTCCGAGTCCGTCAATCGCCATTAAATTCCGCTGCTGGTCCAGAATTCGCAGGACGAAATTTTCGCCGTGCGCGGTCGGCTGGGCGCCGACGCGGAAATCCACAATCCGCCCGTAAAGCGTCATCGTAATGCGGCCGTCCTGCGGCACGCGCGATTCGGCGATATTCATCTGGCACATCACCTTCAGCCGCACCGCCATGGAATCCCAATAACTGCGATGCAAACTGCGAATCTGCCGCAGCACGCCGTCAATCCGATAGCGCACCCGCAGAAAGCTTTCCTCCGGCTCAAAGTGAATATCGGAGGCGCCCCGCTTGACGGCATCGTTCAAAAAGGCATTAACAAGGCGCACAATCGGATGCTGCGACCCGCCGTCCGCCTGCAGGGAAGTGACCGCCACATCCACTTCGCCGGTTTCAATTTCGTTCAGAATTCCCTCGATGGAGAGTTCCAGCCCGTAGTATTCGTCCACCGCCCGGCTGATATCCGATTCGCCGGCGACTTTGACATCCAATTCGTATTCGCCCTGCAGAATCGCCCGAATCTGATCAAAGATAATCAGATTGTCCGGATTCGCCGCCGCCACAGAGACGACTTTCCGCGATTCGTCGTAGGCGTAGGGAAAGATATTGTAGCGTTTCGCCACATCCATCGGAATTTTTTCCAGCGCATCCGGATCCACATTGACCATCCGCAAGTCAACGCTTTCCTTGCCGCCCGCTTCCGAGAGCACATCGCGGATGGTCGCCTCCGTGACAAAGCCGAGACGCACCAGAACTCGTCCGACCGGGTCCCGCGAATTCTGCTGCTCCATCAAAGCGATGCGCAGTTGATCTTCGGTGAGGACGCCTTTTTCCAGCAGCCGCTCGCCGAGCGGCAGGTCCTCTTTTTCCTCTTCAAAATCCGTGTCGTCGGTCAAATCAGCCATTGTGTGTTGTCCTCTTGTTCGCTTTATTTGGTTAAATCCGCGATGCGCGCCCGCAGGGTGTCGGCGTCAAAGCCGCTCGGCGCCGTGTTGGAAAGTTTAAGCGCTTCGCGGTAATAGCGCAAGGCAATGTCGCGCTTATTCAAATAATCCAGCGTCACCGCTAAATTATAAGCGTAATCCGGATTTTCCGCATCGCGCGAAAACGCGCTGAAATACGACTCCTGCGCTTCTACCCATCGCTGCTGCTCGGCGTAAATATTGCCGAGCGAAAAATACAGCCGCGAATCCACTGCCGGCTCAGCGCCGATTAAACTCTTAATGCGCTGCTCGGATAAAATTGGATTCGCCTGCTGCGTCTGCAAATTAATCAATTCGGCAATCGCCACCGGATCTTTCGGATGATAATCCAGCAGCCGCAAATAAATGGAAGCCGCCAATTGATACCGTCCGCCGCTGGCCGCCACTTGCGCCAGACCGCGCAGCGAATCCACATTAGACGGATCGTCCAGCAGAATGCGGCGGAAAATCGCCTCCGCACCCGCAAGATTCCCCTCGGCATACATTGACTGCGCGCGCATTAAACTATCGCGCTTTTCAGTGGATGCCAATTTTTTCACACTGATTCCGCCGCTGTCTTCCGAACTCGCCGCCACTTCAATCGGCGGCGACGATTCCACCGCAGGCGCGACATCGGCGATAACTTCAACCGAAGATTCGTCGTTGGCGGCGGAAGTGGAAATGATTTCAATTTCCACTGCGCTGGCGCTGTCCAATTCAATCTTTTGCGCCCGCGAAAGCAGGGCGGTCGCTACAGGGGCTTCTTCCGGATTAAATCCGCCGCCGACTCCTTCGGCCGATTCTTCGTTGACAAGCAATCCGGTCAGCGGAGTCGGCGATGCCACCGGCTCTACCGTTGCTCCGGTTAAAATAGCGATGCGGCGCGCCACATCTTCGGATACATCCGAGCCTTCGCCCAAATCGCCCGCGACTTCCAGCGAGGCGTAGTCCAATTCACTTTGAATGTCCGCCACTGGCGCGGGCAGGGGAAGGGCTTCTTCTTCCGTCGCTTGCAATTGCTGAACCGCCGATGCCGGCACGGACGGCGCCGACGCCACCGGCGCGGACGGCGAAATCAATTCTTCCACTCCCGAATAATATTCGGGAAAAACAAAATAGCCGCCGCCGAGAACGGCAATCAGCACAATAAAAGCCAGCACCAACGGACCGACTTGACGCTTGCCCGCCTCGTCCGGCTTTGCTTGAAAGACGCGCCCCGCTTCCACTCGCCGACGCGCTCCCGCCGCCCCGCCGGTCGCCGCCGCCCGCAGACGCGAACCGCGCGTCGCCGCGCCAACTGCGCTGGGTGGTGCCGCGCCGCCGTCCGGCACCGCATCGAAATCAACCGCCGTCGAGGCGGCCGGTGCGGATGCTGGCGGCTCTTTCGTCTTAAGCGACATTCCGGCATCCGCCGCCGATTCGGGCGCGGGCGCCGATTCCGCTGATTCGACCGCAGGCGCCGGTGCCGCCGCTTCGATCGCGGGTGCCGATGCCGCCGCTTCCGCGGCGGGTGCTTCGCTTTTTTCTTTGTTTTCGCGCTCCGCTTTTTTAAGCGCTTCAAGCAGCAAACTCATTTTATGCTCCCGGTCCCGGCACCGACATCATTGCCCAATCTGCGGCGGCGGAAACAGCGTATTGCCCTCTTTCCGACGGAGAAAATCCGTGTCCGGAAGGAGATTGCGATACTCGCTGTAATCGCCGAACAAACTCGGATTCTTAACGATTCTGGCGCGGATAAAAACCACCCATTCGCTCTTGAATGTCTGCTCGTTTTTGTGCTCAAACAGAGTCCCGATGCCGGGCAGTTTGCCCAATCCGGGGACATTGCTATTGATGTCCGCTGTGCGATCTTCCAGCAGTCCGCCCAAAACCGCCACTTCGCCGTCGCGCAGAGCCATCACCGATTCTAATTCGCGCACGCGAACAATAGGAATGAACGTCCGCACACTGCTGGCGCCGCGTGGATTCGGGACTTCAACCCGGTCGACTACTCGCGTCACCGACGGCTTCAAATTCAGCATCACTATGCCGTCGCGGCTAATTTGCGGCATGACATTCATTGAAAACCCGATGGGGATGATTTCCTCTTCAACCGTAATTTCACGGGTGACGGTATCCGCGTCCTCGTCGATTTCTTCCTCCACTTCCACGCGGAAGTAAACCAAATTATCAACTACCTGCAAAAGTGCCGGCTGATTATTAAGGGTGGAAACGCGCGGACTGGAAATAACTTTGGCGTCGCCGAATCTTTCCAGCAAATCCACCGCCGCCGTTAAATCGCCGCTGCGAAATGTGCCGGTGAGAAAGTTACCGTCCTCTGGCGACCGATGCGGAATCAGCGTGCCGGCATTCGGTCTGTCCGTAGTATAAGCTTCGCGCGTGACGGAATAGCCGACGACATTATCCTCACCCACCGAAATGTCTTCAATTTCCGGTACTCCCTCGCCTCGGTTGCCGGCGGCATATTGCGACGCCGCCAGTTGAGCAGCATTTCGGGCATCCGTCAATGCTTGGCCGGTCAGTGTATGGTCAAAATTGAAAACCCGACTCTGCGACTGCAAAACCTGCCCGACAATCGCTCCGACCGGACCCGGCAATCCGTTCGTGCCCCCAAAGCCCGTCGACTGGGTAAGACCGAATTTTTTGTTCAGATACGACCAGTCAATTCCTTGCTGATATCTGTTATTCAGCACGACTTCAACTACCGTCGCTTCCAGCAGAACCTGCCGTCCGGCAATTTCGCCGATGCGATCCAGCAATTCCTGCACTTGCTTGTGCTGCTTGCCGTTGGCGTAAACCAAAATAACGCCGGTCGGGCGATGAATGGTGTAGGTGGATTCTTCCGCGTCCAGCCGTGTTTCCCGCTCTTCGCCGGCGCTCACTCGCTCGTCCGAAGAATCTTCCCCTTCGGTAATTTCGACATCCAGCAATTCGTCCAATGAATCTTCCAGCGCCGCCCAAAAATTATTGTCGCCGGTGTTGCTGACGGATGCGCTGCTGGTGCCCCCGGCGCCGCCGGCCAAATTCCCCTGAATGGATGCGGAGGATGAACCGGTGCGATCCAGATTGACATAATCCAAAACATACTGCTTGAAAAAGGGCTCGTCCGGCAGAACGGTAATGCTGTCGCCGTGGACCTCCACGCGAATGTCAATCTGAATGGCGATGCGCTCCAGAATGCTGTCCAGCGTTTCATCAATGGCGCTGATGGAGACAATTCCACCGACGCGGGAATCAATATCCATATCCACGCCTGCATCGCGCGCGAGGGCGAACAGCAATTCCTGCACATCCACTTTCGTCACAACGACGCTAAAAGTTTCCGCTCCTTCCGACAATTCCAGCGCGGGCAGCGTCGGCGAGCGGCGCACCAACTGCGGAATGTTTTCCACGCTGACGGGCTCTTCCTCCGCAACCTGCTCATCAGTAATATGATGCTCGCTCAATTCATAATTGGGCGAGCCGCAGCCGGCCACAAGCGCAGCAAAAGAGGAGCTCAGGGCGAGCGCCTTAGCGAGAGAATTCGTCTTCATTTCCACCCCTTTTTCTTCATTCAGGAAAGCACCGATTTTTGGTCGGGGCTTAATAATAGCAAAATATTCCGCCATGTCAAGCATTTCGGAATCTTTTTTCGCTTTTTTTACATCCGCCCCCAAGTCCGTTTTTTGGAATTAGAGTGCATCGCGCAACCGATAGTATAGCATAGCGAGCGCCAAAATTGGCGCGCGAAGCAATTTCCCGCCGAAAAAATTCCGGTGTCGTATTTTCGTAAAAACATCAAAACGCTCCGCCGACCCGGCTATCGCCTCCGCCAGCAGACGCCCGGCAAGACCCGTCAATGCAACGCCCTGCCCGGAAAATCCCTGCGCGTAAAAAATATCGCCGCCAATCCGTCCGAAATCCGGCAGGCGATTAATCGTAATCGCCACATTTCCGCCCCACACAAATTCCGCTTTTGCGTCCGCCAACTGCGGAAAAACCGCCAGCATTCGCCGACGCATTGCCGTCCGCAGATTCGGCGGCGTTAAAGTTGTATACGAAACCCGACCGCCGAAAAGCATCCGCGAATCCGCCGACCGCCGAAAATAATCCAGCACAAAATTCATATCGCACACCGCTTCATTCTGCGGAATCAGCGAGCCGATTCGCTCTTCGCCCAGCGGCTCAGTCGCGCAGATGTAAGTCCCCACCGGCATCACACGCCGACGAAGCGGCGGCATCAATTCATCCAAATACGCATTGCAGGCGATAACTAAATGACGGCATTTTACTTCGCCCGATTCCGTTTTCGCCCGCGGACCGGCGGCGGTTTTTTTAATGCTGACCACGCGGCTTCCTTCAAAAAATGCGACGCCCGCATCTTTCGCCGCCTTTGCGAGTCCGAGCAGATAATTAAGCGGATGCAAATGTCCACCCGCCAAATCCCGCAACGCGGCGACATAGCGATCGCTCGCAATCGCCCGACGGACGCCGCTGCCGTTCAGCAATTCGCATGGATAATTTAAGCGGGAAAGCGTCGCCGCATAATCCTCTAAATTTTTGCGATGGCGATTTTTAATCGCCGCCAGAATCCAGCCATCGCGCAAATCGCAATTAATGTGATGACGGGCGACTCGCTCCCGAATAATCGCCATCGCCTCTTTGGACATTTCAAACAGCGGACGCAAATCGGCGAATCCGAGGGCGGGCAGATTCTCCTCCCAATCCCCGCCGAATCCATGAATGATTTGCCCGCCGCTTCGGCCGGACGCACCCCAGCCGATTCTTTCCGCCTCTAAAACGGCAACCGAAAATCCACGCTCCGCTAAATTTAACGCCGCCGATACGCCGGTAAAACCGCCGCCGATAACGCACACATCGCACGATTCTTCGCCCGCCAAAGGCGGCGACGGCTGCTCCCGCAACGCCGTCGCTTCATAGTAGGAATCAACCAGCGGCTGCATTTTCGTCGTCCAATTTTTTTCGCGCGCGATTCTCCGCCGATTATAAACCCATCGCCGCTTTGCTATACTGCGAAAATGCCAATTGAGATTCCGTCGCAGGAGCGATTAATCGTCGCCCTTGATTTTTCCGACGGCGAATCTGCAATGCGACTCGTCGCTCAATTGGGCGATGCCGTTCGCTTTTATAAAATCGGCTTGGAATTAATCGCCAGCGGCGACGGCTTTCGCATCATTCGCCAACTCGCCGACAACGGCAAACGAGTTTTCGCCGATATGAAATTGTTTGATGTCCCGCCCACCGTCGCCCGGGCGACCGCCGCCATCGCCGACAGCGGAGCGGATTTTCTTACCGTTCACGGCGACGATGCCATTATGCAAGCCGCCGCAGAAAATAAAGGCGAATTAAAAATCCTTGCCGTCACCGTCCTCACAAGTTTGGACGACGGCGACATTCGCCAAATGGGATTCGCCTGCGACATTTCGACGCTTGTCCTTTCTCGCACGAAAAAAGCAATGCAATTCGGCTGCGACGGTGTTATTGCATCCGGACAAGAAGCGGCGGCAATTCGCAAAGAATTAGGCGCGAATCCTTTAATCGTAACGCCCGGCATTCGTCCCACCGAAAGTCAAAGCAACGAGCAAAAAAGAATCGCGACTCCCGCCGATGCCATTTCTGCGGGAGCGAATTATTTGGTCGTCGGGCGGCCGATTCGCAACGCCGAAAATCCCCGACTCGCCGCCGAAAAAATACAGCGGGAAATCGTCGATTCTCTTTCCAAGCGAAAAAGCGTAAAAGCGTAAATTTTGATTTTGCGCTGTTGTTTTTTTGCCGCATGCAAAATTCGCCAATTCGCCGCCCTCTTTGTAAGGGAATGAATTTCGCGGCGGGTCGGGGATTAATTTCCGACTTGCAGAATCATTCCCGATTCGCAGTGCGGAATCCGGCGGCGAATTCCTCCGGCTTTTCGTCCGTTTTCTTTTCGCTTTTCGGCAGATCCCACGCGCTTGGCGGATAGCATCCCGCAAGCGATGCGACGACCGTCGCCAATAAAAGCGCGGTAATTAATTTTGTCGCCGTGTTTTTCATGCGGACGAATAATAGCAAAAAATTCCTGCGCGCAATTTTTATTTTTCGGGAGGCGGATCAAATCCGCCGGAATGAAAGGGATGACACCGCAGAATCCTCCTCGCCGTCAGCCACAAGGCGCGATGAAAAGCAAAGCGATGAAACGATTCGCGGGCGTATTCGGAGCAAGTCGGCGTAAATCTGCAATGCCAGCCGACAAAAGGCGCAAGCGTTAATTGATAAACGCGAATTAAAATTCTCGCCAAGCGGCGCAAAGCGAAATCGGCGATTCTAATGGGCGACATCACGCAAACTATTTTACGCCCGCCCAAACAAGCGGCGGACGCCGCAGGGATTATTTTTTTCGCCATTTGGTGCCGTCGGCGGAATCTTCCAAGACGATTCCGCGATGGGCGAGGTCGTCGCGAATTTTGTCCGCTTCGGCGAAATTGCGATTGCGGCGGGCTTCGTTGCGCGCTTCAATTTGACGCTCAATTTCCGCCGCCTCGTCCGATTCGCCGAATTTTCCTTTCAGCCAATGCGACGGCGTGTGCTGGAAAAATCCCATAAATTTTCCGGCGGCGAGCAAATCTTTTTTTCGCTTAATAATTTCCGCCGGGCGTCGCGCGCGATTGGCGGCATGCGCCATTTCGTGCAGAAGAGCGAAAGCGGCGGGCGTATTCAAATCTTCGCACAGCGTCTTGACGAGTTCGGCGGGCGGCTCGGATTCCTCCTTAATTTCCGCCGATTCGCCGCCGCGCGCAAGAGCAAGATAAAGGCGATTGAGAGCGGCTTTGGCGTCGCCGGCCGACTTGGGCGTCCAATCCAGCGGCTTGCGATAATGCGCCGACAGAAGGGCGTATCGCGCCGCTTCGCCGGGAAAATCCAAAAGCGCCTCCCGCAGCGATACGATGTTGCCGACCGACTTCGCCATCTTTTCGCCGGACAGAGTCAAATGGCCGTTATGCACCCAAAAGCGGGCGAGGATTCCATTTTGATGCGCGCAGCCGCTTTGGGCGAGTTCGTTTTCGTGATGCGGAAAAATTAAATCCTGTCCGCCGCCGTGGATGTCTAAAATTTCGCCCAGATGCGCGCGCGCCATCGCCGAGCATTCCAAATGCCAGCCCGGACGACCCCGCCCCCACGGACTCGCCCAGCCGGGCTCGGAATCAGCGGCGGGCTTCCACAGCACAAAATCAGCGGGATGACGCTTAAACGGAGCAACTTCCACCCGCGCCCCGGCGAGCATTTCATCCGTTCCCCGATTGGAAAGCGCGCCGTAATTTTTGCACGATGCCACTGAAAACAGCACATGATTTTCCGCTTCGTAGGCGTTGCCGTTTTCCAGCAAAGTCGCCACCAGTTTCTGCATTTCGCCGATATTTTCCGTCGCCCGCGGCTCGGCGGTCGGCGGCAGGGCGTTTAATTGAGCGATGTCGGCGTGAAATTCGCGCTCAAATTTTCGGGCGATAGCCGAGGGCTCCTCGCCGTTTTCCCGCGCCGTCCGAATAATTTTATCGTCAATGTCGGTAATGTTGCGGGCGTAGGCGACTTCGCCGTGCAGCCGCAGCAGCAGCCGAAAAAGCATATCAAACACCGCCACCGGACGCGCATTGCCAAGATGAATCGGACCATAGACAGTCGGCCCGCAAACATACATTGTCACTTTCCGGCTGCTTTGCGGACGGAAAATTTCATTGCGATTCGTCAGCGTATTATGAAGGACAAGGTTCATCGGTCGGGCGGATTTTATCGGAATCTTTCCCCCGCCGCTTGTCGGCGGTTTGATATAATTTTGCGGGGAAGATAAGTCGGCAAGGCAAAATCAGCGTCGGACAATGAACAGCGGAATCATCCTGCTGGATAAAATGCCCGGCGAATCGTCGGCGCAATTAACAACGCGAGTCCGGAAATTATTCCGTGCGAATCGCGCCGGACACGGCGGCTCGCTGGATCCGTTGGCGGGCGGATTGCTGGTTGTTTTTTTGGACGAAGCGACTCCCTTCGCCGAATTCGCACTCGGCGGCGATAAAAAATATCGGGCGCGAATTCAATTCGGCATCGCCACCGACAGCGGCGACGGCGAAGGAAAAATCATTTACGAATCGCCGATGCCGCCGAATTTATCGGGCTTGGAATCCGTCTTGGGCGAATTTGTCGGCGAATTTGAGCAGGTCGCTCCTTTGCATTCCGCCTTGAAATATCGCGGAAAACCGCTGTATTTTTACGCGCGCAAGGGCGAATCCGTCCCCGAAAAAAAACGGCGGGTGCGCGTCGGCGAAATTCGCCTGCTCGGAATTGACGGCGCATTCGCCGATTTGGAAATTCAATGCGGAGCGGGATTCTATCTGCGAAGTTTGGCGCGCGATTTGGGACAGCGGCTCGGCTGCGGCGGATACTTAGCGTCGCTGCGGCGGCTCGCCAGCGGAACGCTTGCCGTTGAAAATGCGGCGTCGTTTGAATCCCTCGAAAAACTTGACGATGAAAATCGCAAGGCGCGAATTTTATCAGCGGAGGAAATCGTCCGTCATTTTCCGCTGCGGCATCTGGGCGATGCGGCGATGCGAAGAATCGCGCGGGGAAATTCCACGCCGCTTGCAATCGCTCCCGGAATTTACCGCGCTCATGCCGACGGTGAATTCGCGGGTTTGATACAATGCGACGGACAAAGCGCAAGCGCGAAAAAATTGACCGCCGCCGCGCGCCGAAAATGGGAAAAACCATGAGCGAAGAACAATCGCAAAACTTAATTGAAAAAATGCTGCTCGCCGATGTGCGGGAAAAACGCGCGCGCCGACGGTGGGGAATTTTCTTCAAACTGCTGGCTTTCAGCTATATCGGCTTTTTCATCTACGCGCATTACGCCGACGAATCGCCGCTGCCGACGGAAATGCCCGGCATCGGCGGACCGCATGTCGCGCTGATTAAAATTGAAGGCATCATCGGCTTGGACCGAGTCGAAGCGGGCGAAATCAATCATCTGCTGCGGCGCGCATTCAACAGCGAAAACGCCAAGGCAATCGTGCTGGAAATTAACAGCCCGGGCGGCAGCGCCGTGCAGTCGCACCGAATCTACAAAGAAATTCGGCGATTGCGGGAGGCGAATCCCAATAAGCCCGTCTATGCAGTCGCCGGCGATATTTGCGCTTCGGGCGGATACTTTATCGCCGCCGCCGCCGACCGAATTTTTGTGGACGACGCCAGCATCGTCGGCTCCATCGGCGTCATTTACAGCACCTTCGGCTTCACCGAAATGATGGAAAAAATCGGCGTGGAGCGGCGCGTGCAAACCGGCGGACGCAACAAAAATATGTTTGATCCGTTTTCGCCGCAATCGCCCTCGCACACGGCGCGCATTCAGAATTTGGTTGACGACACGCATCGGCTGTTTATTGATGCAGTGAAAGAAGGCCGCGCCGGACGGCTGGACGAATCCGCCCCCGACCTCTTCAGCGGACTCGTCTGGAGCGGCGGCGAAAGCGTGCGACTCGGACTCGCCGATGAAATCGGCGACGCCGATTATGTCGCGCGGGAAATTGTCGGCGTTGACGAAGTGCGGGAATATCAGCCGGAGGTGGATTTTCTTGATCGCTTCGCGCGCGGAATCGGCGCATCGCTGGGCTCGCAAGCGACCGGGGCTTTGTCGCCGGGAGTGCGGTGAAAATTAAATCGTTTTACTTCGGACAGTTAAACAGCACTCCATTTTTGTTCATACATTTCACCGGCACGGATACTTTCTTAACCGCCTTGGCGAATTCTTTGTCATCGATTCCCCGTCCTTGGATAAGAATGCAAAGCGGTCGCTTGCCGGTTACGGCGGCGTAATGAAGTGCCTGCCCGGTGCATTCGTAGGGTTTCATTCCTTTCCCCCAATCAAATTCCACCGCTTCGTTTTCCAGCAAGCAATCGGGCTTGGTGCCGTCTCGCAGCGTGGTGACAATTCCATTCTGCTCTTTGCACCAAGCAGAAGAGTAATCTTCTTCACCAGCCCCGAAAGTCGGCGGCACTATGATGACCGCAAGCACAATAAGGATGGACAAAATTGCCCCACGGATTTCCAATTTGATTTCCGCTCTGTTGGTTTTTGGCAAAACCGCGGCTCGGTCGTTTTCGTTGACGCGCTTGGCGTGAGCTGTTGTTCCTGTTAGCGCGAACGCCCGCACAAAAAGGCAGCACTTCGCCGCCTTGATGAAGGGGTTCATTGTTTACCTCTCTTCTGTGTTGTAGGACAAAGTCCGCCCGCCGCACCATGCGCCGGGCGGCTACAAGCGAACCAGAGGTATGGGACACCTCGCCTATTTCCCGCGCCGGGGGATCAATCCCGCCGCTTAATGGGTATTTTATTCGGCGAGCCGCCCGACAGTCGGGCAGCCCATCCGATTCGCTTGTAGGATTGCAACTTTGCCACAAAGATGCGGCGGAGTCAAGAAAAAAATCGCAAAAAAATGCGCGTCAAAATTCGTCGGCGAAGAAAGTGCAGACGCAAAGCGTCCGAGCATGCATTCCAACGCAGAACATTGAAACGAGGAATTTAGTTTTTGGAATGTTCGGGTCGGAGATTAATCCCGACCCGCCGAGATTTCCGGTCGACTCTGTGAGAACCGACCCGCCGAAGATTTACTCTGCGGAATCGTCGTCCGATTTTTCCGGCGGCTTGTCGGCGGATTTGGCGGGGGCGGATTCTTCCTTCGGCTTGCGATCCATTAATTCCACCCACGCCAGCGGGGCGTTGTCGCCGACGCGTCGGCCGCATTTGAGAATGCGCAAATAGCCACCCGGACGATTTTCGTAGCGCGGGCCTAATTCATCAAAAATTTTCACCACATTGGCACGGTCGCGCAGGCGCGAAAAAGCCAGCCGCCGCATCGCCACCGGCGAGGACGACGATCGCTTGCCGAGCGTTATCAGCGGCTCCACCACGCGGCGCAATTCGCGCGCTTTCGGCAGCGTGGTTTGAATCGCCTCGCGCTGAATCAGGGCGTTCGCCAGATTGCGCAGCATCGCCCGGCGATGCGCGCTCGTGCGGTTTAATTTGCGATAGCCGAATCGGTGGCGCATCTTCTTAACAAAATCAGCGGGGCGGCGGAGTCCATGCGCCCAAATCGGTGCCTAATTCCAAGCCCAATTGCGCCAGCGCGGCTTTGATTTCGGCGATGGATTTTTTTCCCAGATTCGGTGTTTTCTGCAAATCGCGCTCGGTGCGGCGCACTAAATCGCCCATGTAGCGAATATGCTCCTGCTTCAGGCAATTCTGCGAGCGGACGGAAAGCCCCAATTCCAAATCGTCAATGCGCTTTTGGTAGATGGGATTTTGCTCCGCCCCGCGCTGCGCGCCAATTGATTCCAAATCTAATTTGCCGCGGTCAAAATCGGCGAAGACATGCAATTGATCCACCAGAATCCGCGAAGCGTGATTCAAAATTTGCTGCGAATCAAAAATGCCGTTGGTTTCAATATCCAAAACCAATCGGTCGAGGTCGGTGCGATTTTCCACCCGCGCACTTTCCACTTCAAAACTCACGCGCAACACCGGCGAAAAAGAAGCGTCCAAGTAAATCACGCCGAATCGCTTGGAGCGTCCGACCCGCATCACCGCCGGCTGATAGCCCATGCCGGATTCCACCGTAATTTCCATTTCCAATTTTGCGCCTTTGGCGAGATTCGCAATGATATGGTCGGAATTAATCACTTCCACATTGTGCGGCAGAGTCAAATCGCCCGCGCGCACCTGACCTTGAATTTCCGCCGTCAATTTAACGATGGCGCGGTCGCCCTCATTAATTTTGAAGACGACGCCTTTGAGATTCAGCATCACGCCGACGACATCTTCGCGCACGCCTCCAATGTTGTCGTATTCATGGACGACGCCGTCAATCTTAACTTCGGTCGGCGCGAATCCGGGAATGGACGACATCATCACCCGACGCAGGGCGCCGCCCAGCGTATGGCCGAAGCCGCGCTCAAACGGCTCCATCGTAATGCGGCTGTGAAAGGGCGAAATGTCCTTCACCTGCGTAATTTGGGGTTTCAGTAATTCTGTCTGCATGGTTTTCCTATCGGGAGTAATACTCAACGATTAAACTTTCGTTGATGTCCAGATTGATGTCTTCGCGCTTGGGCAATTCGCGGAAAACGCCGCGGCACATGGCGATATCCACTTCCACCCAAATGGGCGTGCCGCGCGCTTCCGCCTGCGTGAGGGATTCGCGCACGCGCACATGCTCGCGGGCTTTTTCGGACAGCGAAATCATCTGCCCCGGCCGAACCGCAAACGACGCCACGCCCACGCGCTTGCCGTCTACCAGCGCCTGCTTGTGCGAAACCATCTGCCGCGCTTCGGCGCGCGTAACGGCGAAGCCCATTCGGTAGAGTAAATTATCCAGCCGCGATTCCAGCATCTGCATCAAAATTTCACCGGTCGCCCCCCGCGACGACGCCGCCTTGCGGTAGTAATTGCGAAACTGCCGCTCCATCAAACCGTAGATGCGGCGCAATTTCTGCTTTTCGCGCAAGTGCAAAGCAAAATCCGATTGCCGCCGTCCGCCGCCGCCGCCGCGTCCTCCTGTTGCGCTTTGACCGGGCAGGACTTTAATCTTGCATTTGTATTCCAGCGACTTCGCGCCGCTTTTCAGAAATAAATCCGTCCCCGCGCGCCGCGCGAGTTTACAGGTGGGACCAAGATAGCGCGCCATTTCTCTACACCCGCCGCCGCTTCGGAGCGCGGCAGCCGTTGTGCGGAATCGGCGTAACATCCGCAATGCGGACGATTTTCAACCCGACCGCATTCATCGCACGCACCGACGAATCGCGCCCCGGACCGGGGCCTTTAATTCGCACTTCCACATTTTTGACTCCCATTTCCTGCGCCTGCTTGGCGGCTTGTTCGGCGGCGACTTGCGCCGCATATGGCGTGCCTTTGCGCGTGCCTTTGAATCCCGCCGACCCCGTCGTCGCCCATGTCAGCGTATTGCCCTGCTGGTCGGCGAAAGTGATAATCGTTCCGTTGAAAGTGGCGCGCACATGCGCCACCGCATCCGAAACCGAACGCTTGATTTTTTTGCGTCCTTTGCTTTTTGCCGGAGTCGCCATTGTTATTTCTTCTTAATGCGAATGCGCCGCGGCCCTTTGCGGGTGCGGGCGTTGGTGCGAGTCCGCTGTCCGCGCACTGGCAGGCCGTGGCGATGGCGCAGTCCGCGGTAGCAATTCGGCAGATCCATCAGCCGCTTAATGCTCATTGTAATTTCGCGCCGCACCGCGCCTTCAATGCGAATTTCGCCGATTCGCGCGCGCAGGCGATTAAGTGCATCGTCGTCCAATTTGCCCATCGGCGATGCCGGATCCACTTTCGCTTCGTGGCACAGCCGGGCGGCGGTCGTGCGGCCGACGCCGTAGATTGCGGTCAGCGCAATCACAGCGTGCTTGTATTCAGGAATGACGACTCCGGCAATTCGTATCATGGCAAAGCCGAACAGTATATCACACGCGCGCGCACTAAATCAACCCTGCCGCTGCTTGTGGCGGGGATTCTTGCAAATCACCCGCACCGCTCCGCGGCGCTTGATAATTCGGCAGTCGCGGCAGACCCGCTTGACCGACGGTTTTACTTTCATCGCTGTTTCTCCGTTTGTTATCTTTCGCGGAAGACAATCCGCCCCCGACTTAAATCGTAGGGCGTCAATTCCACCGTCACCGTGTCGCCGGGCAATACGCGAATGTGGCGGATTCGCATTTTCCCCGAAGTGCGCGTCAGCACTTCGTGTCCGTTTTCCAGCCGCACGCGATACATGGAATCCGGCAGCCGTTCCAGCACTTCGCCCCGCAGCGTTATTTTATCATTTTCCCGCGCCATAATTTAAGATCCGCCCGGCGTTTTCTTAATTAAACTGCCGTATTGCTGAGTCAGCAGATAATGCTGAACCTGCTCCATAAAATCCAGCGACACCACAACAATAATCAGCAGCGAAGTCCCGCCGAAATAAAACGGCACGCCGAATCGCGTAATCAAAAGTTCCGGCAGCAGGCACACGCATGCAATGTAAATGGAGCCCATCATCGTCAGCCGAGTCACTACTTTTCCCAGATAGCCGGCAGTTTGCTCGCCGGGGCGAATCCCCGGAATAAACGCGCCGTTCTTGCGCAAAACATCGGCGGTTTCGCGCGGATTGTAAACCAGCCCGACATAAAAAAAGCAGAAGAAAATAATCGCCGCCGTCAAAGCCAGCAGATACATCGGCTGCCCCTGCCCCAATAATGCGCTGATATCGCGCAGCCAGCCGGCGCCGCCGGTTTCGGCGAAACTCGTCAACTGCGCCGGAAATAAAACAATCGCATAGGCGAAAATCGCCGGCATCACGCCCGCCATATTCAATTTAAGCGGAAGATGCGAACGCTGTCCGCCGTAAAGCCGCCCGCCGACCTGACGCTTTGCATAATTTAATGGCACCCGCCGCTGCCCTCTTTCCAAGAAAACGACTCCCGCCAAAACCGCCAATGCGCCCGCAAAAACGAACAGCGCAAAAATCGGATTGAAAGTGCCGAGCCGCACTAATTCCAGCGTCTGCCCGATGGCGCTCGGCAGTCCCGAAACAATGCTTGCAAAAATAATCAGCGAAATGCCGTTGCCAATTCCGCGCTCCGAAATTTGCTCGCCGAGCCACATCAAAAAAACCGTCCCGGCGACCAGCGAAATTACCGTCGTCGCTTCAAACAGTGCGCCCGACTCCAACGCCAGACCTTCCTGACGCTCAATGAAAGTCGCCGTCACATATCCTTGAAACATCGCCAGAAAGACGGTGCCGATGCGCGTGTATTGGGTGATTTTGCGCCGTCCGGCGGTGCCTTCTTTTTTCAATTCCTCCAATTGCGGCACCGTGTAGGCGGCGAGATTCATAATGATGGAGGCGGTGATATAAGGAAAGATTCCCAGCGTCATCACCGACAAGCGCGCCAGCGAGCCGCCCGAAAACACATTCAGCAAATCCAGAATCCCCCCGCCGCCGCCCTGCGAAAACAAAGAGCGCAATTGACTCTGGTCGATTCCCGGAATCGGAATGTGCGCGCCGATGCGAAAAACAATCAGCGCGCCCAGCAGAAAAAACAGGCGGCGGCGAAGGTCGCCCATGCGTGATTCATCGGCGAGCGGCCGCGCCATCAAACTGCCGAATCGCTTGCCGCTGCGGAGTCGCCTGCGACCCCAGAGTCGCTCGCAACCGCAGAATCATCTGCGACTATCGAGCCGCCGGCGGCTTCTACGGCGGCGCGAGCCCCGCGCGTCGCCGGAATTCCCTTAACCACCACGGCGCGCCGAATCTCCCCCGATTTAATTAATTTGACGAATTTGACATCGTGCCGCAAAAGACCTTTTTGCCGCAGCGTCTCCGCCGTCACTTCCGATTCGCCGATGCGCTCCAAATCCGAAAGCCGCACCTGCGCCCGAAAAAGCCCCTTGCGCGATACAAATCCGCGCTTCGGAATGCGTCGCTGCAGAGGCATTTGTCCGCCTTCAAAGCCGGCCGGGACGCCGCCGCCGCTGCGCGAATTTTGTCCTTTGTGGCCGCGTCCGCAGGTTTTTCCGCGTCCGCTGCCGATGCCGCGTCCAACCCGCCGACCGCTCTTATGCGAGCCGGGCGCCGGACTCAAAGTATTTAAGCGCGTGTCCATTTCATCCGCCATTTTATTCCGCCGTTTTTTCCGAAGATGATTCTTCGGCGGACGATTCGGCGAGCTTGCGCGGACGCCTTCCTGTCGCGCGGTGGCGGTCGCGAATTTCCCGAATCGGCTTGCCACGCTTCGCCGCAATTTCGGCGGGCGAGCGCACCGCCCCCAAAGCGGAAAGAGTCGCCCGCAGCAAATTGTGCGGATTGGTGGAGCCGATGCTTTTCGCCAGCACATCGCGCACGCCAGCGGCTTCCATCACCGCCCGCATCGGTCCGCCGGCGATAACGCCCGTGCCGGCCGACGCCGGCTGCACCACCACTTTGGAGGCACCGTGCCGTCCGCGCACTTCATGAAAAATCGTCCCTTCGCGCAGGCCGATTTTAATCATTTCGCGCTTTGCCTGCTCCATCGCTTTGGAGACGGCAAGCGGCACTTCGCGCGCTTTGCCCTTTCCCATTCCGACTCGGCCTTCGCCGTTGCCGACTACCGCCAGCGCGGAAAAACTGAGAATGCGACCGCCCTTGACGACTTTCGTCACCCGGTTGACCCGCACTAATTTTTCGATGAGATTTCGCCCGTCGTCCGCCATTTTCTTTCCCGCTAAAATTCCAAACCGCCGGCGCGCGCGCCTTCGGCGAGCGCCCGTACACGCCCGTGATACTTCAAGCCGCCGCGGTCAAAAGCCACCCGCGCGACTCCCTTTGCTTTCGCGCGCTCGGCAATTAATCGCCCAATCGCTTCGGCGGCGGCGACGGTCGCCCCCGATGAAAATTTCTCCTGCATATCCTTTTCCAAAGTGGAAGCGGCGGCGGCGACTCGCGCGTCCACCCCGACAACCTGCGCATACATGTGGCGGCCGCTACGATGCGCCACCAAGCGATGCACCTTCTGCCGCGCAATCAATTGGCGAGTCCGCCGCGCCCGCACCAATCGGCGCGACCGCCGAGTAGCGCCGCGATTTAATTGCGTCTTCATTTCTTCTTCGTCTCTTTCATTGCAATTCGCTCGCCGCGATGGCGCACGCCCTTGCCCTTGTAAGGCTCCGGCGGACGGAATTGGCGAATGTCAGCGGCGACCTGCCCCAACAGCGCTTTGTCCGCCCCGCGCAGAATCAATTCGCCCGGCGTGGGCGTCGCCGCCGTTACGCCGTCCGGCAACTGATAAGCGACCGGATGCGAAAAGCCCAAAGCAAGCCGCACTTCTTTTTCCGACGCCTGCGCGCGATAGCCCACGCCGACTAATTCCAGCACGCGCTCAAATCCTTTTGCCGCCCCTTCCGCCATCCCAAAAATAATTCGCCAGTAAGTGCCGGAAAGGGCGCGCGCGCGAATGCCGTTTTCCGCGGCGGTCACGCGAATTTCGCCGCCGTCGGAATCAGAATGAAACTCCACTTTCACCGCTGAATGCAAGGCGCGGGAAACTTCGCCCGCCGGGCCCTTCATCGCAATTTCGCGGGCGGAAATTTTCACTTCCACGGCGGCGGGAATTTTAATCGGCTTTCGAGTGAGACGCGACATATCAAGCCACCAAGCACAGCACTTCGCCGCCGACGCCCAATTCGCGCGCGCGATGATCGCTCATAACGCCCTGCGAAGTGGACACCACCGCTACGCCGAGTCCCTGCCGCACCGGCCGCAATTGTCCGGCGCGACGATAGCGGCGCAATCCGGGACGGCTTTCGCGCTGCAGCATTTCAATTACCGGACGGCCGCCGGCGTAGTATTTAATTTCCACCGTCAAGTCGCGCGAATTTTCGCCGACGGAAAAGCCGTCTATGTATCCCTCGTCCTGCAGAACCTGCAGAATCGCCCGCTTGACTTTGCTGTCGGGGCAGGAAACCGTCGGACGGCCGACCGCCTGCGCATTTTTAATGCGCGCCAGCAAATCGGCAATGGGGTCGCTCATGCTCATTTTTTCTCCGCCTCCGCTACCAACTCGCTTTGACGATGCCGGGGATTTCTCCGCGCATCGCCATTTCGCGCAATTTATTGCGGCCGAGTCCGAAGCGGCGAAAAACGCCCCGGCCCCGACCCGTCAGCGCGCAGCGATTCCGCAGGCGCGTGCGGCTGGAATCGCGCGGCATCTGCTGAAGACGGCGCAAGGCCGATTCCTTTTCCGCCGTTTTCGCTTTGCGGTCGTGCAGAATGCGCGTCAAGGCGCTTCGTCGCCGCGCGAATTGGGCGGCGAGTTTCGCCCGCTTTTGATTGCGATTGACCACCGATTTTTTCGCCATTGCCGTCCTCGTCAAGTCCTGATGGGAAAGCCCATCTCCAAAAAAAGTTCGCGGGCGTCGTCGTCGTTTTTCGCGCTGGTGGTGATGCTGACATCCAAGCCGCGCAGCGCGTCAATTTTTTCGTATTCCACTTCCGGAAAGACGATTTGCTCGGTAACGCCCAAACTGTAATTACCGCGCCCATCGAATCCGCGCAGCGGCAAGCCGCGAAAATCCCGCGTGCGCGGCAATGCGATTGTGACCAAGCGGTCAAAAAAATCATACATTCGCCGCCGCCGCAGAGTCGCCTTGCAGCCGATGGGGAATCCCTTCCGAATCTTAAAAGTGGCGACGGATTTGCGCGCGCGCGTCATCACCGGCTTTTGCCCGGCGATTCGCTCAAGGTCGCGCATTGCCGCTTCCAGCATTTTCTTGTCGGCGGCCGCCTCGCCGACGCCCATATTCAGCGTGATTTTCACCAGCCGCGGCGCGGCGTGCGGCGATTTCCAGCCGCGCTTTTTCATCAGCGACGGCATCGCCGATTTGCGGTAATGCTCCAAAAGACGCGACATTGCTACACCGCTTTTCCATCGGCGGCGAACACCCGATTTTTTTTGCCGTCCGCCCCAGTTTGAATTCGCACTCGGCCGCCCCGCCCCGCCGCCGGATTAAACACCGCCACATTGGAAATGTGCATCGGCGACTCAATCGTCACAATTCCGCCGGGGTCGTTAATCTGCGGATTCGGGCGGCGATGCTTTTTGAGAGTCCCCGCGCCTTCCACCAAAACGCGCGCGGCGCGGCCGTCCTTGCCGACAACGACGCGCTTGACCGTCCCGCGCGACCCCTTATCGCGTCCGGCCAGAATCATCACTTCGTCGCCTTTTTTAATTTTACGCATAATCAAAAAACCTCCGGCGCCAGCGAGACGATTTTCATAAACTTTTCGCTCCGCAATTCGCGCGTGACCGGGCCGAAAACCCGCGTGCCAATCGGCTCCAAACGCGGATTCAAAAGCACGGCGGCGTTGGCGTCAAACTTAATCAGCGAACCGTCGGGGCGGCGCACGCCTTTCACCGTCCGCACGACAAGGGCGTGATGCACTTCGCCTTTTTTCACCCGTCCGCGCGGCAGCGCCTGCTTGACGCTGACTTTGATTAAATCGCCGATTCCAGCGTAGCGGCGCTTGGAGCCGCCCAGCACTTTAATGCACATCAGCGATTTCGCCCCGGTGTTGTCGGCGGCTTCCAAGCGGGTTTGCACTTGAATCATCGCGTCTTCTCCTCGTCCGATTCCGCCGAAATTCCAGAGGATTCTGTTGACGACTCACCCGTGTTTTCAGCGGAATCCTTCACGGGCAATTCAGCGGCATTTTCCTTTTCGACGATGTCATCTTTGGAAGAATCTTCCGCCGCCGACTCGCCGCTGCTTTCGCTTTTGGCGGAATCTTCCGCAACCGATTCGCTTGGCGATTCGGCTTCGGATTCGCTTTGAGTCGCCGGCGATTCCGCAGCGGGGGATTCTTCCGCCGCCGCTTGCGGAGTCGGAATTTCCTCAGCCGATTCCGCCGCCGGTTCCACCTTGGGCTTTTTGACGGCGTCAAGGACGACGGCGTCCATTTCGGCGACCGCCGCATCTTCCACCGGCGACAGCAATTCGGCGTCGGCTGCGACGGCGCGCTCAATCACCCGCCACGCTTTGGTTTTGGAGATTCGGCGGCATTCTTCAATCACCACTTTATCGCCGACGACGCAGGCGTTTTCGGCATCGTGCACTTGAAAATAGCGGCGGCGGCGAATAATCTTGCGATACAGCCGATGCGCCGTCAAACGCTCCACGCGGACTTTCACCGTCTTGTCGGCACGATTGCCGACGACGACGCCCTGCAGGCGCGATTTGGTTTTAATTTCGCTCATTGCGCTTTTTCCCGGAGCACGGTTTTCGCCCGCGCAATTTCGCGCCGCAGACGCGGCAATTCGCTGGTTTTCTTTAATTGCTGCGTCGCTTTCTGCAGGCGCAGATTAAAATGCGCGCGCGCCAAGTCGGCGATTTCCGTTTTCAATTCGTCCGCCGTTTTGACGCGCAATTCTTTCGCCGTCGCCATCGCCTAATTCTCCCGCCGGGTGACGAAGCGAGTCGGCACCGACAACTTGGAATTGGCAAGGCGAAACGCCTCGCGCGCCAGCGATTCGCTCACGCCTTCCATCTCGTAAATCACATGCCCCGGCCGAATCTCGGCGACAAAAAATTCGGGATTGCCCTTGCCGCTGCCCATTCGCACTTCCGTCGGCTTTTTAGAAACCGGCTTGTCCGGAAAAACCCGAATCCATAATTTTCCGCCGCGCTTGACCCGCCGCGTAATCGCCCGCCTTGCGGCTTCAATTTGGCGCGCCGTCAAGCGTCCGCGCCCGGTCGCCTTCATCGCAAATTCGCCGAAACTCACCCGCGTCCCGGCGCAGGCAAAGCCGCGATTGCGCCCCTTATGACGCTTGCGATATTTCATTCGCGCCGGCTGCAGCATCAGGATTCCTCGTTTTCTTTGCCGCCGTCGCTTTCGGCGATGGTGGATTTTTTGTCGTCGCTGCCGCCGTCGTCGTCGTTATTTTTGGCGACGATGGAATCGGCGGCGACAGAATCCGCTGCTTCGTTTGCAGCCGAATCGTCGCTTTTAATTTTGGCGTTGAATTCTTCGGCGACGGCGGAATCGACAGAATCAGAATCGCTTTCGGCGGCGGATTCGGGTTTTGCTTCGTCGGCGGATGGCGCTGCGGCGGCAACGGGGCGCTTGAATTTTTTGACATCGCCGAATCTTTCGCCGTTGAAAACCCAAACTTTAACGCCAATTGCGCCCATCGCCGTTTTGGCAACGGCAAAGCCGTAGTCAATATCGGCGCGCAGCGTGTGCAGAGGGACGCGGCCTTCGCGATACCATTCGGTGCGTGCGATTTCCGCGCCGTTAAGCCGCCCCGAGCTCATAATTTTAATGCCCTCCGCGCCGAGCCGCATGGCGTTGGCGAGAGCGCGCTTCATCGCCCGGCGAAACATAATTCGCCGCTCTAATTGCGAGGCGATATTCATCGCAATCAATTGGGCTTCGCGCTCCGGCTGGCGAATTTCTTGAATATCCGCGCTTAAATCGCGCACCTGCAGAATCTCCGCCAATTTGGCGCGCAGCTTGCCGATGTCCTCCCCCTTCTTGCCGATGACCATCCCCGGGCGCGCCGTGTGAATGACAACCCGCGCGCTTTTGGACGGACGCTCAATTTCAATTTTGCTTATCGCCGCCTGCGGATACTGCCGCAGAATGTATTCGCGCGCCGCCGAATCCGACAGCACCATCGCCGAAAAATCCCGCGACCGCGCAAACCACCGCGACTGCCAATCGCGGCGCACCGACAGCCGATAGCCGACCGGATGAATCTTCTGTCCCATCAGACCTTTCCTTCCTCGGTGTAGCCGACTACAATTTCTATGTTGCTGCGCCGCCGAATGTATCGCCCCGCCCGTCCTTTCGCGCGCGCGCGAAAACGCTTGAGACGCATGCCGTCGCCGACCTGCACCGACATAACCTGCAGACGGTCGACATCCGCGTTTTGATTGTTTTCGGCGTTGGAAATGGCGGAATTAAGCGCCTTGCGCAAAATTGCCGCCGCTTTTTTCGGACTGAACGCCAGCGCGTCCAAAGCGCGATCCACCGCCAATCCGCGCACCATATCGGCGACCAGCCGCCCTTTCTGCGGCGACACCTGCGCGTTTCTAATCAGGGCGCGCGCTTTCATTTCTTCTTCGGCGGACGCTTGCCGCCGCCGCTTTTCTTCGCCGCCGTCGTTTTGTCGCCGGTGGGATGACCGCGAAAAGTGCGCGTCGGGGAGAATTCGCCCAAACGATGGCCAATCATATTTTCAGTGACGAACACCGGCATGTGCTGCCTGCCGTTGTGGACGGCAATCGTCAGCCCGACAAATTCCGGCGTCACCATAGAGCGACGCGACCAAGTTTTAATTTGGCGGCGGTCGCGGTTTTCCTGCGCGTGGCGGACTTTGTCCAGCAGATGGTAATCCACCATCGCGCCTTTTTTAAGCGAACGCGACATCAGCGTTTTTCCCTTCTGCCGCGGCCGCGACGCGATACAATCATTTTGCCGGTTCGCTTGTTGTGCCGTGTGCGGTATCCTTTCGCCGGCTGTCCCCACGGACTGCACGGAATGCGGTTGGATTTGCTGCGACCTTCGCCGCCGCCCATCGGATGATCAATCGGATTCATCACCATCCCCCGCACATGCGGACGACGCCCCCGATGACGAGTCGCCCCCGCCTTGCCGAGTTTCTGCAGAAAATGCTCGCCGTTGCCGGTCTCACCGATAGTCGCCCGGCAGCGCGACGGCACTTTTCGCACTTCGCCGGATTTAAGGCGCAATAAAGCGAATTCGCCGTCCAACGCGAGAAATTGCACCGACGCCCCCGCCGCCCGCGCAATTTGGGCGCCCTTGCCGGGCTTCATTTCTACGCAATGCACGACCTGCCCCAGCGGAATCGCCGACAGCGGCATCGCGGTGCCGGGGCGAATTGGCGAGCCCGGGCCGCTCTGCACCGAATCGCCCGAATGAACTCCCGACGGGGCGATGATGTATCGCCGCTCGCCGTCGGCGTAGCACAAAAGCGCAATGTGCGCGCTGCGATTCGGGTCGTATTCAAGCCGCTCCACCGTCGCCGGAATGCCGTCCTTGTCCCGCCGAAAATCAATCAGCCGATACCGCCGCTTGTGTCCGCCTCCGCGATGGCGCATTGTGATTCGCCCATGCGCGTTGCGTCCGCCGGTTCTGGTTTTCTTTACAACCAAAGGCGCGTAAGGATCGCCGCGATGCAAATTCTCGCGGGTCGCCTTGACCATTCCGCGACGGCCGGGCGATGTCGGCTTTTGCTTGATGACCGCCATCAGCCCGCCTCCCCGAAACTAATATCCTGCCCTTCGCCGAGGCGGACATATGCTTTTTTCCAATTGCGGCGACGGCCGGTAATCATTCCGCGTCCGGCGGGTTTGCCGTGGACATTCAGCACGCGGACGGCATCCACTTTCACTTCAAACATTTTTTCCGTCGCATCTTTAATTTCGCGGCGGGTGGCGTCGACGCGCACGCGAAACGAAGCGGTGCGCCGATTTTCCATAATATCGGTGCTTTTTTCCGACACAATCGGCGCGATGATAATTTTAGCGAGGCGCTCGTCGCGGCTGGAATCGTTCTTCAAGCCCATATTTCCTCCGCCCGACGAACCGCCCGCTCCGCAAAAACAACGCGGTCGTAGCGAATTAATTGAGTCGGTCCAAGCTGCGAAATTGTCACCGCATTCGCCGTCGGCAAATTGCGGGCGGCGCGCTCCAAGTTGGCGTCCGTCTCCGAATCCACAAACAGCACGCGGCCGGCAAGTCCCATCGCCGCCATTCGCACGACGGCGGCTTTTGTTTTGCTTTCCGCCAATTCCAGCGATTCGGCGACGACCAGACGCTTTTCGGCGACAAGCCGAGACAGAATCATCGCCATTCCGCTGCGAAACATTTTGCGATTAACCTTGCGCCGAAAATTATCTATCGGACTCGACGGAAAAGTCCGACCGCCGCCTCGCCAAATAGGGCTTGACCGCATTCCCGCCCGCGCCCGTCCGGTGCCTTTTTGCCGCCACGGCTTCTGCGTGCTGTAATGAACTTGTCCGCGCGTTTTTTGCGCGCGCGTGCCGGCGCGTCCATTGGCCTGATACGCCGTCACTAATTGATGAACCAGCGCGCCGTTGTAAGGACGACCAAACAGCGACTCCTTTACTTCAATGCGCCGCGATTCCATCCCGGCGTCGTTAATCACCGAAAATTCCATCATCCTTTTTTCGCTTTCGCTTTCGCCGCCGGTTTAATGACGACCGCTTCGCCGTCGGCGCCCGGCACGGGACCTTTCACTAAAATTAATTTTCGCTCGGCATCAATGCGGACGACGGACAGATTCTGCGTGGTGCATCGCTCACCGCCGAGCCGTCCCGGCATTTTCTTGCCCGGAAAAACGCGCCCCGGATCTTGGCATTGTCCGATGGAGCCGGGCTTGCGATGCGCCCGCGAATTGCCGTGCGACATGCGGTTGGAACTAAAATGATGACGCTTAATCACTCCGGCGAATCCCTTGCCCTTGCTGATTCCGGCGACATCCACGAATTGCCCGACTTCAAACATTTCCGCGCCCAATTCCGCTCCCGGCGAAATTTCGGCGGCGGCTTCGTCGCTCACGCGGAATTCGCGCAGCATCGCGGCCGGCCCGGCTTCGCTTTTGGCGAGATGCCCAATCAGCGCGCGCGAAAGCCGCTTCTGCTTGCGCGACCCGAAAGCAATCTGCAATGCCGAATAGCCGTCGCTGGCGGGCGTCTTCACTTGCGCCACCCGATTGTCGGCGACGCCCAGAACGGTGACCGCCACCGAAGCCCCGTCGTCGGCGAAAACGCGGGTCATTCCCAATTTGCGACCGATGAGTCCGCCCGCCATTTACATCACCTTTAATTCAACATCCACCCCGGCGGGCAGATCCAATTTCATCAGCGCGTCGGTGGTGCGGTCGGTCGGCTCCACGATATCCAGCAGGCGGCTGTGGACGCGAATTTCCAATTGCTCGCGCGACTTTTTATTAACATGCGGCGAGCGCAGAAGATCGTATCGCTGCGCCTTCACCGGCAGCGGCACCGGCCCGCGAATCTCCGCCCCCGTCCGCTTCACCGTGGACACGATGCTTTCGGTGGAACTATCCACGAGTTTATAGTCAAAGCCGCGCAGGCGAATTCGGATTCGCTGCGCTTGGCTTTTAACCGCCGCCGTCTTCGCCGCCATTACTCCACGACCTTAGTTACGACTCCGGCGCCGACGGTTCGGCCGCCTTCGCGGATGGCGAAGCGCAGTCCTTCTTCCATCGCAATCGCATTAATCAACTCCGCCGCAATGGATACATTATCGCCCGGCATCACCATTTCCACTCCTTCGCCCAGATTTACCGCTCCGGTCACATCCGTCGTGCGAAAATAAAACTGCGGACGATATCCGGGAAAAAACGGCGTATGCCGTCCGCCCTCTTCCTTAGAAAGGACATAGATCTCCGCCTCAAACTTCGTATGCGGCGTAATGCTGCCCGGCTTGGACAGCACTTGCCCACGCTCGACTTCTTCCCGCTTCGTGCCGCGCAGCAGCACGCCAATATTATCGCCCGCCCGACCTTCATCCAGCAGCTTGCGAAACATCTCCACACCCGTGCATGTGGTCTTCTGCGTCGGCCGAATGCCCACAATCTCCACTTCCCCCCCCACCTTGACAATGCCACGCTCGACACGACCCGTCACGACCGTGCCGCGACCGGATATCGTGAAAACATCCTCCACCGGCATCAAAAATGCGCCGTCAATCGCACGCTCCGGCTCCTCCAAATAACTATCCAAAGCCGCCGCCAACTTGGTGACAGAACCAATCCCCAACTCCGACTTGTCCCCCTCCAGCGCCTTCAGCGCCGAACCAATCACCACCGGCGTCTCATCACCGGGAAACTCATACTTGTTCAGCAACTCGCGCACCTCCACTTCCACCAACTCCAGCAACTCGGCGTCATCCACCATGTCCGCCTTGTTCAAATACACGACAATCCGAGGCACCCCCACCTGCCGCGCCAGTAAAATATGCTCGCGCGTCTGCGGCATCGGACCATCCGCCGCACTCACCACTAAAATCGCCGCATCCATCTGCGCCGCACCCGTGATCATGTTCTTTACATAATCCGCATGCCCCGGACAATCCACATGCGCATAGTGCCGACCCGCCGTCTCATACTCCACATGCGCCGTGTTAATCGTAATCCCGCGCGCCTTCTCCTCCGGGGCATTGTCAATCTGCTCATATGCGCGCGCCTCGCCACCATACTCCGCCGCCAACACCGCCGTCAACGCCGCCGTCAAAGTCGTCTTGCCATGATCAACATGACCAATCGTCCCTACATTCAAATGCGGCTTCGTCCGCTCAAATCTGCCCTTCGCCATGATTACGCTCCTACTGCGGCGGCGACGCCGCCTGAAATAATTTCTTCCGCGACGCTGCGCGGCACTTCGGCGTAGCGGCGGAATTCCATCGTATAAGTCGCCCGCCCCTGCGTCAGCGACCGCAATGTCGTGGAATAGCCGAACATCGCCGCCAGCGGAACATCCGCCCGAATCGCTTTCGCCCCCGCCGACATATCATCCATTCCCAAAATAGAGCCGCGACGCGAATTCAAATCGCCCATCACATCGCCCATTTTTTCTTCCGGCGTTTCCACTTCAACCGCCATCACCGGTTCCATCAGCACCGGATTCGCCTGCTTGATGCCGTCGCGGAACGCAATAGAGCCCGCCATTTTGAACGCCTGCTCGCTGGAATCCACTTCATGAAAAGAGCCGTCGTAAAGCGTGACTTTCACATCCACTATCGGATAGCCCGCCAGCACGCCGCTTTTCATCGTTTCCACGATGCCCTTCTGCACTGCCGGAATAAATTCCTTCGGCACGACGCCGCCGCGAATGGCGTCCACAAATTCAAACCCCTCGCCGTTTTTGAGCGGCTCCAAACGCAGACGCACATGTCCGTATTGGCCGCGTCCGCCGGTTTGCTTGATGAATTTGCCTTCGCTTTTAACATCTTTTTTAATCGCCTCGCGATACGCCACTTGCGGCGCGCCGACATTCGCCGCTACATTAAATTCCCGCCGCATTCGGTCGACGATAATTTCCAAATGCAATTCGCCCATGCCGGAAATAATTGTCTGCCCGGATTCTTCGTCGCTGCGGACGCGAAACGACGGATCCTCCTGAGCCAGCCGCCCCAGCGACAAGGACATTTTTTCTTGGTCGGCTTTGCTTTTCGGCTCTACGGCGACATGCATCACCGGATCCGGAAAATCCATCCGCTCCAAAATAATCGGCTTGTCCGGATTGCAGATGGTGTCGCCGGTTGTTACTAATTTCAGCCCGACGGCGGCGGCGATGTCGCCCGCCCGCACTTCTTTAATTTCTTCGCGGCTGTTGGCGTGCATTTGCAGAAGACGGCCGATTCGCTCCCGCCTTGATTTGGCGGTCGTCATCACTGAATCGCCCGACTTAAGAACGCCCGAGTACGCCCGAAAAAACGCCAACTGCCCGACATATGGGTCGGTGGCGATTTTAAACACCAAAGCCGCAAACGGCGAATCATCCGCGGCGATTCGCTCCGCCGGCTTGCCCGCCGAATCGCTTCCTTTCACCGGCGGAACTTCCGACGGCGACGGCAAATAATGCACTACGGAATCCAGCATCGCCTGCACGCCTTTATTTTTGAAGGCGCTGCCGCACAGCATCGGCACAATTTCATTGGCGATGGTCCGAATTCGCAGGCCCCGCCGAATTTCTTCCACCGACAAATTGCCGTCGTCGAGATATTTTTCAGTTAATTCTTCGTCGGCTTCGGCGGCGGATTCCACCATTTTTTCGCGCCATTTTTCGGCTTCGCTTTTTAATTCGGCGGGAATGTCGGTGAGTTGAAAACTCGTCCCCTGCGTTTCGTCGTCCCACAGAATCGCGCGCATATCCACTAAATCCACGATGCCGCGAAAAGAATCCTCCGCCCCTATCGGCAATTGAATCGGAATGGGATTGGATTTAAGGCGATGCCGAATTTGCTCATAAACCTTAAAAAAATCCGCGCCGACGCGATCCATCTTATTAATAAAAGCGAGGCGGGGAACGCCGTATTTGTTCGCCTGCCGCCACACCGTTTCCGACTGCGGCTGCACTCCCCCGACCGAGCAGAAAACCGCGCACGCGCCGTCTAAAACCCGAAGCGATCGCTCCACTTCAATCGTAAAATCCACATGCCCCGGCGTGTCAATAATGTTAATGCGATGCTCCGGCAAAGCGCGATCCATCCCTTTCCAAAAGCAGGTGGTCGCCGCCGAAGTAATCGTAATGCCGCGCTCCTGCTCCTGAGCCATCCAGTCCATCACCGCCGTGCCTTCATGCACTTCGCCCAATTTGTGGGAGATGCCGGTGTAGAACAAAATGCGCTCGGTCGTCGTCGTCTTGCCCGCGTCAATGTGGGCGATGATGCCGATGTTGCGGTAGCGCGAAATGAGGGCTTGGGGGGACATGGCAATTTAAAATCGGAAGTGGGAAAAGGCCTTGTTGGCGGCGGCCATGCGATGAACATCCTCGCGCTTTTTTACGGCGATCCCGCGCCCTTCGGCGGCTTCCGCCAATTCGCGGGCGAGCCGGCGGGCGGTGGATTTTTCCGAGCCTTTGCGCATAGCATCGCGCAGCCAGCGCATCGCCAGTGCGACTCCCCGCTCCGACCGAACTTCCACCGGCACTTGATAATTCGCTCCCCCGACGCGTCGGCTTTTAACTTCAACCTGCGGGCGCACCCGTTCAATTGCTTCCGCCAGCGCTTCCGGCGGATTCTTTCCGGTGCGCCGCTCCACCTCGGTAAGCGCGCCGTAGAGAATGCGCTCCGCCACCGACTTCTTGCCGTTCTTCATAATCACATTAACGAATTTGGCGACATCCCGACTGCCGTAGCGGGCGTCGGGAATAATGTCGCGCTTCGGAACTTCGCGGCGGCGGGGCATGGCGCTAATTCTTCTTGGGACGCTTCGCCCCGTATTTGGAGCGGCCCTGCCGACGACCCTCAACGCCCGAAGTATCCAAAGAGCCGCGAACAGTGTGATACCGAACTCCCGGCAAATCCTTAACCCGCCCCCCGCGAATCAGCACGACCGAATGCTCCTGCAGATTATGCCCCTCGCCGCCGATGTAAGTGGTGACTTCAAACCCATTCGTCAGCCGCACCCGCGCCGCTTTGCGCAGGGCGGAATTGGGCTTCTTCGGCGTCGTCGTATAAACGCGCAGGCAAACGCCCCGCTTCTGCGGACACCCTTCCAGCGCCGGCGACGCGGTTTTATACCGCTTCGGACGGCGCGGATTTCGCACCAATTGATTAACCGTAGGCATCTTTCACTTTCGCTTTTCGCCGACAGCCGCGCAAAAAATACCCCCTTTCGGGGGCGAAAAAATTACGCGGACAAATTCGTCCGCGCCGCGTTTTTCGGCAAAGGCGGAAGATTATAATAGCGAAATTCGCCGCTGTCAACATTTTTTTTCACTTTTATTTTTACCCCTGCTGTTGGGAAAAATTAACGATTCGCGCCAGATGCCGCTCAAAGCCGACAAAGCCGTGGTCGCCGCCTTCTTCAATAATTTGCGCCGCGCCTTTGTAATACGCGGCGGCTTCCCGATAATCCAGCGTTTCGTCGCCCATTTGCGCCAGCAAAAGAATTCGCGCCGTGCAGGTCGGCTTGACAATTTCCATCGTCCGCAATTCAGCGAGATGCGATTCGGTGAATTGATAAGAGTCGCCGGTGTGAAAATTCCGCTGCTCCGCGCCGACGAATTCCGCTAATTTATCCGCGACGCGAACCGCCGGATTAATTAAAACCGCGCGCACTTTCGGATGATTCTCGCAGAACCAAGTTGCGTAGTAGCCGCCCAGCGAACTCCCGACCAAAACACGCGCGCCCGATTTAAGCAGCGACTCAATCTCCGCCTTCGCCCGAAGCGGACGATGATGCAGTGCCGGCGCGACAAAGGAAATTTTTCGCTCCGCGCAGTAAGCCGCCAAAATCCGACCCTTGCCGGAAAGCGGCGAACTGTTGAATCCATGAAGATAAACAATCATAGCCCCGCGAGATGATTCGCCAACTCCGCAAATTCGCCGACCGAAAGCGTCTCCGCCCGACGCGATAAATCCAGCGGCGAATCCGCCAATCGTCCGCCGTAATCAGAAAGCGCATTCGCCAGTGTTTTGCGACGCTTGCCGAAAGCGCGGCGCAGCACATCGTCAAAAATCGGCGGCGCGAAAATTTTCAGCGGCGATTTTCGCGGCGTCATTTTAACCACCGCCGACCGCACTTTCGGACGCGGAAAAAACGCCCCCGGCTCGGCGGTAAAAAGCATTCGCACATTAAAAATTCGCTGGACGGCGACCGAAAGCCGTCCGTATTCGCGTCCGCCCGGTGCGGCGGCGAGACGCTTGGCCACTTCCAACTGCACCATCACATGCGCGTCTTTGAGCCGCCCCGAATTCGCCGAAGCCTCCGCCAGCGATAAAATTAAATCCGCCGAAATGTTATACGGCAGATTGCCGACCGCGCGAAATTCGCCCGCAACGGCGGCATTAAAATCCATCTTGGCGGCGTCGCTTTCTATAATTTGAATCGGCGAATCCGCGAAGCGATTCCGCAGGGCGGCGGCGAGATCGCGATCAATTTCAACGGCGAAAATTCGCGCTCCGGCGGCGAGTAAAGGCGCGGTTAAGGCGCCGTCGCCGGGGCCGATTTCCACAATTAATTCATTCTCCTGCGGCGAAACGGCGTCCGCAATTCTTTGGGCGATTTCCGGCGCGCGCAGAAAATGCTGCCCGAATCGCTTGCGCGGACGATGCTTTTTTTCGCCGTCAATTTTTTTCAGCGCGGGCATTTTCGGCTTTTTCGGCCAATTCAATAGCGGCGGAAAGAGCGGAATCGCTTGCGCCGCCGCCGCCCGCCAAATCCAAAGCGACTCCGTGTCCGGGCGCGACCCGCAAAAAGGGCAGTCCCAAAGTGGCGTTTATCGCGCGATGAAATTCAGCGTATTTAATTACCGGCAATCCTTGGTCGTGAAACATCGCCAAGACGCAGTCGGATTCGGCGGTGAAAATAGTATCGGCGGAAAAAGGACCGGCGGCGTTTACGCCTTGTTTTCGCGCGACTGCAATGGCGGGGGAAATAATTGCCGATTCTTCGTCGCCCAAAAATCCTTCTTCGCCCGCATGCGGATTAAGTCCGGCGACAAGAATTTTCGGAAACCTCGCGCCGATGCTTTGCGTCTTCAACTCGTCGGCGGAATTTGAATAAAAATAGCGGCGCAAGCCCGAATCCAGAATCCTTAAAATTTCCGCGATGGATTCCGCCGAAATCGATTCCGCCACTTTCGCCAGCGGCAGATGAGTCGTCGCCAACGCGACCCGCATTTTAGAATTAGCCAGCAGCATCACGCCGCGGGAAACTCCGGCAAGTTCGGCGAAAAATTCAGTCTGACCGGCGAATTCGCCGAGCCCGCGAATCATCGTCGCCTTGTGAATCGGCGAAGTGACGACGGCGGAAAATCGTCCGTCCAATGCGCCTTTTCCGGCGCGAGTCAATTGCTCCAAAATGTGCGGCGCATTTTTTGCCGATAAATTGCCGGGCGCGATTTTTTCCGCCGCCGCGCAATGCCAGATAGAATCAGCGGCGGATTCAACATCAGAGACGACGGACTCGTAATCGGAAAACGCAAACGGAATGCCCAGCGATTCAGCGCGATTTTTCAGTAAATCGCGGTCGCCGATTAAAACGCGGCGCGGGGATTCGGCGGGGCGATTCTTTCCCAAAACGCGCAGGCACAATTCAGGGCCGACGCCGCCCGGCTCGCCGACGGTCAGCGCGATGGGTGCGGAGCGAATCAAAATTCCGGCGCCTGCCGCAATTCTATGTATGCTTCGCCCCGCAGTCGGCGAAGCCATTGCGCGCGCGCGTCAAACGCCCGCCTTTCGCGCAAAGCGGAAATAGCGCGCCGTCTTTCGGTTTCCGCGTCGGCGGCTTCAATCCCGATAACCTGCAGAATATGCCAGCCGAAATCCGACCGCACCGGCTCGCTGAGTTTGCCCTCCGGCAGCGACGCCACTGCGGTTTCCAATTCATCCAGCAATTGTCCGGGCAGCGACCATCCCAAATCACCGCCCGCACTTGCCGTTGCTGTGTCGACCGACATTTCGGCGGCGACGGCGGCGAAGGATTCTCCGTCCTCAATTCGTTTTTTTGCCGCTTCCGCCTGCGCCCGCGAATTTTCGCCGGTCAGCAGAATATGACGCACGCGGCGGCGCGCAGTCGCGGTTGATTTTTCGCCCTGCCGACGCCCCTCTAATTTAAGAATATGAAAGCCGTTGCCGCCCTCCAAGACGCGGCCGACTTCGCCTTCGCGCAGATTCTGCAATTCCTCCACAAAAAGCGAAGGCAGCGAATCCGTCCGACGCCAGCCAATTTCGCCGCCGTCCAGCGCGCTTTCTCCGTCCGAATTGGCGACGGCAAGTTGCGCGAAATCGCCGTCGCTGGCGGCTTCCGTCCGCACTTTTTCCGCGAGGGCGCGACGCTCCGAAACGGCGGCGACATCCGCCCCTTCGGGAATCGCAATCAAAATATGCAGCGCGAGAATTTCATCGTCGGCGTCGCGGCGGGCGCGCAGAAAATCGTCCACTTCCGCCGGCGGAATGTATATCTGCAGAAAAACTTCGCGCCGCAGCGCGCCTTGAATCAGCAAATCGTCGCGAATATCCCGGCGAAAATTAACAAAATCCACCTGTAAATTCTGCACTATCGCATCTTGAAAATCCGACGGATTCATTCCTCTTTCGGCGGCGGCGCGCGCGATATGCTCGTTAATGTCCTCCTCGCTAATTTGAAGGCCCAAAGCGTCGGCGCGCTGCAATTGCAGGCGGCGATTAATTAATGCATCCAAAACGCGGGGGCGCAAAATTTCCCGCGACGGCACAGCCGCCCCGCGGCCGGCGAGATCGGATTCCACTTCATCAATTTCGCCGGTCACTTCCAAATCCGTAATCACATCGTGATTGACCACGGCGGCGATTCGGTCCAGCACTTCGGCGGACGCAAGCGCGAAAAAAAACAGCGCCGCCGGCAGCGGCAACAAAAATCGGACGAGAAGCGGTGGCATCGGCAAAAATCGCAGAGTGAAATTTATTTGATTTTATCACGCCGCCGCGTGATATAATTTCCTTTATGGATATTCGCGCCAAAATCTACGAACAGGTCACCAATAACGCCGTCGTCCTTTATATGAAGGGGCGGCCGCAATTTCCCCAGTGCGGATTTAGCGCGCAGGCGGTGGAAATCCTTAAGCGCTGCGGCGCGGCTAAATTCCTCCCCGTTGATGTCCTCGCCGACCCGGAAATCCGTCAGGGCGTCAAGGAATACGCCGAATGGCCCACCGTTCCCCAATTGTATATCAGCGGCGAATTCGTCGGCGGGGCCGACATCATGCGCGAAATGTTTGAATCCGGCGAACTCCAAAAAATGATCCCGCCCGAAGCGCAGGCATAAAAATCCCACGCCTTTTGGCTCCGATGCCCGGCGTCCACGCGCACTGCCGCAATGCTCCCGCGCCCCGAAATCCGGCGGCGAAATAAATTTGCCGTCAGAATTAAACAACTTCCGCCTGCGAAAAAAGTTAACTTTTTTTCCTTAATTCGGCAAAAATCGCCGAAAAAATGTGATAAACTTCCTTTTCCAATTTTATCGGAGACCCCACAATGGAACATCACATTGCCCAAAGCAGCCCCATTTCCCCGCGCCAGAAGGGGATGGATGGCTCGCGCCAAGTCCGCTTATACGGCGTTTACGATGCCTTTGCGGGCGCGCGCTCTTTAATTAGCAGACGCCTTTGCGCGCTGATTACGGCGATCGGCATCGCCGTCTTGACCATCTCCTCGTCCGCTTGGGCGACCCACACTCCTATCCCCGACCCCGTGAACGTCGGCATGTTCCTCGACGTCGACGATGTCACCAGCAATGAGATCGCGGAAGGCGCTGTCCACACCGAGGAGATCGGCGACGGCGAAGTCGGGAATGCCGATTTAGGCCCCGATGCCGTCACTTCCGATAAAATCCTTGACGGTACAATCACTGGCCACACTGACCCCGCCACTCCCGGCGACCCCGCCATTCTCGGCGACATTGCTCCCAACTCGATCCAGGAAGAGGACATCGCCCCCGACGCAGTCACTAACTCCGAACTCGCCCCCAATGCCGTCGAGGAGGAAAATATCGGAGTGCAAGTGGTTTGCGGCTCAGGCGACCTTAATGCCGATTGTGATGGTTCGGGCAATCCGAAAACGCACATCAAGCCGGGCACCATCGGCACCGCCGATATAGCCGACGGCGGAGTCGTTGGCGACGCTGGCCCCGGTACCAGCGACATTGCTCCCGGCTCGATCGGGTCGGCCGATATAGCCGACGGTTCCATCAATGGCGGCACTGACCCCACGATTCCCAGCGACATTGCTCCCGGCACGATCGGGTCGGTCGATTTAGCCACCGGCGCAGTCGGTAACGACGAACTCGCTGAAGTTTCTAGTGCGGGAGATGACGGCGCCGTTAACACCAACAACATCAATACCGATGCCGTCAATTCCCGCACAATCGCTAGAGGGGCGATTTGCGGCTCAGGCGACGATGCTGCCGATTGTCAGGGTTCGGGCGGTGCGAGTGAGAAAGCGCACATCAGGGCGGGCACCATCGGCGGTGCCGATTTAGCCGCCGACACCGTCACTACCGACAAACTCGCTGAATATGATACCACTACGGGAACGGGCGGTGCCGTTAGCAACAACAACATCAATGACGGAGTCGTCGATTCCCGCACAATTGGGGACGGCGAAGTCACTAGCGCCGACCTCGAGGTAGTTGATCCCAGTGGAAATGGCGGTGCCGTTGACACCGGCAACATCGTTAACGATGCCGTCACTACCGAAAAACTCGCTGAATATGATACCACTACGGGAATGGGCGGTGCCGTTAGCAACAACAACATCAACACCAATGTCATCGATTCCCGCACAATTGCTACCGACACGATCAGACACGAGGACATCGCTGATAATGCAGTCCGTACCGAAGAAATTGCTAACGGCGCAGTCGAAACGGAGGATTTAGCCAACAATGCCGTCGATTCCCGCACACTCGGAACGGGAGTGGTTTGCGGCTCAGAAAATAATGGCGATTGTGATGAAGCAGGAACCGGTCCGAGAACGCACATCAGGGCACAATCTATCGGCACCAACGATTTAAAACAAGTTGATACCGAAGGGCAACAGGTGGGGCGAAACGGTGCCGTCAATGAAAACAACATCAATGACAACGCCGTCACTGGCCGTAAAATTCGCGATGGTTCTATCACTTCGACCAAAATTGGGAACAGACAGGTGATGGAGGATCACATTGCCAATCGTCAGGTGATCGGGCGTCACATTGATGATGGCGCCATTAGTCGGCGGCATTTGGGCCCAGATATCGAGAATATATTTCGGCGCATTGAAGGCGATATTGATCGTCTTGACGAAGGCATAGCGATGTCGCATGCGATATCCATGATAAAAGTTCCGGAGGGAAAAGAGTTTGGCATTTCTTTCGCCGGAGGTTTTTATCAGGACAAGCAGGCGGCGGCGATTGGCGTTGGATTTCGTCCGTCGGATGGGTTATTGTTATCGGCGGGCGCTTCTTACGGTTTTGATTCCGAGGAAATCGGCGGCGCCGTATCCATTAATTTCGGCTTTTGACTCCGAAAAAATTGCGCGGGTCGGGGAATTGATTCTCCGGCCAACCCGCGTATTCGCGTTTTAAGTTGGGGCGGTTCGGATGAATGAAGCCGATTCGCCGCAAATCCGTCCGCATATTTTGCGGCGTCAGTGATAGTCAATGATTGCGATAATGCGAATGGCGGTCACTTTTTTCCAATCAAGTCCGCCATCGGCGAGAGTCGGAATCGGCGGCGACGGCGCAAAAATTAAGCGATAGGGATGCGCCAGATTTATCGCCAGTTGTCCTTTGCGATTGCCGGTTAATTCATGGCAGTGTCCGCTGGTGTTGCGCAATTCCGCCAGCGATTCGGCATGGCGAATTTGCGCCAATCTCTCCGTAATTTTTTTGCCGACGCGAATGCCGTAGATTACGGCAATTTCGCGGGGCGAAGCCAGCGATTTGCGGAGTTTGGCAGCGGCGCAGGTGATTTTCACTTGGCGCTGTTTTTTCGTCAGGCGGCGGCGGCTTTTTGACGGCGGACAGGCGGATCAAGCGGAAACCCTTCTTTTCTGAGTCCGCGCCAATACGCCGCGTTAACGATGGTTTTTCCCTGTCGCGCGCCGTCTTGAAAGCCGTTTTCCATTCGCATCCAAAAGTCCGCGGAAGGCCGTGTCAGCACCCGCGCAATTTTTTCAGCGATAGGGCGCGTCAGCGGCAGGCGGCTGCATAGAATGCCGCGCACTGTCTCTTCCGGAATGCCGGCGCGCATTGAAAAATTCCGCACGCTCAAACGATGCGCGCGCATTTCTTCCCGCAGTGCATTGCCCGGCGGGACGGTAAATTCAGGCGCGTATTCGTCGGTCATTTTTTTGAATTCGGTCGGGGAATTCGTTGATGCCATTATAGCATTTCATTCCGTCGCCGATTTTTTCGTCCGTTTGGGGGGGGGATTAAGCGACAGGCGGGCGCGATTAATCGCTTCGCGGACGCGCGCCGGAGCCGTGCCGCCAATATGATTCCGCGCTGCAATGGAGCCGCAAACCGAAAGCGATTCTTTGGCGTCTTCGCCGATGCGATTGGAAAATTTTCGCAGCGTCGGCAAATCCAAATCATCCAGATTGCAGTTGCGCCTTTCGGCTTCGGCGACGGCGGCGGCGACGGCGGCATGCGCATCGCGGAAAGCGACTCCCTTCTTTACTAAATAATCGGCGAGATCGGTTGCGGTGGAATGTCCGCCGCCCGCTAATGCGGCCATTCTGGCGGCATTAATTTTCAGCGACGGCAGCATCGCCGCAAAAATTTTTATGCTGTGAAGAGCGGAATCGGCGGCGTCAAAAAGAGGCGGCTTGTCTTCCTGATTGTCGCGGTTGTAGGCGAGCGGCTGCGATTTCATCATCATCATTAAAGCCGTCCACGACGATGCGACGCGCCCGCATTTTCCGCGAATTAATTCGGCGATGTCGGGATTTTTTTTCTGCGGCATAATGGAGGAACCGGTGGCGAATGCATCGCCGAGCGAAATAAATCCAAAAGCCGGATTCGCCCACAGCGTAATTTCCTCGCAAAAGCGCGAAAGATGAATCATTAAAAGCGATGCGGCGGCGCAAAATTCAGCGGCGAAATCGCGGTCGGAAACGGCGTCCAAAGAATTTTCGCAGACGCCGTCAAAGCCCAAACGACGCGCAAGCCATTGGCGGTCAATCGCAAAGCCCACTCCCGCCAGCGCGCCCGACCCCAGCGGCAGAAAATTCGCCCGCGCGCCGCATTCGGCGAATCGCGCCATATCCCGCGCCAGCATTGCATCGTAAGCCATTAAATGATGGCCGAAAGTAATCGGCTGGGCGAATTGCAAATGCGTCATTCCGGGCATCGGCGAATCGGCGTGACGACCGGCAAGATTCAATAAAGCCAGCCGCGCCGTCCGAATCGCCGCTGTCATTTCGCCGACGGCTTCGCGCATCCACAGGCGAAGGTCGGTCGCTACTTGGTCGTTGCGCGAACGGGCGGTGTGCAGCCGCTTGCCGGATTCGCCGACAAGCGCAATCAGCCGCCTTTCCACATTCAGATGGATATCTTCCGCGTCGGCATGCCAGACGAATTTTCCGCCTTCAATTTCATCGGCGATTTTTTTAAGGCCGCCTTTAATTTTAGCGAAATCCGACTTGGCGATAATTTTGCAGCGCGCCAGCATTTCGGCATGCGCCAGCGAAGCCCGAATGTCAAAGGGCGCAAGGCGGCGGTCGGCGGCAAGCGACGAAGAAAACAGCAAAGCGCGCGAATCCATCGCCCCGCCGATTCGCGCAGAATCAAAGCGGACAGACCGGGCCGCCTTTTTAATTGAAGGATTCTTTTTCATTAATTAAAATCCGTCCGCAAATTATCAGGCGCAAACATCGCCGATTCATTGCGGCAATTCGGCGGGAAAACCCGCCAATGTTTCGTCGGCTTTCGGCTTGCATCGCTTAAATAATACCGCATTTAACCCTTGGAATTGGCGAGCCAAATAAGAAGCCGGTCAATTAATCGCCGCGAGCGCCAGCCGTCGCGCCAATTGACGACGCACACAACTATCCAATCGCGCCCGGATGCATCGCGCACATATCCCGCCAGCGATTTAACTCCGCTTAAACTTCCGCTTTTAAGTCGCGCCCGACCGCGCAAATTCGGCGCGCGCAAACGGCGGCGCATCGTGCCGTCGACTCCGGCAAGCGGCAGCGACGCTAAAAATTCCGCCCGCCATGGATGCGTCCAAGCGTCGTCCAGAATATCGGCGAGAAGATTCGGCGAGACGCGGGTCGCGCGCGAAAGTCCGCTGCCGTTGTCAATAAAAAAATCATCGCCGACTTCAATGCCGCGCGCGGAAAGCCAATTCATCGCCGTCTTTCGCGCGTCGTCAATATTGTAAGGCGGGGCGCTTTTGCTTTCTTTTCCCAAAGTCAGAAAAACCTGCCGCGCCATTAAATTATTGCTGTATTTGTTCATCGCGCGAAGAATTTCGGAAAGGGGGGGGGATTCAAATTCGGCGATGACCTTCGCCCCCTGCGGCGTAATTCCGCGCCGCCATTCCCCTGAAAATTCACCGCCGAGCTGCCGCCACAGCGCGCCGAAAACACCGGCGGCATAAGTGGAATGATCCAATAAATTCAAATGCCAATCGCGCTCGCCGCAGCGGCGGGAATAACGGCCGGACAAGCGTAGAATAACCCCCCCCCCCTCCTCGTCGGATTCTATAATTCGCTCGCGGAATCGCCCCCGCCAATAGCGGCAGCGGGCGCTGTCCAATCGCAGTTTGTTTTCAATTCGCACCGCATCCGACGGCGGATTCGTCCTTGCCAAAACGGATTTTCCGTCCGGCGAAAGAATAACTTGAGTCGCCTTGAAATTAATAACCGCCCCCCCCGGTCCGGCGTTGTAGGGCTGCAAAGGCGCGCCGTCAAAGGCGGCGGAATCATGCGGCGGAAGATTGAAAATGGAATCGTCCACCGCAAAGGAATCAATTCTTTTAATTCCGCGCCCGCGCAAATCATTCAGCATTCCCAGAAATCTTTCCACTGTAATGTAGGGGTCCCCCCCCCCCTTAAAAAACAAGCCGCCGCCGTCGCCGGCAAAGACGGTTTTCCAGCGAAAATTGGGGCCGAGCAAATCCAGCGCCGCATATGCGGTTATTAATTTAACAACGGACGCCGGATTGTAAAGGCGATTCGCATTGTATGAAATTAACGGCGCGTCTTCTTTTCCGGCTTCGCGCGCGACAATGCCGATGCGATGCGGCGGAATTCCGCTGGCGCGAATCATTTCCCGCACCGCCGCCGGAACAATGTCTTCGGGGGGGGGGAGGGGGGATTCGGCCGCCGCCGCCGCTAAAATCGCCGACGCGAAAAATATCCGCAGAAATAAATTCAATCTCATGAAAACCGCCGAATGACCGCAAGGGTTTTTTCCGCCAGAAAATTCATTTCATCTTCATCCAAAATATACGGCGGCATCCAATAGACCGTGTCGCCGAGCGGACGCAGCAGAATTCCTTCATCCAAAGCGGCGGCGGCAAATTCCAGCGGCGACGGCGAATGCGGCGGACGAAATTCAAAAGCCCAAATCATTCCGCAATTGCGAAAATGAAAAACATAAGGATGCTTTGCAATTTCCTTCGCCCGGTCGGAAAGATACTGCGCGCGGCGGCGATTTTCGCAAATGACATTCTCCTCTTCAAAGATTCCCAAGGTCGCCAAAGCGGCCGCGCAGGCAAGCGGATTGCCGGCGTAGGAATGCGAATGCCAAAACGCGCGGCGAAAATCATCGCCGAGAAATTTTTGAAAAATATCATCTTGGCAAAGAACAGCGGAAAGCGGCAGAAAGCCGCCGGTGATTCCTTTTGACAAGCACAGAAAATCAGGGGACGCCCCCCCCTGCTCGCAGGCGAACATTGTGCCGGTGCGGCCGAAGCCGACGGCAATTTCATCGGCGATAAAATGCACGCCGAATTCGCGGCAGGCGGCGGCGGCATCGCGCACATATTCGGGATGATGCATCGCCATTCCGCCTGCGCCCTGCACCAAAGGTTCAATAATAAAGGCGGCGATGCTATGGTTTTCTTTCGCCAAGTATTCGCGCAATTCGGCGGCGCATCGCTTGGCGAATTGCAATGCGTATTCGCCGGATTCGGCAAGGCGAAAATCCGGACTCTTCACGCATTTCGCCGGACGCAAAAGCGGCGAATAAATGTCGCGATAAAGCGGAATGTCCGTAACGCCGAGCGCGCCCAAAGTTTCGCCGTGATACCCCCCCTCCGCGCAGACGAATTGATTTTTCTGCGGACGACCGGCATTAATCCATGCATGCGCGCTCATCTTAAGCGCAATCTCAACCGCCGAAGCGCCGTCCGATGCATAAAAAGCATGGCCTAATCCGCGCGGGGCGGCGGCGGAAAGTTTTTCCGATAATTCAACCGCCGTCCGATGCGTAAATCCGGCGAGCATTACATGCTCTAATTCCTTCGCCTGCGCGCAAACGGCATCGGCGATTTTGGAATTGCAATGGCCGAATAAATTCACCCACCACGACGACACCGCATCCAGAATCCGGCGGCCGTCAAAATCAATCAGCCATGCCCCATCGCCGCGCGCAACAGGAATAAGCCCCCCCCCCCCCCCCTTCCCCGACTTGCCGTCGGCGATAATGTCCGCGCTTTGCAGATTCCGCATTTGCGTCGCCGGATGCCACACGGCGCGGCGCGAGCGTTCAATCCATTCTTGATTTTGCGATTTCATTTTAATCCGACGGTAATTCGGCGAAGCGATTCTTCGCGCCCCAAAACTTCCGCAACTTCGGCAATATCCGGCGATTCGGAGCGGCCCGTCAGCAGCGCGCGCAGCGGCATTCCCAAGGCGGCGAATTTTAATTGATTCGCGCGCGCGATTTCTTTTATCGTCCGCTTAATTTCCGCCGCATTCCATTTTTCCAATGCGCGCAATTTTTCCGCCAGCGAATGAACCGCCGGACGATTCTCCGCCGCCAAATAACGGCTTAATAATTCATCGGGAGGGGGGGGGGGGGATTCAAAATACGCCGACGCTTCGCGCAATTCATTAAGCGTAAACGCCGACGCGCGGACTAATTCAATGGCCGATTCGCCCGCCGACAATCCCGCCATTTCGCCCAGCGTTTGGGCGTCTTTGCGGGAAAGATGCCGATGATTAAGCCAGCGCAATTTATTCGCATCAAACCGCGCCGGAGCCCGCTGGACGCGGTCTAATGAAAAGTTGCGGACAAAGAATTCGCGGTCAAAAACTTCGCTTGCATCGGCGGGCGACCAGCCGAGTCGCGCGAGATAATTAATCATCGCTTCGCTTAAGAATCCGTCATCGCGGTAGCGCATCACATCCACCGCGCCGTTTCTTTTGGACATTCTTTCGTATCGCGGCTCGCCGTTTTCATTAAGAATTGGATCGCCGCTTTCATCGCGCGCGGCGTTTAATAAAAGAGGAACATGGGCGAATTGCGGCGGCTCAATTTCCATCGCATAAAAAAGATGCATTTGGCGCGGCGTGTTGCTGACATGATCTTCGCCGCGAATGACATGGGTGATTTTAGCGGCGGCGTCGTCGGCGACAACGGCTAAATTATAAGTGGGGCGGCCGTCGGCGCGAAGAATTACAAGGTCGTCCAATTCGGAATTGGCGACGGCAATCTTTCCTTTGACCGCGTCGTCAAAAATAATTTCGCCTTCCATTGGCGTTTTGAATCTAACTGTCGGCGAAACGCCGGGGGGGGGGGGGCGTTTGGAATCGCGCCAGCGGCGGTCGTAGCGCGGCTTTTCGCTGCGGGCGATTTGCTCTTCGCGCAGGCGCGACAATTCCTCCGGAGTCGCATAGCAGTAATACGCCTTGTTTTCGGCGAGCAGGCGGCGAACTAATTGCCGATGCTCGTCCGCGCGGGCGGAAGAATAAATAGGCCCTTCATCATAATTTAACCCAAGCCAATCCATCGCATTGATAATCGCGCGCGAGGCGGAATCGGTCGAGCGGGCGGAATCAGTATCTTCAATTCGCAAAACGAATTGCCCCCCCCCCCCCCTCGCGAAAGCCCACGAAAAAAGCGCGGTGCGCGCGCCGCCGATATGCAGATAGCCGGTGGGACTCGGCGCAAAACGAGTGCGAATCGCCGTCATTATTTCGGCGATATTATTTCCGCCCCGCCCATATAAGAAACAAGGGGGGGGGGGACTTTAATTGAGCCGTCGGCCTGCTGATAATTTTCCATCACCGCAATTAAGGCGCGCCCGACGGCGACGCCGGAGCCGTTTAAGGTATGGACAAATTCCGTCTTCTTTTTTTGGGGCGCGCGGAATCGCGCCATCATTCGGCGCGCTTGAAAGTCGCGGCAATTGCTGCACGATGATATTTCGCGGTGGCGATTCTGCCCCGGCAACCACACTTCTATATCATAAGTTTTTGCGGCGGCGAATCCGATGTCGCCCGCGCACAAAAGAACGACGCGATGCGGCAATTTCAATTCCCGCAGAATCTTTTCGGCGTTGGAAGTTAATTCCTCCAAAGCCTTGTCCGAATCTTCGGGCGGGGAAATATGAACTAATTCCACCTTGTCAAATTGATGCTGCCGCAGCATTCCGCGAGTGTCCTTGCCATGCGCGCCGGCTTCCCGCCGATAGCACGGCGTGTGGCAAACAAACTTCTTCGGCAATTCATCATGCCGAAAAATTTTATCCTGCGCGAAATTCGTCACCGGCACTTCGGCGGTCGGAATTAAATAAAAGCCGTCGTCTTTGATGCAAAACAATTCGTCGCCGAACTTCGGCAATTGTCCGGTGCCCGTGAGTGTTTTTTCATTGACAAGATGCGGCACGACAACTTCTTCATAGCCGTGATGGGCGGTATGAAAGTCCAGCATAAATTGAGTCAAGGCGCGATGGAGTCGCGCCAGCGGCCCGGCAAGCGAAACAAATCGCGCCCCGGCCATTTTCGCCGCCGCCGGAAAATCCATCATGCCGAGCGATTCGCCAAGAGCGACATGATCCTTGGGAGAATCCATCACAGGCAATTCGCCCCATCTGCGAATTTCCTTGCTGTCGTTTTCGCCGTCGCCGTCGGGGACGGAATCGTCAAGGAGATTCGGCAGGTCAAGAAGAATCTCTCGGAGATACTGCTCCTGCGTTTTCTGCAGGGCGTCTTCCTGCTGTTTCAGTCCTTCTTTTATCGCCGCCGATTCGCGCGACAAGGCGGCGATTTTATCGGCGGATTCCAAATCCGATTGGGCTTTGAGTTCGCCGATTTTTCGCGCGATGGAATTGATGTCCGCGCGTTTTTTTTCCACTTCGCCCAGCAATGATTTTCGCGCTGATTCAAATTCGGCGAAGGATTCGCGCGGGAATGCATAGCCGCGCCGCTTCAAATTTTCGGCGACGGCATCAAGGTCGTTGCGAAGAAGATGCGGATCAATCACGGCTTAAGAAACGGCGCGCGGATTATAGCAAAATTCCGCCGCGAATTTTTGCAAGGCGCAAAAGGCGACAAGGGCGATAAAGGCGACCAAGGAATTCAAGGCGTCGCCGGAGCGGCCGGTCAAGACGGCGCAGATGGAATTGATTCCAAAAAAGTTTTAACAGCGGGTTCGCTGTCCATTGGATTCTGATACAATCCATTCATTGCTACAACCGCCGAATAATCGGCAAGGAGTTAAATCATGGCAAAAGTGACGGGACCGTTAATGTCCCTTTCCGCCGGCGGATAATCCCCACGAATCCCCGAAGCGTGGATCAATTGGCGCAGAGGAATTTCCTCAAAGTGCAGTCCACGGCGATTGTGCGGATTAACGCCAATTTTCGCTGGGCGTAAAATGCACGAAGATGAATTTGACCTCGCTGTTATTGGCGGCGGAATCAACGGCTGCGGAATCGTCCGCGACGCCGCCGGACGAGGCGTTAAATCGCTTCTCTGCGAAATGGGCGACCTCGCCTCGGCGACTTCATCAGCCAGCACAAAACTCGTCCATGGCGGACTTCGCTATTTGGAGTTTGGGGCGTTTTCGCTGGTGCGGCAGGCACTCGCCGAGCGCGAAATTTTAATGCGCATCGCCCCGCATTTAATTCGTCCGATGCGATTCATTCTGCCGCATCGTCCGGAAATGCGGGCGGCGTGGATTTTGCGAATCGGGCTTTTTCTTTACGACCGACTCGCCCAAGCGAATTCGCTGCCGCCCGGCCAAGCGATTGACCTTCGCCGACATTCGGCGGGCAAGCCGCTCGCCGACAAATGGCGACGCGGATTCTGCTATTCGGACTGCTGGGCGGACGATTCCCGACTCGTCGTCGCCAACGCAATTTCGGCGCGCGAAAAAGGGGCGACGATTTTAACCCGCACCAAATTCATCCGAGCCGTCCGCGAAAAAAAATTCTGGCGGATTTTTCTGCAAAGCGAATCCAAAGGCGAATTAGAATCGCGCGCGCGAATTCTCATCAACGCCGCCGGGCCGTGGGTCGGCGGACTTGGCATTGAAGCCGCATCCGCTTTGCCGACGCGCATTCGCCTCGTCAAGGGCAGTCATATCATCGTCCCGAAAATTTTCGACGGCGAAGACGCCTACATTCTCCAAAACAGCGACGGGCGAATTATTTTTGCGATTCCCTACGAAGGACGCTTTACGCTGCTCGGCACGACCGACGCGGATTTTTGCGGCGACCCCGCCGATGCAGCCGCCGATGATTTGGAAATTGAATATCTGTGCGGAATCGCGCGCGATTATTTTCAAGCGACTCTGTCGCCCGCCGATGTCATCGCTACTTTTTCCGGCGTCCGTCCGCTCGCCGACGACGGCAATTCAGCGGCGCAAAAAGCCAGCCGCGATTATGAATTGCATTTGGATTCGCCGTCCGATTCGCCGCCGCTGCTGACTGTCGTCGGTGGAAAATTGACGACCTACCGCCGACTCGCCGAAGCCGCTTTGCACAAAATTTCGCCGCATCTCGGCGATTCTACAAACGATTGGACGGCGGATTCGCCCCTGCCCGGCGGCGATTTTCAATCGGCGAATCAACTCGCCGAATCGCTAGCGAATCGCTATGCCTTTTTATCGGCGAATTGGGCGAGGCGGCTGGCTTTTTCCTACGGGACTCGCGCCTTCCGAATGCTCGGCGACGCTGAATCCATCGGCGATTTGGGGGCGCATTTCGGCGGCGATTTTTACGAATGCGAAGCCGATTATATGCATCGGGAAGAATGGGCGGAAACGGCGGCGGACGCTCTTTTTCGCCGCAGCAAACTTTATCTTCATTTGGATGATTCCGCCAAGCAAAAAGTCGCGGATTGGTTTGGGCGGGCGTAGAATCATCCGGGAAGCCGGATTTGACAGACCGATTAAAATTGCTGTATAATAATATTGTCATCTTTACCGAATGGAGGATAAAGCCATGCCGCGTCTCTGCACTTTCGTCTCAATCTTATTCATCGTCGTCGCCGGTTTTTTGCCGGTGTCTTCTTCGTTGGCGGCCTGCCCCGCTTATACCGTCGCCGACAATTCCACTGCCGGGGATTTCCCACAGCAATACGAACTCGCCGAGTTTGAGTTGCTGGCCGGCTGCGAACTCGCGTTTTCCGGCGATCCGCAGGCGGAATCATTCAACGCGCGCATTGAGGGAAATCCGCCGCTGCCGCCGATTGCCGGGCGTTTGCCGGAGGAGCCGCTCGTCGTCGCCCCCTACGACGAAATCGGCAAATACGGCGGCATTTTGCGCGGCATTTCCAAGGCGACCGAATCGGCCACTTCCGATTTGCTCAGCGTTCGTCATGTTAATCTGCTGCGCTACGCCGACGATCTGCAGACCGTTGTTCCGAATGTCGCCAAGAAATATGAATGGAACAGCGAATTCACGGAGCTGACTTTCACCTTGCGACGCGGGCACAAGTGGTCCAACGGCGACCCGTTCACGGCATCGGATATCGCTTTTTGGTACAACGATGTGATTCTCAACAAGGATATTTATCCCGAAACGCCGACGCGCTGGCTGTTCGGCGACAAGCCGGCCAAAGTGACGGCGGTTGATGATTCCGTCGTCAGATTTGCCTTTTCCGTCCCCGCGCCCGGAATAGCCAACCGCTTTGCTGTTGATTACGGGCAGCCCTTTCTGCCCAAGCGTTTTCTGTCGCAATTCCATGCGGCTTACAACGCCGACGCGGATAATCTGGCAAAAGAGCGCGGATTCAAAAAGTGGAAGGATCTGTTCAATCTGTATTACGGCGGGAGCGACTGGAAGGATGTTCCTTCCCCGCTGCTGTCCAAAAAGGACACGCGCGTTATGCCGACCTTGGAATCGCACATTTTAGTGGAGGAAACTCCGACCGGCCGTCGGTTGGTCGCCAATCCCTACTTCCATATGACGGATACGCGCGGACAGCAATTGCCCTACATCGGCGAAATTGAGGAGGAATATGTTCCCAGCAAGGAGTTGCAGAATTTGAAGATGGCCAACGGCGAAATTACCTACAAAGCGCAGGCGGTGTTTTTGGAGGATTTCCCGCTGCTGAAAGAGAATGAGAAAAAAGGCGACTACGAAATTTATCTCGTCAAGGCGCTGGGGGAGACCCAATTTTACTCATTCAACCGCACGCATAAGGACCCGGAATTGCGGCGGATTTTCTCCGACATTCGGTTTAATCAAGCGATGTCGCGCGCCCTAAACCGTGATGAAATCAACGATTTGGTATATCTTGGGCAGGGTCAGCCGGTGCAATCCACGCCTGCGGAGCCGGAGACGGTCGGTTTTGTCGAAAATCGTCATCTGAATTATGAAATCGCCCACGATCCGGATTCGGCGCGAAATCTTCTGGATGAAATGAAATTGAAAGATTCCGATGGCGATGGCGTACGAGAGCGCGCCGACGGCAAGCCGCTGGTTGTGCGATTGCTCTACGCCACTCAGGGCGGCCCGGTCAAATTGCATGAGCTTGCGCGCGACTACTGGGGGAAAGTCGGCGTGCGCGTGGATTTGAAAGAAGTGACTTCGGATGAATACCGCGCGGCCGGCAACAATAATGATCTGGACCTCACCGCGTGGAAAAACGACAATACCTCTGCGCCGACGATCTCCCAATACATCGCCACATTTATTCCGCCGTTCGGCTATTATTTCAATCCCGGCAACGGCTTTGAGTGGGCGACATGGCGTCTTACTAATGGCGCCGAAGGAACGGAGCCTCCGCAATACGTTAAGGATCTCTATCCGCTGGCCGAGAAATTTACGCAGACGCCGCTGGGGACTCCGGAGTCCGATCGCATCGGCGGCAAAGTCGTGGACATCCATGTGGACAATCTCATCAAAATCGGCGTGGTTGCCGCTCCGCTGCCGGTTTACCACTCCAATCGGCTGGTCAACATTCCGCGATTTGCCGCAAAATCTTTCGACTACTACTGGGCCTATTCCTATCGGCCGCAGCAATGGTTTCTTAAGTGAAATTTGCCGGGAGAAGCGAAAACAAGGGACCGCACACGGAAGAGGTCCGGAGTGTGGGGGTTTTTATTGCGGCGGATGACTGGCATAGTGGCAACTATGCTGGCGGTTTCCATTATGGTTTTTGCCGTGATGGAATTGCCGCCCGGTGATTACGCCGACCGCTACGCTTTTCGCAAATTTTCCGGCACCGGCGTGCAAGTGTCGGCGAGCGATATTCAAAACATCCGCGTGGAATTCGGATTGGACCGTCCGGCATGGGAGCGTTATTTATCTTGGATTTGGGGCATCGTCGCGCGGTTTGATTTCGGACAGTCTTTCGCCTTTGAAACATCCGTCAACGATGTCATCGGCGACCGTTTGATTCTCACTTTGGCATTGCTTTATGCGACGCTGCTGCTCACTTATATTTTGTCTATTCCGATGGGAATCTACGCCGCCGTTCGGCGGCGATCGGCTGCGGATTATGGACTCACTGTCATAAGTTATCTTGGCCTTGCGCTGCCGAATTTTCTGCTCGCGTTGCTGCTTCTCTACGCTGGCTCGGCTTTCTTCGAAATATCCATTGGCGGTTTGTTTTCTCCGGAATTCCGCAATGCGGCGTGGTCAATCGCGAAAGTCGGCGATCTTTTCGTTCATCTGGCTACCCCTGCTGCAGTGCTGGCATGGTCGGCCACCGCTTTGCAATTACAAACCGTGCGCGCCACTATGCTTGATGAAATAGGCAAACTTTCCGTTGTCGCCGCGCGCGCGCGCGGACTTCCGGAATGGCGGCTTCTCTTAAAATATCCTGCGCGTCTTGCTCTCAATCCGGTCGTCAGCACAATCGGCTTTGACGCCAACCGCGTCTTTTCCGAATTGCCCATTGTTGCGCTGGTTCTCGGCCTTCCCGAATTGGGCGAATTGCTAATTCGCTCCTATTTGGATTTGGATATGTATGTCGTCGGGGCAATACTGCTTTTGCTGACCTTTTTCATTGTCGTGATGAATTTTTTCGCGGACATTGCTTTGGCGGCGCTGGACCCGCGTGTAAAACTCCGAGAAGGATGACATCAACGGCGATATCCATCGCAGAAGAAAAACGGCGGCGCTATTATACCGCCTCGCAATGGCAGTTGGTGTGGTGGCGTTTTTTGCGCCATAAAACCGCGCTGATGGCGGGCGCCGTCCTGCTGACGCTGGCCGTGCTAAGCACCTTTGTAGAATTTTTCGCGCCGTATTCCAGCGTCGCCCGCGATCGCGCCTATGTCAATGCGCCGCCGCAGATTCCCAAGTTTTGGGATCAAGCCGGCTTTTCGATTCGTCCATTCATTTACGGCGTTAGCACCGAGCGAGATCCGGTGACTCTGCGCCCAATCGCCAAGACGGATACGGACACGCGCCGGCATATTCGGTTTTTCACTCTCGGCGAGCCCTATTTTCTGCTCGGAATCATTCCGGCCGAGCGTCGGCTGTTCGGCGTCACCGACGGAAAAATTCATCTGTTTGGAACCGACGATCTGGGCCGGGATGTTTTCTCGCGGACGCTGTTTGCAACCCGCACCTCGCTTTCCATTGGCGTCCTCGGCGTACTTGCCTCTTTTGTTCTTGCCTTGATTATCGGCGGCGCCGCAGGATATTTTGGAGGCTGGACGGATACTATCGCCCAGCGAATTACTGAAGTTGTGCGCGTGATTCCCATCATTCCGCTTTATATGGGACTCGCCGCCGCTTTTCCGCGCGAATGGAGCAACATTCAAGTTTACTTCGCAATGACTCTTGTTTTCGGCCTTGTCGGCTGGCCAACGCTGGCGCGAAGGGTGCGGAGTCACTTGCTCACTCAGCGCAACGAGGATTATGTCATCGCCGCGCGCTTGGCGGGCGCGTCTCATTCCCGTATTATTGGCCGGCATCTTCTGCCATCGTTCACCGGTTATATTATTGTGGATCTTGTCATCAGTTTTCCATATATTATTATCAGCGAAACTGCGCTTTCTTTTATTGGATTAGGACTCCGTCCGCCCACCGTCAGCTGGGGCGTTCTGCTTCAGCAGGCGCAGAATATTCGCGCCATAGAGCAGGCGCCGTGGCTGTTTTTGCCCGCCATTTTTGCCGTTGTCGCCGTTCTCGCATTCACTTTATTGGGAGACGGACTGCGCGACGCCGCCGATCCTCATGCCCACTGATTCACCGATTCTCTCCGTCCGCAATTTGCGGGTTACTATCGGCACCGATGAAGGCGCGCTTCGCGCCGTCAAGGGCGTTAATTTTTCGGTGCGGCGCGGAAAAACGCTCGGCTTGGTCGGCGAGTCCGGCTGCGGAAAAAGCATCGCCATGCGGGCTGTTATGCGGATTCTTCCGCAAGGTGCATTCATTGAAGAAGGCGCGGAAATCATTCTGAACGATGAACGCGGAGATGAATCAGATCTCGCCGCTTTGCCGACCAATAGTCCGCAAATGCGCGCCATTCGCGGCGGCCGCATTGCGATGATATTTCAGGAGCCAACCGCTTCGCTGTCGCCGGTTCATACGGTCGGCGCGCACTTGCGCGAAGTCATCGGATTGCATCGCAGCGAAAAAGCCGCCGCCGCCCGCGAGGTTACGCTCAATCTGCTTGATCGCGTTGGCATTCCCAATCCGAAACTACGCCTCGGACAGTATCCCCACGAACTCTCAGGCGGCATGCGACAGCGCGTGATGATTGCTCTCGCTCTTGCCGGAAAGCCCTCTGTTTTAATTGCGGATGAACCGACCACTGCTTTGGATGTCACCATTCAAGCGCAAATCCTTGAACTGCTGCGCGAATTGCAGGAAGCCGAAAATATGGCGATGATTTTCATTTCCCACGATATGGGAGTCATATCGCAAATCGCCGATGAAATAGCCGTAATGTATCTCGGATGGATTGTGGAGTATGGGTCGGCCGCCAGTATCATTTCCGACCCCCTTCATCCCTACGCCAGCGGATTATTGCGGGCTACTCCGCGAATTACGGACAGCGGAAGCAAATTAACGCCGGTGCCGGGTGAAATTCCCGGGCCGTTGGAGATTGTTTCCGGCTGTCCGTTTCATCCCCGCTGTCCGCTGCGATTGCCAACGCGATGCGACTCCGAATTGCCTCCCGCCTTTTTCGTCGGACAGCGGACGGTCAAATGTTTTCTTGCCGAAGATGCGGCGGAGCGGGAGACAGTATGAACGATTCCTCGCCTTTGTTGGAAGTGAAGGATTTGGATTTTTCCTTCACTGTCGGCGGCGGACTGCTGGCGGGCGGACAGCGTCGCGTTAAGGTTGTAGATCGCGTCAATTTTTCTCTTGCGCGCGGGGAAACGCTAGGGCTTGTCGGCGAATCCGGAAGCGGAAAGACCACTGTGGCGCGCGCTATTTTGCGGGCGCTGCGACCGAGCGGCGGCTCCGTCCGTCTGAATGTCGGCGGCGAGAGCCATGATCTTGCCCGCTTGTCGGAACGCCGATTGCGGCCGCTACGCCGCCACATGCAAATGGTGTTTCAGGATCCGCATTCCTCGCTTAACGCGCGAATGACCGCGCGCGATATCATCGCCGAGCCGCTGCAATGCCTTGGCGGCGCTCTTTCCCGCGCCGAAATTGACGAGCGCGTCCGGGAAATTGCGGGCAAGTGCCGGCTCAATCTTGAACATCTGCGCCGTTTCCCTCACGCTTTCAGCGGCGGACAGCGGCAGCGCATCGGCATCGCGCGCGCTCTAATCTTGTATCCGGAAATTGTTGTCTGCGACGAATCCGTCGCCGCTTTGGATGTCTCCACCCAGGCCGACATTCTCAATCTTCTCGCCGAATTGCAGGACGAGATTGGAACTTCCTACCTTTTTATTTCTCATGATCTTGCGGTCGTTGCGCATTTATCCGACCGAGTCGCCGTCCTTTATGCCGGCGCGCTGATGGAACTCGCTTCGACGAAGAAAATTTTCGCCGCTCCCCGCCATCCTTATACCCGTGTTTTGATGTCCGCTATTCCGTCAATTGAAAAAAGCCATCAATTCCGGCCGATAAAACTTCCCGGCGAAATTCCCTCTCCCGGCGCGCTGCCGTCCGGCTGCCGTTTTAATACCCGCTGCCCCCGTGTACGCGACCGCTGCCGCATAGAAGTGCCCGTCTGGCGTGAACTGGAAAATAACCATCAGATCGCCTGCCACTTTCCCGAAGAAACAAGTTGATTCTTTATTTTGCATCGGGAAGAATGGGCGGAAACGGCGGCGGACGCTCTTTTTCGCCGCAGCAAACTTTATCTTCATTTGGATGATGCCGCCAAGCAAAAAGTCGCGGATTGGTTTGGGCGGGCGTAGAATCGTCCGCAAAAATGGCGGCGACGGCACACAGGCGATTCCTTCTGGCGATTGACCAAGGCACTACCAGCACGCGGGCGATTCTGTTTGACGCCGACGGACTCTCGCCGATATTTTCATCGCAGCGTGAATTCACCCAGCATTATCCCGCCGACGGATTCGTCGAGCACGACGCCGAAGAAATTTGGCAAACCGTCGCGGCGGTCTGCGAAAACGCCGCCGATTTCGCCCGCAAGGACGGCGGAAAAATCGCCGCCGTCGGCATTGCAAATCAGCGTGAAACAACGGTGCTGTGGGCGCGAAAATCCGGCAAGCCCATCGCCAACGCCATCGTCTGGCAGGACCGCCGCACCGCCGATATTTGCGCGTCGCTGAAAAAAGACGGGGCGGAATCCATCGTCCGAAAAAAAACCGGACTGCTCCTTGACCCTTATTTTTCCGCCACTAAAATCGCGCATCTGCTGGATAAAATCCCCAACGCGCGAAAGGCGGCGGAAAGCGGCGAAATTCTTTTCGGCACGATGGATTCATTTTTAATTTGGCGGCTGACCGGCGGAAAAGTCCACGCCACCGATATCACCAATGCATCGCGCACCGCCCTTTTTAATTTGCGGACGCAGCAATGGGACGACGAATTGCTCGCCCTTTTTCGCGTCCCGAAAAAAATTCTGCCGACGATTTTAGAATCCGCCGATGATTTCGGCGAAGCGGAAATTTTGGGCGATTCAATTCTCATCGGCGGAGTCGCCGGCGACCAGCAGTCGGCGGCAATCGGGCAGGCGTGCATTCATCCCGGCGACATTAAAAGCACCTACGGCACGGGCTGCTTTATGCTGGCGCAATGCGGCGATTCGCCGGTAATTCCGCCGAATCAATTGCTGGCGACGGCGGCATATTCGGTCGGCGGAAAATCGGCGTTTGCCATTGAGGGCTCCATTTTTTCAGCGGGCGCTGCGGTGCAGTGGCTGCGGGACGGAATCGGCGTCATTAAAAATTCGGCGGAAGTGGAATCGCTGGCGGCGGAATCGGACGGCGGCGTTTTTCTTGTCCCCGCTTTTACCGGACTCGGCGCGCCGCATTGGAAGCCGAATGTGCGCGGGGCGATTTTCGGCCTGACTCGCGCCGCGAATTCCGCCGACATCGCCCGCGCGGCTTTGGATTCGGTCTGCTGCCAAACCGCCGATTTGCTTTCGGCAATGCGCGCCGCCGGAATTTCCCCCGCGATTCTTAAAGCCGACGGCGGAATGGTGAAAAATAATTGGCTGATGCAGCGTCTCGCCGACATCTTAAATCTGCCGGTGATGCGGCCGAAAATCACCGAAACGACGGCATTGGGCGCGGCTTTTCTCGCCGGATTAAAAGTCGGAATTTTCAGCGAAATGAAGGACATCGCCGATTTGTGGAGACGCGACGCCGAATTTCATCCGCAGATGAAGGCGGAAGAAAGGGCGAAAATTCTCGGCGGTTGGAATCGCGCCGTCAAAGCGGCGATTCATTTCGCCGACGATTCGGTCAGCCGATAATCAGCATCGCCGCAGCTTGATTTTAATCAAATTTGGAAAAAATTCCGCTCGGCAATTCAGCGTAGAATTCTCCAAAATGGCGGCGAATAAGTGAGCCCGTTTATTGTTTTTCTTGTGCTGTCGGCGGCGATGGCGCACGCCGTCTGGAATGCTTTTCTAAAAAGCGCCAGCGACCGCACGCCGATGACATCGGTGATGATGCTGACCGAATTCACGGCGGCGCTCATCCTCATTCCATTCGTGGAATTTCCGACGGCGAAAGTGTGGTTCGCTTTGGGAGTCAGCACTGCGCTGCATTTGGGGTATTTATTTTTTCTGCTGTGGTCGTATCGGCTGGGCGATTTGAGTCAGGTTTATCCGCTGGCGCGAGGCGCCGCCCCGCTTTTGGCGACGGCGCTTTCGGTCGCCCTTTTGGATGAATCCATCAGCGCGACGGCGGCATTGGGAATTATCGTCACTTCCGCCAGCGTGATTTTGCTTTCGGTCGGCGGAAAATTTGAGCGGCGGGCGGCGGCGGCGGCATTGGGAACTTCGTGCTGGATTGCCTGCTATACATTAGTGGATGCCAAAGGCGCGCGCATGGCGGAATCGGCGATGCAGTACGCCGTTTGGATTTTTGCCTTGGAAGGAGCGATTTTTCCGGCGGCGGCGTTTTGGATTCGGGGACGAAAACTCGCCGCTGAAATGCGTCCGTATTTCAAAGCCGGAATCGCCGCCGGAATGTTGACAATGTTCGCTTACATTTTAATTCTTTACGCATTGACGAAAGCCCCGATCGGTCCGGTGGCGGCGATGCGGGAGACGGCGATAGTTTTCGGGGCATTAATCGGAATGATTTTTTTGGGTGAACCGCGCCGTCCAATTCGCCTAATGGCGGCGTGCGGAATCGCCGTCGGCATCGCCCTGCTGGTAGCGGGATGAAAACCGTCGGCGAATTAAAAGCCGCCGATGGAATTATTTCAATCCCGTATTTTTTCCGCCAGCAATTCCAGCCAGTGATGCACGGGCGTATCCGTCCCGCCGCGCAAATGCAGAAGGCAGCCGATATTCGCCGTCGCGATAATCTGCGGTCCGCCGCCCATCAGCGACTGCAATTTTCGCTCCCGCAATCGTTTTGAAATCTGCGGCTGCAAAAGCGAATACGCCCCCGCCGACCCGCAGCATTGCGATGAATCCGCCGACGGCGTCACTTCAAATCCCAACCGCCCCAGCAATTCGCCGACGATTCCGGGAAGTTTCGCCGCATTCTGCAAAGTGCAGGGCTCATGGGCGGCGACTCGTTTTTTGTCCGCCGATTCCAAATCCAAGTGCGGCGTCAGCGACTCCCATTCCCGCCGCAGAAATTCAGCGGCGTCGGCGGTTTTTTCGGAGACGAATTTCGCTTTTTCCGCAAAGGCCGAATCGTCCGCCAAATGCGCCCCGTATTCTTTGACCGACGCCCCGCAGCCGCTTGCCGTCATCAAAATGCATTCCGCATCGCCGCTTTTTAATAGCGAATGCCATGCGGCGACATTGCGCCGCATATCGTTGCGCCCTTCCTTCTGCAAATCCAAATGAAATCGCAAAGCCCCGCAGCAGCCGGCGGCGGGGGCGACAATCGCCGACACGCCAATCTTGTCCAGAATTTTCGCGAGAGATGAATTAATGGAAGGCGCAAACGCCGATTGCGCGCAGCCTTCAAGCAGAATCACCCGCCGACGATGCCGCGGAAAAGGCAGCGAAACAGCAGGCGAATTCGGCAGCGTCCGCGCAAGCGAAGACGGCAGAAAAAAACGAATCGCCCAGCCAATTCGGACGATGATGCCGACGAAAATCGGGCGTGAAAAAAATTCGGCAATAAAGCGGCGAATCGCCTTTTGCAAAAAAGGACGCGGCTTTTCGCGCGCAATTAAAGCGCGTCCGAAGTCGGCGATTTTGCCGTATTCCACGCCCGACGGACACGCCGATTCGCAGGCGCGACAGGTTAGGCAGCGATCAAAATGCTTCTGGGCGGCGGGGGCGGCGACGCCCGATTCAAGCGTATTTTTCAGCAGATAAATTCGTCCGCGCGGACTGTCCAATTCATTGCCGAAAAGACGATAGGTCGGACACGCCGGCAGGCACATTCCGCAATGGACGCAACTGCGAATGAGCAACGCCGCCGCTTTTGCATCAGCGGAATCGCTCAATTTCGGCGAGATGTCGACATGCATTGTACCGTTATTCCAAGGAATCTTTCGGCGGATAATCCACCGATTCCACATGCGCGGATTCCGCCAATTCCTTAATTTCGGCGGCGCGATTCCGTGGTACCTTATCGTTTTCGTAGGCAATTTCGGGTGGGAATCTTTCTTTGGGAATCGCCAGCCACTTTTTCTGCAGATTAACAAAAGCGGCTTCTTTGCCTTTGCGAGTCCCTACCAAAATGTATCTTTTGGAAGTGGGGGCATCGACGGACTTTTCTTGCGACTCGCCATCGGATTCGTCACCGTCACTTTCATCGGCGGAATCAGATTCGTTTTCGTTTTGCTTTTCCAGAATGAAGAAAACCGCCAGCGAAGCGCACGCCCCGCCGCCGAATCCACCCAGAATATACACCCACAGATTCGGCCATTCGGCGAGTCCCATCGCCGAAATGCCGACGGCGACCGCCGGATTAAAAGCCCCGCCGGAAATCGGCCCCGCCGCAAACGCCCCCGCCGATACAATCGCGCCGACGGCAATTCCGCGCGCCGGATTTTTTTCGCAATTCAGCGCGACCCACACCAGCGAAAACGCAAATAAAAATTCAGCGACGAGTGCCGACAGCGGCGAAAAATCGGCGATGGCGGACGCTTCGCCTTTTATCGCCAAAACCAAAACCGCCGCCGCCACCGCCGCCGCCGTCTGAGCGACAAGATAAGGGGCGACTTCGCGGCTTGCCAATTTTCGCCGCATCCACAGGGCGATGGTCACCGCCGGATTGAAGTGCGCGCCGGAAATTTCCGCGCAGGCGAATGTCATCGCAGCAATGGCGAATCCGACCGCCAGCGGCCACATTGCGCCCGCGCCGGGGTCAATCGCCGCCATTCCGAAAGTGAATGTCAGAAAAAACGCGCCGATGAATTCGGCCAAATATTTTTGCGTCCGCATTAAATTTTTCTCCATTTTTGCGCTGTCATTATAAGCGGTCGGCGAAGAGGGATTGACTCAATGCTATAATTAAAAGATGAAAATGGTCGGCAGCGTCCGAATTCCCGCCGCCAAAGAATCGGTGTGGCAGGCACTCAACGATCCCGCAATTCTGGCGAGGGCGATTCCGGGTTGCGAAAAAATGGAGCGAATCGCCGATAATGAATTTGACATCGCCGCCCGAATTCGCCTTGGTCCGCTGTCGCTGAAAATGCGGGGACGAATGAAAATCACCGACGCAAATCCGCCGGACGGCTGCCGCATTATCGGCGAAGGAAAAGACGCCGCCGCCGGATTCGCCAAGGGCGAAGCCGCCGTTTTGCTTTCGCAGGACGGCGACGCCACGCTGCTTTCCTACTCGGCGAAAGCCGAAGTCGGCGGAAAAATTATGCAGTTGGGCTCCCGCTTAATTGACTCTACGGCGAAAAAATACGCCGACCAATTTTTCGGTACATTTTCCGCCGAATTGGGGGGCGAGTCGGCGGCTCCGTCGCCCCCTCCCAAAAAAGTGTCGGCGGGGAAAATTCGGCTATGGCTTTCGCTGGGGTCGGCGATTGTCGCCGCTTTAATTTTAGCGGCGACATTCGGCGTTTTTTAGGGTATAATCCCATTGACATTTTCGAGAGGAGAAGAAAATGAAAATTACGATGACCGTCAACGGCAAATCCGTCCATGCGGAGGCGCCGCCGAATTTGCTGCTGGCCGATTTTCTGCGTGAAAACCTGCGGCTCACCGGAACGCATATCGGCTGCGACACAAGCCAATGCGGAGCATGCGTCGTGCATTTGAACGGCGATTCAGTCAAGGCATGCACGATTCTCGCCGTCCAAGCGGACGGCGCCGAAATCACCACGATTGAAGGAATCGCCGAGGGCGATTCGCTCTCGCCCCTGCAGGAGGCGTTTCGGGAGCATCACGGACTGCAATGCGGATTCTGCACGCCCGGAATGGTAATGTCGGCGGCGGACCTGCTGGCGAAGAATCCATCGCCGTCGGAAAGCGAAATTCGCGACTGGCTGGAAGGGAATCTGTGCCGCTGCACGGGCTATCACAACATCGTCAAGGCGGTGCAGTCGGCGGCGGAAAAAATGCGGGGATGAAGGTGTTTCTGATAGCAGTGAACTCTGGACTCTGGGTGGCCATTCTCGGCGGCGGGGGCGGATAGTAAAATTTTGCGATGATGAATCGCCAGATATAAAACGGAGGCAGTCATGAAGACAAACGGCCAAGGCATCGGTGCGCGCGTGGAGCGGGTGGAAGATTTTCGCTTTCTCACCGGGCGCGGAACTTACACGGACGACATCAATCGTCCGAATCAAACTTACGCGCACATTGTGCGGTCGCCGCATGCGCGCGCGAAAATCAATCGGCTGGACATCGGCGAAGCGGCGAAAATGTCCGGCGTCGTGGCTATTTTCACCGGCAAGGATATGGCGGCGGATTCGGTCGGCGGCGTGCCGTGCGGATGGTGCGTCACCGACCGCCACGGCGAAGCGATGAAAGAGCCGCCGCATCCGCCGATGGGCACGGACAAAGTTTCGCATGTCGGCGATCAAGTGGCGGTGGTAATTGCGGAGACGCTTTCGCAGGCGAAAGACGCCGCCGATAAAATCAGCGTGGATTACGAGCCGATGACCGCCGTCGTTGATATGGGAAAAGCCCTGTCCGGCGAAAGCGGCGATGTCCACCCGGAAGCGCCGGGGAATCTGTGCTACGACTGGGAAATCGGCAGCGAAGCGGAAATTGACGAGGCGATTAAAAACGCCGCCCACACGGCGACGATTGAATTCGCCAACAACCGCCTGATTCCAAATGCGATGGAGCCGCGCGCCGCCATCGGCGAATTTGACACCGCCAACGGCAATTACACGCTTTACACCACAAGCCAGAATCCGCATATGATTCGCCTGCTGATGGGGGCTTTTGTGCTGAACATTCCGGAGCATAAATTGCGGGTTGTCGCGCCCGATGTCGGCGGCGGATTCGGCTCTAAAATTTATCATTACGCCGAAGAAGCCATCGTCACTTGGGCGTCCGCGAAAGTGCGGCGTCCGGTTAAATGGACGGCGGAAAGAAGCGAATCCTTCCTCGCCGACGCGCATGGACGGGACCACAAAACCAAGGCGCAATTGGCTCTTGACGGCGACGGCAAATTCGTCGCTTTGAAGGTGCAGACGCTGGCGAATATGGGGGCGTATCTTTCCACTTTTGCGCCGTGCGTGCCGACTTATCTCTACGCCACGCTGCTCGCCGGAGTTTATGCGACGCCGAAAATTTACTGCAATGTCAAGGCGGTTTTCACCAACACCGCCCCCGTCGACGCTTATCGCGGAGCGGGAAGGCCGGAGGCGGCGTATTTGATTGAGCGTCTCGTTGAAAAAGCGGCGCGCGAAACGGGAATCGATCGCGTGGAATTGCGCCGCAAAAATTTCATTCCGGCGGACGCTTTTCCGTATCAAACGCCGGTCGCTTTGCAGTATGATTCCGGCGACTACAACGCCTCGCTGGATGATGCCTTAAAGCGGGCGGATTGGGACGGATTCGCATCGCGAAAAGCCGAAGCGAAAGCACGCGGAAAATTGCGCGGAATCGGAATGTCAACATATGTTGAAGCGTGCGGAATCGCTCCGTCGGCGGTGGTCGGCTCCTTGGGGGCTCGCGCCGGACTCTACGAAGCGGCGACGGTGCGCGTTAATCCCACCGGCTCGGTGACGGTTCTCACCGGCAGCCACAGCCACGGACAAGGGCACGAAACCACATTCGCCCAAGTGGTTGCCGACAAACTTGGCATTCCGATGGCGCAGGTGGAAATTGTCCACGGCGATACGGCGAAAATTCCGTTTGGAATGGGCACTTACGGCAGCCGCTCGCTGGCGGTCGGCGGGGAGGCGATTATTCGCGCCCTTAATAAAATCACCGACAAAGCCGCCAAAATCGCCGCGCATTTAATGGAAGCCGACGCCGCCGATGTGGAATTCGCCAACGGCGAATTTACCGTCAAAGGCACCGACAAAAAAAAGGCGTTTGCGGAGGTCTCCCTCGCCGCTTATGTCCCCCATAATTTTCCGCACAAAAGCGCGCACGATTCCACTGACGGTCTGGAGCCGGGTCTGGAAGAGCAGGCGTTTTACGACCCGCTTAATTTTACTTATCCGGCGGGCTGCCACATTTGCGAAGTGGAAATTGACCCCGAAACCGGCAAAGTGGAAGTCGCCGCTTTCACCGCCGTAGACGATGTCGGCCGCGTCATTAATCCGATGATTGTAGAAGGCCAATCGCACGGCGGAATCGCTCAGGGAATCGGGCAGGCATTGCTGGAAGAAGCGGTCTACAACGACGACGGCCAATTGCTCACCGGCAGTTATATGGATTACACAATGCCGCGCGCCGACGATTTGCCTTCTTTCCAAACCGCCAACACGACGACTCTGTGCGCCCACAATTCGCTGGGCGTAAAAGGCGTCGGCGAAACAGGCGCGATTGGCTCGCCGCCGGCGGTCATCAACGCCATAGTGGACGCCCTTGCCGAATTCGGCATAGACGACATTGCCATGCCGGCGACGCCCCATCGGGTTTGGAGCGTCCTTTCCGCCGCCCGCAAATAAAATTCGGAGGATACGATGAACGACTTCAATTATCACAAGCCGACTTCGCTCGGCGAAGCCGCCCAATTGCTTTCGCACGACGACGCCAAATTGCTGGCGGGCGGAATGACTCTGCTGCCGACGGTCAAGCAGCGACTCGCTCAGCCGGGATGCTTGGTGGATTTATCCGCCGTCGCCGAATTAGGCGGAGACAAAATTCGGCGCGAGGGCGATTCGCTGATAATCGGCGCGCTTGCGCGTCACGCCGAAGTCGCCGCCAGCGATTCCGTGCGCGAATCGATTCCGGCTTTGTCGCATTTGGCGGATTCCATCGGCGACCCGCAGGTGCGGAATCGGGGGACAATCGGCGGATCGCTCGCCAACAACGACCCGGCGGCGGATTATCCGGCGGCGGTCTTGGGATTGGGGGCGACGGTCGTCACCAACAAACGCGAAATTTCCGCCAACGATTTTTTTGCCGGAATGTTCACAACCGCCCTCGCCGACGATGAAATTATCGCATCGGTGCATTTTCCGATTCCGGAGAAAGCGGGCTATGCGAAGTTTCCGCAGCCGGCGTCGCGTTATGCTTTGGTTGGTGTTTTTGCGGCAAAGACGGCGAATGGCGTCCGTGTCGCCGTGACCGGAGCGGGTTCGGACGGCGTTTTTCGCGCGACGGAAATTGAGTCGGCGTTGTCGTCCGATTTTTCGTCGAATGCACTTGACGGCGTTTCCATTTCGGCGGACAATCTCATCGACGACTTGCATGCCTCTCCCGCCTACCGCGCGCATTTAATTGTCGTGATGGCAAAGCGGGCAGTAGAATCGGCGTGAAAAATTCGGCGCGGTTTATGATATAATAATCCGTGTTTTCCAAACGAACCCAACCCAGACAATGACTCAAGAAAAGGAAGACGCACTCAAAACCGAGATGGCGACTTACCGTGCGAATCTCGCCGCGCTTCGGCAAGATAATCCGAATGGCGGCTATGTCGTCATTCGCGGCGATGAAATTCTCGGAGTGTGGCGCGACCGCGTTGACGCTTTGCAAGTCGGCGTTGACAAGTGGGGTGATGTCTCGTTTCTGGTGCGCGATCTTTTCGCCGATGACAAGCCGCTCAATTTCAGCCGCGATTTGTCTTTCGCGTAAGCGATGTCCATAATCGGCGCAAAACAGCGGACAGATTTACTGCAGACGGGTCCGACCGTCTATGTGGGAATTTTGCCTTCCCAGCCGATTTTGCGCGCCATTAAAAAAGAGGGCGGCGAAATTCCCCCGCCGATAGAAGCCGCAGCCCTTATTGACACCGGCGCGTCGTGCACTTCCATTGATGCAAGTATTGCGCAAGGGCTTTCTCTGACCGCCCGCGATGAACGACTGGTCTTCACGCCAAACGGCAAGAGCATCCAATTCCTTTACGACATCAGTTTAACAATTCCGCATTTAGGTGTGTTTGACTTGCAGGCACTGGGGGCAAATCTATCCGGGCAGATGCACAAGGTGTTGATTGGTCGGGATGTGCTTGTGCGCGGCACCCTGATTTACAGCGGCTGGACAAATAGCTTTGAATTGTGCCTCTAATTGTGAAAGTGGCGAAATAATGGATGCAAATGCCCTCACATATTTGATGCGGCATCGCTTTGGCAATTTGATTCCTCTCACTATGCAGAGGGCTCTTGAATACGAAAGCAACATCAAATTGGCCGCTTCATGGCTCATCATGCCCGATATGCGGGAAATCCGTGAAATGCCCTCTAGCAAAATACTCCCCAAAATTCCTACCCTTAAAAAGGCGGGGGAAATTCTCGTCGAAAAGTTGGGTGATATGGTCCCAAATTTATCGGATGAATTAAATGCCGGCAAAAAAGCCCGGAACAGAGTTGTTCACGAATTGGCCAGCCTCACCACCTTATTTATGATGATGGTGGCTGATGATTCTATCCCGGACAAAATGAAAGAAGTGGTCGAGTCGATAATTCCAACCGACATTAGAGATCGTCTCTTAAGTCCTATGGAAAAATACTATAAAGTGTCACAGCAACTGCTATTACTTGCGGGAAAAACACGATCAGACATTAGCCGTCGTTAGGCGGCGTCAAAAAGGCGGCTGAGTTATAACAGCTTTTCCAGTGCCGCCTTTTTCTTGGGCTGATCTTGGGCGAATCAGCAAAGCAGAGTCCGCTTTGCGCCTTTGGCGGAATTCTCGGGCTTCGGAATCACCTGCAGATTCCCCAATTGCCACGCGGCGCGCAGGGCGTCTTTCGCCGTCGCGTAGTCCGTGCCGATGCGCGCGAGAAAATCCGACTGCGGAATGCAGTGATCAACGCTCATCCCCGGCTTGCCGCCGCCCATTTTCAATAGAGAGGGCACGGGGTCATAGCCAAGAACATCAAGCCATTGCTTATTTTTGACCTCGCCGTATTTTGTCAACCCATCCCACACGGCTTTGGAAATTGCGTGGGCAAGACAATACGCAGGACTGGATGAACGCTTGCGAGCGTCATAATTACGCGATATTTCATTGCGGCGTTCTGGGTTTTTCCCTACCCAATCTTTTGCGCGCATTTTCATGAGTTCTCGGAATTCCGCATCCGCACGATACTTTTCGCGCTTTTGAGCGTTTTTCTTTTCTCGGCGCTCCGGGGTGTTGCGAACCATCCGTATCCGTTCTGCGTTTTGAGAACGATAGGTGTGATAATACTCCCTTTCCCGTTGACGCATCGCTGGATTCTCCATCCGTTTTTTCCGGCTTTCACGATCACGCGCACGAACAACATCCGGATTTTTCCGTCGTCGATCTTGCTCGCTGAGACTACCGCAAGGTAAACACCAGCAAGCGAATCCTCCCAATCCCTTGGGATGCTTGCCAAATTCGGTCAGCGGCTTCATCTCTCCGCACTTAGGGCAATGCTTTTCGCCCGATTCCAGCATTGCTTTTAATCGTTCATCCGCGATTCGTTTGTTTGTGGCGCGCAATGCCGCGACTACCTTTGGCGATGGCTTGCGGCCAATCAATGCTTGGCGCACTTTTTCAACATGTTCCGCCGATTTTGGTTTTCCTTTGAGGGCGATGCTAATTTTTTCCCGATGTTCGGGAGAACCCTGACGACTGTTACCATCCCTCGCCTTGGCGAGAATTTCTTCGCGGTTCGCCCGATAATGCGTCCTAACATGCACACGGTTGCACGACTTGCACATATCGCACAAGCCGTCTTTTCTGGTTTTATTCCGATGGAATTCCGAGCGCGGCTTTTCCGCTCCGCATTTGGAGCAGCACTTAGCAGAATCGGGCTGTTGCGATGCCGTTTCCATCGTAAAATTGGCGAACACGCTATGACTGTAATTCTATTCAAATCCAGACAAAAAGTCAAGCGTATAAATCATCACTTGAAAAATTTGGCAATAAAAGTCACATCGTCATATAATTCACGGATGAAAATAGCGGCGATTCACAAAGGGCGAGGGGCGGTCAGCATGCCCGCCGGACGATTTGAAAAAACCATCAGCGATCCCTGCGACGACGGCTGGGATACCCTCGCCCGCGAAAATTCTCCCCCCCCCGCAACCGAAATTCGATGGGACACCGCCCGCCGCATCATCAGCAAAAACGATTCGCCCGACATTCCGCATCGCCATTCGGCAAATCCCTATCGCGGATGCGAGCACGGATGCATTTACTGCTTCGCGCGGCCTTCGCACGCCTACCTTGGGCTTTCGCCGGGACTGGACTTTGAAACTAAAATCTTCGCCAAAGAAAACGCCGCCGCGATTCTTAAAAAGGAACTCGCGCATCCCAACTACAAGCCGCAGACAATTGCGCTCGGCATCAACACCGATTCGTATCAGCCGACCGAGCGGCGGCTTAAAATAACGCGCGAAATGCTGGAGGTTCTCTGCGAATGCAACCATCCGGTGAGTTTGGTTACAAAGTCGGCATTGATTGAACGCGACTTGGATTTGCTCGCGCCGATGGCGAAGAAAGGATTGGCGGAAGCGGCGATTTCCATCACCTCATTAGATAACGACCTCACCCGAACATTAGAGCCGCGCGCCGCCGCGCCTCATCGGCGGCTTAAGACAATTGAAAATCTTTCGCGCGCCGGCGTGCCGACGACAGTTTTAGTCGCGCCGATAATTCCCGCCGTCACCGATTCGGAAATTGAGGATATATTAAAAAATGCGCGCGACTCCGGCGCAATCCACGCGGGCTATGTTATGCTGAGATTGCCGCACGAATTAAAAGAAGTGTTTGATGATTGGCTCAATCAGCACATGCCGATGCGCGCGAAAAAAGTTCTTTCTCATCTTCGTCAATTGCATGGCGGAAAGCTTTATGATTCTACTTTTCATTCGCGCCAGCGGGGGCGGGGAGTTTATGCAGAAATGATTGCGTCGCGTTTTCGTCTTGCCTGCAAGAGATTGGGACTTAATAAATCTCCGCATAATTTGCGGACGGATCTTTTTCGTCCGCCGATTCTTAAAACCGGCCAGCGTCCGCTTTTTTAGAATGGCTTTTCTCGTCGAATCGGAATCCAAAGGCGGAAGATTAATCTTGGCATTAATCTTAAACTGCAATCCGCGACGCCTGCACAGCGGTGACGGCGATAGTCAAAAAGATGTCGTCAATGGTCGCGCCGCGCGAAAGGTCATTGGCGGGCTTTTTTAATCCCTGCAGAATCGGTCCGATGCTCGCAATGCCCGCCGCTTGCTGCACGGCTTTGTAAGTTATATTTCCCGATTCTAAATTTGGAAAGATAAGAACTGTCGCATCGCCCATCACTTTTTCATCCTTGGGAAGTTTGCGGCGCGCGATGTCGGGCGAAACGGCGGCATCATATTGAATCGGTCCGGTTATCGGCAAATTCGGACGGCGCGACCTTGCAATTGCGGCCGCCTTGCCGACATTTTCCGCCCCCTTCCCCAATGCTGAATCGGCGGTGGCATAACTCAAAAATGCGACCTTGGGAATGATTCCAAAAGCGGCTGCGGTGTCCGCGCTTTGCAAAGCGATTTCGGCAAGACAATTTGAATCGGGCGCAAGATTGAGCGCGCAATCGGCGAAAACTTTTGCGCCGTCGTCAAAGCACATAAAGAAAAGCGCCGATACGACCCCCCCCCCCTCCCCCTTGCCGACAATCTGCAGGGCGGCGCGCAAAACTTCGGCGGAAGTTGTCGCCGCGCCGGCGACCATTCCGTCGGCGTCGCCGGATTCCGTCATCAAAGCGGCGGCGACGCAGGGCGAGCGCAGCATTTTTTTTGCGGCGGATTCGGAAAGTCCCTTATGCGCGCGCAATGCCATTAGACGGGGCAAATATCGCGCCGCCGAATCAAGCGGAAAGAATTCCATATCGGATGGAAGTTCAATTCCGTTTTTTTTCGCGCGCGCGCGCGAATCGGATTCATCGCCGAGCAGAATGCATCGTGCGATATTTTCCCGCGTCGCCTTTGCAGCGGCGGCGAGAATTCTTTCATCGGCGGCTTCGGGCAGGACAATCCGCCGCCGTTCTTCTTCCCTCGCCCGCGCCAGCACCGCGCGGCAGAAGTTGTTCATCGGATTGAAAACGGTCAAAGAAGCCGTCGCCGGAATTTTTTCGCGCCCGCAAAGACGCCTGTTAAATTCGGCCTTTCCATGGAACAATCACGCGCTCCATATAGCGCATCAGCAAATCAAACATATATGCAATTGTGCCGATGACGATAATCGCAACAAAAACAACATCGGTCACTAAAAAATCCGAGGCGGCTTTATTCATTGCGCCAAGTCCGGCCCGCGTCGCCACCAGTTCGGCGGCGACCAAGGTGGTCCAGCCGAAGCCGATGCCGATGCGCATGCCGGTTAGAATTTCCGGCATCGCGCCCGGCAGAATGATGTGCAAAATCACCTGCATTTTAGTGGCGCCCATGGAATAGGCGGCGTGTATTTGCTCGATGGAAACCGAGCGGACTCCGGCGCGCGTGCTCAGCACCATCGGCGCAAACATCGCCAAAAACAGCACCATCACCCGCATTTGGTCGCCGATGCCAAACCAGACAATCATTAGCGGCAAATACGCAAGCGGCGGAATCGGACGATAAAATTCAATCATCGGATCAAAGGCGCCGCGCACGATGCGATTAACGCCCATAAAAATGCCGAGCGGAATCGCGGTTAAAGTGGCCAATGTAAACGCGAGCAGAATTCGCTGCATGCTCGCCAGCATGTGGCTTGGCAAAGTGCCGCCGCTGAATTCTTCGGAAAACAGCGACACCAGCCGCGCGACAACCACCTGCGGCGACGGCAAAAACAGCGGCTTAATCAGCGGCCCTTTTTCGCCCTCTTCAAACAGGGGAAAAATCGGCAGGGTCACGAAATACAAAAACGCGAGCAGCAAAATCACGCTTATCACGCTTATCATCAGCGAACTGCCAGCGCCGGGCGCTCCGTAGGACTGCCCCGGCGCGACCGGACGGGCGCGAAAAAGCCACTTCATCACAGCGTGCCGTCCCCGGCGGATTCTTCGTCGCCGTGAATGATTCCGAGAATTTTTTCGCGCATTTCAATAAAACCCGACTGCGATTTAATCGCGCGCGCATCTCGCGATTCGAAAAAACGACGGTAAAAATCCAAATCAAAAGAATGCGTGATTCGCCCTGGCCGGGGCGACATTACAATCAATCGCGTTGCCAAAAACAGCGCCTCTTCCACGCTGTGCGTGATGAAGAAAATTGTCTTCTTGGTTTCGCGCCACACATCCAGAATCAATTCCTGAATTTTTTCGCGGGTGAGGGCGTCCAAAGCGCCAAGCGGTTCATCCATCAGCAATACTTCGGGGTCGCAGGCAAGCGCGCGCGCAATGCCGACGCGCTGCTGCATTCCGCCGGACAATTGGTAAACTTTATGCTCATGGAAATCTTCCAGCCCCACCAGTTTCAAATAGCGGGCGGCGCGGGCGTGGCGTTTTTCGCGCGATTCGCCGGCGAGCCGCAAACCGAAAGAAGCATTGTCAATAACATTAAGCCACGGCAATAATGCATGCTTTTGGAAAACCACCCCGCGATCCGCCCCCGGTCCGACAATCGGCGTGCCGCCGACTTCTTCGCGCGTCAGCGGCCTTTCGCCCTGCGGATGCCCTTCGTTTTGGAAAACCACCCCGCGATCGGGGCCGGGGCCGACAATGCTTTGAGATTCGCCGCCAGCGGCGACCAGCATGGCTTGGCCTTCGGTCGGCGAAATAAAGCCCGCCATTAAATTAAGAAGCGTCGTTTTGCCGCAGCCGGAAGCGCCCAGCGCAACGACAAATTCGCCGTTCTCAACTCGCAGATTGATGCCGGAAAGCGCCTTGACTTCGCCGCCTCCCAATCCCGGAAAGACGACCGACACATCGCTTAAAACCAAACTGCCCATCGGCCGCGCCAGAAAAAATACCGGGCACAAAAATCGGCGGCGCGATCGGTCGTCGCGCCACCCAAGCGATTCCTGTTAAAGGTTCAGAGCCGCTTTCACATACTCGTCGGTAACAACCGCGCCGTAATCCGGCAGAAGCGAGTCCAGATTTTTCTGCGACTTATGAAACTCAGAAGTGAATTTCAACGCGCGCGCCGCCCCGCCATCGGCACCGCCGCCGAGCCATGAAGAAGACGACTGCTCTTCCATCGTCGGAAAATTGTAAAGCGCCAGAATTCCCGGCACCGCCGATGCATCGCAGCCGACCAATTTAACCATGGATTTGACCTTGTCCGAATTCGCCGACCACGATTGGGGATTATTCCGGTAATCGGCATCAGCACCAGCAATGACCTTAATGAATTTCGCTAAGAAATCCTTATTTTCCTTGCCCCATTGGGTGTTTACCACCATGCCGTCAAAAGTGGCTTTGCCCCACGACGACAACTGCCCGGAAGTAATCAGCACCTTGCCGCTTTGCTTGATGCGACCGAGCGCCGGATCCCAGACAAACCCAGCATCAACCTGACCGCCTTCCCATGCCGAAGCGATGGCGTTGGGCTCCATATTGCGAATGTCCACATCTTTCGGATTCAGCCCGAATTGCTCCAGCGCAAATAAAAGATGGAAATGTGTGGTGGAAACAAACGGCACGCCGACGGTTTTGCCTTTCAAATCCTGCGGCGAATTAATGCCGGAACCATTGCGCACTACCAGCGCCTCGGCGGCGCCGATATCCTCCACAATCCAGAAAAGCTGCATGTCAATCCCGCGGCTCACGCCGGCGGCAATCGGACTGGAGCCGGCCATGGCGATATGCACATCGCCGGACGCCATCGCCTTAATGACGCTGCCGCCCGAATCAAATTTTTGCCAGTTGATTGTGTAGCCGGTCTCCTTCTCGAAGACGCCTTTGTCAATCGGCCATTTCCACGGATTGCAGACGCCCTGATAGCCGACGGTCACTTCGCCGGCCGCGAAAGCAACCGCGCCGGAAAAAGCCAGCACGGCCGCCAGAAAAAAGTTGAAGATGAGTTTCATTGTTTCCTCCATTTTGGAAAGTAAGCGAATTATCCCTGTTTTTTTCGCCGTGTCAAGAAAAAAAGCAACTTTTTTTCGCCTTTTCTCACTCCGATATTTCGCCGAAATTTCGAATGGCGGCTACAATTCGCCGATGAATCCCTCTGAATTCGCCTTCCGCATTTTTTCGCAATGTCAATAGCGGCTTGGATTATCGGCGGTTTGGTGGTGGGATTTGCCGCCGTTGTGCGCGGCTTCAGCGGCTTTGGATTTTCCGCTTTGACCGTCGTCGGCTTGTCTTTTTTGATGCCGCCCGCATCCGCCGTGCCGCCGATTTTGATGATGGAAATCGCCGCCAGCATTTGGATGCTGCCGGAAGTCCGCCGCGATATTGACTGGAAATGGCTCGCGCCGATTACGCTCGGCTTTTTTATCGGCACGCCGTGCGGCATTTGGCTGCTGGTTTCGCTGCCGGAAGATGCCACCCGCCTTTTCATTTACACCATCATTTTGCTGCTCGGCGGCGTCGCGCTGATTTTTCGCGGCAGAGAATCCGGCGCCGAATCCGCCCCCGCCATTTCGCCCGGACGATTCGCGGCAATGTCGTTTGCAGTCGGAATCGTCGGCGGAATCGTAAACGGACTTTCCGCCGTCGGACTTGTAATCGCGGTTTTTATGCTCTTGATGCGGCAGCGGGCCGCGCGAATTCGGGCGTCGCTGGTGGCGGTGTTTTTTGCCAGCGACATTTTCGCCTTGCTGTGGGGCGGCGGATTCGGCTTGGTCGGCGCGGAGCAATTTTTGATTTTCGGCGTTTATTTAATTCCGCTGATTCTGGGCATGATGTTGGGCGCGCGCATTTTTCGCGGAAAGGCGGGGAGTCGCTATCGTTCGCTGGCCTTGCTAATTGTGTTGGTGGCTGCTCTTTGCGGCGTTCTCCGCCAAGCGATTCTTTTTTGATGTCCGCTTTGTTGCCCGAATTATATGAAGGGCGATAAGGCGGGCTACTTTTTCGCGCCGCCGAGAATTTTTTTCCACGCCGCTTTGGGGGCACAGTAATCATTCGGCTGGGATTTTCCGCCCGAATCTTTGAATATCGGGGCGTTGCCGAAGATTTTCTCGAACAGCGAATCTTTCAGGCGATTGATTTCATCATTCGTCTTTTCCGACGCAATTTGCTGAATAAAGATAAACAATCGCCCTTCGTAAATTCCTTCCAGATTCGTGTCGTCGGCGCGCGGCTTCGGGTGGAATTTTTCCGCGCGCATTTTGTCGACAAGTTTTTTTGCCAACTTTTCTTCTTCCTCCGCCATTTCTCCGGCGATTGCATCGCTTCGGGCAATGTCCGGCGCATCCGGCGAAACGCCGCTTTTGATCTCATATATTTCTTCAAAATTGCGGATGCGCACCGGCAGCACAAAAGGCTGATGCGGCGCGCTCCACATAAAGCAATTGCCGATAATCGGCTCAGCGACCATGTGGGCGAGAATGTCGCCGGAAAAATGCGAATTGTATTTCCCCAGCACGGCGACATCGCCCTGCGACAGCAAATGAAAGCAGAACCAATTGTCCACTTGGCTGAGCAGTTGCCCGGAAATTGCGCCGGGCTGCTGAGTCACAAGCACTGCGCCGAGGTCGTATTTGCGCCCTTCTTTCACCCATTCCACAAACGGACTGGATTCGTCCATTCGCCCTCCGCCGAGGACGCGCTGCGCCTCTTCAATAACGGCGACGACCGGCAAGGCACTGCCGCCTTTGCTGGTGAACTTCTCTTGATTATCGGAAAAAATTTTCCGCAGCAGAAGCCCGGCTACTTTTTCTCCCGCACTAGCGCTCAGCATGCTAATGTCCACTATCACCACTTCCCCCTTTTCCAAAAGCCGCGGCACATCGTTCGCGAGACGGCTTTGGGGATCGTGCAGCAGACGGACGACGGTGTTGATATTACTGATGGCCGCGCCGATTTCGGCGGAGTTGTTGCGACTTTGTTCCTTCGTTTTATAGCCGAGGAGTTTTCCGATTTCGCCGAAATTGTCCGGTAATTCGCCGCCGCCCGCAAACATATCCACCAGTTCGCTCCATTTTTCCCGTCGCATGAACATCATTTTCCGAACATTCTGCTGCTCCAAACGCTCCGGCGACAGGGCGATGGAAAGCACATCGCCCGGCTTCAATTGGCGCAAATCTAATTTAACTCCGCCACCTGTCCAATTGTCGTAGACATCACCGCGATTCGGGCGATTGGTGAACACGGTCAATTTGTTTTTCAAATGCGGGACATCACACAAGCCCGGCCGCCCTTTGGAGTCGGGCCAAAAGTATTCGCCGTCCGCGTCAAAAATCAGAGTCCCCACCGGCCGGCCTTCGTCGGTTTTCGGTTCGCGCTTGTAGAGTTCGCTGACCAGATATTTAATCAGGTTGGATTTTCCGTAGCCGGCGCGGGCGAAAACCGCCGTCCGGCGGGCGATGAGATTGCGGATGTTGAAGTCCACCGACAAGTGCGGCTTCAATTCCACGAAATCGCCATCGCTTCCGCTTCCGCCAGAATAGACGAATTCGCCGAGGGCAAAATCGCCAAGGTCGGTTTTTTCATCTTCGGACTTGCAGCCCAATCCGCACAATTTCTTCAGCACCTCTGAAGAAGGCCAGGCCACGCGCGCGCCCAAGTGCGGAAGACGCCGCTGCGACGGCACAAAGCGGAACGGGTTGCGCCGCACCGCGCCGAGCAATTTAACTTGCACGCGGTATTTGAGTTTGCGCTGCTTCAGATCTTCCGGAACCGGATCTTTGCGCTCGCGCATTTTTTCAATGTAGTCCTCGCCCTCGGCCGAGGTCAGCAAGCCGGCCGGGGTGAGTTTCGTAATGCGCCCCAGTGCGGCTTCCTCCGCGTTGGACAATTCCACCAAAATGAACTGGCCGAATTGCGGCTGCGAAATCTCCTGCTTGCGATAGGGAATCACCAAGTCGGCGGCAAATTCAAAGCCGCGCTCGGCGAATCCCTTGAAAGAACCAATGATTCTATCCTCGAGAAAAAGGACCGGATTGTCGTTTTCATTCATTGCGGTATCTCAGTGCGCCGGGATCCTCGCGCAAGTGGCGCGCGCGCAGCACCTTTTCGCGCTCCCCGTCCGACATGCCCGCCGTCATATTCTCGAGCAACAGGTCGTTCAAGTAAGATAATTCAATGCCTCCAATTTTAGCATGATCGTGCGCTTTTTGAACGCACATCGGGAAGTCGGGAATTGGAAAACCGGGGCGGGCGTCCTCGGCTAGGCAGCCGAGAATTTTATCGGCTTGCTTCTCATGCCATATGGCCACATCTACCGGCCACACGGGGTCTAGCCGATGGTCGCCGAATTTCACCAAAAACATCTTGGCCATGGACTGATATTCCCGCCCGTCCGCCGTTTCCAAAGTGTCCAGCCAGCGACGCTCGTAGAATTTATCGGCGATTTCATTCGGCACAGGCGCATAGGACGGGTAGTCACGCTCAAACGCGCCCTCCAGCGACAGTGCAAAGCGGAGCCGATCCAGCAGAACAGTGTTTTTCGCCACCCCAACGAAAAACATGTCCACGCCCCCCTTGTCTCGGTGACGCTTGCAAGCGGCGCGAATTTTTTCGTCCATTTTGCAAAAAACATCCCGACGGAAAATGCGCGTCCGCAACGCGCCTTCCCGCACCAGCAAGGTGTCGCTTCCCCACTCCCGCTCGGCAAGCAAATGGTAAAGCACCGCCCATTCTACGATGTCGCGGTAGACGCGCATTTTTTGCGAGCGGGAGATTTTGGAATCGCTCACCAAATAAGGCGACAAGTCCGACACCCTTGAAACGCCCAAGTCGCGGCAAAGGCGATCAACGGGACCCGTGCGGGGCTTGGAAAAGAAGTCGTCGTCCACCGCTCCGGCGACCGCGTCCAGCGCGCACTCGATGCCGTTGGAATCCACCACGCGGACAAGTTCCACAATCGCGGGCGCGCCGCCGGATGCGGCATCCAAGCGAATGCGATTATCTCCGCCATCGGCGGCAACGAACGCCACGGCGCTGGCATGCTGACGGCCAAGTTTGCGCGCGCCGTCTTTTAATTGGCGGACAACTTTTCGCTGCTCCTCCAAATCGCTCCGTTCGGTCTTCCACGCATCGGCGAGGCGCTTTTTGACCTCGTCCAGATTGAGATTCTCAAGTCCCATTTTTTCATTATATCCCCGCAATTGAAACATCGCTTTGAATAGACACATGGAATTTGCCGCAGCCATGGGATTCTCCGCCAAGCGATTCTTTGGTAAAGCCGTTATTTTTCGGATTTCGCCGACAAATGGGACAAGGCGCATTTTTCATAATTGTCCGAAATATGAAAAAAATTGATTTTTATTTGACAGCGGGGGAAATAGATGATTAGAATCCCTCTTCGCATAACCAACTTCCGAAGGAGGAACATTATGTCTCAACGCAACAGCGGCAATTTGCGCCGCATTTTTGGCCGCAGCGGCGGCTTTTCTTCGCTGATGACGGCGGCGGCGGTTGCCGCATCGGTGATTTTCAGCACATCGCTCGCGCAGGCGGAAACGATTATTCGCGTGCAATCGGTCATTCCGGCGAAAGCCGACGAAGTGACGATGCTCAAGGATTACGCCGACAATGTCCGTGCACTCACTCACGGCGAAGTGGATATTCAAATTCTGCCCGCCGGTTCGGTGGTCGGCGTGAAGGAAACGCTGGACGCCGTCGACAAGGGGCTGATTGAAGGCGGCTTCGCGTGGACGCATTATTGGAGCGGCAAGCATCCGGCGGCGACGCTGTTCGGCTCGCCGACGGCGGGCGCCGGGCTCGGCTTTGACAATATCTCGTGGATTTCGTGGTATCTGTTCGGCGGCGGAAAGGATCTCTACGACCAACTCTGGCAGGAAATGGGCGTGAATGTTAAAGGTTTGATGCTGCAGCCGGTCGGACCGGAAGCACTGGGATGGTTCAAAGAGCCGATTCACAGCATGGACGATTTTCGCAAATACCGCTTTCGGGCGCCGCCCGGAATTCCGGGTCAAACCTACACCGATATTGGCATAGCGGCTGTGGCGATGGGCGGCGGCGACATTCTTCCCGCCCTTGAAAAAGGCACAATTGACGCTGCCGAATGGTGCTGTCCCAAGCCGGATTCCGTCTTCGGATTCCAAAAAGTCCTCAAAAACTACTATCTGCAGGGACTGCACCAGAATGTCGTCAACGCCGACATCTACATTAATAAGGATGTGTGGAATTCGCTGACGCCGCACCAGCGGAAATCCATGGAAGTCGCCGCCGATGCTTCGCTGATGCGGGCGCTGGCGTACCGCATCTACGAAAACGGCAAGGCGCTGAAAGATTTAACCGAAAATCACGGCGTCATCCTGCACGACACCCCGGCAGATTATTTTCCGGAATTTATGGGCGCAGTCCATAATTCCATGGACAAATACAAATCGGAGAACGCCTTCTTTTTGAAGGTGTGGAATTCCATGCGGGATTTCGCCGATATCGCCGTGCCCTTTTGGGCGGGCGCGCAGGCGTCCAACGCCAGCATCGGCAAGGCGTATGTGGACAGCAAAAAATAAAAACAACGGAAAAAATTGGACGGGTCGGAGTTTTTAACTCCGGCCCGAACATTCCAAAATCAGCCGTGATTGCGAATCGAACGCCGCAAATGCCGCCTATTTGTTGGGCTGCTTGACCACCCGAAGGTAGGGTTTTTGCTCGTCCCAGCCGTCGGGGAAGAGTTTGCCCGCTTCGTCGTTGGAGAGGGCGGGGAGGATAATTACATCGTCGCCGTCTTTCCAATTGACCGGCGTCGCCACTTTGTGCAAATCTGTCAATTGCATGCTGTCGATGACGCGCAGAATCTCATCAAAGTTGCGTCCGGTGCTGGCCGGATAAGTCAGCATCAGCCGCACTTTTTTGGACGGATCAATAATGTAGACCGTCCGCACCGTCAGCGTATTGTCGGCGTTGGGATGAATCATCCCGTAAAGATCCGAAACCTTGCGGTCGTGGTCGGCGATGAGGGGAAAATTCAGCGACTGCTTCTGCGTGTCGCGAATGTCCTCGCCCCATTTCAATTGGTCGGCGGCGGTATCCACCGAAAGCCCCGCCACCTTGACTCCGCGCTTGTCGAATTCGGCTTTGAGCCGCGCCACTTCGCCGAGTTCGGTGGTGCAAACCGGCGTGAAAGTTTTCGGATGCGAAAACAAAACCGCCCAGCCGTTGCCGAGCCATTCATGGAAATTAATTTCGCCCTCGGTGGACTGCTGGGTGAAGTCGGGGGCGATGTCGCCCAATCGGATGGTCATTTTGCGAATCTCCGCAATTGTTTTTTCGGACAAATAATATAGCAGATTCCATCGCTCGGTAAAATGATATTTACGCATAAAATTATCCCCTCGCGCAAATTCGTCACGAATTATTTTCCGCTGTTTTTAGAATTTCCGTCTTCAGGACGATTCCCAAACAGATGAATTAAAGCCGGTGGGCGCGGCTGGGATTGAACCAGCGACCCCTGCCGTGTGAAGGCAATGCTCTCCCGCTGAGCTACGCGCCCCGACCGCGCGCATTTTAACCCAAATCGGCGCGCTATAATTCGCCGCGCAATGTCCGCCGCCGTCGCTTTTGTCGGCGCGTCCGCGCATTCCGAATTTCGGCGCGACCGAATCGCCGCCGTCTGCGGAATCGCCGCCGATGCGCTTTCTTCCCGCCGCTTGTTTTTTGTCGCGCTTGAAAATTCGCCTGCGCCCGACCGCCGCGAATCGCTCATGCGTCTGCTGCAGGCGGACGAAGAATTTCGCGAACCGAAATCGCACGGCGATTTTGTCGTCGCGCCGCGGCTTGGGACAATTTCGCCGTGGTCCAGCAAAGCGACCGACATCGCCCATCGCTGCGGATTCGGCGAAGTGATTCGCGTGGAAAGCGGCGTTTGGTGGCGCGTTAATGCCTCCGATTTTGACGATGAAAAAATCGCCGGCGCGCTCTGCGATCGAATGACCGAATCCATTTTGCGTCCGCCCAATCTCGGCGGCTGGCGAAAATTATTCCGCCAAAATAAAGCGCGCGGATTTTCAACGGCACCGATTTTGAATCGCGGCGAAGAAGCGATTCGGGAAGCCGACCGCCAATTCGGACTCGCGCTTTCGGCGGATGAAATTTCGCATCTCGCCGCAATCGCCCGCGAATTGAACCGCGATTTAACCGACGCTGAATTAATGATGTTCGCGCAGGCCAATTCCGAGCATTGCCGCCACAAAATTTTCAACGCGCCCCGAATCGCCGACGGCGAAAAATCCGAATCGCTCATGCAAAAAATTCGCAGCACGCATTCGGCGTCGCCAACGGGGACTTTGGTCGCTTACGAAGACAACGCCGCAATCTTAGAAGGCGGAAAAGAAGCGGCGTTTTTTCCCGATGACGACGGCATTTATCGAGAGTCGCAGAAGGTTTTTCATCTGGTCGCAAAGTCGGAGACGCATAATCATCCGACGGCGATTTCGCCCCGACCCGGCGCCGCCACCGGCAGCGGCGGGGAAATTCGCGATGAAGCCGCCGCCGGAAGAGGAGCGTCGTCGCGCGCCGGCCTGTGCGGATTTATGGTTTCTCGCCTGCATTTTCCCAATGCGATTCGCGCGCCCAAAAAAAGCGTCATCCCCCCCCCCCCCCCCCATATTGCGCCGCCTTTGCAAATTATGATTGAAGGGCCGGTCGGCGCGGCTTCTTTTAATAATGAATTCGGACGGCCTTCTTTGGGCGGATTCTTTCGCGAATTTGAATCGCAAATCGGCGGCGACAATTTCGGCTATCATAAGCCGCTGATGCTGGCGGCGGGCATCGGCAAAATCGCCCAAGAAGATGCCATTAAAAAGGCAATTCCGCCCGGCGCGCTGCTTGTTCATTTGGGCGGGCCGGGAATGCGAATCGGAATGGGGGGGGGGGGGGCTTCGTCGGGGGGGGGGGGGATGCGCGAATTGTCTTTGGATTTTGATTCGGTGCAGCGCGACAATCCGGAAATGCAAAGGCGGACTCAGGAGGTTATCAATCAGTGCGGCGGAAAAGACAATCCGATTCTTGCCCTGCATGATGTCGGTGCCGGCGGAATCGCCAACGCCGCCGCCGAATTAGCGGCAAGCAATGGACTCGGATTTCAAATTGATTTGCGCGCAATTCCTGCCGCCGAATCGGGAATGACGCCGGCGGAAATTTGGTGCAATGAATCCCAGGAAAGATTTCTCCTTGCGATTCTTAAAAAGGATTGGCGCCGTCTGCAAAAAATATGCATGCGCGAAAGATGCCCCGTCGCCGTCATCGGCGAAACAACATCCAACGGCGATGCCGTCGTTTTTGATTCTGTTCTTAAGGAGGGGGGGGGGGGGATGCCGGTTGCAATTCCGATTCGCGCTGTGATTGGCGGCGTTCCTAAGGCAATGCGGGAAACGATTTCGCATCGTTCAAAATTTTCGCCGCTTAATCTATCGGGAATTGATTTGCGCGAAGCGGCGTATTGCGTGCTGCGTCATCCGGCGGTTGCGGACAAAAGATTTTTAATAACTATCGGCGACCGCACTGTCGGCGGATTGACGGCGCGCGACCAAATGGTCGGAAGATGGCAAACCGCCGTCGCCGATTGCGCCGTAATTCTCGCCGATTACAAGCATTATCACGGCGAAGCAATGGCGGCGGGCGAGCGTCCGGGAATTGCGCTTTTATCGCCCGCCGCCAGCGCGCGCATTGCCGTCGGCGAATCATTAACGAATCTCGCCGCCGCCGATGTTATCAATTGGAAAAGAGTTAAACTGTCGCTTAATTGGATGGCGAATTGCGCAGCAAAAAAAGGCGAAGCGGAATTAGTCGAAGGCGTTAATGCATTAACAAATGGATTCTGCCGGCAACTTGGCATTTCAATTCCGGTCGGAAAAGATTCGCTTTCAATGGCGATGCAATGGAAGGAAAACAATAAAGAATACAAAGTGCGCGCGCCGATGACGGCGGTCGCCGTTGCTTTTTCCAAAGTTAATGATGCCCGCCGCACTTGGACTCCCGTCCTTTCCGAAGAGGATGAAACAATTCTAATGCTTGTTTCGCCGCAAGAATCAAACCGACTCGGCGGCGGAATTTTATCTCAGGTTTTTTTCCGAAACGGCGGAGAACCCCCCGATGCCGACGCCGATTCGCTTGGCAAATTCTTGGATGCACTTTCGGAATTGCGGCGGCAAAATATCGTTCTTTCTTATCATGATCGCAGCGACGGCGGAATGTTCGCCGCTGTTTGCGAAATGGCGTTCGCCGCCAATTGCGGCGCGACTCTCGCATTAGATGCATTAATTCAACCCGCGCAGGGAATGGACGCCGACGGCGTAGAAATGTCATCCGATTCCTTTTCCGCCGCCGGAATTGAATTGATGCTGGGCTTTCTGTTCAATGAAGAATTAGGCGCATTAATTCAAATTCGCCGCCGCGATGCCGCCCGCGCGCTGGATATTTTTTCGGCATGCGGACTTCCCAAGGCCGCGCAAACTGTCGGCTGGCCGACTCAAAATCGCCGCGTGATTATCGTTAGAAACGGCCGCACAGTTTTGGATGAATCACTTTCCGATTTGCGCCGCGCATGGGGCGAAGCATCTTCGGCAATTGCCCGCGCCCGCGACAATCCGCTGTGCGCCGACGAAGAAGCCGCGCGCGATTTTGATTCCGACCCCGGACTTTTTTCGCGCATTAATTTCAACCCATCGCAAAACATCGCCGCGCCTTTTATTGCGGGCGGAATTCGTCCGCGCGTCGCCATTTTGCGCGAGCAGGGAACAAACGGCCATCGCGAATTAGCCGCCGCGTTTAATCGCGCAGGATTTGAAGCGCGCGATATTCATATCAGCGATTTAGAATCGGAAGGGGGGGGGGGGGGACTTAAGGAGTTTTGCGGAATCGCTTTGGGGGGGGGTTTTTCTTTCGGCGATGTTCTCGGCGCCGGACGCGGTCTTGCGCTTTCCATTCTTCATAATCCGCGCCTGAAAGAAATGTTTGCGGAATTTTTTAATCGCGATGATTCTTTTTCGCTCGGCATTTGCAACGGCTGCCAGACGCTTTCGCTGCTGCGTCCTTTGATGCCCGAATCCGATTCGTTTTCTTTTCCGAAATTTATGCGCAATCGCTCCGAGCAATTTGAGGCGCGATTTGTGATGGCGGAAATTCTGTCTTCGCCGTCGTTGTTTTTTAATGGGATGGCGGAATGCTGCCTACCGATTTCTTCCGCGCACGGCGAAGGCCGCGCGATTATAGAAGGGGGGGGGGGGGGGGGTAATTGCCGCCGCGCGATTTGTGGATAATAACGGCAATGCGACCGAGCGATATCCTTTTAATCCTAATGGTTCGCCCGGCGGCGCGATGGCGTTTTCGTCGCCGGACGGACGCGCGACAATTATAATGTCGCATCCGGAGCGGGTTGTCCGCGCGGTGCAGAATTCATGGCATCCCGCAGATTGGGGCGACGATTCGCCGTGGCTGCGAATTTTCCAAAACGCCCGCAAATGGGCCGGCTGAATCATCGCCGGACGAATTATGGTATAATGCGGACAGGAACAAAAATGAATTTCATTGATTTTCAACAGGGTGTTTTCACCGTCGTCAAGTGGCTTTGAATTCGGCGGAGGGAAAATCCGCGCCGCCGCTAATCGCCCGTTCGCTTTGTAAAAATTACGGCGGCTCTTTTGTCGTCAAGGATGTATCGTTTGCAGTTCAGGCGGGCGAATGCTTGGGATTCCTCGGCCCCAACGGCGCCGGCAAAACGACGACGATGCGAATCTGCCTTGGACTCACGCGCCCCGATTCCGGCGAAGCGCGCTTGTTTGATAAGCCGCTGCCTGAATTCGCCTTAGAAGCGCGCCGACGAATTGGGGTTGTGCCGCAGAAGGACAGTTTGGATCCCGACTTTACCGCCGCTGAAAATCTGCGCGTATTCGCCGGTTATTTTGGCATTAGCCGCGCCGATTCCGCCGCCCGCGTTCCCGAATTGCTCGCCTTCGCCGGATTGGAAAAGCGCGCCGACGAGCGCATTCCCAATTTATCCGGCGGAATGCAGCGGCGGCTTACGCTGGCGCGCGCGCTTATCAACGATCCCGACCTTATCTTTTTAGACGAGCCGACCACCGGCTTGGATCCGCAGGCACGGCATTTAATTTGGGAACGATTGCGCCGACTCCTCGCCGACGGAAAAACCCTTTTTTTAACAACGCACTTTATGGAAGAAGCCGAAAGATTGTGCGACCGCGTGTGCATTTTAGATTCCGGCGAAATTATCGCCGAAGGAATTCCGCGCGCATTAACGCAATCTCATGTAGAACCGGAAGTCGTGGAAATATACGGCGAAAAAGCATCGGCGTTTTTGCGGTCGCATTCCGGCCTGTCTTTGCGATGCGAGCGATTCGGCAATTTAAGTTACTGCTACTGCGCCGATTCCGCGCCATTAATTTCAGCGCTGAAGAATGACGCCCCGTCGCTTTCTTTTGTTCATCGTCCGTCCAATTTGGAGGATGTCTTTCTTAAATTAACCGGCCGTGATTTGCGCGAATGAGCGCCGTTGATTTTTCTCCGCCGATTCCGCGCCTGCAATTATTCGCCTTGTGGCGGCGGAATTTTCTGGTGTGGCGTCGTCTTGCCGGGCCGTCGCTGGCCGGTCATTTGGCCGATCCGGTGATATTTCTGTTCGGACTCGGCGTCGGCGTCGGCGCGCTGGTCGGCGAAATTAATGGCATGCCTTATCTCAATTACATCGCCGCCGGAATGATGGCCTACGGCGCAATGTGGGCGACAAGTTTTGAAGCGCTGTATTCCGCGTTCAGCCGCATGCATGTGCAGCGCACTTGGGATTCCATACTCAACACGCCGATGACTCTGGACGATGTCGTCCTCGCCGAATGGCTGTGGGCGGGAAGCAAAGGACTAATGAGCGCCGCCGCCATATTGGCGGTAACCTCCGCCTTTGGACTCGCCGATTCCTTATGGGCGATTCTATTAATTCCGGCGGCCTTTATATTCGCCCTTTCCTTCGCCGGAATTGCATTGATGATAAACGCGCTTTCGCCGAGTTATGATTTCTTTAATTATTACTTCACCTTGTTCCTTACGCCGATGATGATGCTCTCCGGACTCTTTTTTCCAATTGATGTTCTGCCGAATGCATTGCAGATTGCCGCGGCGATTCTGCCGCTGACTCACGCCGTCGCCATTTCGCGCGCATTAATGAGCGGCGACCTTTCCTTTGCAATTATCCTTCATTTTCTGCCGCTGATATTGCTTGCGATTATCGGCGTCTATTTTGCCGTTGTGCTGACGCGCCGACGAATCTTAAAATAATGCTTTGGATTAAATCTTTGCATATCATTTTTGCGGTCGCGTGGTTTGCGGGATTGTTTTATCTCCCGCGTCTTTTTGTCTATCACGCCGAATGCGATGACGCCGCCGGGTGCGCGCGATTCGCCGTGATGGAGCGGCGTCTTTACCGGAGCATTATGCTGCCGGCGATGGCGGGGACTTTGCTCTTCGGGGGGGGGCTGCTATTTTACGGATATGGGGGGGGATGGCTCGGCGCGAAGATTCTGCTGGTGATGATACTGGTTGTTTATCATTTAATATGCGGCAAATTCGCGCGCGATTTTCGGCTCGGACAAAACCGCCGCTCCGCTTATTTTTACCGCTGGTGGAACGAAGTCCCGACTCTGCTGTTAATCGGCATTGTAATCTTGGCGGTGGTCAAGCCGTTTTGAAATTAACGAGAGTCGGGATTTCTTTGCGGGGAATCAAAATCGCCGAGTCAGAATCCAATGGACAGCGAACCCGCCGTCAACAGTTTATCGGAATCAAATCCGTAGGCGCCGCTGACCTTAATCAGCACATTATCCATCGGACGAAAGCCGACGCCGAATGCCATCGCCTCCCGACTTTGATAATTGCCGACACCGACCGACACTCCGAATTTATGCCCCTGCGGAATCTCCATCGTTGACATTGCACCCGACATTGCTATCGCCTCATCAAGCCGGTCAATATCGCCCTCAATCCGCGAAAACGCCTGATTAACTTCCGCGCCGAAATCCGCAAACCCGATTGAACCCGGCACAATTTGCGCTTCAAACACGCCGCCGGTTTGGGCTGCCTGCGCTATTTCATCGGAAAAGCGGCGCGCCGCCGACCCGCGCACAACAATCGCATTCGGCGCAATCTTTTCAGCGGTAATAGCGCGGTCTCGGACAATTTCCGTTGATACCGTATTTACTTGCAGAACGCCGCCGACGGGCGCGTCTACCCATTCAGCGTCAAAGTCGGCATCGCTGGATTTTGCGAGAATTTGCCCTTCCTGTCCGCCAGCCATTAATCCTTCGCCGTCTTGACCGTCCGCTCCGGCGACACCTTGCGCGCCATCTGCGCCGTCTTGACCGTCCGCACCGGCGACACCTTGCGCGCCGTCTGTGCCGTCTGCGCCGTTTTGACCGGCCGCCCCGGCAACACCTTGCATTCCTTGTGCGCCTTGCGCACCTTGCGCACCGTCTTGGCCATTCGCACCGGCAACGCCTTGAATTCCTTGGTCGCCTTGCGCGCCATCTGCGCCGTCTTGACCGGCCGCACCGGCAACGCCTTGAATTCCTTGATCGCCTTGTGCGCCTTGCGCGCCAGCTGCACCGTCTTGACCGGCCGCACCGGCAACGCCTTGAATTCCTTGTGCGCCTTGGTCGCCTTGTGCGCCTTGCGCGCCATCTGCGCCGTCTTGACCATTCGCACCGGCAACGCCTTGAATTCCTTGGTCGCCTTGTGCGCCTTGCGCGCCGTCTGCGCCATTTTGACCGGCCGCTCCGGCAACGCCTTGCATTCCTTGTGCGCCTTGCGCACCTTGCGCGCCATCTGTGCCGTCTTGACCGGCCGCTCCGGCAACGCCTTGAATTCCTTGTGCGCCTTGCGCACCGTCTTGACCGGCCGCACCGGCAACACCTTGCATTCCTTGGTCGCCTTGTGCACCTTGCGCGCCATCTGCGCCATTTTGACCGGCCGCTCCGGCAACGCCTTGAATTCCTTGGTCGCCTTTTGCGCCTTGCGCGCCGTCTGCGCCGTTTTGACCGGCCGCTCCGGCAACACCTTGAATTCCTTGGTCGCCTTGTGCACCTTGCGCACCGTCTTGGCCATTCGCACCGGCGACGCCTTGAATTCCTTGTGCGCCTTGCGCACCGTCTTGACCGGCCGCTCCGGCAACACCTTGAATTCCTTGTGCGCCTTGCGCGCCGTCTTGGCCATTCGCACCGGCGACACCTTGCATTCCTTGTGCGCCTTGGTCGCCTTGCGCACCGTCTTGGCCATTCGCACCAGCGACACCTTGCATTCCTTGATCGCCTTGGTCGCCTTGCGCACCGTCTTGGCCATTCGCACCGGCGACACCTTGAATTCCCTGCTCGCCTTGCTGACCCGGCGTATTGAGCATATCCATCACTGAGGAACTCAAGTCATCGGCAGTGATTGCGCCGTTTTTTATATCCGCTGAACCGATGGATTCCGCCCGAATATGCGTCCGCGCTTGCCGCTCGTAAATGGTATTATCAGAACCCTCCATCGGCGTGCCGTCTTCATTCATGCGCCTGACTTTCATGCCGTCCGCGCCTTCTACAAAATCGCCGCATTGGGCGTTATCGGCCGACCCGCAAATGCCGGTTTCGGTCGTGAAGGAACCCGCCCGCATTTCGCCATTCGTCAGAATCCGACCGGCTGTGGCGTGCCTAAAACTTCCGGACGAACTGGTTTGGATGTTGCCGCTGTCGAATCCGCTGCCGCCGCTGGTCCTGATGTGGCCGCTCTCTCTGCCGCTGCCGCCGTCGGTGGTGATGCGGCCGCTTTGGATGCCGCCGCCGCCTTGGGTGCGGATGTTGCCGTTTTGGATGCCGCCGCCGAGGCCGTTGGTTTCGATGCTGCCGCTTTGGGTGCCGCTGCCGCCGCGGGTGGTGATGCGGCCGCTGTCTCTGCCGCTGCTGCCTCTGGTGCTGATGCCGCCGCTTCTGAAGCCGCTGCTGCCGCTGGTGCTGATGCCGCCGCTCTCTCTGCCGATGCCGCCGCTGGTGCTGATGCCGCCGCTGTCATCGCCGTCGCCGCCGCTGGTGCTGATGCTGTCATCGGCGTCGAGATGCGCGCGCTCGATCGTATCCATCACTGAGGAACTCAAGTCATCGGCACCGATGGATCCCGCCCGAATATGCGTCCGCGCTTCCCTTTCATAGTCGCGGTTATCGCCGAAAGTCGTGCCGGTGCGCCGAACTTTTAAGCCATCGCTACCCTGCACAAAATCGCCGCATTGGGCGTTATCGGCCGACCCGCAAATGCCGGTTTCGGTGTCAAGTGATCCCGCCCGCATCTCGCCGTCAGTCATAATCCTGCCGGAAGTTGCATGGTCACTAGTACTGCTGTCAGTAGATATCTGCCCGCTTTGAATGCCGCTGCCGCCGAAGGTGACGATGCGGCCGCTTAAATCGCCGTCGCTGCCGCTGGTGCTGATTTGGCCGCTGCCGTCGCCGCTGGCGCCGTCGGTGCTGATTTCGCCGCTTCGGACGCCGCTGCTGCCGAAGGTGACGATGCGGCCGCTTAAATCGCCGTCGCTGCCGCTGGTGCTGATTTGGCCGCTGAGGAAGCCGCCGCCGCCGCGGGTGCTGATGATGCCGCCGCCGGCGTCGATGTCGCCGCTGCCCGCATGGTGCGCCAGCGACGGCATCGGCAAAGCGAGTGCAAGGGCGAGAATCGCCGCAACGAATTTTCCGCCGCTAATCGCCGCCATCAGCGCGCAGAATCGCCTGTGAATTAAAGCGCACAGCGCGCCCGCAAAGGCGTCATAAACGCCGTATAATAAGGGCTTGGCGGGAAGCATACCCCCCCCCCCCCCCCCCCCCCCTTGCGCGGGAAAATGGGGCTGTTTTGAGCGATGTTTTTCATTGCGGTTTCTCCGATAAAAATGGAAAAGGGACTTTACTATACTTTTCGCCAATTTTCGCCGAATCAAAAAATTTAATTTTCCCACTCCAACCATCCGCACCCGTTAAAAATTAATTCCGCCGATGGATTCGGAACGCGGAGGCGCGCCGACGCAAGGCATCGGCACGGGGAAAAAAAGCGGGCCGGAGATTAATCTCCGACCCGCCGCTTGTCAGCAGACGCAAAGCGTCCACTTCTTTCGATGCAACGCCGTAAGAGCCGCCGACCTTAATCGCCGAGTCAGAATTCAATTGACAGCGATCCCGCCGTCAACAGTTTTTCCGAATCAAATCCGTAGGCGCCGCCGACTTTCAACAGCACATTGTCCATCGGGCGAAATCCAACGCCGATTGACACTGCCTGCTTGCTTTCGTAATTGCCGACGCCGACGGATAAAGCGAATTTTCCCTTTGCCGGCCCTTCCATCATGGATAATGCGCCCGCCATTGCGATTCCTTCGTCCAGCCGATCTATCGCGCCTTCAATTCTGGCGATGGATGCATTCACATCGGCAAAGCGCCGTCCATTTCCTCCGTTTGCGCGGCAATAGCCCGGTTGATGTCGCCTTGAATATCGCCGTTTTCCAAAGCAGTGACGCGCCTATCAAACCAGCCGTCCGTCGTTTGCCGAGTGTTGGATTCGGACATAATCGCCTGCTGATTTTCTTGGATGGACGACAAGGCGGAAGTCGCCTGCGTTTCGGCATTCTGCGCCGATGTTTGCGCCGCCGTCGCCGAGTTCTGCGCGTTTGTCGCCGATGTTTGCGCCGCCGTCGCCGAGTTCTGCGCGTTTGTCGCCGATGTTTGCGCGCCGGATATGCTATTTTGAACCGCCGATGATAAATCCGTCATCGCAACAGAAGCGTCCGCAATTTCATCACTGCCGACCGCGCCCGTCTGAATTTTATCAGCACGAACCGAATCTTTGGCAATTTGCATATGCGTAACCGAATTCGCCGCTATCCTTGCGGCTTTTTCCATCCTAATCGCCTCTTGTCGCGCCGCCGTTTCCACAGCGATAGCCCCATCTCTGGCGGTTGCTTCACCCGCAATAGCCGTTTGCCTCGCCGTCTTTTCGGTGTTGAGGGCGGCGGCATTGGCGTTGGCTTTGCCGTCCGCAGCGGCGGCAGTGGCTTGGGCGGTTGACATGCTATTCCGAACCACCGACGATAAATCCGTCATCGCAACAGATGCGTCCGCAATTTCATCGCTGCCGACCGCGCCCGTTTGAATTTTATCAGCACGAACCGAATCTTTGGCAATTTGTGTATGCGTCACCGAAGACGCCGCCATCCTTGCATTCCTTTCCGCTGTAATAGCCTCATCTCTGGCAGTTGCTTCACCCGCAATAGCCGTTTGCCTCGCCGTCTTTTCGGTGTTGATGGCGGCGGCATTTGCATCGGCTTTGCCGTCCGCAGCACCAGCGGCGGCTTGGGCGTTGGATATGCTATTTTGAACCGCCGACGATAAATCCGTCATCGCAACAGATGCGTCCGCAATTTCATCGCTGCCGACCGCGCCAGTCATGATTTCGTCCGCGCGAATCGCGTTGGCGGCGATGTCGGCCGCGCCGATGGATTCCGCCCGAATATGCGTCCGCGCGTGCCTTTGATAGTCGCGGTTATCGCCGAAATCCGTGCCGGTGCGCTCGACTTTCATGCCGTCCGCGCCTTCTACAAAATCGCCGCACTGAGCGTTATCCGCCGACCCGCAAATGCCGGTTTCGGTTGTGAAAGAGCCCGCCTGCATTTCGCCGTCAGTCATAATCCGACCGGCTGTGGCGTGCATAATTCCGGACGAACCGGTTTGGATATTGCCGCTGGCTTCGCCGAGTCCGCCGCTGGTGGTGATGCTGCCGCTGTCATCGCCGTCACTGCCGCTGGTGCCGATGCGGCCGCTGCTGATTCCGCCGCCGCCGCGGGTGCTGATGCGGCCGCTGCTATCCCCTTTGCCGCCGCTGGTATAAATGGTGCCGCTGGCACGCCCGCTGCCGCCGCCGGTGCCGATGGCGCCGCTGCGCAATCCGCTGTCGCCGCCGGTGGTGATGCTGCCGCTGTCATCGCCGCCGCTGCCGCGGGTGCTGATGCGGCCGCTGTCATCGCCGCCGCCGCCGCTGGTGGTGATGCTGCCGCTGTGTTCGCCGCCGCCGCCGCGGGTGCTGATGCGGCCGCTCCTATCCCCTTTGCCGCCGCTGGTGCTGATGCGGCCGCTATCATCGCCGTCGCTGCCGCTGGTGCCGATGGCGCCGCTGCGCAATCCGCTGTCGCCGCTGGTGGTGATGCTGCCGCTGTCATCACCGCCGCCGCCGCGGGTGCCGATGCGGCCGCTGTCATCGCCGCTGCTGCCGCTGGTGCTGATGCTGCCGCTGTCTTTGCCGCCGCCGCCGCGGGTGCTGATGCGACCGCTGCTATCCCCTTTGCCGCCGCTGGTATAAATGATGCCGCTGGCAAACCCGATGCCGCCGCCGGTGCCGATGGCGCCGCTGCGCAATCCGCTATCGCCGCTGGTGGTGATGCTGCCGCTGTCTTCGCCGCCGCCGCCGTGGGTGCCGATGCTGCCGCTGCTGCCGTCTTTGCCGCCGCTAATTGAAATGCGGCCGTCTTTCACATGGTGCGCCAGCGACTGCACCGGCAAAGCGAGAACAACGACGAGAATCGCCGCAATCAATTTTCCACTGCCAATCGCGCGCGCGAACGCCGCGCAACATAAAACGAGCGCGCTCGCGCCCATCAGGTTTTCTTTTCGCATGACTTGCCTCCTTGCTTGTGCGAATGAACTCCCCCGCGCCGCTAAGCGCCGAGCAGACACAAACATCAGGAAACCTAACCCCGCTTATTTCCCGCGACAGGAATCCAATCCCGACGCTTTGATGGTTATTCTATTCAGCGAACCGCCCACTCGACAAGCAGGCGCGCTCCCAGATATTTGTGCAACAGGAACTATACGACACTTTTTTCCGCCTGTCAACCCCCAAATGCAAATATTTTTTGCGCGGGACTTTTCGCCTTTAATTCTTTTCCGACCCGCATTTTTTCCTCCCGCCCACATAAGATAAAATTTGCGCGGGACTTTTCGCCTTTAATTTTCCGAAAAAAATGCTGCGTTTGATTTATGTGACTGTGCGGAGCGTCGTCGCGCATTTTCAGGATGCCGTGATTCTGGGCGCGGCGCCGTCGATTTTTTTAGCGGCGTTTGTCTTTTGCTTTCTGCGATTGGACTGGCCGACGCTCGCGCTGTGGCTGACGGGGGCTTTGTTTATGCTGCCGCATACGATGTATTCGGTCGCCCTGCATCGGCGATTCCTGCTCGTCCATCTGGATGAAAGCTACGCGCAAGCAATGGGATGGGACCGCCGCAAAACCGAATTTCTGGCGATGAGTAGTTTAAGTTTCGTCATCTTGGGATTTATCGCTTTCTTCTTTGCGGATTCGGCGGCGTCGCTGCTGGAATTTTCATGGACGATTGACGCCCCCAGTGCCGCCGCGAATTCGCCGGAGATTTTTAATCCCTACCGCGAGCAGACGACGCTTCTGCTGTTTTTCGGCTCGCGCGCCATTGCGGCGATATTCGCCCTGCTCGCGCTTTTTGCATGGACGGCGTTTTTAAGATGCGCGATTAAACTGCCGGCGGTTTCCATCGGCTACCATTTGGACTACGGCGAAGCGCGGCTGCTCACTTCCGGACGCACCGCCGAATTGCTGTCGGCTAATTTAATTATCAACGGCGGACTGGTGACGGCGATGGGAATCGCCCACGAGCGAATCGCCCCGCAAATCATTCCATTCATCGGCGAGCCGATGCTGTCGGCGGCGGCGGCGGCAATGGCGTATTGGATTCTAAGCGCATTCAATATCGCCCTGTGGTCGGCGATGTACGAAAGATACACCGCCGATTATTCGCCGCGCCCGGAAATTTTTTGAATCGGCGAAGCGGCTTTCAGCGGTTAAGCACCGGCCAATTTTTTTCGGCGGCGGGCAGCAGGGAGTCCAAATCGCGCAGCCATCGGCCGCGAACCGGCTTGCTGTAATTGAGAAACAATTTGCCCTCGTGAATGTTCCACGCATAAGGGTCGGTGGAAGCCAATTGCCCCTGCGAAACAGCGTAAGCGCAGTAGCCGCCGTAGCGCGGAAGATAACGCTCCGGCTCGGCCAGAAATAATTGGCGATTCGCCTCCGACACAAAGCGCCAAGTCGCGCCTTCGTGCTCAACCGTAAATTCGCGGCTGCCGGGGGTTGCGCGCTCATCGGTGAAATAAGCGACGACATCGTAGCCGCTCGCGCCGAGTCCGTCTTTGGTGTAAATTTTTTCCGCCGAAGCGAAAGACGCCAGCGACAGCAAAATCGCCGCCGCCAAAAATCGCGAGAATTTTTTCATCGTCGTTGTCTCCTTTTTTACAGACGAAAAAAATTATACATCAAAAGATAAATTTCAGCATCAGGCGCGAGGCGAATAAAAGAAGGATGACGCCGAAAATGCGGCGCAGAATTTTCGTCGGCACGCGCGGCGTCATCATCGCGCCCAGCGGCGCAAAAATAATTCCGGCGACAGCGACTCCAAGAAACGACGGCAAATGCACATAGCCGAAAGTTTGCGGCATTTGCATCGCCGCATCATTCCATCCCGAAATCACATGGCCTATCGCCGCCGCCGAAGCCAGCGGAAAAGTCATAAAGGCGGAAGTGCCCATCGCCCGCACAAGGGCGACTCCATGCCGCGCCAAATAAGGCACAGCCAGCACGCCGCCGCCGATTCCGACCATCCCCGAAATCGCTCCGATTCCGGCGCCGACTGCGGTCAGCCGCCGCGAGGACGGAATCGACTCGGCGATTTCGCGCACGCGCATGCCGACGGTCATTCGGATTCCTTCCCAAAACAAAAATGTCGCGAGTCCCACCGCCAGCCAAACGCCGGGGACATATCGCGCCAGCAAAGCCGACAATGCGCCCGCCGTTGCGCCGGGGACAAGCCCGCGGGCAATTTTCCAATCCACCGCCCCCCGCTTGGCGTGCGTGAGAAAACTCGGCACGGAAACGACCGCAATCACCGCCATCGCCGTGCCGACGGCAAGATGCACCTGCGCGGATTCGTCCAATTGCAGCGCGCCGAAAATTAAAAAAATCAGCAGCGGCGTAATAATCGCCCCGCCGCCGATGCCGAGAAGTCCGCCGAAAAATCCCGCCCCGCCGCCGATAATTAAATAATGATGAAGATGCTCAATCACGCCAGCATTTTTTCAACGATGAATTGCCACTCGTCGGCGAAAACCGGCGTGATGGAAAGTCGGCTGCCCTTTCGCAGAAGATGCATCGCCGCTAATTTTTTTTCGGCGCGAATTTGCGAAAGCGGCAGAAATTTCGTCTTGCGGACAAATCGCACTTCCGCGCAAACCCAGCGGGTATTTTCGGCGGTTGACGCCGAATCATAATAGCGGCTGGCGGGGTCAAATTGAGTCGGGTCGGCGACGGCTTGGGCGGACGACACTTCGGCGATGCCGGCGATTCCGGGCGCAAGTCCGGCGGCGGACGCTTTGCCGGAATGATAAAACAGCGCGCCGTCGCTGCGATGCATTTGGTCGCGCATAAAATTGCGCGCTTGATAATTGCGCACGCCGGTCCATAATTCTCGGCGGTCGCGGCGGAGGTCGTCAATGGAATAGTCGGACGGCTCCGATTTTATCAGCCAGTAGCGCATGGAATTATCCGCAAAAAAGGCGCCCCGCGGGGGAGGCCGGATTGGCGTTGAACCGCTTTTCTAAGGCGGTCGCTTTCCCGACGCCGCAGGCGCTTCCGTCGAAGGATGCACTCAATAGCGCCGATGTCGGCAACCTTAGCGATTTCTGTTGGTTCAACCCAGTCGTCGCCTCGCCCGCGGGACTCACAGAGAAGAATCGCTCAGCGCTTCTTCCGCCCGCTTGCGCAGCACTTGGATTGTAGCGCGAATTTCGCTCGCTGTCATTTCGCCATCCGATGGATTCAGCATTCCGCGCCTTGCCGATTCAAACGCTAATTCCAGCGCGGCCATTATCGCCGCTCTTTCGCCGTCGGCGACGCGCTTGTCCTTGCGGATGGAGGCGATACGGCGCGTTACTTCCTTCGCCGCTTCCACCAGCGATTCGCGCTCCGATTCCGCGCAAGCGATGGAAAAAACCTGCGCGCCAACAGCGATTTTTACCGCGCCCGCCGGGGCGGCGGGAATCCTTCGGCGAGGCGTTGGCGGCGGCAATGCAGCGGGCAAATTCACGGCGACGGCAATTGATTAAGCAGATGGGAAAGCCGCTCCCGCGCCTGATTGGCGGCGTTTCGCAGAGTTCTATTTTCGCTTTTGAGCGCGCGCAATTCGCGGACGAGCGAATCCTTCTCGCGCGCTTCATTGCGGCATTTATCGGCGAGGTCGCCGATTTTTCCCGAAAGCGCCGCTAATTCGTCCCGCACCAGCATCGCCGCAATATAAGCCAAAGTGCCGCCGTCCGCAAATTAATTAAACGACCGCGCCGTCGGATTCGCGTCGGGTGTCGACTTTTTCAAGGAAGTCGTCGCGCGTCAATCCGCATTTAAGGGCGATCGGCCCGGCAATCAGCACCGACGAATAAATGCTGGAAAAAATTCCAATCGTCAAAGCGAGGGCGAAAAAAAACAAAGCGTCGCCGCCGAAAAGAAGCATCGCCAAAACCGCCAACTGCGTGGAACCGTGCGTAATTACCGTGCGCGACCAAGTTTGCGTGATGGATAAATCCAGAATGTCCGCCGCCGAATCGCCCTGCCGCCGCCCTCTGAAATTTTCGCGGGCGCGGTCAAAAATCACCACCGATTCATTCACCGAATAGCCCAGAATCGCCAGCGTCGCCGCTAAAACCGGCAGATTAAATTCCCAGCCGAAAATGGAAAACAAGCCTAAAATAAAAACGACATCGTGAAAATTAGCGACAATCGCCCCGATGGCCATTCGCCATTTGAAGCGCACCGACAAATAAATCATAATGCCCAAGCAGACAAAAAACAGCGCGAGAATTCCGGCGTAAAGCAATTCTTCGCCGACCTGCGGGCCGACGAATTCCACTCTTCGCAGGGCGACTTCGGAATCTAATTCACGCAGGGCGACGAGCATTTTTTCGCTGAGATCCGCCCCGCCGCCGGGAGGGGCTTTGATGATGACTTCGCCGCCGCCGGTCTGCTGAATGGGCGCGTCGGCAAGTCCGAGTGACGCCGCTTTCGCGCGCACTTGGGCAATTTTCGGGGGGACGGAAAATTCCACTTCCATCACTGTGCCGCCGGTAAAATCCACTCCCAAATTGAGTCCGCGCCACGCGAGCGAAATTAAGCACGCCGTCAGAAAAATCGCCGATGCCGCACCGGTCATCCGCCGATAACGCATCAGCGGAATCGTTTTTTTAAGATTGAAAAAACGCATGATTTGTCAGGCAAGGATGAAAGCAATTATTCCGGCAGCCGCTCGGCTATCCATCGGCTGATGTATTTTACGCGCACCGATAAATCGTCGCCGGATTGCCAGCCCTTCTTTTCGCATTCTTTGGCGAAAGGCGCGTGAAATTTCAGAAACGCCTTTTTGACTTCGGCCGGAGTCGGCAAATCGTGCGGGCAGCATTTCGTCAGCCACACCGCGACTTTGCGGGCAATTTCGCCGCCGTCGCCGTCGTGCCGCTCAATGTCCCGCCCAGCCAAATCGGAGAATCGCTCGGCGATGAATTGGCGGTCGTCCGCAAAAATCAAGCACGAGTCGCCGTGTCCCAATCCCAAGCAGACGCCCAATTCAAACGCCATATTGTAGCGGGCTTTCGCCCCGCCGACCGGAGTAATGTCATGAACGCTGTAGCGGCATTCCGACCGCGCCTGCTGAATAATAAAATCCAGCCGCGATTCCCCGCTGCCCTTGCGATGCGGCGCAATAATCGGCTTCATTCGGCAGTAGCGGAGCGCAAAAATAATGGCATCAAACGCCCTCCGCCGCCGCGCAGAAAATGGCGCGTTGACAAAAACAGAAGCACCGATGACAATCCGCAGCGAATTAGAAGAGGCGGATGAGATTCGGCCCTTCAACTTCATACATAATCCTGACGAATTCCTCTTCACCCGGCGCCGGATCCGCCTTTACCTCCGCCTTAAACTGCGCGATGCGTTCCGGCGTCCAGAATTCCTTTGCGGACACCAAACGCGCCAGCGTCTTCCGCTTGGCAAGCGGAAGAGGTTTGCCGCTGCGCTTTGAATTTGATTTCGTTTTCACCGGATTCGCTTTTTTTCATTCGGCGAAATTATAGCACGGCGGCAACATTCGCGGATAAATTTTGAGATTGAAAAAACGCATCGCCGCTGTTATCCGTTAAGAAATTCGGCGCAATTGATTTGTCCGGCCGGTGCGGCGGCTTCGCCAGTGGCAAAAACGACAATTGGCGGAGACGATTCAACGGCGGCTTGGCACAAAGAAAACAAATGCGCTTCATCGTCGGGCGCAATCATAATTAATAAAACACTCGGCGTTGCGCCTGTTTCATTGGCGTAACCGCGCGCTTGCTCCACGGCTTCTCTCCATTTTGGGGCGAAGTCCGCCTCAATCGCGTGACCGACAGTCAAGCAATCGACGCGAGTCCCATTATTAAGACGGGCTTCAATGCGTCCGCCCCGCGATGCGCAAAAACGCGCCGCATAATCGGCTTCGCTGCGTTTTCTGCTTTTGAATTCGCGCACCTTATCCGCGTTGCAGTAGGCGAGATTCGCCTTTTGCGGCGGGTTGCCGATTTCGGCGTGACAGTGGCATTCATTCGCCTCGCGGTCGCGGTGACATTTAACAGCGTTTGTGCTGCCACTGTGCGCAAAAGAATCCGCCGCCATCGCCGAAAAAACCAGCAAGACGACGCCTATTCCAAAAATTTTCGCCGTCATTTTCATCATCGTAATTTTATCATCCAATTGAAATCGTCGACGGGCGGACGCGGCGGCGGAAATAAATTAAATCCACCAATCCGCGCGACACGGTTATCGCCGAAAACATAGAAGTTAAAAGTCCCAAGCAAAGCACAACGGCGAATCCCCGCACCGGCCCGGAGCCGAAAGCAAACAGGGCGAGTCCGGCAATGAGGGTTGTGACATTCGCGTCCAAGATAGTGGCGAAGGCGCGGGCGTAGCCGGCGTCAATGGCCAGCAGCGGCGTGCGCCCCGATTTTAATTCTTCGCGCACCCGCTCGTTGATGAGGACATTGGCGTCAATCGCCATTCCCAAAGTAAGGGCGAATCCGGCGAGTCCGGGCAGCGTCAGAGTCGCCCGCAAAGCGGCGAGCATCGCCGTCAGGCAGATTAAATTCGCCAGCAAAGAGGCGACCGAAACGCCTCCGAAAACCGCATAATAAATTGCGATGAAAAAAGCGACAGCGATGAATCCGCCCGTCACCGAATTAAGTCCCCGCCGAATATTATCCGCGCCGAGCGAAGGGCCGACGGTGCGCTCTTCAATAATTTCCAGCGGAGCGGCGAGCGAGCCGGCGCGCAAAAGCAGCGAGAGTTCATTCGCTTCTGCGCTTGTCATGCTGCCGTGAATAATAAAATTGGCGTGCAATTCTTCGCGGATGACCGGCGCGCTGATAATTTCCGAAAAGTCTTTTTCTATCAGCAGAATCGCCAATTGCTCGCCGACCCGATTGCGGGTGTAGCGTTTAATGTCGTTGGCGCCGGCGGCGTTCAGCGAAAGATGCACGGCGGGATTGCCTTCGTTGTCAAAGCCCGGGCGGGCGTCGGTGATGTACTCGCCTGTGACCACAATTTTGCGCTCCAGCAGAAGCGGCTCGCCGTCGCGCGATTCAAATAATTCGGCGTTGGCGGGCGGACGCTTGCGGGCGGCGGCGATGGCGGCTGAACTGCGGCTGGCGCGCTCGTCGACTCCCCGCAATTCCAAAGCGGCGGTGCGGCCTAAAATTGCTTTCGCGCGGGCGGTGTCCTGCACGCCGGGCAATTGGGCGACAATTCGGTCTTTGCCTTGCCGGGCGATAACCGGCTCGGCGACGCCCAATTCATCCACCCGATTCCGCAGCGTTTCCAAATTTTGATTCAACGCTAATTCGGCGAGTTCGTCGCGCGCTTCTTCGGTAATTTCCAAAAGCAGAATCGGCGAATCAACTTCGCTTTCCAGCGGCTGCAAATCGGCGGCGAATTCAGCGAGGGATTCAATCGCCTTCGCCTTTGACGACGAATCTCGCAGCGTTATCGCCAGCCGTTTTCGCTCCCGCTTGACCGAGCGATACCGCACTTTGTCGGCGCGCAATTTTTCGCGGACGGCGGCGGCGAGTCCGTCCAAATATTTTTGCTCGGCGAAATCCACATCCACCTGCAGCAGAAAATGCACCCCGCCGCGCAAATCCAAGCCCAGAGCAATCGGCGAAGCGCCGGCGATTTCCAGCCATTGCGGCGCAGTGGTGGCGGTGTTGAGAGCGGCGACATAGCCGCGTCCGAGCCCGTTTTCAATGGCGCGCCGTCCGGCAATCTGCGACTCGCCGTCGGCGAATCGCGCCTGCACGATGCCGTCTTTTAATTCAACCGACGCCGAAATTTCCGCCTGCGAAAGCGCTTTGGCAACAGCGGCGACCGTCGCCGAATCCACTTCGCGCCCGGCGCCCCGCACCTGCACAACGGGCGAATCCGGATAGACGCTCGGCAGCGCGTAAAACCCGGCGGTCAAAAGCGCCAGTGCAACCAGCGCATGCTTCCACAGCGGACGGCGATTCATCGGGCGGCGCGCCCGCGCTTAGAGATTCTTAATCGTGCCGCGCGGCAGCAGCGTTTGAATCGCCTGCTTCTGAAAGCGCATGCGCTGATTTTCGCCGACTTCCAGCACGACATAATTTTCGGTGATTTTATCCACTCGCCCAATAACGCCGCCGACGGTCACCACTTCGTCGTCGGTCGCCAGCGCGGAAAGCATTTCGCGATGCTGCTTGGCGCGCTTCTGCTGCGGGCGAATCAAAATAAAATAAAACGCCGCCACAATCAAAACGAGCATGATGATATTAACGGCCAGTCCGCCGCCGGAATCGGATTCTTGCGCGCGCGCCAGCGGCGTCCACAGCGCGCCTAAGGCGAAGACAAACGCCCGGACGGAAAAAGACGGGATGGGAAAAAGTGAAAGTCGCATCGTAATCGGCAAATTAAAATCGGACGCGCATTTTACCACATCGCCGAAAATTATCCTACGCTTTTACATCAATCGCCGTTATTTGCGGGCGGCAGTAAAATCGCACGCCGCGCAAATTGCCTAAGCCGCGATTGACATAAAGCCGCCGTCCATTCCAGCGATGCAGCCCTTCCAAAAATCTGCGGTCGCGCACCGAGCCGAAAGGCGTCCCTAAAATCGGCAGCCGCACTTGTCCGCCGTGCGTGTGGCCGGCCAGAAGCAAATCCCAATCGTAAGATACTATCCTGTCCTTCAAATCGGGATTGTGTCCCAGCACGATTCGCGGCGTTTTTTCGTCCTGCGAAAAATCAAAGGCGCGCTCTAAATTAAGCGGCTGCGACCATAAATCGCCGATTCCAATCAGCCGCACATTCGCATCGCCGACCGCAATCATCTGCGATTCGTCCGACAAAATTACCGCCCCCGATTCGCCCAGAATGTCGGCGACGGCATCGGGAGTCGCGTAGCCGCCGTGCCGTCCGGCCCATCGTCCGCCGTCGTGATTGCCGAGACAGGCGAAAGTCGGAGCAGCGTCGGCGAGCGTTGACAGGGCGGTGCGATAAGCGATGCGGTCGTGAATGCGGCGGGTGATGAAGTCGCCGGTCAGGCAGATGATGTCCGGTTTTAGTGCGAGTGCAGAGGCGAATCCTTCCTCAATAAAATCCATCGGCACCTGCGGCGATTCGTGAATGTCGGAAATGTGGACGATTCGCCCCGTCGCTTGGCCGCCGAAGTCAATAATTTCATGGCTGATATCCAGCCATTGCGGCTCCACGAATCGGGCGTAGCCGGCGATTCCGGCCAGCGTCGCCGCGCTTCCGCCGACGGCTTTTAGAAATTGTCGGCGGGTGATTTTCATCGGCGCATTATTTTACGCCGCCTCTTGCCGGATTGCGGACGCAGAGCATCGGCGCGAGGATTTTTTAATTTTTGATTAGAATTCATTCGCGCAAAAAATCAAAAGAAAAAATGAAAAAGAAAAATGAATTTGTCGCGGTCGTTTTTGACGCGCGCGTGCGGGCGGAATTTGACTATCGCCCCCCCGATGGAATTTCCGCCGACGCCGCCGTCGGATGCCGCGTGCTGGCGCCGCTGCGAAAAAAAATGGCGGTCGGACTCGCCGTTGCAGCGCGAAAAAAATCCGCCGTCGCCGAATCTAAAATCAAGCCGCTGTCGCGCATTTTTTCGGATATGCCGCCGCTGTCCGCTGAATTAATAACGCTGATTCGCCGCGCCACCGATGATTCTTTCGCGCCTTTGGGCATCGCTGCTTTCGCCGCTTTGCCGAAAATTTTCCGCCGTCCCGCCGAATTTCGCGCGCTTGGTGGACTCGCTTTGGCATCTTCGCCGACGACGGAAATTCCGCCCCGCCAAAAAATTGCGCATGAAATTTTAAAGCGATTCCAAATGCAAAATTCCGCCGTCGTCGCCGAATCCGAAATCCGAAAAATTTCACCAAGCGCCGGGCAAATTGCGAATCGCTTAATCGCCGACGGTATTTTAATTCGCCGTCCGTTTATCGCCGAAATCGCCGAAGAAAATCCTCCGATTAATTCGCCGACTCTTTTTAGCGATGATGAAATTTCACTGACCGATTCGCAAAATCAAGCGGCGCGCGAAATTGAATCGCGGATGGATTTTTCGGAATCGCCGCCGCCGAATTTGCTGATGGGAAAAGGGCGGACGGCGGTTTACGCGAAGTTGTCGGCGGCGGCTTTTGCGGGCGGAAAGCGCGCTTTAATTCTCGCGCCCGAAGTTTCTCTGGCGGAGCGTCTTGCCGATGAATTGCAGCGGCTTTTGCCCGGGCGAAAAATCATCGTTTTGCACGGCGAACTTTCCGGCGGCGAGCAGGCGAGGCGATGGCTGCTCGCGCAGGCGGGAATCGCCGATGTCGTCGTCGGCACGCGGCTTGCCGTTTTCGCTCCGCTGCCGAACATTGGATTAATCGCCGTTGATGAAGAACAGGACGATTCCTATCGGGAAGAAGAAGGCGCGCATTATTCGGCGCGCGATCTGGCGATTTTTCGCGGAAATTCCGAAGCGGCAACGGTCGTTTTGGGAGCGGCGACTCCGTCGCTGGAAACCTACGCAAAAGCGGCTGGCGGCGATTATCGCCTTTTTCGCATCGGCGAAAGCGAAGGAAAAAAATCGCCGATTCTGCCGCTGGATGTCGTCGGCGAAAAATTATTTCACGGCATCAGCCCTCGGCTCATAGCAGAATTGCGGCGCGCGCTCGCCAAGGAAAAACGCGGATTAATTTTAACGGGGCGGCTCGCCGATGCATGGTTTTGCCGCCATTGCCGACGCGCATTTTTTGTCGGCAATAAAGCGGCGATTCGCTGTCCGGACTGCGGAAGCGAAAGCGAATCGCCCCTCGGCATCGGCAGCGAAAAAGCGGCGGCGGCTCTGCGGACGCTTTTTCCGCAGGCGAAAATTGTCCGAATTGACCGCGATTCGCGGGCGGATTGGGAATCGTCGGCGGATATTTTAGTCGGCGCAAAAATGCCGGCGATGATATCCATTCGCCCGCCGCCGTCGGTTGTCGGCGTCGTCGGAATGGACGGCGATATTTTTCACAGCGGCGATTTTCGCGCGCCGCTGCGGGCGTTAACGCTGATTCTGCAAGCGGCGGGACAGGGCGATGCATCGGCGAAAACACTGGTGCAGACGCGCTTTGCGAATCGTCCGCCGCTGTCGGCGATTTTCAGCGGCGGCTTGGAATCGTGCTGGCGGATTCTTTTGGACGACAGGCGGCGCGCCCAATTGCCGCCGTTTTCGCGGCAGGCGGCGCTTTTCGCCGACGGTCAATCGCCCGCGCAAGTGCGGAATTTACTCGCCCGCGCGCGATGCTTTGCGGAAAAAATTGCGCCGCCGCAAGTGGAAATTTTTGACGCGGTGCCATCGCGAATCGGCGGGCGGAATCGTTATCATTTGCTGGCGCAGTCGGCGGATTTTTGCACGCTGGATTCCTTTCTCCGCCGCTGGATGTCGGCGATGGAGGCGGAAAAATTTAGCGGCGTCCGCTGGTCGCTGGAAATTAATCCAAATTTTATCTAACTTCGGATAAAAATCGGATAAAAATCTAAAAATAAAACATAATCTTCTAAAATCTTTTATCGTGTTTTTAATTTTTAGATTCTTCCCTAAAATTCCAAATCCGCCAATTTTTATCTTTTCCGTTATTGACAAATTCGGTTGATAACTCTGTTGATAGTTTTGCCCAAGGGCGATGGAATTTGCCGTCGGCGGGATTGTCCAATAATTAAGCATCTCTTATTTTTTCCGAAAAATCAAGGACTTGCATTAAGAGCCGCGCAAATTCAAGGAGTTACATCGCTTTTCTAATTCGCTTTGCGGACTCTGTGCAATATTGCCCTGCGATTCCGCTGAATTTGCGGTAAAATGCGCCGTTTGCGCGGCATTGACGGGGAAAAATGGATTCGGAAAAACTTATCGGCGGCGGGGCAATTTCGGTCGCCCAACTCGTCCGCAATGCGCGCCGGCTGGTGGAAAACGGATTCGGCCGGCTGTGGGTGACGGGAGAAGTCATCGGCTTTTCGCGCGCCGCTTCCGGCCACTGCTACTTTTCGCTGAAAGACGAAGACGCGCAAATTGACTGCGTGCTTTTTTCGCGCTACGCCGAATTTTCCGATTTGCCGCGCGACGGCGAAAAAACGGAAGTTTTGGCCGTCCCGACGATTTTTGAAGCGCGCGGGCGATTTCAATTGCGGATTGAAAAAATACGGCGCATCGGCGCGGGGAAACTCTACGAAAAATTTCTGCGCCTGAAAGAATCCCTCCGCCAGCGCGGATGGTTTGATGAATCGCGCAAGCGTCCGCTTCCAATTTGGCCGCGAAGAATCGGCGTTATCGCTTCGCCCGGCGGGGCGGCGATTCGGGATATATTAAAAACGCTGGAACGGCGGATGCCTTCCATTCCGGTCGTCGTTTATCCCGCCCCGGCGCAGGGCAAAGACGCCGCCCCCCGAATCGCGTCGGCCATTTCAGCCGCAAGCCGCCGACGCGAATGCGATGTTTTAATTCTCGCCAGAGGCGGCGGCGGAATGGAAGATTTATGGGCGTTTAACGAAGAAGAAATTGCGGCGGCGATGGTTAAATCGCCCATTCCCATCATCGCGGGAATTGGGCATGAAAGCGATTTTACGATTGCCGATTTCACCGCCGATTTTCGCGCGGCGACTCCCACGGCGGCGGCGGCGGCGGCGACTCCGGACCGAAGCGAATGCGCGGCGCGGCTTAAAATTCTGGCGAGGCGGCTGGCGGCGGGGGCGTGGTCGCGGCACGATTCGCTGTCGCAGCGGCTTGACCTTGCGCGGCGGGCGTTGATTCATCCGCGCGGAATTGCAGACGATAAAACGGCGCGACTCGGCGATTCGCAGGCGCGATTCGCCCGGGCGATGGCGGGAATTTTTCGGACGGAATCGGGACGGCTTTCGGCGATGCAGGCGCTTTTGCGCGCGCGCGCGCCGGACGAATCCATTCTTGCGGAAAAAATCGCGATGCTGTCGCGCCGCTTAAAATCCGCCGCCGACGGCGAATTAAATCGCCTCTCGGCAATTGTTGACGAAAAACGGGCGGCGCTGACGGCGTTGAATCCAAAGCAAGTGCTGGCGCGCGGATACAGCGTGGCGCAGACCGCCGACGGCGAATCTGTGCGCGATTCGCGGCATCTTAAAATCGGCGACAATTTGCGCCTGATTTTTTCGCGCGGCGCCGCCAATGCGCGGGTGGAGCAAACTTCGGAATCGCTCCCGATTCGGCGGGAGTCGTGTTAATATCGGAATGCGAAAAGATGCACAACGATGCGCAAATTGCCGAGGGGGGATTTCGTCCGACCACGACGCGCGCCGATTCTACGGCGGCCGACGGGACGCTGATTGACCGCTACGGACGGCGCATTACATACATTCGCCTTTCCGTCACCGACCGCTGCGATTTTCGCTGCGCCTACTGCATGCCGATGGACGCCGTGTTTCTGCCCAAGCGCGAAGTGCTTTCGCTGGAGGAATGCCTTCGCATCGCGCGCGTTTTCGCCGGACTCGGCGCGCATAAAATTCGCGTGACCGGCGGCGAGCCGCTTGTCCGCCGCAATGTGCTTTGGCTGCTCAAAGAAATTTCCGCGCTGGACGGCATCAGCGAATTGACGATGACGACCAACGGCTCCCAACTTTCCAAGACGGCGGAATCGCTTGTTCGCGCCGGAGTTTCGCGCCTTAATATTTCGCTGGATACGCTTCGCCCCGACCGCTTTCGCGCGCTCACCCGCACCGGCGAATTGCACAAAGTGCTGGACGGAATTGCCGCCGCCGTCGCCGCCGGATTCCGCGAAATCAAATTAAACGCCGTAATGATGCGCGGCGTGAACGACGATGAATTAATAGATTTAGTTAACTTCGCCGCCGCCCGCGATATTCACATTTCCTTTATTGAGGAGATGCCGCTCGGCGATGTCGGCAGATTTCGCGCCGACACTTATATCAGCAGCGACGAAGCAATGAAAATTCTGCGCGATGAATTCACCTTGGAAAAAAGTCCGCATCAAAGCGGCGGACCGGCGCGCTATTGGAATCTTATCGGAACAAAAACGCGCGTTGGATTTATTTCGCCACATTCGCATAACTTCTGCGAATCGTGCAATCGCGTGCGGATTAATTGCGTCGGCGAATTGTTTCCCTGCTTGGGACAAAATGAGTTTATTAACTTAAAGCCATCCCTCGCCGACGGCGACGACGCCGTCCGCGGATTAATTATGGAAGCGATGGAAATAAAACCCAAAGGGCACGACTTCAACATTTATCAATCGTCCGCCAAGGTCGTGCGATTTATGTCGGCGACCGGCGGCTGACCCCCCCCTTGTGAAATGACTGCGCCGCGACTCACGCGCGCCGAAATTGACGCGACCATAGAAATCGCCGCCGTTGATGAAAAAGGCGCGGTGCGGCGCGTTTCCATTTCCGCCGAATATCCGCTGACGCTTTATGTCGACCGGCGCGAATTAATCACCTTGATGACTCTCGGCCAAATGCCGGAGGCGCTCGCCATCGGCTATTTGCGGAATCAAAGATTAATAGAAAAACTCGCCGACATAGAATCGGTGACGGTGGATTGGGAAGTCGCCGCCGCCGCCGTCAAAACCAAAAGCGGCCTGCGCGAATTTGATTCGGAAAAGCGCACCGTCACCACCGGCTGCGGGCAGGGAACCATTTTCGGCGACTTAATGGATGAGGTGGATTCGCTTAGGGTATCGCGCGAATTTTCACTGTCGCGCGCGACGCTTTATGATTTGCTGGATCAAATTCGCAGGCGCGACACGGTTTATAAATCGTCGGGCGCGGTGCATGGCTGCGCGCTGTCGGCGCTTATCAAAGAGGGGGGGGGGGGGGGCATTGCCGCCGAAGAAAAAACGGAAGTTTTAATTTTTGTGGAGGATGTCGGCCGCCATAATGCGGTTGACGCCATCGCCGGCTGGATGTGGCTGAATGATGTCGGCGGCGGCGATAAAATTTTCTACACCACCGGACGCTTGACTTCCGAGATGGTCATTAAATGCGCGCAGATGGGAATTCCATATTTAATTTCGCGCTCCGGAATTACAAGGATGGGATTTGAAGTGGCGAATCAAACCGGGCTGACGGTCATCGGCCGAGCCGTCGGCAAGCATTATCTTGTTTTTTCCGGCGCGGAGCATTTTGCCGGATGAATTAGATCGCCGACAAAATTAACCCAAGTGCAATTGCCGTCATCACCAAGCCGACGAAGGCGTCCAGAATTTGCCATGCTTTCGGCTTCGCAAAAAGAGGAGCCAAAACGGACGCGCCAAAGGCGAGCGCAAAAAACCAAATAAAAGATGCAGTTATCGCGCCGAGTCCGAAAAAGATTCGGGGAGAGGGGGGGTATCTTCCGGACAATCCGCCGATAAGAATTACCGTGTCCAAATAGACATGCGGATTTAATAAGGAAAAGGCAAGCGCCGCCGTAATCGCGCGGCCTGCGCTTTGAATTGGAGAATCGCTTAATGGCGAAAGCGCGCGCGGCTTCATCGCCGATTTGAATGCAAAGAATCCGCAGGTTAATAAAAAGACCGCCCCCCCCCATGTCGCCGCAAAAATAAGCGATTCGCTTTTCATCACCAGCGGCCCGATTCCGCCGACGCCGAGCGCGATTAATGCGGCGTCGCACAGCGAGCAGGTCATCGCGACGGCAAGCACGCGCCGCCGCTTTAATCCCTGCGCCAGAACGAATGCATTCTGCGCGCCGATGGCGATAATCAATCCCGCCCCCAGCGCGAGTCCCTCGGCAAAGGCGAATGAGAAATCAGCGAAAGACATTAAGTAATGTTATATTATCGGCGAATGGCGCGCAGGTTTTTTTAAGATGGAAAATGTCAGCGGATTAATTCTCGCCGGCGGACGCGGCCGCCGAATGGCGGGCGTTGACAAAGGATTGCAATTGCTTGCCGGCCGTCCTCTTGCGGCTTGGGCGGCGATGCGGCTTGCGCGTCAAGTTTCGGAATTAATCATTAATGCGAATCGCGGCGCGGAAGAATATGCGAAATTGGGCTTTGCGGTCGTCGCCGATTCGGTCGGCGATTTCGCCGGTCCGCTCGCCGGAATTCATGCCGGATTATCGGCGGCATCGCGCGAATGGACTGCAATCGCGCCGTGCGATTCGCCGCTTCTGCCCGATAATTTAGTCCGCAAATTAATGTCGGCGGCGAAGGAAAAAAAAGCGGAGGTGACGGTCGCCCGCACCGAGCATCGGACGCATCCGGTCTTTATGCTATGCCGCCGAAATTTGCGCGATGACTTGGGCGATTTCCTAAAAGAAGGCGGCCGCAAAATTGACCTTTGGTATCCGCGCCATTCTTATGCGGAAGTTTTGTTTGATGATGAAGACGCATTTTCCAATGTCAACACGCCGCAGGAACTCGCGGAAATGGAATTGCGTTTGCAGGAAATGAATCGCATCTAATTAAAAATGGCGGCGAAAAAAAACAAGGTGATGTTTGTCTGCGCTTCCTGCGGCGCGTCGGCGGGAAAGTGGCAGGGGCAATGCCCGCAGTGCGGCGAATGGAATACGATTGTCGAGCGAATTGGCGGCGTCCGCGAAAGAGGGAGGGGGGGGGGGGCGAAGGCAATTTCCTTAAGTGAAATTGACGCCGATGAATCGCCGCGCTTTTCGTCGGGAATGGCCGAGTTTGATCGCGTTCTCGGCGGCGGATTTGTGGACGGCGGCGTGGTTCTTTTGGGGGGGGATCCCGGCGTCGGAAAATCAACTTTGCTTTTGCAGTCGGCGGCGGCGGTTGCGAAGGAAGGCCGCCGCGCCCTTTATGTCAGCGGCGAAGAATCGTCGCGGCAAATTGCATTGCGGGCGAGGCGGTTGAAATTATCCGCCGACTTGGGGTTTCTCACTGAAACTTGCGCGGAAGATATCGCGGCGGCGATTATCGCCGAAGATGCGCGGCTGGTCGTTGTTGATTCCATTCAAACGCTTTATTCGTCGGCGTTTGCCGGAGGAGGCGCGGGAGGCGTTGTGCAATTGCGCGAGTGCACAGCATTGCTTTCGCGGGCGGCGAAAGAAAGCGGCGCGGCCATTGTTTTAATCGGGCATGTCACCAAAGAAGGCACAGTCGCCGGGCCGAGGGCGCTGGAGCACATGGTGGATGCTGTGATTTATTTTGAAGGCGAAAGGGGGGCGTCCCACCGCATTTTGCGGGCGGCGAAAAACCGCTTCGGAGCGGTGAATGAAATGGCGGTTTTCGCGATGCTGGACGAAGGTCTGCGCGAAGTGGCGAATCCCTCGCGATTATTTTTGGCGCGTCGGCGAAAAGCAGTGGCGGGCGCCGGTGTAGCGGCGGTGCGCGAAGGCAGCCGTCCCTTATTAATAGAAATTCAGGCGCTGGTGAGTCCGGCGGGCGGCGGCGGCGGTCGGCGGTCGGCGGTTGGATTGGAATCCGATCGCTTGAATCTTCTGCTTGCCGCTTTGACTCGCCATGTCGGCGTGGAATGGCACAGCCACGATATTTTTGTCAATGCCGTCGGCGGCGCGCGAATCAGCGAACCGGCGGCGGATTTGGCGGTGGTGTTTGCGGTGCTGTCCTCGTTTTACGACCGCCCCCTGCCGAGCGGATTGGCGGTATTCGGCGAAGTCGGATTGACCGGCGAAATTCGGCAGGTGCCGGGCGGACAAGAACGAATCGCCGAAGCCGCCAAGCAGGGATTTTCGCGGATGGTAATTCCGTCGGCGAACAAGCCGCGCCGGGCAATCGGCGGAATGGCGGTGAATCCGGCGGAAAATTTAATGGAGGCGGTCGGACTTTTGCGCGAGCAATTTGATTCGGCGGCGGAAAAAAATGCCGAATAATCGCCCTAATGGAAGAAAGTGGAAAGAAGGAGGGAAGCAATGCAATTGCCGTCCGCGATGATGACGGAATCATCGGCGCAATCACCGATTCTGATATTCGCCGCGCGCTGGTCGGCATCAAATCCGACGGTTAACATTTTGACGGTCAATTGCGGATGTGATATAATTTCAATGTTGTTTGCCAATTCTGAATTGCGATGAAAATATCCGCTGTTAAGCAAAAGCGCGAAGCGACCAATGCCCGCGTTTTATCTCGCGCCGCCGCGGGCGGGGCGACGAATTCCCCGCCAAATCGCGCCAAAAAGACGGCGGCAAAATCCGCGCTTGCGAATCGCAAGCGCAAGCCGTCGGTATTCGGCGCAAATTTCGGCGGCATTAAAATCCTTGGCGACATCGTCGGCCCTTCCGGACTCAAGTGGTGAATCCGCCCGATGGCGTGCTGCTGGACACGCACACGCTTATCTGGCTTGATTCCGGCGACAGCCGCTTGGGGCCGCAAAGTCGCAGAATTATCGCCGCCGCGCTTGACCGGCGCGCGCTGATTGCTTCCGCCGGAGTGTTTTTGGAAACGGCGTGGCGCGTTGCGAAAGGAAAAATCACCCTTGAAATTTCCGTGTCGGAATGGCGGCGGAAATGGCTTGCGCGCCTGCGGGAATCGCCCATTGACGGCGACATCGCCGTCTTGTCGGCGGATTTGCGGGAGATGAACAAAGATCCCTTCGACTGCATTTTTATGGCGACTGCCATTTTGCGGCGGATGCGGCTGCTTACGGCGGACGAGGGAATTCTCAAAATCAAAATGCGCGGGCTTTCGCTGGCGGACGCGCGAAAATAGCGGAGAATTCAGCGAATGTCGACAGATACACAGGCGATTCGATGCATCTAAATCGTAACCCTTTGTTTTTTCGGAAAAAAATTATAGGAAATTTTTTGCAAAATTATCTAAAAAGGATAATCAAAAATGGTATGATCTAGCCATGCATCAACCGAAGCCGATTTCTCGGAAATACGATTATCTCGTTCGAAATGTCACGGACGGGATTTATCAAATTCCGAAATTCCAGCGAAATTTCGTCTGGAATAAGGAGCAATCTGCTCGGTTGATAGACAGCCTGCTCAAAGGATTCCCGATTGGTTCTTTCATCCTTTGGAAGACCAAAGAGCGAATGCGAGCGCAAAAATGCTTCGGCGACATGGATATCCAGATGCCGGAGGATTCCGAGTATGTCCATTATGTGCTCGATGGTCAGCAGCGAATCACTTCGCTGTTTCTTGCTATGAAGGGCATCACTTTTGGCAATCACAGTTACGAAGAGATTTATGTCGACCTTGACAAAAATCTCGATGGGGACGATAATGTGTGCGTTCTCAGAAAGCCGAAAAACGGGATCACGGTCAAGAAATTGACCGAGGGGGACTTTCTTGCCATCTCCGATGAGATGGGGCGGGAATTCGCCCAAAAGGCATATGCCTTTGAAAAGGCGATTTCCGGCTACGAGTTCTCAACTATTGAAATTGAGGAGCGACAGATTGACAAAGTCGCCGAGATGTTTACGCGCATTAATACTGGCGGGACAGAGCTAACCTTATTTGCAATCGCTAACGCCCGCTTCTATCAAGAGCAACAAAACGCAGGCGGCGAAATCGTGCGGAAAGGGTTTGACCTTGAAAATGAAGTCAAATGCCTTGCGGAAGATCTCGAAGAAAGTGGCTATGAAACCATAGCCGAGGAAAAAACCTTGCTTCTTCAATTAATGGGTGGCATCGTAAAAGCCGATGTCAAACAGAAGTCCATTTTGTCTATTGACAAGAGCGATTTCATTTCTTCATGGGGAGAAGCGACAGAGTGTCTTAAATTGGCAATAGACAAGGTGCGGGATTATCTTCGGGTGCCCGTGTCAAAATTATTGCCTTATCCTGCCCTGCTCGTCCCGATTGCCTACTTATACTATAAGTTGGGCAAGAGACAGCCGAGTGCCGATCAGATGAAACATGTCAGCAAATACTTCTTCCGTGCAGTATTCACAGGACGCTACTCGTCTACGGTGGAGACCATGCTTAATCAAGACCTCAAGTTAATGGCAAAAATTGAGGCCAATGAAGCAATCGACTTTGATGCCCAGGACGGAGGTATTCATTTGGTCAGCAAGAGTGAGGACTACTATGAGGAACAATTGCTGGAGGGATTTCGAACCAGCAACGCTTTCAATAAGGGAGTCCTGTGCATCCTCGCTCAACAGCAACCGAAAAAATTGGACGATGGGATCTCTAATGTCCGTCTGGATAACTCCTGGTTGCATATTGCTTCGAGCAGGAATTATCATCATTTTTTCCCCAAGGGTTATCTTAAGGGAAAAGAGAAAGAGGATAAAGCTAATGTCCTCGCCAACATCGTCTTTGTTGACGATTATCTCAACAAGAGAAAAATTCGCAGTAAGGCGCCCTCAATATACATTGAGGAATTTCGACAGGGTAATTCTCAACTCAGGGAAACCTTGAATACGCATTTCATCGATCTGGATAAGGATGGAATCCAAGACGATGACTATGACCGATTCCTGAAGAATCGGTCACGCCGTTTGGCGGGTGAGATTCTGAAGAGAATTTTGTAATCATTTCAGTGCTCTTGGCGCAAATGTGCGCGGTCGCTACTGCGCATTGGTCGGAATCAAATCCGCCGCCGATTAAAAATGATAGACGATGGCGGCGGAGTAAAAATCGGCGGAGGCGCTGAAGAATCTGCCGTCGAATTCAAATCGCTCCCATTCGGCGCGGACGCCGATACTATTAAAGCGATATTCCATCCCGAATCCGTAGGCAATTTCCACGCCGTCTTCGTCAAAGTCATCCGTCAGCGGCAATGGCGTCGGACAATCGACTGCCCCCCTCTCCAGATCGCCCGAAATTATCACCGACGGTCTCAGCCGGCATTCTCCTGCACGGCGGACATTTCCGCTGACATCAATTTCGTAGGCGTGCGCGCCTAATTTTCCGAAGACCGAAAATCGCTCGGTGAACGGATAGCGCGCCAAGGCGAAGGCGAAAAAACTGCCGCTGTGATCGTAGGTTAAATTGCTTTGGTATTCGTCACGGGAGCAGCGCTGGGCGATATTGCCGTTGCTGTCGAGAAAAGGTCGAGTGCATTCGGATCGCCGAATAAAATTCAGCTTCGTGCCGACTTGCCCCAATTGCGCGAAGCCGCCCTCCAAGGCGAAAAAGCCGCCGAAAGAATAGCCGCCGAAAATTTTCCAGCCGAGGTTTCTCTCGTCGCAGTCGCTGTCTTCGAATTTCGTGCGGGTCGGCGCCGCCGGACCGAAAATGTAAACCGGCCCATCGCACAATTCGCCGCGGTTGGAAAACTTGGACGCGCCCAGCGAGGTGCCGGCGTAAAAGCCCGAATCCTCCGCCGCCTGCGCGCCCGCGCAAAAAGCGATGAGGATAAAAATCGCAATTGGTTTTTTCATCATTGAATTTTCTCCATCGGCGGATTCTACCGCAAACGCTTTTCGCGTGTAAAATTAGCGCGATTTTTTCGGCGATGGAAAAGCAGAAAAAGCATTTTGATTTTATTGTCGTCGGCGCCGGATCGGCGGGATGCGTCGTTGCGTCGCGCCTTGCCGAGGATTCGGGCCGGCGCATTTTGCTCGCCGAAGCCGGGCCGCGCGACGATACTTGGAAAATTCAAATGCCCGCCGCCCTCATCTACAATTTGTGCGACGACAAATACAATTGGTTTTATCACACCGTCGCGCAGCCGCAGATGAATGGCCGGCGCATTTATTGCCCGCGCGGACGCGTTTGGGGGGGGTCGTCGTCGCTGAATGCAATGGCGTGGGTGCGCGGCCACGCCGCCGATTTTAATCGCTGGCAAAGCGAAGGCGCGGACGGCTGGGATTATCGCCATTGTCTTCCCTACTTTAAGAAGTCGGAAAATTTTTCCGAAGGCGGCGACGATTATCGCGGCGATTCCGGTCCATTAAAAGTGACGGCGGGAATGCGCGGCAAAAAAATAAATCCCCTTTTTTCCGCTTTTGTGGAAGCGGGAATTGAAGTCGGCTATCCGCGCACGATGGATCCCAACGGCTATCAGCAGGAAGGATTCGGCAGAATGGATATGAGCATCAGCGGCGGAATGCGGCAAAATGCGGCGGCGGCTTATTTGCGTCCGGCATTAAAAAATCCAAACTTAATTGCGCGGACAAAATTGCAGGCGGCGCGAATCATCATTGAAAAAAGCCGCGCCGTCGGGGTGGAATTCATCGCCGAAAAAAATTCGGAGAAAATTTACGCCGATGAAATTATTCTGTGCACGGGCGCGATTAATTCGCCGCAGTTATTAATGCTTTCCGGCGTCGGATGCGCCGACGAATTGCGCCGCCATCAAATTGAAGTCAACTGCAATCTGCCCGGCGTCGGGGCGAATTTGCAGGATCATTTGGATTTGTATATTCAGCGCGAATGCAAAAAGCCGGTGACGCTTTATCGCGCGACGCAATTTCACGCGATGGCTCTCGCCGGTCTGCGATGGTTTTTAACAAAAGAAGGAGATTGCGCGTCGGCGCATTTGGAGGCGGGAGCGTTTATTCGCAGCCGGGAAGGAATCGCGCATCCGGATGTGCAGTATCATTTTTTGCCGTCGGTTGTTAACGACCACGGGCGCGAATTGTATCCCGGTCATGCCTATCAGGCGCATGTCAGCACGATGCGTCCGGCAAGCCGCGGACGACTGCAACTGCAAAACAGCGACCCTTTGTCGCATCCTTTAATTGATCCTAATTATTTGGCGGAGGAAAATGATTGCATCGACTTAAGAAAGGCGGTGCATCTCACCCGCGAAATTTTTGCGGCAAAATCCTTTGATGAATTTCGCGGCCGCGAAATTTCGCCGGGAGAACACATTAAAAGCGATTCGGCAATTGACGAATGGATTCGCGCCAAAGGCGACACCGCCTATCATCCCTGCTGCACCTGCAAAATGGGAGGCGACGGCGACCCAATGACGGTTGTAAATTCCGAAGGAAAAGTGCGGGGAATTGACGGATTAAGAATCGCCGATGCATCAGTAATGCCGAGCATGAGCAGCGGCAACTTAAACGCTCCGACCATTATGCTTGCCGAAAAACTTGCCGATGCAATTCGCGGACGGCCGTCTTTGCCGCCGATGGACGCGCCGGTTTATCAACCCGATAATTCCCGCCAGCGCTGACGCAAAGTTAAAAAAATCCCCCGACCAAAGCCGGGGGATTTTTGCCGTGTCGTCGTCCGCCGATTCTCAGGAGATGGCGATGCTTTTGCGCGCCGCCGTTTCCTGTTTGGGCAGGTTGAGAGTCAGCACGCCGTCTTTTAACTCGGCGGTGATTTTATCTTCGGCGATGTCGCGCGACAAATGAAAGCCGCGGGCGAAGTTGCCGTCGACGCGTTCGGCGCGAAGAATTTTCGCGCTTTTTTCTTCGCGCTGGCGGCTGAATTTCGCTCCGATGCTGAGCACGCGGTCTTCCAAGTTGAGGGTGATGTCGTCCTTGCCGACGCCCGGCAATTCCGCGCGAATGCGGTAGGCGTCGTCGGATTCTTCAATGTTGGCGCGAAACGGCGCGTCGCCGAAAGACGACGGCGCAAAATCGCGACCGGCATCGCCGAGAAATTGCCGGACAATTGAGTCCAGCGGACGATAAATACTGATGCTTGTCATAATGTTGTTCTCCATTGTTGTGAAAGTATTACCTTATATAAGTCCGCCGAATTTTTTTTCAAGGGGGAAAAGTCAAGGAAGCGAAATTCCTTCCGCGCGCAGCAAATCGCACAGCGCAATGAGCGGCAGGCCGATAAGAGCGGTGGGGTCGCCGCCTTGAATTTCGCGGATGAGAGAAATGCCGAGCCCTTCCAATTGCGCCCCGCCGGCGCAATTGAGCGACGGTTCGCATTTGACATAACGGCGAATTTCGGCGTCGTCGGCGAGGCGCATCGTCACGCGATGAGTGATAAGGCGATTCCGCCGCCGCGATTTCTGCGGATTGGAAACGCAAATCGCCGTGTAAAAGTTGAGGTCGCGCCCGCGCATTTTCAGCAGTTGGGCGACGGCGTTTTCGGGGGTGTGCGGTTTGCCGTAGATTGCGCCGCCGATGTCGGCGATGGTCTGGTCGCCGCCGATAATCAGCGCGTCGGCGAATTGGGATTCCAAGGAGCGCGCTTTTTTTTCGGCGAGGCGCATCGCGCGCGCGTCGGGGGATTCGTTGTCAAGGGGCGATTCGTCGGCGTCGGGCGCGGCGGCTTCAAAGGGAATTCGCAGCCGCGCCATCAGCGTCCGCCGATGCGGCGAAGTGGACGCAAGAATAATCCTCTGCATAACGCTCTAATTTTAGCAATTAAAATCCCCACCCCGATGCGGGGCGACTCTGCGACAATGGATTCGCCGCGTTTTGTTAACATATTTTTTTCGCTGCTGCGCGCGCTATAATTAAAAATGATGCTGAAAAATCCCTTTCAATTGAATCGCTTGTTTCCGCCCGCCGGCGACCAGCCGCAAGCAATCAGCAATCTCGTCGCTGGAGTCAACCAAGGAATGCGCAGCCAGACGCTGCTGGGCGTTACCGGCTCCGGCAAAACTTATACGATGGCCAGCGTCATCGATCGGCTGGGCCGTCCGGCGATTGTGCTGGCGCACAACAAAACATTGGCGGCGCAATTATACGCCGAGTTTCGCGAATTTTTTCCGGGGGGGGCGGTGGAATATTTTGTTTCGTATTACGACTACTATCAGCCGGAGGCGTATGTTCCGTCGCGCGATCTTTACATTGAAAAGGACGCCAGCATCAACGAGCATATTGAGCAGATGCGGCTTTCCGCGACCAAGTCGCTGATTGAGCGGCGCGACTGCGTAATTGTGGCGACAGTGTCGGCCATCTACGGCATCGGCAATCCGCGCGATTACCACGATATGATTCTGCATTTGCGCGTCGGCGAAAAAATCGGGCGCCGGCATATTCTGCAAAGGTTGGCGGCGATGCTTTACAAGCGCGATAAAATGGATTTTCGGCGCGGCAATTTTCGCGCGCACGGCGATATTGTGGATGTCTTTCCCGCCGAGCATTCCGAATTGGCTCTGCGTATTTCTTTGGAGGATGATTCGGTGGGGGAACTTTATTTGTTTGATCCTCTCACCGGCGCGCGCCGCCGCCGCTTGGAAAGATACACTGTGTATCCGTCGTCGCATTATGTCACGCCGCGAAAAACCCTATTGCGCGCAATTGTCGCCATCAAAAAAGAATTGGCGTCGCGCCTTAATGAATTGGAAAAGGAAAAGAAAATCGTCGAAGCGCAGCGTCTGGAACAGCGCACTAAATTTGATTTGGAAATGATGGAAGAGATGGGATTCTGCAAAGGCATAGAAAACTATTCGCGGCATTTGTCCGGCCGCAAGCCGGGGGAGCCCCCCCCCACCTTGCTGGAATATCTTCCTCAAGACGCTCTGATGATAATTGATGAAAGCCATGCCACTGTTCCGCAGTTGGGGGGGATGTTTCGCGGCGATCGTTCGCGCAAGGAAAATCTGGTGACCTATGGATTCCGCCTGCCGTCGGCTTTGGACAATCGCCCCCTTAAGTTTGAGGAATTTGAAAAGATGATGCCGCAGGCGTTTTTTGTGTCGGCGACTCCCGCCGAATACGAGCGCAAAGCCGGCGCGCAAATTGTTGAGCAATTAGTCCGTCCGACCGGCCTTGTAGATCCGCAAATTTTAATTCGTCCGGCGGAATCCCAAGTTGATGATTTGCTCGCCGTCGCCCGCGAAAAAGCCGCTCTTGGCGAGAGGGTTTTAGCGACGACTTTAACCAAAAGAATGGCCGAGCAATTATCCGAATTCCTCGCCGAACACGGAGTTAAGGTGCGCTATTTGCATTCCGACATTGACACAATTGAGCGCGTGGAAATCATTCGCGATTTGCGGCTGGGAAAATTTGATGTCTTAGTCGGCATTAATCTTTTGCGCGAAGGTTTGGATTTGCCGGAAGTTTCCACCGTCGCTATTTTGGATGCGGACAAGGAGGGCTTTTTGCGCTCGGCGCAGTCGCTCATTCAAACGATGGGACGCGCCGCCCGGCATATTAATGGCCTTGCGATTCTTTACGCCGATTCCCAAACAAACGCAATACGAATCGCCATTGCGGAAACGGATCGCCGCCGCGCCCGCCAATTGGAATTCAATCGCGCAAACGGAATTACGCCCCACGGCATTACCAAGCGTGTAAAGGATTTAATAGACGGCGTTTATTCCGACGACGAAAGGGGGGGGGGGGGGGGCAAAGGCCGTCGGCGGCGGCGCAAAGATTACCGCCGAATGGACGAAAAATCGCTGGGGCGCGAAATACATCGCTTGGACAAGCAAATGCGCGCATTCGCCCGCGATTTGGAATTTGAACGCGCCGCCGAAATGCGCGATCAAATTCGCATCATTCGCCGTCAAACTTTGGGAGTGGACAATGAAGGCGAATCGATTTGAAGATTCCGCCCGCGCCGCCGAATATGATTCGGCGGTTGTCGGCGTCATTCCCGGCTATCATTCTTTGCATCAGTCCGCCGCCGCCATTTTGCGCGAGCGACTCGGCCCGCGCGCGCATGTCTTAATTGCCGGGGCGGGGGGCGGGCATGAATCCGCGCTTTTCGCTTTGCAAAATTCGCGCTGGAAAATCAGCGGATTTGATCCCGCCGCCGCGATGATTTTTCATGCCCATGCGCGAATCAAAAAGCATAAATTGGAATCGCGCGTGAAATTATTCGCGGGCGATATTGGCGCGATTAAATCGCCGCCGCAATTTGACGCGGCGACTTCTCTTTTGGTGATGCATTTTCTTCCCGACGACGGCGCGAAGGAAAATTATCTGCGCGCAATTGCCAAGCGATTAAAGCCGAATGCACCGCTGATTCTGGCCGATGTCGAATTCGCCGAAGGGGGAATTCGCTCAAAGCAATTTCGTTTGCGGCTTGCAGAATGGAAGCGATTCCAAATTAATATGCGCGGTGACCCGGCTGCGGTTGAAAAGGATTTCGCCCATGTTTTGCGGGATGTTCATTTTTTAACCCCGCCGCGAATTGCGGAATTATTTCGCGCCGCCGGATTTCGCCGTCCGCGCCGATTTTTCCAAGCATTGGTTATCGGCGGCTGGATTGCGGAAAAAAATAATCGCGGGTCGAGGTAAAAGCAACGCATCCCGCTGATTAAAAATTGAAAGGCGGGGGCGGATTCGGTTAATATCGCTTTGTTTATGTCCGCTGATTTTTTGCGCCGCGAATGGCCGCTGCCGCTTGCTCTTGCCGCCGTGCTGTTTGCGGTCTATCTGCAGACGATGCCGCCGGGCGCCGCCTTTGAAGATTCCGCGCTTTTTGCCGGCGTCTGCTATTTGGGCGGAATCGCGCATCCGCCCGGCTATCCGCTGCATACAATTCTGTGCTGGCCGTTTGCGCATTTGGCCGATTTTCTGCCGATAAGCCCCGCCAAGGGCGCGGCGATTTTCAGCGCGATTTGCGCCGCTTTCGCCGCTGCGATTTTTTTCGCCCTCGCCCGACGATTAACCGGATGCGCCGCCGCCGCTTTCGCCGCCGCCGCCGCTTGGGGATTCGGCGCGCAATTCTGGTCGCAGGCGATTATTCCGGAAGTGTATTCGCTCAACGCCCTCTTGGTTTTTGCGACGATTTTCGCCCTGACTTCCCGGCTCGGCAATTCGCGGGCGATTTTCGCCGCCGCTTTTTTAGCCGGCCTCGGCGTTGCGAATCATTGGCCGCTTTATCTGCTGAATGTCCCGGCATTTTTGCTTTTCATTCCGCGAGAGCGATTCGCCCTGCTGCGGAATCCTAAAATTTTCGCCGCCGCCGCGGGCTTGTTTTTGCTGGGGACGGCTCCGTATTTGTATCTTTATTGGCGCGACCCGCCTTTTTCGCTGATGGGCGAAGTGGAAAATTGGCGGCGATTCCTGTGGTATGTCAGCCGAGAAGCATATACCGACCGAATTGTCGTCGCCGATTGGACCGATAAATTCGCCGTCGCCTCCTACGCCGCCCGCCTGCTTTTTTGGGAGCATGCAATTGTCGGAGCGATTCTGTCCGCCGTCGGCGCGATAATTTGGCGGCGGCGCGACCTCCGAATTTTCACCGCGATTCTGTGGGGGACTTTGGCGACTTCCGTCGTCCTCGCCTTCATTTTGAAAATTCCCAATGAGCCGCTGTCGCGCGCGATTTTTTCGGTTTATCCGCTGCCGGCGATGGGATTCTTAATGCTTTTCGCCGCCGCCGCCCTGCGCGAAATTTTTCGCCGCCTGCAAATGCCGACGCGAATCATCGCCGCCGCCGGATTCGCTTTTGTCGTTGCGTTTGCAAATTATTCGCAAAACGACCGCAGCGGCGACGATTTGGCCGAAAAATACGCCCGCGCGGTTTTGGATTTAACGCCCGATAATTCGCGCTTGGCGGTCGGCGGCGATTGGGTATTCGTCTTTCAATATCTGCAGAATGTTTTGCATTACCGCCCGCAAGTTTCGCTGATTTCAGAGGGGGACGCATTCGGCGACGACCCCGAATCGGCGGCGGAAAAAGTCCGAAATGAAGGCCGTCTTTTTCTGGTGCAAATCGGCGGAGTGCCGCCTAATTTCGGCCGCCGCTCGTTGGGAATCGTTGAAGAGATGCTTCCCGGCTTTCCGCAGAATCATTGGCGAATTGAAATTCCACCTCGCGCTTTGGAATTCGCCCGCGATATGGCCATAAGGCGGAATTTGGAAAATAACGGCTGGAATCGCTTTTTTGTCCGCACCGAAATTTTTCGGTGGGCGGGCGATTTGGCGTATTTTTCGCATCATCAAGCGGATTCTTTCACGCCCGAATTCGCCGCTTTGCGCGCTTTAATTCAGGCGACTCCGGAAGGGCGGCTGGGCGAATTTATCGCGCGGGCGACGGGTCAGGGCGCGCCCTACAATCGCTCCGAATTGCTGCGGACGGCGGCGGAAATGGAATCGCTGATGGCGGAATCGCCCGATGAATTTCCCGACGAATGGCGCGCGCAAGTGTCGCATTTGGCGGCGACCGCCCTTTTCGCAGGCGGCGATGAAGAATCCGCCCTGCAGGAATTTCGGCGGGCGGTGGAATTTTATCCGTCGGCGGATAATTTCGCCGCGGTTGATTTGCTGCAATTGCTGGCGACTCGCGGCGAATGGGAGGAATACCGCCGACTTCGCCGACGCATTAAAAATCTGGATGCACCGCGCGCCTTAAATTCCTACGACGCCCAATGCGCCCGCCATTTCAGCAAGCCCTGCGAATGAAAACCATTAGAGCGAATATTTATTTTTTAATGGCGATATAATTACAGGCAGAATTTCCACAAGGAGATAAAAATGAATTCGCCGAGCAATTTGCCGCCGATGGGGCTCTTCATCGGCAATCAGTGGGTGACTCCGCAAAGCGGAGAAACCATCGCCGCAATTGATCCGTCCGATGAATCCGTCATCGCCGAAGTCGCCAGCGGCGGCGAAGCGGAAATTGACGCCGCCGTCGCCGCCGCCAATCAAGCCATGCACGGCGAATGGAAAAAAACCTCGCCCGCCGACCGGGGGCGAATTCTGCGGAAAATTGGAGATTTAATCGCCGACCGCACCGACGCCCTCGCCGACATTGAAATGCGCGATTCGGGCAAGCCCCGCTCGGCGGCGAAAGCGGCAGTCAGCGGCTGCGTCCGCTACTTTGAATACTACGCCGGAGTCGCCGATAAAATTGAAGGCGCGACCATTCCCATCGGACCGGATTATTTGGATTTCACCATTCGCGAGCCGCTGGGCGTAACCGCCCACATTCTGCCGTGGAATGTGCCGCTGAATATGCTGGTCAGGGGAGTCGCTCCGGCTTTGGCGGCGGGCTGCACCGCCGTCATCAAACCCGCCGAGCAGACGCCGCTGGGGGCTTTGCAATTCGCCGAAATTGCACTCGCCGCCGGACTGCCTGCCGGAGTCGTTAATATCGTCAATGGATTAGGCGAAACGGCGGGGGCGGCGTTGGCGTCGCACGAAGGCATCGGCGGAATTACCTTCACCGGCTCGGTAGAAACCGGACGGGCGGTAATGAAAGCCGCCGCCGAGCATATTAAGCCGGTCGTGCTGGAATTAGGCGGCAAATCGCCGCTGCTGGTTTTCGCCGACAGCGATTTGGATTTCGTCGCCGCCGAAGCGTGCAAGGGAATTTATTCCAACACCGGACAATACTGCGACGCCGGGTCGCGTTTGGTCGTCAATCGCAAATGCCGAGACGCCCTCTTGGAAAAAATTGTAGCAAGGACGAAAAAAATCAAAATCGGCCCGGCAAAGGACGATGTTGAAATGGGCCCGCTAATTTCCGCCGAGCAGCATCGTCGGGTTTTTTCCTACATTGCGGCGGGCAAAAGCGAAGGGGCGGAAATCGCCTGCGGCGGAAATCGTCCCGCTGAATTGGAGAAGGGGTATTTTGTGGAGCCGACGGTTTTCTCCGAAGTTTCCCCGCAAATGAAAATCGCCCGCGAAGAAATTTTCGGCCCCGTCCTTTCGGTGATTGCGTTTGACGACGAAGAAGAAGCCCTTGAAATCGCCAACGCGACTCCCTACGGACTCGCCGCCGGAATTTTCACGCGCGACATTGACCGGGCATTGCGGCTTGCGACCGAAATTGCGGCGGGGACAATTTACATTAACGAATACTTTGGCGGCGATGTTTCGCTGCCCTTCGGCGGCTACAAGCAGAGCGGAATCGGACGCGAAAAAGGACTCGCCACTATTGCGAATTACACGCAAATTAAAAATATCCTGATTCGCGTGCGGGGAAAATAAAGGCGAAAAAATCCGGATTCGCCGACAATGCAAATCGCCGACGCCGAAATTTTCATCGTTGGAAATCCGCCGCCCGGATTCGGCGGGCGGTATTTTATTTTCGTCAAATTAACGACCGACGGCGGCGTCTGCGGATTCGGCGAAGCATATGGCATTCCTTTTCATCCGTCGGCGGCGAAGGCGATGCTGGAGGATTTTTGCGGACGGAATGTCATCGGCTGCGACCCCTTTCAAATTGAACGGCTGCTGCGAATCGGCTATGCCGACAATTACGCCGGCCGTCCGGATTTGTCGCTGGCGGCGGCTATTTCGGCGGCGGAAACGGCATGCTGGGACATCATCGGCAAAGAATTAAACAAGCCGATTTATGCATTGCTGGGCGGGAAAATTCGCGAAAAATTGCGCGGCTACACTTATTTGTATCCGACGGAAAATTTGCCGAATGTTTACGGCGACCCGCATCAGGCGGCGGAAAAAGCGGCGGAATGCGTCAAGCGGGGATTTACCGCCGTCAAGTTTGATCCGGTCGGACCTTACACGGCGTTTGACCCCCGCCAATTGTCTTTGGAATCGCTTTTGCGTGCGGAAGAATTTGCGAAGTTGATTCGGGAGGCGGTCGGCGGAAAATGCGATTTGCTCATCGGCACGCACGGACAAATGACTCCGGCAAGTGCGATTCGGCTTGCGCGTCGGCTGGAAAAATTTGATCCGCTGTGGCTGGAAGAGCCGACGCCGCCGGATAATCCGCAAGCGATGGCGAAAGTCGCCCATGCGACATCCATTCCCATTGCGGCGGGCGAACGATTAGCGATGAAAAGCGAATTCGCCTCGCTGCTGAATTGCGATGCGGCGGCGATTTTGCAGATGAATTTGGGGCGGGTCGGCGGAATTCTGGAGGGCAAAAAAATCGCCGCCCTTGCGGAATCGCATCATGCTCAAATTGCCCCGCATCTTTACAACGGCCCAATTGCCGGAGCGGCGGCCATTCAACTCGCCGCCTGTTCGCCCAATTTTTTAATTCAGGAGGGAATTGAAGAATGGGGGGGATTTCACGCCGACCTATTAAAATCGGCGATTCGCTTTGAAGACGGCTATATTATTCCGCCGACGGCACCCGGACTCGGCGTTGAATTGAACGAAAAAATCGCCTTGGCGAATCCCTACGACGGCGATGAACTCCATCTGCAGCCGCACAAAGAGCCGCTGTAAAAATCCGTATAATGCGCGCGCGGGAAAATTCAATGTCAAGCGACGAAGCGCAAAAATTCACACGGCGAGCCGGAATTTTTCTAATGATAATTTCCGCGGCCGTTTTCAGCACGGCGGGACTCTTTACCAAAGGCGTAGAAGCGGACGCATGGTCGGTGATATTTTGGCGCGGCTTGTTTGCGGCGTTATTTACGGCATGCTATTCGGCGTCAAGGAAAACGCTGGACGCGGAATTCGCCGGAATGGGGCGCGCGAGCTGGGTCGTGGCAATTTTGTCCGCATCGGGAACCGCCGCGTTTATTCCCGCTTTTAAGTTAACGACAATTGCAAATGTCGCGCTTATTTATGCGGCGGCGCCTTTTATCGCCGGGGGAATCGCGTGGCTTTGGTTCCGCGAAAAGCCGACGACAGCCGTGATGATTGCCGCTTTGGGCGCGATGTTCGGCGTTGCGCTGATTGTCGGCGGCTCCATCGGCGGGCTGCATTTGAGCGGAGACCTCCTCGCGCTTTGGATGACTTTGATGATGTCTGCGGTAATGGTGGTTTATCGCCGTTATCCGCAGACGCCCGCCGCCGGCCCGGCGGCGATGTCGTCGATTTTTCTGCTGCCGCCAGCGATGCTGCTCGGCGAGCCGTTTTCCGCCCCGATCCACGAAATATTAATTATGTGCGCTTTCGGATTGGTGTTTGCAGTGGCATCCGTGACTTTGTCGGAAGGCGCGCGCCGCCTGCCGCCGGGAGAAGCGGCATTGATTAGTTCGCTGGAAACACCGCTCGCGCCAATATGGGCGTGGTTTATTTTTTCCGAATTGCCCGCGCCGCTAACCGTCATCGGCGGAAGCATAATTCTGGCGGCGGTTTTCGGCTCGCAACTTGCAGGCGGAAAAATGCGGAAAAATGCCCGCATGAGGATTGCAATCCAAAAATTGCGCGATTGAAAAAAGTGTGGTAGAATTCGGCTTTGCTTTTCACGAATGGAGAAAAACCTATGAACAAACGCGACTGGAAAGGGCTGAAGGAAATTCACCCGCACATCCCGGAAATTGTCAATTACTTTGACAAAGGCGAAATCTCGCGCCGGGAGTTTTTGAAATCGGCGAGTGCGCTCGGCATGTCGGCGGGGCTCGTTTATGCCATCGGCGGAATGACGACGGCCGCTTCCGCCCGGGCGGCGACGCGCGGCGGCACGATGCGGATGGGAATGAAATTGCAGGAACTCAAAGATCCGCAAAATTTCGAGTGGATTGAATCCTCCGATGTTTCGCGCGGCATCTGCGAATACCTGACGCATTACACCGACGACGCCGTGGTTAAGGGCTATCTGGCCGAATCGTGGAAAGTGTCGGACGACGCTAAAACCTTTGACTTGTTCCTGCGAAAAGGCATCAAGTGGTCCAACGGCGACGAATTCAACGCCGACGATGTCATCCACAATTTTGAGCGGTGGCGCAAGCCGGATAACGAATCCATCAACGCCAGCGAATGGGGCGACAGCACTCTGTCGGGCGTGGAAAAAGTCAACGCTTATCAAGTGCGACTGCATTTGGTGCAGCCGGATGTTTCGGTGGCGCATCGTCTCTACGCTTATCCGACGCAGATTGTGCATCGCTCGTTTGACGACACCGGGGCGGATTTGGTGAAGAATTCCATCGGCACCGGACCGTTCTCGCTGGAATCTTTTCAGGTCGGCGAAGGCGCGGTTTTGAAGCGCAAAAACGGCTACTGGGGCGGACCCGACGGACTCGGCGACGCCTATCTGGATGCCGTTCAATTCGTGGATCTGGGCGAGGACGAGCAGGCAAGCATTTCGGCTCTGGCCTCCAAGCAAGTGGACTGGATTTACAAACTCAGCCCCAAGCAATTGGACATTCTCGCCAAGATGCCGCATGTGCAGCTGCTGCAAATCGCCACCGCACAAACACCGGTGATTCGCTTCAACATTGAGTCGGCGGAATCCAAGGACATCAATCTGCGGCGGGCGATTATTTCTGCGGCTGCCAACGAGGAAATTCTGCAGGTCGCTTATCGGGGATTGGGAGCGGCCGCGGAAAATCATCACACGGCTCCTTTCCAGCCGGACTACTACAATCTGGGCAATCCGCCCAAGCAGGATTTGGCGAAAGCGCGCGAATACATCCAAGCCGCCGGAATGGAAGGCAAGGAAATTGTGCTGACTCTCGGCAACACCCAAGGCACCTACGAACAGGATGTCGCCCAAATTCTGCAAGACCAGTGCAAGCAGGCGGGCATCAATATCAAATTGAATGTCCTGCCGGCTTCGCAATACTGGGAGCAGTGGGACAGCGGGCCGTTTTCGCTGACATTTTGGACGCATCGTCCGCTGGCGGTGATGCTGCATAAACTTGCGTATCGCTCGGATGCCAAGTGGAACGAGACGGCTTTCCACAACGCCGAATACGATTCCGCTTTGGATGCCGCCATCGGCTCGCCGGATCCGAAAGAAGCCAGCAATTACATGAAAACCTGCGAGCAATTGCTGGTGGATAACGCCGTGATGCTGCAGTCCTTCTGGATTAACAACACGACCGGCGGCGACAAGAAAGTCCAAAACTTCCCGGTGCATCAGCAGGATTACTATCCGATGCATCGCGTCTGGATGGAAGCGTAACCTTTTTCCGGACGGCGGCGGGTTTTTCTTACACTTTTCCCCGCCGCCGCTTTCGGGATTTATTCCTGATCGGAAGATTCGCGGATGGTTCAATTACTTTTTCGCCGCTTTCTGCTGATGCTGGCGACGATGGCAGTGCTGTCCGCCATTGTTTTCGTGGCGGTGGAATTTGACCCCGAACGCGTCGCCGCCAACGCCATCGCGCAGGCGTCGGAAGACCAAAAAATCGGCTGGCTCAAAAGCAACGGCTATTTGGTTCTGACCGACAACGGCGAAATTTTTCGCAATGCCGACGGCAATGTGAAATTTGTTTCGGTCTTCGTCCGCTACGGCAAATGGATCGGCAATTTTGTGCGGGGAAATTTTGGCGATTCATCCCGATTCAAAGTGCCGGTCGCCGATATTTTATGGCCTCGTCTCGGCAACACCGGAATTTTGGCGGGACTCGTAATGCTGATTATGGTGCCGCTCGCTTTGCTACTCGGCGTGCTGGCGGGCGTTAACGAGGGCTCTTTTCGCGACCGCCTGCTTTCGGTCGTGGCGATTATTTCCACTTCCATACCTGAATTTGCCGGGGCGGTGATTGTCGTCGCCATATTTGTTTTCTGGCTGGACATTCTGCCCGGAATTTCCACAATGACCGACGGCTTTGATTGGCGTCAGATGGTTTTGCCGGTGATGGTTTTAGTGCTTTACGGCACCGGCTACATCGCCCGAATTACCCGCGCCTCCATGGCGGAAGTGATGAACGCCCATTTTATTCGCACCGCCATTTTGAAGGGAATTCCGCGCGATAAAGTCATTACCCGCCACGCCCTGCGAAACGCCTTAATTACGCCGGTGACGGTGATTATGCTGCAATTCCCATGGCTGCTTTCCGGCGTGATTGTAGTGGAATTCGCCTTTGCCTACAAGGGATTCGGCTCGCTGCTTTTGGATGCCGCTAAATTCCGCGACAGCAATGTCATTGAAGCATGCGCGATGGTGACGGTCATTGTCGTCGTCGTTACGCAGGTGATTGCAGACATTATCTACACTTACTTAAATCCGAGGATTCGCTTTCAATGAGCATAATTAGCCAAGACACGCAGCGGCTGTTTCTTTACGACGCCCATAAAAAAAGCGAATTGTCCGCTTTTATTTTGCTCGCCAGCATGGGCTGGCTGGGCGCGCATCGCTTTTATCTGGGCAAAAAAACTTCCGCGCTGGTGATGGTTTTTATCACGCTGGTCGGACTCATCGCCCACGCCAACGACGCCGACGCGATTTTCGGCACCGCCGCCATTACTATCGCCGTCTGGCTGCTGATTGACATTACGATGATTCCGGCGGCAATTCGGCGGCACAACGATGTGCTGGGAGTCAATCTGCGGCAGCACGACTTAAAGCGCGCCTTAGCGACGGCGTCCGACCCTTCCATCGGCGGACGATTTGTGCGGTCGGCGCAACTTCTGCCCGAATCGACGGTGGGCATGGTCGGCGTTGGAATCTGCCTGTTTTGGATTCTGGTCGCGCTTCTTGCTCCGTTGCTCGCGCCGCTGGATCCGCTGGAATCCATTGAGCCGCTCGCTCTGCCGGGGACGGAAACTGAAAAAGGCACGCTGTGGCTCGGCGCGGATTTTTTGGGGCGGGATGTTTTATCGCGAATTATCCACGGCTCCCGCACTGTTTTAATTTGGGCGCCGCTGGCGACCGCCGCCGCATACGCCGTCGGAATTGTCTTGGGACTCACCGGCGGCTATTTCGGCGGACGAGTGGACGATTTAATTTCCTTTCTCGCTAATTTGATTTTATCGTTTCCGGTGCTGGTGATTTTCATTCTGCTCATTTCCTTTTTGGGCGGAACTTCGGGGGCGACGATTGTCATCGCCGTTACTTTCGCATCCGCCCCGGCGATTTTTCGCATTGTGCGGGGAGAAGTTTTATCCATTCGCAACCGCGATTTTATCGCCGCCGCCAAAACTCGGGGCGAAAGCGTGCTGTATATTTTATTTTCGGAAATTCTGCCCAACGCCAAAAATCCGCTGATTGTGGACGCCTGCCTGCGGATGGGCTACACGACAATCACCATCGGAATTTTAGGATTTCTCGGCTTGGGCTTTCCGCCGCCGAATCCGGATTGGGGCGGAATGATTAATGAAAATCGGGCGATGGCATTGATTTTTCCGCACATGACGGTTTTTCCCTGTCTGGCGATTTCATCTTTTGTGCTGGGGCTGAATTTGCTCGCCGACGGCATCCGCGAAATTTCGCAGCGGCAATAATGACGGCAACGGCGGCGGAAGCGGCGGAAAAAACCGAAGGCGCGATTGCAGTCATTTCGCGCCACTTTGAATCCTGCTTGAAATGCGGCGGCACCGGCGAAACCGTCTGCAAATCCTGCAAAGGCAAAGGACGCATTAAGCAGAGTCATTCCGGACGCTGCGGCGACTGCTCCGGCATGGGCGGAATTCGCTGCTCTTCCTGCGGCGGCGCGCGCGGATACAAGGTTTATCATCTGCCGGAAGCATTTATGAATTTGCCGCAGGACGAAGCGGCGAAAACGGCGGAAACCTCAAGGCGACTCGGCTTGATGCAAAATCGCATTGTGGATTCGCTCGGCAGTGCGGAAGTAATAAGCTGCACCCCGAACGAAGGCAAAATCGGACTCGCCGGGGGCTCTCTGCGCATTCAAAAAGAAAGCGGCGGCGCCGCCGGAGGATTTTATCGTCCGGACGAAGGCGAGCCGGGGGCGAATATGCAGGCGGCGATGATTAAACTGCATCCCGGAATGCATCTGCGATTCATCGGGCGATTGCGCGAATTTCAGCATTCGCCGACGGCTTTGAACTCTATCTTTCCTGCTACCGTCTTTTTCTCGAAGCGGCGGAAGCCGCCGATACAACCGGAGAATCACAATGAAACCGAACAGCGGCAATGAGCCGATTCTGGATATTCGCCGCCTTAACATTTCCTACTACACCCGCAAGGGCGAAGTGCCCGCGGTGGTGGATTTTAATTTAACGCTGGCGCCCGGCGAAACCGTCGGCATCGTCGGCGAATCCGGCTGCGGCAAATCCACCGTGGCGATGGCGATTATGCAGCATCTCGGCAAAAACGGCGGCATCGTCGGCGGCTCCATTAAATTCAAAGGCCGCGATATGACGCTGATGACGCCCGAAGAATTGCGGCAATTGCGCGGCTCCCAAATCGCCATGATTTATCAGGAGCCGTTTGCGGCGTTGAATCCCTGCATGACCGTCGGCGAACAATTAATGGAAGTGCCGATTTACCACGATTCGGCAACATCCGACCAAGCCCACCAGCGGGCGAAAGAAATGCTGACTTATGTCCGCCTGCCCGACGCCGAACGCTATATGACTTGCTTTCCGCACCAATTATCCGGCGGACAGCAGCAGCGAATTGTCATTGCGATGGCGCTCCTTTCCAATCCGGCATTGCTCCTTCTGGACGAGCCGACAACCGCCCTCGATGTTACCGTGGAAGCCGCCATCGTGGATTTGATTAAAGGAATCGGCAAGGAAATTGGCACGGCGATGATTTACATTTCCCACAATATGGGTCTCATCCTTAAAACATGCCAGCGGGTCTGCGTGATGTATTCCGGACAATTGGCGGAAGAAGGCAGCACGCAGCAAATTTTCCGCGAATCCCGCCATCCGTACACGCGCGGACTTTTCGGCTGCATTCCTAATTTGGCGGCGGACAAAAATACCCGTCCGCTGGCTCCGATTCGCGGGCAATTGCCGCTTGCATCCGAGCGTCCGCCCGGCTGCGTTTTCGGCCCGCGCTGCGATTTCTTTGAAAAAGACCGATGCGACAAAGGATTAATTCCCATTTCCGGAGATGATTCCGGCCACGCCGTCCGCTGCGTTAAATGGAAAGAAATTGATTGGGACAGCTATTCGCCGGAAATGCGCGAATCCCAAGCGGCGACGGAAATCGGCGACAAAGTGCTGAAAGTTTCATCTTTGCAAAAGCACTACGAATTGCCGGATCAATCTCTCTTCGGCTGGGCTAAGCCGGGCGATCGCAAGCGAGTCAAAGCCGTGCAGGAATTAAATTTTGAAGCACGCGAGCGGGAAACAGTCGCCATCGTCGGCGAATCCGGCTGCGGCAAATCTACTTTCGCTAAATTGCTGATGGGCTTGGAAGGCACCACCGGCGGCAAAATTGAAATGGGCGACGATAAACTTTCCGCCATTCCAGTGGAGCAACGCAGCGAGCGGCAAATCGGCGACCTGCAGATGGTCTTTCAAAATCCCAACGACACGCTGAATCCGGTTAAAACTATCGGCTCGCAGATTGCCCGCTCCATTCGCAAACTCGGCGTTACCGACTACGCCGAAGTGGAAAAGAAAGTGGAGCAATTGCTTGACCTTGTTAAACTTCCGCGCAGTTATAAAAACTTGAAGCCGTCGCAATTGTCGGGCGGACAAAAGCAGCGAATCGGAATCGCCCGCGCCTTCGCCGGCAAGGCGTCGCTGGTTGTCGCCGACGAGCCGGTCTCCGCTTTGGATGTTTCGGTGCAGGCGGCGGTAATTGATTTGCTGCTGGAAATTCAAGCCCGCCACGACACGACGCTGCTTTTTATCAGCCATGATTTGTCGCTGGTTCGCTACCTTGCCGACCGCATTATCGTTATGTATTTGGGGCGCGTGATGGAGCAGGGAGCAACCGATAAAGTTTTTTCGCCGCCCTATCATCCCTACACCGAAGCATTGCTGTCGGCGGTTCCGATTGCCGACCCCAATGTGGAAAAGGAAGAAATTGTCTTGGAGGGCGAACTCCCAAGCCCGACGAATCCGCCTAAGGGCTGTCCGTTTTCCACTCGCTGCCCGCGAAAAGTCGGACAAATCTGCGACGACGAATTGCCCCCCAAACACGACTTCGGCGACGGCCACGAAATTTACTGTCACATTCCGATGGCGGAATTGCAAGATATGCGTCCGGTCTTCCGCATGAAAGTAGAAGCCGAATCCGCCCCGCAAGAATCGGCGACTGTTTGATTCCAACCAACGGAGGAAAAATGAAACTGAAAATCCACGATTACATCGTCAACCAAAATCAATACAAGGTTGACAAAAATTATCAGCGCCCCCCGGGCGCATGGTCGCGCGCGGATCAGCGGTGCCTCATTGACACGATTTTGCGCGATGAACCCGTCCCGCTTTTTTTCTTAAACCGCAAGGAGGAGGGAGAAACGGAAATCGACTATATTGTCGACGGTCAACAGCGACTCAATTGCATCGCTGATTTCCATGCCAACAAATTCAGATTGAGCGGGAATTTTTCCGGCGACGAGAATCACGGCAAAACCTTCAATGGTGAGAATCCATTGAGCAAGAAACAGAAGGCGCAATTCCTGGACTATGAACTGCACTGCCACATCGTCGAAAACTACGACGATGAGCGGGTCCGTATGCTTTTCTCGCGCCTGCAGAGAGGCACACCGCTCCGGCTGGGCGAAAAATTAAACGCCAAGCCCGGCACTATCGTCAATTGCATGCGCGAATTGGCAAAGTCGCCTTTTCTTAAAAATTCCATCGGCGTTTCTAAAGAGCGCTACGGAATTTACGCCGATGCCGCACGCATCCTATATTACCACAAGCATGATGCCAAAGAAAGCGGAACGGATCAATTGTTCGACTTCTTCGAACAAAACCGTCACATGAGCGAGTCCAGCAAGGAATTTCAAGATGCCAAGCATGTGCTAAATTTCTTGGCGGAATGCTTTCCGCCCAACCCGGGCAATTACCAATTCTTAAACAAGCATGCTTGGGTTATCGCCGTCTATATGATGGTGCGCGAGCTTATGCTTGGCTATTCGCTTCAGAACAAAGGTGACCAAATCATGGAATTCATTAAAAAATTCCATGGGAAAGTCCACGATGACAAATTGCGAGGGTCTTCGACTCCACTCCGACAATTCTTCGAAAACATCCGTGGTGGTTGGTCGGAAAAGCTCCTCAAATTAAGGAGAGACACCTTGATAGAAATGTTTCTGAAAAAATTTCCGCCTGTCCCACTTTCTAGTAGGAGGCAGATTAGTGAAGCAGAAAAAGCCGCCGTCTATGCGCGCGCTGATTGCAAGTGCGAGCGTTGCAAAATCCCGCTGAAAGATCATAAGGCGGGACAGTATCATCACATCAAACCCTATATTGACGGTGGTTCAACTGACATAGAGAATATCAGGCTTCTTTGCCAAGAGTGCCATAAAATCATTCATGGCAAGCAGACTCATGAAATTCCGGACGGGCGCGAATTTGAAGAGTCGCAAACTTAAAAGCGACTCTTTTATCTGCGCCTTATTTCCCGACATTGAGTCGGATGGCTGCGCTTTGCGAATCCGCATCGCGTTTTAATCGCGCGCGAATTGGATGAAGTCCCCGCCGTTTTGCACGAAGCGGAATCCGAATGCATCAGCGGCAAGCACGCCGTCGGCTTTATTTCCTACGAAGCCGCGCCCGCCTTTGACGACGCCCTTGCCGCTTTCGCATCCCCCCCCCCCCCCCTGCCGATGGCGTGGTTCGGCATTTTCGATTCGCCGACAAAATACCCCCCTCCCCTTGCGAAAGAATATATCGCCGGAAAATTCCGTCCGCAAATTACAAAGGAAGAATACCGCCGCGCCTTTGATAAAATTATGTCGCTGCTTAAAGCGGGCGACGCTTATCAAGTTAATTTCGCTTTTCCGATGGAGGCGAAATTCATCGGCGATTCCGAATCCTTTTTTATGGATTTAATTTCCGCCCAGCCGACCGAATGGGGGGGGTATATTGCGTCGGAGGAATGGGCGATTTGCTCGGCGTCGCCCGAATGCTTTTTTGTCCGGGAAAATGATTCGCTGATGTCGCGCCCGATGAAAGGCACGCGCCCGAATTTGCCCGGCGCCGCCGACGAATTAAAATCCGCCGCCAAAGACCGCGCCGAAAATTTAATGATTGTGGATATGATTAGAAACGACATGTCCAAAATTTCCGGCGCCCGCAATGTGCGCGCCGAAAAATTATTGGAGATTGAATCGCATCCGACGGTTGTGCAGATGACCTCCGCCGTCGCCTGCGAAACGCGCGCGCCGCTTGAAGAAATTATGTCGGCGCTTTTTCCGTGCGCTTCGGTCACCGGCGCGCCGAAGGTGTCGGCGATGCGGGCGATTCGCTCTTTGGAAAATCGTCCGCGCGGGGTTTATTGCGGCGCCATCGGCAGAATCTTTCCCGGCGGACGCGCGCAATTTAATGTTGCGATTCGCACTGCAATCATAAACAAGAAATCCGGAATCGCGCGCTACTTTGCGGGGGGGGGGGTCGTCGCCGATTCCGTTTGCGAAGATGAATTCGCCGAATGCATCGCCAAATCGCAGATATTAAAAAATACCGGCGATGCGTCCTTGATTGAAACAATGCGCGCAAACGGCAAAGGCGAGATTCCTCTTCTCATCCGCCATCTTGGGCGAATGAAAGAATCCGCGCACGACCTTGGCTTTGATTTTGACGAGAAGGATTTTCATTCCGCCGTCGCGCGGGCGATTAATAATTTTCCCCCAATAAAAAACGAAGGCGCGAAGATTCGCTTATTGCTTTCCATAGACGGAAAAATTGACGCCGAATGCTCCCCCCCCCCCTCCTTGCTGAAGAAAGGAGAATCGGTGCGCGCGATTCTGTCGGCGGAATTAATGTGGAGCGGCAATCCGCTTTTGCGATACAAAACAACGCGGCGCGAAATTTATAATCGCGCGATGATCCGCGCAAAAGAATTAGGATTTGACGACGCAATTCTAATTAATGAACGCGGCGAAATAACCGAAACATGCATCGCCAACATCGCCTTGTCGGAGGGGGGAGGGGGATTAATCACGCCGCCTTTGCAATGCGGACTTTTGCCCGGCGTAATGCGCGCGGAAATGATTGCGCGCGGCGAATTGCGCGAGGGAATCATTCGCGGAAAAACCCTGCTCGCCGATGATGCGAAAGTTTATCGCCTTAATGCCCTGCGCGGAATTGAGCCGCTTGCCGTCGTCGCGGAATAATTTTTTTTCCGCGAGTCGGCTTCGAAAAAAACCACCCCGGGCTTTTTAATCGCCCGCGGCTTTTTGACGCTCTTCCTGCTGGCGGGATTCGTTTTGCGCCATCATTTCCTCGCGGACAATTTCGGCCAAAGGATCGCGTTCCTTGCGGCGCAAGTAATGCACAAAGCCCGTTCCCGCCGGAATTAATCGGCCGACAATCACATTTTCCTTCAAGCCGCGCAAGCTGTCGCTGCGGCCGGCGACCGCCGATTCAGTTATCACCCGCGTCGTCTCTTGAAACGACGCCGCCGAAATAAAGGAATCCGTCGACAGCGACGCCTTCGTAATTCCCAGCAGCAGCGGCTTGAATTGCGCCTTGCGCTTGCCTTCTTCCGCCAACTCTTCGTTGATGCGAAGTATTTCCGAATGCTCCGACTGCTCCCCGGCGATGAAATTAGAATCGCCCGCATTGGTAATTTCCACGCGCCGCATCATTTGGCGGACAATCACTTCAATGTGCTTGTCGTTAATTGTCACCCCGCCAAGGCGATAAACACCCTGCACCGCATCGACGATATGCTCCGTCAATTTCTTGCGTCCGAGCAAATCCAAAACATCGCGGGGGTCGTCTTCGCCTTCCACGATTTTGTCGCCTTTTTCCACCCAGCCCCCCTCTTGGACGCGAATGTTGGATTCCGAACGAACCAGCCGCTCTTCTTTTTCGCCGTCGTCGCCGACAATTAGAATTTGCTGTTTGCCGCGAACTTTCTGTCCGAATTTAATCTCTCCGTCGATGGGAGCGCGCACCGCCGGATCCTTCGGCGGACGCGCCTCAAATAATTCAGAGACGCGGGGCAGGCCGCCGGTAATGTCGCGGTGGCGGACTTCAATCGGCGTGCGGGAAATCAGGTCGCCGACGCGCACCGATTCAGCGACATCCACGCTGACTTTGTCGGCTTTTTTCTGCTGCTTGTCGCGGAAAGCCAGCGGGCCTTTTTCCCTCAAATCGCGCACGCCGATGAGCAATTCCATCCCCGGCAGCAAATTGTAGACGCGGGGCTGGCCGACTTCGCCGATAATTTTAATCTGCGGCACCAGCGGCGGCATCAGCGGATGCTTGACGCCGACATCATCGCCTTTTTTAACGCGGCCGCCGTCCTTGATATACAGCACATCGCCGGGCGCGCCGTCGCGCCGGCTGGGCGATAAATTGTAGGGCTTCATCACCGTCAATTGACCGATGATTTCCTCTTTCTTCATTTTCTGTCCGGCGCGCGCCGACAAAACCACCGATGCACCCCGCCGGAATTTGACTTCGCGAATATGCTCGCGCTCGCCGACGGCTTGGCCTTTTTTAACTTTTTCGCCGTCGCGCACCAGAAGGGCGACTTTTTCCCCCCGCTCGAATCGGCGAATCGCCATGCTTCTGGCGCGCTCGCCGATTTCGTCGCCTTTCTCAACCGTTTCGCCGTCGCGGACGATAAGCAGCATTCCGGGCGATAATTTTCGTCCGGGCAATTTGCTGTCGGGATTTCGCTTGCGTCCGCCGCGGCTCGCCAATGCCGTAAATGTAATGCGCGGCGGATTTTTTCGTCCGGCGCCTTCGGTAATTCGCAGAATGCCGTCTTCGTCGCGCTCGGCGTTTTGGTGCGGACCAGCGAGATTCAAATTTTCAAAGCCGACGGTTCCGCCCGCGCTCGCGCGAATCGTTTCCGCCTTGCTCCACAAAAGCATCTGCGGCGGATTTTTTTTCTGGGCGGCTTCAATGATGAGTTTGCCGCCTTTTTCCCAAGCGTTGCGCTTGTCGCCCTCCCATTCAAGATTCTTGATGGTCACCACGCCGTCGGATTGGACGACAATTGATTCGGTCGCCGAAATTAAAATGCGCGGCGGCGATTCTTCCTTATCGCCTTTTTTCCCGCGACTGGGACGAGCCGGAATAACAACCGCGCCGTCCTTGCCGGGCTTGGGCGTGTTCTTCAAAATTAAAACCCCCGCGCCGACGGCTTTGAGCGGATCGCTTTTTTCCGGCACTAAAACGCGCGGCAATTTTTCCGCTTTGCCGGATTCCGCCTGCTTCGCCGATTTAATCACGCGCCAGCGGTCGCCGCTTTCCTGACGCACATTGCAGTCCGGGCTTTTGGAGTCGGCGACGATATTTTCCCAAACGACTGCGCCGTTGCATTCGACGGAAATCGGCACAACTTCATGCTGGCGGCGTGAATCGGTGACGACGATAGTTTCCCGATTCGTTATTTCGTCCAATTCTTCGCGGGCGTTGACGCCGACGACCAAATCCTCTAAAAACGCCTCGCCGTTGATTTCGGAAATTATCGGGCGGACGGTCGGTCGGGTAATCAGCAGATTCCCCGCCTTAACTTTGTCGCCGCTTTTGATATGCAATTCCGCCCCGTATTCCACGCGATAATTTTCCTGCTCGTTGCCGCTTTCGTTGCATACCGATAATTCGCCGCCACCCCGCTGCAGAGCGAGATGGCGGCCGTGGCGGTCGGTTTCGTAACTGACGCCTTTGAATTTAACTTCGCCGACCGTTTTGGCGTGAACTTCGGCGGCTTCCACCGTCGCCGCGCCGCCGACATGAAAAGTCCGCAGAGTCAATTGAGTGCCGGGCTCCCCGATGGATTGCGCCGCAACAACGCCGATGGCTTCGCCCAATATCACCATAGAGCCGCGCCCTAAATCGCGTCCGTAGCATTTCGCGCACAAGCCGGAGCGGGATTCGCAGGTCGCCGCGCTTCGCACTTTTACTTCGTAGATGCCGGCGCGGTCAATTTCCTCAATTTCTTTTTCCGTCAAATAAGTGCCCGCCGGATAAAGCACTTCTTCGCTTTGCGGCAATTTGATGTCGGATGCGGCGATTCGCCCCAGCACGCGGCCGCGCAGAGGAACCTGCACTTGTCCGCCGCTTCGCACTTCACCCAGAACGAGTCCTTCCGTCGTGCCGCAGTCGTCTTCGGTAATCATTAAATCCTGAGTGACATCCACCAGACGGCGAGTCAGGTAGCCCGAACTCGGCGTGCGCAGGGCGGTGTCGCTTAATCCTTTCCGTCCGCCGTGGGTGGACAGAAAATAATCCAGCGTCGTCAGCCCTTCGCGAAAATTCGCCTGAATGGGATTTTCAATAATTCGCCCGGTGGAATCCGCCAGCAATCCGCGCATTCCCGACAATTGCTTCATTTGCGCCGGAGAGCCGCGCGCGCCCGAATCCATCATCATATAAATGGAATTGAACGACGGCTGCATTTGCTTTTTATTGCCGATGGTTACTTCCTCCTGCGACAGGCGATTCATCAATGCTTCGCCGACGGCGTCGCCGGCTTTGCCCCACAGGTCAATTTTGTTGTTGCGCAATTCGTCGGGAGTCAGCAGCCCGTTGTCATACTGCTCCATTGTTTTGCGGACTTCGGCTTCGGTTTTGGCGACGATTTCCGTCTTCTCCGCCGGAATGATCATATCGTCCATGCAGATGGAAATGCCGGCGGTCGTGGCATTTTCAAATCCGCAGCGCATTAATTTATCCACAAAAATCACCGTTTCGCGCAGGCCGCAGACGCGAAAACTTTCGTCCACCAATCGCCGCAGGTCGGATTTTTTCAAGTTGCGATTCACCGAATCAAACGACAGTCCCGTCGGCAGAAAGCGCGACAGCAATGCGCGTCCGGCGGTAGTTTCCACAAGGCGGACGCGGGCGACCGGCGCCGCTTCCGGGTCGTCCTCATCGCGGACGAATTCCGTGATGCGCGCTTTGACTCGCGCATGCAAACTGACCGCCTTAGCCGCTCTCGCCCGCTCCACTTCGGCGATGTCGGCGAAAACCATTCCTTCGCCGATTGAGCCCGCCGCTTCGCGAGTCATGTGATACAAGCCCAGCACGACATCCTGCGTCGGCACAATAATCGGCTCGCCGTTGGCGGGCGACAAAATATTGTTGGACGAAAGCATCAGCACTCTCGCTTCCGACTGCGCCTCCAAAGAAAGCGGCACATGCACCGCCATCTGGTCGCCGTCAAAGTCGGCGTTAAACGCCACGCAAACGAGCGGATGCAATTGAATCGCCTTGCCTTCAATCAGCACCGGCTCAAACGCCTGAATGCCCAAGCGATGCAAAGTCGGCGCGCGATTTAATAGCACCGGATGCTGGCGAATGACCTCCGCCAAAGCGTCCCAAACTTCCGGCGATTCGGATTCCACCATGCGCTTCGCCGCTTTGATATTCGCCGCCAATCCCAAGCGGCTCAGCCGATTGAATACAAAGGGCTTGAATAATTCCAAAGCCATTCGCTTCGGCAGTCCGCATTGATGCAGTTTCAATTGCGGGCCGACGACAATCACCGACCGCCCGGAAAAATCCACCCGCTTGCCGAGCAGATTCTGCCGAAAGCGTCCGCTTTTTCCTTTCACTGCATCCGCCAGCGATTTTAATTGCCGCTTGTTCGCTCCCGTCGCCGCTTTGCCTCGGCGGCCGTTGTCAAGAAGCGAATCCACCGATTCCTGCAGCATTCGCTTTTCGTTGTTAATGATGATTTCCGGCGCCGTTAATTCCATCAGCCGCTTCAGCCGATTGTTGCGGTTGATGACACGGCGATACAAATCATTCAAATCCGAAGTGGTGAATCGTCCGCCGTCCAATTGCACAAGAGGGCGAAGGTCGGGCGGCAGAACCGGCAAGGCCTCCAGAATCATCCATTCCGGACGAGCGCCGGCGCGTTTAAATCCGCCGATTAATTTCAGGCGGCGGAATAATTTTTTGCGCTTTCCGGTGGATGACGCCTCGCGGAATTCTTCCCGCAGCGATTCGGTTTCCGATTCCAAATCCATTCCCTTGAGCAATTCGCGCAGTCCTTCCGCGCCGATGCCGGCGGAAAATTCGTCGCCGTGCTCTTCGCGCATTTTTTCGTATTCATCCGGCGTGAGCAATTGCGCCTTGTCCAATTCAGTCATGCCGGGATCGGTGACGATATACGCCTCAAAGTAAAGGACGCGCTCCACATCGCGCAGCGCCAAATCCAAAGCGAGTCCGATGCGCGAGGGCAGCGACTTCACAAACCAAATGTGAGCCACCGGACACGCCAATTCAATATGCCCCATTCTTTCCCGCCGCACTTTGGCGACGGTCACTTCCACCCCGCATTTTTCGCAGGTGACGCCGCGCGATTTAAGGCGCTTGTATTTGCCGCAGATGCATTCGTAGTCGCGCATCGGGCCGAAAATTTTAGCGCAGAAGAGTCCGTCACGCTCCGGCTTGAAGGTACGGTAATTAATCGTCTCCGGCTTTTTCACTTCGCCGAACGACCACACATTGCGGATTTTTTCCGGCGAAGCCAGACCCAGCCGAATGGAGCCGAAGCGCGTGCCGTTGTCCACCCCCAGCGAGGCCATCGCCTGAGCGATAATGCCTTCGTGCGGCGGCTCGAAATTTTTTGCTTCCATCGTCATCGTCTCCGTTTATTCAAAATCCATATCAATGCCGAGCGCGCGAATTTCGTGCACCAGCACATTAAACGATTCGGGCACCTCCGATTCCAAGCGAAAATCGCCGCTGACAATGTTGTCGTACATTTTCGCCCGGCCGGCGATGTCGTCCGATTTTGCCGTCAGCATTTCGCACAGCGTGTAGGCGGCGCCGTAGGCCTCCAACGCCCAAACTTCCATTTCGCCGAATCGCTGTCCGCCCTGCTGGGCTTTTCCGCCCAGCGGCTGCTGCGTCACCAAAGAATACGGTCCCGTGGAGCGGGCGTGCATTTTATCGTCCACCAGATGATGCAATTTCAGTATATAGGCGTAGCCGACAGTAACCGGACGATCAAACGCCTCGCCGGTGCGGCCGTCGTAAATTGCCATCTGCCCGGAAGACGAATGCCCGACTTCGCTCAGCAGATTCTTAATTTCAGATTCCGTCGCCCCGTCAAAAATGGGCGAGGCAAACGGCACGCCGCCGCTTAAATGGCGCGCCATTTCCAGCAATTCGGCGTCGCTAAATTGCGATAAATCCGCCCGCACAATGCCGTCCGGATTGTAGACGGATTCCAAATAGCGGCGAATTTCATCCACCTGCTTGGCGCTTTCCTTCGCCAGCAATTTGCCGATTCCGTCGCCGAAAGTTTTGGCGACCAATCCCAAATGCGTCTCCAAAATCTGCCCGACATTCATTCGGCTCGGCACGCCCAGCGGATTCAAAACGATGTCCACCGATGTGCCGTCGGCGAGATAAGGCATATCCTCCACCGGAACAATCTTGGAAACAACGCCCTTGTTGCCGTGGCGTCCGGCCATTTTGTCGCCGACCTGCAGATTTCGCTTGATGGCGACATACACTTTCACCATCTTCAAAACGCCCTGCTCTAATTCGTCGCCTTTGGTGAATTTGATGCGCTCGTCGGCTCGGCGTTTTTCTTGCGCATCTTTTTCTCCGGCGAGTTTTTTGCCGAGCCGCTCAATCTGATCGTTGATTTTTTCATCGGCGACGCGCAATTCAAACCATTGCTCCCGCGTTAATGCGGCGAGGGCGGTTTTGGTAATCTTGACTCCGTCCTTGATGGAATTACCCACCGTCCTTTTCGCCAGCCGTCCGGTGACGAATCCGCGAATTCGCTCAATCGCCCCGTCTTGTTGGATTCGCAGCGTATCGCGCAAATCTTTGGCGTGCTTTTCCAATTCGCGGGCGATAATGTCTTCAGCCCGGGCGTCGCGATCAACGCCGGGGGCGGTGAAAACTTTAACATCCATCACCGTGCCGGACGCTCCGGGCGGCAGCCGCAGCGAAGTGTCTTTAACATCGGACGCCTTGTCGCCAAAAATCGCCCGCAGCAATTTTTCTTCCGGCGTCTGCGGACGCTCGCTTTTGGGCGTAACCTTGCCGACCAGAATATCGTCCGGATGGACTTCGGTGCCGATGTGGACAATTCCCGAATCATCCAAATTCGCCGTCGTCTGCTCCGACTGATTCGGAATGTCGCGGGTGATTTCTTCCGGGCCGATTTTTGTTTCGCGCGCGCGAATGATATGCTCCTCAATGTGAATGGAGGAAAATCGCTCTTCGGCGACGACCCGCTCCGAAATCAAAATGGAATCCTCATAATTGAATCCATTCCACGGCAGAAAAGCCACCAGCAGATTCTGTCCCAATGCAATTTCGCCCAAATCGGTGGCGGCGCCGTCGGCGATAACATCGCCCGCCGCTACAATATGCCCTTCCTGCACAATCGGCTGCTGATGCACAATCGTGTTTTGATTAGAACGGGTGAATTTGGTCGGACGATAAATATCCACGCCGACATCGTCCGGGTCGTCGGAGTCAACTTCCTCCTCGCGGACGCGAATAACGATGCGGGCGGCGTCAACATAATCCACCGTGCCGCCTCGCCGCGCCGACAAAACCGCGCGCGAATCCTCCGCCACTTTTCGCTCAACGCCGGTGCCGACCAGCGGACAATCGGGCTTTAAGCACGGCACCGCCTGCCGCTGCATATTAGAGCCCATCAATGCGCGATTGGAATCGTCATGCTCCAAAAACGGAATCATCGCCGCCGCCACCGACGCAATTTGCGCCGGGGCGACATCCATATAATCCACTTCGCCGGGCGGCGATAAAATAAATTCGCCGTCCTTTCGGCACGAAATTACCGCATCGGTGAAATTGCCGTCCTCGTCCACTCGGCTGTTGGCTTGGGCGACGACGAATCCCGCCTCTTCAATCGCCGACAAATACACAATGTCATCCATGGCGCGGCCATCCTTGACGACGCGATACGCCGTCTCCAAAAAGCCGTAGCGATTCACCCGCGAATAAAGCGCCATGGAATTAATCAGTCCGATATTGGGGCCTTCCGGCGTTTCAATCGGACACACCCGACCGTAATGAGTCGGATGAACATCGCGCACTTCAAAGCCGGCGCGCTCCCGCATTAAGCCGCCCGGACCAAGCGCGGAAATTCGCCGCTTGTGCGTAACCTCCGAAAGCGGATTCGTCTGATCCATAAATTGCGACAACTGGCTGCCGATGAAAAATTCCATCACCGCCGCTTTAATTGTCTTTGCGCTGATTAATTCATGCGGAGTCAAATTCTCCGTTTCCGCCTGCGACAGGCGGTCGCGAATAGCGCGCTCCACCCGCAGCAGTCCAGCTTGAAAATGATTCTGCACAAATTCGCCGACCGACCGCACCCGCCGATTGCCCAAACTGTCAATATCGTCGGCGCGGCCTTTGCCGTTGCGAAGGTGCACCATCACTTTGACGACCTGCAGAATGTCCTCGCGCGAAAGCGTCCGCTGCTCTTCCACGGCGACTTCAATGCCGTCCTTGTAAAAAGTGCCGTCGCGCGAAATTTCCGCCAGCAACTTCGCCTTGGAAGAATCGCCCCCGGCGACTCGGCAGGCGAGGGCGACGGCGTCTTCCCGATTCGCCATATTCTCCTGCACCGGACGAACAATTTTCTGCGATTTCTGCGTTTGATAGCGATAAGTGTCGACGGTGAATTCAGCGGCGGCTTCATCGCTCCAACCTTCAATCGCCCGCAGATTCTGCACAAGCCGTTTTCGCACCGATTCGCCCTTGTCCATTTTGCGAATAACGACGCGATATTCCATTTCCGGACGGGGCGGATTTTCCGGCGCGCCCTTGGGAAGAGCGGCGTTAAGGCCGGCATCCAGCCGCCGATTCAATTTCATCCGTCCGACCGCCGACAAATTGTATCGGTCGGGCGATGCAAACAAATTCTCAAAATACGCGTTGACGACTTCCGCATTCGGCGGGTCGCCCGGGCGCAGCATTCGGTAGACGGCGATGCGCGCGCCTCCCTGATCCAACTTGTCGTCGGACGCCATCGTGCGCGAAATGTAAGGGCCGCAGTCAAATTCGTTGGTGTAGATGGCTTCAATTTGCGCGATTCCAACAGCGCGCATTCTCCCCAGCAAATCGCCGTTAATTTCGTCGTTGGGATGAGCGATAATTTCGCCGGTGGATTCATCAATGATGGTCTTGGCCAGCCGCCGTCCGTTGAGAAATTCATCCGGCACCGGATGAAATCGCCAGTCCGCCTCGCCGAGTTTTCGCAGGTCGGCGGCTTTAATGCGGCTGTCTTTGCGGACGATGATATTGCCGTCGGCGCCGGTTAAATCAAAGGGCAGAGTCGCGCTTCGCAGGAATCGCGCATCCAATTGATATTCCGCCTTGCCCGATTCGCCGCCGAGCCGAAACCCTTCAAAGTCGTAAAATTCAGCGAGAATGTCCTCGTCCGAATAGCCGTAAACTTTCAGCAGCGTCGTCACTGGCATTTTGCGGCGGCGGTCAATTCGGAAGTAGACAAAATCCCGCTGGTCAAATTCAAAATCCAGCCAAGAGCCGTTGTAGGGAATGACTCGCGCGCTGTAAATCACTTTGCCGGACAGAGTCGAGCGGCCGAAATCGTGCTCAAAAAACACGCCCGGCGAACGATGCAACTGGCCGACAACAACCCGCTCCGTGCCGTTTAAGATAAAGGAGCCGACCTGCGTCCTTTTGGCAAAATAGTATTGCCAAAAGAAAATTTCTTCCTGCCAATCCTTTTCCTTTTTGGGAATTTGAGGGAAGGGCTCTCTGTCTTCCGCCACCGCCATCAGCGGCACTTCGCCCATGTGGACCGGATGCTCGCGGGCTTCCTTGATGGTTTTGCCATCCTTTTCCAAAAACACCATGCGGATGCGGGCGAGGATTTTCGCCCTGTAAGTGAGTCCCCGCTCTTTGCATTCGCGGACGGTGAATTGCGGCCGCTCCAAATCGTAGCCGAGAAATTCCAGACGGCAATTGCCGTTGCTGCTGACGATGGGAAACACCGTCTCAAACGCCGCCTGCAATCCCTGATACTTGCGCTCGCTGGAGGCGGCATCCGCCTGCAGCAGGCCGCGGTAGGATTGAATCTGCGCGTCCAGCAGCGGCGGCATTTCAGCCGCGCGGCGGGGCAGTCGCACTTTGGAAAAAGAGCGGCGAATCCGCTTTTTTTCAGTGAAGGAATAAGTCATGTTCGGTCGTTCTCCGTTAGTTGGCGCGCGCACACGGACGGGCCGCGCCGTCGTCGGCGCGGCGCGCCCCTGCGGGGACAAAAACACTCACCGCGCGAATCGCGGTTATTTGATTTCGGCGGAGGCGCCCGCCTCCTGCAATTGCTTTTGCGCCGTTTCGGCGTCGGCTCTGGAGACGCCCTCCTTCACCGCCTTGGGCGAGGCGTCCACCAAATCTTTCGCCTCTTTCAAGCCGAGGCCGGTAATCGCCCGCACCGCCTTGATGACGGAAACTTTGTTGTCGCCGATGCCGGTCAGCACCGTGTCAAATTCGGTCTGCTCTTCTTCGACGGCTGCCGCTCCGCCGGCCGCGGGCGCAGCCGCCATTGCGACCGGCGCCGCCGCCGATACTCCGAATTTTTCCTCCATCTCGCGGATGAGTTCAGATAATTCCAGAACTGACATTCCGCCGATGGCGTCGAGAATTTGCGTTTTATCCATTGCGATTGCTCCTATGATGATGAATTCTTTTCGCGCAAGTCGCGCACAGCGGCGAGCACCCGCGCAAATCGCGCCAGCGCATCCGCCAATGCGCGGACAAAAGTAGAAATGGGGGCGCGCATCGTCCTCGCCAATTCCGCCAGCAAAACTTCGCGCCCCGGCAATTTGGCGAGAGCGGCGACTCCGGCGGCGTCCAAAACAGCGTTTGGCATTGCCCCGCCTTTCAGCGACAGCCGCTTATTTTGCGCGCTAAATTCCGCCAGCGTTTTCGCCAATGCCGCCGGATCCGTCGATACGCCGTAAAGCAGCGGGCCGCGCAGATTCGGCGATAATCCGTCAAACGGCGTGCCGTCCAAAGCCCGCCGCGCCAGCGTGTTTTTAACGACGGAAAGCCGCCCCCCCGATTCGCGCAGGCGACTCCGCAGCGCGCTTAAATCGGCCACGGAAAGCCCGCCATTCTCGGCGATAATCACCGCCTCCGCCGTGCGCAATTGCGCGGAAAAATCGGCGACAATCGCCTTTTTCGGCTCCAAGCCCGCAGTTGCTGCCATCTTCAAATTCCTTTTTTCATCAGCGGTAGCGGGAGATGTCCACTGCAACGCCCGGCCCCATCGTGCAGGAAAGCGCGAGTTTGCGAAGATAAATCCCCTTGCTCGCCGACGGCTTCGCCCGCTTGACCGAATCAATCAGCGCGACGATATTCCTTTCCAAATCATCAGCGGAAAACGACGCCCGCCCCACCGGTGCATGGACGATTCCCCCCCGGTCCGCCCGATACCGCACTTCGCCGCTTTTCGCCCGCTTAACGGCGGCGGCGGCATCGGCGGCGACGGTGCCGCTTTTGGGATTCGGCATCAACCCTTTCGGCCCCAGAATTCGCGCGACCGCCGACAAGGTGCGCATCGCATCGGGAGTCGCAATCAGCACATCAAAATCCAATGCGCCTTTTTTAATTTCTTCAATCAAATCGTCAAAACCGACTTTGTCCGCCCCGGCTTCGCGAGCCGCTTCGGCGGCGGAATCTTTGGCGACGACCGCTACGCGGGCGACTCGTCCGCTGCCCGCCGGCAAAGCCGCCGCCCCGCGCACGGATTGGTCGGACTTGCGGGCGTCCACGCCCAATTGCATGGCGGCTTCCACCGTTTCGTCAAATTTCGCCGATGCGGTTTCCTTCACCAAAGCGACGGCATCCGACAGCGGATACAGGCGGTCGGCGTCCACTTTTTCGGCGGCGTTTTTGAGTCGCTTATCTTTCATAATTCCGTCTCCACGCCCATGCTGCGCGCGCTGCCGGCGACGATGTTCAATGCGCTTTCCAAATTATCCGTATTCAAATCGGGCATTTTGGCGCGGGCGATTTCTTCCGCCTGTGCGCGGCTGAGTTTGCCGATTTTGACGGTGTGCGGAGTCGGGCTGCCTTTCCCCAGACCGAGCGCTTTTTTAATCATCGCCGTCGCCGGAGGCGTCTTGACGACGAAGGAAAAAGTCCGATCTTCAAAGGCGGTGATAATCACCGGCAGCGGCGTGCCTTTTTCCGCCTTATCGGTTTCGGCGTTGAATTTCTGGCAGAACTCCTGAATGTTAAGCCCTCGCTGTCCGAGCGCGGGCCCGACCGGCGGCGCCGGCGTGGCCTGACCCGCCGGAATCTGCAGTTTGATTAACCCCGTTACTTTTTTCTTCGCCATGATTTTTTTCTATTGTTTTTCCACCTGTTCAAAATCCAATTCCACCGCGGTGGGGCGGCCGAAAATCATCACGGAAACTTTAAGTTTGTTGCGCTCGCTGTTGATTTCTTCCACATTGGCGGCGAAATCGGCGAAGGGTCCGTCGCACACGCGAACCTGCTCGCCAATTTCAAAGCGCGATCGCATTTGCGGATTTTCCGCCCCTTCGCGCATGCGATGCTTGATGCCTTCAATTTCGCGCGCGCGCACGGCGGGCGGAAAAGGATACGCTGAAAATCGCCGCTCGTCAAATATTTTTTTCTCGCCGACAAAGCCCGTCACTTTCGGGGCGCTTTTAACCAGACGAAAAGTGTCCGCGTCCATTTCCATCTCCACGAAGAGATAGCCCGGATAAAATTTGCGCTCCACCGTAACGCGCTTGCCGTTTTGAATTTCCATCACCTGCTCGGTCGGCAGCAGCACTTCGCCGAAGCGTCCGCGAAATTCGGAGACGGATTCCGCCCCGACAGTGCTGCGCTCCAGCCATTCCTTCGCCGGACGCTCAAAGCCGGGCGAAACATGCACGGCATACCACGCTTTGTCCGCCGACGAATTTTCCGACGCCGCCGCCGTTTGCTCCGCAGTTTGATTCATTACAATGAAAGCAGCCCCAACTGCAATTTGCCGAGGATTAAATCCACCAGCCACAAAAAGATTCCGACCGCCGTCACAAAAGCGATGACGACTCCGGTAAGTCGCGCCGTCTCCTGCCGACCCGGCCAAACGACTTTGCGCAATTCGCTGAACGATTCGCGCGAAAAAACGATGAACCGCCGCCCCGGCGCAGAAAAATACACCAGCGCGCACGCCAGCGCCAAGCCGCCCAGAAACATTCCGGCGCGCGCCGCCGACTGCTGAACTTCCAAGCGGTAAAAACTCAGATACACCGAGCCCACCACCAGCAAAGCGGCGCACCAGAGTTTAATTTTGTCAATGCTCGTCATCTTTTTCCACGCTGTTCCGCCGCCCGAAAGCGGCAGGCCAAGAGGGTCTCGAACCCCCAACCTGCGGTTTTGGAGACCGCCGCTCTACCAATTGAGCTATTGGCCTTCAACGCCCGCTACTCCACGACCTTAGTTACGACTCCGGCGCCGACGGTTCGGCCGCCTTCGCGGATGGCGAAGCGCAGTCCTTCTTCCATCGCAATCGCATTAATCAACTCCGCCGCAATGGATACATTATCGCCCGGCATTACCATTTCCACTCCTTCGCCCAGATTTACCGCTCCGGTCACATCCGTCGTGCGAAAATAAAACTGCGGACGATATCCGGGAAAAAACGGCGTATGCCGTCCGCCCTCTTCCTTAGAAAGGACATAGATCTCCGCCTCAAACTTCGTATGCGGCGTAATGCTGCCCGGCTTGGACAGCACTTGCCCACGCTCGACTTCTTCCCGCTTCGTGCCGCGCAGCAGCACGCCAATATTATCGCCCGCCCGACCTTCATCCAGCAGCTTGCGAAACATCTCCACACCCGTGCATGTGGTCTTCTGCGTCGGCCGAATGCCCACAATCTCCACTTCCCCCCCCACCTTGACAATGCCACGCTCGACACGACCCGTCACGACCGTGCCGCGACCGGATATCGTGAAAACATCCTCCACCGGCATCAAAAAGGCGCCGTCAATCGCACGCTCCGGCTCCTCCAAATAACTATCCAAAGCCGCCGCCAACTTGGTGACAGAACCAATCCCCAACTCCGACTTGTCCCCCTCCAGCGCCTTCAGCGCCGAACCAATCACCACCGGCGTCTCATCACCGGGAAACTCATACTTGTTCAGCAACTCGCGCACCTCCACTTCCACCAACTCCAGCAGCTCAGCGTCATCCACCATGTCCGCCTTGTTCAAATAGACGACAATCCGAGGCACCCCCACCTGCCGCGCCAGCAGAATATGCTCGCGCGTCTGCGGCATCGGACCATCCGCCGCACTCACCACTAAAATCGCCGCATCCATCTGCGCCGCACCCGTGATCATGTTCTTCACATAATCCGCATGCCCCGGACAATCCACATGCGCATAGTGACGACCCGCCGTCTCATACTCCACATGCGCCGTGTTGATGGTGATGCCGCGCGCCTTCTCCTCCGGCGCATTGTCAATCTGCTCATATGCGCGCGCCTCCCCACCATACTCCGCCGCCAGCGCCGAAGTCAACGCCGCCGTCAACGTCGTCTTGCCATGATCAACATGACCAATCGTCCCTACATTCAAATGCGGCTTCGTCCGCTCAAACTTGCCTTTCGCCATTGCGTGTTCTCCGTGTTATGCGGTGCCCATGATCGGGATTGAACCGATGACCTCTCCCTTACCAAGGGAGTGCTCTGCCGCTGAGCTACATGGGCGCGGCGCGGCGCCGGCTTTCCCCGGAGCGGGTGAAGGGAATCGAACCCTCGTATTCAGCTTGGAAGGCTGCTGCTCTACCATTGAGCTACACCCGCAAAATTCCGTATTCCATCAGCGTCGTCTTCTCGGTGGAGGGGGCAGGATTCGAACCTGCGAAGGCGAAGCCGCCAGATTTACAGTCTGGTCCCTTTGACCGCTCGGGTACCCCTCCGAGCCGCCCATTATCGCACGAATTTTTTATTTTGTCAACGCAAGCGCAAAAAAATCAACTTTTTTTATACTTTTCGCCGCCGTTGTTTTTTGCGACGGATTCCATTAAGATTCCTCCTCCCGCATCCGACGCGCCGCCCCGGCGTAGGCGGCAAGCACATCGCATTCGCGGACGACTCCCATCAGCCGGCCGTCGCCGTCAATGACCGGTGCGCTTTCGCCGACAAATCCGCCCATCCGCTCCATCGCTTCGGCGGCGTTGGAAGATTCGGCAAGCGTCATCGCCGGACGCATCAGCGGCAAAACCGAATTCGGTGAATCGTCCGATTCCATCGCGCGGACAATATCGCCCAAGCGAACCGTCCCGGCGTAGCGGCCATCGTCAAAAATAATATGCGCCTCGTTTTTGCCGGATTCCAAAAGCCGTCTTTGCACAACTTTCGGCGAATCGTCCCGACTCGCTGAAACATAATTTTCGGAAGCGATTCCGCCCAGCCGAATTTCCGCCAACGCCCGCCGCTCCTGCGAATCGCGCAAATCCACGCCCCGCCGCGATAATTGACGCGCATAGTAAGAGCCGCCGCTCAATCGATGAGCGACTAAATTAGCGACCACAATCGCCAGCATCGCCGCCACCGTCAGCGGATAATTGCGCGTCAATTCCAGCACGATTAAAATTCCCGAGAGCGGCGCGCCGATAACCGGACTCGCCAACGCAAACATTCCGCACACCGCATAAACCAAAAGCGGCGAAGCGGCGTCGCCCAGCATAATCTGCGCCAGCATTCCCGCCAATCCGCCGAAAAGCGCGCCAATCACCAAAGTCGGAGCGACGATTCCGCCGGCGACTCCCAATCCCAAGCAAAGCGCGGTCGCTATGAATTTCGCCGTTAATAAAAGGGCGATGTCCTTTGCACCGACGGCGGCGAATCCGCCAATCGCCGATTCTAAAATTGGCTTGCCGATTCCCAAAGCTTCGGGGACGGCAAGGGCAATTGCGCCGGTCAAAAAACCTGCGGCGGCGGGGCGCATAATTTTGGGAATTCGCCAATGCGCGGCGGCGTCGGCAATTCTGAAAGCCGACCCCATGTAAAACGCCGCCAGAATTCCGCAGGCGGCGCCTAAGGCGAGAAAACTCGCCGCTTCGCCCGCGCCGAATTTCGCCATGTGCTCCACCGGCAGAAACGGTTCGCGACCCAATGCGCCGACGGCGAGCGCATGCCCCGAAAATGCAGCGACGGCGACCGGCGCAAAAACACCCAAAGCATAGCGGCGCAAAACCACTTCGTGCGCGAAAACGAGCCCGGCAATCGGCGCATTGAAAGCGGCTGCAATGGCGGCGGCGACTCCGCATGCCATCGCCGTTTTCGGCGGAACGATAATTCGGGCCGCGCCGCCGAAAACGCGCGAAATCGCCCCGCCGATAACCGCCCCCAAATGCGCCAGCGGACCGTATTGTCCGAGCGAAGCCCCGCCGCCGAGAGCAATCACCGATGCCAAAGCCGAGCGCGCGCCGTCTTTTAGCGGCAATCGTCCCGGCGACTGGGCGGCAAGAAGCACATCCGCCGGTCCATGCGGCGCGCCGCTTTTAATTTTGCGGACGATGAATCCCACCGCGAATCCGGCGGCGGTCGGCACAGCGAGAGTCGCCAAGGCAACCAGCAACGGATCGGCATTGCTGCGGCTTTCCTTCGCAATTAAAAAGATGCGATTGAGCGCGGCGACAATTTCAACAAAGGCAAAAGCCGCCAGCGCGGCGGCGACTCCCACTGCGGCAGCGGCAGCAATTGCCAGCGGCGAAGCCGCCAATGCGCGCCAGCCGTCGGCGAATTTCAGCCGGGATTGGGGGGGCGATTCTATCAGTAGCCGAACCACATTCGCCGCAGCGTATCATCGCCCGCGCCAAAGTGGCGGTATAGCGCGCTGAGAAAATGCAGTCCAATCAGCGCAATCAGGGCGCCGACAATATGGAAATTTGCTATGGCCCGAAAACTCCGCGCCGCGGCGCGCTCAATATTCCAATCCAAAATTTTCGGCAGCGAAAGAAGCGCATCCTGACTCAATCCGATAATTTTCGGAATTTTCACGCCGAAAGCAAAGACGGAAATGCCGTCCAATTGCGCCGCCATCACGCCGACAGCCGCCAGCGCAACCGCCAAAATAAACAGCGAAAAATGAATCAGCCCCGCGAAAAGACGCCCTGTCGCTTTGACATCCTCCAAAAATTCGACGCGCGGATTAATGATTTGCCACAGCAGCCACAGCAGCATCAGGGCGAAAACCGCAAGAGAGAAATGAGCGTGAACGGAATGCATTTGATCGCCGCGCGGCATCCCCGCCGTGAGTTTGCTGGACACAATCAGGGCGATAATTATTGCGGCCATGCCCCAATGCAGGAGTTTGGCGCCGAGTCCGTAATACTGCCGATTGTTGAAAAAATCCATTTCCGTCCTTTTTCGGAGAATAGCAGAGTATATCACACTGCTAATCGCGGGCGGAGGAAAAAACTCGACAGAAAAGAAAATCGAAAATTGACGCGGATAAATAAGTCACCGCCCATAATGCCATTCCGGCAGCCACAAGGCGATGGCATCAAGCCGAAAAATTCGACAGAAAAAGCGCGACTGATTTGTGCGGACGCCGGACAGAGAATTGTCCGAGAAAGGAGGTGATCCAGCCGCAGGTTCTCCTACGGCTACCTTGTTACGACTTAACCCCGGTCATGAAGCATACCTTGGCAAACGCCCTCCGCCTTGCGGCGGTTGGACAATCCGCTTCTGGTACCCCCCACTTCCATGGTTTGACGGGCGGTGTGTACAAGACCCGGGAACGTATTCACCGCGGCATGCTGATCCGCGATTACTAGCGATTCCGACTTCACGCGGCCGAGTTGCAGACCGCGATCCGGACTACGACCGGTTTTTTGGGATTGGCTCCCCCTTGCGGGTTGGCAACCCTTTGTACCGGCCATTGTATGACGTGTGAAGCCCCACCCATAAAGGCCATGATGACTTGACGTCGTCCCCGCCTTCCTCCCGCTTGTCACGGGCAGTTTCGTTAAAGTGCCCAGCATTACCTGATGGCAACTAACGACAGGGGTTGCGCTCGTTGCGGGACTTAACCCAACATCTCACGACACGAGCTGACGACAGCCATGCAGCACCTGTATCCAGGTTCCCGAAGGCACTCCCGCATCTCTGCGGGATTCCCGGCATGTCAAGGGTGGGTAAGGTTTTTCGCGTTGCATCGAATTAATCCACATCATCCACCGCTTGTGCGGGTCCCCGTCAATTCCTTTGAGTTTTAATCTTGCGACCGTACTCCCCAGGCGGTCCGCTTCACGCGTTAGCTTCGCCACTGAGGACAAGTCCCCAACGGCCGGCGGACATCGTTTAGGGCGTGGACTACCAGGGTATCTAATCCTGTTCGCTACCCACGCTTTCGTGCCTCAGCGTCAGTTTTGGCCCAGAAGGATGCCTTCGCCATAAGTGTTCTTTCGCATATCTACGCATTTCACCGCTACACGCGAAATTCCACCTTCCTCTGCCAAACTCCAGCCGCCCAGTTTCGAACGCAATTCCCGGGTTAGGCCCGGGGCTTTCACATCCGACTTGAGTAGCCGCCTACGCACGCTTTACGCCCAGTAATTCCGATTAACGCTCGCACCCTACGTATTACCGCGGCTGCTGGCACGTAGTTAGCCGGTGCTTCTTCTCAGGGTACCGTCATGGACAGGGATTATTCGTCCCCGTTTTTTCTTCCCTCGCGAAAGCGCTTTACAACCCGAAGGCCTTCTTCACGCACGCGGCATTGCTGGATCAGGGTTGCCCCCATTGTCCAATATTCCCCACTGCTGCCTCCCGTAGGAGTCCGGGCCGTGTCTCAGTCCCGGTGTGGCTGTTCGTCCTCTCAGACCAGCTACCGATCGTCGCCTTGGTGGGCTATTACCCCGCCAACAAGCTAATCGGACATGGGCCACTCCGCCGGCGCGAGGTCCCTAAAGATCCCCCGCTTTCCTTCGCAAAGCGTATGCGGTATTAGCTCTGGTTTCCCAGAGTTATCCCCCGCCGCCGGATGTGTTCCCATGCATTACTCACCCGTCCGCCACTCGCCGCCAGAGACCGAAGTCCCCGCGCTGCCGTTCGACTTGCATGTGTAAGGCATGCCGCCAGCGTTCAATCTGAGCCAGGATCAAACTCTTCGGTTGAAAAACCAAAGCACCCGCGAAGGCGTTTTTTTTGACCTAGCAAAAATGTCGCAAGCATCGCGGGCGTCGTTGTTCGGTTGAAAATGTCTCCGAACGGCGCCCGCACAAATCAGTCGCTGCTTGTTAAAGAGCATCGGCAACAGCGGAATCCCGCCTCGCCGACCCCCCGCAAATCCGCGAGGGAAAAGTATTATACGCCCAAATTCACCGAACGCAACTAATTTAACAAAATAAATTCACTTTTTTTCACCCTCCATAAGCGATGAATTTCGGCGGAAATTTCGTTTTTCCTCTCTTCCGGGACGAATCGCGCAAAAACCCCCAATCGCCGCATCTCGAAATTTTAGCATATTTGCGGCTTTTCCTCGCGCCGAGTATAAATCGCCGATGAGAATCCGGATTTGATTTTGCCGTCCGAATCGCTTATGCGACGGAATCACTCGAAAGACAGATGCCGCGCAAATTTTTCCGCCGCCCGTCACATTCGATTCGGCAGCCAGACGACAATCTGCGGAAACACAGAAATCAGCGCAACACCAAGCAAAAGCAGCAGAAAAAACGGCAACGCGGCGAGTGCAATCGCACCGATTCCGCGTCCGGTCACCGATTGCAGGACGAATAAATTAAATCCCACCGGCGGCGTAATTTGCGCCATTTCCACTGTCATCACTAAAAAAATTCCAAACCAGAGCGGATCGATTCCCGCCGCTTCCACCGTCGGCATCAGCACGGCGACGGTCAACACCACCACCGAGATTCCGTCCAAAAAGCAGCCCAGTCCGATAAAAAGCACCGTCAATGCGGCGATGAGCATCGGCGGCGAAAAATTCTGCGCGCTCACCCAGTCCGCCAAAGCCGACGGAATGCCAGTGTAGGCCATCGCCGTCGCCAAAAAAGATGCGCCGGCCAGAATGAAAATAATCATCGCCGAAGTCGCCGCCGCATTCGTCAGCGATTCCCAAAAGACCGCGCGATTAAGTTCGCCGCCCAGCCAAGCGAACATCAGCGCAAATAAAACGCCAACGGCGGCGGCGTCCGTCGGCGAAGCGACGCCCGAATAAATGGCGCCGGCAATTCCCGCAATCAAAGTTGCTATCGGCATCAATTTCACAAGCAGGCGAATTCGCCGTCCGAGCGAAATCGGCGGCTCTGCCGGCGGCGGATTCCGCCAGCCATGCAGACCGACATAAATCATAAACAGAAAAACCAGCAGGATCCCCGGCGCAATTCCGGCGACGAATAATCGGGCGATGGACTGCTCCGTCGCCGCCCCATAGACAATCAAAACAATGGACGGGGGAATCAAAAGCCCAAGCGTCGCCGACCCGGCAAGCGAGCCGATATTAATCGCGTCGCTGTATCCGCGCATGCGCAATTCCGGAATGACGATGCGGCCGATGGTCGCCGCTGTCGCCGCCGACGAGCCGCACACGGCGGCGAAAAGCCCGCAGCCCAAAATATTCACATGGGCGAGCCGCCCGGGCAAAGGCATCAGCCAAGCGGCCAGCGACTCAAACATATCGCGCGAGAGCCGGGAGCGCAGAAGAATTTCCCCCATCCAAATAAAAAGCGGCAAAGCCGCCAGCGACCATTCGGTTGATGCGCTCCACGCCGATCGCGCCATCGCCGTCCCGATGGGCGCATCGGTAAACAGAATCAACGCCGCCGCCGCCGCGATAAAAAGCGACACGCCCACCCAAACGCCGACGGCAAGCAGTGACAGCAAAATTATCGGCAGAATAATCGCCGCCAGAATTAATTCGCTCATGGATTCGCCGATTCTTTCGCGCGTCCGAAACCGCGACAGGCGGCTGCGAATCCGTCAAGCAGAGAAATTGCAAAAACACTCGCGCCGAAAGCCATCGCCGCCCGCGGCGACCACAATGGAATCGCAATCAACCCCGGCGACACATCGCCGAATTCCATCGCCTCCGCCGAGAGAATCCACAAATAAACAGCGAGGAAACTGACGGCAAAAGCGGACAAGGCATGGCAAAAAGCGTCGGCGCAATATCGCGCGCGAGTCGGCAACGAATCCAGCAGCAAATGCACACGAACATGCGCCCCTTTTTGCTTCGCCAGAGGCAACGCCAAAAAAGTGGCGGCGGCGAGTCCGAAGCCCGCAAAATCCGCGTAGGACGGAATATTCGCCCCAACCGGCTCGCCCAAAAATGCGTCCGTAAGAAAATTGACCGCATTCGCGCCAACCTGCGCCAGCGTAACCGCCCCGATAAAAACCACCAGCAATGCGGCGAGGACGCCGCACAGCACATAAATAAAATCCAGCGCGGCCCGCATCGCCGCTTTGTCGGATGTAAAAAATTTAACGCCGATAAGCGTCGAGAATTTCGCGGCCTTCTGCGCCGGTCGATTCCAGCCATTCTTCCACCATCACTTTGCCGATGGCTTCCATATCCGCGCGCAATTGCGGCGACGGAGCGGCGACCGTCATTCCGTTGTCGCGCAGAATTTTTATCTTGGCGGCAGTTTCTTTCATGCTGGATTCCCATCCGCGATTTTCCGCATTCGCCGCCGCTTTCATCAAGGCGGCTTTGGCGGAATCAGAAAGCGCGTCAAACGCTTCCTGATTCACCACGACGATATTTTTCGGCAGCCACGCCTGCACATCGTAAAAATGGGAGACGAAATCCCACGCCGCCGAATTCGCCCCGGTGGACGGCGAAGTTATCATCGCTTCAACCCGTCCGGTGGCGAATGCTTGCGGAATGTCCGGCACCTCAATCTGTGTCGGAGCGGCGCCCGCCAACTCGGCGAATCTTTCGGTCAAGGCGTTGTAGGCGCGAAATTTCACCCCACGCAAATCGTCCGCGCCGGTAATTTTCTCTTGCGCATAAAGTCCTTGCGGCGGCCACGGAGTCGCAAACAAAACCGCAAGCCGCTGGCGCGCAAGAAGACGATCAATCACCGGGCGCGACGCCTTCCATAATTTTTCCGCCTGCGCGTAATCGGCGGCGAGAAACGGCAGCGAATCCGCACCAAAAGCCGAATGCTCATTGGAAAGACGCGACAGAAAAAATTCGCCGATGGCCACCTGCCCCCCGCGCACCGCATTTTTAATTTCGGCGTGCTTAATCAGCGAGCCCGCCGGATGCACGACAATTTCCAATTCGCCGCCGGTGGCTTCCGCCACTTCCTGAGCGAATCGCTTGATGTTTTGCGTGTGAAAATTCTTGTCGGGATAAGGCGTCGGCATATCCCATTTTTGCGCAGCGGCGGCGGCAGCCGAAAACGCCAAAGCAACAGCGGCGATGACGGCCGCGGTTATGGGGAATTTGGTCGGCGCGAATGTTTTCATTTTATTCTTCTCCTTTTATCGCCGAAAATCGGCGATGCAATCTACCCGAATTCCGCCGCCGAATGCAACTCTAATTTAACAAAATAAATTCACTTTTTTTTCGCCCTCCCAAACGGACGAATTTCGCCCATTCACCTCCGTCGGCAGCCAGCCGACAATCCGCGAAAACGCCGAAATCAGCGCAATCGCACGGCGGCGACGAAACGCCGCGCCGAAATTTTATTCGGCGCGGCGGTTGCGCGTCTGTTGCTATTCAACCGAGCCGATAAAAAGCGTTTCCAGCTTTCCGCCGCGCACGACATTGACGACCATCGGCACGCCCACTTGGCGGGGTTGTCCGAAATAACTGCCGCCGACGAATTTCAGCGAACTGCCCGAATCGGCCACCAGCGGATTGGGCTGCGAAAAGGAATCCACGGCTTTCTTGAATTCCTCCACATTATCAATTGCCGACGGTCCGGCTTTTTGCAGCGCGCGCAGAATAATTTCCAGCGCGTACACTTTGGTGCCGGCTTCGTCGTTCCATTCGCCCGCGACTTTTTTGTATTCTTCAATGAATTCGCGCATGTAGTCGCTGGCGATTTCGGGCGTGCTGGCGCCGCCGACAAACATAAAGCCCTCCGCCGCCGAGCCCGCGCCTTCGTTCAGAATCTTAATATCCTGCGCGGTTTCGGTGGAGATAAAGCCCTTGTAGCCCAATTCGCGCGCGGATTTAAGCAACTGCGGAGCATCCGCCGGAGCGACCCCCGACAGCACAATCAAGTCCGGATTCTGCGCGACGATTTTGGTCATCACCGGAAAAAAGTCGGTCGTCCCCGGCTCGTAGGTTTCTTCCGCCGAGACGACATTTAATCCCAGCCGCTTGGCGCCTTCCACTCCTTCTTCCCGCTGATTCAGCGGATCGGTTTCGTTGCGGGCGACAAAAGCGATTTTGTTCACGCCCTTGTTATCGTTCAGATATTTGTAGATGATGGGACCCGACTGATACGAGGCAATCATCCCCAAAAAGGCGTTGCTGGCGTTGGGCTTTGTGTAAAGGCGGCGATCAAAGGCGTAGGGAATGTGAATCGCTTTGGCGCGCTCCATAACGGGCTTGATGCTTTGCGCCGTAGTGTCCACATTCGGGCCGATGATGTATTTGATGCCTTCCGAGATCAGCCGCTCCGCTCCGGAGACCGACAACTTGGGGTCGTTTTTATCGTCAATGCTGACGACCTCAATGCGGTATTTTTCGCCGCCGATGTCCACTCCGCCGTCGCGGTTGTACATATTCGCGGTGGCTTCCGCGCAGTAGCGATTGACCAGACCCCACGATGCCGCCGGCCCGCTCATCACGCCGAGAACGCCGATTTTAAGCGTTTTCTCAGCCGATGCCGACGCCGCCAGCGAAAGTCCGACCGCAACGGCGGCAAGCGCGCGTCCGGCGGTTTTGAAGAAAGTTGCGTTTCTCATTTTTGGTTCCTCCGTTTTCACGGTATTAAAAATACGCGGCTTGGGCAGTTTGCGTTTTCGCCGCACAAATTGGATAATACACCAATTTCCGCGTTTTCGGCAAATGCGAATAAAAATAATTAATCCCAACACAACGGCTTCCATGACGGAATCCATCGCCGTCGCCGCTCGCCAAGTTGCTTCGGCGGGGACGACAATTGACGCGGTGAATCCGTCCGACGGCCCGCCGTCCATTGAAGGGCATTACGATGAATCCATCGCCGCCGCCGCAATGCTGAAAATTCTGCGCGAGGACGATTCCGCCGACGGCTACATCATCGCCTGCTTCGGCGACCCCGGCCTCGCCGCCGCCCGCGAAGCCGTTTCCGCCCCGGTTTTGGGAATCGCCGAATGCGCCATGCGCGCCGCCAGTTTTATCGCCGACGGATTTTCCATCGTCACGACTCTCGCCCGCACTGTCCCGATTAGCGAGCATTTGGTGCGCGCCTACGGAATGGAAAATTACTGCCGCAAAATCCGCGCGACCGACCTCGCCGTTTTGGAATTAGAAGGCGATTCCGCCGCCGTGCATCGCCGCATTGAAGAAGAATGCCGCCTTGCCATCGCCGACGACGGCGCCAATGCGATCGTCCTCGGCTGCGCGGGAATGGCGGATTTGGCGGCATCGCTTAGCGGCAAATTAGGCGTGCCGGTAATTGACGGCGTTGCATGCGCGGTTAAATTTTTAGAGGCATTATCGGGTCTGCGATTGACGACTTCCAAGCGCGGCGGATTCGCTTTTCCTTTGGCGAAATTATATGGCGGCATTTTCGCCCCCCTCTCGCCATCTGGAAAAAGCGAGTGATGGTCGCCGAATTAAATTGTCCGGATGATGTCTGCGGCGAAGTCGGTCGGCGATTTTCTTCGCTTGCCCCTTCGCGAATGACTCGCGGCGAATTCGTTGCGGCTTTTGGAAATATTTTTGAATCTTCTCCGTGGGCGGCGGAGCGCGCTTGGGAAATGGGGATTGATGAATCCTGCGATGAAATTCCGAATTTGCATAAACGAATGGCGGCTGCCGTCCGCGCGGCATCGGCTGAAATGCAGATGCGATTGATTGCATCGCATCCTCAACTTGCCGCGTCGTCGTTGGATTCTCTCGGCGAATTGTCGCGTCGCGAGCAGCAGGCGGCCGGACTTGCCGCAATCAACGCTGATGAGAGTCGCCGCTTTGCCGAACTTAACGCCGCTTATCGCGCAAAATTCGGCTTTCCTTTTGTAATGGCGATAGAAGGACGCGATAAAGCGGAAATTTTCGCGGCATTTGAACAGCGACTCAACGCCGACCGCGAAAACGAATGCCATCGCGCATTGGAAGAGGTTATTAAAATCGCCGGCTTTCGCCTGCATCGGCTGTAAAATCGCGCCGTCGGAGCGGGAAGAAAATTCATGGCATTTTATCTTTTGGATTGGCTCGGCTTCGCTTTCAAGTGGCTGCACATTACCGCCGGCATCGCGTGGGTGGGCGTTTCGTTTTATTTTATTTGGATTGAAAATGTGCTGGTGCGCGAAGGTCCGCAGCGGCAGCCCGGACTCGCCGGGCATTTATGGGCGATTCACGGCGGCGGCTTTTATTATCTGGAAAAATACAAAACCGCGCCCGCCGAATTGCCGCCGCAATTGCATTGGTTCAAATGGGAGGCCTATGTCACTTGGCTGAGCGGAATGGCGCTGATGGCGATAATTTATTATGTCGGCGCGAAAGCGTGGCTGGTGTCGCCGGAGGGGGGGCTTTCCCCGGCTGTCGGAATCGCCGTGAGCATCGCGGTTATCGTCGGCGGCTGGATCGCTTATGTGGGCTTGTGCCGCACTTTTCTGCTGGCCAAGCCGGTTCTGCTCGGCGCGATCGGATTGGCGGCGATTGTCGCGCTGACCGCCGCGCTTGGGGAGATTTTTTCCGCCCGCGCGGTCTTTCTGCATATCGGCGCAATGCTTGGAACCGTGATGGCCGGCAATGTGCTTTTTGTAATTATTCCGTCTCAAAAGTCGCTTGTCGCCGCCGCTGAGCGAGGCGCGGAACTCGACGCCGAACTTTCAAGGCGCGCCGGATTGTGCTCGCTGCACAACAACTATCTCACTTTGCCGGTGATTCTTTTAATGGCGAGCAATCACTATCCCGCCGCTTACAATCATTCGCAGAATTGGCTTGTTCTGGCCGCGCTGGCGATGAGCGGCGTTTTATTGCGGCATTTTTTTAATTTGCGAAACCGCGCCGCTTTTCGTCCGCGATGGCTGATGCTGGGCGCGCTTGCTTTTGTCGTCGCTATTTTTATCGCCGCCCCAAAGGAGGTCGCGCGGACGGCGTTCGTAACAGAATCGAAGTCGATTGGTTTTAATGAAGTGCGGAAAGTGATTAAGCGTCACTGCGTTTCCTGTCATTCGGCTTCGCCGACTGATTCTGTTTTTCAAGCCGCGCCAATGGGATTCACGCTTGACACCGACGAGCAAATTCGCGCCTCTGTTGAAGCCATTCATCGCCGCGTGCTGGTGGATCGCTCAATGCCTTTTAATAATCAAACCGGCATGACCGAAGACGAGCGGCTTTTGCTGGCGCGGTGGATTGAAGAACTTCCGTCCGCGCGATGACGGCGCAAAGAATAGCGCATCGCGGCTCGGTGCTGCATTTTATCGGCGATCCGGCCGAATGCGGCGACTCCGCCTGCGTGTATTTTGAAGACGGCCTGCTGGTGACGGAAAACGAATTCGTCGCCGCCGTCGGCGATGCGCGGACGCTCCTTGCCGGGGCGGAATCGGCGACCCCCGTGGTTTTGCATCGCAATGCGCTAATCACGCCCGGTTTTGTTGACACGCACATTCATTTTCCCCAAACCGAAGTTATCGCATCTCCGGCGACGGGGCTTTTGGAATGGCTGGAAAAATACACTTTTCCCGCCGAGATGCGCTTTGCCGATTGTGATTACGCCGCGCGCGCGGCGGAATTTTTTTTGGATGCGCTGCTCAGCCACGGCACAACGACGGCGCTGGTTTTCAGCACCGTGCATGCGAATGCCGCCCGCGCTTTTTTTGAAGCCGCCCATCGCCGTCGGCTGCGGATGATTTCCGGCAAGACGCTGATGGACAGAAACGCCCCCTCGCCTCTGCTGGATACGGCGGAATCGGCTTATGCGGATTCGCGCGATTTAATTGAACAATGGCACGGGCGCGGACGGCTGCAATACGCCGTCACTCCGCGCTTCGCGCCCACATCTTCCGAATCGCAATTGTCCGCCGCCGGACGGCTTTTGAGCGAGAATCCGGGCGTTTATCTGCACACGCATCTTTCTGAAAACGAATCCGAAGTGCGCTGGGTGCGCGATTTATTTCCGCAGTCGGACGGCTATCTTGATGTTTACGACAAGTTTTCGCTGCTCGGCGAACGGTCGGTATTCGCCCATGCGATTCACTTGTCCGACGGCGAATGGCGGCGGCTTTCGGAAAGCCGCAGCAAGATAGCATTCTGTCCGTCCTCCAATTTATTTTTGGGAAGCGGATTGTTTGATGTCGCCGCTGTCCGGCGCAGCGGAATTAAATTCGGACTCGCCACCGATATCGGCGGCGGCACGACTTTTTCCATGATTAAAATAATGGATGACGCCTACAAAGTCGCGCGGCTTCAGGGGGAAACGCTTTCGCCGCTGGAGCTTTGGCATCTTGCCACTCTTGGCGGCGCGCGCGCTCTTTCGCTGGATTCGCACATCGGCAATTTTGAAGTCGGCAAGGAGGCGGATTTTGCAGTGCTGGATTTGACCGCAACGCCGCTGATTGCGCATCGTCTGCAAACGGCGAAAACACTCGCCGAAAAATTGTTTGCGCTTGCCGTGCTCGGCGGCGACCGTCTGGTGAAAGAGGTCTACATTCTCGGCGAAAAGCGGCCGATATGGCATTCGTCCGCCTTGCCGAACGACGGGGCGAAAGAGTAAGATAATCTCAATTCGCTTTACAAGATGATTAAATTTCTTCTCAACGGCGAGGCTTCTCTGCGGGAAGCCGACCATTGCCGTCCGGATGTCACCGTGCTTGAATATCTGCGCGCCCGGGGATTCGTCGGCACCAAAGAGGGCTGCGCTTCGGGCGACTGCGGCGCATGCACGGCGGCGCTTGCCGAATGCGTCGACGGCGATTTGCGCTATCGGCCGATTAACACCTGCATTGCATTCGTCCCTGTTTTGCACGGCAGGCATCTCATTACTGTTGAAGGGCTGCGCGATCATCGCGGGCGATTGCATCCGGTCCAGCAGGCGATGGTTAAGCATCACGGCTCGCAGTGCGGTTTCTGCACGCCGGGCTTTGTGATGTCGCTGTTTGCGCATTTCAAAAGCGGCGGCGGCTTTTCCCGCGCCGACATTGAAAACGCCATTTGCGGCAATCTCTGCCGCTGCACGGGCTATCGGCCAATTGTAGAAGCGGGAATGTCACTCGCCGAATCAGAGCGGCACGATCAATACGACGAGATGAAAAAACCAATCATTCGCCGACTCGCCGACTCGACGAAAGAAAACGGCGGCGACGGCGAAAATTTTTTCGCGCCTCCCACTGTTGATAAACTCGCGGAAATTTTCCGCCGGAATCCGAATGCGCGCCTGCTCGCGGGCGGAACGGATCTCGCCTTGGAATCGACTCAGTCGCTTGCGGAAATTACGCCGCTGATTTATATCGGCGAGATTCCCGAATTGCGCCGTCTTGAAGACGACGGCGACTGCTGGATTTTAGGCGCCGCCGCGAATTACAGCCGCATTGAAAACGCGCTGGATGCGCTTCCCGATTTTCGCGGGCTGATGCTGCGATTCGGTTCCGAGCCGATTCGCGAGCAGGCGACAATCGGCGGCAATATCGCCAATGCTTCGCCGGTCGCCGACGGTCCGCCCGCTTTTATGGTTTTGGGCGCGCGGCTGCGGCTGCGATGCGGCAAGCGAATGCGGGAAATTCCGCTGGAGGATTTTTTTAACGGATATCGCCGAACCGCATTGAAGCGCGGCGAATTTATAGAGTCCGTCATTGTGCCGAAGCCGCGCGCCGGATCAATTTATCGGCTCTGCAAAGCAAGCAAGCGGCGCGACGACGACATTGCAGCAGTAATGGGCGCGTTTTATTTTGTGATTGAAAAGGGAATCGTCCGCTTTGCGCGAATCGCCTACGGGGGAATGGCGGCGATTCCGCGACGGGCGATTAAATGCGAAAGCATTCTCCTCGGCGCGCCTTGGCGGGCGGAAACTGCGGAGCGGGCGGCGGCGGCGCTGGCGGAGGATTTTTCGCCTCTTTCGGATGCGCGCGCTTCCGCCGATTATCGCGCCTTAATTGCCGCTAATTTGCTGCGTCGGGTTTATTATGAATCCGATGGCGCAGCGCAGGCGGCGGTCGGCTGAGCGGAAAAAATATGCCGTCCGCCGGAAAAGCATTGCCGCACGATTCGGCTGAACACCATGTCAGCGGAGAGGCGCCTTATGTGGACGACATCCCCGAATTGGCGGGCACTCTGCATGCTTCGGTTTTTTTAAGTCCGCACGCTCATGCGCGCTTGAAGAAAATTGATTTGTCGGCGGTGCGCGATGCTCCCGGCGTGGCTGCGGTCGCCGCCGCCGAGAATGTGCCGGGAGAAATTGACATCGGCCCGGTGCTGCCCGGTGATCCGCTTTTTGCGCGCCAAAAAACAGAATATGCCGGACAGCCGATTTTTGCGGTCGCCGCCGCCGATATGAAATCCGCCCGCTTAGCCGCCAAGCGGGCGAACATTCAATTTGAGCCGCTGCCCGCTGTTCTTTCCATTGAAGAAGCCATGAATCGGCGGAGTTTTATCGTCGACGAAAAGGATTTTCACCTTATGCAGAGGGGCGATGCGAAATCCGCCATCGCCGATTCGCCGCACCGTTTGCGCGGAGAGATTAGCCTCGGCGGGCAGGAGCATTTTTATTTGGAAGGACAAGTCGCCTACGCCGTGCCGCAGGAAAACGGCGGAATGCTGATTTACAGCTCCACTCAGCATCCAAGCGAAATTCAGCATGCGGCGGCGAAAGTTCTGGGCTTGGCGATGAACGATGTGACAGTGGAAGTGCGGCGATTGGGCGGCGGCTTCGGCGGCAAGGAAACACAAGCCGCGCATCCGGCCTGCATTGCCGCCCTGCTTGCTGCTGTCGCCCGCCGACCGGTAAAATTGCGGCTGCCGCGCGCCGACGATTTTGCCATGACCGGCAAGCGTCATCCTTTTCTCAATCGCTACGAAGTCGGCTTTGACGGCGACGGCAAAATTCTCGGCATTGATTTTTCTCTTATCGCCAATTGCGGAATGTCGCCGGATTTGTCGCTGGCGATTGTCGACCGCGCGATGTTTCACGCCGACAACGCCTATTACTTTCCGGCGGTGCGAATTCGCGGAATTCCCTGCCGCACTAATACGGCTTCCAATACGGCGTTTCGCGGCTTTGGCGGCCCGCAGGGAATGATGGCGATTGAAAAAGCAATGGAAGATATCGCCCGCTATTTGGGGCGCGATCCGCTGGATGTGCGGCTGGCGAATCTCTATCGCAAAGGCGCGGACGAAACGCCCTACCATCAGCGGGTGGAAGATAATATCGCCGAAGAATTAATCGCGCGTCTTTTGAAGTCATCGTCTTATCGCCGCCGCCGCCGAGAGATTGACGCCTACAATCGCGGGAATCCTTTTGCAAAGCGGGGAATTGCGCTCACGCCGGTAAAATTCGGCATTTCATTTACGACCGCGTTTTTGAATCAGGCCGGCGCCCTTATTCATGTTTATCACGACGGCAGCATTCATCTCAATCACGGCGGCACTGAAATGGGGCAGGGGCTGTTTATTAAAATCGCCCAAGTGGTGGCGGAGGAATTTCAAGTGAATGTCAGCCGCGTGCGATGCACGGCGACCACCACCGGAAAAGTGCCGAACACTTCTGCAACCGCCGCTTCTTCCGGCAGCGATTTGAACGGCAAGGCGGCTCAGGATGCGGCGCGAAAAATCAAAAAACGACTCGCTGAATTTGCGGCGGCGCATTTCGGCGTTGCCGCTGCGGAGGTGGTTTTCGCCGATGGCCGCGTTTGCGCGGGCGCGGCGGGCGAAATTTCTTTTGCCGAACTTGCGCGGCTCGCCTATATGAACAGAGTGCCGCTTTCAGCGGCGGGATTTTATCGCACGCCCAAAATTCATTACGACCGCAAACAGGGGCGCGGTCGGCCGTTTTTGTATTTCGCCTACGGTGCGGCGGTGTCGGAAGTGGAGGTGGACGCGTTCACCGGCGAGCATCGGCTTCTCCGCGCGGATATTCTGCACGATGTCGGCCGCTCTTTGAATCCCGCAATTGACCGCGGACAAGTAGAGGGTGGATTTGTTCAGGGCTGCGGCTGGCTCACTTGCGAAGAATTAGCATGGGATGAAAATGGACGGCTGCTGACCGTCGGCCCGGCGACCTATAAGATTCCGGCCGTCGGCGATGCGCCCTTAGATTTTCGGGTGGCGTTTTTTCGCGGCGACAATCCGGAGGATACAATTTTTCGCTCCAAAGCCGTTGGCGAACCGCCGCTGATGCTGGCGATTTCCACATGGGCGGCGCTGTGCGACGCCGTCGCCGCCGCGGCAAATGCCCGCGACGGGACAATTCATCTTGACGCGCCGGCGACTCCGGAGCGCATTTTGATGGCGATTGAATCCGCGCGCGCAATGCAGACGAATTTTCCTCAACATCGGGCTGGCATCGGATGAGCGAGTGGATACGGCAAGCGGCGCGACTCGCCGATGAACGCTGCGATTTTGTCATCGTTACGGTGGTCGCGCGCAGGGGGTCGGCGCCCCGCGATGCAGGCGAGCGAATGCTGGTGACGCGGGAAGATATCGTCGGCAGCATCGGCGGCGGCAATCTGGAATATCGCGCGATTGAAGAAGCGCGCCGTCTGCTCAATGAAGGCGGCAAAAGCAAAGTGCTCGCGCTTTCGCTGGGGGCTGCGCTGGGGCAGTGCTGCGGCGGACGAGTGGCGCTGCATTTGGAGGCGCTCTTTGCCGATGCGCCGCAAATTTTTCTTTATGGCGCCGGTCATGTAGGGGGCGCGCTGGCGCGAATAATTGCGCCGCTACCTTATCGGCTGACTTGGGTGGATTCGCGTCCCGGACAGTTTCCTTCTGCGGCGGAATTTCCGGGCGCGGAATTTATCCATAGCGAGAATCCATCGGATGAGGCCGCCGACGCGCCTGCGGGCGCTTATCATTTAGTAATGACTCACAGTCATCAATTGGACTTGGAAATTTGCGAAGCGATTTTGCGGCGCGGCGACTTTGGATTTCTCGGCGTCATCGGTTCCGCTTCCAAGGCGAAGAGATTTTTTTCGCTGCTGCATCGCAGGGGTTTGCCGGCTGAACGAATGCGCTGTCCTATCGGCGGATTTTCGGGGAATCATCCCGCCGAAATCGCCGCCGCCGTTGCCGGCGAATTGGTCGGCGAGGTCGCTCGCGCCATCGCGAAGCGTGACGGAGATACTTCCGCCAAAGAAATGCGGGATCTTCTTGAAATCGCCGAAGTTGCGGCGAAAGATTAAAAATGAGCGAATATCTGCTGGAAACGATTGCCATCCGCAAATCCTACGGAGAGGTAAAAGCCAATTGCGGCGTGGATCTTCGTATTCGTCCGCGCAGCATTCATGCGCTTATCGGCGAAAACGGCGCGGGTAAAAGCACGCTTGTCAATGTGATTTACGGCACCGTGAAGCCCGACTCCGGGCGGCTGCTGTGGCGAGGGCAATCGGTTGCAGTGGAGGGGCCTCATCATGCCCGGCGTCTCGGCATCGGCATTGTTTTTCAGCATTTTGCGCTTTTTGATACGCTGACGGCGGCGGAGAATATTGCTCTCGGCATTGGGCATCGCGGCGGTTTGGATGAACTTGCCGCCCAAATTCGCTCGCTTAGTGAACGCTACGGACTCGCCGTAGAGCCGAGTCGTCCGGTCGGCACGCTTTCAACGGGCGAAAAGCAGCGCGTGGAAATCGTGCGCTGCCTGCTGCAATCACCGCAACTTCTTATTATGGACGAGCCCACCTCGGTGCTGACGCCGCCGGAAACGCGCGGGCTTTTTAATCTCTTGCGCCGTCTCGCCGCCGAAGGGAAAAGCGTTCTTTTTATCAGCCACAAATTAGACGAAGTAACGGCGATTTGCGACGAAGCGACTATATTGCGGCAAGGGAAAACAGTGCATTGCTGCCGTCCGGCAGAAACCGACCGCGCCGAAATTGTGCGAATGATGGTCGGCGAATTGGGAGAATCATTGTCCGGCGAAAAACGGCCATTGCAGGAATCCGAAACGGCGATGGAAGCGCGCCGCTTGATTCTTTCCGACACTGCTCCTTTTCCGCTGGAAGTGGAATCGCTGGCTCTTCGCAAGGGCGTGATTACCGGCGTTGCCGGCATTGCGGGAAACGGTCAGGATTCGCTGCTTGACGCATTAAGTGGAGAAATGCCCGCACCGTCCGAATCCGTTTTTTTAGAAGGGAAGCCAATCGGCGATTGGGGAGTGCGCCGACGGAATCGCAGCGGCGTGCTTGCCGTTCCCACAGAACGGCACGGCCGGGCAGCAGTCGCCGAGATGACGCTCGCTGAAAATACGCTGCTTGGCGGCGCGACTCTCGCAGGTCAAGTGCGCCGAGGACTGGTGGATTCCGCCGCCGCGGATCAATTTGCCGGACAAATTATTGACGAATTTCAAGTTCTCGCGCCCGGTCCCGCCGCCGCTGCCGGAGGGCTTTCCGGCGGCAATCTGCAGAAATTCATCATGGGGCGGGCGATTCTGCAAAAGCCGAAAGTGTTGCTCGCCGCCAATCCGACTTGGGGCGTAGATGTGCGGGCGGCGCTTTTTATTCGCCGCGCGCTCGCCCGCCTGCGCGACGAAGGATGCGCCGTGCTGTTGATTTCGGAAGATCTGGATGAACTGTTTTTGCTCTGCGACGAAATTGCGGTTATCAACCGCGGCCGACTCGCTCCGCCGCAGCCCGTCGCCGGGATAGCAGCGGAGGATGTCGGCGCCGCAATGACGCGGGCGGCGTAAAAATGACGCGCTGGCGAATTATTCCCCGAAGTGAAAAAAGCCGCAAAACGGCGGCTTATTTTTCGCCTTTTCTCGCCATCGCCATTTCTTTCGCCGTTGGCGGTGGACTGCTGGCGTCGCTTGGCTATTCTCCGCTGGATGCCTGCCGCGTGTTTTTTGTCGCGCCGCTGTCGTCTTTTTACGACGCCGTTGAAGTGCTGAACAAAACGGTGACTCTTGCTGTTATTGCGCTTGGTCTTTCTATTGGCTTTCGCGCCAATGTATGGAACATCGGCGCGGAGGGGCAATTTACCGCCGGAGCGATTGGCGCGAGCGCAGTGGCGCTTTGGCTGATTGAATCCCGCGGCGGCTATGTGCTGGCGATGATGTGCTTCGCCGGGGCGGCGGGAGGAATGGCCTGGGCGGCTCTGCCGGCGTGGCTTCGCACCCGATTCGGCGCGAGCGAAATTTTAAGCAGTTTGATGCTGGTTTATATCGCGCAGCAATTGCTGGGCTATTTAGTTCACGGTCCGATGCGGGATCCCGAAGGATTTAATTTTCCGCAGTCCAGATTATTCGCCGACAGCGCGCTGATTCCGGTTTGGGCGGAGAGCGCGCGTCTTTACGCTTCGGTGCTGCTGCTGCCGTTGGCGGCGGCGGCGGCGCATATTCTTATCGTGCGCAGTTTTATCGGATTTCAGTGGCGAGTGGTGGGCGAAGCCCCGCGCGCAGCGCGTTACGCCGGCTATTCCGAAAAACGCGCAGTGTGGGCGAGTTTTTTAATTGCGGGCGGATGCGCCGGAATAATGGGAGCAGTGGAAGTTGCAGGGCCAATTGGCCAGCTTACGCCGGTGATTTCACCGGGCTACGGATTTACCGCCATCATTGTCGCCTTTCTTGGCCGGCTAAATCCTGTCGGAATCGTGCTGGCGGCGGCGATAATGGCGCTGATTTACATCGGCGGAGAAACGGCGCAAATTTCTTTGGGATTGCCGAAATCCATCAGCGGGGCTTTTCAGGGACTCGTTTTATTCTGCCTGCTTGCCGCCGAATTTACTGTCCGCTATCAAATTCGCCGCGTCTCCGAAATAGAAAAACACGCCGTCTGATAATGGAAACAGTCGCTTTTGCCGCGGTTCTTTACACCGCCTTTCATTCGGCGATGCCGCTGCTGCTCGCCGGACTCGGCGAATTGGTGTCGGAAAAATCGGGCGTGCTCAATCTTGGCGTTGAAGGAATGATGCTGGCAGGCGCCGTTGTCGGTTTTATCGTCGGCTTTCACAGCGGGAGTTTTCTGCTCGCGGCGGCGGCGGCGGCGGTTGCAGGCGGGACAATGGCCGCGCTATTCGGTGTATTAACGGTAATTCTGCGCGTGAATCAAGTCGCTTCCGGATTGGCGCTGACGATTTTCGGCATCGGATTGAGCGCTTTTCTTGGACAGTCGTATACCGGCGAACCGCTGGAACCGCCGCCGGTGATTGCCATCCCGCTGCTTTCTGATATTCCTTTCATTGGACGGCTGCTTTTCGCGCACGATGCGCTGGTGTATTTTGGAATGGCGATGCTCGCCGCCACTGCATATTTTCTTAGCCGCAGCCGCTGGGGATTGGTGCTGCGGGCGGTCGGTGAAAATCATCACGCGGCGCATTCTATGGGCTATGCAGTTGCACTGACGAGATTCGCCGCCATCGTCTACGGCGGGGCGATGTGCGGTCTTGGCGGCGCGTATTTGTCGCTGGTTTATACGCCGCTGTGGGCCGAAAATATGACCGCCGGCCGCGGCTGGATTGCGCTTGCCTTAGTGGTGTTTTCTGCGTGGCTGCCGTGGCGTCTTTTTATCGGGGCTTACTTGTTCGGATTTATCGGCATTCTTCAATTATTTCTGCAGGGCAGCGGCGTTGCCATCGCCCCTCAATTTTTGGCGATGACGCCTTATCTTGCCACCATCGCCGCACTGGCGATTATTTCCGGCGGCAAATTCAAGGCGCGACTCGCCGCCCCGCGTTGTCTGGGCAAGCCGTTTCCGATACAATTATAAAGTTAATAAAAAAGGAGAAAGCAATGCGCATTTCCAAAATCACCGCCGCGGTTTTGTCCGCTGTTCTTTTGTCCGCTGTCGCAGGCGACGGAATCGCCGCCGAAAAAATCAAAGTCGGCTTTGTTTATGTCGGACCCATCGGCGACCACGGCTGGACTTACCGTCACGATATCGGCCGCCTCGCCATTGAAAAAGCCCTGGGCGACCGCGTGGAAACTTCCTATGTGGAAAGCGTCTCGGAAGGAGCGGACGCCGAGCGAGTCATCCGCCAACTGGCGGCCGCCGGACATGGCCTAATTTTCACCACTTCGTTCGGCTTTATGAATCCGACCGTCAAAGTGGCGAAGCAATTTCCGAATGTGCGCTTTGAGCACGCCACCGGCTACAAGCGGACGGACAATGTCAGCACCTATAACGCCCGCTTCTACGAAGGACGCTACATTGCCGGAGTCATCGCCGGAAAAATAACGAAAAGCGGCACCATCGGCTATGTCGCTTCTCATCCAATTCCGGAGGTGGTGCGCGGCATTAATGCATTTACGCTGGGACTGCGATCAATTAATCCGCAGGCGACAGTAAAGGTGGTGTGGGTTAATTCGTGGTATGACCCCGGCAAGGAATCCGACGCCGCCAAGTCGCTGATTGATCAGGGCGCCGACATTATTCTGCAGCATACTGATTCGCCGGCGCCGTTGCAAGTCGCGCAGAATCGCGGTGTTTTCGGCTTCGGGCAGGCGTCCGATATGTCCGCATTTGCACCGAAGGCGCAGTTGTCCGCCATCGTGGATAATTGGGACGGCTACTATGTGTCCCGCGCCCGCGCTGTGCTTGACGGCGAATGGAAAAGCGAAGATACATGGGGCGGATTGAATGATGGACTGGTGGAAATGGCGGCTTATACTAATATGCCATCCGATGTCGCCGCTCTCGCCAAGGAAACCGAAGAAAAAATCCGCAGCGGCAAAATGCATCCTTTTACGGGACCGATTAAGAATCAAGCGGGCGAAATTAAAGCGGCGGCCGGCCAGCCGCTGGACGACGGAACCCTGCTCGGAATGGATTGGTATGTAGAGGGCGTTGAAGGCAATCTGCCGAAATAATTCCGCGAACGGCGGGCGGAGAATCGCCAATGTCCGAACTCAAATCGCTTATCAGCGCAATGCCAAAGAGCGAATTGCATATTCATATTGAAGGCAGTTTGGAGCCGGAAATGATGCTTTCGCTGGCGTCCCGAAACGGAGTCGCGCCGCCGTTTGGCGATGTCGCCGAAGCCCGCGCCGCTTACAATTTCGGCCGGCTGCAGGATTTTCTCGATTTGTATTATCGGGGCATGGCCGCACTGCGAACGCGGCGGGATTTTTTTGATTTGACTCGGGCCTATTTGACTCGCGCAGCGAATCAAAATATCCGCTGCGCCGAAATTTTTTTTGACCCGCAGGGGCATTTGCCTCGCGGCGTGGATTGGGACGAAATCATCGGCGGAATTGACGATGCCATTCAAGAAGCCGCCGATGCATTTGGAATGCGGCTGCGGCTTATTATGTGCTTTTTGCGCCATCTGGATGAGGCGGATGCAGAACGCACGCTGGATTTGGCGCTTTCCTGCCGCGACAAAATCATCGGCGTTGGCATTGATTCTACCGAAGTCGGGAATCCGCCGCGCAAATTCGCGCGCGTATTCAGGCGCGCCCGCGAAGCGGGATTTTTAACGGTGGCGCATGCGGGCGAGGAAGGGCCGCCCTCTTATGTGTGGGAAGCGATTGACGACCTCGGCGCGGAACGCATAGACCACGGCAATCGCGCGCTGGAAGACGCCGAATTGGTGCGGCGACTCGCCAAGGATAAAATTCCGCTTACGGTGTGTCCGCTTTCCAATTTGCGGCTTGGCGTTGTGCGCGATATGCGCGAGCATCCAATTAAGCGCATGCTGGATGCCGGACTCCATGCGACAGTCAATTCGGACGATCCCGCTTATTTCGGCGGCTATCTCGCCGAAAATTACCTCGCCGTGCAAGAGGCGTTAAATTTGAGCAAGGAGGACATTGTCGCGCTTAATCGCAACGGCTTTACGGCTTCCTTTATGCCGGAAGATGAAAAAGCCGAATTGCTGTCGGGGTTTGATCAGTTTTTGGAAAGCGGCGCGCCGCCGAATTAAATCGCTGTGACGGGATTGACGACTCATATTCTGGATACCGCCCGCGGCCTGCCGGGAGCAGGCGTGCGCGTAGAGGTTTTTTCTGTCGAAGCGGAGTCGCGGACGCGCCTGAATTCGGCGGTTACAAACGAGGACGGCAGGATTGACTCTCCTTTGCTGGACGGCGCGTCGCTGCGTCCCGGCATCTACGAAATTGATTTTCATATCGGTGAATATTTCGCTGATTGGGCATCGCCGCCCGCATTTTTAGACCGGGTGACAGTGCGCTTTGGAGTCGCCAAAGCGGGCGGGCATTATCATATTCCGCTGCTGGTTTCGCCCTACGGATACACAACTTACCGCGGCAGTTAATGCCGCCGAGAAAACGCAAATGACTGAAATTTATCCGCGCGATTTAAGGGGATACGGGCGGAATCCGCCGCAAGCCGCATGGCCGAATAAAGCCAGAATCGCCGTGCAATTCGTCGTCAACTACGAAGAAGGCGGCGAAAATTGCATTCTGCACGGCGATGCCGCCTCTGAATCCTTTCTTTCCGAAATTCCAAATGCGAGGCCGTTCGACGGACTGCGGCATTTGAATATGGAATCCATCTATGAATACGGCGCACGCGCCGGATTTTGGCGGCTTTACCGGCTGTTCGCTTCGCGCAAAATGACGGCGACAGTTTTCGGCGTGGCGGCGGCTTTGACGCGAAATCCCGAAGCGGTCGCAGCGATGAAAGAAGCGGATTGGGAAATTGCCTGCCACGGCTGGCGATGGATTGATTACTCCTTTTTTCCGCCCGCCGCCGAACGGGAGCATTTAATGCGGGCATTGGACGCGCATCAAAAATCCGTCGGCGCGCCGCCTCTCGGCTGGTATATCGGACGATGCAGCCCAAATACGCGGCGGATTCTGCTTGAACTCGGCGACTGGCTTTACGATTCCGATTCCTACGCCGATGATCTTCCGTATTGGATGCGGGGACGCGGGCGTCCGCATTTGATCGTCCCCTACACGCTGGACGCAAACGATATGCGGTTTTCCACCGCCGGATTTTCCGACGGCGATTCTTTCTTTGCTTATTTGCGCGACAGTTTTGAATCGCTTTACGCCGAAGGCGAAACTTTCCCCAAAATGATGTCGGTCGGCTTGCATTGCCGACTGGCGGGTCGTCCCGGCCGGTCGGCGGCGGTGGCGCGATTTATGGATTTGATTGCATCGCGCGAAGGCGTCTGGGTCTGCCGACGGGCCGACATCGCCCGTCACTGGCACGAAAATCACGCCGTCCAATTTGAGGAAATTCCGCCGTCGGCGAGCGTTTTTTAATTATCGCCGATTGGCGTATAATGAAATTGTTCTTCACAAGGAATTTTCCAATGAAATTAAAATCCATCGCCGCCGTCATCGGTGCGATTTTATCGCTGTCGGTTGCGGCTTTCGCTGCGGAAGAAGTCGCTTCGCCCGGTCTGATTCAGCTTGCCACCACGGGCAATCCCGAAACTCTGCACGAGGAATTGGGCGGCACGGTTATTTCGTCGGCGGAATTGCAGGAAAAAGCTGGCGGCGTGCTTGACTTGGAAAACGACGAGCATCTCGCTCCCAAGGCGCTGGTCACTCCCGACGGCAAAACTTACGCGATGGTCGCCCCCACCATCACGCAGGACAATTTTATTTTTGTGGATGCGGCGGGCAAATTAACGCGAATGGATGTCGGCCATACCGAAGGCCATCATAAGCCGTTTGCGGTTGAAGAAATCGTCGGCGACGGCGGCACGCCGTGGTATGTGGAATTCTGGTACTGGCTCACCGGACAGTGAAAAAGGTTGACATTTTGAGTCAGACGGCGGATAATATTTTTTACTGCAATCTGAAAAGGTAAACGAAATGAGCGTCCGGGACGGATTTTCTTGGTAGGGCGGCCTGTTGGCCGTTGCGCCTTTTTCGCCGCTTTGTCGGCGGCGATGGTGCGTGAGTGCACCGGAAAAAATGATTGATTGGCACCTTTCGCTTCAAGCGATTCAAGCGGTTGCTCTCATCGTGGCGGTGGGAGTCGCTTTGCGCGCCATTCGCGCCCAGTGCAAATTGGAAAAGCAGAAAAACGCCATCGCGGTTATGTTGCGCGCTTTTCAAGAGCCGGATTTAAAAGAGGCTAACGCACTTCTTTCCAAGATAGACCAAAGTTCCGAAGCGTGTCTCCCAAATTCAAAAGATGAGCGGCGATAACCTCCCTTATTTCACCTGCTTGCCGAATTTTGCGCTGGCTCGGCTGGGATGCGAAGTCACCGCCGTCAGCGACGAATTCTTCGCCCCGGCGATGCGGATGCTTTCCGCCGAATCGCCGATTTTCGTCCCCGCCAAATTTGATTCGCACGGCAAGTGGATGGACGGATGGGAAACCCGCCGTCGTCGCCAAGGCGGACACGATTGGTGCGTCGTTAAATTGGGCGTCGCCGTTTGCGCACGCGGAGCCGATTTGGACACGACCCATTTCACCGGCAATTATCCGCCATCGGCGTCGCTGGAAGGATGCCCCGCAGGCGATTCGCCCGACGATTCCGCCAAGTGGATTCCGCTGATTTCTCCGGCGGATTTGCGGCCGAATTCGCATAATTTTTTTGCGATTGAAGAGTCGCGTCCGCTTTCGCATGTGCGCGTGAATATTTATCCCGACGGCGGAATCGCGCGCCTGCGAATTTTCGGCGAAGCGCGTCCGCAATTGGCGGCGGGAGCGCGCGCCGACCTTGCGTCAATTTTGAATGGCGGACGAATTATCGCCGTCAGCGATTCGCACTTCGGCGCGCCGGAAAATATGCTAATGCCGGGCCGCGGCGAAAATATGGGCGACGGCTGGGAAACCCGTCGGCGTCGCGAACCCGGCGGCGATTGGGCGATTCTCGCGCTGGGCGCCGCCGGAATCGCGCAAGCAATAGAAGTGGACACGGCGCATTTCAAGGGCAATTATCCCGACCGATGCTCGCTGCAGGCGGCAAAAATTCCATCGCCGGGCGGCGAATCATCGCTGATTGCACAGAGCATTTTCTGGCGCGAATTGCTGCCGCCGCAGAAATTGCGCCCCGACCATCGCCATTTATTTGAGGGCGGATTTTCGCTGGACGACCCCGTCACGCACATTCGCTTTAATATAGAGCCCGACGGCGGCGTTTCTCGCCTGCGAATTTTGGCGGAAATCGCGGCGTGAAAAATGAAAATTTCGCTGTCGCCGCTGCCTCTCACGAGCGAATCTTTCGCGCCTTTCGGCGATGTCATAGAAGCCGACGGACGCCCGCATTTTTCCGTTAATGACGGCACAGCATGGCGATTCAACGACCTCGCCCGCGTGGAAGCGGCGGAAGACGGCGTTGCCGCACTAAGCATTTTTCGCGCCGCCGCCCGAAAATTGCCGCTGCGAATTGAAATGCTGGAGCGTCATCCTTTGGGTTCGCAGGCGTTTGTGCCGATGACGGCGAGGAGATTCGCGGTTGTGGTCGCGCCGCTTGGCGATGAAATTTTGGCGGAATCGCTGCGGGCGTTTGTTGTTGAGTCAGGGCGCGGAATAAATTTTCGTCGTGGTATATGGCATTACCCGCTGATTGCATTGGATTCGGGAGGCGACTTTTTAGTTGCCGACCGCATTGGCCCGGGCGACAATTTAGAAAAGCGATATTTTCCGGACGATGTAAAAATCATCCTCAACATTTAATTTCTCCTCTCAAATTTCGCCGTTTGATTATTTGACAGCGGGGAGAATTATGGTAATAATTCGGCTTCGCTAATAAAAAACGGAGGAACAACCATGAATAGCACCCCTCAGCCGCGCACCGGCGTGGCGACCGCCGGATTTTGGAACGGCATGCATCCCGGCATGGGACTCGCCGCCAAAGGCATTGTGGCGGCGTTCGTGATTTTCACGATACTCAATGTGGAGTTCGCCAATTCCATTTACGGCGCCGTGCGCGGCTGGCTGGAATCGACGCTCAACTGGTATTACATTTCCACCGTGTCGGTGGTGTTTTTCGCCACGCTGTACTTGATGTTCAGCCGCTTCGGCAGCATTCGTCTCGGCGACGACGACTCGCGCCCCGAATTTTCAAATTTCTCGTGGTTTTCGATGCTGTTTTCGGCCGGCGTTGGAATCGGTTTGCTGTTCTGGTCCATCGCCGAGCCGATTTACCATTTTCAAGGGAATCCGTTTCAAGACCAAGCGGGCGTTGCTCCGCAGTCGGAATCCGCCGCCGTCATCGCCATGCGCGTGACTTATTTCCATTGGGGATTTCACGGCTGGGCGGTTTATGTGATGGTCGGGCTGTGCTTGGCGTATTTCGGCTTTCGGAAAAAATTGCCGCTGACTTTGCGCAGCGCCCTGCATCCGATTATCGGCGACAAAATCTACGGGCCAATCGGTAACGCCGTCGATTTGCTGGCTGTTTTCGGCACGGTGTTCGGCGTCGCCACCTCGCTGGGGCTCGGCGTGAGCCAGATGGGAGCCGGGCTGAAATATCTGTTTGATATCGACAATACGGTGATGACGCAGGTTATTCTTATTGCTGTCATTTCGGCGGTGGCGACCCTGTCGGCGGTTTCCGGCGTCGGCAAGGGTATCCGCATCATCAGCGAATGGAACATTTATTTGAGCATCATTTTGGTCGGGGCGTTTTTGCTGATCGGGCCGACAAAATGGCTGCTTGGGTTTTACATCACCACCGTCGGCGACTATCTGTGGAATGTCGTCCCGATGGGATTCTGGACGGCGGGCGGCGAAAAATCGTCGGCGTGGCAGGGCGCATGGACAATCTTTTATTGGGGCTGGTGGATTTCGTGGGCGCCTTTCGTCGGAATGTTTATCGCCCGAATTTCACGCGGCCGGACGATTCGGGAATTTATGGTCGGGGTGATGTTCGTGCCGACTTCCATCGCTTTTTTCTGGCTGGCGATTTTCGGCGGCAGCGCATTGCATTTGGAATTATTCAACGAGGGGCCGACCATCGTGGGCGGCACCGGACAATCCGCCCTGCTCTCGCTGTTCCAGACCGACACTGACATCATCGGCGCGGTCAACGAGGATATATCCACCGCCCTCTACACAACGATAGGAGCGATGAATTTCGGCTGGGCGACTTGGGCGATTGCGGCATTGGCGACATTCCTCATATCCACATGGTTCATCACTTCGTCCGACTCCGGCACGCTGGTGATAACCACGATGCTCAGCATGGGCAACGACAACCCGCCGCAGAAATTCCGCATCATGTGGGGATTGGGCGAAGGACTCGTCGCCGCCGTGCTGCTGGTTGCCGGCGGACTCGGAGCGTTGCAGACGGCATCCATCGCCGCTGCTTTTCCGGTCAGCATTATTCTGCTGCTGATAACTTGGGGCGTGATTAAATCGCTGCGGGAGGATTCTTCCGCTGTCGCCGCTATTCCGCCTCCAATGAAAGAGGCGGCGCAAGCCGCATAGCATCGGCAAAAATAAAAGGACGGACGAATTCGGCGGGGTGAGTCGCTTGCCCCGCCCTGCGTTATAATGCGAATTCCAGCGATTGGAATTTTCGCAATGACAGCGACCGCCCAAAAAAACAACGGCATCGCCAACGGCGACGGCGACTGGGAGAAATGTCTCCGTCCGCTGGAATGACAGATTCTCCGACCCCCGAAATCACCGACGAATTAATCGCCGAAGCCCGCCGCAGCGGCGCGCTGCCCGACGATATGCCCAAATGGATGGCGTCCGCCATTACGCGCATTGACGCTTTCAGCCGCCGAATCGGCGCGGTCGTTTGCTGGCTGACGGTCGCTCTTTTCAGCGCGATGGTGATTGAAATTTTTCTGCGCTATGTCTTCACCGCGCCGACGCTGTGGGCTTACGATATCAGCCGAATGCTCGGCGGCGCGCTATTTATGCTGGGGGCGGGATACGCCCTTTCGCGCGGCGTGCATATTCGGGCGGATTTCATTTATCGCAATTTATCGCCGCGCACGCAGGGGCTGATTGATTCCGTCCTTTACCTTGTATTCTATTTTCCCGCGCTGACGATTTTCTTTTGGGTCTCCGCCGAATTCGCCTACAAGGCGTGGGACTTGCAGGAAACCGCGTCGGACAGTGCATGGGCGCCTTATCTTTGGCCGATTAAATCAGCGATGCCGCTCGGCATTTTATTTCTTTTAATTCAAGGCGTCTCCGAATTGCTGAAGAGTTATTACGCGGCGACGCGCGGCCGTCTGCCCTTCAAAACGGATTTCAATTAAATGACTCCGGAAGTTAAAGAACTCGTCGGGCTCGGAATGATCTCCGTGATGCTGCTGGCGATTTTCATCGGCTTTCCGATTTCGTTCACGCTGATTTTTCTCGGCCTTGTGTTCGGCGCGATTGCCGGCGGCGACCTTGTGTTTTTTCTTCTCACTCTGCAATTCAGTTCGGTGATGCAGGAGCAGACGCTGGCGGCGGTGCCGCTGTTTGTCTTTATGGGAATTATGATGGAGCAGGCGGGATTGATGGAGCGATTATTCGCCGCCGTCCAATTAATGCTGTCGCGCGTGAAGGGCGCATTATATTTGGCGGTGCTTTTTGTATCCACCATTTTCGCCGCCGCCACTGGAATCGTCGGAGCATCGGTGACGATACTCGGCATTATGGCGGCGAAAACAATGAATCGATCCAACTATGATGTCCGGCTCGCCGCCGGCACAATCACCGCCGGCGGAACCTTGGGTATTTTAATTCCGCCGTCTATTATGCTTGTGGTGATGGGGCCGGTGATGGAAGTGCCGGTCACCGACCTTTTTGCGGCGGCGATTCTGCCGGGCATGATGCTGGCTTTTCTTTATGCCGCTTATGCATTAATTCGCTGTCAAATTAATCCCAAACTCGGCCCCGCGCTTCCTCCTGATATGCAGCCCAAGAATATGTCGGAAGTGTGGAAGGAATTCTTTTTGGGACTCGTCCCCCCGGCGCTTTTGGTTTTTTCGGCGCTGGGCAGCATTTTATTCGGCTTGGCGACTCCCAGCGAAGGCGCGGGCTGCGGCGCATTCGGCGCATTAATGCTGACTCTCGCCTATCGCCGATTAAGTTGGAAAAGAATGCACGAAGCATTGGTGAAAACCTTGGAGATTACCGCGCTTATTTTATTTTTAGTGGCGGCGTCTAATTTTTTCGGCGCGGTGTTTTCTTGGCTCGGCACGCCGACGATGCTCACCGAATTGCTTCTTAACCTTGATTTGCCGCCGCTGATGATTCTGCTTTTAGTGATGGCGCTTATTTTTGTTCTGGGCTGGCCGTTGGAATGGGTGCCGATTGTTTTAATTATCGTCCCGATTCTTCTGCCTTTGATCGAGCAATTGGCGCCTGTTTTGCTGATGCAATTAGGCGTTGATATGAGCGGACTTTCGCCTTTGGAGGCCAGTCAATTGTCGCTGGTGTGGTTTGGAATTTTGGTGGCGGTGAATTTGCAGACGGCGTGGCTGTCGCCGCCGGTGGCGCTGTCGGCGTATTTTTTGAAGGGTGTCGTGCCGCAGTGGAGTTTGAAGGACATCTATTTGGGAATGATGCAATTTATGGTCATTCAATTGATTGGCTTAATTTTAATCATCATTTTTCCGCAGATTGTGTTGTGGCTTCCCCGACTCATCTACGGCTGAGCCAAGCGGATGAATTCTTTTTAAGACGGATTGAGCGAGGTGAAATTCGCCGAATCATATTGCGATAATTCTGTGCAGGCCGCTTATGCAAAAAATGCCCCGCAGAAAAACATGCGATAATTGAGGGATGATCGGTTTTTTTAATTTATGCGCGCTGGCGATGGCATTGGCTTTCGCTTCGGCGGCGCATGCGGAATCGCTTTCGGCGGGATTGCTCGCCACGACTCTGGACGGCGAAAATGCCGAGCCGAATCTGCTTGTGTGGTATCCAAGCACCAGTACGGAGCAAAAATTCCGACTCGGCCCCTACGATATTTCGGCGGCGCGCGACGGCGCAATCGCCGATGGAAAGCATCCCGTCATTTTGTTTTCGCATGGCAGGACCGGACGGGCGCGCAATCATTCGGCAACGGCGATTCGCCTTGCGCGGGCGGGATTCATCGTCCTTGCACCGCAGCATTCGGCGGATAGAAATCCGTCGCTTGCCAAGCTGGTGGAAAGCCGCGCGGAGGATTTTCATCTCGCGCTGGCGCGAATCAAATCGCATCCGCAGTTGGGCGATGCCATCGATGAAAGCCGACTCGGAGCGGCGGGCTTTTCGCTCGGCGCGCTGACCGCATTAACGCTTGCCGGCGGCGAGCCCGACATCAAATTACTTCAGCAGCATTGCGCCGAAAATAAAGAGCGCGATCCAAGATTCTGCCGCAATCGCTCGTGGTGGGCGAAAGTTTGGACTTTGGTGTCAGTGGTTTTTCGCGGAGAAAAATTTCTTGACTTGCCGCCGCCGATGCCAATTCGGGCGATTGCATTAGTCGCGCCGGTGGGTGCAGTTTTTGATGCCGAGTCGCTGAAAAAAGTTAATGCGGCGGTTTCCATTCACCGCCTCGCCGACGACAAAACGCTTCGCCATCCCTATCACGCCGAGCGTCTGCGGGGATTATTAAATGTTGCTGCGGACGATTATCACACGCACGAAAACGCCGGCCATTACGCCTTCATTGATAAATTTCCGCAGCGGGTAATTGACGAAGAAGGCGGCTGGGTTCGGCGGGTGATGACCGACCCGGAAGGATTCAATCGCACGCAATTCATCGCCGAAGTGGGCGGGGAAATGGCGGCGTTTTTCGGGCGGAATCTTCCGTCGGCGAATCCATAATCAAGCGTCAATAAGCGAGTCGGACGCAAAGCATCGGGGCGGGGATTCTATTTTTTTTCCATCGCCCATTTTTTGGCGGCGTCCAAGGCGGCGGGAATTTTTTGAATATCCCCCCCGCCCGCCTGTGCGAAATCGGCCTTGCCGCCGCCGCGGCCGCCAAGCAATTCAGATGCGACTCCAATCCATTCGCGCGCGTTAATTTTACTCTTGCATTTTTCATCAACCGATGCGATATATGATGCTTTTCCATCTTTTCCGCCCATCAGCATAATTAACGACGGGGCGATTTGAACGCGCAATTTTTCCGCAATTGCGCGCAACGATTTGGCATCGGCATCATCAATTGCCGCAACGACAATTCGCGCATCGCCAATCCATTCGGCTTTTTCGGCGAGTGCGGCGACCTGCGAATCCATTTGTCCGCGCTGCAAAGATTCCAATTGCTTGTGCGACGCGCGCAATTCATCGCGCAATTGATTTATCTTTTCTTCAATTTTAGTTGCGGGCGATTTAAGAGAGTCGGCAATTTGGATCATTCGCCGCGATATTTCCTGCACGCGGACGACCGCCCCCTCCCCTGTCACCGCTTCCACTCTTCGCACTCCGGCGGCGATGGCGGCTTCATTGGTGAATTGAAAAAAGCCGATTTCGCCGCATCGCGCAACATGCGTGCCGCCGCATAATTCAATGGAGAAGTTTGGATTAAGAGTCACCACGCGCACGACATCGCCGTATTTTTCGCCGAATAATGCGGTCGCGCCGAGCGCGATGGCTTCGTTATATGAAAGATATTTAATATCCGCCGCGCAGTTTTCGCGGATTTGGAAATTAACGATGGATTCTATTTCGCGCAATTCATCGGCGGTCACCGGCGCGCGATGAGAAAAATCAAAGCGCAGATGACCCGCCGCGACCAAAGAGCCGCGCTGTGCAACATGCTCCCCCAAAATCTTTCGCAATGCGGAATGCATAAGATGAGTCGCCGAATGATTGCGCGCGATATTGCGCCGCCGCTCCGCATCAACAGCGCACGAAACAATATCGCCGACCTTGAATTCGCCGGCCTCAATTTTAATATGATGCGAAAAAACATCGGCGCGAATTCTTTGCGCGTCAACGACTTCCGCATGTACATCGCCCTTGTAAATTTTCCCAAGGTCGCCGACTTGTCCCCCCCCTTCGGCGTAGAACGGAGTCGCGCTTAATACCAATTCGGCTTGGGTTTTTTCGCGGACATTCGCCGCCAATTCGCCGCCGATATAAATGGCCAGAATTTCGGCTTCGCATTCCAGCAAATCGTATCCGCAAAATTGAGTCGCCGCGCCGTCAAATTGCACGACCCCCCTCCCTCCCTTAAATTTTCCCGCCGCGCGAGAACGCGCGCGCTGACTTGACATGCATTCTTCAAATTGAGATTCGTTCACGCCGGGGAGTCCGTTTTCTTTCGCGCAGTCGCGCGCGGCATCCGGAGGAAATCCATAAGTGTCATAAAGATTAAAAACAAAATCGCCGGGCAAATCAATGATTTTTCCGGCGGATTTTATTTCCCGGATTTTATCCTCCAATTTCGCCATTCCAAGCGTGTAAGTTTTGCCGAATTGCTCCTCCTCCTCCCTGAGAACGGATTCTATTTTCTTGCAGTCGCGGCGAATTTCAGGATGCGCTTCGCCCATCAAATCGGCCAGCGGCTCGGCAAGCCGATAAAACCAAGGCGGAGGATTATCAATATCACTTAACGCCTTGCGGCCGTGAGCGAGAGCGCGGCGAATGATTCGCCGCAGAACATAACCTCGCCCTTCATTGGAAGGAAGGACTCCGTCCGCAATTAAAAATGCGGCGGCGCGAATATGGTCGGCAACGACGCGATAGGCGGAAAACACTTCGCCTCCTGATTCCGGCTTACTAAGCCAATCCACTTTTCCGCCTTTAATCTCACTCCAAATTTTCAACTGATGTTCATCCATCAACTTGCGAAAAACATCCGTTTCGTAATTGGACTTAACTCCCTGCATTACCGCGCTGATTCTTTCCAGACCCATTCCGGTATCCACGCATGGCGCGGGCAAAGAATGCAGAATGCCGCTGTCGTCGCGGTTATACTGCATAAAGACAAGGTTCCATATTTCCATGCAGTCGTCGGCTTTTTCGGGGTCTTCGCCTTCAAAGCGAGTCGCGTTTATGTTGCGATTGTAAAAAATTTCACTGCAGGGGCCGCAGGGGCCGGTTTCTCCCATCATCCAGAAGTTGTCGGCGGTGTTGATTTTGATGATGCGGTTTTCCGCATCACTTTCGGAAAAATCCTTTTTTATTAGGGTTTTTTTCCAGATGTTAAAAGCGTCGTCGTCGGCGGGAATGGATTTGCCGTCGCCGAACAAATCGCCGCCGCCGAAAATTGTCACCCACAAATGGCGGGAAGGTATGTTAAGCCATTCGGGCGAGGTTAACAATTCCCAAGCAAAGGGAATCGCTTTTTCTTTGAAGTAATCGCCGAAACTGAAGTTGCCGAGCATTTCAAAGAAGGTGTGATGTCTGGCGGTGTAGCCGACATTTTCCAAGTCGTTGTGCTTGCCGCCGGCGCGCAGGCATCGCTGTGCGGTGACGGCGCGATTGTAGGGACGCTTGTCAAAGCCGAGAAAAACATCCTTGAATTGCACCATTCCCGAATTAGTGAACAGCAGAGTGGAATCTCCGACCGGCACCAGCGGACTGGACGCAACCCGCCGATGACCCTTCGCTTCAAAAAAGCAAAGAAACTTTTCGCGTATGTCGGCGGAAGTCAAAGGGAGGGGGGGGGTATTGCCGCTTGTCATTTTATTAATAATATCATTCCGATTTTAGAAATTCGCGCACAAGGCGAATTTGCATCGGCGTGTTAAGGTAAGGCGCGTGGCCGCAATGCGGAATCATTTCCGTCCGGCAATTGAAATGGCGCGAGGCCATTTCGTCGGCGAGACGCTGCGGCAGAAAATCCGAATGCTCCCCGCGCAAAACTAAAATCGGGCAGGGAATCTTTTCATAAGTCGGCCAAGCGTCAAAATTGACAGCGACGGAAGCGCGAAAGGGCTCGGCAATTTCAACATCATAATGCATGCCGATTTTTCCGTCGGCGAGACGCCGCCATGAATTGACCGTCATTTCGCGCCATTCCGCATCGCTCAATTCGCCGAAAGGCGCGTAAATTTGGCGGAGATGATTTTCCAATTCGGCGAGGGAATTAAACGATAATTCCGTCCCCAGATATTCGCCGATTCGCGAAAGCGCGTCGCCGCCCAAAACGGGGCCGATGTCCACGATAATCAGCCGTTCGATTCGCGCCTTCAAATCTTCCGCCGCCAGATGCATTCCGAGAAGTCCGCCCATGGAAACGCCGACCCATCCGCAGCGGACAACGCCGAGCGCATCCATTAAATTCACCGCATGCGCGGCGTAATTAAAAAACGAATATTCGCGCTTGGGATTTTCCGCCCACGCCGAAAGTCCGCGTCCCAGCGTATCCGGCGCGATGACGCGGAATCCTTCCGCCGCCATCGCGCGCGCCAGCGGGCCGAAATCGCCGCCGTTGCGAGTGAGTCCGTGCCACATAATTATCGTCGGCGAATTCGCCCCGCCCCATTCGCGGACATGAATTTCACGGATAATTTCATCTTCGCCGCGGCAGTTAATGAAATGCGAACGATGCATAAACCGCATTTTTACCCGCTTCCGCCGATGAGTCAATTGCGAATTCAGCAATGATTTCGGAACGCGGAAAACAATTCTCCGCGAATCGGCTTTGCGAAAACAGATTCCCGCCGAAGATTTTAATGTGGCTATTGCGCCGATTCGGCGGCGCGGGACTCCCACTCCGCAATTAAACGATGCGCCGAATCAGCATCTGCACAAGCGGCGAATCGCTCGCCGAATTCAGCATCGGACAGCATCTCGGAAAAAGTCGCCAAGGCCTGCAAGTGCGCGGCATTGGCATTTCCCGGCGCGAGCAAAACCAGCAGATTCCGCACCGGGGCATCGTCGGGGGCGTCAAAGGGAATGGGCTTTTTCATTCGCACCAAAGCGGCGGCGGGCTGGCGCAACTGCGACATTCGTCCATGCGGAATCGCGCTGCCGTTGCCGATGCCGGTGGAGCCCAGCCGCTCGCGTGCGAGCAAACTTTGAAACACTTCGCTGCGCGGAAGTCCCAGCCGATTTTCAAACAGCAGCGCAACCCGCTCAAACACGCGCTTTTTGCTCTGCTGATCCAAGCCGATGAGAATATGCTCCGGCGGAATTAATTTGGCGGGAGAAAGGCCGTTCGTTTCCATTATTGTCGTCCTCGTTCGGCGGCGCGCGCGCGGCCTTTGATGTCGCGCACCTGCCGATTAATTTTATCGGCGGCGGCGTCAATGGCGGCGTACATGTTCGCTTCTTCGTCTTTGGCGAAAAGTTCGCGCTTGGGGAGATGCAGGCGAATTTCCGCGCTGTGGCGGTCTTTTTCCACCGACAGCAGCACTTCGCATCGGGTGGGCGGCTCGTCCAGATGATGCAGGGCGCGCTCCAATTTGCTATGCACATGACGGCGCAGCGAATCGGTCAGCGCGAGATGATGTCCGCTAATTTCCATATTCATCGGTTGATGGCTCCTTTTAATTGACGGCGCAAATGCGACGGCGCAAGGCCGGCGCGCGCGCGATACTTAGCCGCCGTCCGGCGCGACAGCAAAATGCCCTCCGCCGCCAAGCGGCGGACAAGGACGGAATCAGACAATGGTCGGCTTTTATCTTCGGCGGCGATCACTTTTCGCATCACCTCGCGCACCGCGCCCGCCGCTTTTTTAGAATCGGAAGGCGCAGGACGCGCACACAGCAATTTTAGCGCAAAAAATCCGCGCGGACACGAAAGCCATTTATCCGCTATCGCCGTCGTTACCGTCGCGCGCGATACATTTAATTCAGCGGCGATTTTTCGCATCGGCAAAGGGCGAAGAGCAATTTCGCCCTGCTCAAAAAATTCACTCTGATAATCCACCGCCAATTGCGCGACCGACAAAACCGTCCGCCGACGATAAGACAACGCCCGCGCGAATCCGCGCGCATCCCGCTGCAATCGCAAAAAAGCCCCGCCGCCATCGGCGAGCTGCGAGGCATCCGGCGAAAAGCGAATTTGAAAATTCAATCCCGGCCCCGGCTCCGCCGACCACAATCCGCGACGCTTGACAACGACAATATCCGCAATCGCCCACGGCGCTTCATCGTCGGAAAAATTACCGCCCGGACGCGGCGACAATCGCCCAATCAGCGCGAGCGATTCCTCTAAATTTCGCTTGGGCAGACGGTCAATGCGGCGGCGGGAAAGATCGCCGAATCGCTTGTCCACGATGGCTTTCGCCGATTCCAAAATGTCGGGATTCTCCGTGCGGCGAATTTTCATATCGTCCAGTTGCAGGAGCAGATTCTCCCGCAAATTGCGCGCGCCGACGCCGGGCGGCTCAAACGCCTGCACCGCTTTCAACGCCTCTTGAAAAAGCGTCGAATCGTCGTCGGCATCGGAATCCAAATAGCCGTCGTCGTCAATCATTTCGATGAGAGCGTCGGCGGCTTTTTTAACCGTCGGCGGCAGCGTCGCCGCGCGGCACTGCAAATGCAAATGCGCCCGCAAACCGCCCTTCGCCGGGACGCGAAAAACAGCGTTTGAATCGGCGGCGGATTCGGAGGATTCGGCAAGCGCATCAAAATCGTCCGCTTCCAGCAGCGGATTTTTTTCCACTTCGCACGACAACTCGGCGCGCAATTCAGCGGCGGACATTCGCAGCAGAGCAAGCGACCGCCGCAACTGCGGCGAAAGCGCAAGGCGCACGCGGGCTTCTGCCTTGATTTCAGCGACGGGGGAATTCACGCGGGCTAATTGTAGCGAATCCCGCCGCTGAATTTTTAACTCCGCCCCCGCATTAATCTTCCTCTCCGATTGAGCGATGCGTCAAAAGCCAATTGCCGTTATTTCGGGCGGCGGCTATACTGCGATAATGCGAAGCGCGCGCGAATTCTGGCGGCGGCGGGGCGGATTGAATGCGCTTTTGCTGCCCGCATCGGCGATATTTTCGGCGGCATCGGCGACGAGGCGATTCGTTTATCGCGCGAAAATTTTGCGGCGCGAAAAAATTGCGGCGCCGGTAATTGTCGTCGGCGGAATTACGGCGGGCGGCGGCGGCAAAACGCCGCTGACTATCGCCCTCGCTGAAATGCTGAAAAATCACGGACGATTCCCCGGGGTCGTTTCGCGCGGCTACGGAGGGGGGGGCGAATCGTCGCCGCAAATGGTGTCGGAAAATTCCGACCCCGCGCGGGTCGGCGACGAGCCGGTTTTAATTCGGATGCGCGCCGGCATTCCGGTCTGCGTCGGCAAAAATCGCGCTGCGGCTGCACGCCATCTTCTGCACAATTCCGCGATTGACTGCATTATCAGCGACGACGGACTCCAGCATTATTCGCTGGCGCGCGACGCCGAAATTGCGGCGATTGATTCCGATTACGGCTTCGGCAACGGCTGGCTTCTGCCCGCCGGTCCGCTGCGCGAAAATCCCCGCCGACTCGCCCAATGCGATGCGATTGTCATGACGGAATCCGCCGCCGCTTCGTCGGCAAAAAATATTGCGGCATCCAAAATTCCGGACGATTTTCCGCCGCAAAAAATTTTTCGCGCGCACTGGGAAATCGGCGAATGCCATTCGCTGCGGTCGCCGGAAATTAAGTTTTCGCCCGCCGATTTTATCGGAAAGCGGATTGTCGCCATCGCGGGAATTGCGTCGCCGGAGCGATTTTTTGCGGCTGTCCGCGCCGCCGGATTCGCGCTGGCGGAAACTTACGCCTTCGCCGACCATCATCCATTTCGCTCCGCCAACCTTGATTTTCCGCGCGCCGATTTTATTTTGATGACCGAAAAAGATGCAGTAAAGTGCCGTCGTTTCGCCGATGCGCGATATGCATTTTTTTCATCTTATTTGCGCGTCGGCGAAGATTTGGAATCCGTCCTGTTTGCCAAGATAAAATCGTAGCGTTCAAATTCGTGGGGGCGCGTCGGCGGGGGAATTGGGCTAAAATCAAACATCAAATAAAATTCCGATGGAAAGCAAATTGCTCGACATTCTGGTTTGTCCGATTTGCAAGGGCAACTTAAAATATCGCAAAGCGGCGGGGGAATTAATCTGCCGCGGCTGCCGACTCGCCTACGCCATCACCAGCGACGGCATTCCGATTTTGCTGGAAGACGAAGCGCGCCCGCTCTCCGACGACGACCTCGCGCATCTCTGATGACGGCGGAATTCGCCGTTGTGTCGCCGGCGCGAATGGATTCTTCGCGCCTGCCGCAAAAGCCGCTGGCGGATTTGGGCGGCAAGCCGATGATTGTCCGAGTCCTCATTCGCGCCGCCGAATCAGGGGCGAAGCGAATCGCCGCCGCTGTGGACGATTCGCGCATCGCCGCCGTCGTCCGCGAATTCGGCTTTGAAGCCGTGATGACCGGCAAGCACGATTCGGGAATGAGCCGAGTCGGCGAAGCGGCGGAAAAAATGAAAATCGGGGCGGACGACATCATCGTCAATTGGCAGGGCGACGAACCGTTTATGCCGCCGACGATTCCGCAAAAAATCGCCGACGCTCTCGCCAATTCCGACGCCGATTGCGCAACCGCCGCCCGTCCGATTTTGGACGGCGATGAATTTCGCTCGCCGCACATCGTTAAAACAATTTGCGACTGCAGCGGCAACGCCCTTTATTTCAGCCGCTCGCCGATTCCATATAACCGCAAAAATCCAAATGCCGCCCCCGCCGAATCGCTCGCACATTTGGGAATTTACGCTTATCGCAGGGCGGCTCTCGACCGGATGAATTCGCTGCCGAAATCGCCGCTTGAAGAAATTGAAAAGTTGGAGCAATTGCGTCTGCTGTGGAATGGGCTCAAAATTGCCGTCGTTATTGTTAATGACGGCGGCGGAATTAGCATTGATACGCCCGCCGATTTAATGCGCGCGCGGAAAATTTTGGAAAAAAAATGAGCGGCAAAATCGTCGTCAAAAATTTCGGGACGATGGAATACACCGCCGCTTGGCTGCAAATGCGCCGCTTCACCGAAAATCGCGACGAGCAAACGGCGGACGAAATCTGGCTTTTGCAGCATCCGCCGATTTTTACGCTGGGGCTTTCGGCGAGCGAATCCGACATCCTGCGGATAAGCGACATTCCCATCGCCCGCAGCGACCGGGGCGGCAAAGTTACTTATCACGGACCCGGGCAGATTGTGGCGTATTTGCTGATTGATATTCGGCGGCGAAAAATCGGCGCGAGACGACTCGTCCGGACAATTGAAAAAGCGGCAGTTTCGCTGCTGGCGGACTGCGGAATCTCGGCATGCGGCGACGAAAATGCTCCGGGCGTCTACGCCGACGGAAAAAAAATAGCCGCCCTCGGCCTCAAAATTTCGCGAGGGGCGACCTATCACGGACTCGCCCTGAATGTAAAAATGGATTTGTCGCCCTTCGCCGACATTAATCCCTGCGGAATCGTCGGCTTGAAAGCGACTCAAATCGCCGATTTTTTTTCCGCCGCCGACATTAATAAAATCGCGCCGGAATTGGCGATGCGGCTGATTGCATCGCTGAATTCAGCGGGTGATAAAATTGCGAACCATGATTCCGCTTAAGCAGAAAGGCGAATTTAAGACGATGCGCAATCGCATTCCGATTGTGCCGCTCGCCGATGCCCCGCTCAAAAAACCGACTTGGCTGCGCGCGAAAGCGCCGGGCAGTCCGCGCTTTATGGAAATCAAGCGCATTCTGCGAAAGCATCAATTGCATTCGGTCTGCGAAGAAGCCAGTTGCCCCAACATCGGCGAATGCTTCGGCAAAGGCACGGCGACTTTTATGATTCTCGGCGACCTGTGCACGCGGCGATGCCCCTTCTGCGATGTTGCCCACGGCCGACCGAATCCGCCCGACAAAAACGAGCCGGAAAATTTGGCGCGAGTCATCGCCGATTTGCAACTGCGCTATGTCGTCATTACCAGCGTAGACCGCGACGATTTGCGCGACGGCGGGGCGAGTCATTTCGCCGATTGCATTCGCGCCGTGCGCAAAAAATCACCGACAATTATCATTGAAATTCTTGCGCCCGATTTTCGCGGACGCATGAATCGCGCTTTGGATTCGCTCGCCGAATCGCCCCCGAATGTTTTTAATCATAATCTGGAAACCGCGCCGCGCCTTTACAAAGAAGCCCGGCCGGGCGCGGATTACGCGCATTCCTTAGAATTGCTTTTGGAATTTAAAAGGCGGCATCCGTCCGTGCCGACAAAATCCGGCGTGATGGTCGGACTCGGCGAGCGCGACGACGAATTGCTGCAAGTCATGCGCGACCTTCGCCGCCATCAAGTGGATATGCTGACGATGGGACAGTATCTGCAGCCGAGCCGCCACCACTTGCCGGTGCGCCGCTTTATGCCGCCGGAAATTTTTGATGATTTTCGCCGCCAAGCCGAAGAGATGGGTTTTCGTCATGCGGCATGCGGGCCGCTGGTTCGCTCGTCCTACCACGCCGACGCGCAGGCCGAAGAAGCGGGCGTGACCGAATCGGCGATATGAATTTCAAACTGAAAATGTGCATCGCCTTTATTTTGGCGATGATTTTTTCCGCGTCGGCAATGGCGGAGGTCACGACAGTTGTGGTTGATCCGCCGGAACTTGGGCCTTTCGTTGAGAAAATTCAGTCGGGAGCTGCCGTGGCGATTACCGTGGCGAAAGTCCTCCTGTTTATATCTGGAGGAGGTTGTCTTCTGCTCGTCATCTTTCTTATTATGCGCGCGCTTCCCAAGCGTGACGATTTTGCGGGGATGTTTGAGCGTCGCGACTATCTAATGTCTCCTGCCGAATTGCGCTTTTACAAGCAATTGCGAATAGCCGCTGATAAGCATTTTTCGGCGCATGCCAAAGTGCGGATGGAAGATGTCATCGGTGCACGCGGAGGCCGAGGATGGATGAGTGCGCGCGGGCGTGTCAAGTCCCGCCACTTTGATTTTGTAGTGACGACCAATGAAGGGGAAATCGTCTGCGCCATTGAATTGGACGACTCCACCCACAATCGTCCCGACCGTCGGAAAATCGACGAATTCAAAGATGATGTGGCGGCGGCGGTCGGCTTGAAGTTGCTGCGATTTGAATCCGGCCGCGATTATTCGCCGGAGTTTATCGTCCGCCAAATTGCCGAAAATTAATTCGCATTAGAAATTCGCCGACAAATTGCCGTCTTCTAAAACCGCAAAGCCGCCCTCGTCGCCGAGCCAGTGCGGAAGGACAATTCGCTCGCATTCCTTGTCGTCAATTAAAATTCGGTGGCGCGCCGGACGATGGGTATGGCCATGAATTAATGTCGCGCAGCCATATCGGCGAAAAGCATCGGCGACGGCGGCGGGCGAAACATCCGTAATGTCCGCCGATTTTGCCGATTTTTCTTTTTCGCTTTGTCCGGCAATCGCCGCCGCCTGCGACCGGCGAATCGGCAGGGGCAATTTAAGAAAACTTTGCATCGCCGACGGATTCCGCGTGCGGACGCGAAATTGCTGATAATCGGCATCGTCGGTGCAGAGCGAATCGCCGTGCATCAGCAGAATTTTTTCGCCGTCCGCCTCCAAGATAAATTCTTCCGGCAGCAGCGAAAAACCGGCGCGATTGGCGAAGGATTCGCCCAGCAGAAAATCGCGGTTGCCGTGCTGAAAATAAACGGCGATTCCGCTGTCGGCGATTCTGCGAATTGCATTCGCCGCTTGGTCGGCGAGGGGCGAATCGTCGTCGTCGCCGAGCCACAAATCAAACAAATCGCCGAGCAGATAAACGGCGTCGGCATTGGCGGATTCGTCTTTAAGGCGGCGAAAAAAACGGCTTGCCGCCGCCGGACGCGAAAGCGAGAGATGCGAATCGGCGGCGAAAAGAATCCGCATTAAGCGGCGTCGGCGGAATCGTTCTCAGCGGAGGCGTCGACGCTGTTGGAGTCGTTGGCGGCTTCAATCAATTCAATAGTTTCAATGACGACATCATTTTCCGGGACATCGGGGCATCCCATTCGCTCTTCGGTGGTCAAATTGCCGATAGTGGCGGCGACATCGGCGCCGTCGCGAATTTCGCCGAAGACGCAGTAGCCCCAGCCGTCGTCGGTTTTATCGGCGTGATCCAGAGCGGAATTGTCGGCGAGATTGATGAAGAATTGCGAAGTCGCCGAATGCGGCTCCGGCGTGCGCGCCATCGCCAGAGTCCATTTGCGATTGGCGAGTCCGTTGTCGGCTTCGTTTTCAATCGGGGCGCGGGCCGCTTTGAGATACATTCCCCGCTCGAATCCGCCGCCCTGAATTAAATAATTGGGGACGACCCGATGAAACAGCGTATTGTCGTAGAAGCCGGCGGCGGCGTATTCCAAAAAATTCGCCGTCGTTTGGGGGGCGCGGTCGGCGAACAATTCCGCCGTTATCGCCCCGAAATTCGTTTTAATGCGAACCTGCGGATTCACGGCTTGTAGGCGGCTTTGATAATTACCGGAGGCTCGGCGGGGACATTGTCAAATTGCCCGACCGATTCATACCGCTGCAGCCCGACGATTTCCGTTACAACATCCTGACCGGCGACGAGTTTGCCGAAAACGGCGTAGCCCGGCTGGCCGCTTTTGTAATTCAGAAAATGATTGTCGGCGACATTAATAAAAAACTGCGAAGTCGCCGAATCGGGGTCGGCCGTGCGCGCCATCGCCACCGTCCATTGAAGGTTGAGAATTCCGTTGTCGGATTCATTCGTCACCGGCGGGCGCGTAGCCGCTTTGGGTTTTTTGCGCGGGTCAAACGGCGCGACAAAGCCGCCGCCCTGCACCATAAAACCGGGGATGACACGGTGAAAAATCAGTCCGTCGTAAAAGCCGCTGTTGACATAGTGGAGAAAATTCTCCACCGTCTTCGGCGACTCGTCGGCAAACAGGCGGATTTCAAAGCTGCCGGCGGAGGTCTCAAAGACCACCGAGGCGGCATCCGCCACGCTAGCACTCATCGCAATGACAAGCGCCGCAAAAAAGCGAATAGGACGCATCGTTTTCTCGTTCCTGCATAATTAAGAACGCCAAGTGTAGCATATTTTTGCGGCGGTGATAAAATTCCGCTTGTGCCCAATTTTCACAAGGAAATCAATCTCGCCGGACTCAATTGCCCGCTGCCGGTTTTGCGGACGAAAAAAGCCCTCGCCGAAATTCAATCGGGCGAAGTGCTGAAGATTTTCGCCGACGACCCGGGCGCGCAGGAGGATATTCCCGCTTTCGCGCGGCAGACCGGACATCGCTTGGAATTAATGGAGCGCGAAAACGGCGGCGACGGCTGCGCGTTTTTCCTGCGAAAAAAATAAGCAATGGAATCGCCGCTGCGAATCGGGCTTGTTTCCGTCTCCGACCGCGCCAGCAAAGGCGACTACGCCGACGCCGGAATTCCGGCGCTGCGCGAATGGCTGACGCGCGCCCTCATTACTAAATGGGAAGAGCGAATCGCGTTGATTCCGGATGAATTCGCCGACATCAAAAGCGCATTAATTCGGCTGGCCGACGATGAAAAATGCGGACTGATTCTCACTACCGGCGGCACCGGCCCGTCGCCGCGCGATGTTACGCCGGAGGCTACGCTTGCCGTCGCTGCGCGCGAATTGCCGGGCTTCGGCGAATTAATGCGCGCGGTCAGTTTACGCTATGTGCCGACGGCGATTCTGTCAAGGCAGACGGCGGCGGTGCGGGGCGAATCGCTCATCATTAATTTGCCCGGACAGCCCAAAGCCGTCGCTGAAACGCTGGACGGCATTTTCGCCGCCGTGCCGTATTGTCTGGATTTAATCGGCGCGCCGTATATTGAAACCGACTCCGCCGTCGTCGCTACATTTCGCCCCAAGTCGGCGGCGAAAAAAGCGCGATGAATCGGTGGACGCGATGGCTGGCTTGGCGCGCGCATCAGCAGATTCACCGCGCGCCCTACGGCTTAGCGCGGCTGGCGCATTCCGATTTAATGTCGTGGAAGCAGGAGCAGGTTTCGCGCGGACTCGCCATCGGACTTTTCTGGGCTTTCGTGCCGATGCCTTTCCAAATGGCGCCGGCGGCGCTATTTTGCTGGCTGACTCGCGCCAATTTGCCGCTGGCGCTGGCGGGCGTTTGGATTTCCAATCCGTTTACATATGTGCCGATTTTTTACGCCGCCTACCGCGTCGGCGCATTTTTTACGGGAGTGATTCCGGATCCAATGCCGTCGTCGATCGGCAATTATTTGTCGGCGCGCGCTTCGCCGTTTTTATTGGGCTGCTTGATTTTTTCCTGCACGGCGATGACTGTCGGCTATTTTATCGGCTATCCGCTGGCGAAAATCGTGGAAAGCGGACGGAATGCCCGCGAAACACTTCGCCGAATTAAACGCAAAAAGCGCGCAAAATCGCAATGAAAAAAGCACGGACGCGAATTAAAATCTGCGGTGTCACCCGCCCGGAAGACGCCATTCTCGCCGCCGAACTGGGGGCGGACGCCGTCGGCTTGGTATTTTATCCGCCCGCCTCCGCCGCTTTGACCATCGCGCAGGCGGCGGAAATTGCGCGCGTCCTGCCGCCGTTTGTATCGGCGGCGGCTTTGTTTGTGCAGGCGTCGGCGGAATTTGTCGGCGAAGTGATTGATGCCGTCCGTCCGCAGATTCTGCAATTTCACGGCGGCGAGGACGCTGAATTTTGCGGACAATTTTCGCAGCCGTATATTTTCGCTTGCCGCGTGCGGGAATCGGCGGATATAATAAAGGCGATTGAATCGCATCCTTCGGCGCGCGCGATTTTGCTGGATTCTTTCAGCAAGGATTCACCGGGCGGCAGCGGACGAACTTTTGACTGGAATTTAATTCCGCCGAATTCGTCCAAGCCGTTTATTTTAGCGGGCGGACTCACGCCGCAGAATGTCGGGGCGGCGGTGCGGTCGGCGAGGCCTTTTGCAGTGGATGTTGCCAGCGGCGTGCGCGACGATGAAAATCCGCGCCGCAAAAATCCCGACAAAATCCGCGCGTTTATTGAAGAGGTGAAAAATGCCGACGAATCTTAATTACGCCTACCCCGACGCCGCCGGGCGATTCGGCAAATTCGGCGGCGTTTATGTCGCCGAGACGCTGATGCACGCCGTCCATCAACTCGCCGACGCTTATGCGAAATTTCGCGATGACGGCGATTTTCAGGCGGAAATAAATTCGCTTCTCGCCGAATATGTCGGACGCCCGAATCCGATTTATTTTGCGGCGCGATTTTCCGTCCGCTGCGGCGGAGCGAAAATCTTTTTGAAGCGGGAGGATTTGAATCACACCGGCGCGCACAAAATCAACAACGCCGTCGGACAAATTCTGCTGGCGCGCCGAATGGGCAAGCGGCGCATTATCGCCGAAACCGGCGCCGGACAGCACGGCGTCGCCGTCGCCACAGTTTGCGCCAGAGAAGGTTTGCCATGCGTGATTTACATGGGCGAAGACGACATCGTCCGCCAGCGGACAAATGTGCAGAGAATGGAATTGCTGGGGGCGAAAGTCGTCCCGGTTTCATCCGGCTCCAAAACGCTCAAAGACGCCTTAAACGAGGCGCTGCGGGATTGGGTCGCCAACATTGACGATACTTTTTATGTTATCGGGTCGGTGGCGGGGCCGCATCCGTATCCGATGATGGTGCGGGATTTTAATGCCGTCATCGGCCGCGAATGCATTTTGCAAATGCCGAAAATCGCCGGACGCCAGCCGGATGCCGTTGTCGCCTGCGTCGGCGGCGGCTCCAATGCGATGGGAATTTTTTATCCCTACATTCCGAATGCATCGGTGCGGCTTGTCGGCGTGGAAGCGGGCGGCGAAGGCATTGAAAGCGGCAGGCATTGCGCGACTTTGTCCACCGGTCGTCCGGGAATTCTGCACGGAATGCTTTCGTATTTAATGCAGGACGACGACGGGCAAATTCTGCAGACGGCTTCCATTTCGGCGGGGCTGGATTATCCGGGAGTCGGACCGGAGCATTCGCATTTGAAGGAATCCGGCCGCGCCGAATACGCCGTCGCCAGCGATGCGGAGGCGCTTGACGCCTTTGACGATTTGGCGCGCTTGGAAGGAATTCTGCCCGCTTTGGAATCCGCCCACGCCCTCGCGCATGCCAAGAATCTCGCGCGCGAATTGGGGCCGGAAAAAATCATTCTCGTCAATTTATCGGGGCGCGGCGACAAGGATTTGGATACGGTGCTGAAAATTAAAAATCGCTGAATCTCGGCTTCGTCGGCAAAATGCGGGAGATGGAAAAAAGCCCGTTTGAAATTCTCGGCGTGCATCCCAACGCCGAAATGCGCGAAGTGGAGCGCGCCTATCGCAAACTGGCCATGCGATGGCATCCCGACCGCAACTTGGGGGATAAATTCGCCGAGGAAAAATTCAAGGAAATTCGCCGCGCCTACGAATCCGTGCGCGACGGCAATTTTCTGCGTCCCGGCTATTCCATTTGGAGCAGTGCATCAGCCCGCGAAAAAGCGGCGAAGCGGCATCCGCCGACGGCGAAAAGCGAAGAATCGTCCGCAAAAGAATCCGCGCAAAATCACGCGCCGGAATTTGCGGAAAGATGGGAAACCGGCAATTGGACTCAGGATATTCCGTGGCTGTCTATTTTGGCATCGGCGATTGGCGTCGCCGTGTGGATTGCAGTGGGCGGCAGTGCGGGATTCGCCTTGTTTGCGATGGCGGCGGGCGTATCGCATATCGTTTACAAGCGGGCGGAATCGTCTCCGCCGATGGCGGCTTTGGAGGCGTTTTTCAAAGCGGGCGTAAGGGCAATTTGGACTCTGCTGCTGGCTTACGGCGTGTGGCTGATGGCGCGCGAATTATTTCCTTCGTTCGGCCGGGCCGCCGACGAATTCGCCGCCCTTACATGGCCGCGTCTGGCGGGCGGCGTGGCGACAATATTCGCCGTTGCTTTGCTGGCGAAATATCACCGCAAATTCGGACTCGGCAAATTCTGGCTGATGCTGTGGGCTTTCGGAATTCTGCTGCTGTGGATTCTGCTGCTGTGAATGTCAGGCGAAATGCCATTGCCGCATTCGGAGGCGATTTTTCGCCTCTTAAAAAAAGCCGCCGCCCGCAAAATTTGCGGGCGGCGGCGGCGGCAATTGGACGATTTCAATCAGCGGCTATTCGTTGGCGAGCGGAACCTCCAAATTCCCAATCAGTCGCCTTGCTTCATCATCACCAAGACTAGGACGAGTTTCCTCGACATCAAACCGAGAAAATACACGCTCCCGATTTAATCCAAATGACGCATGACCGTCTATGGCACGGAACAAAATAGCGTTCTGCGTAACTGGGAGGCCTCCCATATTGGTAATTGTCTCGGCATGGTCTTCCAAAAATCCCGACACCGGGAAAAATGTCTCGCGATGCGTTAATGGCACATTGCCATCTCCCTTGGCAAAATCCCAAATTTCGTTTGGGTTGCCGGCGTTGGGCGGCGTGTTAGGGTTGAGAAATTCAGCACGAACACGATACTGCGTCAGCATCGTCCGGTCGCCGACACTAAGCGCATAAAAAAGATTGCCTTGTAAGCAATCCTCGCACGACGAGGAGCCCGCGAAAATGACCCGGTTATAGCGGCCTTGAACATTCCCAATGAGGAAATCCGTCCCCGGCCCATTATCATAAGCGTCGGTAGCGAGATTGCCGAAATCCGTCGGCAGAATTAAATCGCCCGGCAATTCCAGAATTGAATCGTCCGTCAATTCGCTCGGCAAATTGCCTAAAATGCCGGCATTGGCAAAATCTCCCAAATTGTCGGACGGCGGCGGAGGAGGAGGAGGGGGCTGGTTATCCACAATTTCTTGCTCGATGATCGCCGCTTCCTGCAGCACTTCTTCTTCTTCTTTCTGCAGAGCGTCCGTCACCGTTTCCGTTTCCACAATTTCCGCAACCGGAATTTCGTTCGCCGTTTCTTCCACACTCGGAACCACAGCAGGCGGCGATGCTTCGTCATCGGCCACGACGGCGGCGGGAGCATCCGAAATTTCAATTACTTCCTCGCCCCCGGATTCTTCATTGCCGCTGTCGGCGGTTTCCGTTTCGGCGGCGGCTGTTTCGCTTTCGCTGGAATCGCTTTCGGATTCTTCAGTCGGTGCGACGACAACCGGCCCTTCGGTGGTTTCCGGAATGTCGGCGACATACTGCGGGGCTTCGCCTTGTGCGGCGAATCCGGCCTGCGAATCCGGCGTAATTTCAATCGCTTTCCCTTCGCTTTGCAGGAAAGTGGCACCCTTATAAACTTTGTTGTAAGTGCCTGATTTCCCGCCGCCGTAGGACGCTTCCTGTCCTTCCGGAATATAAAAGACGGCGTGGTCGGTTCCACGCAAGCCAATCGTCCCTGTGGGAGTGTTCACGCGATAATTGTCCTTTGCCTGCTCTCCGATTTTTCCGGAGAGAGTGCGAAAGCCGCCTTTAATCACAGAAAGGACGCTGGCGGAGTTATCGCCGTCCAAGCGATATTCCGCAATAATGAAAGCCGAATTCGGCCGCACGGCAATGCGGGCGTCATCCATCATCAGCAATTGGGCCGACGCTTTCGGGCCGGTTTCAATCGTGTCCGACTCAAAAATGGGGTCGGATTTGTCCAATTGCCGGCGGTCGCCGTCGCTGACGGCAAACACCTCGCCGAGGACGAATTGCGCCTTGCCGACGGACTCAACGGCTTCGGCGTTGATGCTCCACATCGTGCAGACGAGGGCGAAAATCACGCCGCGAACGGCGTTTATCGGGAAAATTTTGCTGGTAATCATTGCGCTTCTCCGCTTTGCTTCTTACTTTTATTATATCTTTTTACCGCTGATAAAGCAATCATTTGGACAAATTCGCCCATAAAATCGGCGATGTGTCAAAAAAGTCACAAATCCCAAATATCCCCGTTGCAACGCTCTGCGTCCGCTAATTAATTCCGCCGATGGCTTCGGGACGCAGAGCATCCCAACATTCAGTGCATCGACGCGGGGATTTTAATTTTTGGAATATCCTTCATCTCCCGCCCGCCAGCGCGAAGGTTTTGAGATTCTGCGATAATACGCGGCTATGTCGCGAATTGCCGACGCTTTCGCCAATGCCAAAATTGAATCTTCCGCCCATCGGCGGGCGCTGCTGATTCCGTTTGTCACCGCCGGATTCCCAACGCTGGAATCCACCGCCCCCTTGCTGACAGCCCTCGCCGACGGCGGCGCCGACATCATTGAATTAGGCATTCCCTTTTCCGACCCCGCCGCCGATGGAATCGCCATCCAGCGGGCTTCCGAAATCGCCCTCAAAAACGGCGCGACGCTTAAATTCGCCCTAAGCGAAATTCGCCGATTCCGCAAAAACGGCGGAACGACTCCCCTCGTGACGATGGGCTACGCCAACAGTTTTCTCGCATATGGAATTTCCCAATTCGCCCGCCAAGCCCAAGAAGCGGGCGTTGACGGCGCGATTGTGGTGGATCTTCCCGCTGAATCCTCCGCCGAATGGCGCGAGGCTTTTTCCGCCGCCGGACTTGACCTTATTCTGCTGGTTTCGCCGACGACAACGCCATCGCGCATGAAATTAATCGCGCAGGCGGCAAGCGGCTATTTGTATTATGTTTCATTGAAAGGCGTGACCGGCGCGAATAATTTGGATGCCGATTCCGTCCGCGCGCAAATTTCCGCCCTTGCTGAAATTTCGGATTTGCCGATTGCCGTCGGCTTTGGCGTGCGCGATTCCGCCCGGGCGAAAACGCTGGGAAAAATGGCGGATGCGGTCGTCGTCGGCAGCCGCCTGATTGAATTAATTGAAGAATCGCCGCCGTCGGAATGGGCGAATGCGGCGCGGCAATTTACCGCTAAATTGCGGTCGGCGATGCAATCATGAATTGGCTCAGCGACATTCTGCCCGGAATTAAAAAACGCCCGCGCGCCAAAAAAACGGTGCCGGAAGGCGTATGGTCCAAATGCGAAAACTGCGGACGACCAATTTACGGCGAGGATTTCGCCAAAAATCTGTGGGTCTGCGGCGACTGCGATTTTCATCATCGTATTTCCCCCGAATCGCGCGCGAAAATTTTGTTTGACGGCGGCGAATGGACGGAAATGGGCGGCGGCGTGCGTCCGCGCGATTTCCTTAAATTCACGGATTCCAAGCCCTACACCGAGCGGCTCAAAGCCGCCCAAAACGGCGATTCCAAGCGCGAAGCAGTTTCCATCTTCACCGGAAAAATTAAAGGACGCGAATGCGTAGCGGCGATTTTTGATTTCCGTTTTATGGGCGGCTCTATGGGCTCGGTCGTCGGCGAAAGATTCACGCGGGCGGTTGAAGCCGCCGCCGAGCGGCAGTCGCCTTTTATTTGCTTTTCCGCTTCCGGCGGGGCGAGAATGCAGGAGGGAGTCGCCTCGCTTTTGCAAATGGCGAAAACAACGGCGGCTTTGGCTTTGCTGGATAAAAATCATCTGCCGTTTATCAGCGTTTTAACCGACCCGACGACGGGCGGAGTCGCCGCCAGTTTCGCTCTTATCGGCGATATTGTCGTCGCCGAGCCGAAGGCATTAATTGGCTTCGCCGGGCCTCGCGTAATTGAGCAGACGGTCGGCAAAGAAAACGACAAAACCCCGCCGAATAATTTTCAGCGGAGCGAATTTCTGCTGGACCGCGGCGCGATTGACCAAATCGTCGACCGCCGCGAAATGCGGACGACTCTCGCTAATTTTGCGGAAATGCTGATGTTTTCCAAATCGCGCGGCTGAGCGGAAAAATGCAAATCGGCGAAGGTCCCCAACTCGCCGCCGCACTCGCCCGCGCGGAAAAAAATCATCCGCAGGCGGTGGATTTGGGACTCGCCCGCGTGGATGCCGTCCGCCGCGAAATGGGCTTGTCGCTGAAAATGCCGATTGTCACAGTCGGCGGCACCAACGGCAAGGGCAGCGTTTGCGCGATGCTGGAAGCCATTTTATCTTCCGCCGGCTACAAGGTCGGCTGCTTTACATCGCCGCATCTTCTGCGATTCAACGAGCGAATTCGCGTCGGCGAAAAACCGCTGGACGACCAGCCCATCTGCGACGCCCTCGCTCATGCGGAATTCGCGCAAAAAAAAATCGGGGCGACTCTGACTTTTTTTGAATTCGCCGCCCTCGCCGCCGCCGAATGCTTTGTCCGAGAAAAAGCCGATGCCGCCATTTTGGAAGTCGGACTCGGCGGACGGCTGGACGCCGTCAATATTTTTTCGCCGACAATTTCCATCGTAACGACAATTGATTTAGACCACGCCGCCTATCTGGGAAACGACCGCGAATCCGTCGGCAGCGAAAAAGCGGGGATTTTTCGCCCGAATCGTCCGGCGATTATCGCCGAAAAAAATCCGCCGAATTCTCTTCTTGATTATGCAAAAAAAATCGGGGCGAAAATAATTCGCTTCGGCGAAGATTTTGATTGGGAAAAACAGGGCGCGCATTGGAATTTTCGCGGACAAAAAGGCGTCCGCAGCGGCTTGCCGTTTCCATCTTTGCGGGGAATGCATCAATTGCAGAATGCCGCCGCCGCTATCGCCGCCGCAGAATCGCTTGCCGACGAATCATCGCTGTGGGTGTCGGCGGGCGACATTCGCAGCGGACTCCTGCGGACGGAATTGGCCGGACGATTTCAATCTCTGCCCGGGCAGCCGGCGATTGTTTTGGATGTCGCCCATAATCCGCAGGCGGCGTCGGCTTTTGCGGAATCGCTTTTTCAGATGGGATTTTTTCCGCAAACCGTCGGCGTCTGCGGCTTGATGGCGGACAAGGACTGCGATGGAATTATCCGTCCCCTGCTGCCGAGAATTGATAAATGGCTGGCGATTCCGTTGGATATTCCGCGCGCATTGCCGGCGCGGAAACTCGCCGAAATTATTCGCGCGCAGGGCGGCGACGCCGAGGCATGCGAATCGACGGCGGAGGCGTTTTCGCGGGCGCACGCAATGTGCGATAAGCGTGATAGAATCGCCGCATTCGGCTCCTTCCACACCATCGCGGCATTTTGGACGGAAAGCGATGAGCAATTCCGCAGATAGCAAAAAAGACACTGCCGGCAATTCCGGACGGCGAGGGGCAATTCGCCGCCAATTTATCGGCGCGCTGGCGTTTTTTATTTTGACGCTAATCGCCGTCGGCGCGCTGTTTGACTCCGCCCCGCCGCCCTCGCTGGCGGATGTGCAGATTGAAATTCCGCCCCGCCCCGCTGAATCCGCCGATGAATTTTCCGCCCCAATTAAAGCGGAGCCGGAGCCGCCAATCGCTGTGGAATCCGATTCTGAATCGGAAGCCGAATCCGTCGTCGTTGCCGAAGCAGTTGCGCCCGCCGCCGCTGCGGAAGAATCCGCAGAGAAATTGGATTCGGAATCATCCGCCGAATTCATCCCGCTGAAAGAATCCGCACCGGACGATTTTGTCGTGCAGGCGATTGCCGTCAGCGAGAAAGAAAAAGCCGAAAAAATCGCCGCCGATTTGCGCGCGCAAGGATTGCCGTCGTTTGTGGAGCCGCGGACTCACGACGGCGGCAAAATTATTTATCGGGTGCGAATCGGCGGCTACGCGAATCGCGCCGACGCTGAATTGGTCAGGCAAAAAGCCGTCGCCGCCGGAATGAAAAGCGCCATCGTTTTGGATTTGCGATGACGGCGAATTATCTTGACATCGCGCTTTTGGGAGCGATGGGCGTTTCCATTTTGCTGGGGGCGTTTTTGGGATTAGTGCGATCCGCCTTGAATCTGGCGGCGATTGCCGGGGCTTTCATCATCAGTTACCGATACAGCCAGACGATTGAGTCCGGCCTGCTGGCGATTTTTCGCAACGGCCCGCTGGCGGCGGCGCTTTCCTACGCCCTGATGTTTGCGCTTGCGCTGATGATTTTCGGACTCCTCGCCGCTTTAATGCGTCGGCTGGTGCGGCGCGCCGGATTCGGCGGATGGGACGCCGCTGGCGGTGCAATTTTCGGGGCGGCGCGCGGATTTGTCATTGCGCTGGCGATTTTAATTCCGCTGACTTTTACCGCTTTTTCCGAATCGGCGACTTGGCGGGAATCGTCGGCATTGCCGATTTTCGGGGCGGCGATGAAAATCGCCATCGCGCAGACGCCGCCGAATTCGCCGCTGCGGGCGTGGATAACCTTTGACCGCGACTCCCGCCCTCAGGCGCCCGCCGCCGAAAAAAGCCGCGCCGCCGAAAAATCCAACGGCATTAAAAGCGAAAAGGAAATTCAAAATGACTTGAAGCAAATCTATGACCGAATCAACGGCAAGCAATCGTCCGCGCAAACGCAAAGACAAATTCCGTCCGCAAAAATTCGGCAATTCAGCGGAACGACGATTAGCACCCATTCGCAGGCGGCGCAATCCGGCAGCGGATTTAATTCGTCGTCGGAAAAAATACAGCGGCGATTAATTCAATTGGGAATTATGGACAAAGAAACCAAAAAACGCCTTGACCGTCACAGCAGAGAATTAACGGATTTGAACCGTCAATTAAAAGACCCATCCGGGACGCGAAAGCAGGAGAAAAAATAACCATGTGCGGAATCATCGCTTATTCCGGAGCGGAATCGTCCGCCCCGCTGATATTTGAAGGACTCTCTCTGCTGCAGCATCGCGGGCAGGACGCCGCCGGAATTGTGACGATGGAAGGCACGCATCTTTTTATGCACAAGGGCTACGGACTCGCGCGCGATGTTTTCGGGCATCGTCATTTGGATACGCTTCGCGGGTCGGTCGGCTTGGGTCATGTGCGCTATCCGACGGCGGGGTCGGCGCGCGCGCTTTCGGAAATTCAGCCGTTTTATGTTAATTCGCCTTTCGGAATGGTGCTGGTGCATAACGGCAATTTAACCAACGCCGCCGAATTGCGCGATGAATTAAGCCGCGCCGGAATGCGCCACATTAATACGGAATCGGATTCGGAAGTGCTGCTGAATCTTCTCGCGCACGAATTAACCGCCGCCGCCCGCAGCGGCGAAGTGTCGGCGGAAGTCATTTTTGCGGCAATTCGGCGGGTGCATGCCCGCTGCCGAGGGGCGTATTCGGTGGCGGCGATGATAGCCGGATTCGGTCTGGCGGCATTTCGCGACCCGCACGGAATTCGTCCGCTGGTTTTCGGCGAAAGAATCAGCGGCGGCCGGCGCGAAGTCATTGTGGCTTCGGAAAGCGTCGCCCTGCGGGCATTGGGATTTTCGGAAGCGCGCGATTTGTCGCCCGGCGAAGCATTGGCGGTCGGACCGGACGGCATCGCCCAAACCCGACTGTGCGCGGAAGAATCCAATCTGCGCCCGTGCATTTTTGAATACATTTATCTGGCGCGCCCCGATTCGGTTTTGGACGGCGCATTAGTTTATGAAACGCGCATCAATATGGGGCGCGCACTCGCCGATAAAATTCGCCGCGATTATGCGGATGTGAAAATTGATTCGGTGATTCCAGTGCCCGATTCGGCGAGGCCTGCGGCGATGCAATTGGCGCACGAACTTAATCTTCCCTACCGCGAAGGGCTTGTTAAGAACCGCTATATCGGCCGAACTTTTATTATGCCCGGCGCAAATCTGCGGCGGCGGGCGGTGCGGCGAAAACTTAATATCGTCGACGCGGAATTTCGCAATAAGCGAATTCTGCTGGTGGACGATTCAGTCGTGCGCGGCACAACCAGCCGCGAAATTGTCCAGATGGCGCGCGACGCCGGCGCCCGCAAAATTTACTTTGCATCGGCGGCGCCCCCGGTGCGCCATCCGAATGTCTATGGAATTGATATGCCCACTTCGGACGAATTAATCGCCGCCGGACGGGATGATTCGCAGGTCGCCTTGCGCATCGGCGCGGACTTGATGATTTATCAGAATCTTGACGCATTGATTAAATCGGTGCGCGCCGTCAATCCGCAATTGAACGGCTTTGAAACTTCATGCTTTGACGGCGAATATCTCGGCGACGAGGTGACGGCGGAATATCTTGCCAAACTCGCCGAAAAACGCCGCGCCGATCGCGACGACGAAATGAGCAACTTCCAGCGCGATTTAAGTTTTCACGCCGCGCCATGAAAAAATCATCCGCCCCCCCCCCCCCCCCTGCGGAATGCTTTCGCGATTCGGCGACGGCGGCGATTCGGCTTTCAGCCGGCGCCAGCGAATTCGGCGAACATTCGGAGGCGCTGTTTCTCACTTCCAGTTTCAAATTCCGCACGGCGAAGGAAGCCGCCGACAAATTCGCGCAGACGGGGGGCGGCTATATTTATTCGCGCTTTTCCAATCCGACGGTGCAAACTTTTCAGGCGCGGCTTGCCGCTTTGGAGGGGGCGGAATTCTGCTTGGCGACCGCCAGCGGAATGTCGGCGATTTTGTCGGTGATAATGGGCGTATGCAGAAAGGGGGATAGAATTGTCGCGTCGCAGAATTTATTCGGCGCGACGGTGCAATTGCTTAATAACTTCATCGCTAAATTCGGCGTTGATGTTTGCTATGTGCCGACGGCGAATCCGCGCGCATGGAAAAAAGCCGCTCAGGGGGGGGCAAAATTACTCCTTGTGGAAACGCCGTCAAATCCGCTGATAGAAGTGTTTGACATCGCCGCCTTGTCTAAAATCGCGCATGATGCCGGGGCGATTCTGGCGGTGGATAATTGCTTTTGTCCATCGCTGCAAAAGCCGCTTTCCTTGGGGGCGGACTTGGTGATTCATTCCGGCACCAAATACTTGGACGGACAAGGCCGCGCTTTGGGGGGGGGGGTCGCAGGAAAAAAGGATTTTTTAATGGAAGCGATATATCCTTTTTTGCGGTCGGGCGGACCGTCGCTGTCGCCTTTTAATGCTTGGGTTTTGGCGAAGGGATTGGAGACGCTTTCTCTTCGCATTCATGCGCACAGCGCGCGCGCATTGAAAATCGCCCGCTGGCTGGAAAAGCAAAGGAAAGTGCGGCGCGTGCTGTATACCGGATTGAATTCGCATCCCGCCCATAGCTTGGCGATGCGCCAGCAGGGGGGGGAGGGGGGGGGTATTATTTCCTTTTTTGCGGAGGGAGGAAAAGAAGCGGCATGGCGATTTATTGATGCGACCCGCTTGCTTTCCATCACGCCTAATTTCGGCGACGCAAAATCCACGATTACGCATCCGGCCAGCACGACTCATTCGCGGGTGCCGGAAGAGATGCGAAGAAAAATCGGACTCGGCGACGACCTTCTGCGAATTTCCGTCGGCTTGGAAAGCGAGCGCGACATTCGCGACGACTTAAAGCGCGGCTTGTCGGCGATTTAATTAAAAAGCCAATGACGATGCCCGAAGATTCATCCGCCGCGCAAGCGTCCTCGCAGGATTTAACCGTCGGCGATGTCTCATGGCATCTGCGCCGAATGGCATTGCCGGCGGCGATCGGACTTTTCTTCAACACGCTGTTTAATATCACCGACACATTCTTCGCCGGATTGATTTCCACCGATGCGCAGGCGGCGCTGGCATTTTCTTTTCCGCTGTTTTTTATTGTCCTTTCTTGTTCGGTCGGACTCGCGCAGGCGACTACGGCTTTGATCGCTTCCGCCTTGGGCGCCAAGCGGCGAATTCGCGCGCGATATTTCGCCGGACAAGCGGTAATTCTTTCTATGATAATGTCAATTGTAATCGCTGTTATTTGTCTTCCGGCAGTTGACCCGATGCTTAATTTATTGGGCGCACGCGGCGACGCCTTTACTTTCGCCGCCGATTATTCGCGCGTGATATTTATGGGCGGCGCGACTTTCCTCGCCGCATTTACTCTGCACGGAATGCTGAATGCAACCGGCAACACCAAGGCATTCCGCAATAGTTTAATCGGCGCGACAATTCTTAATATATTCTTGGATCCGGCTTTTATTTACGGATGGTTCGGCCTGCCCGCACTCGGCGTAACCGGAATCGCCTTGGCGACTGTGGCGGCGCAATGCTTTTCGGTCGCTTATCTTTTATTTGCGCTGCGCGGGACGGAAATCATCCGCCGCTTTCGGATATTGTTTTTAATTCCGCAGCCGAAGATTCTATTCCGCATTATTTCGCAGGCAACGCCGCCGACGGCCAATATGCTTTCCATCGGCGCGGGATTTTTCATCATCACTTTTTTTCTGGCCGATTTGGATTCCTTCGCCGTTCCCGCTTATGGAATTGCATTGAGAATTGAGCAATTGTTTTTGCTTCTAACAATCGGATTAAACATCGCCCTGCTGGCGACGGCGAGTCAAAATTTCGGCGCGCGCCGTTTTGACCGCGTGCAGACGGCTTATCGCTCGGCTTTGCGCTACGGATTTATCATAGCCGCAATCGGCGGAGCCGCAATGGTCGGCGCGGGCGACTGGCTGATTTCACTTTTTAACCGCGACGCCGATGTCATTCGCCTTGGCTACGGCTATTTAATTGCGGCGGCGATTTTAGGCCCTTTTTATATTGTCATGCACATGTGCGGCTCTATGCTGCAGGCGATAAAAAGACCGGCGATAATAGCCGCCGTCGGCGCATTAAGATTAGTGGTTGCGCCGCTTCTTTTATTCTGGTTTTTTTCGCGCGCGCTGGCCTTGGGCGTCCCGGGAATTTGGGTCGGACTTATTCTTGCCAACGCCGCCGCTACAATGATGATATGGCTTCGCATGAAAACATTAGTGCGCCGCGCCGCCAATTGAAGATTGAATTAAAATGATGCAAAGAAGGCAATTCATTAAAGCCCTTGCGATTGCAATGGGGGGGGGCATTCCTTCCATGGCGGTTCGCGCCGACGAATCCGCCTTCGCCGGACGCGCCGATGTCGCTGAATTCATCCGCCGCATGCATGCGATGCACGGATTCGATTCGCAATTCCTTATGCGAATCTTCTCAATGATTTCGGTGAACGCGCAGGCGCTGAAATTAATTAATCCGCCGAGCGAGCCTTCCCGCAAAACTTACTGGCGCGATTATCGCCGCCGCAATGTATCGCCCAAAAACATTCGGCAGGGCGCGCGATTTATGATTCGCCTGCGCGAATCGCTGATAAAAGCCGAAGCGCAATTCGGCGTCGCCGGCGAAATTATCGCCGCCATTATCGGCGTGGAAACCCGCTACGGAACTTATCTCGGCAACTTCCAAACCGCCGAAGCATTGGCGACCTTGGGATTTGAATATCCCCGCCGCGCGAAATTCTTTCGCAAAGAATTGGAGGCGTTTTTTCTCTATGCCCGCGAAAACAATATAGACCCCCTGTCGGTGCGCGGCTCTTATGCCGGGGCTTTCGGCATTCCGCAATTCCTGCCGAGCAGTTACCGGCAGTTTGCAGTGGATTTTAGCGGCGACGGAGTCGCCGATTTATTTTCCGCCAAAGATGCGGTCGGCAGCGTCGCTAATTTTCTTGCCGCCCACGGCTGGCAAAGAGGAATCCCCGCCGCCTATCCGGTTCAATTAACTGGCGACCCTTCTCCTTTGCTTGATGCCGGAATTATCCCGTCGCTGTCGCAGAAGCAATTCGCCGACGCCGGAGCGGTAATAGGGGGGAATCCTCTTCCTGATATTAAGTTTGCGTTGGTGGATTTGGAGGGGCGTCGCATTAACGAATATCGCGCGGGGACGATAAATTATTACGCCTTGACTCGTTATAATCGCAGCAACAAATACGCGATGGCTGTTTTTGACCTCGCCGCCGAAATCAAAAAGCAACTGCCGCCGGAGAATTAGAACAAAATGCGGCTTGTGCCGCGTGTCCAACTCACCGTGCATTTTTTTGAGTATTCGCACATTGTGGATTACTTATTTGCGTTCCTTCTTGATTTCCTGCTCGAGCAAGTGTAGCGAAGTTATTGTCGCTTTCTTGTCGGATTTCGGTAGTCTCTTGACAAGACTCTTCGCTCTTTCCAGCAGGGAATGCCAATCATTGGTTCTGTGACGAAATTCCTCACGAGTCCAATTGATGTATGCACTTGCAAGATAAGTGTCACGATTGTCCTTGTCGCCCTTAAGTTGAGAGACGACCTCCTTGTATGCATCTCTGCCCTCGGGTATTTTGCCTCTCCTGAAGTCAAGCAATCCTCGATTAGCGATAAGGCAAATCTTGGAAATCGGATCAAATTTGATAGTGCCGGATTTTGACAGCACTTCGCTGGCTTTTTCACACTTATCATCTCTTAAAAGAGAATACACGCGATTATTGAAGAGTGAATTATCTTGAGGGTATTTCTTCAACCCTTCCTCCGAGATTTTTCGGGCTTGTTTGAAATCCTCAAGCAGCTCGCAAGCGAGATACGACACTGCCTGATATGGTTTGAGAGCAAATGGTTGATCTTTTTTCCATGAAATGGCATTTTTCACCGCCGCGCGCCATTCTCCTTCATTAAAGAAATTGTTAAAGTTTGCCTCATGAGCATTCCTGTTCTCGCGCAAAATAGGGGATAGGTCATCAGCAAACCGCGCATTACTTTTTGCCCAAACAAGTTGGGCAATCGTGTTATCGTTTGGTGCTTTGGCTGATTTTCTGAAAAGCTGGTTCCCTTTTCTATGGCTACCACTTTTGCTTTCTAATGTTGCAATGCTCGCAGCCAACTCCGGTATGTGAGACAGGGGATAGCGATCAAGCATTTCAATCCCACGCTTGATAAATCGCGACGACTTTCCAAAGTGGTCAGAAGCGGCTATTTCTGTCGCTAAAAGCCATGGATTCCGGAGGATAATATCCTTTTTTTTACGAAGGATATGGAGTCCGTATTTTTCTTGTTCAAGCGGTTTCTTCGGATCTGATATCCAAAACCTGACAGCGGCACGAATGATATGTCGGTCATAAGGTGCCAGTTGCAATGCCACTTTCATAGGGCGTTCTGCCTTTTTCCAAAGGCCATTTTGCGCATATAAAAGCGACAGATCCACCCAATAGTAAGGATTAAGTGGGAATCTGGCTAGGGATTTTCTGATTATCCCAATTTCTTTTGGAGGTAGAGATTCTTCCTCTATCCTATCGGAATCGCCCAATATTTTTTTGGAGGCACGGCGCACCAAGGGCGAAATGAAACGCCCCTCATTCAGGATAAAAGTGGCCGCATCTTTCGCCAACTCATGGTTCCCGTAAACGATGGCCGACCCTATCAGATCCAGCGCAAAAGACAGTCCGCGATTCTCTCGCCATTCCTCGGCACGCTGTTCAAGGAATCTTTCATCAAAAACGATCGGGTTTTTGATTGCGTTGACCGGCTCCAGTTCCAGCGACTTAAGGGCGAATGTCACACTTCGCCAATAAGGGATTACTTTCCGATCCTGTGGTTCATTCGTAATCATTCGATCAATCTCCGCTCGAAAGATGTTGCAAGGCGATCAAAAATAGATTCGTAACGCCCGGCATCGAATTTCTTCAAATGCCTTTTATCACCCCGACGCTCCGGATTGGGGTGACAGAGCTCTTTGACCAGCGAAATTAAATCACTAGCGGAGTTCCCCTGAACTGTTAATAAATCTTGTGGCGCCTTTTCCTCAAGGTTATCCAGAATGTCGCCGAACGCCATTTCCAGCCCTGGCAGAATTTCTTGAAAAGTCCCCTGCCATTGTTGGGGAGTTCGGTTGTATGGCAATTTTTGAAGCAATAAGGGCGTTGTCCCCTGTCCCATGAGCAAGAAAAGGGCCATGCTTCCGAGCAGATAGAAATCGATATCGAATTTTAGTGGAGCGTACCCGGATCGATATAGCATCTCCGGCGGTTTATAAGCAGGATCGCCTGCTTCTTTCTCGGTTTTAACGAGAGGATGCTTTTTTCCGGTAATTTCGGCATGTCCCAAATCGCCGATTTTTATCGAGGTTACCGGATTTCCTCGATCCATAACAAGAATATTGGACGGCTTCATATCTCGATGAGAAATTAATTCTCGGTGCAGCTCTCTGATTCCGCCCGCAATTCGGTGGAGTGCTCTCATGCTGAGAGCGTTATCCCAAGTCGTATGCGGATCAACAGACCGGAGGTCGCCATCGGCCCTTTCGAACAAGATATACGAGACATCGGGATATTGGAATCTCTCCTTTCTGAGAAGTCCATCCCCCATGATTTGGATGACTCTTTTCACTTGAGTGGATTGGCAGCTGCGCAGCAAGTCCACTTCGTAGTTAAACGCCGAAGTAACCTGTTCCATCTTGCGAGGAACGGAATCAAAATCATCAGGAATCCGGAAAATGGCGGCATAATCCAGCACTTTGACGAAGCATCGTGCATCGCCTTTCTCTGCGGCATAGCCAACAGAAAAAACGCCACCCGAACCGGTCGGCGGCATTTTTTGGGTTATTCGCCATCCATCCTTAAGGGTTTCCCCCAAAAGATGGTGGGCGGGGTGTTGAGTGATGCTTGTCATTTCAGAGAAATATAGCAGATAATTGTCAAGCAGTCAAATTTTCTGGAATTTGGCGAATAAAACAGTCCGTTGCTGTTGTTTTTTTGTCACCTCGCCGGACGCGGATAATCGGGTTGCCTTTCCGCAAGCAGATCTTCCACGGTGAGGATTTGAATCTTCGGCGGCGTGTCCGCCAAACCAGATTAAAACGCCCATCGCCGCCCTTTGGTTATTGACGGCGGTGACGAAATCGCGTAATTTGCCAACGCCCACTTACCGCAAATGGAAAGCGCAATAGGATTGTTCACACCCGGAATTGGGGATTACCCCAACGAGACCGAAAAATGAAAAAAGCACTCACCGGGATTGTTCACACCCGGAATTGGGGATTTACCCCAACCCGACCGCGTCTAAGTATTACTCAGGGCGGGTGATTCGCGCTTCACAGGCCGGGCAACCCCGCCACCATCTCTGCGCGCAACCGCTTTGGATTTCTCCAATGCGGCATCGACCAATCCGGCCGTTAAAATGTTCACCGCCGCGTTAACATCCGCGTCGGCTTCATAACCGCAGGCAACGCACTTAAATGCCTCGCGTTTGCGGTTTTCCGCCGCGACCATCCCGCATTTAGGACAAGTCCGGCTGGTGTTCTTGGGATCGACGAGTTTGACTTTCCCGCCGCGCTCTTCTACTTTGTAGATAATCATCGTCCGCAGCATTCCCAATCCGGCGGCAAGCAGCGCGCGATTCAGCGCGGCTTTGGTGCGGACATTCCTGCCCGGATTATCGGCGTCGCCTTTCGCCGACGCCGTCATATTCAAAAGTTTCAAATCCTCCATCGCGATAAAGCCGTGCTTGACAGCGACGGCTTTGCTCAAATGATGCAAAGCATTATGGCGGCAGTCGCGAATCTTGTGCGACGCTTTCGCATGACGCTGCTGCGCGATTTCATAGCGGCGGCTGTATCGCGGCTTGCGCTTTTTCCACGACTTGCCTTCGTTTTGCTGTGCGCGCAATTCTTTGAGTCGCTTTTCGGCTTGGCCTCGCGTTTCGCTTTTGCCGTCCCAGCCGACTTCGCGGCGCAATGCGGCTTCGCGCTTGCGCGCCATCGCCCTTTCATACCGACGCTTGCGGGCGGCGTGGCGCTTTTGATTCCGCTCGGCGTAATGCTGCGAAATGCGATACAAAGTGCCGTCGCTCGCCGCCGCCGTTTTCTTAATGCCGACATCCAAACCGACCGGCTCGCCGTTATGCATCGGCGCATCCTTTTCAAAAGTAAAAGGAATGCAGACAAACCAGCGGTCGCCATCGCGAGTGACATTCACCGTCCCCTGCTTGCCATCGGGCAAAGGAAGATGCATTCGCATTCGGACGAGTCCGATATTCGGCAGGCGAATGCGATTGTTATAAATCGGGCATTTGCCCGCATCAACGCGGAAGTAATCCGGCGTAATGCCTTTTGCGGAAAAGCGGGGGAATCCTTTCTGTCCTTTGAAAGCGGCGACAAAATCGCCGTTCAATGCGCGGGCGGCTTGCCCTTGCGCGTCCGCGGATACCGCGCAAAACCAATTGATATTGCCGCGCAATTCCGTCCGCATTTGATAGCCGCGTTTGCGGTCGTATTTTTCGCCCGCCTCAAACCGCGTTTTATTGTCGGCGATTAATTGATTGCGAAACCATCGGCAAGCCCCCGCCGTGCGGGCCAGCCGACGCCGCTCGCCAACTCGCGGCATCAGCGGAAATTTATAAGTGCGGGTGATTTCCATTTCGCGGATATTATAACCTCCTGTTTTTAATTTGTCAAGGGAGGTTATTCTTCGCGGTGTTCAATTTTATTCTCGGCGAGATAATTTTCGCATTCGCCCAAGGCGGCGGCGACGCGGGAAGAATCCGGCGAAGTGAAAACCAAAGAACAAAAAAAGCGTCCGCCCTCCGCTCTAATATCTCCCCCACCGCCAATACCCCCCCCCCCCTCGCTGCCCGGATAACTGCCAATCTCCACATCATCATAGCGGCTCTGCAAATCAAAAAGAAATTCGGCGACGACGCTTTCCCCCGCATAAACGCGCACCGACCGCGAAAGAGAAGGCATCCCCCCCCCCAAAGACGGCGCGACAGTTTCCGCCATCGCGCGAAAAATTGCCGGCACGCCCGCCATTACAAAAACATTTCCAATGCGATACCCCGGCGCGCCGGATATGCGATTGTCAATTAGCGTCGCCCCCTTCGGCAGCCTTGCCATTCTGATTCGCGACGGCGTTAATTCTTCGCCGCGCGGCGCGTAGAATCGGCGCAAACACTCGGCTGCACGAGGATCGACGGACGCCGTCACGCCGAATGCGGCGGCGACGGAATCGGTTGTAATGTCGTCGTGAGTCGGGCCGATGCCGCCGCTGGTAAAGACAAAATCCGCGCGCGCGCGCAATTGGTTTATGGCATCAACTATCGCCGATTGTTCGTCGCGGACGACCCGCACTTCGGTTAATCGCACCCCCCCCCCTGTTAGAATTTGCGCCAGACAATGCAGATTGCATTCGGCGGTTCGCCCCGACAAAATTTCATTGCCGATAATTAACAGCGCGGCGGTCGGATTTTTCATTATAAGATTCCTTGCCGACTTAAATTCGCCGCCTATTCCTCCGCCTGAAGAATTTTGAAGACGGCGGAGGAATCCAGATCCCCCCCCCCTCCTTCTATTAATTTGTCAAGGCGATGCAGAAAGATTTCCGCGCCCGGCAGGGGGGCGGAAAATTGTTCGGCGTTTTCCAATGCGATTTTCATATCCTTGCGATGCAAAGCGGCTTTGAATCCGGGGGCGTAATCGCCGGAAAGCATTCGCGCCGCATGAATTTCCATCACCTTGCTGGCGGCGAATCCGCCCATTAATGCTTGGCGGACGCGCGCCGCATCAACGCCGTTTTTCTGCGCGAGGCGAAACGCTTCGGCGATTCCTTCTATGGTCGCGCCGATGACAATTTGATTGCACGCTTTCGCCGTTTGTCCGGCGCCGCTTTCGCCGACAAGCGTGACGGTCTTTCCCATTGCATTAAACAAAGGAAGCGCGCGCGCAAATGCTTCTGCATTGCCGCCGACCATAAAAGAAAGCGCGCCTTCTATCGCGCCTTTTTCGCCGCCGGAAACAGGAGCGTCAAGGAGTTCAATTTTTTTTTCGGCGAGAGTCGCAGCCATTTGGCGGGTCGCCGCCGGGGAAATTGTGCTCATATCGGCGACGATCGCTCCTTCTTTTGCGCCGTGAATGACGCCGTTGCCGCCGAGCAGAATCTCCTTCACATCAGGCGTGTCCGAAACATTAGTGAAGATGAATTCGCATTGGCGGGCGAGGTCGGCCGGAGTCGCCGACGCCTGCGCGCCCTGCGAAATTAAAGATGCGGCCTGCTCCGGTCGGCGCGCAAAAACAATCAGCGGATAGCCCGCGCGCAGAAGATTCGCCGCCGCCGGCTTTCCCATAATGCCGAGCCCGATATAGCCGACAGTCGGCTTTTTATTTTCCGTCATCATCATTCCTTTGAATTGCGAATGCGCGATTGTAGCGCATTTTTTGCGGCGGGATATCGGGAGAATTTGTGGCTGTCGCCAATCACTAAATCCCGATATTTGCGATGAATGAAAAGGACTTCGCGGCCGGCTTTAATTTCTTCCAAGACGCCGATGGCGCGCAATTCGCGCAGATATTTTGCCGCAGTAATGCGCGAGCATTTCAAAGTTTGCATTAAATTTCGAATGCGGCAGTAGGGCTGCATAAAAATGCAGTTGGCGATGGATTCCGAAGTCGACGGCGGCCAAGAATGCCGGCGAATATGCTCGGCGGTGTGCGACATTAAATTGCAGACCGCGTCAATGCGGGCAATCATCCATCTTGATGTTTTTTCAATTGCGTCCAGCATGTAGAGAATCCAAGGTTCCCATTCGGCGCGGCGGGTGACGCCGTCCAAGAGTTTGTAATACTTTTCGCGGTAATTCAAAATGTGCCGGCTGAGATACAAAATCGGAATGTCAAGCAGTCCGCGCTCCATCAAATGCAGAATGTTGAGGATGCGCCCCGTGCGGCCGTTGCCGTCGGCGAAGGGATGAATGGCTTCAAATTGATAATGCGCGACCGCCATTCGCACAAGCGGATCAAGGGCGGGCTTGTCGGCGTGAATGAATCGCTCCCAGTTATCCAGAAGGTCAAGGAGCAATTTTTCGCCCTGCGGCGGCGTGTAGATGGGGCGTCCGTTTTTTCCCTGCAGGAATGTCCCCGGAATTCGGCGGACGGACATTGGCGCGCCTTTGATGATTTGGCATATTTCAATCGCCGTTTTTTTGCTTTGCGGATGGCCGCCGCGAATCAAATCGTGTCCGCGCCGCAGGGCGGTGCGATAGCGCAGCGCTTCTTTGGTGGCGGGATCGGTTTTGGAATCGTCCTCGCCGGAGTGGCGAAAAAGCGAATCGGCGGTGGTGACGATGTTTTCAATTTCAGAACTGGCCTGCGCTTCCAGCAGCGGAATTGTGTTAATCAGAACCGTCTGGTCGGGCAGGCGTCGTCCGGCCTGTTTTAATTCGCCCAAGGCGGCGCGGGCGGCGATGCATTTTTTCAGCACGGCGACGGTTTCCAGCGGCTTGCGCGGCGGCAGGAGCGGGAGATCGTCGTAGGGCTTGCGGGGATTCATTCGCATCGCTGCGGTGCATTGTAGCGCAATATGTATAAAATTTCCAATTTTTTATACATATCTCAGCAATATGTATACGCGCTATACACATTGGAAAAATATGTATAAAAAACGCCGAATTTTATACATATCATTTTGCCGCTTAAATGCCGTAAAATCCGACCATGCGCGCGAGCCGCCTTTTTCTGCACACCGCCAAGGAAACCCCCGCCGACGCCGAATTAGCGAGCCATCGGCTGATGCTGCGCGCCGGCATGATTCGCCGACAAGCCAGCGGAATTTATTCGTGGCTGCCGCTCGGCTGGCGGGTCGTCGCTAAAATTGAGCGCATCGTCCGCGAAGAAATGGACGCCGCCGGCGCCGCCGAAATGTTTATGCCCGCCGTCCAGCCCGCCGAATTATGGCGCGAATCCGGCCGCTGGACTCAATACGGACCCGAACTCCTGCGATTCCAAGACCGCCATCGCCGCGACTTCTGCATGGGTCCGACCCACGAAGAAATTGTCACCGAAATCGTCCGCTCCTGCATTACCAGTTACCGCCAACTGCCGGTGAACTTGTATCAAATTCAAACAAAATTCCGCGATGAAATTCGCCCCCGCTTCGGCGTTATGCGCGCCCGCGAATTCATTATGAAAGACGCCTACTCCTTTGACGCCGACCAAGAAGGAATGCGCGAAAGTTATCGCATTATGCGCGACGCCTACCGCCGAATCTTCGACCGCATCGGCCTTCGATACCGAATGGTGGAAGCGGAAAGCGGAACCATCGGCGGCAGCCATTCGCACGAATTTTTAGTGCTGGCGGAATCCGGCGAAGAAGTCATCGCTTATTGCGACGAAGACAACTACGCCGCCAACATTGAACGCGCCGCCTGCCTTCCCGTTGATGCCTCCCCCCCCCCCCCCTCTGAGGAAATGAAAAAGATACATACGCCCGGCGTCCGCACAATTGATGCGCTGGATAAATTTCTCGGCGGACTCGCGCCGGAAAAATCAATAAAGACGATGATTGTCAAAGGCGATTCCGGCGTCGCCGCCATTCTTTTGCAGGGAGGCCATACCCTTAATTTAATTAAAGCCGCAAAGATTCCGCAGATTGGAGATAATCCTCAATTCGCATCGCCGGACGAATCCAAGCAACTTGTCGGCGCGGGATTTGGTTCGCTTGGCCCGGTGAATATGCCGCTGCCTGTCGTCGCCGATTACGGACTCGCCGCCGTTTCCGATTTTGTCTGCGGCGCAAATGAAGACGACCATCATTTTACCGGAGTCAACTTCGGACGCGATTGTCCCCCCCCTCCCTTCGCTGATTTGCGCAACGCCGAATCCGGCGACCCTTCGCCGAAAGGGGGGGGGGTATTATCCATTTGCAAAGGAATTGAAGTCGGGCATATCTTTCAATTAGGCGATAAATATTCGCGCGCGATGAATGCCCAAGTCGCTCTTAAAGAAGGCGGCAGCCGTCCTATTATGATGGGCTGCTACGGCATCGGCATAACGCGAATCGCCGCCGCCGCCATTGAGCAGGGACACGATGAATCCGGCGTTATCTTTCCCGATGCCATCGCCCCTTTCACCGCCGCCGTTTTGCCGATAGGATTCGCAAAAAAAGAAGTGCGCGAAGCGGCGGAAAAACTTTACCAAGAATTATGCGATGCCGGAATTGACGCCCTGCTTGACGACCGCGATCTTCGCCCCGGCGTAATGTTTTCGGAGGCGGATTTGGCGGGCATTCCGCATCGTTTAGTTGTCGGCGAGCGAGTCATTAAAAACAATCAAGCCGAATATAAAAGGCGCGGCGAAAAAGAATCGCAAAACATTCCGCTGGATAATGCGGCGGATTTTGTCGCAACCAAAATTCAAAAATGACCTCCCCCCTCTTAACTTGGCGGCGCATATTAATTATCGCGTCGCTGTTTTTTGCGGCGGCGGCTTTGGGCGGCGAGCAGCGCGAAGAAGAATTGTCCTCGTCCACGCGCGCCGCTTTGCATGGACTCGTCGCCGACTACCCCCCCCCCCGACTTTACTTTGAAAGCCGCGAAAAGGGGTTAAGATGGATTAATGAAATGTCGGCGCGGCTCGCCAGACTGCTGCCTTCCGATTCCATTTTAAGCGACGCCAATCTGCGTCGGGAATTCCTTATCGCCTTGCATTACGAAGCGAGCCGCGCCGGATTGGATCCACAATTAATGCTTGCTGTTGCGCAGGTGGAGAGCGCGTTTCGCAAGTATGCTATTTCCATCGCCAGCGCGCGCGGCTATATGCAGGTGATGCCGTTTTGGATTGATAACATCGGCGAGCGGCATCATAACTTATTTCATTTGCGCACAAATCTGCGGTATGGCGCGGTTATTTTGCGCCATTATCTTAATGTAGAAGACGGCGATTTATTTCGCGCCTTGGGACGCTATAACGGCTCCTTGGGACGCGCGCATTACCCTAACCTTGTCCGCTCAAAATGGGATAAGTATTGGCAGTGGAAGTGATTTCGCCTGCGAAAAAAGCGGCGAGGATTTTTTCGCCGACGGCGAGAATTCCCGTCAAGACAAGGGGGGAAATCGCCAAAATGCGGGCGATGGTGGTGGTGTTTTCCATTTGAATCCTTTGGTTGGTTTGATTGGAAAAAGGGGATTATACGCGAATTTCCGAATTTTCGACACAAAACAACAAGCAATGGCAATTTTTTCCAGAATCTTTTCTTCGTCGATGGTTAATTAAGCATGCTATAATTTTGCAAAAACTGGAGCATAATCCCATGAAAAAAAGTGCCAAGGCGAATTTTGACCACGCCGATTCCTTTGTGTTTCGCAACGAGCGTCCGTGGCCTGTTCCGCGCCTCAAGCGGGCGGCGATTGTCGGCCACACGACCCCGGTGTCATCCAAAATCTGGATTCGCACCGGCGAGCTCGGCGATTATAAATTTATCGCCTGCCCCCCTAACGCCGTGCAAAATCCCATTGACAAGATCGGAAAAACGGTCACGATGGACAATGCCGCCCTGAATCGCATTTTGCAGCGAAACCCCGGCAGCAAGATGGAGGACTTTCGCATCGCCGATTTCAATGATGACACCACGCATGTCGTGCGATTGAATGATCTCAGTCCCGACACGCTGTATCGCTACATGGTTCTTCAAAGGGGACCGAAAGAGGGCGGGGATGAATGGCGCGCAATCATCGGCGCTGACAAAGTGGGAGTGGGCAAAGCGCGACGGCGCGGCTTGTCGTTCAGGACTCTGAGTGACGACCAAATGCGGCCTTTCAGTTTCGCGTTGTTCAGTTGTCATAATCCGTTTGTGGAGGAGGGATTTTTCTCTTTTTCCAAACGAATTAAGGTTGAACGCATGGAAGCATGGGCTGCGCTTGCTCAAACTCTTCGTCGCCACAGCGAACGCGATGAAAAGCGTTTGGCATTTGTCATCGCTGGCGGCGACCAAGCGTATACCGACGGTCGCCCCGGCATTGACATTTGGGAATTCCTTTACAAAAAAATGAAAGAGGCGAAGGAACGCGGCAAACAACTCCCTGAAGAAGGAACGATGCTAACTTGGTTCCGCGACATTTTTCGCGCATATTGGGGGTTTCCAGATGTCCGCGAAGTCTTTGCAAATTATCCGACCTACATGATTTGGGACGACCACGAAATCGGCGATGGATGGGGATCTTTTGATTCTCTTAACAGCCGCCGCAAAAATCCCCGCCGTCACCCGATTTATGAAAAGGCGGATGAAATCGGCCTGTCTCATAAACAGGCGGATGAATTGCTACACCGAATGTTTAATGCCGCCAAGGAGGCATATACGGAATACGAGCACAGCCATAATCCGGACACGAATGGCGAATTTCATTACAGTTTCAAGCACGGCAGCTGCGCTTTCTTTGTTCTGGATGGCCGCGGACACCGTGATGTGAATCGGCCGGAATACCGAATACACGGCGAAGGGCAAATGAAAGAATTTGCGAAATTTGTCGATGGATTGAATCCGGACAAGGATAAATTTCTGTTCATCGTTTCTGCTGTTCCGGTCTTGCACACCACTGATCTTATCGTCGGTCTTGAAGACCAAAAGGCATTCGGTTTGATTCGGGGTGGCGATCGCGATGACTTACGCGATGGCTGGGAGCATTCTCTGCACGATGCCGAGCGTAGAGAATTTAAGCGCATTCTTTGGCAAGCTGCGGATAAAGGCATTCGCATCGCCATACTTTCCGGCGATGTCCACGCATCCGCTGCGTTTCGGCTCGAGAAAAAAGGAATTGATCTTCCCATCTATCAATTGACATCAAGTGCCATCACTTATCACCTCACTTTGGTGCAGGAGAAATTTGCGAAGCATTTATTGCCGGCAGCCGAAGAAGGGAAAACCCAAGATGGCGAATATTTTACCCGCTTGGCATTAAGCGTAAAAAGCCCTTATGCTATTGTGCAAGTTGATCCCAAGAATGGAAAGGCGGTTTTTCAACTGTATGGTGTTGAACAAACCCCTAGCCACAACGATTCATCAAAAGCGGATTTGCGAACCAATTCCGCTCAAAGGATTGAGCTTTGGTCTCAGAGTAATGCGAAAACTCTTGGGAATGGTTAGGACGGAGTTAAAAACTCCGCCCCGCTTTTTTCAATCCAGCCGCTGATACGCCGACAAGGTGAGAAAATCGGCAAGCGAATCCGCAAGGACAAATCTTCTACGCCCAAGCCAGCGATTTTTGGACGATAAAGTCGCGTCCGAGTATTTGTCGGGCGGAATCGCTTGTTAATAGCAGCGATGACCATGGATCAAGTTCGTCGCCCTCCAAATCGCCGATTTCGGCAAGAGAATGAATAGCGGCGCGGTCGGCGTTGACGAATTCGCCGCCGTCGCATTCGCGGTTAATGGAGAGGTCGTCGCCGGCAAAGCGGCATTCAAAAACGACTCCGAAATGACGGCTGCTGGAAAGCGTGGACGGGTCGGCGACGACTCCAATCGGGTCGGGAAAAACTTTCGCGCTGAGTCCTAATTCTTCGTGCAGTTCGCGTTCTACGCAATTTTTCAGGAGGTCGCCGCTGTTTGCGTCGACTTTGTTAATATGTCCGCCGAAAAGCAGCGTATGGCGCAGGCGAAGATCGTCGCGTCCGTTTTTGGCGCGCCTTAAACGCAGCAAGCGTCGCGCATCATTGCGGACAATGGCGCAGGGAATAATTTGGCGCACCGCTTCCGTTTGTTCGGCCCATGCGCGAGGATAAAAATTTCCGCAGCGTCGCACTTCGCTTAATGTGTTCCGCAAAATGGCGGCATCGGCGCAGAATTGCGGACGAATATAAAAGTCCGCCAAAATTCCTTCGGGGACGGCGAAAATTGTGGATTCGGAATCAGGCATCGCGCGCTTTTTCTTCCAGCAAATTCATAATATCGCCGACAATTTCGCCTGCGGTTTTTCGGGGGTCATCGCCGTTGTCGGTGCGAAAGTAGGAGATGCGTGCTTCGTTTTTCAATGATTCGTATTGCTTGAGCAATTCGCCGAGCATTTCCGGATTCATCGCGGTGCCTTCACTTTTGATAAGTTTGTGTTCATGCTCGCGCCGCATGGATGTTTCAGGTGAGCAAGTAAACAGGTAAATACGACCAACGATGCCCGCCCATTTCGGATGCTGAGCGAAGCGGTCGAAGCGGTCGTATTCATCGTCTGACAATTCTTTGCGGTCGCGCAACAAGCGCATCCACGCGAGTGAGTCAAATGGCCCGCGATCCAAAATAACGAGATCACAGGGTTCCGCGCTGTGGCAGGCGACCAAGATTTCGCTGACGGCGTAGTTCAGCGCCCACGCATTAAATGCCACCCAATCGCTGCGCAATTGGGATGGCGTTCGCTTGCTGGCGCCTTCGGTCGGCGACCACACGCGGAATCCGGTGCGTTTAAAAAAGTGGGCGACGGTGTCAATGGTTGTGCTTTTGCCCGCTTTCGGGCTGCCGGCGAATTCCACCACCAGCGGCTTAAAATCGTCGCCGCGCTCGGAAATAGCGGGCATCCGCTTAGAGAGAGATTCCGCTTGCCGTCGCAGATTATCGCTGTCGGTGTTGTTTGTCACGCCACGCTTCTGAGTATGATTCGCATTCTACACGACCCGAAGATTTAATCCAGCCGCTGATACGCCGACAAGGTGAGAAAATCGGCAAGCGAATCCGCAAGGACAAAATCTTCCAGCAACTCGGCGGCGGAATTCAAATGTTCGGCGGCAGCCCCCCCCCCCCTCGACGCATCGCCCCATTCCTTTGCGATGGAGTCGCGCGCAAAAGCAAGACGCGATAAAAACATTTCGCGCGTGATGTTTTCGCCGCTCTGCAGAACACCCTTTGGATATCTCACCCATTGCCACAATTGAGAACGGGCGATTTCGGCGGTGGCGGCGTCTTCCATCAAATTAAAAATGGGAACCGCACCCCCCCCCCCAAGCCACGCCGAAATATATCGCAATGCGACTTGAATGTTATTGTCAAGTCCTTCTGCGGTAATGTCGCCGAGGGGAGTGGCGATTAAATCGTCGGCGGAAATTTCTTGGGAAGGGAATGCATCCTTTTGATTCGCCGAAGGCATTTGTTTATTAAAAACTTCCATCGCCGTTTTGATGAGGTCGGGATGAGCGACCCAAGTGCCGTCGTGGCCGTCTTGGGCTTCGCGCATTTTATCTTCGCGCACTTTGTTTAAGGCGGCGGCGTTTGCTTTTTCGTCGGCGCGAATTGGAATAAACGCCGCCATTCCGCCCATTGCATGCGCGCCCCGCCGATGGCATGTTTGAATTAATAAGCGCGAATATGCGCGCAAAAACGGCTGCGTCATGCCGACGGCATTGCGGTCGGGCAGAACGCGCGAAGGGTCGGCGCGAAAGGTTTTAATGTAACTGAATATGTAATCCCATCTTCCGCAATTCAGGCCGACGATTCGCCCGCGCATCGCGTGCAGAATTTCGTGCATTTGAAAGACCGCCGGCAGGGTTTCAATTAAAAGCGTGACCTTGGTTGTTTCGCGCGGAATATCCAATTGGGATTCGGAGAAAGCGATGACATCATCCCACAGCGACGCTTCCTCCCAATGCTCAACCTTGGGAAGATAGAAAAACGGCCCGCGATTCTTTTGATGAAGAATCTTCGCGCCGTGAAAAAAGAACAGGGCAAAATCCACCAGCGAAGCCGCAACCGGCTTTCCGCGAAAGATGAGATGCTTTTCCGGCAGATGCCATCCGCGAGGGCGGACGATTAATTGGCATTCGTGATTCGGATTAAGGGCGTAATGCTTGCCGCTGGCGGGGTCAATGAATTCGCATTCGCCGCGGACGGCGTCGTAAAGATTAACCTGTCCGGCGGCGACGCGCGCCCAAGTGGGCGAAAGCGAATCTTCGCAGTCGGCCATAAAAACGCGCGCCGACGAATTAAGGGCGTTGATGAGCATTTTGCGGTCGACCGGCCCGGTGATTTCCACGCGGCGGTCTTCCAAAGCCGACGGCGGCGGCGCGACTTGCCATTCGGATTCGCGGATGCTTCGCGTTTCTTCAAAAAAATTCGGCGATTGGCCGGAGTCAAATTCCGCCTGCCGCACTTGCCGATTCTGCAGCAGTTTGTCGCGGCGGTCGGAAAAGCGCGACGCAATGTCCGCCAAAAAAGCCATCGCTTCCGGCGTGAAAATTTTTCGCGCCGATTCGTCGATGGGAGCGGTGATTTCGATTTTGTCCGTCATTTTTTGTCCTCGCGGTTAGCGGAGAATTATATTATGATTCGGCGGATGAAAGAATGGCTGATTTCCATCGCCGATTTGCGGCGAAAAAACAAGGACAATTCTTAAACCCCGCCGTCATGTTTCGCGCTTTGCGCGCGGATGCGATTTGTCGTAAGTGGCCGCAAGCGCCTGAAAATCAAGATGCGTATAAATTTCTGTGGACGCCACGCTGCGATGCCCCAGCATTTCCTGAACCGCGCGCAAATCGCCGCTGGATTGCAGCAAGTGCGACGCGCAAGAATGCCGTAATTGATGCGGTGTAACGCCGCGTTCAAATCCGGCCTGCCGCGCCCATGCTTGTATCCGCCGCTGCACCGCGCGAGATGAAAGCCGCCCGCCGCGGCGATTAATAAAAAGCGCCGGCGATTCGCCCGCCGACCGCGCGCGCGCGGCAAGCCAGCGATTGAGTGATTCCGCCGCGCGTCCGCCCATCGGTGCTTCGCGTCCGCGTCCGCCCTTGCCGATTCGGATTCGCACCGCGCCGCCGACGATGTCCGCATCGCCGAGATTGAGCGAGATCAATTCGCCGACCCGCAAGGCCGACGAATACATCAACTCAAACATCGCTGAATCGCGGCGATGAAGAAAATCCTTTTTTAATTTATCAGGCGAATTTGAATTGGGATTATCGCCCGCGCTTTCCGACCCCCCCCCCCCCCGTTCAAAAAAGCGCGCGGTTTCATCCGGCGAAAGCGCCTTGGGAAGACGCTTTTTGCCGCGCGGCGCGCGCATCGTCCGCGCCGGATTTGTTTGGGATTCGCCGCGCTCTTCCATAAAATTAAAAAACATTCGCCACGCCGACAAACGCCGGGCGAGAGTCGCCGCGCTCAGATTTTTTTTGACGGCGCTTTCAAATGCGACGCGCACAAAATCGCCATCCTCCTCCCCCTCCTCCTTTTCTTTGGAAAGAGATTCGGCGGCATTAATAAGTTGGGTAAGGTCGCGATGATAAGCCGCGCAAGTGTTCGCGCTTAAGCGGCGGACATCGCGCAAGTGCGAAAGAAATTCGCCGGTCAATTGCCGCAGCGATTCGGCGTCTTTTATCATTTTTCAGTGCGCGGCTTTTCGCGGCGAGGCGCGGCGGCCAGCAATTCGGCGAGACGAATCGCGTAGTCATCGGCGGCGTAATCAAAGGCATCGGCGGTTTTGTCGGCGAGAATTATCGCGCCGATTGTCCGGCCTTTGCGAATAATCGGCAAGTGCAGAAAGTCGCGCATATTTTTTGCATTCGGAAAATCAATTCCCGACAGCAATGCGGCGGCGCGGCGCGGCTTTTTTAATTTGCGAATCGCATCGAAAGATTCGCGCGGCGCATCGTCGAAAAAAATGATGCGGCAAATCGCAACGCCGAGTCCGGTTTTTAATATGCGTTCCGCCGAAATGCGCCAGTCCGAATTCGGCGGCGATTCTAAAAGCATTCGCGCGACCTTGTGAGTCGCCGACAGAATGCGATCGCTGTGGCGGGAGTTTTTCAGCCATTCCGCGAGTCGCCGCCGCAACGCGCGATTTTCCCGCGCCAGCGAATCTGCGCGATGGACATTCAAATTCACCACGCCATCGGCGGAATTTTCCTTTAATGTTTTGCGGGTCGTCACGGTGACTTTGTTAGGATATGCTCTTCACTGCGAAGCAGTGCATAATTACTTCATCTTCGGAATCATATCACATCCGCAGGCAAATCCAAATCAATTTTGCCGTCAAAAACATAAGCAACCGCGCCCTGCAGAATCGGGGGCGAATCCCCCCCCCCCCAAATCACCCGCAATTCTCCGCCGCTTGCATAAACCGTCAGCGAACTTTGCGCCCCCGCATCGCGCGCCGCAATAATCGCCGCCGCACAGGCGCCGCTTCCGCACGACGGCGTTTCGCCCGCGCCGCGCTCATATACCCGAAGACGAATTGCATCGCCCGAAATCAATTCATAAAAGCCGACATTGACTCCCTCCGGAAAATCCGCCGACGCATTCAAATCTGCGCCGACCTTTTCCACCGGCGAGTCATCAATATTTTCCGCGCGAATTACCGCATGCGGATTTCCCAAAGACACGGCGGCGAATTCAATTTCTTCGCCGTTAATTTTCGCCGAATAAAGACGCGATTCGCGCGGACGATTAAGCGGAATTTTCTCCGGCGCGAAAAGGGGGGGGGGAAGCCGCGCGCCGCCGCTTTTTTCATCACCGAAAACAGAAAGAATTCCGCCGTCGGATTCCAATTGAATTTCCTTTTTTGAGTCGCCGTCAAACAATCCGTGCCGCCGCAGAAAAGCCGGAATGCATCGCGCGCCGTTGCCGCATTGTCCGACTTCATTGCCGTCGGCATTAAAAACGCGAAAGCGAAAATCGGCGGCGGCGATTCGCGGCGGCGCAATTTGCAGAATTTGATCGCAGCCGATTCCTTCGCGCCTTGATGCGAGCCGACGAACTAAGGTGGAGGTCAAATTCAATTCGCGCGCGAGCGACGCAACAACGATAAAATCGTTGCCGAGCGCATGCATTTTAGCAAAGGCGATTTCAGTCATAAAGCGAAGATGCGCCGGGAGGCCGCGTTTTGAATCGGCGATGCACCCAGTAATACTGCGCGATGGATTCCATTATACGCTCCTCAATGAATTGATTCATTCGGCGCGCATCGGCGGCGGCGTCGCCGCTCGGAAAATTTTCCCAAGGCGGATGCAATTGCAAAAGATACCCTCCCCCCTCCTGCAGATAAGTCGCGCACGGCAAAACGCGCGCGCGTCCGACACGCGCAAGACGCGAAAGAGCATCGGTCGTCGCCGCATCATCAACCGCAAAGAATTGCGAAAACAAAGGCCGCCGCTTTTCGTTTAAATCGGGAAGATAATATATCCCCCCCCCCCCCCTAAGCCAGCGGCAAACGCCAAGCGATTCGCGATGCGAAAACAATTGCATATCCGAAGGCAAATGCCGCGTGCGCGCGCGATGCAGTAATTCATTCCAAAAGCCGCTGTGCTGCTCGCGATAAACGGCGGAAAGACGCGACGATGATTCGCACATAAGACGCACGCCGCCGAAATCCATTCCGACAAAATGCGGCGCAAAAACAATTGTCGCCTGTCCTTCCAAAGATTGCCAATGCTCCAATCCGGCGACAGAAACAAGGCGGCGAATCTTTTCGCCGTCGGCGGTGAGCAGATGCAGCCGGTCAAGCAAACTGCGGCCGAGCAGGCGAAAATGATTTTTGACATGAGCAATTCGCTCGGCTTCGGACATTTGCGGAAAGCACAATTCCAAATTGCGAAGCGCGATGCGGCGGCGGGACGAAAATCGCATCGCCGCCGCGCCGAGAAATTCACCTATGCGAATCCGAATCGCCGGGGGCAATTGTCCCAGCAGTGTGCAGAAAAAAAACGCCAGCCGATTAAGCATATTCATCAAGGAAGATTCTACCGCAGCATAACCGCGGATGAATTTAATAAAAGCGCGCAACAGGAATGCAATGCCGAATTGCGCTTTTGTTTTTTGATTCGCTCCAATGCTCCGCACCCGCAAATTTATTTCTTCGCGCGCAATTCGGCGGCGCGAGAATGAGCATATAAACCTTCACTCCGCGCGAGCGTCTGCGCGGTCGGCGACAATTCCATCGCGCCTTTTTTTGATAACTTGACGACGCCGATTCGCTTGATAAAATCGCCGACTCCAAGCGGCGAAAAAAATCGCCCGCCGCCGCCCGTCGGCAAAACATGATTGCCGCCCGCGCAATAATCGCCAAACACAACAGCGGAATTTTCGCCGATAAAAATGGCGCCCGCGCTTTTGATTTTTTCCGCGACCGCATCAGCATCGCGCGACATAATCTGCAAATGCTCCGGCGCAACGCGCTCGGCAAGTTGAATCGCCTCGTCCAAATCGCGCGTCTTAATTAATGCGCCTTGTGAATTAAGCGACTTCATTATTATTATTTTTCGCGGCGTGTTTTGCAATTGCGATTCTATTTCCGCCGCGACCGAATCAAGCACAGCAGAATTCGGCGACGCTAAAATAACGCGAGCGGATTCGTCATGCTCGGCCTGCGCGAGCAAGTCGGCGGCGACAAGGGGGGGGGGGGGGGGTATCGTCCGCGATAATAAAAACTTCCGACGGCCCGGCAACCGAATCAATTCCAACCGCGCCGAAAACCTGCCGCTTGGCTTCGGCGACATACCCCCCCCCCGGTCCGACGATTTTGTCCGCGCGCGGAATTGTCTTTGTGCCGTAAGCGAATGCGGCGATTGCATGCGCGCCGCCGACGCGAAAAACCTTCGTCGCGCCCGCAAGTTTCGCCGCCGCTAAAATCATCGGCGATACCCCCCCCCCCCCCTCTAAATTATTCTGCGATGAATTTGTGACGGGGGGAGTCGCGATGATAATTTCCTTCACGCCCGCGATGCGCGCCGGAATCGCGCACATTAAAACCGACGACGGATAAGCCGCCATTCCGCCCGGCGCATAAACGCCGACGCGCGACAGCGGCAGAATTCTCTCGCCAAGGACGCTGCCGAATTCATCTTCAAATTGCCATCCCCCTCCCCCCCCCTGATTGAATTGACGGCAATGATAATCTTCTATCCGGGTCGCCGCCGTTTGCAAAGCGCGGCGGTCATCTTGGGAAATGCGCGCGAGCGAATCCGAAAGCATCTCCGGCGCAATCTCAAAACCATCGGCGGAAGAAGGCGCGAATCCGTCAAAGCGGGCGGCGAATTCCAGCAATGCGGAATCGCCTTCTTTGCGGACGCGCGCAATAATTTCCGCGACGCGATTTTTAATTTCCGCCGCCGATTCCGAATCTTCGGAAATCAATTGCTCAAAGCGCGAATCAAAATCGTCCGCGCTTGAATCCAATCTTGCGATATTAATCATTCTTGTCGTCTTTGCATTTCATCGCATCGGCGAATCGCTGCTGCAGCGATTTCATTTCCATTCGGCGGCGTTTTGCGGCGGCGCGATTAAAGATGAGATGCGCCGAGACCTCCATTATTTTTTCCACTTCGCGCATTTTGTTGGCGCGCAAAGTATCGCCGGTGTCGACGAGATCAACGATGACATCGGCCAGTCCGACCAGCGGCGCCAATTCCAGCGCGCCGCGCAATTCCACAAAGTCGGCGTGAATGCCCTTAGCGGCGAAATGCGCGCGCGCAAGCGATAAATGCTTGGCGGCAACGCGAAATCGCGCACCGCGCCGGGCGGCGGATTCGTAGTCAAAATTTTCGCGGGCGGCGACGGCGAGTCGGCATCGTCCGATTCGCAAATCCAGCGGCTGATAAACGCCTTCCATCGCGCGTTCGGCGAGGACATCGCGCCCGGCAATTCCCACTTCGGCGGCGCCGCAGGCGATATATGCCGGCACATCAAACGCGCGCACGACAATCAATCGCACCGACGAATCCGCAGTCGGCAAAATAATGCTGCGCGCGTCGGCGGCGGAAACAGGCGCGATTCCCGCCCGCTGCAGCAGCGGCAGCGTCTCGCGCCAAATGCGCCCCTTGGAAACGGCAAGCGTAATCACAGGGCGAATTATAGCGCGGAAGATTCGGGCAGAAGATTCCGCAGACGGGAAAGTTTGCGGCTGATGATTTTTTCGTTTTTTAATTCGCACTCCCAAATGCGAATCACTTTCCATCCCATTGCGCGCAATTGAGTGCCGACTTCGCGGTCGCGGTCGTAGTTGCGCTCCAATTTGGGAATCCAATGCGCCCTGTTTGATTTTGGCATAGTGCCATGAACCGGACAGCAATGCCAAAAACAGCCGTCAATAAAAACCGCAATTCGCCCGCGAACAAAAATAAAATCGGGCTTTCCAACCAGAGGATATTTCCGCCGCCAGCCGATGATTCCGCATTTGCGGAAAATGCCAACGAGTTTAATTTCCGTCGCCTTGTTGCCGCCGCTCCTTATGCGCGACATTATCCAAGATCGCTTTTTCTTGGTGAAGATGTCGCCCATCGGGAAAATCAAGGTTAGGCGGAAAAATCCATGAAGTAATTTTCCTCGTCTACCTTAATGAAAGTGACTTTCGTTCTGTTATATGCTATCAAGTGATCTTTGAGGATGAGTTCACCGAGTGGCACTTCCAGTCGTCGGCGAAAATATTCGCCGATTAAACTATTATTTTCGGTGGAGTGAATTGCTTTTCCGGTATCTTGGCGACGGGCGCAAATCATTACTTGGCCATCGTCGGTATGAAGGGTGAAGTGAACGCCCCGAGCGGGGAAAAAGGAATTTACTTTTGCTCCCATTTCTCCACCCGTTGGAAGACGAATATATGCTTGATTGGGTTCTCTATGCGCTTCAGGACGCTGACCCCAATTCAACCCAGAGCGAGAAGGAAGCCGTCCCGACCGATCCAGCAAGGAAATTGTCAAAGAATCTCCATTGTTGGAAATTTTCCTTACGCCATAGGGTTTCCTGCCGAGATGTGACTTAATTCTCTCCCTCTCCCTATCTGGCACAACCAAACCGTTCACATCAGGGTGATTGCAGAAGATCGCGCGAGCTTCGACATCGCGATAAAACTTCATCAATTCAACAGGATCATGGACAGTTGCTACCTCAACTTGCCTTTTGCCATAAGCGGTCTGCGTATAATTTGCCGAACCGACAAATCCGGCTATTGGGTTTTGCTGACGAAACCAAGCGTATGTTTTTGCGTGGACAGGAGCCCCCTCAGTGACATAACTGCACTGAAAACGACGGCAGAATTTTTTCGCCTTGCATAAGTGTGCCAGCCCCTTATGATTGGCTTCGGCTATCCCATCGGACGCAACCATCCCGACAATCAGGTTGATTTTAATGGATTGCGTTACCTTGCTGTCGAGCTCCCGCAAATGCCAGTCCGCCATTCCAGCGGACGCGTAGCCGGAAACGATGTAGAGCGTATCCGCACCTTCAAGGGCGGGAGATTCCAATATTTTCCGATACAATGGATTCGTCAAAAGCATGGATGGTGGACTCCATTTATTCCCAAATCCATGTTAGATTGCACGACAGGATAGTGCTTGCCCGCAAAGGTTTTGAGCACCGCCCGAAAAACCACCTTTGCTGCTTGCGGCGGAACAGCCATGCCGATTTGCTTGCGAACACTTTCCTTTTGTCCGACAAAAATGAATTTGTCGGGAAAGCTTTGCAACCGCGCCCTTTCGCGATTCGTCAGCGCACGATCCTTTTTCCAGTGATAAACATGAGTGCCGCCGCCGCCGCTACCGGTGATGGTATATGAGGGGTGGTCGGGGCGCAGACGACGATAAATTAAACTGAGCTTTGCGCCGTTTACATTAAGGCGCAGATCATCCGGCATTGACGCATTAAAAGCATTCTCGCCGGGTTTGATATAACGCAACCGTTCAATAACGGTTTGGGATTGGCGCGTAAATTCGTGATTTGGCGAATCAGCACGGATATTTTTGAGCGCGGTCTGCGCAGTCACATCAATCTTTTGATATGGAGACGGCGAGGGAATGCCAAAGGCAACATTTTGGTCACGCCGAATCCCGACCACGATGATTCGTTGCCGCTTTTGCGGCACGCCATATTTGTCAAATTTGTAAAGGTGTGGATAAATTTTATAGCCGTCTCCCGCTGCGGCAAATTCGCGGAGGATTTTGCGGAGTGTGTTCCCGTCATCGGAGTTTTTAAGTCCGCCGACATTCTCGGCGACGAACCACTTGGGATTGAAATGGTGAACGCCCGCAACGCAGTAAGTATAAAGCGAACCGTAAGAGCCGGAGATTCCGGCTTTTTTGCCGACAACGCTGAAATCGTTGCACGGAAATCCGAATGCCAGTGCGTCAATTTCTCCCGCTTTTTCCAAAGTGGAAAAGTCAAGTTTCCGCACATCGCGGGGAAAGATTTTCTCAGGCATGAGATTCTGCTCGTAGGTGTGGCAGGAATCGCGGTCAAAGTCAGTCGCCCAAACATGGGCGATCGACAAATCGCCTGTTGCGGCGAGGCGGGCACCAAGCCCGAGTCCTCCCGCTCCGCAAAATAATTCTCCTAGTCGGAATCGGCTCATCGTCGTTTATTATAGCAAAAGAAGCAATAAATTAAGAAAAACCCGAAAAAATAAATTCCCGAAAAATCAACAGGTTCGGATAAAAATTGAATTTTTCCCACCACCCGCAATTTTTAGACGGATTCGCCATCTTTGGGGACGGGCAACAAATAAGGCGACAAGTCAATATCGACAAATCCCTTTTTGCGATAAAAAACCCATCCTTTATTACGGCGATACATTTCGAGATGCCAATACTGCCTGTCACCGTAAGACATCCGCAACGAGGTCAGCAACGGCAGGAAATCCGTGCCCGGAATCAAGTATACCATGTCGTCCGAGCCGCAACCCAGAATCAGATAGGGACGGCTCACACTCTCCAAAAATTCCTTTTGGTGCGGACGGAAAGAAAACCAAAAATAACCCTTGCCGCGGTCGTAACTCCTTGACACAAGGCAAACCGCGCCGCATTGACCGTCGGCGGTGGAATAAGTCGTGCGCGAGCGGCGAATCAAATTAGAGGCGATTTCGCCCTCCGCCGCGATTCGGGCTTGCGCCCGCAAAACGCAGGATTCGTGAAAAGAAACCGGCGCTTCCTCTTTTTTTTGACGATGAATTTCCGCATCGTCCTCGTCGCCGATGGCGTCATCTACCGAGATTTCCTCGCTGGAATCCTCGGCGGCGGAAAGAACCAAATCGGCGATGTCGTCCAATTTGGTGAATTCTTTCGGCAGCAAAACTTCGTGGAATCGCTCAAAGGTCGGCTCTTCCAATTTCTCTTTCAACTCGGCGATTTTTAACAGCGCGTCCACGCTAATCAGCCGCATATCCCAAGCGTAGCGAGAACCGCGAATTTGCGCCTCCAACCCGCCAGTGTCCTCGCGCCCGACAATCACGAGAAGCGAGACGGACTCCATCGTCAAGTTATCGCGCGCAACAAGACGACGGCGATAATCAACCACCGTCCCAAGGTCAAGACGATAAGCATCGGTCGTTTTTACTTCAATGACAATCGCCCGACCATCGGACAATTTCCAAACGCCGTCAAAGCCGATTTCACTGCGCGTTCCGCGATACCGCCCTTCTTCCACCGCAAAACCGAGTCGCTTGCCGATTTGGTTGACGATGTCCTGTAAGGCGAGTCCGGAGTCGGCAAAATCTTTAATCCCCGACAGGCATTCTTCCGCGCGTTTGCGAATTTCCGTCAACGGAATGTGTGCAAGCCATTCGCGAAATTCGCGCGAAGTAACGCCGTCGTCTTTTAACGAACCATCGCCCGCAAAGCCGACAATCTGTTTTAGATTTTTGTCGCGCAATTCGCCGGAATTAAAATGATCAATCAGCGGCATTTTGTTTGCCTCTTTTCAACGATTGCAAAAATGACGGCACTTGGTCGGGGGTGAGTTTGGAATGCATTCGCTCGTTGTTGATGATTGCCACCGGCGCATCGCCGCATGCGCCAAAGCATTCGCCCTCCTTCAATGTGAATTCGCCGTCGGGAGTCGTGCCGCCAAACTCCACGCCCAGCGATTCCTTCAACGCCGCCGCCGTCTTTTCCGCGCCCATCAAAGCGCACGGCAAATTTGTGCATAAGCAGATTTTAATTCTGCCGACCGGCCGCAAATCATACATATTGTAAAAACTCGCGACCTCAAACGCGCGAATGGCCGGAATGCCAAGATAATCGGCGACAAATTCAATGGTTTCGCGCGGCAGCCACCCCCGCTCCTTCTGCGCGATTCGCAAAGCGGACATTACCGCCGACCGCCGCCAATTGCGCGGATACTTTTTAACTTCGCGCTCAATCGCCGCCAGCGATTCCGCCGACAACTGCGGCTCGTCTTTTTTCTCCGGCGCAGAAGAAAGAGGGGGGGGGGGGGTCGTCACCGATCTATCTCGCCGAAGACAATATCCATCGTGCCGATAATGGCGACGGCGTCGGCAATCATGTGCCCGCGCGCCATTTCGTCCATCGCGGCCAAATGCGGAAAGCCGGGGGGGCGAATTTTTAATCGGTAAGGTTTGTTGGCGCCGTCGGATACCAGATAGATTCCAAACTCGCCCTTGGGATGCTCCACAGCGGCGTAGGATTCGCCGCGCGCGATATGCATTCCCTCCGTGTATAATTTGAAATGATGAATCATTTCCTCCATATTATGCTTCATATTTTCGCGCGAGGGGGGGGCGACCTTGTGGCTTTCCGACATCACCGGCCCGGGATTTTCGCGCAGCCACTCCATGCATTGGCGAATGATACTGTTGGACTGCCGCATTTCTTCAATGCGGACAAGATAGCGGTCGTAGCAGTCGCCGTTTGTGCCGACCGGAATGTCAAACTCCATTTTATGGTAAACTTCATAAGGCTGCGTTTTGCGCAAATCCCAAACGACGCCGGAGCCGCGCAGCATCGGCCCGGTAAATCCCAATGCCTTGGCGCGGTCGGCGGAGACAACGCCAATTCCCACTGTCCTTTGCTTCCAGATTCTGTTTTCAGTGAGAAGGGCTTCGTATTCGTCGACTTTTTTGGGAAAGCGCGAAACAAAGTCGGCGATAAAATCCAGCAGGGAACCTTCGCGGGCGGCGTTTAATTCCTTAACTTCGCGCGCGCTTTTGAATTTGGACGGACGGTATTTGGGCATTTCGTTCGGCAAATCGCGATAGACCCCCCCCGGCCGATAATAAGCCGCATGCAGTCGCGCGCCGGACACCGCTTCGTAGCAGTCCATTAAATCTTCGCGCTCGCGAAAAGCGTAAAGAAATATTGACATCGCCCCCACATCCAAAGCGTGCGCGCCGAGCCACAGCAGATGATTCAAGATGCGGGTGATTTCGTCAAACATCACGCGAATATACTGCGCGCGAATCGGGGGAGCAACGCCGAGCAATTTTTCAATCGCCATCGCGTAGGCGTGCTCGTTGACCATCATGGAAACATAATCCAATCGGTCCATATACGGCACCGACTGCAGATAAGTTTTATGCTCCGCTAATTTTTCGGTGGCGCGATGCAGCAGTCCGATATGCGGGTCGGCGCGCTCAATGACTTCGCCGTCCAATTCTAAAACGAGGCGCAGCACGCCGTGCGCCGCCGGATGCTGCGGACCGAAATTCATCGTGTAATTGCGAATTTCAGCCATCGGATTCTTCTTTGCCGTATTCGGATTCGCGCACAATTCGCGGGACGACCTCGCGCGGGGGAATAGTCACCGGCTGATAAATCACCCGCCGCTTAACCGGATCGTAGCGCACCTCCACTTTTCCCGACAGCGGAAAATCCTTGCGAAACGGATGCCCCACAAAGCCGTAATCGGTGAGCAAACGGCGCAAATCGGAATGTCCGTGAAAGACGATTCCATAAAGGTCAAACGCTTCGCGCTCAAACCAATTCGCCGACGGCCAAACTGGGACGACGGAATCCAAAGCGGGAAAATCGTCGTCTTCGCAGTAGGCGCGCACGCGCAATCGGCGATTATGCGAAAGCGACAGCAAATGATAAACGACCGCAAAACGCGCGCCTTCCCAGCCGCTGTATTCGCAGTAGTCAATGCCGCAGAGGTCAATCAACTGCTCAAAGTGAAAGGCGGAATCGTCGCGCATAATCGTCATAAATTCAATGAGGCGCGACGGCGGGACGCGCACCGTCACTTCGCCGACGGCGAGTTTTCCGCGAAAGCCCTGCCATTCGCCGAAGCGGTCGGCAAGCGCATCTTTTAATTCTGCGGCGGACATGGCGCGTTTATTTTATCATCCCGCGCGGCGGCGCACTTGACGCTGCAATCGCAGCAAATCTTTGGGAATGTCCTCCGCCTTGGGAAAGAATTGCCGCATCAGCGAAAGAAAAGAATCGTCATCGTTTTTTTGGTAGTAATAGGCCAGCAATGGGCGCAGAGCGGGATTGTCGCTTTCCGGAAAAACCCGCAAAGCCGTTTTCAAATTATCGCGGTATTTTTCGCCGTTCCCGTTCGGATCCAAAGCATAGGTGATATTCGCGCGCAGAAGATAAAAGTGGCCGAATCCCTGCGCGCCCAATTGCGGATAATCTTCGCGCTTGACGCCGTCCGACCATTTTAGTTCGCGCCTTAATTCATTTTCGGACATTCGCCCGGAAGCGAGCAATTGCGAATTGGCGATAATGCGCGCCAGAATGTTGCGCTCTTTGGCGCGGTCAATCACTTCGTCCCATTCGTCGGTCAAGGCGAATCCGTGCAGCGATGCAATGACAATCGCATTTACCAAAGTCGCCACTGTATTAAAATGCTGATGGCGAGTCCATTGATCGGGAAAGACCAGGGCGGGATCCAAATTCGCGTCCAGCCAGCGGCGCAAAGCATCGCTGAGAATGACGCGGTCATGCGGGCCGTCGCGATTAACGCGGCGCAAAAATCCGAGAAAGTCCGAGCCGAATTTAGGATTGCCAAACAAGGTCGTCCGCAGGGGATGATAATAAATCGGACGCTGAACTTTGCGGACATATTCGGTGAGAATGCCGCGCTTTCTGTCGTCCGAAGTCAGCGGACTGTATAAGCGATTGCCGAAAACCAAACCTTGATCGTTGAAGACAATTAAGTCGGGGCGCACTTCTTCCACAAAATGCAGATAGCCGACCGGCACATCCAAATCGTCAAAGGTAAAGAGGACGGCGTTCGGCTCCAAACTGAGCAATTTGAAACTGGCGAAATCATGCGCCCAGCGATAATCGCGGCGATTGTTTTCTCCCCAATGCAGTCCGATGCTGGCGGCGGCCAAAGCGGCGACGGCCATTCCGCAAATTGGCCCGCGCACTGTCGGCGAAAGCCGCAATCGGTCGGCGCACCACGCCATTCCGACCGCAAGCCAAATCGCCATTAATCCATAAGCAAGAAGAGGATAAACGCGAAACGCCGAAAACCAAATGTATTCGGCTTTGAAATCTATCATAATGACAAGAAGGAATCCGCTCATAAACCAACTGACGAGCATTCCAATCCAAACCCATTGATGGCGGGAGCGCGCCATAACGGCGAATCCGACGGCGGAAAACGCCGCCCCTATCGGCGTGAATTGCCATGCCATCTGCCGCAATAAAGAAAGCGAAAAGGCAATCTTGTCGTCAAGTCCGACATTGGACTGCTTGTCCACTCCGGCGTATCCTTTTCGCAAAACATAAAAAAGGAATTGATCCAAAGTCTCAATAGGTCCGTAGAAGGAGGCAATCGTCCCCGAATGCGAGCGAAAAACCAGCCAAGCATAAGGAAGGAGTCCAATCGTTAAAAACAACGCGCCCGCCGGAAGCCGCCGAATAATGGAGCCGGTTTGACTCGCGACAATAATCGCCAGACCTATGCTGCCCAATCCCATAAGCGGCCAGTGATTGGCAAGACCGAGTCCATAGACCAATGCAATGACGCAGAATAAGCGGAAATGGCCGGAGTCGCGCTTTACGCCGCGATGCGATGCGTATTTCAAGCACAAGGCAAAGACGATAAAAAACATCATCGCGTTTAATGCATAAACTTCGGTGATAATCGCCTGCGACCAGAAAGTTTGCGAGCAGCCGTAGGCGACTCCGGCGGCGTAGGCGAAAATTCGCCCGCGCAGAAGCATCGCAGTAATCGCGTAAATGGCCGAGCAGGCTACGGCGGCGGCGAAGCCGCTGAATAAATGTCCGCGCAGGGCGGGTTCTCCCCAGAAAAAGATTCGCCAAAACAATCCCCCCAAAAGCGTATGCAGCGGATATCCCGGCGGATGCGCGACGCCGAAGAATTTCATATTCATCAGGAAGAGTCCGTCGTCTTCCAAAGCGACCAGCCGCGGGGCGGTGTAGCAGTAAAGGGCAAACACCAGCAAAAAAACGAATGCGAGATGGGGCAATTCGCTTTTCCATTCGCGCTTAATTAACAGCGGCGGCTTTTTCGCCGCAATCAAAAATGATTCCAGCGAAAACGGACGACGCTCCGGCGGAAAATAATTAAGAAGCGCGCCCTCGCCGACGGCGGAATTGCCTTCATGAAATGCGGCGGACGAATTCGCGCCGACGAATTCGCGAGGCGAATCGGCAATGCCGGCGGACAATTCGATTCCGCCGCCGCGGATTTTTTTGCGCTTTCTGGCCATCGCCGCGTCAGCCGCGCGCGATAGTGTTGGTGCGGCGGATTTTTTTCTGCAATTGAATAACGCCGTAGAGCAGCGCTTCCGCCGTCGGCGGGCAGCCCGGCACATAGATGTCCACCGGCACAATGCGGTCGCAGCCGCGCACCACCGAATACGAATAATGGTAGTAGCCGCCGCCGTTGGCGCAGGAACCCATGGAAATCACCCAGCGCGGATCCGACATTTGATCATAAACCCGCCGCAGCGCCGGCGCCATTTTATTGCACAAAGTGCCGGCGACAATCATTACATCCGACTGCCGCGGACTCGGCCGAAAAATAACGCCGAAGCGGTCTAAATCGTAGCGGCTTGCCCCGGCGTGCATCATCTCCACGGCGCAGCAGGCAAGCCCGAATGTCATCGGCCACATAGATCCGGTTCGCACCCAATTGATGAGTTCATCCAGAGTCGTCGTAACAAAGCCGCGCTGAATGGCGCCTTTGGCGAGCGTCGTCGCCCTATCGGACGGCATCGGCACGCCCGGGGCAATTTCGCGCGCGGCGATGGGCGAAGTCAATCCCATTCCAATGCCCCCTTTTTCCATTCGTAGACGAATCCGACCACCAGAATGGCCAGAAAAATCATCATGGAGACAAAGCCGAATGTTCCGATTTCGCCGAGCGCGACCGCCCACGGAAACAAAAACGCAATCTCCAAATCAAACAGAATAAAGAGAATCGCCACCAGATAGTAGCGCACATCAAATTTCATCCGCGCGTCTTCAAACGCTTCAAAGCCGCATTCGTAGGGCGCATTTTTGGCGGGATCGGGGCGATGCGGGCCGAGAATCCATCCCGCCATAATCGGCACGACGCCCACCGCTGCGGCAACGCCGAGAAACATTAAAATCGGAAAGTATTCCGCCAGCATCAGACCGCCTTCGGCGACTTGCACCCGTGAATCGCCAGCATAAAACGATAGTGCGAAGACGCCAGCGCGCCCGCCTGCTGCTCGCCGAATCCGCCCGCGCGAAATTCATCGGCGAGATTCTCCTCCGTTACCGTGTCGCTTTTCATTGCGCAACGATACATCGCATGCGCGATAGCAGTCGCCTGCCGCTCGTCGAATCCGACGGCGCGCATGTCGTTGTAAATGTCAAGCGTGCCCAGCATCAGCCGAAAAATATCTTGAGAAACATCGGCACCATCAGCACGATGAAAAGCCCGATGAGGAGATTCAGCTGAAACCGAATCATCTTGAGTTCGGCCCGAATTTCGATGATCGCCCTCTCCACTTTGTTGAGCCGCAATTCCACATCGTCCGTTTCTTTCTGTATCTTGGCGATTTCGCTTTTCATCGCCGCGACGATTTCTTCCGCAGCGCGGTCCTGCACGGACGCCAGTGCGCCCGCCTGCTGCTCGCCGAATCCGGCGGCGCGCAAGTCGTTGGCGATTTGAAGCGTGTCCAGCATATCGCTATTTTACGCCAATTTCATCGCAATTGCATCCGCATCCTTTTTCTTTGTCCGCGCCGATGCAGGCCCATTTTCCGCCGCTTTGCCGATGTCTTTCACGCGCCTGCGGACTCGGCCACGGACAATAATCGCCCGACGGCAAAACCGCCCTTTTGCCGATTAAATTCGCCGCCGAATGCGGACTATGATTTTTCGCTTTCGTCATCTTTCCGGTGCCGATGCCCAGATTCGAACTGGGACGGGTCGCCCCACTGCCCCCTCAAGACAGCGTGTCTACCAATTTCACCACATCGGCGCATGCGGTTATTTTAATGCCTCATTCCGGAATTTGCGATGCGCCGCCCGATTCCGAATTGGATTCAGCGGGCAATTCCGCCGATGATTCCCCCGCCGTGCCGCCGTCCGGAGCGATAATTTCTTCCGCCCGCAATTGCTCAATGACTCCCTCTTCCGGACGGTTGCTTTGAATCAGCGTGAGCAAAAGCGCCGTCACAAAAAAAATCGTCGCCAAGGCGGCTGTCGTGCGCGTAAGAAAATTCGCTCCGCCGCCGCCGCCGCTGAAAAGTCCGCCCGCTGCTCCTCGTCCGAAGCCGGAGCCGAGTTCCGCCCCTTTGCCCTGCTGCATTAAAATGACTCCGACCATCAGCAGGGCGGAGATGATGTTTATCGTCAGCAAAACGACCTGCATTTTTATTCTTTCGCAGCCGCCGATGCATGCGCGCAAATGGCGGCGAATTCGGCGGCGTCCAGTGATGCTCCGCCCACTAACGCTCCGCCGACTTCCGGCGCGGAAAAAATTTCGCGGGCGTTTTCCGCCGTCACGCTGCCGCCGTAAATCACCCGAATTTTTTTGCCGACGGCGGAATGCGATGAAATAAATTGATGCGCCGCCGCAATGTCCGAAACCGCCGCCGGTTCGCCCGCTCCAATCGCCCACACCGGCTCGTAGGCGATGACCGGCGACTTCGGCGGATTTTCGCCGCCCAAGGCGAATTCCAATTGCTTGGCGAGGACGGCTTCGGTTTGATTATTCTTGCGGTCGCTTGAAGATTCGCCCACGCACAGAATCGGCGTCATTTTGCACGCCTCCGCCAGCCGAACTTTTTTGGCGATGCGCGAATGACTTTCCTTCATAAAATCCCGACGCTCCGAATGGCCGACAATGACAAAGCGACAGCCGAATTCCACCAGCATCGCCGCCGATACTTCGCCGGTGCGGGGGGCTTTTTCCCACGCCGCTATATTTTGCGCGCCCAGAAAAATTCCGGAATCGCCCAAAACCTCCGACATTATCGGCAAATGCACAAACGCCGGACACGCTGCCACCCGCACATTCTCTAATTTTTCCGCGCGCGCAACGGCGGCGACTTCGCCCGGCCATTTCTTGGCAAGAGCGGAATCGCCGTTCATCTTCCAATTAGCAACAATCAAAAAATCGCGGGACATTTGCGCATTATACCCGCAAAAGAAAATTTTCGGCGACGGCGGAATCCCTGCACTCTTTCATCGGCGGCAGTGAATTCAAAATTATTCGGCCGTAATTTTTCGTCAGCAGGCGGGGGTCGCACAAAGCCAGAACGCCCTTGTCGGTGGAATCCCGAATCAGCCGTCCCGCCGCCTGCTTCATCAGCATTACGGCGACCGGCAATTGCGTCCGCATAAATGGACTCTCGCCGCGTTTTTTCCACATTTGCTCTCTCGCCCGCATCACCGGATCGTCCGGCGGAATGAAGGGAATTTTATCCACGACGACCAGCGACAATGCTTCGCCTTTGACATCCACGCCGACCCAAAAAGAATAACTGCCCAGAAGAACCGCCTTTTCGCGTCGGCGAAATTGCCGCAGCAATTCGGCGGGCGACGAATCGCCCTGCGTCAGAAAATAAAAATCGTCGCCTAAATTTTCCCGCAGAATTTCCGCTCCCCGACGCATCGCCCGCAAACTGGCAAACAGCAAAAAAGCCCGTCCGCGGCTCGCCCGAATTAATGGCGCGGCCGCTTTTATCACCGCCTGCGTGTGCTCGTCCGAATTCGGCGGCGGCAAATTCGGCGGCAAAAACAGCAGGGCGTTTTTTTCATAATCAAACGGACTTTGCCATGCAAGGGCGTTAACATCATCCAGACCGAGCGAGCGGCGGAAATCGTCAAATTCGCCGTCCACCGCCAGCGTCGCCGAAGTGAATATCGCCGCCCGCTCCTCGCCGGCGGCTTCGCGCGAAAAAATTTCGCCCGCTTCCAGCGGCGATGAATGCAGGGAGATTCCGCTTTTGCGCTGCTCCATCCAGCGGACCGTCCCCGCCGGTTTTTCGCCGCCTTCGGATTCGGAATCAGAATCGGCGGCGAGCCAGCGCGATAAAATTCCTTTTTCCGCCAAGGCGCGATCGCGGCATCTGGCGAGTCGTTCGGACAAATCCGATTCCCCCCCCAAAGCGGCGGCGAGCGATTCGGCGGCGTCCAGCAATTCCGCCAGCGACCGGCACAGCGAAGAATTTTGCAAAGCGTCGTTGCGCGGAATTTTTTCGCCCTCCAAATTTTCCATTTCCGCCGCCGTCTGCGCCGCCGAATTTCCCAGCATTCGCGCCGCCGACTGCAGGGCGATTTTTTCCGGGCAGTCCAATTTGGCGGCTTTTTCGCAATCGCGCGCCAATCGCGACAACTGCATCGTGGACGCCTGCTCGCCGAAAAATTGAGTCGCCAATTCCGGCAGAAGATGCGCCTCGTCGAAAATAACCGCATTGCGTCTCGGCAGAATTTCGGCGACGCCTTCGTCGCGCAATCGCAGGTCGGCGAGAAATAAATGATGATTTACCACTACGATGTCGGCCCGGCGGGCGCGCTCGCGGGCGCGATAAAAAAAGCATTCCTTGTAATGCTCGCATTTCTGTCCGACGCAATTTTCGCGGGTGGAAATAACGGCGTCCCAAATTCGCCCTTTCGCCGCGTCCGCTTTGCTGATGTCGCCGTCTTCGGTGCGGCGCGCGAATTGATTCACTTTCGCCAATTGCTTGTCGCCGAAGAATCCGCCCATCTGATTCGCCTCCTGCAAATGAAGACGGCAGAGATAATTCGCGCGCCCTTTTAAGAGCGCCGCCGACGCCGAAATGCCGAGGGCTTTTCGCATCGCCGGCAAATCCCGCTGAAACAATTGATCCTGCAATGCGCGCGTGCCGGTGGAAATTAACGCGCTGCCGCCGGACAGCAAAATCGGCGCAAGATAAGCGAATGTTTTGCCGACGCCCGGCCCCGCTTCCAAGATAATTCGCTTTCGCGAATCCAAAGCCGCCGCCACTTGCTGCGCCATTTCAATTTGCGCCGGACGCGGCTCATAGCCCGGCAAAGCGCGCGATAGCGGACCGTCCTTGGCAAAGGCATCCGCCATTTTCGGCGGCGATTTTTTTTCGGCGGCGGTCATTCGCGCAATTGTAAAGCAGCCGCTAAAATTGACGAATGCAAAACGACTCCTTTGACTACGAATTGCCGACCGACCGAATCGCCCAGCATCCCCCCAAAAAACGCGGGGCGAGCCGCCTGCTGCATATCGGCAAAACAACGGCGGCGCATGATTTTTCCGCCCTGCCGGAATTGTTGACGCCCGGCGACCTGCTTGTGCTCAATAATTCGCGCGTGATTCCGGCGCGACTCTCGGCAAAAAAAGAAAGCGGCGGCCGCGCCGAAATTCTCATTGAGCGAATTCATTCCGGCGGAAAATCCGCCCGCGCTTTAATTCGCGCGAATCACCCCCCCCCCCCCGGCGGACGGCTTTATATCGGAGAATTCATCGTCGCCGTTTCCAGCCGCGACGATTCGTTTTTTGAATTAGCAATTAACGGCGGCGACTTTCATCAACTGCTGGCGAAATGCGGAGAGACCCCCCTTCCTCCTTATATTCGCCGTCCGCCGAATTCCGCCGACGCCGCCCGCTATCAAACTGTTTTCGCCCGATGCGACGGCTCCGTCGCCGCCCCGACCGCGGGCTTGCACTTTACCCGCGCGATGCTCGCCGACATTAAGAATCGCGGAATTCAAATTGCATATCTTACTTTGCATGTCGGCGCCGGAACTTTTTTGCCGATAAGAAAAGATGCCCCCCCCCCCCCCGAACGATTCATCATCCCGCAAAAAACCGCCGACGCAATTAATGCGACCCGCCGGCGGGGCGGAAGAATTGTCGCGGTCGGCACAACGGCAATGCGCGCCTTGGAATCCGCCGCCGACAAGGAGGGCATTCATCCGATGGAAAGCGATGCATCTGTTTTTATTCGCCCCGGCTTTTTATTTCGCGCCGCCGATGCATTGCTGACGAATTTTCATCTGCCGAATTCCCCCCCCCTTATTTTAGTTTGCGCCTTCGGCGGCATTAATAGAATGCGCGACGCCTATAAAATTGCGGCGGAAAAAAAATTCCTTTTTTATTCCTACGGCGACGCAATGCTGATTCATCGGGAGCCAAAATGAAATTCACTGTCATATCTCAAGACGGATTCGCCCGCTGCGGAGCATTGGAATTCGCGCGCGGCGACATTCAAACGCCGGTGTTTATGCCGGTCGGAACCGTCGGCGCGGTCAAAACTTTAATGCCCGATGAAATAGAAGAGGGGGGGGGCAGAATCATTCTCGCCAACGCGATGCACTTGTGGCTGCGGCCGGGATTGGAAGTGATTCAAGGATGCGGCGGACTGCATGAATTCTGCCGCTGGCGGCGGCCGATTCTCACCGACTCCGGCGGATTCCAAGCATGGAGTTGGCGCGCAAAACGGCGGCATAATGAAGACGGCGTGGAAGTTCAAGCCCCGCACAACGGCGATAGATTCTTATTCACGCCCGAAGACAGCGCCAACGCCCAGCGCATTCTCGGCAGCGATGTCGCAATGGTTTTGGACGAATGCACCGAATATCCCGCCGATGAAAAAACCGCGCGCGATTCTATGCTGCGCTCCATTCGCTGGGCGATTCGCTCCAAAGATGCCTATCAAAGGGGGGGGGGGGGAGGGGTTATGTTTGGAATCACGCAGGGAGGGGTCTATGAAAATCTTAGAAAAGAATCGGCCGAGTCGCTGATTGAAATCGGCTTTGACGGCTACGCCCTCGGCGGGCTTTCAGTCGGCGAATCCAAAGAGGAAATGCATCGCATCACTTCGGCCATTGCGCCGCTTCTTCCCGAAGACAAGCCGCGCTATTTAATGGGAGTGGGGTCGCCCGCCGACATTATCTCCGCCGTCGGCGACGGCGTTGATATGTTTGACTGCGTTCTGCCGACTCGCAATGCGCGCAACGGCGATCTTTTTACTTCTAAGGGAATTGTCCGCATTCGCAACGCATGCTATCGCGGGGATAATTCGCCGCCGGATTCTAATTGCTTTTGTCCGACTTGCCGCCGATTCAGCTGCGGCTATCTTCATCATCTTTTCAAAATCGGCGAGCCGCTGGGGGCAAGATTAATGACGCTGCACAATCTTTGGCATTATCATCAATTAATGTCGGACATTCGCCGAGCAATTAAGAAAGGCAAGGTCGCCGAATTAAAGGCGGAGATTATGTCGCGCGAAAAAAACAGCGGCGAAATTAATTAGGCATCAAGGCGGGGCAAGCGCAGTGCATTCCGCCTTCTCGGCGGCTTGACAAATTAAAAACAGGAGGTTATAATAAGCGCGAAATGGAAATCACCCCCCCTCTCTTCCATTTGAGCATTTTTATCATACTGTCAGCAGCAGAAATTTCCGCTCCCATGGAGTGACGACTTTGCGGTAATTTTCCAATTCGGTTAATTTCACCGAAACATACAAATCCACAAAGTGACTGCCGAAGTATTCGCGCAGGGCTTGGGATTCGCGCAGATTAGTGATGGCGTCTTCAAAGGTTGTCGGCATGCCGGTGGGACGCGGCCAGGAAACCCCCTTAACCTGCGGCGCGGGCGATATTTTATTTTTAATTCCCAAGTAGCCGCACAGCAGCGAGGCGGCCATCGCCAGATAAGGATTCGCGTCCGCCCCGCAGATTCTATTTTCAATGCGGCGGGAATCCGGGCTGCCCATTCCGGGCACGCGGAATCCGACTGTGCGATTGTTCACTCCCCAATGCATATTAGCGGTGGGATGCGGGGTTTTAATCCGCCGAAAAGAATTGATGTTGGGCAGATAAAGCGCGGCCGCCTCCGGCAGATACTGCTGCAGTCCGCCCAAATAAGCGCGAAAGAAATCGCTCTGGGAGCCGTCGGGGGCGGAAAAGAGATTGCCGCCGTCGCGGTCCCAAATGCTCTGGTGAATATGAAAGGAGCTGCCCGGTTCGGTTTCCACCGGCTTGGCCATAAAAGTGGCGGTAACGCCGTGCTTGATGGCGGCTTCGCGGACGCATCTTTTATACATCAGCACTTGGTCGGCCATCGCCAGCGGTTCGCCGTGCTTAAAATTGATTTCAAATTGAGCGACGCCTTCTTCGTGAATCAAAGTATCCACTTCCAATTCCTGCGCTTCGGCGAATCGGTAGATATCTTCTATGATCGCTTCAAATTCGTTGATGGCGTCCAAACTGAAGGGCTGCCTGCCGAATTCGGGCCGGCCGGTGCGTCCGACCGGAGGGCGAAGGGGATTATCCGGATTATTGTCGCGGGCGGCGAGATAAAATTCCAATTCGGGGGCGACTATCGGACGCCACCCTTCCCGCTTGAAAAGCCGCAGAATTCGCCGCAAAACAGTGCGGGGGGCGTAGCGAATTAAATGTCCGCCGCGCGTGAGGCAGTCGCAGATAATTTGCGCCGACGGCTCCAGCGCCCACGGAATCGGAAAGCAGCCGGCGACATCGGGGCGCAGAATCATATCGGCGTCGGTTTCGTCCAAAAAATCCTCCTGCAGTCCCCAGTCGCCGGTGACGGTCTGCCCGATAACATTCTCCGGCATGCGCACGGCATCCAGCAGAAATTTATCGGCGGGAATAATTTTTCCGCGCGGAATGCCGGTGAGGTCGGGAATCAGCACTTCCACTTCCGCGATGCCCCGCGCGCGCAGCCAGTCGGCAACGGCTTTTTTCATCTTGTGATTCTATCAGAAATGCGCTAAAATTAATAGGCGATGATGGAGGACAAGCGCGAAAAATTCCGCGTCGTCGGCGCGGTGCAGAATATCGGCTATCGCCATTGGGCGGCGACGGCAGCGTCGCGGCTGGCTATTCGCGGCTGGATTAAAAATGAATCCGACGGCAGCGTAACCGCCCTTCTCATCGGCGAATCAGCGGCGGTGGAAGAAATGGCAGGCGCGCTTCGCCAAGGCCCGCCGCAGGCGCGCGTGCTGGAATCCATCGCCCTCGCATTGGACGGCGACGACCTCCAATTCAGCGGCGGACAATTTGAAATTCGACAGTGATTTTAATTCTTCGCCGCCTTCGCCGTTTCCACCAAAACGGCGATGTTTTCCGGCGGAGTCGACGGCAAAACGCCGTGCCCTAAATTAAAGATATAGCCGGAATCGCCGCCTTCGGAAATCACCCGCTTCGTTTCCGCAGCGACGGATTCCGCCGACGCCAGCAAAGCCGCCGGATCCAAATTTCCCTGCAAGGCGACTTTTCCGCCGATTCGCCGACGCGCGTTTTTGAGATCGGTCTGCCAATCCACGCCGACGGCATCGCAGCCGCATTCGGCAATTTCTTCCAGCGATTCGCCCGCCCCGCGCGCGAAAACAATTATCGGCGCATTCGCTGTGCTTTTAATATCGGCGACAATTTGGGCGATTTTCGGCAGCGCGAATTGCCGAAAAGCCAAAGGCGGCAATGCGCCCGCCCAACTTTCAAAAATCATTAATGCATCGGCGCCGGATTCTAATTGCATTCGCAGATAATCGGCGACGGCTTTGGCGTTTATATCCAAGATTCGGCGCATTAAATCAGGGCGGTCGTAGAGCATTTTTCGCGCGCGCAGAAATTCGCCGCCGCGTCCGTCAATCATATAGCAGGCGAGAGTGAAAGGCGCGCCGGAAAATCCTATCAGCGGCGTTTCGCCGAGCGCGCTTTTGGTTTGGCGGACGGCGTCAAAAACATAGCGCAAATTTTCCATCGGCGGAATCGCCAAAGCAGCGGCGGCGGATTCGTCGGCAAGCGGATTCGCAAAGCGCGGGCCTTCGCCCTCAATAAATTCCAAGCCGAGACCCATCGCATCGGGAATGGTCAGAATGTCGGAAAACAAAATTGCGGCGTCCATGCCGAATCTTTCAATCGGCTGCAGGGCGGCTTCGCAGGCGAATGCGGGCGTTTTCAGCAGCGACAAAAAACTGCCGGCGCGTTTTCGCAGTGCGCGATATTCCGGCAGCGAGCGGCCGGCCTGCCGCATCAGCCACACCGGCGGACGCGAAAGCGATTCGCGCCGCAATGCTTTTAATAAAAGAGAATCCGCCATTAAAATTCCGCAGTGTGATGAATTGCCGCCGCCTTTGCAATATAAAAAAATCCAACTCCCCGGCGGAGCGCATTTGGGTTAATCACGGCCGCCCCTGCTAATTGGCGAAGAATTTTCCGCAAATGCGGGGATGATTTCCCTGATGAATAAATCCAGCGACCGGCGCTTGGCGACGCCGCCGAATCCGCCGTCCAATCCCAAGCAGAATTGATCCACGCCCAGCGATTTGTAACGCTTTAATCGGGCGATGATTTCGTCCGGATTGCCGACCATGTGAGCGGCGCGAATTTCTTCCAGCGGACGCCCGCCGCCGTCGGCGGAATCGGGAAAGCCCCGCCGCACCGAGGCGATATTTTGAAAAAGCGTTGCAAAGCGTTTTTCGTATTTGGCCAATGCGCGCGCGCCGTCGGCGATTTCTTTTTCATTTTCGCCGATAAAGGTCTGCCGCATCATCATTAATCGCGGGCGGGCGGCGGCGGAATTTTCGGCGACCGCCCGGCGAAATTTTTCGGCGAGCGATTCCACTTCGTCGTCGGATTTGCCGAGCGGAGTCGCCATAACATTGCAGCCGGCGGCGACGGCAAAGCGATGCGTATCCATATCGCGCGCGGCAATCCACAGCGGCGGATGCGGATTCTGCAGGGGCTTGGGCACGGAAGTTGCGGACGGAAATTTCCAGCATTCGCCGTCGGCGGAAAAATCGCCCTGCCACAATCCCTTCAAGGCGGGAATTAATTCGCGCAGATATTTGCCGCCTTCGCCCTGCGGAATGCCGCCCGCCATTCGGTCAAATTCGTATTGATAGGCCCCGCGGGCGATTCCCAATTCCAGACGCCCGCCGCTGATAATGTCGGTCAGGGCGGCTTCGCCGGCGAGTTTAATCGGATGCCAGTAAGGAGCGGTGACAATCGCCGTGCCGAGCCGAATTCGCTTGGCTTTTCCCGCCAGATGCGAAATCAAATTCAGCGGAGCGGGCGACGCCGTAAATTCAATTCCATGATGCTCGGCGAGCCACGCGGCTTCAAATCCGCCGTTTTCCGCCCGCAAAACGAGGTCGGTCAATTCCGCCAGCAATTCGCTGTGCGGCGGGTCGGCGGGCGAATATCGCTCCATATTGGCGAGGATGGAAAATTTCATTTTTCGCTTTTCGCTTTTCGCTTTTTATTTTGCCAGCGAACGAATGTCGCCGCTTTCGTAGCCGCCCGCGTAAACGCCGAATTTCGCCCCGTCGCGCTCGCGCAAATAGCGGGACAGCATTGAACGCTCGGCGGAATCCATTTGCATCCATGGAATTTTGTCGGCGGAAAAAAAATGCGCGCCGCTTTGGGATTTTATCCCGCGCGATTCGCCCCGATAAAAAACGCTGACGCCGCCCCCGGCGTTTTCAAAAACCGCAAATAAAAATTCCAGCCGCGCCGCCGCGCCGAATTTATCCAGAGTCGCCGACAATTCATCCCGCCGATTCGCCGTCGGCAGAGCGATTGAACCGCCTTTTTCCATCAGCAGAATTTCGCCGATTTCGTTTTCCACAATCGCGCCGACAACCGCCGTCGCGCCGACCGCTTCGCGAGTCAAAGTCGGCGAGAAAAATCGCCCGCGAAAAAATCCCAGCGGGGGGCGCGAATCGGCGGAAAAATCCCGCACCCGCCCGACCAGAATTAAATGGTCGCCGCCGTCAAATTTATCGCGCATTTCGCAGTCCAGCCAAGCGGCGGCATTTTGCAGAATCGCTCCGCCGAATCCTTCCCGCCATTTGCCGTGGGCGAATCGATCGCCGCTGCGCGCGGAAAAAACGGCGGCAAGGTCGCCTTGATTTTCGGCGAGAACGCTCACCGCAAATCCGCCGCCATCAGCGAATGCGGAAAATCCGCCCGCCCGCCGCCCAATGCAAACCGACACCAGCGGCGGCGACAGCGAAACGGATGAAAATGAATTCGCCGTCATTCCGCGATTTTCGCCGTCCGCCGTCCGCGTCGTGACGATGGTAACGCCGGTCATAAAACTGCCCAAAGCGTCGCGCAATTGCAAATCCGGCGGCGGCGATTCGGCGGTCATTCGCCCGACTCCAAAAATTTCAGCAGCGTTGAATTCGCTTCTTCCGAAGAAACAAAAGCCGCCAAATGCCGCTGTCCGGGAAAAATTTCGCAGATTCCATTCGGAGCGAATTGCGCCATTTTTCGCGACATTTCCGGAGTGGAATGCGTATCCAATTCGCCGGTCGCAAACAAGGCCGGCATCGGCAAATCGGCGAGGCGATTAGCAAAAGCGGAATCGCATTCCGCAAACAGCCGATATGCCCGCGCATAGCCGACGGCATTCGCCGCCGCCAGCCAAGCGCGAATTTGCGCGCGCCGAGCCGAATCGCCGGCATCTTCGCCGAACCAGCGATTTAAGGTTTTTTCCATTGCGATGGAATCCATCGCGCCGTTTTTCGCCAGCGAATCAGCGCGCGCCATCGCCGCTTTTTTCGCTTCCGAAGAGCGGCAAAACACGCCATTGAAAACGGCGATTTTCCGCGTCCGCGCGGGATTCCGCAGAGCAAAATCCAACGCGACAAATCCGCCGAAAGAATGCCCGACAATATCCGCCGACGCGAATTCCAATTCATCCAGCAGCGACAAAATCGGCGCGCTGTAATCCGCCAGAGTCGGATTTTGCGGCGGCGGCGGACTCTCGCCGTGGCCGGGCAAATCGCAAACTATCGCCGTCCGGCGCGAGGAAAAAAATGATTCCTGCGGACGCCAAATTTCCTTATTCAATCCGACGCCGTGCAGAAAAACGACCGCCGCCCCGCTTCCCGATGCGCGAAAAGAAATGCCGACATTTGCGGCCGCCTGCGGAGCGAATTCCGCCGTCATTTTGCAATTAGGGAGATTCGCTTTCGGCGAAAATTTCGCGCGCGAGGCGAAAGCATTCCACCGCCGCCGGGACGCCGCAGTAAATTCCGACAATATGAATCGCCGCCCGCAATTCTTCGCGCGATACGCCGTTTTGGAGCGCGCCGCGGCAGTGCAATTTCCATTCTTCCATTCGTCCGAGCGCGGCTATCATCGTCAGATTCATCAGCGACCGCGTTTTCGGATTTAGCGCGTCGTCGCCCCAGCCGAATCCCCAGCAGAATTCCGTCAGCGCCTCTTGAAAGGGACGGGTGAAATCGTCCGCATTTTCCAGCGCGCGATTAACATAATCCTCACCCAGAGTCGCTTTGCGGCGGGCGAGTCCTTTGGCGTATCTTTCCCGGTCCATTTTTACTGCGCGGGAAAATCCAAGGCGCGGCAATCTTCGGCGTGCCAGCCGACTTTAATGTCGCCGCCGACTTTCAAAGTCGCGCGCGAGGGGTCGCTTCGCCAATGGGCGGCGTCGTTGGGGACTTTGACGATAAAATCGCTGTGCCCCAAAAGCATAAGCCGCACCCGAATGTGGTCGCCGAGATAAATTAATTCTTCAATTTTCGCCGAGACCATATTCGTCATTTCGCTTTGCGGATTCAATTCCACCCTTTCCGGACGCAGGGACAGCATTGTTTTTTCGCCCGCTTTGACGGCGATTTTGTTGGCGATAACTTCGGTATGCCCGTCCACTTCCACGGCGCACAGCGGATCTTTGCAATCGCGGTCTTTGCCTTTGCCGAATCCTTCGGCGCTTTCATCGCGCACAACTTTGCCGATAAGCCGATTGTTTTCGCCGATGAATTGGGCGACAAAGGCGTTTTCCGGATATTCGTAGAGATCGTCCGGACTCGCCAATTGCTGAATGATTCCGTCGTTGAAAACGGCGATGCGGTTGGACATCGTCAATGCTTCGCTCTGGTCGTGCGTGACATAGACGACGGTCACGCCCAAATTTTCGTGGATGTGCTTCAATTCATACTGCATTTGCTCGCGCAGATTTTTATCCAACGCCCCAAGCGGCTCGTCCATTAAAACCAGCGAGGGCTCAAACACCAAAGCCCGGGCGACGGCGACACGCTGCTGCTGTCCGCCCGATAATTGCAGCGGACGCCGCCCGCCGAATTCGCCCAGCTGCACCATGTCCAACGCCCGATTGACTTTGGTGAAAATATCGCTCCTGTCCATGTGCCGCACCGACAGCGGAAACGCCAGATTCTCAAACACCGTCATGTGCGGAAACAGGGCGTAATTCTGAAACACCATTCCGATGCCCCGCTTGTGCGGCGGAATGTTGTTGATGGGTTCGTCGCCGATGAAAATTTCGCCGTGCGTGGCGGTCTCAAACCCGGCGAGCATCATCAGGCAGGTCGTCTTGCCGGAGCCGGACGGCCCCAGCATCGTCAGGAATTCGCCGTTTTCAATGTGCAGATTGAGGTTTTTGACGACCAGCGATTCGCCGTCGTAACTCTTCTGCACATTGTCAAATCGGACATGAATGTTTTGTTCAGGCATTATTGTTCCTCCGCGTGAATGGGGGGAATTTATCACATTTCGGCGGGCGGGGCTGCAAATGGTCGGATTTTTCACTATAATCCCCCGCAACGCGGAAAGCGACCATTGGCAATTTATTTTGTTAAAAGTCGCAAATTCTGCTATAATAATTTTCGCTTATCATCAGAAAGGAGCATGCAAGCAATGGAAACGAGAGGCGAGAGGAGCAATACCTTTCCCCACCAGCAGGAGCACTCGGCGATGCAAGCCGCGGAAAATGCTCAAATTCCCTTGTGGGAGAACCCGGGGTTCCCCTGTGATGCGGAAAGGTTTTCCGAAGCCGAATTGAATGAGGCATTGGAATCTCTCGGCAAGGCACAGAAAGCGGCGGCTGAGGCCATGTTCAGAGTCCTATCCATTGCTCCCGTGAGGCAATTGGATGACGAGATCGCGGCACTCAGGCGGGCTCAGGCGGAACGCTACGAAGCGTATACACGCCCGGACATTTTGGGGGCAATCGGCTCGTCGTCACCGTTTCTTCCTGTTTTGCCGGAAGACCAGCATGAGTCGATCGTGCAAGCAATAGAAAACGACTGGCGGCGTGTGGGTTGTGATCTGTGGATTTCCTTGCTTGACCATGTCAGGAAAGGGAAATCCCGGGCAAGAGATGCCCCTTAAATCGCCATGAACCAGCAGAAAGAGAAACAGCAGCCAGAGACTGCTGAGTCCCCCCCCGTGGCAACGGCTACCGAACAGCCGCAAAAATCCAGTAGCCGGGAAGTGCTCACAATTACGACTGCGGCATTGTGGCAGGGACCATATCCCCCTCCGAGCGTTCTGCTCAACTACCCTGAGGAGATTCAAAAGGAGATCACACAAGGTGTCAAGGAAGAACGGCGGCATCGCCACAAAATGGAGCGAACAGGGCAAGCGAATCGGCATAAATCGACCTTTCTTTCCTTTGCCCTGTCGATCGTCGCCATAATAATTGCCGGAATCACTGTCGTAGTAGTGGGAGAGCACAAGGGATTTTGGGCTTTAATTATTCTTGCCTTTTTGCCCTCTATTAGTGCCCTGTCCAAAAGAATTGGCCAATGGGTATTGTCATTGGGCAAACGAAGCAAAAAGACGGAGAACGACAACCCTCCTCCTCAGCGATAACCGCCCCGTTGAAAACAATCGGATTGGCGGGCGAGCGCATCTAAATTTAGCGCTTCGCTGTGCTATACTGCCGAGGGGGGATGACGAAATCCGCCCGGCACATTGCACAATCGCCGACGCATTCTGCGGCGGGAGTCGCCGTTGCACGCGATTGGGCGGGCGATTCCGTCATCAACGCCGCTTCGCTGTGCGCGGAATTAAGCCGCTTGGGACGCTTGCCGCCGTCGTTTGACGGACGCCAATTAATTCCGCTGGCGAATCACGAAAGCGGCAAAGTTCGCTATCTCGCCGTCAAAAACATCGGCAAATTGGCGGATGAGAATTATCTTGCTCTTCTATGCAAAATCGCCGACGGCGAAGAGTCCACAATGGTGCGGCGCGAAGCCGTTTCCGCCGTTGGCAGAATGCGCTCCGAAAAGGCGATACCGGCGATGATTCGCTACTCGCGCGATTCCGACCCCAAGGTTGTTTTGCAGGCGATTCGCGGGCTGCTTGTTTTTAAGAAAAAGACGCTTGTCGCCAAGACGCTGAAAGACCTTGAACACCATCCGAATGAATTGGTGCGCGAAGTGATTGAAAGCGAATTCACTTACATTTTTGATTCGCGGGAATCGCGGCAGGCGCATTGCGATTTTCCACCGCCGATGCAAAACGCCGTCGTGCAGGGCGATGTGTCGGAAGTTCTGAAGAATGTGCCGGATGATTCGGTGCATCTCACTTTCACTTCGCCGCCGTATTACAACGCGCGCGATTATGCCATTTATCCCAGTTACGAAAAGTATCTGGGATTCCTTAAAGGGATTTTCCGCCAAGTTCACCGCATAACCAAAGACGGGCGATTTTTCATTCTTAACACTTCGCCCATTATTATCCCGCGCGTGAGCCGCCAGCATTCCAGCCGGCGCTATCCGATTCCGTTTGACATTCATCCCCACTTAATTGAAATGGGATGGGAATTCATTGACGACATCGTTTGGGTGAAGCCCGAAGCGAGCGTCAAGAATCGCAACGGCGGATTTTTGCAGCATCGCAAGCCGCTCGCCTACAAGCCCAACGCGCGCACGGAATATCTGATGGTTTATCGCAAGAAGACCAACAAATTAATTGATTGGAATCTTCGCCAATACGATTACTCCGCCATCGGCAAAAGTTTGGTGAAAGGAGATTACGAAACTTCCAATGTTTGGAAAATTGACCCGGTGTTTGATAAAACGCACACCGCGGTTTTTCCGCTGACGCTCTGCCATCGAGTCGTCCGCTATTATTCGCTGGCGGGCGATTTGGTTTTTGACCCTTTCGGCGGACGCGGAACTTTCGGACGCGCGGCAATTGAATTGTCGCGCAATTTCTTTATGACGGAAATAATGCCGGAATATACCGCACGAATGAAAGAAACGCTTGCCAAGGGAGGACAGTTTTTTTCTCCCGCGCCGCGATTCTTTTCTCTCGCCGAATTCAAGCGTGAAATGAAGGAATCCCAATGACGCTAAATCAGAAAGCGATTCGCCAAGTGTTGCATAAACTCTTCGGCGAGGGAAATTACCGGACGGAAATCGTCGCGCAAATTAACGCGCAATTCCTTCGCGATGCCATCGGCTTTTTCAAAAAAGTCGTCAGCGCAAAAATTGAAGGGCAAAAAATTAACCCCGACAGCGATTGGTATCGCGCGATGCTCGACGCCCCCGGCGCGAGCAAGGAAAGCATCGCCACCGAGTCGGGACTCAACATCAAAACCATCCATAACATTCACGGCACTGCCAGAAAAGAAATCGTCATCGCCGCGTCAATGGAGCATTATGACATTTTGCTGGCGAACATCAACGCGCTTATCGGAGAAACGCAGCAGGAAAACGGAAATGGGTTAAGTATAACTCTCAAGATAGAATTCAACGGCGTTAGCGTAGATTTAACGCTTACGGAAACTCTGCTTGTGGTAAATGCTCTCGCCGTTAAGCGGGCGGCGTTGCGCGGCGGAATGTGGAGCACCGTCGGCAAGCGAGTGGAAAAGCCGCTGATGGTCTCACTTTGCACTTTGTTCGGCGTGAGCGAAAGCAATTATCGCATCGCCTCAAAAAGCCAAGATCCAAACGCGGGCTTTGAGCGCGAGATTGATTTCTATCTCGTCGGCGACAAAGAACATAAATGCGAAGTAAAACTGATGGGCAAAGGTAATCCCGAAAGTGCCGATGCCGTCGTCGCGCGCGACAGCAGCGTTTTTGTCGCCGACAAACTATCGGAGACGAATAAGCGGCAATTGGATTCGCTCAGCATTTGCTGGGTTCAATTGGACGAATCCAACGGCTTTATGCGCTTCGGAAAAACTTTGCGCGACTTGAAAATTCCGCACACGCCGCTTGCGCAAATTCCCTCCTCCAAACTCATTAGCAAAGCGATTGAAAAATCGCTGCTCTGAATTGCGCGATTCTTCTGATATAATCCCCGCTTTTATCGGGACGCCAAAAATGATTGACCTCCACTACTGGACTACGCCCAACGGCCACAAGATCTCCATTTTTTTGGAGGAGACCGGGCTGCCTTATCGCATCGCGCCGGTGAATATCGGCCGCGGCGAGCAATTTGCGCCGGATTTTCTGGCCATTTCGCCCAACAATCGCATTCCCGCCATTGTGGACCATAACCCCCAAGACGGCGGCAAGCCGATTTCGGTTTTTGAATCGGGGGCGATTTTAATTTATCTCGCCGAAAAAACCGGCCGCTTTCTGCCTTCCGAAACGCGCGCGCGAATCCAAACATTAGAATGGCTGATGTGGCAAATGGGAGGACTCGGCCCGATGCTCGGACAAAATCATCATTTCGCCGGCTACGCCCCGGAAAAAATTCCCTACGCGATTGAGCGGTATCAAAATGAAACGACGCGCCTTTACCGCATTTTGGATAGGCGACTCGCATCGCATGAATTCATCCGCGATGAAATATCCATCGCCGATTTTGCCTGCTATCCTTGGACTGTTCCCTACGAGCGGCAGGGAATTAATATCGCCGACTTTCCCAATTTCCAAAGGTGGTTTGAATTGATGCGCGCGCGTCCGGCGGTTGTCCGCGCATATACAATCGCGGAAAAAATGAGCACAAGCCCGACAATGGACGAAGAAGCGAAAAAGATTCTGTTCGGACAAACCGACACCTGCGCGCCGAATCAATGACCCCCCCTCCCCCCCCCTCGCGAATTGTTGTTTTGACCGGGGCGGGCGTATCGGCGGAATCAGGCGTGCCGACCTTTCGCGCCAGCGACGGACTTTGGGAAAATCATCGCATTGAAGATGTAGCGACGCCGGAAGGATTCGCCCGCAATCCCGACCTTGTGCATCGCTTTTATAATGAGCGCCGAAAAAGATTGGCGGCGGTCGCCCCCAACGACGCGCATTATGCCCTCGCCGAATTTGAACGCGACTTTCTTGCCGACGGCGAAAAGGAATTCCTTCTTGTCACGCAGAATATAGACGACCTTCACGAGCGGGCGGGCAGCCGCAATCTTGTTCACATGCACGGCGAAATACTTAAGATGCAATGCATTAATTGCGGCGGCGTGTTTGCCTCGGCGGATAAAATTGAAACTAATGATTCGTGCGTCGGCTGCGGAGAGAAAGGGGGGCTTCGTCCGCATATTGTTTGGTTCGGCGAAATGCCGCTGGAATTAAATCGCATAGCCGGCGCAATTGAAAGATGCGATTTGTTTGTTTCGGTCGGCACATCGGGCAATGTTTATCCCGCCGCCGGATTTGTGCAGACGGCGAAAATGACCGGCGCGCAATGCGCGGAACTTAACTTGGAACCTTCTGTAAATGGCGCGCTGTTTGATTTTTCCCGCCGCGGCCCGGCGACTAAAATCGTGCCGCAATTCTTTTCGGAATTAACATAGCCGACGGCATTATTCCGTTTTTGTATTTTGCCTGACATAGGCGATTTTTTCGCCTTGCCGCCGATACGCCTCCTCAACGCATTCCGCATCTTTATTAAACATATCCGGTTTGATTCCAAAGTGATTCTTTAATCTTTCCTCTAATTCATTTTGCGATACTATGCCGCCGTCGGCGAGAATATGCTTGATTTCCAAGTCGGACGCGCGCAAGCGGCGGCAGATTAAAATTCCGCGATGGCAAAAAGCGGCGTCCTTTTCCGCGCACATTAATGCAAGACGATATTCGGCAAGACCTCGCCGCACTCTTTCCAGTCCGGAAACAAAACGCGCATCTTGGGCGAGCAAGTCATATCTCACCTTGCCTTTTTCATAGTGCGCCGGATTATCGCTGCGCGCGCCGAGTTCACCGCCGAGATAAACATAAGCGACGCCGCGCGATTCCAGCGCGCCCTTCAATTTTTCGCGGTTGTATTGGGGATTGTATCGGCTGTAAGGATGCGAGCGAACATCGCCCACCGCATTGATGCAATGGCGATTCAGCAGCGCGGCAAACTCATCCAGAGAATGCGTTGAGTGACCTATGGTAAACAATTCCTTATTCATCATTTAATTTTACCTTGTGATTCTTCTTTTCTCATTTCATCGCACTGCACTTGGAAGATTGCGCGATCTTCCAAGCGAATCGCAGTCAAGGCGCGACCCCACAAGCAGCCGGTATCTAATGCAATTAAATCGTCGCGCACGATTAATCCCAGCGCCGACCAATGCCCAAATAGAATCGGCGCATCCCTGCTTTTTCTTTGCGGCGAATCAAACCATGCGAAATAATTCGGGGGTATTTTTTGCGGGTCGCCGTTATAGGAGAATTCCATTTCGCCGTCGGCTTTGCAGATTCGCATTCTTGTCATCGCATTAATAATTGTCCGCCAGCGGGATTCTCCGCATAGATTCTCCGACCATTTCGCCGGTTCATTTCCATAGATAACTTGGAAAAAATCGCGGTAGTCGGACGACGCAAAAACCTTCTCCACTTCCTGCGAAAGCCGGGCGGCGTCGGCGATTGTCCATTGCGGAAGAAGTCCGGCATGCACCATCGACCAGCCGTTTTCCCAATGAAACAGCGGACAATGACGCAGCCAATCGCATAATTTTTCAGCGTCGGGCGCGGCGAGAATTTCGTCCAGCGTGTCGGCGCCGTGGGCTTGGGCGAATCCTTCCCGCACCATCAAAAGATGAATGTCGTGATTGCCAAGAACGACGGCAACGCGCCGTCGATTTTCATAGACCCATCGCAATGCGTCCAAAGAATTCGGGCCGCGATTGACGATGTCGCCGACCAGCCACAAGCGGTCGCCGCGAGGATTAAAGCGGATTTTTTCCAGCAGCCGCAAAAAAGCGGCGAAGCATCCTTGAATGTCGCCGACCGCGTAGGTCGCCATTCGGCTATTCGCGGATGTGCAGGCGGCCGACCGGCGCGATATTTTCCTGCACCTGCGCGTCGGCGATGCCGGATTCGCTGCGGACAATGTTGTTCACTAAAAGCGCAAGCAGCACAATAGCGACAATCAGCAGCGCAAAACCGACGACCGTCAACTTGACGGCATGCAAAACAGGGTTTTTAGGCTTGGCCATTTTGGGATTCCGAAAATAACAACAGCGAAATTATCGGCGAATCGCAAAAAAATAGCAAGCGGCGTATAATGGCGAATTCCGCCGTCGCGCCCTTAGCTCAGCTGGATAGAGTGTTGGCCTCCGAAGCCAAAGGTCAGAGGTTCGAATCCTCTAGGGCGCGCCAAATTCATAATTGCATCGTTGATGCAAATGGACGACCGCCGAGTTTGGCGCATCCGCCGAGTTCGGTTAATTCAATCAGCACGGCGATTTGCGCGACTGTCGCCCCTAATTCTTCCACCAATTGGCATGCCGCCGACAGCGTGCCGCCGGTGGCGATAAGGTCGTCCACCACCATTACGCGCGCATCGGCATGGGCGGCGTCGGCGTGGATGTGAAGTTCGCCGCTGCCGTATTCAAGTGCGTAATCGGCGCGCTTGGTGCGCCACGGCAATTTGCCGGGCTTGCGAATGGGCAAGAATCCCGCGCCGAGTCGGCAGGCGAGTTCGCCGCCGAAAATGAAGCCGCGCGATTCCACCGCCGCTACATATTCAACGCCGTCGGGGGCGAATGCGGCCAGCGAATCCAGCGCAAAAGCAAATGCGCGCGAATCGCCCAGCAGCGGAGTAATATCGCGAAAAATCACGCCCAGCTTGGGAAAATCGGGAATGTCGCGGATGTATTTTTTCAAGTCCACGACACTTTTTACCACGATCGCGGCTTGGAGAATTTTCCGAGTCCGTCTTCCAGCATCGGCGGAAATTGGCTTTTGGCGAGACATTCCGGCGAAATAATTTTATGAAACGAAGCGGCTTGTCGCAGGCGATCGGCGGGAGGGCGTCCCTTTCGCGGAACAATAACAACGCCAACGCGCTTATGAAAGCAATTGACAACCCGGTCAATCGGCAGGACAAGATCCGAATCATTGCTCACCACAAGCGCACGGTCAAAGGCGTTATCAAAAGCGTCGCACAAAAGATGCGTGGCGAGATTGACATCCGACCCTTTCTCTTCGGTTTTGACGACTCTGACAAATTGCCGGGAACAGGCGAAATCCGCCGCCGGCATGAAAACTTGGCGAGAGAGAAAAAACCCCTCAATAATTTCCAAATTGGGCAGAGTCCTCAGCGCGCGCCAGTAAATTTGCTGGCGTTCGCCTTTGGTGATATCGCCGCTTCCTTCATCGACAGCGGTTTGCACGACGGCGGCGGTGAAAAATTTAATCGCATCCAATTCGCGCGCAAGCGGATAAACGGCGTTCAGCAGCGCATTCGGATTCAGCCAGCGGTGCCGCCTGACGCCGTCTTCGCTTTTGGGAAGCGAATTGTAAAGATTAAAGCCGTCAATGTAAGCGCGGGTTCTCACATTAAAAAAGAGCCGCGCGGCAAAACCGCGCGGCGTGACCTCGTCATACCGGATTGGCTACCGGTTACTCAGAGGGGGGTTGCGAAGCTATTATAGCACGATTCCGGCCGCATTGCGAATTTTTTTGCGTTTTTTTCCGCCCGTGTTGTTTTTTTTGCCGATTTTACTCCCCGAATCCTTTGCCCCATTCGCCCGCGAAGAATTTTTCCGCCAGCGGACGGCGGCTGCGAGACGCAGATTCGGCTTCGCGCAGTCGTCCTTCCGGCAGCGACTCAGCGGCGGATTGACAGCCGACGGCAATCATCGCCAAGCATTCAAATTCGTCCGGCACATGAAAAAATTCGCGCGCGCGATTGGCATCAAATCCGCTCATCTGGTGGGCGCGAAGACCCATCGCTTCCGCCTGAAAGACCAGCGAAATCGCCGCCGCGCCGGTGTCGTAGGCGTAGTTGGAATTCGGTTTGCCGTTTTTGGAAAAATGCGGATTCGCGCAGACCAGAATCAGCAAAGCGGCATTTTGCGCCCAGCCGCGATTTCCCTCCACCAATGCGGCTTTGGCTTTTTCCCACGATTCCTCGTCGTCGCGAGGACAGACGACAAACGCCCACGGCTCTTCGCCGAAAGACGAAGGCGCCCATCGCGCCGCTTCCAAAAGCGCGGTTAGCGTGTCGCGCGAAATTCTCCGCGCAGAATCAAACGCGCGCGGACTCCAACGCCGCGCCAGTAAATTATGAATTGGACGGGAAGTCGCCGCCGGTTTTTCCATCGTGTTTTTCTCCGATGCGGTAAAAGGCGGATTATACTTTGCCAATGCCCCCGCCGAATTTCGCCGCGCGATTCGCCGCCGCCGTCGGCGCGGATAATGTCGCCGCCGATTCCGCCGCGCGATTCGCCTACGCCGCCGACAACAGCCGCCGCGCGCATCCGCCGGACGCCGTTGTTTTTCCCAAGAATGAAAAAGAAGTCGCGCATATTATTCGCCTCGCCAACGAATTCCGCATCCCCATTATTCCGCGCGGACGCGGCACCGGCACCGCCGGCGGCGCAATCGCCGAGGGGGGGGGGGTCATTTTATCCACCGAAAGAATGACGGAAATAGAATCAGTCAACGCCGATTCTCAAACAATAAAAGCCGCCCCCGGCGCGCTTAACATTGATGTGCAGAAAATATGCGCGGCGCATCGCTTATTTTGGCCGCCCGACCCTTCCAGCATATCCTACTGCAGCATCGGCGGAAATCTGGCGACGGCGGCCGCCGGCCCGCGCGCGATTAAATACGGCGGCGCGCGAAATAATGTTAATTCGCTTCGCGCCGTCTGCGGAGGAGGAGATGCAATCGCCGTCGGCGAAGAAAAGGATTCCATCGGCGGCGACCTTATGCGTCTGCTTCTCGGCTCGGAAGGAACCTTGGGAATAATTACCCAAGCGACATTAAAACTTTCTCCCATTCCAAAGGACAAAGGAGGAATCGTCGCGCAATTTGAAAGCATCGCTGACGCCGCCAATGCCGCCGCCGAATTGGCCGCCCTCGCCGAATCGCCGTCGGCCATTGAATTAATGGATAAAGGCGCGATGGCATTAATTCGCGCGCGCGATTCTTCCTTGGCTTTATCCGGCGCCGGAGCAATGCTATTAATAGAAGTCGACGGCGAAGATATATCAAAGCAAGCCGCCGACGCCGCTATAATATGCGAAAAAAGAAAAGCATTAAGCGTTGAGCGCGCTGATGATTCCGCGTCACTGTGGAGCGCGCGGCGCGCATTATCTCCTTTGCTGCGGGAAGTCGCGCCGAAGAAAATCAATGAGGATGTTGCGGTCGCTGTTTCGCGTCTTGCCGAATTATTAAAAGGTGTGGAAAGCATCGCCGCAAAATGGAGAATTAAAAACATAAACTTCGGCCATGCCGGCGACGGCAACATTCATATTAATCTTTTATTTGGAGGGGGGGGGGGGGGGGGAGTCGGCGAATGAAGAGCAGCGCGCATTAAATGCGCTTTCTGAAATAATGGATTTTGTGCTGCAGTTGGGCGGGACAATTTCCGGCGAACACGGCATTGGAATTGCCAAGCGGGAGTTTATTCCCCGCCAGATTGATTCTTCTTCGTTGTCGGCGATGCGCGATATTAAGCGGGTTTTTGACCCCAACAATATTTTGAATCCGGGCAAGATTTTTTGCGATTAAAAACCCCTCTCGTTCCTTTCCGCTGATTTTTTCGCCGTTAATTTTCCGCATCGGGCGATGGTGGCCAAGGACGGAATCGAACCGCCGACACAAGGATTTTCAGTCCTCTGCTCTACCGACTGAGCTACTTGGCCGCCGCGCGCAATTATATCACCGGCTTTCCGCAGCGGCGGCGATTATGCTATTTTAACCGAATGCCGCTGAATTGTTTTCACCGAATTGTTGTCCGTCCGCCGATAATCGCCGCGATTTTTTCGCTGGCGATGGCGGCGAATGCTGCGTCCGCCGAAGATTTTCCGTCGGGCGAAGAGGCGATTTATCGGGCGCTGCTGGCGAATATCGCCGCCGTGCGGGGCGACAACGCCCGCGCCGCTTCTTTGTTTATCGCGCTCGGCGAAGCCTTGCAGGATCCGCGCCTTTTGCGCGACGCCACCGAACAGGCGATTCGCTCTCGCCACGTTCCGCTTGCGCTGCGCGCCGCCAGCAAATGGAGCGGCCTCGGCGGCGGCATTCCGGCGCGGCAGAGTTTGGCGGAAATTTTGATTTTGTCGGGCGACTTGGAATCGGCCAAGCCGCATCTGCAGCATCTGGTTAGGGAAGACGGCGAATCGCCCGCCGACCTTTACGCTCAACTCGCCCGCAGCGGCAGCAAAAAAAGCGCGCTGGAATTTATGCGCGAAATGAAAAATGAATTCGCCGAGGATACGCAGGCGGAATTTTATTTTTATCTCGCCGAATTATCGGTTCTCGCCGACGATGAAAATTCCGCCGCCGCCGCACTCGCCCGCGCGCGCGAATTGCGGCCGGGATGGGCGGAGCCGATTTTTGCCGCCGCCCGCGCCGCTTATTCGCAGGGCGACACAGCGGGCGCGATGCACGAATTAGAATCCGTCGCCGATGTCCCCATCGCCCACGCCGTCTACGCTTTTCAATTGTATTTGAATCCGGAAAGCGGCGACTGGCGGTCGGTGCTGGACAATCAGGATAATTTCGCCGACGACGCCGCCTACAACGCCGGACGATTCTTTGAAGACGCGGAAAATTCATCGCAGGCGGAATATCACTATGAAAAAGTTCCGTCGGATTCGGGCTTTTATCCCTACGCCAGAGTCGGCCTCGCGCGGCTTTTGGAAAACAGCGGCGACGGCGACGGCGCAATGGCGATTCTGCTCGCCGTCGAAATTGACGACCCCGACGGATTCGCCATCGTCGCCGTAGCGACGGCGGATTTAATTAAGCGTCGCGAAGGAGCGGAAGCGGCGTATCAATGGTTTAACAAGCCGCGCAGCCGATTTCCCGACGAAAAAGGAATGCTCTATCAGCATTCCATCTACGCCGAAGAAGCCGGACGACTCGCCCAAACCGAGCGGCTGCTGCGCCGCATGATTGAATTGTATCCGGACGACCCCGACGGCTGGAATGCTCTCGGCTATATTCTCACCGACCATAATTTGCGTCTCGACGAGGCGCAGGAATTAATTTTCCGCGCCCTGCAAATTCGGCCGGACGACCCCAACATTCTGGATAGCATGGGCTGGTCGCATTATCGTCTGGGTAATTTAGAGGACGCGCGCAAATTTTTAGCGGCGGCGGCGACTCGCTCAAACGCCCCTGAAATTGCCGCCCATCTGGGCGAAGTTCTGTGGGAAAGCGGCGACGCCGAAGCGGCTAAAAAGATTTGGAAAAACGCGCTGGCGGCGCATCCTCAAAACGATGTTCTCGGCGAAACTGTCGCGCGCTACCGTCTTTTTGAATAGCGCAATCGCGCTGATAATTCTGGGCGGCTGCGCATCGCTTTTAGAAAAGCGAGTCGCCCTGGAACCGTCGGCGATATTTTCCGCGCGCGGAAAAATTATCGTCCAATCCGACGGCAAAAAGCACTCGGCGAAATTTTTCTGGCGGCGAAAAAAAAACGGGGACGGATTTGCGGATTCGGTGCAGATTCTGTCGCTGATTGGCACATCGCTGGCGAAAATTGAATTGTCGTCCGACGGCGCATTTCTTCAAACGCCCGACGCCGAATTTCGCGCCGCCGATGCGGATTTGCTGATGGAACAAGCACTCGGCTGGCGACTGCCGCTGACGGGTCTCGGCGATTGGATTCAAGGACGCGCACACGAACGGTCGGAGTCGAAAATCGTCGGCAGAAGCATCGCACAAATAATTCGACAGGACGGCTGGACAGTGGAATTGGACGGACACGATGAAAACGCCCGCCCGCGCGAAGTTTTTCTTACGCGCAGAAAATTTCGCAAGGAAATTAGCGTGAAAATTACCATCACCGAATGGCGCACAGAATCCTGACCGACGGCAATTGGCTGCGCGTCTTGGCGCCGGCGAAATTGAATCTGTCGCTGAAAATCGTCGGCGTCCGCAGCGACGGAATGCATCTTGTAGATTCGCTCGTCGCCCTTATTGACCGCTGCGACCGAATTGCCGTTCGCCCGCGCAAGGACGGCAAAATTCGCCGACTCGGAGAGTCGTCCATTCCCGCAAAATCCGATCTTGCATTGCTGGCGGCGAAACTTCTCAAACGCGAAAGCGGGTCGGAATTCGGGGCGGATATTCGGATGGAAAAAAGCATTCCCGTCGGCGGCGGACTCGGCGGCGGAAGTTCGGATGCGGCGGCGGTTTTGCTGGCGTTGAATCGCCTGTGGAATCTGCGATTTTCGCGCCGCCGCTTAATGGAATTAGCGGCGCATTTGGGGGCGGACATTCCGTTTTTCATCTTCGGCGAAAATGCGCGCGTCGGCGGAATCGGCGAAATTATCGCCGCGCAAAAAATTCCGAAGCGGCGGTATTTGGCGGTGATTCCGCCGGTTCAATCTTCAACGAAAAAAGTTTTTGCGGCGTTTGGCAATTTGACAAAGCGGCGTCGGCACTGCAAAATTGCCGCCGCCAACGATTTAACCGATGCCGCCGTTTCGCTTTATCCGCCAATTGGCGATGCGATGCAAACGCTGAAAGCGGCGGCGGGAAAAGCGCAAATGAGCGGCAGCGGCGCATGTGTTTTTGCGGATTTCGCCGATGCGGAATCGCTTAATCAAGCGGCGATGCGCCTTCCGCCGAATGTTGAATGGTTTGCGGCGGCGGGTTTGAATCGTCGTCCTGCCGCTGTCGGCGGGCGCAAAACGCCAAAAGCAGAAATGAGGACGAATGAAATTGGGGAGTAGCCAAGCGGTAAGGCAGCGGGTTTTGATCCCGCCATGCGCAGGTTCGAATCCTGCCTCCCCAGCAATTTCCGCCGATAGAAAGGGCGGGGCGGAATTTTATGCACACCCGCAACACAGAAAATAAAATTGAATTTTTCTTGATTCCGCAAAAATTGGCGTATAATCACGCCCTCATTCTTAATCAATCCCTGTAAAGGAGAAGCAGCAATGAACAAATTCGGGCAAAAAATTCGGGACTGCGGACACCCTCGCATTTCATCCGCTCGGCCGGGTGCGGCGATGATGGCGTCCATCCGCAATTGGGCGGTTCCCGCCGTGATGGCGGCGACGCTGATGCTTTCCGGCTGTCAGACCCTCGATCCCGATTCGGCGGAGGGGGAGTCCAATAGTCTGCTGAAAGCCATCGCGGTTGCCTTTGTCGGCGGTGCGGCGGTGTGGGGGGGCTCCGGCGGCGGCGGCAGCGACGACCGCCCCTTGCTGCCGCCTCGCACCGTGGTGGTCGCCGGCGCATTCGGCGAGTCGAAGGCTCGGGCGGTTGCTCTCGAAGGCGGCGGCCAAGTCGTCCGATATTGGATTACCACGCCGTCGCTGAACAGGGCCGCCGGCAGTGATGGATTCCCGATTGGAATCCAGATTCCAATCGGCTTCACGCTTGCGCCGGAGATCGGAACTTGCAACAATGTGGGGCGATGCGTAGTGACGATTCCGGTGGGGCAACGCGCGCAGCATCTGATTCTCGAGCCTCTGCCCGGAACGAACCCGCCGCCGCCGTTGGTTAGTTTGATTCCCAGCAACAATTACGCCATTCAGCGCACTGCGGGATTAACACTCGGCGAAGTGGCCCAAAACGGCGAGGTTATGGGTATGGTTGTTATCAACCAGGCCGCTCAACATGCCGTGGATGTGATGCTTAGAACTAACGGAGAGATGGTTAGAACTAACGGAGAGGCAACGGGCATCGAAACCGATGCCGGCCGATTGGCGGCGATAGCCGCCATTGTCGGCAGCCAAGCCAACAATCATGTCACTTGCGAAGGCAGAACCTGCACGGTGAGGGTGACAATTCCAGCGGGGGAAATTTCGGCGACATTTACGCTTATTCCGGTGGGAGCGGCCAATCGCGATCCCGCTGTCGTCAACAGATGGACAGTCTCACTCGTCCCCGCCGGCATCAACGACCCTTTCGAAATTGAAAACGGCAACCGCGGTGCGCCCCCCATTCCGGTAGCAAACACACCCACCGGAGTCATTGGGGGCGAATTCAGCCCTCTGAATGTTATCGGTACGGGGGACTCTCGCCAATTTTCCACCGAGACGCCGGATCTGGACAGAGCCGCCGGGCCAGGCGGATTTAACATTGATTTTACGCTTCCGGCAAATCTCAGGCCCGTCCAAAACCAGATGGTCGATGTCGGCGGCGAGATGGTGCCGGTGACGGTGACTTGCCAACCCATTCCCACTGCCTGCACAGTGACGATTCCGGAGACCCAAACCCGGCTGGTTTTGATGTTCGAGCCGATTGATCCGGATGATACGACGGAGCCGGTGGCGATCGTTGTGCCGCCCAGCGACGATTACACCATTCTGGATCCGCCCACCACCCCGCCGCCCGCCTTCGTTGTGGGCTTCGACACGCTGGCGCCGACGGTGGTGAACCTGGAAAACGGAGAGGTTACTTTTACCTTCGTTTCCGAAACGAATGCTCCGGCCGGAGGGCTTGCCGTGAGTTTTCGCATTACAGGGCCTGCTTTCACCGCAAGGCTCCCGAATGGCGATGAATTGGTTTGCCCGCAAGATGTCTGCACGGTAAGGATTCTGGAAGACAGCAACACGGCGGCATTTATACTCGTTCCGCAAGGGACCGCTACCACAAGATGGAGCGTCGCAATTGTTCCCGACACCACCAACAATTACGGCTTTAACGACGACAGCCAAACATCCGTTGCCGTCACCACCACCCCGCCCGCTGTAGGCTTCTCCACGCTGCAGCCGACGGTGGAGCAGAATACCGGAAATGTCACTTTTACCGTCAGGTCCAATGTGGACGCTCCGACCGGAGGATTTGATGTGAGTTTTCGCATTGAAGGGGAGGGTTTCACCGCAAGGCTCCCGGATGGCTCGGTATTGGTTTGCCCGCAAAATGTCTGCACGGTAAGGATTCCGGTAGGAACCCGCACGGCGGCATTTATACTCGTTCCGCTAGGGCCGGCAGAAGGGGGGTCGTCCGATCTCGACTTGACAAGATGGACAGTCACAATTGTTGACGACTCCAGCAACAATTACGCCATTGTCGACGACAGCCAAGCACCCGTTATCGTCGGCGAAATCACGCTAATCGCAGAGGGCGAGGCGGATTTCACTCTTGACCGGAATGCGCCTGTGCGATTCGGCGAAGTAACCGCCCTGTTTCGCCCCCAAGGACTGCCCGGCGATCTGGACATTCTGGAAATACCCCACGCCTCGAGAATTACAGCGGAAAGCAATGCGGATTCTTTCGCCTCCGGCTACGGCTACTTCGCCGACGACGGCGGCTTTCTGCCGTTTGATACGAGTATTGTTGACCTCGGATTCGGCCCTTCACTGATCGGCCACTTCCGTTTTGAAAGCAGCATGTTTTTCAACGGCCAAACCACTTGGGGGTTGCGAAGCATCAGTGAAGCCGCCCCCTCCGGCGGGCATCAAATCGGAATCCGCGTGGGAGGCGTGGCCGATTTCACCGCCATGCTCATGGACGGCACGCCCGTGGATTGCCCGCTAAATGTCTGCGTGGTGACGATTCTGGAAGGCCAATTCACGCCGCCGAATCTTGTTCTTACACCGGCCGCCGCCGGATTTGACCCGGACAACTTTGACGCCGCCACAGCTTGGGATCTGGAAGTCGCTCCAATCCCCAGAGGAAACCCGCTGTCGCCCGACCCCCTGAGCAATAACCGCGCGAACAGCGACGAAGCCGTGTTTTACGCCCGACGCGGCGATAAATTAGTCGCGCGATTCCACACGACGGGAACTTTCATGACCACGGCGATTGTGGAGGCGATACAACCCTTTACTTCCTTCGTAGACGACGAGGGCAACACCATCCCCTTCAACCCCGACACCGACTTGCCGCCGCCTTTCGACCGCGAAGATTTCGACCCCGAACCCTTTAACTTTCTCCCCGGCACTGATGTGAATGCAGATTGCTCGAATCTGGCCTCCAACACCGATCCCCGCCGCGCTTGCAATATTGAATTAAATGCCCACGAGATTCGCCAAACGCAACTCCAGACGGCTTATAGCAACTTCGGGACGACTTACCTTACCTTCGTGCGACAAGTCTGCCGGAATGTGGGCGGCGCAGGTTGCGCGGCTCTATCTTTCAATATCAATAGCCTACCCTTCCTCATTGTAGACGGCAGAGGAGTGGGTTTTAGGGCAACGGCATTGAACCCCCGCCCTGAGAACGCCCGCTCTGTGGGCGAAGTAGTTGATATTAATCGTCCCGTGGCAATTGCGCTGCCGATAACTTCCACGCTGGTAGCCGCCGACGACGATGTGCAGGAGTTGGTTTATTCTTACTTCCAAGACCTCGACGGCGACGGCATGATAGATCTGTTGCCGCCAGATGGGAGTGGATTCCAGTTTGAGGTCTTCGAGACTATCACTGTCGGGTCGTTGGATTTTGCGCTGTATCAAAGCGGCGACATTCCGGATGTTCCGGATGCGCTGCCGCCGACCGAGGATTTTTCCATCAGCCAAATAGATTCGAGTAGGGAATTGCTGGGCAGATCCAATGTTCGGACATTTCTCTACGAGAATGAATTTTCGGCAATTGGGGCGTGGCTGATTCCGCCGACGGCGGAGGAAATAAATGCGGATGAGGATGCTCCCTACTACGCCGCCGCCGCCCATTGGTTTGGATTTGAAACCCCGGTGGATAGGATTCCAACGGCAGGCCGAGCGGTCTACGGCGGAATAGCGACCGGCGATTTTCGGCAGGTGACCTTCGATAATGCGGGCGTTTTCGCCGGGAAGCGGTCGTTTTATGTTCATGGCAACGCGCAATTTGAAGCCGATTTCGCCAACGACGAAATGGACGGCCAGTTTGAATTGTTCGCCTTTCGCCCGCAGGATGTCTACGGCGATCCCACCCTGGCGTTTGCTGAGCCGCTGGACCTTTTGGTTGTCAATTGGGAAGGCCAAATTTTGCCGGACGGCCGCGGGTTTGCCAATAATTCTTTCCCTGCTTTTGAACCTTTGTTCGACAGCGACGGTAATCCTGTTCTAAACGATGCCGGTGATGACCAGTTGGCCCGCGAAATACTTGCCCCCGCAGCGACGCTTTTCCAGCCGCTGCGGGCTGAAGCGGTGCCTGATGATCTAACAGATCCAGAAAATAGCCCCGCTTTCGGAAGAGAACCCGTTTTCGACAATCTGGTGCAAGTTGGCGACGACTCGGGGATTCCGGGTGCTCCTCCCGGGCCTTCTCCAATCGGGGACGGCGCGCTGTTTTCCGTTTTTGGAAAATTCTTCGGTCCGGGGAATGCGGGGGATAATCCTCTTTTGCCTTTTCCTGAGGAAGTCGCCGGTGAACTGCGCGTATTCAACTCTCGCACTTTCGTGACGGTGGAGCGCACGAATCCGTCTGATCCGGCTACCGGAGAAAGCGAGTCCGTTACCAGTGTTTTGGAAGTGCATTTTACGGCGACGGGCGATGATGTTCCGGATGGCCGATTTGATCTGCCGGATATTCCTCTGCCAAATCCGGATTCGCAGTAATCGCCATTGGCGATATTTGGTTCGGCGGTTAGCGTTAATCGCCGAATTCGGGGCGGAGTTTTACTCCGCCCTATTTTTTGGGCGGCGATAAAACGGGCGGGGCGGAATTTTATGCACACCCGCAACAAAGAAAATAAAATTGAATTTTTCTTGACTCCGCAAAAAATCGGCGTATAATAACGCCTTCATTCTTAATCAATCCCTATACAGGAGAAGCAGCAATGAACAAATTCGGACAAAAAATTCGGGACTGCGGTCGCCCTCGCATTTCATCCGCTCGGCCGGGTGCGGCGATGGCGTCCGTCCGCCATTGGGCGGTTCCCGCCGTGATGGCGGCGGCGTTGATTCTTTCCGGCTGTCAGACCCTCAATCCCGATTCGGCGGAGGGGGAGTCCAATAGTCTGCTGAAAGCCCTCGCGATTGCCTTTGTCGGCGGTGCGGCGTATTGGGGGTCCACCGGCGGCGGCAGCAGCGACGACAGCCCCTTGCTGACGCCTCGCGTCGAAGAAGCTGACACGGTCGTCAGCGCATTCGGCGAGACGGAAGATCTGGGGAACGGCCGATATAGCATTACCACGCCGTTGCTGAACGCGCCCGCCGGCGTCGGTGGATTTGAAATTGAAATCCTGATTCCACGCGACTTCAATCTTGCGCTGGGAACCGGGACTTGCGAAACAACGCCCAGCGGAAGCGTGAGGCGGTGCGATGTGACGATTGAGAGGGGACTCCGCTTTCAGCGTCTGATTCTCGAGCCCGAGCCGACAACTCAGCCCGGAGCGGGCGACCCGGTGCCGCCGCCGCCGGTGGCTAGTGTGATTCCCAGCAACAATTACGACATTCAACGCATATTAACTTTCCGGGAGCCGGTTATGCAGGGCGACGCCGAAGGCGAAGCATCCTTTACGGTTCTTGCCAATGTGCGCCCTTCCACTGACGACAGATTTGTTCTGAGATTCCGGGTTGAAGGACCGCCGTTTAGGCGTGTTGACGGGGGGATCCCTTGCAATGATGAGGGAATCTGCGAGGTGACGATTCAGGACGATGAATCTTCGGGAACGCTGGTTATTGAGCCGCCCACTTTTGATTCGAATGCTGTGCTACCGACATGGCGGCTGATTTTGGTTCCTGATGACAACGACAATTACGACATTCAGCCCACTTTGGGATTCTTCATCGGAGATGATTTGCTTGACGCTCCGACTGTGGAACAAGGGAGTGTGACCCAAAGCGGCCGGGCTACTTTTACGATTTTTTCCAACACGCCCGCTCCGGCTGCCGGATTGGAGGTGAGGGTTAACATTGAAGGCGAGGGATTCACTCCCGGCGAATCCACTGCCGGCCGATTGGCGGCGATAGCCGCCATTGTCGGCAGCCAAGCCAACAATCATGTCGCTTGCGGAGTCGGATTCTGCACGGTGAGAATTCTACCGGGGGCAACTTCGGCGACACTCATACTTATTCCGCGAGAGTTGGCCAATCCCGCTGAAGATGCCCCCCCCCGATGGACAGTCTCACTCGTCCCCGCCGGCATCAACGACCCTTTCGAAATTGAAAACGGCAACCGCGGCGCGCCCCCCATTGAGGTAGCAACCACACCCACCGGAGTCAGGGGCGGATTCAGCCAGCCGTTGATTACCAATGCGAGACTTCGCCAAATTTCCGTCCAGACGCCAGTGCTGGACAGAGCCGCCGGGCCAGGCGAATTTAACATCGACTTTACGCTTTCGTTAAATATCAGGCCCGTCGCCGACCAGACGGTCATGGTCGACGGCGTGGAGATGCCGCTGACGGTGACTTGCAATGGCGTGGCCTGCACAGTGACGATTCCGTCGGGAGCAGGATTGGATCCGCTGGAGATACTTCTCGAGTCGGTGCTGGTGGCGGATGTGACGGATCCGACGGAAACCGGATTCGTTGACGACAACCTCGAATTTGGAGCGCCGATGGTTACCAACGAGATGACCGGCGAAGTTCAAATCCAGACGCCGACTCTGGCTGCGCAGGCACCGACGGGCGGAAGACCCCTTGAGTTTACGATTGAAGATGGTTTCGTGCCCGCCGACAACCAGCCGGAATTGGTTTGCCAAACCACTACTGAATGCACAGTGACGATTCCGTCGGGAAGCACCAATCTGGCTTTAAGTTTCGTGCCGACGCCGATTAGTCGGACGAATCCGCTGGATCCGGATTCGGTGGCGATCAATTTGCCGAACGACAACACCGATGTCAACATTCTGCCTCCGCCCCCCACGGTGCCTCCCGTTGTAAGCTTCGACACGCCGGAGCCGACGGTGGCCCCGGAAAACGGAAATGCTACTTTTACCGTCGGGTCCAATGTGCGCGTTCCGCCCGAAGGATTTGCCGTGAGTTTTCGCATTGAAGGGGATGCTTTCACCGCAATGCACCCGGACGGCACGGAATTGGTTTGCCCGCAAAATGTCTGCACGGTAACGATTCAGTTTGGATTCCGCACGGCGGCATTCATACTCGTTCCGACAGGGCCGCGGCCGCCCGATTCCGACTTGTTCACAAGATGGACAGTCGCAATTGTTGACGACACCAGAAACAATTACGACATTGACGACGACAACCAAGTAGCCGTTGTCGCCACCGGGTTACTCACGCCAATCGCAGCGGGCGGGACAACCGTTCTTGACGAGAATGCGCCTGTGCGATTCGGCGACTTATCCGCCTCGTTTAGCGCATTCGGCCTGGACGGTGCATTGCCGGATGTTCTGGAAATACCCTCCGCCCCCCGGGTGCTGGCGGAAAGCGGAGCGGATACTTTCGCCTCCGGCTACGGCTACTTCGCCGACGACGGCGGCTTTCTGCCGGTGGGGACGGACATGCAAGTAGAAGTCCCCCCCGCCCTCCCCCCCCCTAATTTGGGGATAGTCAGTCAAATAAGCGGCCAAGTCGACATTACTTTTCCGATGCTCGACGCTCCCGCCGGCCCCGGCGGATTTGACATTGAATTCACAGTGTCCGGCTCGAACTTGTTCACCGCCACTCTTCTTGACGCTGTTGATCTTGCGGACAGAACCTCCGTCCCATGCGACGCATCGAATGTCTGCACGGTAACGATTCCGGAAGGCGAAACCGGATTGCCGAGTAGTGGGAATAGCGTGCGTCTCATGCCGACGGTGCCGGTGCCAGGCAACCCACCGAACTGGATGGTAATGATTAACACGGCTGATCCAATCTTGCCCGATCCCCTGAGCGTTAACCGGGCGAACAACGACGAAGCCGTGTTTTACGCACGGCGCGGCGATAAATTAGTCGCGCGATTCCACACGACGGGAACTTTCACGGAAACGGCGCAAGTGGTTTCGAGAAGATTCGCGGCATTCTCAGGCACCGATTCCTTGCGGCCTTTCGAACGCGAAGATTTCGACCCCGCCCCCTTTGGCACTATGAGGGATTGCGGTAGTTTGTCCGGCAGTGACTTGACGGCTTGCAATGACTTCAACACGGAGCTCCCAGGTCTTATTAATGCCGCAAGAATTGCGCACGACGCTCGCCAAACTCGACTCCAGGGTTTTTACACTTCATTCGGGGCTGATTTCAATACCTTTTTGGATCAGGTCTGCGCGGTAGCGGAAGACTCTTCTATGTGCGATGATTCATTCTCTAACGAGAACGAAGTAAACCTTCTCGTTGTAGACGGCTTCGGCGGCATCGGCCCTCTGTTTAGGGGAGATTTAGCACTCTCTGAGGGCGAAGATGTTAATATTAATCGTCCCGTGGCAATTGCGCTGGCGATAACTTCCACGCTGATAGCCGCCACCGACGATGCGCAGGAGTTGGTTTATTCTTACTTCCAAGACGGCGACGAGATGAACGCACGGGACGGCGTGATAGATCTGACGCCGGCAAGTGAAGATCCGAATGGACGCCAGTTTGATGTCTTCAATACTGCCACTGTCGGGTCGGTGGATTTTGCGCTGTATCAAAGCGGCGACATTCCGAATCCGCTGCTGCCCATTGTGGACGATGGTACTTTTTCCATCAGCGATATAGATCCGGCTTCGGAATTGCTGGGCGCCTCCAATGTTCGGACATTTCTCTACGAGAATGAATTTTCGGCGATTGGAGCGTGGCTGATTCCGCCGACGGCGGCGGAAGTAACGGCGGATGCGAATGCTCCCTACGCCGCCGCCGCCGCCCATTGGTTTGGATTTGAAACCCCGGCGGCTGGGATTCCAACGGGGGGCGAAGCGGTCTACGGCGGAATAGCCATCGGCGATTTTCGGCAGGTGACCTTCGATAATGCGGGCGAATTCGCCGGGAAGAGTTCGTATTATGTTCGGGGCAACGCGCAATTTGACGCCGATTTCGGCAACGGCGAAATGAACGGCCAGTTTGACTTGTTTGCCTATGACCCGGAGGATGTCTACGGCGATCCCTCCCTGCTGTTGTCTCAGCCGCTGGACCTTTTGGTTGTCAATTGGGACGGCCAAATTCTGTCGGACGGCGGCGGATTTGCCAATAATTTTGTCCCTGTTACTGAAACTGTGGAGGTGTTGGACCTAAATACCGGTATGCCAATCATGATCACCCGCGACACATTTGCCGCCACAGGGACGATTTTCCAGCCGCTGCGGGTTACAGATCCGAATCAGCAAAATCCAAATAGAGTCGGCGTTTTCGACGATCTGGTGGACTTTGACCGCATTGGGGGCGTGGATCCCAGTCAGCCGGCTCCAATTGGTTCCGAGACGCTGTTTTCCGTTTTTGGAAAATTCTTCGGTCCGACGGCTGAGGAAGTCGCCGGTGAACTGCGCGTATTCAACTCTCTCAATGTCTTCGTGCCGGCAACGACGGATGCAGGCGGAACTGTGATTCCCGAAACCTTCGAGTCCGTTACCAATAGTTTGGAAGTGCATTTTACGGCGGACGGCGCTCCGGTTCCGGTGGACCGGCATAATCCGTAATCGCCATTGGCGATATTTGGTTCGGCGGTTAGCGTTAATCGCCGACATTCGGGGCGGAGTTTTACTCCGCCCTATTTTTTTGGGCGGCGATACTCCTCGTTCCAACGCTCTGCGTTGGAATGCGTGGCCGGACGCTCTGCGTCCGCTAATTAATTACTGTCGGCGGATTTCTAATTCGCCGATGGATTTGGGACGCAGAGCATCCCGGCATGCGTGCCGACGCAGAGCATCGGCACGAGGATTCTAATTTTCCGCGTCCCCGAATTCAGCGGCGATAAAAAATGCTAAAATTACGGCGTTGATTTTCCAATGCCGAAAGTAATAAAAGCGTCTATTGCAAAGAAATCCGCCGTTAAAAAATCGGCGGCGAATGTTAATTCCCGCCGTCTGAAAAAACCGGCGACGAAAAAATCCCCCGCCGCCGCCAAATCGTTCATCGGCGGAGATGCCGGAAAGATTATCATCCACGGCGACATTGTCAATACGCATCTGCTGACATGGTGATGCCGCCGCCCGAAAGCGTGCTGCTGGATACGCATGCGCTTCTCTGGCTGCGGGAGAACAATCCCAAACTTGGCCCGCAAAGCCGCCTTCTCGCCGCTGATGCGCTTTCCCGACGCGCGCTTTATGTTTCCGTCGCCGCTTTTTGGGAGGCGGCGCTTTTGGAAGAAAAGGGAAAAATCTCGCTGGGCAATGCGCCGCTGCAATGGCGTCGGCGATTACTCTCCGAAGGTTTGCACGAAATTATGCCCGACGGCGCGACGGTAATGAAATCCGTCGCCTTAAAAAGATGGAACAAAGATCCGTTTGACTGCCTGTTTGCGGCGACCGCCATCGCGGAAAAAATGCGGTTAGTCACCGCCGACACCGAATTGCTGAAAATAAAATTGCGCGGACTCTCGCTGGCGGACGCGACAAAATAAAAAGACGGCGGCGATTAAAATCTCTGTTAACAGCCGATTTATTTATCGCGCTTAATCACTTTATAAAAGGCGGCATCTGCATTAGAATCACATCATCGGATTCCCCCAAAGCGAATCCGATTTTCAAAAAACGGAGAAACAGCGATGACTCAAAAACGCAATCTTCTCGAGCGTCTCAATAACGGCGGCGTTCTGTGCGCCGAAGGATTCCTCTTTGAAATGGAGCGGCGCGGCTATATGACTTCCGGCGCGATGGTGCCGGAAGTCGTCTTGGAAAAGCCCGATGCGCTGCGGCAATTGCATCGTGATTTTCAGCATGCCGGCTCGGATGTCGCGCAGGCGTTCACCTACAACGGGCATCGCGAAAAAATGCGCGTGATGGAGCGCGAAGACGAATTGGAATCGCTCAATCGCGCCGCCCTGCGAATTGCCGCCGAAGTGGCGTCGGATGTCGCCGACGGCGAAGAGCCGAATCTTCTGGCGGGAAATATCTCCAATACGAATGTGTGGGATCCCGACGACAAAAAAGGACAGGACGCCGCACGCGGAATGTTCAATGAAATGTGCGCTTGGGCGAAAGAAGAAGGCGCGGATTACATTGTCGGCGAAACTTTTTACTACGCCGGAGAAGCGTTTGCGGCGGCGGACGCCATTAAACAGGCCGGACTGCCCGCCGTTGTCACACTGTCGCCGATGGCGGGCGAAGAAATGCGCGACGGCCGCGGCATCGTTGAAACCTGCCGAGAGTTGGAATCGCGCGGGGCGGATGTCGTCGGAATGAATTGCTTTCGCGGACCGGCAACGATGCTGCCTTATCTTCGGGAAATTCGCGCGGCGGTAAAATGCCATGTCGCCGCTTTGCCGGTGCCTTATCGCACGACTAAATCGCATCCGACATTTTTTAATCTGCCGGACGAAAATCCCAATTGCGCGTGCCATTCGCCGCACGGACGACCCTTTCCGACGGCGCTGGATCCGATGCTGTGCAATCGCTACGAAATTCGCGCCTTCGCCGACGAAGCATGGGAAATGGGCATTAAATATCTCGGCGTCTGCTGCGGCGCCGCGCCGATGCACATTCGCGAAGTCGCCGAAGCGATGGGGCGGACTCCGCCCGCTTCGCGTTTTCGGGAGGATATTTCGCGTCATTTCCTTTACGGCACGCACGATCGTCTGCAAAAGCACATTACCGACCTCGGCAAAACGGCGTAAATGGAAAGTGAAAATTATCGTCCTGCAGCATATTCGGATTGAAGACCCCGCCGCCATCAGCGATTTGATGAAAAAAGACGGCTGCGCCGTGACAACCGTAGAATTGGACGAAGGCGAAAAAATTCCCGCCGACCTCAATTCTTTCGATGCGATGATTTGCATGGGCGGACCGATGGACACTTGGATGGAAAAAATTCATCCATGGCTGACCGACGAAAAACAGCGGATTCGGGAATTTGCCGTTGAAAAAGAAAAGCCGTTTTTGGGCATCTGCCTCGGCTGCCAATTGCTCGGCGAAGCAGTCGGCGGCGAAGTCCGGCCGTCGGCGACGCCCGAAATCGGCGTGATGGATGTGCATATTGAAGCCGTCGGCGGCGATCCGCTTTTCGGCGAAATGCCGAATAGAATCAAGGCATTGCAATGGCATTCCTGCGAAGTCGGCGGATTGGAAAATAACACCGATGTCGCGCTTTTGGCGTCGTCGCCGACGACGAAATATCAGGCGTTTCGCTATAAATCGCGCGCCTACGGAATTCAGTTTCACATTGAAATTCGCGCCGACACCGTCAGCGGCTGGGGGGCGATTCCGGAATATAAAACCGCATTGGAAAATTCGCTGGGCGAAGGCGCATTGCAGGAAATCAATCGACTCGGCGATTTTTATATGCCCGAAATGAACCGTCACGCGGCGATGGTCTATGAGGGATTCAAACGCCTCGTCGCCAACGGATAAAAAAAGCGGCGGATAAAAATCCGCCGCTTCTCTTTTAACTGGCGCGCGAGTTTACAGAAAGCGCGACACAATCGGGCAATTGACAACCAGTCCGATGGAGCCGAATTTGCCGCCGTCCAATCCGGTCAGCCAGCCGCGATCCACTTTGCCGAGAATGTCAAACTCTTCCGACAAGCGCGAGCGATAGCCCTTGTCAATCGCTTCCTGCGTCCACACGAAGGGATTCATATCCCACAGCGGACTGTAATCAGTGGCGATGGTCGGAATTCCGCCCAGCACATTCAGCGGCGTGCGATGGTCGGAAATGGCGCTGTTAAGCCCCTGACGTTGCGGATTATCCAGTCCGGTCGGACCATTGACGGCGAGGAAAATTCGCTCAACGGCGCTGAATAAACTATCGTCCGCTCCGGTAACGACATCCATTAAGCCGGGGGCATAAGTCGCCCCTTCCAGAGTCGCCGGCAGCGGATTGCTGGCGTCGGTGGAAAGATACATCACCGGACGCGCAAAGCTAAATCCAGCGGTTAGGTCAAGTTCCACCGATCCTTTTTCCGGACAGATATGCACAACTTTGTCGTGCGTGATGCCGTGGTCGGCTTTTTCCGTGCAGAATTTATTCAGCGTTTCGGCGTCCACATTAAACGCCATCATCGGAGCGTTGTAGATATGCCCGCCCGCATTGATGACTTTAACCAGCGGGCTGTAATCGGAGTTGCCGACCGACCCCGGCTGAAACCTTTTCGGCGGGAAAAAATTCGGCGCATCGCCCGGAGTCAAAAGACGCTGCGGCGAAAAATCCACCTTGCCGCCGTTGAAGACCAAACTGAGTCCCTTTTCCAGACGCGCTTTTCGCACAGCGTGGCCGACATCCGAATACGCCAACTTGGGCGAATGATTAATCCCCAATTGGTCGGCGTTGAATTTATCGGTAGTGTCGGTGACGATATACCAGACCGACTCGCCCGATTCCAAACGCCCGTGATAAAGCGGAAGAGTAATCGTGCCCTTGTCCAAATCCAGTTTGCCGGATTTAAGCAATTGGTGCGGGCCGATTAATTCCTTCTGCACATCGGAGGGCGCCGGGCCGAAGTAAGTCAGCGGAATGTCCGCCCCGATGGACGGCGGCGCCGGAGCGACATCGTCGTCTTCCACTTCGGCGGTGAAAGCCGTCGGCGAAAGCGACATCGCCGCCATTACAAAGCCCAGAATAGGCAAATATCGCGCGAAGCGAAAAATCATTTGATTCATTTTTTTCTCCCTTTGGATGGAAATGACGCGCCTATTATACAGCAATTCCGCCGTCCGATGAAAAAATCCTTTTCCCGCCCCGACGACATAAAAACAACAAAAAGATGGTATGATTCGCTCAATCCCGCCCATCGGCGGGAATTCCGCACGGAGGAAAAAATGCGATTCTTTACGCCGCTTTTCATTATTTTCGCTCTTGCCGCCGGGGCGAGTGCACAAACGCTCAAAATGGCCTACGACGCCGACCCGGTTTCGCTGGATCCGCATGAGCAATTGTCCGGCGGCACGCTGCAGTTGTCGCACATGGTATTTGACCCGCTGGTGCGATTTTCGCAGGATCTCGCCTTTGAGCCCCGCCTCGCTGAATCGTGGGAGCGGCTGGACGACCGGACGATGCGATTTCATTTGCGTCCGGGCGTTAAATTTCATTCGGGCAATCCGCTGACCGCCGCCGATGTCTGCTGGACTTTTGAGCGGCTGACCATCAGCCCCGATTTCAAAGGACTCTTTGAGCCGTTTGCTGGATGCCAAACCAGCGGCGATCTTGTCGTTGATTTGAAAACCAAAGACGCCTTTCCGCTGGTTTTGAATCTGGCGACCTACATTTTTCCGATGGACCGCAAATTTTATTCCGGCACGGACGCAAAGGGGAAATCCAAAGATGCGGTTGTTAAGCACGGCGATTCTTTCGCTTCGCAAAATGCCTCCGGCACGGGGCCTTTCGCCATTTCCTACCGGGAGCAGGGAGTGCGCGTGGAATTTGACCGCTTCGGCGGCTACTGGGATAAATCGTCGCCGGGAAATGTGGACAAGATTGTGTTCACGCCGATTGCCAACGGCGCGACTCGGGTCGCCGCTTTGCTGTCGGGCGATGTGGATTTTATCGCCCCGGTTCCCCCCAACGACCACAAGCGAATTCGCGGCAGCGACCGCGCGGAATTAGTGGCGATGACAGGCTCGCGCATCATCACCTTTCAATTAAATCAAAATCGCCGCGCTGAATTCAAAGACCCGCGAGTCCGCCGCGCGATTGTGCTGGCAATCAACAACGAAGGAATCGTGGACAAAATTATGAAGGGATTCGGCACCGCCGCCGCCCAGCAAGGGCCGGATGGATTCGCCGGCTACATGCCCTCGCTGAATCCGCGCTACAACCTCGCCGAAGCCAAACGCCTGATGAAAGAAGCCGGCTACGAAAACGGCTTTTCCGCCAGCATGATGTCGCCCAATAATCGCTATGTCAACGACGCTAAAATCGCCGAAGCGGCCGCCGGCATGCTCGGCAAAATCGGCATCAAAGTGGATTTGAAAACAATGCCGAAAGCGCAGTATTGGCCAAAATTCGACGAGCGCGCCGCCGATATTATGATGATAGGATGGCACTCGGACACGGAAGATTCCGCCAATTACTCCGAATTTCTGCTGATGTGCCCCAACGCCGACACCGGCTACGGACAATACAACAGCGGCAACTACTGCAATAAGGAATTGGACGATTTGGTTCTGCAGAGTCAATCCGTCACCGACGAATCCGAACGCGCAAAGATTCTTCGGCAAGTGGAGCAAATCGCTCACGACGATGCGGCGTTTGTGCCTTTGCATTGGCAGAATCTGGCATGGGCGGCGCGAAAAGGCATCGACATTTCGCCGATTGTCAATGTAATGAATTTCCCCTACCTCGGCGATTTGGTAGTGAAGTGAACAAATACAAAGTGGGGCGATTTTGCATCGCCCCATTTTGCCGAAGGTCATTTCCAATCATGCAGAACATCGGCGAGGAAATTGTTATTGGCGAATCATGGCGTCATCGCCAAATTTAAGGATTACGGATTGAAGTCGTGACGGCGGATTCAATCCGCCCGAATCATCCGTAAACGAGTCGCGGAAGCCAGAGAATTAATTCGGGGAAGATGATGCACAGCGTCAGGCCAATCCCCTGCAAGAATAAAAACGGCAAGGACGATTTGTATATTTGCGACATCGTCACATCAGGCGGGGCGACGCTCTTCAAGTAAAAAAGCGCGTAGCCAAACGGCGGACTCAAAAACGACATCTGCATATTCACCATATAAACAACGCCGAACCACAAAGCCAATTCTTCGGGGGGGACTCCCGGCAAACCGAATACGCCGCCGAATGAAAGCGTTTTCATCAGCGGAATAAAAATCGGCACCGCCAAAAGCAAAATGCCGACCCAATCTAAAAACATTCCCAAGACGACAAGAATCACCATCATCAAAATTAAAATGCCGTAGGGGCCCAAGCCGGTCGCCAAGATGGAGCGATTGACGAATTCCTGCCCGTCGTTGAAAATGTAAAAGCCGACGAAAAGCGTCGCGCCGAAAATAATCCACAGCACCATGCCGGTGACTTTCAGCGTGGAAATCGCCGCCGCCCGAATGTTGACGACGGTCAGCCGCCGATGCATCGCGCTTACCACCATCGCCCCGAAACTGCCCACGCCGGCGGCTTCCACCGGAGTCGCCACGCCGGTGAAAATCACGCCGAGAACAATGGTCACTAATGCAATCGGAGCGGCGAGATTCGTTAAGAGGCGCAATTTTTCCGACGCCGTCACGCGCTCTTCGGAAGGCAGCGCCGGCCCCAGCGACGGATTTAATCCGCAGCGAATGGATATGTATAAAATATACATCGCCGACAGAATCAATCCCGGAATTACCGCCCCGATAAATAATTCGCCGACCGACTGCTGAGCGACAACGGCGAATAAAATCGCCAAGATGGAGGGCGGAATTAATATCCCCAAAGTGCCGCCCGCCAAGATGCTTCCGCAGGCGATGGTGCGGTCGTATTTGCGCTTAAGCATCGCCGGTAAGGCGATGAGTCCCATTGTTACTTCGGTCGCGCCGATAACGCCGCACATCGCCGCCAGTAAAGTTGAGGCGATGACAGTGGAACTCGCCAATCCGCCGCGCAAGCCGCCGAGCATTTTATAAACCATATCAAACAATTCTTCTATGATGCCGGCGCGCTCCAGCATGGATGCCATAAAGATAAACATCGGAATCGCCGTCAACTGGTAGTCGGTCATCAGCGGATAAAGGCGCGACGGAATAATGTTGAGCGCGCTGGCGTCGCCGAAGACAAACAAAAAAACGCACGCCAATCCGCCGGTGACAAAAGCCAGCGGAAGTCCCATCGCCAGCAAGGTGGCCAGCGAACCGAACATCAGAACGGTCAGCCAGAAAATATCAATTTCAACGCCCATTATTTTTGCCGCAAAGGACGGCGATGTTGCGCAAAACATGCGCGATTCCCTGAAGGACAATTAACGCGCCGCCAAGCGGCAGGGCGAATTTAATCGGCCAGTGCGGAATCTCCCATTCGGTATGCGACACTTGGCCAATTGCAAAAGAATCCGAAAAGAAAATCCAGCCGGTCGCCAGCAGCGACACGGTGAAAATAAAAAAGAAAATTGAAGTGATTAAATCCACGATCGCCTTCGCCCGCTGCGATAAATGCAGATAAAAAACATCCACCCGCACATGGGCGTTTTCGCGAAGACAGAATCCGCCCGCCAGCATATACTGCATGCCGAAAAGCAGAAACATGCTTTCGTGAACCCAAATCGTCGGCGAATTAAAAACATAGCGGGCGACGACTTCGTAATAAAAAACAAAGACGGCGATAATCGTCCAATAAGCGGCGAATTCGCCAATCAGCGCGTTGAATTTAGAAGCCGTTCGCGCAAAGATTCCGTCCGCCGAATGCGATGCCTTGATGGATTCGCGGGGCGGCGAAAGCGGCGGCGGCGAATCATTTTTCGCCATTCGCATTCGCGTTTGCCGAATGTTCCACGGCATCAGCAGGGCGTCCAGAATCAGCAGGCACAAAATGACGGCGGCGACCGCGCCCGCCGTCCATCGCCAGTTATTTAATTGCGCCGACAGTTTTTCTTCGTCGGCGGTTTTCGCCGCCAATTCGCTCTGCAGTTTTTCGATGGCATCGGCGTCGGCTTCTTCTTGGGCGCGCTTCAAATCAAACGCTGCGTTATACGCTTCGTTTTTAGCGATGGAATGCGCGTTGCGCGTTTGCTTCGCTTCGTAGTTGCAGAAAATCACGCCGACAAACAGCGCGATGAAAATCGCCGCCCCCCAACTTTTAAGGTAAAGGCGATGAATTCCCATAAAGCCGCTGATCGCCCAAAAGAAATAAGCGACCGGCAGCGACAAGCCGCCCGATGATTCCGCCGCCGCCGTCCGCCGCGACGCCAGCATAAAAAAAACCGGGACGGCAAAAATACCGCCCCAGTAAATCCAATGCGGCAGAATAAATGTAATGTCGGGCATTCGCCGACTTTATTCCGCCGCCCTGAATGGCGAATGTCAGAGCGACTGCCCTTTAATCATCCGCGGCGTTACATAGCCCAAGGAGCCGGACATCATATAATCCAATTGGATTTTAAACGCCTGCGCCGCTTCGGGCGATTTTCGCGCCCACTCAAACCAAATCGGCACCGCCAATTCGGTGAATTTCTCCACATCCGCTTCGGACAGGCGAGTGACCCGCGTGCCGGCTTCGGCTAATTTCGGCCAGGCTTCTTGGTCGGCTTTTTGAATCGCCGCATGATGCAGGATGGAATAAGCATGCACTTCATTTTCCACGAAGAGTTTCATTCGCGGTGAAAGGGCGTTCCAATGCTTAATTCCGACGGTCAAATCCATCAAGTCAACCGGCTGGTAGATGGACATAAATCCCGGCGGCCCCATGGACACATACTTTGTTACTTGATGAAAGCCAAGGTCGTAGTTGATGGCCGGACCGACATAATCCGCCGAATCAATTGTGCCTTTTTCCAGCGCCGGAAAAATTTCGCTGCCCGGCAGAGTCGTCGTGCTGGCGCCGGCATTAGTGAACAACTTGGAGACCATTCCGCCCGGCGCGCGAATTTTCCGCCCGCGAAAATCGGCGAAAGAATTAATCGGCACCTTGGAATGAATAATATTCGGTCCATGATGAATGATGCCGACAAATCGCATTCCTCTGCTGGCGTACGCCTTGCGCGCAATTTCCAGCCCGCCGAGACCGTAGTAAAACACATCCCATTCGTGCGGATTGCGGAGTCCCAGCGGATAGGAACTCATAAACGAGCCCAGCGGCAATTCGTTTTGGTAGTAGATGGTGAACGGATTCGCCGCCTCCAAAACACCGTTGCGAACCGCATCGTAGAGTTGGAAATCGCCCGTCACATCCTTCGCCCCGAACGGCTTGAATTCCAATTCGCCGCCGGTTTTTTCCTTGATGCTGTTGCACCAGTCCTTGAATAATTGCAGTCCCAACCCGCCCGGCCACGAAGTTTGAATTTTCCAACTGACGGTCTCGGCGGCTTGGGCGTTGCGAATGTGCGGCATCGCCAGAATTGCGGCACCGCCAACGACGGCGGATTTCAAAAAACGACGGCGCGGCTTTTCGGCCGAAATCGTCGGAACGCTTTGTGCTTCGGTTTTTTTCATCGGGATCCTCCCTTATTGAAATAAAAAACGCGGACGGATTATAGCAGACAATTCCGCCGAATTGCCAAAAAAGAATCGCCGCCGTAAAATCGCATCGGACGGAGTTTTTGTGACCATTCTTTTCTTTCTCGGCAAGCGGATTCTGCAGGGCGCGCTGGTGATGCTGGCAATCAGCATCCTTGCATTTTCCATTCGCGACAATCTCGGCGACCCGCTGCGCGAATTGCTCGGGCAGTCCGTCTCCGAAGAAGTCCGCCACGAATTGCGCCAAGAGATGGGGCTCAACGATCCCTTTTTCATCCAATACGGACGATTCCTCCGGCGCGCCGCCGTCGGCGATTTCGGCGATTCCTACTTCTTCAAAAAACCCGCGCTGGAAGTCATTCTTAAAAAATTTCCGGCGACCTTTGAATTAGTGGCGACGGCGGCTTTAATCATCGCTTTCATTTCCATTCCGGCGGGGGTTTACTGCGCGATTCGCCCCCGCAAAATTGCCGCGCGCGCGATTATGGCGATGAGCATTGTCGGCATTTCCATTCCGATTTTTCTGACGGCGATTTTCTGCATCTATCTTTTTTCGGTGCAATTGGGAATCCTGCCATCCTATGGCAGAGGCGACACCGTCGCCCTCGCCGAATTTTGGGAAACCGGATCCCTCACCGCCGACGGCCTGCTGCATTTGCTGATGCCTTCCGTTGTTCTCGCCTCTATTATGCTGCCGCTTTTCATTAGATTAATTCGCGCCGAAATGCTGGAAGTTCTGCAGAGCGATTATGTCCGATTCGCCTGGGCGAAAGGACTCCCCCCCCGCCGCGTATGGTTTGTGCATGCGCTGAAAAATACGATGCTGCCGGTAATTACCGTCGGCGGCGTGCAAATCGGCACGCTGCTCGCCTACACTATTTTAACCGAATCGGTCTTTCAATGGCCGGGAATGGGATTTTTGTTTTTAGAGGCGGTCAATCGCGTGGACACGCCGCTGATTGTCGCGTATTTAATTGTAGTCGGATTAATTTTCGTCGTGACCAACACCATCGTTGATTTAATTTATACGATGGTTAATCCGATGATTCGCATCGGTGCAGAGGGGGGAGGGGGGGGGTGATGAACGCATTCGCCCGCATGCGCGAATCCGAAGCGCTTTACCGCTTTCGCCGCGACCGCGTCGCGCTGGCGAGCGCGATTTTGGTTTTTCTTTTCATCGCCGCCGCCGTTTTTGCGGGCGCGCTGTCCACTATGAATCCGCATGATCCTTTGCAGATTGATGTGCTGAATTCCGAAATTCCGCCGTCGTGGTCGGAAGAGGGCGACACCAGATTCTTTCTGGGCACCGACGCCCAGGGACGCGACCTTTGGAGCGCGATTCTTTACGGCCTGCGCATTTCCATCATCATTGGAATTTTCGCGGTGCTTTTGCAGGCGGCGATTGGAGTCGGAATCGGACTCGCCGCCGGCTATGCGGGCGGAAAAACCGACGCCGCCCTAATGCGCCTCGCCGACATTCAATTATCCTTCTCAACCTTGATGGTGGCGATTGTCGTTCTCGCTTTATTTCAAGCGGCGTTCGGCGTGGAAAGATACGAAGAACTTGCCTTGACAATGCTTATATTAGTAATCGGACTCGCCGAATGGCCGCAATATGCCCGCACTGTCCGCGCCTGCGTCCTCGCCGAAAAAAAGAAGGAGTATGTGGAGGCGGCGCGCGTTATCGGCTATCCGCCTTGGCGAATTATGCTGCGGCATATTCTGCCCAACACATTCACGCCGGTGACGGTCATCTCTACTGTGCAGGTCGCCAATGCCATTGTCGCCGAAGCCGCCCTTTCTTTTTTGGGATTGGGAATGCCGGTTACAAGGCCCTCCTTGGGCTCGCTGATTCAAAGCGGCTTTGATTATATTTTCAGCGGCGCATGGTGGATAACATTCTTTCCCAGCATTACCCTTATCGCATTAATTCTGGCGATCAATTTACTCGGCGATTTTCTGCGCGACGCCCTTAATCCCAAGGGGGACGCATGAAAAAATTTCCCGACAATAAAATCCGATGCGAATGGGCGCAGGCGAATTCGCTCCTCGCCGATTATCACGACAAAGAATGGGGAATCCCTCTTCACGACGACATCCGCCACTTTGAATTCCTGCTGCTGGACGGCGCCCAAGCCGGACTGAGCTGGCTCACGATTCTCAAAAAGCGCGAAAACTATCGCGCCGCCTTTGACGAATTCAATCCGCGCAAAATCGCCCGCTACGGCGACGATAAAATTCGCGCGCTGCTCGGCGACAAGGGCATCGTCCGCAATCGGCTGAAGATTCAATCGGCTATTTTCAACGCCCGCATTTTTCTTTCCATCCAGAAGGAATTCGGCGATTTTGATTCTTATGCTTGGAATTTCGTCGGCGGAAAACCCAAGCGCAACAAATGGGAATCGCAGTCGCAAATTCCAACGCACAGTCCGGAATCCGACGCCCTCTCGCGCGACCTCAAAAAGCGCGGAATGTCATTCGTCGGCACGACCATCATCTACGCCTATATGCAGGCGGCGGGAATGATAAACGATCACCTTGTCACTTGCTTTCGCTATCGGGCGCGAAAATAATGCCGCTGTTGGAAATTAAAAATCTGCAGGTGGAATTTTCCGCGCGCGGAAAAATTTTTCCCGCTTTGCGCGGCATTTCTCTGTCGCTGGAAGCCGGCGAGCGATTGGGAATTGTCGGTGAATCGGGCGCGGGAAAATCGCTTGCCGCCTTCGCTATATTGAATCTGGTGCCGCCGCCCGGCAGAATCAGCGGCGGCGAAATTCTGTTTGACGGACGCAATTTGCTGCGTCTTTCGCCCTCCGAATTGCGCGCCATCCGCGGCGACCGCATCGCAATGATTTTTCAAGATCCGATGACGACCCTCAATCCGGTGATGACCGTCGGCGAGCAAATGACCGAAACCCTAAAAGCCCATCGCCGAATTTCCAATGCGGAAGCGCAGCGACTCGCCGTCGCCAAATTGCGCGAAGTGGCGATTCCGTCGCCGCAGTCGCGCTTTGATTCTTATCCGCACGAATTATCCGGCGGAATGCGACAGCGGGTTGTGATTGCCATCGCCCTTCTCGCCGACCCGTCGCTGATTATCGCCGACGAACCGACCACCGCTTTGGATGTGACCATTCAAGCCGAAATTATGGCGCTGCTCGCGCATTTGTGCGAAGCGCGAGGCGCATCGCTGATTTTAATCACCCACGATTTAGGGCTGGTTTCGCAGGCGACCGACCGCGCCGCCGTAATGTATGCCGGAAAAATTGCCGAAGTCGGCAAGACCGAAGAATTAATCAATCGCCCCCGCCATCCGTATACCAAAGGACTCCTCGACGCTTTGCCCAAACCGAATCCCGATTCCGCCAATCGCCGCTTTCGCCAAATTCCGGGGACGATGCCGTCGCTCGCGCAAATGCCAAACGGCTGCGCTTTTCATCCGCGCTGCGAATTCGCCGACGATATTTGCCGACGCGGAGAATCGCCGCCATCGCGCGAAATTGCGAATCGCATCGTCGCCTGCCATTTCGCCGATAATATCCCGCAATGAATAACGCCGACGAAAAACCGCTGCTGTCCGTCGTCAATTTGCATAAGCATTTTTCCGTCGGCGCGGGGGCATTGCTGCGGAAGAAAGAAACTGTCCGCGCCTTAAACGGCGTATCGCTGGAAATTAATGCGGGCGAAGCGTTTTGCGTTGTCGGCGAATCCGGCTGCGGAAAATCCACGCTGGCGCGGGTTGTTATCGGACTCAATGCGCCGTCGTCGGGCGAAGTGCATTTTGACGGCGACCGAGTCGATTCGCTCACGACCAAAGACCGCCGACCCTACCGCCGCCGAATGCAGATGATTTTCCAAAATCCCTACGCCTCCCTTAACCCGCGAATGACCGTCGGCGAAACCTTGTCGGAGGCGTTGTCATTTCATTTTCCCAAACTGTCCGCCGCCGAATCGCAAGACCAAGTTTTGCAGGCGATGCGCGAAACCGGACTCGCCGACGAATGGCACAGCCGCTATCCGTATCAATTTTCCGGCGGACAGCGCCAGCGAATTAGCATCGCCCGCGCCCTCATTATAAAACCCGACTTCCTTATCGCCGACGAACCCATCGCCGCTTTGGATGTTTCCATTCAAGCCCAAATCCTAAACCTAATGATAGACCTGCAGGAAGCACGCCGCCTTGCCTATCTGTTTATTACGCACGACCTTTCCGTCGTGGAACATTTTGGCAAGCGAGTCGCTGTTATGTATTTGGGCACAATTTGCGAACAAGCAAACTGCTCCGATTTGTTTGCGCGTCCTCGTCATCCGTATACGAAAGTTTTGCTGGATGCCGTCCCTCGCGTAAAAGGAAAGAAGATGATAAACTTTCGCTCGCAGGGCGAAGTCCCCACGCCGATAAATTTGCCCAAAGGATGCGTTTTTCATTCTCGCTGTCCGCATGCCAGCGAAAGATGCAAGCGGGAAATTCCGGCTTTGAAAAAAGTCGGCGAATCCATAGTCGCCTGCCACGCCGTTGCAGAAGGCCGCATATAAATTTTTCGATTCGCCCGCCTTTTGCGTATAATCGCCTCTTTCCTGCCAAATGCAACGAAAGATTAAAATGAAAAAAACCGACATCATTCGCCGTCTTTTGGCGATTCTCTGCCTGATTCTGTCGGGCGTAATTGCCGTCAACACGGCTAACGCCGCCTCCCATCTCCCCGACTGCAAGGCGAATCCGAAGTGCCTCCTCTTTGAGGACTTGGCGGCGGCGAAAAAATGGGATGAGGGGAGAGCCAAGTGGAAATCTTTCTCTACCGCCGATGTGCAGGCGATGATTGACGCAGGCGCAGATGTCAACGCGAAAGATAATGACGGCTTTACTCGGCTTCACGCGGCGGCAAAAGATGGAAATGCCGAAATGATTCCTGTCCTTGTCAAAGCAGGGGCAGATGTCCACGCGAAAGATAATATCTGCTGGACTCCGCTTCACTGGGCGGCAGGAACCGGAAAAGCCGAAGTGATTCCTGTCCTTGTCAAAGCAGGGGCAGATGTCCACGCGAAAGATAAATTCGGCAAGACTCCGCTGGATTGGGCGAAATTGGAAAAGCGTTGGAATGCTGCCAGATTGCTGGAAAAGCACGGCGCAAAATAATCAGACTCGCTTGCGGGTTTGTGCTACGATTTATTTACCTCCTCGTCCCGACGCTCTGCGTTTCGTCCGCCTTTTAATCCGTCGATAATGTATCATAAAAGCGAGGATTGAGCAATGGCGTCGGCAATTGAAAAGGCACAAGGCATCTGCAAAGAAGCCGCTGAGTGGCGTCGGGATTTTCATCGCCACCCGGAAATTCTTTACGATGTGCATCGGACGGCGGGAATTGTCGCCGAAAAATTGCGCGCCTTCGGCTGCGATGAAGTTGCGGAAGGAATCGGCCGCACGGGCGTCGTCGGAATCGTCAAGGGAAAAAAAACCGACGGCGGCGAAGTCGTCGGATTGCGGGCGGATATGGACGCCCTGCCGATAACCGAACTCAATAATTTTTCGCACAAATCCACCGTCCCCGGAAAAATGCACGGCTGCGGCCACGACGGACATACGGCGATGCTCTTGGGGGCGGCGAAAATTTTAACGGAGACGCGCAATTTCAACGGCAGCGTCGCTTTAATTTTTCAGCCCGCCGAAGAAGGCGGAGCCGGCGGCGATGCAATGGTGAAAGACGGAATGATGGAGCAATTTGGAATCCGCCGCGTTTTTGGAATGCACAATATGCCCGGAATTCCATTGGGACAATTCGGCATTCGTCCGGGCGTGCTGCTGGCGGCGTCGGATTTTTTTGATATGGAAATTATCGGCAAAGGCGGACACGCCGCCCGCCCGAATCAATGCGTGGATACGATTGTCGTCGGCTCCTATTTGGTCACGGCTTTGCAGACGCTGGCGAGTCGGACGGTGGATCCGGTGGATAATATTGTTATTTCCGTCTGTGAATTTCATGCGGGCGAAGCGCAGAATGTTATTCCGGAAACGGCGATTTTGCGCGGCACCGCCCGCTTTCTGCGAAATGACACCCGCGATTTCATTCGGAAAAAAATGGGCGAAATGTGCGAAGCAGCAGGCAAACTTTTCGGCGCGACGGTAAAATTTAATTATCAGCGACTCTATCCCTGCACGGTGAATAATGCGGATGCGACTCAATTCGCCGCCGACATCGCCGCTCAAATTGTCGGGGCAAAAAATGTAGACGACAACACGCCGCCGATAATGGGCGGAGAAGATTTTTCGTTTATGCTGAATGCGCGGCCGGGGGCGTTTATCTTTTTAGGCAACGGCGATTCTTTCGGTCTGCATCATCCGCGATACGATTTTAACGACGACGCCATTCCTTTCGGCTGCGCCTTTTGGACTCAACTCGCTCAAACGGCAATGCCGCTTTCGGGATAAAAAATAATTTTAGGCAGGAGAAAAACCACCGCCTAAATTTTTTAGATGCTTGATTTTACTGCGCCTAAAAAAATCAATTGCCTAAAAAATCATCACCTAATTTCTTGCCTAATTTTTTTCGGCGACGACATCCCCTAATTTTTCGCCGACAGCAATTCCGCCGATTTTAAAGTGTTGGCAAGCAGCATTGCGATTGTCATCGGCCCGACTCCGCCCGGGACCGGCGTAATAAATCCCGCTTTTTCTTTGGCTTGTGCAAAATTCACATCGCCGACAAGTCGGCCGTCGTCGAGGCGATTAATGCCGACATCAATCACCGCCGCCCCTTCTTTGACCATTTCGCCGCCGACCATTTCCGCCCGACCGACAGCCGCCACTAAAATATCCGCCCGACTCGCAGCGACGGAAAGATTTTGCGTTTTGGAATGGCACACCGTCACCGTCGCCCCGCGATTAATCAGCATCATCGCCATCGGCTTGCCGACGATATTGCTGCGTCCGATTATCGCCGCATCCGCGCCTTCAATTTTAATGCGCGCCTCGTCCAGCAGACGAATGCAGCCGCTGGGCGTGCAGGGATAAAGCGCATCGCGCCCCGCCGAAAGCGCGCCGACATTCTGCGAATGAAATCCGTCAACATCTTTTTCCGGCGCAATCGCCTCTACGATGCGGTCGGAATTCATTTGCGACGGCAGAGGCAACTGCACCAGAATGCCGTGAATTCGCCGGTCGGCGTTTAATTCGCGGATTTTTTCCAGCAGGGATTCTTCGGATAAATCGGCGGCGAATTCAATTTTCTGCGAGAAAAATCCCGCCTCTTCGCACGCCCGCACTTTGTGGCGGACATAAATTTGCGACGCCGGATTGTCGCCGACAATTACCACCGCAAGCCCGGGACGCAAATTCGCACCGCCCGATTCCACCCGCGATTTAATCTCCGCGCGAATTTTTTTAGCAAGCGCCGCGCCGTCTAAAATTTTTGCCGTCATTGGAATTCCTTTCCGAATTTTTGAATGGGACGATTATTTTCCCGCGTCCATCAAAGAGAGTCCGCGCGCTTTGATTTTAAGCAATTTATCGTCGGCGGTGATTAATTTCGCCTTTCGCAAAATAGCGGTGGCGGCAATAACGCAGTCAAACGGGTCGCGATTGAATCTTCGCAATCCGACCGAATAAGCGGCAATTTCGCCGTCCATCGTAATTTCTCGGCAGCCGCGCGAAAGCAATTCGCGACGCCATTGGGCGACCGTTTTATTTTTAGCCAGCTCCAATTTTTTCTGGTCGACTTTCACGCCCGCTTCCAAAAAGGAAATGGCGGAAATTAGCAAATCACCCCGCACGAACGCATCATCAATAATTCTGCGGCTTTGCGAACCGAGGCGGCTGTCGTCGGAATCAAGCCAGATTAGCACATGCGTATCCGGCAGCAGCATACTTGCGGTCGGCACTACCATTGCACTTCCGATTCCATAATGTCGCCGAGAATTTTGAATCCGGCGATATTCGCTCCAATCAGCGATTTGACTTTGCGCGATTTGCGGGCGGCAACAGCGGATTTCGTTACCGCTTTTTTGGCGCGACGCGAATTGGAATTCGTCGCCGATTTTTTTACGGCGACGCGGGATTTTTTAACAGCGGATTTTCCGGCGGGCTTTTTCATCGCAATTCACAAAGACAACGACGGCAAAATTATACCATCGCCGCTTGTCGGCGGAAACGCCGTTATTCCAGCGATTCCAACGGCGGAAATTCCTGCGCGATTTTTCGCATTTCTTCCCGCTCGGCGGACGGCAATGGAAAAACAGTGGACGAACCGACAATGTGAATTCGCTCTGTCGCCGCCGAAGAAATCGCCAGCAAAGCGGCGAAGAAAATGATGCCGACGCTTTTCATCGCAAATCCCCTTCAAGAATTTCCTTCAGCGGGCGGGGGGGGACGGAACGACGGCAGCCGTCTACGCCGAGTTTGCGGATTTTTTCGCGGCGCGATAAATCATCCGGCATCTTGCCGACAATCACTTTTGTGTTGGAGCGGTGAATGTTGGCGACAACTCCCTTTAATAATTCATCCAGACGAATTTCGTCGTCGCCGTGCATGGGGCGCCACTCATCCAGAATCAAGAAGGCGAAATTAAAGCGCGACAGCAAAAAAAGCGGCACCGCTTGAATTTCCACTTCGTCCAAAATCAGCGGCGCGCCGGCGAAAAAAAGCGATTGCAAAGCAGCGGGCGATTCGGCGCCGGCGGTTTTTCCGCTCATGCCGAGCGCGAGCGATTGCGGCGGCAATTCGCGCAGGCGGGCGGCAATGGCGGCGACCCGCGACGGCTGCGCCAGCGTCTGCGCCGACAAAGTGAGAAAGATTTTTCGTCCGCCGCACGACGGCGCATCGGCGGCGACCCGCTCAAAAAAGGCGGATTCCACTTCGCCGAGCATTCCCAAAACTTCCGCCGAGCGAAACATTCTCTCCGCCATTAATGCGCCGGATTGAATGGATTCGGCGGCGAGAATCGGCACGGCGCACAGGGCGATAATTTCGCCGTCCCAATTATCAACGGGACAATAGCCGACGCCGAGTCGCCCTTCGGAAAGCACCGCCGCAATTTCTTCGCGCGGCCAAAAAACCGGGCCGGGCGCGCCGTCTCGGGCGGTAATGCGATTGCGCCCGTGCCGCTTGGATTCGTAAAGCAGAATGTCCGCCTCCGAAATCATCTGCTGATAGCGGACATAATCGCCGTCGCTGGCGACCACGCCGAAACTCATCGTTATTTTAATGTCGCCGATGGCGGCGGGATAGGGGGATTTTTCCAATGCGATTCGCGCCCGCTCCAAGGCGGGAAGTCCTTCGTCGCCTTTTGCGCCGCTGACGAACAGCAGAAATTCTTCGCCGCCCCATCGCGCGCACCAGTCGCCGGCGCGCAGGGAGGATTCCAAAGCGCGCGCCACATGCACTAAAACGGCATCGCCGACATCATGCCCGAATCGGTCGTTGATGCTTTTGAAATGGTCAATATCGCCCAAGCCGACGGAAAACGCCCCTTTGCTGCGCTTTAATCTTTCCCATTCCAATCGCAGGCGGTCTTCGGCTTCTCGGCGATTGGGAAGTTTGGTGAGATGGTCCTGCAATTCCTGTCCGCCGTCCAGATGGACTGTCACCAAATACCCTTCAAGGCCGCTGCCCGGACGCATCGCCAAAAAAGAAAACCGCGCGCGAATTTCCTTGTCGGCGGATTTAATCGCGCCGGAAACCAAAATGTTACGACCGGCAGTCAACATGAGTTTTTCGTCCGCATCGCGCAGGAATTTGCGCAATTCTTCTCGCGCTTGCTCGTCCAGAAAGTCGTCAAACTTTTTGCCGCCGCCGATTGGCTCGCCGACGAGTGCGGCAAACGATTGACTCGCGAAAATAATTTCGCTTTGGGAGCCAATCAATGCAACCGGCGCGGGCGAAAATTCCAGCCGCTCGCGGAGCTTTTGAAGCCAGATGGAATCGTCAATCATCGGACAAGAAAGTAGTCGGCGAGAAGGGCTGCAAACAGAACCGCCAAATAACTGACGGAATACGCAAACAGCCGCCAAGATTCTACGGCGGAATCGGGCGAGTCGCCAATGCGCCAAATTTTCAATGCCATCCATAGAAATCGTCCGCCCAAAACTAATGCGGCGGCGAAGTAGGCGTAGCCGCTCATTCCGGCGGCGAAAGGCAAAAGCGAAGCGGCGAAAAGCATCAGCGTGTACAGCAGAATGCTGAATCGGGTGAAGCGTCCGCCGTGCGTGACGGGAAGCATCGGCAGTCCGGCGCGGGCGTAATCGTCTTTGCGGGCGAGGGCGAGCGCCCAAAAATGCGGCGGCGTCCAAGTGAAAATAATCAAAAATAAAAGCAGCGGCTCGTAGGTAATTTCGCCGGCGACGGCAGCCCAGCCCAGCACCGGCGGCATCGCGCCCGACGCTCCGCCAATGACGATATTCTGCGGCGTCGCCGTTTTCAGCAGCAAAGTATAGACGACGGCATAGCCGAAAAATGTCGCCAGCGTCAGCCACATCGTCAGCGGATTGACGAAAGTAGCCAGCGTCGCCATTCCCATCGCGCCGAGCAAAGCCGAAAAAGCGGCGGTCTGGACGGCGGTGAGCCGTCCGCTGGGCAAAGGACGATGACGCGTGCGCGACATTAAAGCATCCCGCCGATTCTCCACAAGACAATTAAATGCGGCGGCGGAAGCGGCGACCAGCCCAATGCCAATCGCCGATGCAATAAGCAAAATCGGCGAAGCGGCAAAATCGCGGGCGGCAAGCAGCATTCCGATTATCGCTGTGAAAACAATCAGCGCAAGCACTTTCGGCTTGGCCAGCGAAAGATAATCGCGCCACGAAGCGGATGATTTAACGGCGGTTTCGCGAGTCATCGGACGAATAATTTCTTCAGCAGCACGGATAAATTAATCGCCATTATCGCCGCCACCGCATTATGAGCGAGAGCGACTCCAAGCGGCAATTGCCAAACGACGGCCAAAATTCCCAGCGACAATTGAATCGCCAGAAAAAGCCCAATTCCCAAAGCCGGCCCGACCGCCCCCGCTTTCGCCAAAGCGAATGCCAACGCCAAAACGAAAAGCGAAAAAACCATCGCCCCAATTCGGTGCATGAGATGAATCGTTGCAAGGGCATTTTGCGAAAGCGGATTGCCGTCGGCGTTTTCGCCCAATTCGCGCGAAAGGGCGAATCCGTCCCAATTTAATTCCGACGGAATCCATTCGCCGCCGCATTTGGGAAAATTAGGGCAGGCGAGTCCGGCGCCGTTTGCGCTGACCCATCCGCCCAATGAAATTTGCACAAGCAAAGCGACCGCCGCCGCAATCGCAAAAATACGAAGGATTCGGCTTGGCGACGCCTTCATTTTTTTTCGCGACACCGCCGCCGCCAAGACGCCCAGAATCAACGCTCCGCCGAGCAAATGCGACGCCACTGCAATCGGGCGAAGCGATTCCGTCACCGTCCATCGTCCGAGCAATGCCTGTCCGACGACGAGAAAAGCCAGAATTGCCGTCAGTGATTTTGCGCGCGAATCGCCGCTTTTCCACGCCGATAAAAGAGCGGATAGAATCATCAAGCCCAAGATTGCGGCAAGATAGCGATGCGCCACTTCAATCCATGCTTTTTCTTTTTCCAGCGGAAAATTCGGATAGCGGGCGGCGGCGGATTCAACCGACGGCACGCCGACAATTTCGCCGTAGCAAAGCGGCCAGTCCGGACAGCCCAGCCCGGCGTCTTTCAGCCGCACAAATGCGCCCAGCACAACGACGGCAAAAGCAAGCGGCAAAGCAATGGAAAGAATTCGGCGATGCATGGCGGCGCCTAGTTGTATTTTAGCAGGCGCTTGAAATCACGCCTTATTTTATAGATATCGGCGGATTTTTCATAGCGGAAAACAATTCGTCCGGAAGAATCGGCGATGTAAAGATAATCGCCCGCAACTTTTCCCGCCGATGGAATCGGCAGCCAGCGGCGGGCGGATTCGCCCAAACGAAGCAGAATCACGCCGTCCAAAATTTCAACTTCACGCGCAATTTTGCGCTGTGATTCGGTTTGGGCGATTCCGCAGTCGGACGGCGAAAAAATTTCCGAAGGCGGATTTTTGCCGTCTTTTTCAATCAGCCAAATTCGGCCGACCCGCAGGTATTTTCCCGGAATCATCAATCGCAGTTGCCGCATAACGCAGAGTCGGCGGCGGCATTCGGAATCGCATTCGGCGGCGGCGATTTGCACTAGCCACCATTTTTCCCGCCACGCCGACGGCGGAAATGATTCGCCGTCAACCTGCAAAAAAACAGGCGGCGGCAAGGGCGAATTCGTCAATTCGCCGTGCAGCGAAATGTCCGACGGACGCCAGAAAAAATACAAAAGCGTCGCCGCCGACGGAGCGGCGATTCCAATCAAAATTATGATGACAAGCGGCAGGCGATTCATTTTTCTTTTCGGAAGGATAAAACAGCGTAAATCACCGCCGCCGCCGCCGCAAACGACAGCCATTGCCAGCCGTAACTTTCATTTCGCAGCGGGCGAAGATTCGGCTTGGCGGCAATGGCGGCGAGTCCGGCTTCGGGCGAATCGCTGCGAAAAATCGCCAGCGAAAAAAGCGACAAGCGGCTTTGCAAAGCGAGGTCGGCGATTTTCAAATTCTGCCGAATTTTGGCATCGGGAGAATCCGTCCGCCATTCAACGGCGTCCGCATTGTCGGGGACGAGGATTCCCCGCACCGTTACAATTCCCGTCGGCGGCGGCGGAATCGGCGGGGTTTTTCGGTCGGGCGAAGCGGCAATCCATCCGCGATTAATCGCAGCGGCGAAAGGCGAATTTTCCATCCTCATCGGCGTTATCACCCAGTAGCCCGGACGGCGAAGACGGATTCGGTTGTCAATTAAAATTTCGCTTTGCGGCAGAAATTCACCGACGGCGAAAACCGGCGAATACGGCGGCGGCGATTTTGCGTCGGCCAGATTCAGCGGCGGCGAATTCTGCCGAAGATGATAAGCCGCCAGAATTTCGCGCTTTTGCTCGGCGCGCGAAAATTGCCATCGCGCCAGCGACAGCGTAATAGCGGCGAAAATAATCAGCGACAGCGTCGCCCATTTGCCCGGACGGAATCGGCGGCTCATTGCGAATTTGGCGGAATCGGCGATGTCGGGTTAAACTTGCGAATGATGCGCATTCTCGCCATTTTGCTGCTGTGTTTTGTCGTGGTCAATTTATTTGTCGCGCTGTATCACTTGCTGCGCGAAAAAAGCGGCTCGGCGAAGACGGTGCGCGCCTTGACGGTGCGGGTGGTTTTGTCGGTGGTTTTATTTCTGCTCATTATTGTGAGCGCCCACTTTGGCTGGAGCCCCAAATAACAGCGGGATTCTACCGCTTTAATTAATTTCCGCGATGGTGCCGTCGCCCTGAACGACGGCGCATCGCACTTTTTTTCCCGCCGCCGACTCCGCCACCGCAAGCCGATAGCGATTCAACTGAGCGGCATGACTTTCCGCATTCTCGTCCGCCTTGAAATCAATTATCCAAATGGAATCGTCGTCTTCGGCGAGCAAATCCATTCGGCACGGCTCGCCGCTTTTATCCACTAATTCCGCCTCCACTGCAATGCGGCGATTCGCCAGCAGCGACTTCATCTGCGGCGATTCCGCCGACCGACGCGCCTCCGCCAGGATTCCATTAAACCGCGCATCGTCCGACTCGCCCGACAATTCGCGCAGAGTTTTATCGTCGCCGACGCCGCTTAAAATTAAGGCGATTAAGCGATGCCGCAATTCCCCGTCGCGCATTTCCGCCGTCGGCGGCGGATTGATTTTGCCAAAGGAAAAGTCATCCTTTTCCAATTCATCTTCATTTTTAGAATCGTCGGCGTCTTTTGGTTTTTGCGATGCGGCCTTGCCGATATTTTTCACAAGGTCGTCGCCGAAAAAAATCGCGCCGCTGTTTTCTGTCGCGCCCAAAGACAAAATCGCGCCGCTTATCTGTTGATGCCAACTTTCTTCTTTGCCGATTTTGCGGACGACGCCGGAAACAATCAGCGCATTTTTCGCCCGCGTCATCGCGACATAAAGAAGATTGTTTTCTTCCCGCTTGAAAGCGTCCGCATCTTCTTTTCGCCATTTGATTTGCGCGGGAGTCAGGCGGTCATTAAGAGCGATGGAAAAATGCGCGGGCGAATTGCTTTCCGGCGGCCAGCCGCAGATAACATGCCCAATTTCCCCCCGACTCGCCGTTTGCATTGCATTGGCGTCGGCCAGAAAAACAATCGGCGATTCCAAACCTTTCGCGCCATGCACCGTATTAATTTTCACCGCATCAGCGGAAAGGGGGGGGGGGGCATTAAGCGATGAATTGGAATCGGCGGCGAGCCGCTCCATTTCGCCGATAAAACGCGGCAGCAGCGGACGGCGTCCGCCCTCCCATTGCAATGACAATTCAATTAGGCGAATTAAATTGCCGACAATCGCATCCGCCATCTGCGGCGGAGCAGCCGCCCGATAGCGCGCAAGGACATTTCCTTCCGCATAAATGCGCTCTAAAAAATCATGCGCGGGAGGACGATTATCCTGCAAAAATTGCCGCCACCTTTGCAGAAAATTAATCGCGCGATGACTCGCATCGCCGTCTGCTTTCTGCAATTTATCCCACAAAGTATCGCCCGAATTTTTGGCGGCTTGGGCTAATTGATTGTCGCTTAAACTAAACAGCGGCGATTTTAATATCTGCGCGAGTTTCAAATCGCGATGCGGCGCGCACAAAAAACTTAACAAGGCAATAATGTCCGCGCATTCCAATTCGGAAAGAAAATTGCCGACGCCGCCGCTTTGGTAAGGTATTCCATTCGCCCGCAGCGAAGATTCAATCGCCATCAAATGCGTCTTTTGGCGCACCAGAATCATCATATCATCGTAGCGGCAGGGGCGAAAATCATCGCCGTCTTCAATCGCCCATTGGCTTTTTATATCGGCGATTTTTTCTGCGATGCGATTTCCCTCCTCCGAATGCGAATCATCCGTCGCATCAAAGGGGGGGGGGGGGGTCAATGGATTTCGCATAAAAGAAGATTCCTTCTTGGGCGAATTAATCAGCGGCAGAATTTCAATTCTTCCTTGCCGATTTTGCCGCGCCGCTTTATGCGAATTGAAGTCCTTATCAATTCCTGCAAACACTTTATTGACGGCATCTAAAATTTTCGGCGCGCATCTTTGGCTGCGATTTTCCCGCAGCACAATTGCATTGTAATGTTCGCAAAGAAATTTTTCCGCCGCTTCAAACAACTTAGGCTCGCCGCCGCGAAAGCGATATACGGACTGCCGCGCATCGCCGACAATAAAAATACAAGGCGGCGAATCCCCCCCATGCGAAGAATGCAGCCAACTGCGGACAATCTGCCATTGCATCGGACTCGTATCCTGAAATTCATCAATCAGAATATGGCGGTAGCGGCGGTCCAATTTGAATTGAATTTCCATCGCCGCCGGATTATTTTCATCGGCCAGCAGACGCCATGCTTCTCTTTCAAGGTCGTCAAATTCCACGATGCGACGCTCGCTTTTAATCTTTTCAATTTCGGCGAGCCATCGTTCTCCCGCCGTCAAAGCGGCGATATTAAAATGCCGCGCGAATTCAACCGCTTCTTTTTCCTTCGCCGCTTCAATGGCGGAAAAAGCGCTTTCCAAAGCCGACTCAAAGTTGTATTTTTCCGCCGCCGCTATTAATCGCTTGCGGGGATTGCCGCCGGTAAAAAACGCATTTTCCAATTCATCAAAGGAAAGGTCGCCGGCGATTCCTCTTGCCGACATCTCCCGCGCATTTGCGGCATCTTTATTTTCGCAGGCGGATGCGGAAATAAATTGCCGAAGCGATTCGCAAAGATGCGAATCATTCTTTACATCAACGGGGGGGGGGGGGGCATCGGCAAAATCATCGGCGGAATTATTTTCAATGCCGCATTCCCCGTCAAAATAACGGGACGCAAAAGCAATGGGATTTTTCGCGTCGGCGAAAATTTTCCACGCCGTCCTTTTGGAAATGAATTGACTCAGCAAAGCCCGAATGGACAACGGGTCTGCCGAATGCTGCATCGCCGACAAGGCCTTGGCAAATGTCTTTCGCGCAGGCGAATCATCAAACAGATTCTCCCAAGCATCGTCGTGCAAAGCCGTCGGCTTTTCCGATACATCGGCGATGGGATATTGATTTTCCCGCCACGGCCGATGCCGCAGCAATTGCAGAAACCATCCATGAAAAGTATTGACCGTCATCGGCGGCTGAGAAAGGGCGACTTTTCGCATCAGCGATTTCGCTTGTCCTTCTTGATTCATCGCGCCGATTTTTTTTAATTCGGTTGCGCGCGTTTGAGAATTAGCGAGTTTCCCCAAGATGGAAAAAACGCGATCTTCAATTTCCGCCGCCGCCTTGCGCGTGAAAGTAATGGCGAGAATGTCGCTCGGCGATTCGCCCGCCAGCAAAATGCGGACAATCCGCGACGCCAGCAAATGGGTTTTTCCGCCGCCCGCGCACGCCCGCACAACAACCGAATGCAAAGGGTCGGTCGCTTGGCGAATTAATTCTGCGCTTGATTCCATCGCCGAATCCAATTCCATTTTAGCAGATTCCGCCAAATGTGTAAGTGGCGAGGGAAGTTCCAGCGTCATAATTCACTGTTCACTTGTCCGCAAAGCATCGGCACGAGGAATTTTATTGTCTTATCAAAAGCGAAAAATCCGCCGCCGAAATGTTTTTCGTCAAACCGCCGACCGATGCCCGATGCACGCCCGTCGCCGAAATTTCGGCGATGTTTTCTAAATCAATTCCGCCCGATGCCTCCAATTCAACGCCGCAATTTTTCGCCGCCGCCGATGCCGCCGCTTTTTGCAAATCAACGATGGAAAAATTATCAAGCAGAATTCGCTTTGCGCCCCCGGAAATCGCCTCGTCCATTTCGGCAAGATTGCGGACTTCAATTTGAATTTTTTCCATCGCCGCAATTTTTTTCGCCGCCGCCAGAGCATTCGCAATTCCGCCCGCAGCGGCGAGATGATTTTCCTTCAGCAGAATTTCATCAAAAAGCCCCATGCGATGATTTTTTCCGCCGCCAATTTTGACCGCAAATTTTTGCGCGATTCGCAAGCCCGGAATTGTTTTGCGCGTATCCGCAACAATCGCCGCCGCCGATTTGTCGACGAAAAGCCGCGTTTGCGTCGCCGTGCCGGAAAGCGTCTGCAGAAAATTCAGCGCACATCGCTCGGCGGACAGAATCGCCCGCGCCTTCGCAGCGACGATGCAAACGACGGAATTCGGCGCGAGCCATTTTCCCTCCTCGGCTTGCCAGCGAAATTCGGCGGCGGAATCTAATGCGCGGAAGCATTCTTCCAGCCATTTTTTGCCGCACAGAATCGTCCGCGAGCGGCAGATAATTTCCGCCGTCGCGGTTAAATTTTCAGGGATGACTTGCGCCGACAAATCGCCCGCGCCGATGTCTTCCGCCAAGGCGCGCTTGGCGTTTTCGCGGGCGACGGCATCAAGATTCCAATTCATTTTTTTTCGCCAAAAAGGTTTGCGCGAGCGGCTGCGCCAGCAAAAAAGGAGCGACTGCCAGCCACCAAAAATCCGTCGGCGCGCGCAAAACAACGGCGACCGACAGAATCCAATATCCCAACAGCAACATTCTCGCTTCGCTGATGAGCAGGCGCGATTCCGACTGCCCGGCGGCGTGAAAAAAAATATCGCGAATGTTTTGCGCCAGCGGATAAATTCCGCAAGCCGACGATAATTTTCGCCAAAAATGACCTTTGCCGAATTCATTTCGCTTTCGCAAAAAATACGCGCGAGGCGGAGTCAAAGTGGCGAATCCCAGCAGCAGCGAATAAAATCCGGCGGGGGCGGAATTCATTCGCCGCCGCAAAGAAACAGCGATGGCGGCGTATTGAGCGACGAGAATCAAAAAAATCGGCGCTGCCAAAGCGGGCGATTCTCGGACGGCGACGGCAAACGCCATCGTGCAAATTGCCGTCGCGCCGATATGCAGAAAAATTTCGGCGGCGGTGTTAGCAATTTTTCGCATGCGGGAAATCATCCGGCAAAGGGTCGGAATTTTTTAAGGATTGCACGGCTTGGTGAATTCGGCGGAATATCGCCCCCGGTTTTCCATCGCCGACTTGGACGCCGTCCAATCGGACGACCGGCAAAATTTCGCGGGTGGAAGAAGTTATCCAAATTTCATCGGCGGCGGCGAATTCGGGACGGCGAATCGGCCTTTCTTCAACCGCAATTCCGCATTGCGACGCGCATTCCAAAATAATTTTTCGCGTGATGCCGTGCAGAATTAAATTGTCCGCCGGGGGCGTCATTACTTTTTTGCCCGCAACAATGAAGACATTGGACGCCGATGCTTCGGCGAGAAAATCGCCGCGAAATAAAATGATTTCTTCGCAATTTCGCTCGGCGGCGTTTTGGGCGAGAATCACATTGCCCAAAAGCGAAGTGGATTTTATATGGCAGCGAGTCCAGCGAAAATCGTCGGCGGTCGCAACGGCGACTCCGTTTTTTCCCTTGTCGGAATTGTCGGGGAGAGGCATGCACATCATAAAAACCGTCGGCTTGGCGGCATCGGGAAAAGTATGCTTGCGAGGAGCGACGCCTCTGGTCACTTGCAGATAAAGCGACTGGTCGTCAAAATTCTGCCGACTGACAAGCGACAGAATCTTTTGCCGCCATTGGGCGTTTTCCATCGGCGGAGCGATTTGGACTTCCGCCAGCGATGCCGCCAGCCGACGCAAATGCGCCCCTAAAAAAAACGGTCGGCGGCGGTAAACGGGGGCGACTTCATAAACGCCGTCGCCGAAAATAAAGCCGCGGTCTAAAACCGAAATTTTAGCGTCCGCCAGCGGCAGAAATTCTCCGTTTAGGTAGGCAATTGTCATTGATTTTACCGCAATTTCAGTTTTAGGTAGTCGGTCGCTTTTTTCCAAGTTCCGCCTTCGGGGATGCCTTCCAGCGTGACGACGGGAATTTTGCGGAGGATTTTTTCGTCGGCTTTAATGTGAATTTCGGCGACCGCTTTGCCTTTTTCCAGCGGAGCGATTAAAGTTTCGCCCTTGACCAAATCCGCCCGCAATTTTTTCGCCAGCGATTTAGGCACAAGAATTTTCTGCGATTCGCCAATGCCGACGGCGATGGAATCTTTTGTCCCCTGCCAAATTCGGAAGTCGTCAATTTTTTCATCGGCGTCAAACAGGCGGACGCTTTGAAAATGAGTGAAGGCGTGATTGAGTAATTTTTTGCTTTCTTTTTCGCGGACTCTGGCGGATTTTGTTTTCATCACGATGCTGATAAATCGCTGTCCGTCGCGAATCGCCGATGCCGCCAAGCAGTAGCCGGCAAGTTTGGTATAGCCGGTTTTCAAGCCGTCCGCCCCGCTGTAAGTTTGCAGAAGGCCGTTGCGATTCGACTGCGAAATGCCGTTGTAGAAAAATTCGGCTTCGGCGTACATTTTATAAAATTGCGGAAAATCCAAAATTGTCCGTCTTGCAATTTCGGCGATATCGCGTGCGGAAGTTTGATTGCCGTCCGACAATCCGGTGGAATCCGCGAATTGCGTATTTTTCAAGCCGAGTAATTTCACCTGCTGATTCATTAACTGGACGAAATTTTCCTCACTGCCGGCAAGCGTTTCGGCGAGTGCGATGGAAGCATCGTTGCCGGACTGCACAATCACGCCCCGCAGCAAATCGCCGACGGACACTTGGGAATTTTCTTCCACAAACATTCGCGAGCCGGCGGCCTTGCGGGCGCGGCGGGAAATTACCGCCAATTGGTCTTCCTTCAGAATCCCTTCTTTGAGCGCGCCGAAAATTAAATAGGCGGTCATGAGTTTAGTGAGCGAAGCGGGCGGCAGCCCCTCGTCGGCGTTATTTTCGGCGACGACTTCGCCTGTGGCAAAATCGGCGACAATGTAAGAAGCCGATTCCACCGACGGCGGCGGAACGGTCAAATCGGCGAATTCCGCTTTGGCGGAAATTGCCCACAGAAAAATCGCCAAGGGCAGAAATCGCCTAATCACGAATTTCCACGCTGTGGGAAATATCCGCCGTTTTGCTAAGCATCGCAAGGGCGGAGCAGTATTTTTCTACGCTGAGCGCGGCGGCGCGCTCGGCTTGCGAACGATTCGCCCCGCCGATAAAAAATCGCAGGAAAATGCGCGTAAAAACGCGCGGCTCGGAATCAGCGCGCGCGGCTTCAATTTCCGCTTCGCATTCGGCGAGCGGCTGCTTGGCTTTGCGAAGAATATGCACGACATCAAAAGCGGCGCAGGCGGCGGCTCCGATGAGCACCGTTTCCATCGGACGCGGGCCGAGATTCCGTCCGCCGAATTCAGGCGCGCCGTCAATGGTGATTTGATGGCCGCCGCTGTCGGCTTGAAAAGCGACTCCGCCAATCCAGCGGATTTTTGCCTTCATTTTTTTTCCGGCGGAATGTAGCCCGACGCCACTTCCGCGCCTTCGCCGAAAAAATGCCGCTCCGTCTGCTCCGTCAGATACCGCCGCGCGCGGCTGTCGGCGAGATTCAGCCGATATTCATTCACCAGCATTTTTTGATGCTCCAGCCATCCCTGCCACGCTTCTTTGGAGATGCCTTCAAAGATGCGGCGGCCCAAATCGCCCGGATACGGCGGACGCTCCAGCCCTTCGGCTTCGCGCTGCAATTTAACGCAGAATACTGTGCGAATCATTGGAATTCCTTCGGCGGTTTCATATAAAACAATTGGGATTATAGCCCCAAATTAACCCGCCCGACGCCTCGTTGATTTTTCCGCAAAAGCGTCCGCAATTTTGCCGACAAGAATTTTCGCCGCCGCGCGTTTGGAAAGATGCGGCAAGGCGGTCGTCCCGGCGGAATCCACAATCACCAATTCGCAATCGTCGGCATCGGCGGTTTTTTCGGCGTCGTTGGCGACGATCATCGGTAATTTTTTCACGCGCATTTTTCGCTTGGCGGCGGCGATAAGATTTCCGCTTTCGGCGGCGAAGCCGACGCAAAACGGCGGCGATTTCATTGCGGCGACTTCCGCCAGAATGTCCGCCGTCGGCACAAGCGTTAAAGTTACTTCGCCGTCGCTGCGGCGGGATTTTTGGCGGGCGGCAATGCGCGGACGATAATCCGAAACCGCCGCCGCCGAAATAAAAATATCGGCATTTTTCGCTTCGCCTAAAACGGTTTGACGCATTTCGTCGGCGGTTTTGGCGAATACAATTGGAATGCCCGCAGGCGGCGGAATCGTCGTTGTGCCCGCTATAATTTTCACTTTCGCCCCTAATTCGCAGGCGGCTTTGGCGACGGCGAATCCCATTCGGCCGCTGCTGCGATTAGTAATGATTCGCATCGGATCTATCGCTTCCGCCGTCGCTCCGACGCTGACGAGAATTCGCCTGCCGGAAAGAGAATCTCCCCCCCGAATTCCGGACAAAACGATTCGGCAAATTTCCTCCGGTGCGCTCATTCGTCCGAAGCCGAATTCGCCGCATGCTTGTTCGCCGTTGGCGGGTCCGATTAAAGTAATTCCGTCTTCGGCGAGGCGGGCGATATTTCTTTGCGTCGCCGGATTTTTCCACATTTCCGCATTCATCGCCGGGGCGGCAAAAATCGGACAGGCGGAAGCGGCGACGGCGGCGGAAAGCAAATCATCGCAGATTCCATTGGCGATTCGCGCCAGAAAATTTGCGCTTGCCGGTGCAATTACCATCGCCGGCGAATCGCGTGTTACGGCGATGTGATCCATTCCGTCCGGCGATTCGCCGCCCGTCCATTCATCCATTAAAACAGGTCTGCCGGAGAGGGCGCGAAAAGTGGCGGGAGCGATTAATTGCGTGGCGGATTTCGTCATCACGACTTGCACCCGCAGATTTTCACCAATGAAAAGACGCGTTAATTCCGCCGCTTTGTAGGCGGCGACGCTGCCGGTTACGCCGACGATAATTTTTTCGGCATTTTCCATCGCCGCTATTTTACCGCCGACTTGCAATAAGGGCAAATTCGCCCCAATTGTTTTATGTGAAACATACTAAATTCCTCGTACCGATGCTCTGCGTCCGTAGCCGCAGGCGGCGGGGCGGGGATTATGTGGATAGTCATACTCAGTGCAACGGTAAGTTATGGTTGCGATGATGCCATGAATCGGGTTTGCCAGTGATGAAGTTTCATTGGTCGATGATTGATGGCATTGGCGATACGGCGGATTGCGGCGGGGTTCATTGAGCCGAGCCGCTGTTTGGGGGTGAGGTCGCGGATTAGGCTGATGGTGTTTTCGCAGGTGCCGCGCTGCCAGGGACTGCCCGGATCGGTAAAGAACACCGGCGCGCCGAGGGCTTGGGTAATAAGATGATGCTTGGCGAATTCGCCGCCGTTGTCGGCGGTGATGGAGTGGCACGGGTGAGGCTTCAGCAGAGTGACAGCGGCTTGCGCAACGGCGCGGGCGGTGCGTTTCGGCAACGCTGCCAGACAAGTCAGGCGGCTTTTGCGGTCTGTTAAGACAAGGGCGCCAGCGCGACCATGCGTGCCGATATCCCACATGGTATCCATTTCCCAATGACCATTCTCGCTGCGCGCGTCAGCCGCCAATGGGCGGTGTCCATAATGAATCCGATGCGGAATATTGTTGCAGCGGCATAATGCGCGCGCCGCCGCCGACAATCGCTGCTTGCCGCGTCGCCGCAAATGCCGATGCGACATTCCGCCCTGCAGCCGCTCCACCGCTATCCGACGGCGAATGGTTGACGCGCTAATATCCGACCGATGCCCCGCAATCTGCTCCGGACTATGCCGCTTCGCCAACTCCGCTTGCGCCGCCGACCACGCCATCCCCGACACCAACGGCGGCCCAATCCCCACCCGCATTACCGCCGAGCGCACTTGCGCACTCACCGCATCATAACCATCGCACCCACCATTGCGCCGCACTTCGCGGCTGATGGTCGATGCCGATACGCCCAAAGCCCTCGCTATCCACCGCAGCGACCTCTCGTCCGACAGATGCCCCTCAATCAACTGTCGCTTTTCCAATGTTAATCGTTTGCCCAACGCAACCTCCATTCAGTGTTGCACTGAGTATGACTATCCGCCTAATCCTCGCCCCGACCGTTTCCAAATGCGGAATTAATCGCCCGCCGCACAATTGGAAGAGCATCTGCCGATAAAGCCAAAATGCAAATCATTCATTCCGCCGCCGTCTACGATAACGCCTGCACCGGCTATTTCGGCTGGATCTGCCGTTGCCGGATTATATCCGGCGGCATCGTAGAATCTGCCGGAAAAGGTTGCACTATCAATAGATTGCAAGTCGGAGAAAAAGCCAAAGGCGAAATCTATGGTCGGCGTGCTGGTAAATCCATTAGCGGTAATTGTGCCGCTAAGAGTGATGCGCAAGTTATCAGCACTCCTTACTGCCCGCTGACCGCCAACGCCGTCCGGAACCATCGCTGTGGCACTGCCAAAACTAAAACGACGAGCCATAAATAGAGTGCGGCCGTTAGCTTGTAAATCGCTGGTATAGGTATTCGCCGCAAAATCCGTAAACAGAGTGCCTCTGGGAAAGAAGTTAACGCCCTTGTAAGTGGCGTTGCCTGCAATGCCATAACCTGCTGTCCCGCTGTTTGGGCGAGAAGTCACGGCATTATCGCCGAGAAAAGCGTAGCGAAAGTCATGGTCAAAATCGCTCGCCATCGCCGTCGGCGAAGTGATAACGGTCGGCACTTGTCCATTCGTCCAAATACCCAGATGGGCGTGGATTAGCAGTTGCACATATACCTGCGGCATATTGCTGGCATCATCATAGCGAAAGCCGGTAATGGCGACTCCATCAATGGAAGTTGATTGCATATTGCCAATCGTACTTGCCACCAAAGCGGTCGGCGTAGTATCAATAGCAGCTAATTCGGCCAGGGTCGGCAAAGCGACAGGCATTCGCATCATTTCGTCGTCGTCGTCACTGCCGGGAGTCGTCGGGTCGGTAATGTCAAAGGCGACATTATTATTTGCGGCAAAATTGTAATTGCTGCTGTCAACCAGAGACGCTGTCCACCTTTCCGAATTTTCCTCAGCGGAATCGGAAGTCGGCGTTAACACCAAATTCACCACCCTGTTGTCCTCCAGAATCCTGACGGTGCAAACGAGATTCGCCGTGCACGGTGCATTTGCAGTAAATTCGCCTGCCATCGCTCCGGCGATTGTAATCATCACAGCGAGTCCGCCTGCGGGTGCATCGTCATCGGAATTTATCACCAAGACGACTTGTCCGCTGCCTTCTTGGGCGGTGCGGTCGGTCGACGATATGCGGATATTGGGAGTCCGCGGGGTGCCGTCGTCGGAATTCGTTGTCGTCGTCGGGCGGGTGAATTCGTCAAAGTCAAACGAATCCTTGTGGCAGCCGCTAATCAGCAGCGCGCCCAATAAAATGCCGACGACTAAAATCGCCCGCGCACAACCGTAACCCCCCCCCCCCCCCCCCCCCCCCCCCTTGCGCGGGGAAAAAGATTATGTCAAATTTTTCGGCGGTGTCTTTCATGGCTGTCTCCTTTGGGCGGTTGGAAAAAATAACGCAATGCGAGTCGGCGCGACCCGCAGCGCATTTTCTCCGATAAAACGGAAAAAACGGAAAAGAAAATTTACCACATTTTTCGCCGAATCAAACGGAAAGCGGAAAATTGTTTCAATTGTTTCAATTGTTTTATGTGAAACCTCGCGGAATTTGCTGACAATTTCGCCGAAAAATAGTAGAATTAAATTCTCCATTAAAAGGAAAAAATAATGAGCAGAGCAACCAATTTCAGCGCCGGGCCGTGCGCCCTTCCCGATGAAGTAATGATTCGCGCGCAAGCGGAATTGCTGAATTATCGCGGCGAAGGCGCGTCGGTGATGGAAATTACGCATCGCGGCGAAACTTTTCAAGCGATTCACGATGAGGCGGAATCGCTGCTGCGCGAATTGCTGGATGCGCCGAAAAATTATCGCGTGCTTTTTTTGCAGGGCGGCGCGACCGGTCAATTCGCCGCCATTCCGATGAATTTACTGCGCGGGAAAAAAAAGGCGTCCTACGCCATTACCGGGCATTGGTCGGAAAAAGCGGCGGCGGAAGCGTCGCTGTATTGCGAAGCGCAAATCGCCGCGGACAATCGCCCCGATTCGCGCGCGATTCCCAAAGATTGGCAAATTGACGAAGACGCCGCCTATCTGCATTACGCCGACAACGAAACCGTGCACGGCGTGGAATTTTCCGCGCCGCCGCAAACGAATTTGCCGCTGGTCGGCGATGTGTCGTCAAACATTTTATCGCGGAAAATTGAAGTCGCCGACTTCGCCCTGCTATACGCCGGAGCGCAGAAAAATTTAGGGCCGTCGGGCGTAACAATTGTTGTCGTGCGCGAAGATTTAATCGGCGATGCAATGCCGCAAACGCCGCGTGTATTTGATTTTCGGGCGCAAGCCGACGACTGCTCAATGATAAACACGCCGCCGACTTTTCAAATTTATATGGTCGGGCTGGTTTTACAGTGGCTCAAAGAAAAAGGCGGCGTTGCGGCGATGGAAAAGCAAAACGCCGAAAAATCGCGCGCCCTCTACGAATTTATTGACGGCGGAGAATTTTACCGCAATCCCGTCGCCGCCGATTCGCGCTCCCGAATGAATGTGCCGTTTTTTCTGCGGGATGATTCACTGACAGACAAATTCGTCGCCGAATCAACTCAGGCGGGTCTGATTGGATTAAAAGGACACAAGATTTTAGGCGGATTGCGCGCATCCATTTACAATGCGATTCCGCAGGCGGGCGTTGATGCGCTTCTCAATTTCATGCGCGACTTTGAAAAGAAAAATGGATGAATCGGAAAGCGTTATCGCCGAAAAAAAACGCGCCGTCGCTGTCCGCGGCTGAGCGAATTTATCGCGCAAATTCCAGCGGCATTCCGCGGACGGCGTCGTTGATTTTGCCGCTATCGCAGGCGATTTCGCCATTGACAAATACCATTCGCACCGACGACCGCAGCGTCTTTCCTTCCAGCGGCGACCAGCCGCATTTCGCCAGAATCGATTCCCGACGGATTTTCGTCGGCGTTGCCAAATCCACTAAAACGAGGTCGGCGAAATATCCTTCCCGAATGTATCCTCTTTCCCGAATCGCAAACAAATCGGCGACGCTGTGAGATGCACGGCGGACGAGAGTCGGCAAATCCAAATCGCCGTCGGCGACCATTTCCAAGAGCATCGGCATCGCATGCTGGGCAGTCGGTAAACCGGCGGCGGCGTTAAGGTAAGGGCGATTTTTTTCCGCCAAAGTATGCGGGGCGTGGTCGGTGGCGACGACATCAATTCGACCCTCGGCGACCGCCGCCCGAATTGCCGCCCGATCTTCCCGACTCTTAATCGCCGGATTGCACTTGATTAAATTGCCCAGCGATTCATAATCCTCGTCGCAGAAATACAAATGATTCACGCAGGCTTCGGCGGTGATTTTTTTACCGGCAAGGGCGTCGCTGGAAAAAAGCGGCAATTCTTCTTTGGTGGAAATATGCAGAATATGAAGACGCGCGCCGAATTTTTTGGCAAGGTCAATTGCCTGCGACGACGATTCAAAGCACGCTTTCGCATTCCGAATTTGCGGATGCGACGACGGCGAAAATTCCCCCGCAAACGCCGCCAGATTCTTTTCAATCACCGGCATTTTTTCGCAGTGAGTCGCAATGAGAGTCGGCGACGCCGCAAAAATCGCCGACAGAATCGCTTCGTCGTCAACCAGCATATTGCCGGTGGAAGCCCCCATAAAAACTTTCACTCCGGCGATTCGGTCGGGCGACGCCGCTTTGATATCCTCCAAATTGCCGTCGCTTGCCCCCAGATAGAAGGCAAAATTCGCGCGCGAATTTTCAGCGGCGAGGCGGCGTTTTTTTTCCACTTCCGCCATTGTGAGAGTCGGCGGAATCGTATTCGGCATTTCCATAAACGAGGTAATTCCGCCGGCGACGGCGGCACGGCTTTCGCTGGCGATGTCGCCCTTGTGAGTCAGACCCGGCTGGCGAAAATGGACTTGATCGTCAATCATTCCGGGCAGCAGAAAGCGTCCGTCGGCGTCAACGATTCGGCAGTTATCCGCCCGAATTTCGCCGCCGATTTTAATGATGCGGCCGTCGGCGATTTTCACATCGCCTTCAATAATTCGCCCTTCGTTGACGATGCGGGAATTGATAATGAGAGTCGACGCCATCGGCGTATTTTATCCCGCAAAAGCAGAATCCTCGTGCCGATGCTATGCGTCCATCAATTAATTCCATCTTTGCACTATAATTTTCGCCGATGAAAAATTGCGGGCGACTTTCCAACTCCGGAATCGGCGGAGCAATTTTTTCGGCGGGGAAAAAAGCGCAATGACCGCCATCGCCATCGCATTTTTATTGGCGATTCCGGCTTTCATCGCCGCCATTTTTTTCTGGCGCGCGGAATTCCGCTTTCGGAGTAGGCGGGGTATCATTAGGTTTTCCGCCGAATGAACAGCAATTTTCAAACCGTCATTTTCGTCCTGCAGCAATTCTGGGCGAAAAAGAAATGCGCAATTCTGCAGCCGCTGGATTGCCCGGTCGGCGCCGGCACTTTTCATCCGGCGACATTCCTGCGCGCACTCGGCCCGGAACCGTGGCGCGCCGCTTATGTCCAACCCTGCCGCCGGCCGCAGGACGGACGCTATCGCGACATCTCCAATCGCCTGCAGCGATACTATCAATTTCAAGTTGTGATGAAGCCGTCGCCCGACGAATTCCAAGAACTATTTTTGAATTCGCTCGCCGCCTTGGGAATTCAATTCGGCGAAAACGACATCCGCTTTGTAGAGGACGACTGGGAATCGCCCTCCCTCGGCGCGTGGGGACTCGGCTGGGAAGTTTGGCTTAACGGAATGGAAGTCGCCCAATTCACATACTTCCAAGAAATGGGGGGAATGCCCTGCCGTCCGGTAATGGGCGAAATCACCTACGGCTTGGAGCGTCTGGCGATGCATCTGCAGAAAAAATCCAATGCCTTTGATTTAATTTGGACGGACGGAATTACCTACGGCGAAGTGGATGACGGCAACGAGAACGAACAGTCGCATGATAATTTCGGCGCGTCTAACAGCGAATTGATGTTTCGCCTTTTCGATGACAGCGAAAAAGAAGTCCGCATACTTCTCAAAGAAGAAGAGCCGCAAGGCGATAGAATCGTAAAAGAAAAATTGCCACTGGCGGCATATGAATCGTTCTTAATATGTTCGCATCTTTTTAATCAATTGGATGCGTGCGGCGTTATTTCAGTTACCGAGCGCGCCAATTATATCGGACGATTGCGCGCAATGGCTCGCAGCATTGCAAAGGCGTATTTGGAAAGAACCGCGGATTTAGAATCATGACCCCCCCCCCCCCTTCTAATGAATCGCGCGGTAAAATTCTGCGCGAAAAAATGCGGATGTTTTTGGATTCGCATTGCCTGCTCGCCGGCGGCGAAATTAAACTTTCCGGCGGCGGCGCGTCGTCGTTTTATTTTGACTGCAAGCGGGCGACTCTGAACGGCGAATTTCTGCTGTGGCTCGCCGATTATATTCTGGATGAAATTGTCCCGCAGCTTTCTTCGCCGCCGGAATTCATCGGCGGATTGACTTTGGGCGCCGACCCCATCGCTGCGGCGGTGGCGATGCGCTCTTGGCAAAAGGGAGGGGGGGGGGGACTTTCGCGCGCGTGCATTGTCCGGAAAGAAAGCAAAGGTCACGGCACGCAGAATCAAATTGAAAACGCCCCGGATTCGCCCGCGCGAATTATGGTGGCGGAAGATGTCATTACAAGCGGCGGCTCGGCCGCGCGCGCCTGCGATGCCTTTGTGCAGGCGGGGCATCAAATCGCCGCCATCGTTGTTATTGTCGACCGCGAATCCGGCGGGCGCGAATCGCTGGAAAAAAACTATAATGCGCCGGTGTTTTGCATCTTCCAAAAATCCGATTTTCCGCGCGCGGAATCACAAAGCCAATGACCCCCCCCCCTCCCCTTTCTAAAAGCGAAGACGCGACTCTGCTGGTGGAAATTCTCACCGAAGAATTGCCGCCGCTTTTGCTGGCGGATTTGGCGGCGCAATTCGCCGATAAATTATTCGCCGCTCTCAAGGATGCGGGATTTGCGAATGAAAAAACGCGCATCGCCGAATTCCAAAATTCGCCTTTGCGCTTGGCGACGCCAAGGCGGCTCGCCGCTTTAATTGAGAATGTCCCGCCGCTCGCATCGGCAAGGGAAATTCTGCGGAAAGGCCCGCAGGTTTCGTCGGCCTTGGATTCGCGGGGGAAGCCGACTCCCGCATTGCTCGGCTTTATAAAATCGTGCGGGGGGGGGGGGATGGACGACCTTTGCAAAATCACGCAGAAAAATCGCGAGTATTTTGCTTTTCGCAAAGCCTTGCCCGGCGAATCGCTTGCTAACGCTTTGCCTTCGCTGGCGGAAAAAACTTTGCTTTCGCTTTCCGCCCCGCGATTGATGAGATGGGGGGCGAATGATTTTCGCTTTGTCCGCCCGATTCGCAATGTCGCGATGATGCACGGAAAAAAGGCAATTGCCGGAAGTGTCTTGGGAATCAAATCCCGGAATAAAACCAAAGGTCATCGCTTTCTGTGCGAAAAAAAATGGGTGATGATTCCGTCCGCCGACGAATACATCAGCATAATGGAATCCGAAGGCAAGGTCGCCGTTTCATTTAACGCGCGCGAAAAAGAAATTCGCAGACAAATGGCTTCTGAAATAGAGGCGCACGGATTTTACGCGGGCATGCAAGACAATGAATTAATATCCGAAGTCACCGCAATGTGCGAGCAGCCGAAAGTATTTGTCGGCGATATTGCCGACATATCGCTGGTGCATGAACCCGGAGAAAAATACCTTTGGCCTTGGTTTGAGCCGTGCATTAGAAAACATCAAAAATGCTTTTCTGCTAATTCGCCGGACGACGACAAATTTCTTCCGCAATTTATATTTGTCGCCGACTGCGACCCCAAAGATCCGCGCGAAATGATTCGCGGATTTGAAACCGTCCTTGACGCCCGCCTGCGCGACGCCCTCTTTTACTGCAAAGAAGACCGCAAACATTCCGCCGCTGAATGCATAGAAAAATTAAAGCGCATTTCCTATCATCATAAATTGGGAAGCCAATATGATCGCGCGCAAAGAATTCGCGCGATTGCGGAAAAGATTGCCGACCTTTTCCAATTATCGGCGGCGCAAAAAAAAGAAGTTGCGGAAGCGGCGCGACTCTGCAAAGCCGACCTGCCGACGCTGATGATTAATGAATATCCCGAATTAGAAGGCGTAATGGCGGCGCGCTACTTCACTAAATCTGATTCCGTAAGAGATGCGCTTGAATTTCAAAACGAATATCGGCTGGCCGAAATACTGAGAATTGAAGACCATGAAATAAATAATGTCGCCATCTGCATTTCCTTGGCGAATAACTTGGAAAAGATTGCCGGATTTTTCGGCATCGGCGAAATGCCAAGCGGCAGCAAGGATCCGCACGGACTGCGGCGGGCGGCGGCGACTGTCGCTAACATTCTTTTGCGGAGAGAAATCATTAGAAAGCAGCAAATCAAAACACAGACGCTAATTCAAATTGCGATGGATTCTTTCGGCGAGAAAATCGCCGCCGCCGCCGATGCCGTCTATGATTTTATTGCGGAGCGCATTCGCAATTTTGACAAGCCCGCGGAACTTTTTCCCCGCAAAGATATTATTGAAGCGGTGCTTTCGCAAAAGCCGCAGGAATTCGGATTAGTGATTCCCAAACTGAAAGCGATTGACATAATGCGGGCAAAAAATCCCACAGAATTAATCTCGCTGGCGGCGGCGAACAAGCGGATTAATAATATCATTCGCAAATCGGAATCAGATGGGGGGGGGGAGTCGGTCGACGAATCGCTTTTGATATGCGCCGAAGAAAAAACGCTTTTCCAAGCGATGCGCAAGGCGGAAAAAGAATCGCAAAGGTTAATTGCGAAAGAAGATTTTACCGGCGCATTGGAAACATTAGCCGGACTCGCCGAGCCGGTTGATGCTTTTTTTGATTCGGTCTTGGTTAATGCCGACGATAAAAAAATACGGGCGAATCGCTTTGCCTTGCTTGCCGAATTGCGGACGCTGCTTAATCAAGTCGCCGACATTTCCAAACTCGCCGTTTAGTTAGAATCCTCGCACCGACCGTTTCCAAATGCGGAATCCGATTCGCAATCACGGCTGATTTTGGAATGTTCGGGTAGCGGATTATGTGGATAGTCATACTCAGTGCAACGGTAAGTTATGGTTGCGATGATGCCATGAATCGGGTTTGCCAGTGATGAAGTTTCATTGGTCGATGATTGATGGCATTGGCGATACGGCGGATTGCGGCGGGGTTCATTGAGCCGAGCCGCTGTTTGGGGGTGAGGTCGCGGATTAGGCTGATGGTGTTTTCGCAGGTGCCGCGCTGCCAGGGACTGCCCGGATCGGTAAAGAACACCGGCGCGCCGAGGGCTTGGGTAATAAGATGATGCTTGGCGAATTCGCCGCCGTTGTCGGCGGTGATGGAGTGGCACGGGTGAGGCTTCAGCAGAGTGACAGCGGCTTGCGCAACGGCGCGGGCGGTGCGTTTCGGCAACGCTGCCAGACAAGTCAGGCGGCTTTTGCGGTCTGTTAAGACAAGGGCGCCAGCGCGACCATGCGTGCCGATATCCCACATGGTATCCATTTCCCAATGACCATTCTCGCTGCGCGCGTCAGCCGCCAATGGGCGGTGTCCATAATGAATCCGATGCGGAATATTGTTGCAGCGGCATAATGCGCGCGCCGCCGCCGACAATCGCTGCTTGCCGCGTCGCCGCAAATGCCGATGCGACATTCCGCCCTGCAGCCGCTCCACCGCTATCCGACGGCGAATGGTTGACGCGCTAATATCCGACCGATGCCCCGCAATCTGCTCCGGACTATGCCGCTTCGCCAACTCCGCTTGCGCCGCCGACCACGCCATCCCCGACACCAACGGCGGCCCAATCCCCACCCGCATTACCGCCGAGCGCACTTGCGCACTCACCGCATCATAACCATCGCACCCACCATTGCGCCGCACTTCGCGGCTGATGGTCGATGCCGATACGCCCAAAGCCCTCGCTATCCACCGCAGCGACCTCTCGTCCGACAGATGCCCCTCAATCAACTGTCGCTTTTCCAATGTTAATCGTTTGCCCAACGCAACCTCCATTCAGTGTTGCACTGAGTATGACTATCCGCCTAATCCCCCACCCGCAGGGGATTTGTCGGCGACTCCAAAAAGGTATAATCGCTTTTCCGAATTCAAACGCGAATTCCAATGACCGAAATCACCCACGACGAATGGCGGCGGCGAGCCGCTGAATTAAAAATTGAAGGCCGCGCCTTTATCGGCGATGCCTACGCTGATTCCGATGGCGGCGAAACTTTCGCCTGCGTAAATCCCGCCGACGGACGCACACTCGCCCAAGTCGCCCGCTGCCGGGAAGCCGACGCCAAACTTGCCGTCGCCAACGCCCGCCGAGCATTCAACGAGGGCGAATGGTCGCAGGCGAGTCCGCAGCGTCGGAAAAAAGTTCTGCAGAATCTCGCCCGATTAATCGGCGAAAACACCGAAGAATTAGCCCTGCTGGAAACGCTGGATATGGGCAAGCCCATCATCAACAGCATTCAATCGGATTTGCCGGGCTCGGTCAAATGCGTGGAATGGCACGCCGAATCGGTGGATAAAATTTACGACGAAATCGCGCCCACTTCCGCCGACAGCATCGGAATGATGACGCGCGAGCCGATTGGCGTTGTCGCCGCCATTGTCCCTTGGAATTTTCCGCTGCTGATGGCGGCGTGGAAATTCGCCCCCGCCTTGGCGGCGGGCAACAGCGTGATTCTGAAGCCGTCGGAGAAATCGCCGCTGTCGGCGATTCGCATTGCTAAATTATTCGGCGAGGCGGGCTTGCCGCCGGGCGTTTTGCAGGTGCTGCCCGGATTCGGCAATGAAGTCGGGGCGGCTCTCGCTTTGGATATGGATGTGGATTGCATCGCCTTTACCGGCTCCGGAAATACCGGCAAGAAATTGCTGGAATTCGCCGGTCAATCCAATATGAAGCGGGTTTATATTGAAGCGGGCGGAAAAACCCCCAACATCGTTTTCGCCGACTGCCCCGACCCGGACGCCGTCGCCCAAACAGCGGCGGATGCTATCTTCTACGATCAAGGCGAAGTGTGCAACGCCGGATCCCGCTTGATGGTGGAATCCAAAATCAAGGATGAATTTTTAGAGAAAGTCATCGCCGCCGCCGGCCGCATCAAGCTCGGCGACCCGCTAAATCCAGAAACGACAATGGGGGCGATTGTGGATGAAATTCAACTCAATCGCGTGATGGGCTACATTCAGGCGGGCAAGGAAGAAGGAGCATCGCTGGCTCTCGGCGGCAGCCGGAAAAATGCCGAAAGCGGCGGATTCTTCATTGAGCCGACGATTTTTGATCGCGTGCAGAATCAAATGAAAATCGCCCGCGAGGAAATTTTCGGCCCCGTCCTGTCGGTAATTGAATTTGACGGAGCGGACGAAGCGGTGAAAATCGCCAACGATACATCCTACGGACTCGCCGCCGCAATATGGACGCGCGATTTAACCAAAGCCCATCGTACCGCCAAACGCCTGCGGGCGGGATCGGTGTGGATAAATAATTGGGACGGCGGCGATATGACAATGGCCTTCGGCGGTTTTAAGCAATCGGGCAACGGCCGCGACAAATCGCTTCACGCTCTGGATAAATACACCGAAGTAAAATCCACTTGGATAAAAATTTAATCGCGGCCTGATTAGGCGAAAATTCCCCGCCGTCCAATCCGGCGTCTGGTTTACAATATCCGGCATGCACCGATGGCTGAATAAAATTTACTGCGGGGATTGTCTCGCCCTAATGGAGAAGATGCCGACGGAATCGGTTGATCTCGCGGTGACTTCGCCGCCCTACAACATCAAAAATTCCACCGGCAACGGACTGAAAAACGGCAGCGGCGGCAAATGGCCGAGCGCCGAACTCATCAATGGCTACGACGGCTACGACGACTGCATGCCGCGCGCGGATTATATTCGCTGGCAGCAGGCGTGCGTCGCCGCCGTTTTGCGAATCCTTAAGCCGAACGGGGCGTTTTTCTACAATCACAAGCCGCGAGTGCAAAACGGACTGCTGGAAGATCCGATGGATATCGTCGGGGGCGGAAAATTTCCGCTTCGGCAAATTATCGTCTGGCGGCGAAGGGGGGGGATTAATTTCAATCCCGGTTATTTTCTGCCCACTTACGAATGCGTTTACCTCATCGCCAAGCCGGGATTCAAACTTGCGCCGAAGGCGAATGCGCTGGGCGATGTTTGGGAAATTCCGCAGGGCGGCGGCGACAATCCGCATCCTGCTCCTTTTCCGCTAACGCTGGCGCGCCGCTGTATCGGGGCGACAGCCGCCCGCATTGTTTTGGATCCATTCATCGGCAGCGGCACAACCGCGCTGGCGGCGATGGAATTAGGGCGCGAATATATCGGAATGGATAAGTCGGCCGAATACTGCCGAATGGCGCGAGACCGAATCCGCGAATTCAAAAAGCAATTGAGCCGTGATTCAACTTATCCGTGAATTTGCGAGAATACGAAGGAACAGGCGGAACGGGCGGGGCCGGTCGGCTGGTGGAAAATCTGCTCGGCATCAGCGCAAATAATATCCCTTCGCCCGACTCTGTGGAATACGAAATAAAAACGGGAATGGATGCGACAAGTTTGGTCACGCTATTTCACAACGACCGATGAATTGTCACGCACCGGAAGCCGAAAATTACCCAACTGCGTTTATGTGCGCGGTGAAAAACGCAGAAGCATCGTTGACTTTAAGGAGGCGAAAATTCTGCGGCGTTTTCTGCCGTCGGCATTCTTTCGCGGATTGCGCCGCGGGGCGGTCTTGGTGGACTTCGATGCGCGAATGAGTCCAACCGGCAGCATTCGGAATCACGGCACAAAATTCCGCGTCCGCCAGCGCGACTTCGGATCGCTGTATGAGGAAGTAATAGAATAACCCTTGCGAGGCGGCTTTGCGAAAACCGACCCCGCCGAGGATTCTGCGGCTATTGTTTACGCGCGCTTTTTGCGGGGCGGGAATTCAAATTCCAATTTGCCGGTCTTCGCCGACAAATCCATTTTCAAATGCGCGTTGAAAGGGCGATTCGTGCGCGACGACACAAAGCCCTCCAGCAGCGGAGTCCGGCCTTCATTCAAAAGCGCGCGGACATTGTCGGCGGAAATTTCGCGCTGCAGAATTCGCCGACCGATGGAAAAATCGCACGAGGGCGATTCGCCCGCTTTGTTTTCGCAGATAAAATGCCGCGCCGTATCGCGCACTTTCGCGCCGCATTTGGGGCATTCGCCGACGGCGTCCGCCGCCGACAAATCCGCGATGTCTTCCGCCGATTCGGGCTGATTGCCGAAATCAAATTCCACCGCAAATTTTTCGCGGTTGAATTTTAATTCCGCCGAAAACGGCCTGCCTTTTTTGCTGATGAATCCGTCCAGCGGGCCGATTTTGCCGTCGCGCAGCAGCGCTTCAATTTCGTCCTTGGCGTAGGTGCGGCCGGCGATAATTTTGCGGATGGAAAAATCGCACGAAGGGCAGGCGTATTTCTGCAGTCCTTCGCGCACTTCTTTTCCGCATCGCGGGCAGGGGGCGGCGAGTGCGTCGCCGTCGGCTTCCAGTTTATCCATGTCAATTCCTTTTGCGGCGCCGATAATGCGGCGGGTCATTTCTTTAATTTCATGCATAAAGTCGCCGGGGTCAAATTCGGCGCGTTCAATCTGCTTTAATTTTTTTTCCCAGTCGCCGGTGAGAGCGGGGGCGGTTAATTCTTCAATGCCGAGTACGCGCAGCAATTTCACCAGACCGTCGGCCTTGGGAGTCGGAATCAAGTCGCGCCCGTCGCGAATGATGTATTTTTCGCGCACAAGATTTTCAATAATGGAGGCGCGCGTCGCCGGCGTGCCGAGTCCTTTATCGCGCATGGCTTCGCGCAATTCATCGTCGTCCACAAATTTTCCGGCGCCTTCCATCGCCGACAGCAGAGTCCCTTCGGTGTATCGGGGAGGGGGCTTGGTCTGCTTTTCTTCGACGATGATTTCTTCCGCCTTGGCTTTTTCGTCTTTTTGGACGGCGACTAATGCCCCGTCTTTTTCGGATTCTCTGCCAACGACGGCAAGCCATCCCGCTTCCGTCGTTACGCGGCCTTTGACTTCAAAGATTTCATCTTCAACATTAACGCGGCGGGTTGTCACTTGAAATTTTGCGGGCGGATAAAACGCGGCGACGAAGTATTTTGTCACAAGGTCAAAGATTTTTCTTTCCGGCTCGCGCAGGGCGCCCGGCTTTTCGCCGGTGGGAATAATAGCGAAATGGTCGGACACTTTGGCGTCGTCAAAAATGCGGCGGTCGCCGGGGCGCACCATCTTTTTAGAAACCGCGTCGGCGGCGAAAGGCGAAATGGATTTATCGCCGAATTCGGAAATGCCGACAAGGGCGCGCTCAACAACGGGGGGATAGTCGGACGGCAGGGCGCGCGAATCCGTGCGCGGATAAGTCAGCAGTTTATGCCTTTCATAAAGCGTCTGCGCAATCGCCAAAGTATTGCGCGCGGAAAATCCAAAGCGGCGATTGGCGTCGCGCTGCAGGGATGTTAAATCAAACAGGCGGGGGGGGGATTGCGCCGCCGGTTTTTTTTCATCGGCGACTTCGCCGCTTTGGCCTTTGCATTTTTTGGCGACGGCATCGGCTTTTTCCTTTTCCCAAATTCTTTCGGGGCGCGAATCCTCCGGCAAATTGGAAGCGGATTTTTTCGTCAATTCCGAATCAATCCATTTCGCCTCAAAGATTCCGGCGGCGACTTGGAATGACGCGATCACTTCCCAAAAATCGCGCGAAATAAATGCGGCGATTTTATTTTCACGCTCCATTAAAATAGCGAGAGTCGGCGTCTGCACGCGGCCGACCGTCGTCAGCGAAAACCCCCCCCCCCTTGAATTTAATGCCGTCATTGCGCGCGTGGAATTAATGCCGACCAGCCAATCGGATTCCGCGCGGCACACCGCCGCTTTCGCCAGCGGCTGCATAGATTCGTCGCCGCGCAATTGTTCAAATCCGTCGCGAATCGCCTGCGGCGTCATGGATTGCAGCCATAATCTTCGCACCGGTTTTTTGCCGCGAAAATGCGTCATCAGATGACGGAAAATTAATTCGCCTTCGCGTCCGGCATCGCAGGCGTTAATGACGCCTTCAATGTCTTTGCGCGCGTAAAGTTTGCGCAGCAGTTTAAGCCGCGCTTCGGTTTTGGCAACGGGCTTTAATTCAAAACTGTCCGGAATTACCGGCAGATTGATCAGCGACCACTTGCCGCCTTTGATCTTTTGCTCGGGCGCGTCCATTTCCAGCAGGTGCCCGACGGCGCTGCTGACGACAAATTTGTCGTTCTCAAAAAACTCGCCGTCCTTGGGAATTCGCCCCAAGGCGCGAGCGATGTCGCCGGCGACCGACGGCTTTTCGGCGATGATTAATTGCTTGCCCATTTGCAAAGGTTAATCAAATATCCAAATTGACGACATAGCGCGCTTTGGCAACAATAAATTCCCTGCGCGGCGCGACATCATCGCCCATCAGTTTGGCAAAAATTTGGTCGGCGTTGTCCGCATCTTCAACATTAATTCTGACGAGGCGGCGAATCTGCGGATCCATTGTTGTTTCCCACAATTGCTCCGGATTCATTTCGCCGAGTCCTTTGTATCTTTGCACATGCAGACCGGCGCGGGCGATTGCAAACAGCCACTCCACCGCTTCGCCGAAAGATTTAACCCGCGACGATTCTTCGCCCCGCCGAATTTCGGCGGACGCCTCGGCGAGATCTTTTAAGGCATTCGCCGACGCCAGCAAGTTTTCGTAATCCGTGCTGCTGAGAAAATCGTCGGTGATGTGAAAAGTCCGCCCCCCCCCCGCTCTTTCGCGGACGCAGGCAATGCGAAAAGAACCGTGCTCTTTATCTTCCTTCACGCCGAAGGAAAACGCGGAATCGCCGAGCGAATGCTTAAGGGCGGCCGCGCTTTGCTCGGCATCGTCGGCGTTTTCCAAACTGAGCGATTCGGTGATGCGAAGCATCGCCCGCAGAACTTCGGTATCCATTACATTGGCGTAGCGCGAAATAATTTTTTCCGCGCCCAAATGAAAATGAACGGCGGATTTTAAGTCGTCTTGGGAAAGCGGATTTCCGTCGCCATTGCGGCAATAAGTTGCGCCATCCAAGGCGCGCTCGGCGAGATAAGAATCCAATTCGCCGTCGTCAAGAAGATAGCGTTCGTCCTTGCCGCGCCGCACTTTGTAAAGCGGCGGCTGCGCCAAATAAACATGCCCCCCCTCCACCAGCGATTTCATCTTGCGAAAGAAAAAAGTCAGCAGCAAAGTGCTGATATGCGCGCCGTCCACATCGGCGTCGGTCATAATTATCACGCGATGATAGCGCAGTTTGGCATTGTCAAATTCAAGGTCAACACCCGCCCCCAAAGCGGTTATCATTGCGGCGATTTCGGCGGAAGCGAAAATTTTATCGTTGCGGGCGCGCTCCACATTAAGGATTTTTCCGCGCAATGGCATAATCGCCTGAAACTGTCGGTCGCGCCCCTGCTTGGCGGAGCCGCCGGCGGAATCGCCCTCAACCAGAAAAATTTCGCTTTTCGCCGGATCCTTCTCCTGACAATCCGCAAGTTTGCCGGGCAGTCCGACCGAATCCAATGCGTTTTTGCGGCGGGTAATTTCGCGCGCGCGGCGGGCGGCTTCTCTCGCTCTGGAGGCGTCTATGATTTTAACGCAAACGGATTTTGCATCCGACGGATTCTCCTGAAAGAACGCCATTAAATGCTCGGCGACAATTTCCTCCACAATCGGACGCACTTCCGACGACACCAACTTTTCCTTCGTCTGCGACGAAAATTTGGGGTCGGGCACTTTCACCGACAAAATCGCCGTGAGTCCTTCGCGCATATCGTCGCCGGAAACTTCCACCTTGGCTCTTTTAGCCAAATCGCCGGCGTCTATGTAATTTTTAATGGTGCGGGTCATCGCCGCCCGCAACCCGGTAAGATGGCTTCCGCCGTCGCGCTGCGGGACATTGTTTGTATAGCAGACGACATTCTCCTGATAACTACTGTTCCATTGCATCGCCAATTCCAAGCGAATGCTTTCGCGCTCGCCGTCGCAGTAGAGAATCTTTTTATGTATCGGCGTTTTGCTTTTATTAAGATATTCAATTTGACTCCGAATGCCGCCGTCAATTTTGAAATTATCCGCGCGCGAAGTCCGCTCGTCATTAAGATGAATGGAAAGCCCCGGCGTGAGAAAAGCCAACTCGCGCATGCGATGCGCAAGAATGTCGTAATGAAAAGTAACATCGCCGAAAACATCCGCATCCGGATGAAAGAAAACCTCCGTGCCGGTCTTGGGCGAATCGCCGACAACCGCAATCGGGGCGACTCTGGCGCCTTTGCGAAATTCAATCTTGCTCGCTTTGCCGTCCCGCCAAACGGTAAGACGCAAACGGTCGGAAAGAGCATTAACAACTGAAACGCCGACGCCGTGCAATCCCCCCGAAATCTTATAGGCATTGTTGTCAAATTTTCCGCCGGCATGCAATTCGGTCATTACCACTTCGGCGGTGGAGCGTTTTTCCAAAGGATGAATTTCAGTGGGAATTCCCCGACCGTCGTCAACGACCGTAACAGCGTTGTCGGCGTGGACGGTCACCCCGATTCTTTTGCAGTAGCCGGCCAGGGCTTCGTCCACGGCGTTATCCACCACTTCAAAAACCATGTGATGCAGACCGGAGCCGTCGCTTGTATCTCCGATATACATACCGGGACGCTTGCGGACGGCTTCAAGGCCTTTAAGAACCTTGATCTGCGATGAATCGTAGCGATCTTCACTCATAGCCGCATCGGCATAACGACATAGCGAAAAGTGGATTCTTCATCCGGCGGCGTTATCAGCGTGCTGCTGCTGCCGTCCTTCAAGGCGACTTTGATTCCTTCGCATTCCAAATGGCGAAGAACCTCCAGAAGATAGGAAACATTAAACGCCGTCTCCAATTTATCGCCGGGATACTCCACGCTTAATTCGTCAAATGCTTCTTCCTGCTCATTGTTGGTGCAATTGAGCAGCAGTTTGCCCTTTTGCAATTCCCAGCGAACGGCGGCCTGCTTGGCATCCGACAGAACCGACACTCTTTCCAAAGAGTCCAAAAAAACACGCCTGTCCGCCGACATCACATTTTTATTGTCCTTGGGAATCACCCGCTCGTAATCGGGAAAGTTGCCGTCGACTAATTGCGAAGTCAAGGAAAATCCGCCGAAAGTAAATTTAGCGTGACGCTCGCCGACTTCAATTTCGCCTTCGTCGTCGCCTTCTAAGTTGCGGGCTAATTCCTGCACGGCTTTTCGCGGAAGTATAACCTGCCGCTCGTCGCCTTTGCTTTTTATCGGAAGCGAATCCAAAGCCATTCGGTGGCCATCAGTGGCGACCGCCCGCAATATATCCTTTGTCTGCACCAGCAGGACGCCGTTGAGATAAAAGCGATGCGCATGAGCCGCCATCGCATACTGCACCCGGTCGAGAAGACCTTTGAATTCCGCCGCCGCAATTTGCGTCCGCGTTTTATCTTTTTTGCTTTCGTCCTCTTCTTCCACCAGCGGAAAATCGTCGGCGTCCATCGTTTGCAGGACAAAGCGGGAACGGCCGGAAGTCAAGGTCGCCTGACCTTTGCCGAGTTTCATTTCCACCATCGCTTCGCCGTCCAGTGTGCGCAGGACATCCACAAATTTGCGCGCCGGCACAGTGGTCTGCGCCGCTTTAGCCGATTCCACCGCGCACGAATTTGACATTTGAATTTCGCTGTCGGCGGCAATCATGCACAGCGATTCCCCCTCTGTCTTGAGGAGGACATTGCTGAGTATCGGGCGAATGCTGCTTTTTTCCACCGCTCCGCAGACCGACTGCAAACACGGCAAAAGCGATTCTCGCTTGACTTTGAACATTTTGGATCTCCGTTTGTTATTTCAATTAAATGCAATTAAAAAGAAGATGATAATTAAGCCCTGTTGCTTTTGTGCATTATTTTTTATCCTTGAATTATCAGGTGGTTTCGCATTAATTCACCGACAAAAAATGCGCAAAGTTTTGTTTATCGCTGTCAGTAAAATTATAGCGTCTGATTTTTTTGCCGCTAATGCAGAATTTATCAACAACTATTTAATAGCATTTGCCGCCTTAAATCCCGCTGCTATTCCGTAATCAAAACTCGCAGGGTGCGAATGTCCTCTTCTAATTGCGAATCCGTTTTAATCAGCGATTCGATTCTCTTGCAGGCATGCAAGGCGGTCGTATGATTGCGTCCGCCGAATGCCTCGCCGATTTCCGGAAAACTTTTCGTCGTCAATTGGCGGGTGAGATAAATCGCCGCCTGCCGAGGCCGCGCAACCGACCGCGACCGCCTTGGCGATTTGATATCAGTTAGCCGAATGCCGTAGTAATCCGCAACTTTTTTCTGAATATCTTCAACCGATGGTGCAACGCCCGAATGACTAAGCACATCTTTTAACGCTTCATGGCAGGTTTCCGGCGTAATCGGCAGGCGGCGAAAATCGGCGTAGGCGATGACTCTGGTCAATGCGCCTTCCAATTCGCGGACATTGGATTTTACGCGGTCGGCGATATAGCGCGCCGCATGGCTCTCTAAATTAACATTGCGATTCTCCGCTTTTCGCTGAAGAATTGCAATCCGTAATTCCAATTCCGGCGGATCAATGGAAACAGTCAATCCGGCGGAAAACCGCGTAGTCATTCGCTTATTCATATCGCGGATTTGACTCGGCAGGCGGTCGCAGGTGACAATCACCGGCTTGCTGCTGTCGATAAACGAATTAAACAGAAAGAAAAATTCCTCCTGCGTGCGTTTTCGGTCACCGCCGAGATATTGGATGTCGTCCACAATCAGCATATCCAAGCCGCCGAAGCGGGCTTTGAATTCACCCATTTTGTCGTTGCGGTAGCCGCGCACGACTTCGTCCATAAAATCGTTGGCGTTGAGATGGCGGATATTCGCCCCCGGCCGTTTTTCGGCGCGGGCGTTGCCGATGGCATGCGATAAATGCGTCTTGCCGAGTCCGGCCGCCCCGCAGATAAAAAGCGGATTGTAGGAGGCGCGTCCGCCATCTTCATTGGATACCTGCAACGCCGCCGCCAAGGCGAGTCCGTTGGCGCGGCCGGGGACGAAATTGCTGAAATTCAAATCAGCCCGCAGTCCGCCGCGTGAAATGGGAATTAAAATCGGCGGCGATTTGGCGTCGGCGGAATCATCGGCGGAAAAGAAAATTGACGGTCCGCCGTTGCCGAAATGGGCGCGGGCTTTTTCGGCGATAATTTCGCGCAGATTCTCTTCCGCCCATTTTTTAGCGGCATTGCTGGCGGCGGTGAAATGCAATGCATCCGCCCCGCCGGTGCATCGCAGCGGCTTGATGAAGCGCGCGAAAAACGGCGGCGGCTGACTCGCCTCTAATTCGCGGCGGCAATTGCTCCAGAAATCCTGTGTCATTTTTTAATTGCTGATGATTTTCCGCACTGGAAAGTCGTGGCTTTCGCGCGGCACTTCGCGCACTCGCTGGCAGCGAAAAATCGGCGCGACCGAATCCGCATCGGCGAGGGCGAGGAATCTATCATAAAATCCGCCGCCGTAGCCGAGGCGATAGCCGTCGTCATCGCATGCCGCCGCCGGCGCGATAATTAAATCAATTTTTTCCGCCGCCGGACAAGCCGCCGACGGCTCCAAAATTCCCATATACGAAGGGGCGAGGTCGCTTTGCAAATCGGCGACGACGCGCGGAATCAGCAGCCGATTTTTTTTGTCAACAACCGGCAGGGCGAGAGTTTTGCCGCTTTGCAGAATCGCCGACAGAATCGGGCGGATATTAATTTCGTCCCGAATCGGCGAGAATGCCATCACCGTTTTCGCGCGTCGAAATTCGGCGAGGGCGAGAATTTTTTCGCAGACGACGGCGGACGCCCGCGCGAATTCGGCGGGGCTTAAATTCGCCCGCAGGGACAGAATCGCCCGCCGCATCGCGGCTTTTTCGGCGCGAATCGAATCGGCGTCGGCGAAGGCAATTGCGGATTCTATCATCAAAACAATCCGGAAATTACGCCGTCGTCGGAGACATCAATGTCGGCGGCGGCGGGCTTTTTGGGAAGGCCGGGCATCGTCATCATATTGCCGCAAATCGCCACAATAAATTCCGCCCCGGAAGCAAGGCGTAACTCCGAAATAAACAGCCGATGGCCGTCCTGCGGAATTCCCCGATGCTGCGGGTCGGTGGTGAAAGCATACTGCGTTTTTGCCATGCAGACCGGATAATGGCCGTAATCTTTCTGCCATTCTTCAATGGTGGTTTTAACCTGCGACGGCGCATTAACGACGCTGGCGCCGTAGATTTTCATCGCCACCGCTTCCATTTTTTCTTTGAGAGTCGCATTGTCGTCGTAGAGAAATTTCATGGATGATTCGCCGTCGGCGAGGGCGGCGACTCTTTCGGCTAATTCGGCGGCGCCTTTTCCGCCGTCGGCCCAATGCCTGCAGACGACGGCATCAACGCCGTCATTTTTCATCGCGCCAATCACCGAATCAATTTCCGCCGGAGTGTCGTGGACAAAATGATTCAAAGCGACAACGCAGGGCAGTCCGTAATGCTCCCGAATGTTGCGGACATGGCGGCGCAAATTTTCCATTCCCGTTTTGAGGGCGGAAAGATTTTCGTTTTTAAGGTCGGCCAAAGCGGCGCCGCCGTGAAATTTAAGGGCGCGAATGGTCGCCACCAAAACGGCGGCATCGGCTTTGAGTCCGGTTTTGCGGCACTTGATGTTAATGAATTTTTCCGCCCCGAGATCGGCGCCGAATCCGGCTTCCGTCACCACATAATCGGCGAGTTTTAAGGCGGCGCGAGTCGCCGCCGCCGAATTGCAGCCGTGCGCGATATTCGCAAACGGTCCGCCGTGAATCAGGGCGGGATTATTTTCCAGCGTCTGCACTAAATTAGGCCGGACGGCATCTCGCAGCAGAGTCGCCATTGCCCCGGCGGCGTTGAGGTCGGATGCGGTGACGGGCGATTTTTCGCGCGTGTAGCCGACGGTGATTTTTCCGATGCGCCGCTTCAAATCGCCCAGCGAATCGCACAGGCAAAGCGCCGCCATAATTTCGGAGGCGACGACAATATCAAAGCCGTCCTCGCGCGGAAAGCCGTTTGCCGCCCCGCCGAGTCCGGCGGTGATTTTTCGCAGCGCGCGATCATTCATATCCACGACCCGCCGCCAAGTAATTCGGCGGGCGTCCAAATTGAGGGCGTTGCCGTGATGAATATGATTGTCAATCATCGCCGACAAAAGATTGTGGGCGAGTCCGACGGCGGAAAAATCGCCGGTGAAATGCAGATTAATGTCCTCCATCGGAATCACCTGCGCGAATCCGCCGCCCGCCGCCCCGCCTTTAATGCCGAAAACCGGACCGAGAGACGGCTCCCGCAGAGCGACTATCGCTTTTTTGCCGATATGATTTAAGGCGTCGCAGAGTCCGACGGAAGTCGTTGTTTTGCCTTCGCCGGCGGGCGTCGGCGTAATGGCCGTCACCAGAATCAATTTGCCGTCGGGGCGTCCGCCGAGCGAATCCAGCAGACGCGTTGACATTTTCGCTTTATAATGACCGACCGGATCCAAATCGGCGGGGGCGATGCCGAGCCGTTTTTGGGCGAGTTCGGCGACCGGCATTATTTCGGCCGCGCGGGCAATTTCAATGTCGCTTTTCATTTCTGCTTTTCCTCCGAGCGGGGGGCGAATCCTACCCCCGCTTTTTGCATTCGGCAAGCGCCCTTTATCGGCGGGGGATGCGCGATGAAAATCATCGCCGCATTTTCCGGCGGAGTGGATTCCGCCGTCGCCGCAATGCTGATGAAAAACGCCGGCCACGCCGTTTCCGCCGTCTTCATGCGCAATTGGGAAGACGACGAAGAATGCAGCGACCGTGCGGATTTTCTCGCCGCCGCCGCCGCCGCCGATGTTTTGGGCTTGGATTTGCGCGTCGTTAATTTTGCCGAAGAATATCGCGCGCGCGTTTTCGCCGGATTTCTGCGCGAATTCGCCGCCGGACGCACGCCGAATCCGGATGTGTGGTGCAACGCCGAAATCAAATTTCAATCGCTGTGGAAATTCGCCCAAGCGGAAAACGCCGACGCCATCGCCACCGGCCATTACGCCCAAATTCGCAATGGACGCGAATTAATTCGCGCCGAAGATTCAGCGAAAGACCAGAGTTATTTTCTGCACCGGCTGACTCAGGAGCAACTTTCGCATGCGAAATTTCCGCTGGGCGAAATGCGAAAAAGCGAAGTGCGAAAAATCGCCCGCGAATCCGGCCTGCCGAATTGGGATAAAAAAGATTCAGTCGGAATCTGCTTTATCGGAAAGCGGCCGTTCCGCGAATTTTTGAAGAAGTATCTGCCGCCATCGCCCGGACAAATTTTAACGCCGGAGGGGAAAATCGTCGGCGAGCATGAAGGGCTGCATTTTTACACTATCGGACAGCGGAAAGGACTCGCCGTCGGCGGCGGCGGCGGGCCGTGGTTTGTCGCCGATAAGGACAGGGGAAAAAATGCGCTGATTGTCGTCGCCGGCGAATCGCATCCGCTTCTTTTTAGGAGTCGCATTGAAATCGCCGACGCGCATTGGATTGCGGAAAAGCCGCCGAAGACGGCTTGGGTTTTCGGGGCGCGCCTGCGTCATCGCCAGCCGATAGCCGCCTGCACTTTGATTCGCGCCGATGCGCATTCGGCGGAGATAGCATTCGCCGAGCCGCAGCGGGCGGTTGCGCCCGGACAGTTTGCGGTAATCTACGATGGCAAATTGTGCCTCGGCGGCGGAATCATTCAATAAATCCGCAGGCGATAATTCGGCGGATGAAAAAAATCAAAAAAAACGAATTCAGGGGATTTTTTGCGCTATACTTATCGAAATTTTGGGGGCTTTATGGTTGGCCTCATCCGCTGAATAAAACCTCTTCCAACTTGGAAGGCAGAAATGGCGGGACAATGCGATGAGGTAAACCATGCCATTGATTCCTTTCTGTGCGGCGCGGCGGTCGTTGCTGCGGTTTGCGGACGGCTTGCGCGCCGTTGATTTTTTCAAGGCGGCCGCCGTTATTTTTGGCGTCGGTCTGCTGTCGGCGGCTTGGGCGGAATCGCCTGATATTGCCGGACGGGTGCAGTTTGTCGTCGGCGAAGTTTCCGCGGCTGATAGGGACGGCGCGGCTCGCGCGCTCGGCAAAAGGGACGACATTTTTGAAGGCGATACGGTGACGACTGGTCCGTCCGCCTCGGCGCAGATTATGATGATTGACGGCGCGCGCATTGCCGTGCGGCCGAACAGCGCGTTTATGGTCAATGAATACCGCGCTCCTTCGGCGGACGATATCGGCGCGAGCATTTTGACTCTGCTCAAAGGCGGATTTCGCACGCTGTCCGGGCTTATCGGCGAAGAGTCCGCGCGGTATCGGATTGATACGCCGTGCTGCTCGATTGGATTGCGCGGGACGGATCACGCCGTTTTTCACATTCCGGAGGGCGAGGAAAACGCCTACGGCGGCGGCGAAGCGGGGACCTACAACAGGGTCTACAAAGGCGCGACATTCTTGGAAAGCGCGGGCGTAACGCTGGATATTACTCCGCAGACCGACGCCGGATTCGCCGCGCGCGGACAGCCGCCGGTGTTTGTGCCGGATATTCCGGAAACGGCCGAAGGCGCCGTTGTCCTCGCTCCCTCCGAAGATGAGGACGAAGAATCCGACGACAGCGAAGCGGCGGAAAACGAATCCGAAGAGAGCGAATCCGAAGATGAATCTGAAAGTGAAACCGAAACCGCCGAAACCGACGACAGCGAAAGCGATGACGCCGATGCCGACGACAGCAACAGCGAAACCGAAACCGCCGAAACCGACGACAGCGAAAGCGAGACCGCCGATGCCGACGACAGCAACAGCGAAACCGAAACCGCCGAAACCGCCGATACCGGCGACAGCAACAGCGAAACCGAAACCGCCGAAACCGCCGATGCCGACGACAGCAACAGCGGAAGCGATGACGCCGTTTTAGCCGAAAGTCCGGCGGATGAATCTTCAAGTGAAATTGATGACGCCGTTATAGTCGAGAGTCCGGCGGATGAATCTTCAAGTGAAATTGATGATGCCGTTTTAGCCGAAAGTCCGGCGGATGAATCTACAAGTGAAATTGATAATGCCGGTTTAGCCGAGAGTCCGGCGGATGAATCTCCAAGTGAAATTGATAATGCCGGTTTAGTCGAAAGTCCGGGCGAACTTTCAAGCGCTTTGGAAACGGTGGAAATTGCGATTGAGTCCGCAGCGCCGCCAATCGCCGACTTTCAAAACCCGGCGGATATTGCCGACGCACTCCAGCGCGAAAATACTATGCCCGAACCCGAACCGCCGTCGCCGGTAATTAGTTTGACTTCGGATCTAACGATGCTGCAGGAGGGCGGACAAGTGATTTTGCGGGTTTCATCCGACATTCCCGCTCGCCCGGGGGGTTTGATGGTGACGATAAACATTGGCACTGCGATGGCGGGCGAGTTCGGCATTAGTGGCGGCGTTTGCTCCGCCTTGGAATGTGTGGTGACGATTCCGGCGGGAATGACGGAGGCGGAATTAATTCTGACGCCGATTTCGGATACGGCGATGGAGAGCGCTGAGCGGTGGACGGCGACATTGGTTGATGGCGGTTTGAATTACAACATTGACGATACGATGATGGCTGTCGGCTTTGACATATCGGATCAGCCGGTGATTGGGATTGCGACGGCTGATATGGCGATGGTGCGCGAGGGCGGTGAAATTCGGTTGACGGTGTCATCGGACATTGCCGCCCCCTCTGGGGGTTTGCTGGTGACGATAAACATTGGCACTGCGATGGCGGGCGAGTTCGGCATTAGTGGCGGCGTTTGCTCCGCCTTGGAATGTGTGGTGACGATTCCGGCGGGAATGACGGAGGCGGAATTAATTCTGACGCCGATTTCGGATACGGCGATGGAGAGCGCTGAGCGGTGGACGGCGACATTGGTTGATGGCGGTTTGAATTACAACATTGACGATACGATGATGGCTGTCGGCTTTGACATATCGGATCAGCCGGTGATTGGGATTGCGACGGCTGATATGGCGATGGTGCGCGAGGGCGGTGAAATTCGGTTGACGGTGTCATCGGACATTGCCGCCCCCTCTGGGGGTTTGCTGGTGACGATAAACATTGGCACTGCGATGGCGGGCGAGTTCGGCATTAGTGGCGGCGTTTGCTCCGCCTTGGAATGTGTGGTGACGATTCCGGCGGGAATGACGGAGGCGGAATTAATTCTGACGCCGATTTCTGATTCCGTTAATGAGGATTTGGAAAATTGGATGGCGACTTTGGGCGACGGCGGCTTGAATTACAACATTGATAATACAATGATGAATGTCGGCTTTGATATTTCCGACCCGCATTTGAATTTGCGGCAGAATGTCGGGACGACAGTCGGCGAGCACGACATCGCCCTGCAGTGGGATGCGCATCCGGATGCGACGGGCTATCGCGTGTCTCGCGGTGGGACGGAAATCGGCGATGTGACGGGGACGAGTTTCACGCAGTCACTGCAAGTGGACGGCGACTACGGCGACCATCATTATCGCGTTGTTCCCTACGACAGCGGCGGCGATATTACGGATTTTGCCGTCGACACTCTTGCCGTCTCCAGCGATGGGTTTTTGGATGCGACAATAAGTTCTCGTCTGAGCATGCCCGACTTATTGGATCCCGCCTTGCTGGCCGGCGGAAGTATCGCCACTGATCCGAATTTTCCGGTCAATCTTGAATTCATACCCTCTCCTTTGCCACGATTTAATAACGATTTTGTTATCGCGCAGGGGCAGACCTATGGCGAGCAGCAATCCTTGTCCACAGTCGACGGTGTTCAATATCCGTTATTTGGGACCTTGCGGCGATTTCATTTCGGATCGGGTCAGCGTCTTGCAGGTGACTCCTCTATTATCCGGATGAGTGATAGTGGCCAATCCGGATTTATTTTTGTCGCAGAAGGTCAGTCATTCAGCGGAAGCCTGATAATGCGAATGTTTTATCGTCTGCAAATAGGCGATCGCGTGATGCTGAAGAATTATTATCTGTCCATGGAGGTGGGTGATTTTTTCATGGGAGTCGCGAATGTGGATGATGTCGCGCTGACCGGTCCGGAGACATTTTTCCGCGTGGTCGGCGGCGGAGATTGCGTCTTTTCGAATAATTTAAGATGTTCAAAGCAAAGCGGCTCCTCGGGGGTGGAGGGTCTGGCATCTTTCGGCTTGCCGACGGAGAACGGCCCCTTTCACGATGGAACCAGGGCCTTTACCCGTTTTGATTTGCAACGCAACGACGGCAACCGCATCAGTGGACGCTTTGCTCCGGATTATAACATCAGGTCGGCAGCGTTAGGAGCCCCGACGAATTTAATGGGCATAGTAAATCCCGATGGCAGCGTGTCTTTGTTGGATTGGGGCAGCGCCGCCAGCATCAATCCGGAATATTTTAAAATCTATCGCAATGGCGTTGAGATTGGATTTGGACGATTATTCGTTTCGTCGATAAGCGGTTGCGCTGGCGACACTTTATCTTTTTCGTCATCCAGATGTACTGATAGCGGCACGACACCGGGAGCAACCCACCGATATACAGTTTCGTCGGTGGATCGATTCGGTCGAGAGTCGCCGATGAGCGATCCATTGGAGTTTACAATTCCGGTGCCGGTCATTGGCATTGCGACCGCTGATATGGCGATGGTGCGCGAGGGGGGTGAAATTCGCCTGACGGTTTCATCCGACATTCCCGCTCGCCCGGGGGGTTTGATGGTGACGATAAACATTGGCACTGCGATGGCGGGCGAGTTCGGCATTACTGGCGGCGTTTGCTCCGCCTTGGAATGTGTGGTGGTAATTCCGGCGGGGATGCTGGCGGCGACCCTGACGATAACGCCGATTTCTGATTCCGTTAATGAGGATTTGGAAAATTGGATGGCGACATTGGGCGACGGCGGCTTGAATTACAACATTGATAATACAATGATGAATGTCGGCTTTGATATTTCCGACCCGCATTTGAATTTGCAGCAGGATATCGGGACGGCAGTCGGCGAGCACGACATCGCCCTGCAGTGGGAGGCGCATCCGGATGCGACGGGCTATCGCGTGTCTCGCCGCGGGACGGAAATCGGCGATGTGACGGGGACGAGTTTCACGCACTCACTGCAAGTGGACGGCGACAACGGCGACCATCATTATCGCATTGTTCCCTACGACAGCAACGGCGATATTACGGATTTTGCCGTCGACATTCTTGCCGCCCGCCCCGATGACTTTGCCGCTCTGGGTTACGAATGGGATCCCTTGGCAGACGAATCTGTATTTTTGCGCTATCACTTCACGACGACCAGCGTTGCCATTTGCTGCATCGCCGCGACCTCTTTTGGAACGATCTCTTTTGGAACGATGGAGAGCCCCAGAACAGATATACGCAAGAATGAGATTGGCGAGATTTTAGCTTACAGCGTTTCGCCGGAAGGCGAGCGGACGCTTTTGGGATCCGTTGATTCGGCCGACATTACGGACACCGCCAATGGAATAGAATGGAATCCGGTGATGGACGACGAAATGAACCCCGCCGACCTCTACGAGATTGTTTTTCCTGTCGGTGCTAATAGAAGGTTAACCTCCGTGGGGCGTGATGTGTCATCTGCCTCCATTTTTGATTTTGGTTTTCGAGCCAAAGGATTTGGAGGGCGTCGTAGCGGCGGGCGTTATCGTGTCTTTCCTCGAGATAGCAGCGATACAAGCAGACAATTCCCAGACATAAATTCGCGGGAAACAGGCGACATTACGCGTCATCTGCCCGCCAATCTGCCCCGCGCCGAGTTGCTTGATCCCGCCGAACTAGTCGGCGCGGGAATCCGAACCCTTCGGGATTTTCCGATTGGGTTTGAATTCGAGGAGTCCCCGTTCGAGAATGACAGGAGGGTTATATACACGCGTGGACAGATGCTTGGTGAACAGGAAAACATCGCCGTAGTCGAGGGCGAGGATTATTCACTTCTGAGTGATTTTGACAGATCTCTTTTCAGTTTCAGCTTGGGTTTTAGTGGCAATGCATTTCGTCTGGATGAAGATTCCATCTGGGTTGGCGGCGTCATCAACCGCGGCGGTACTCTATTTAGAGGCCGCTTGGCTCTTGTTTTGGAGGGTCCGGCGTTCAGCGGCAGCGGCTTTTTATCCGGAAGGAGCGGGGCGATTGATCAGGATTCCGAAGTGGTTGCCCCGTTTTTGTTTTATCGTCTGGAGGTGGGCGACCGCGTGATGCTGAGGAATTATTATCTGTCCATGGAGGTGGATGATTTTTTCATGGGGGTCACCAATGTGGAGGATGTCGCGCTGACCGGTCCGGAGACCTTTTTTCGCGTGGTCGGCGGCGCAGATTGCCGCTTGTCATCGGGCTCTGAAAGATGCTCCAAGCAAAGCGGCCCCTTGGGGGTGGAGGGTCTGGCATCTTTCGGCTTGCCGATCAGCCGCTTTAGAGAAAGAAGAGCCTTTACCCGTTTTGATTTGCGTCGCGACGACGGCAGCCGCATCAGCGGACGCTATGTGCCGTCTAATGTGGATCTTAGTCCTGTTGGGTTGCAACGTCTGTCATCAGCCCCGGACAATTTCGCTGGTAGCGTAAATCCTCTTGGCGGCGTGATGTTGTCTTGGGATAAATCATTTAGAGAGGATTATTACGCAATCTTCCGCGACGGCGTTGAAATTGGAGTGGCGAAAACCCGCAGCGGTTTCGAGTGCATTGGCGACTCTTTGTCTACTGGTTCTGGCGGTTGTGTTGATAGAGGCGCGACACCGGGAGCAACCCACGAATATACAATTTCGGCGGTGGATTATTTCGGCAGAGAGTCGCCGACGAGCGATCCATTGGAGTTTACAATTCCCGCCGCCGCCGACCTTCCGCCTCCGTTTGATTCGCTGGCTGAGCCGAGTGATTGGATTATCGGGGGCGACACCGGCATTATGGCGATGCGTCCGGATTCTGATGTCCTTGCCGCCGGGGAGCAATTTTCGGCATTCGCGCCCGCCGATGGGAGTTATGTCGGTTTTCGCATCGGCGATGCGACGGCGAATTCGCGCGTCGTTGTTTTCCGCACCGACTTAGATGGCACAGGCGGATTCAGCGCCGCGGGAGCGCAAATTAACGATTTTGATTTCCGCTACGCCATTGAAACTGGCGATGTGAATGTGTTAACCGACTACAATGTGCAGATTGACCTTGATCAGGGCGGTGGCAACGAGATATGGAATTTTGGACTCGGATCCAATAGGCGCGTAAATTTGATCCAAGCGGAAACTGGTTTTAGAGTTTCCGGCACCGCCGCGATTGGAAGCTCCATGAATTCCGCATCCGGTGCTGCATCGTTTGGGACGGATAATGCGAATGTGTATTCCCGTTTTGATGTGGAGGACAGATCAAATGCGCGCCTGCTTGGGCAGTTTAGTGTTCCGGCGCTTCCGACGCCATGACTCGTAAATTTTCACTGGATGTGATAAACTCCGTCCGCGCAAAAAAGGAGGCGCAAGTGCATTTCCTCTTGGATTTCAAATTGATGTCGTTTTTATTTTTGGCGTTTCGCCGCGCGCAGCGGGCGGTTGCGCCCGGACAATTTGCGGTAATCTACGATGGCAAATTGTGCCTCGGCGGCGGAATCATTCAATAAATCCGCAGGCGAAAATTCGGCGGATGAAAAAAATCAAAAAAAAATGAATTCGGGGGATTTTTTGTGCTATACTATCGAAAATTTGGGGGGCTTTATGGTTGGCCTCATCCGCTGAATAAAACCTCTTCCAATTTGGAAGGCAAAAATGGCGGAACAATGCGATGAGGTACAACATGCTCAGAATAGCCCTGCTATTCATTCCTTTCTATGCTGCGCGGCGGTCGCTGCGGCGATTTGCGGACGGCTTGCGCGCCGTTGATTTTTTCAAGGCGGCCGCCGTTATTTTTGGCGTCGGTCTGCTGTCGGCGGCTTGGGCGGAATCGCCCGATATTGCCGGACGGGTGCAGTTTGTCGTCGGCGAAGTTTCCGCGGCTGATAGGGACGGCGCGGCTCGCGCGCTCGGCAAAAGGGACGACATTTTTGAAGGCGATACGGTGACGACTGGTCCGTCCGCCTCGGCGCAGATTATGATGATTGACGGCGCGCGCATTGCCGTGCGGCCGAACAGCGCGTTTATGGTCAATGAATACCGCGCTCCTTCGGCGGACGATATCGGCGCGAGTATTTTGACTCTGCTCAAAGGCGGATTTCGCACGCTGTCCGGGCTTATCGGCGAAGAGTCCGCGCAGTATCGGATTGATACGCCGTGTTGCGCGATTGGATTGCGCGGGACGGATCACGCCGTTTTTCACATTCCGGAGGGCGAGGAAGACACCTACGGCGGCGGCGAAGCGGGGACCTACAACAAGGTCTACAAAGGCGCGACATTCTTGGAAAGCGCGGGCGTAACGCTGGATATTACTCCGCAGACCGACGCCGGATTTGCCGCGCGCGGACAGCCGCCGGTGTTTGTGCCGGATATTCCGGAAACGGCCGAAGGCGCCGTTGTTCTCGCTCCCTCCGAAGATGAGGACGAAAAATCCGACGAGAGCAATAGCGAAAGCGATGACGCCGTTATAGCCGAGAGTCCGGCGGATGAATCTTCAGGCGATTTGGAAACCGCGGAAACGGTGGAAATTGCGATTGAGTTCGCAGCGCCGCCAATCGCCGACCTGCAAAACCCGGCGGATATTGCCGACGCACTCCAGCGCGAAAATACTATGCTCCAACCCGATTCCGTCGGTCCTATTCTTCTGACCGTCGTTGATGTCGATGGAGCATTTATTCTAGAGCCCCATGTGCAAGAATATGATGTTATTTTAGGATGGCGCGCAGTGCCGGGATTCGATTCCGCCAGTTCATACAGGGTCTACCGTGACGGTGTAAGAGCGGAGGGCGAGTTCAGCGATGAGTCCAGCGATGATATGGGTAATGTGGTGGTGATGCGGACCATCGTTAATGATATTAGGCCGCTCTCTTTTTCGATAGATTCTTGCGATGCTGATGGATGTTTGGTAGATTCTTGCGATGCTGAGGGATGTGGGTTCAATAACGTTATCTGCTCGCCTGCCGATGCGTGTCGCGCTGCTGTGGAAAATGCCCCCGGCACTTTATTCGTTTTCGGAGATAATGGATTGTTTGATGCAGAATCAAGCAGGCTCCTTGCCCTCTTTAACGGCGGGGTCAGTCATACCTATGAGATTAGGGCGGTAGACGAAAATGGCGTTGAGACGCCGGTTGGCGATCCCATTAGATTGACGGCGCCAGCGGTTGTGGATAACAACTTGGAGGGGTTTTTTGTTCTCCCGGAAATTAATGAGAACATAGCACAAGACAACTTCGTCTTGAGACGAGTCAACGATTACTTGCCTGTTTTGGATGCGGTTATGCCGAACGGGGTTGTTATCGGCAACGGAGGCATTTTGGCATCGCAGACAGATGTGGATGTTATTTCCGATGATCGCGTTTTTTCAACTTCGGATGAAGATCTTTCGGATTTTCTAGTCAGCACCTATGAGGGGACGACACCGGATCTGGTGGGTCATTTGCTTGGTTTGAATAGTCCATCGCGTGTTTATGTTTATCGTGACGGTGGACTTAACTCCGCCCTCACCTCCCGCGGCGCAGGGATTGATGAGTTTACATTCAGCTATGCCATTGAAGCGGGGGCTGTAACCAGGTTGACAGATTACGATGTTTTAATTCATCCGAGCGGCGAGCGATGGGAATTCGGACTCGCCGATGGGAGCAGAGTTGATTTGACTCATGCCGAGACCTTTTTTGAGGTTGAAGGCACAGCGAATTTGGATTTGGTTGTCCCTGGCAATTTTGACATTGACGGGATTGCTTCATTCGGTTCCAATAATGAAAGGGTTTTTTCGCGGTTTAGTGTTGACGGCCTGTTCCGCGTCGACGGGTTCGCCGAGCTCAACGGAAGATTCGATATTCCAGCTACTATGCCCCAACCCGATCCCGTCGGTCCTATTACTATGCCGCCCCAACCCGATCCCGTCGGTCCTATTCTTCTGGCCGTCGTTGATGGTAGCGAGGGAGATATTCTAGATGATGCGCCGCATGTGCAAGGACATGAAGTTGCTTTAGCATGGCGCGCAGTGCCGGGATTCGATTCCGCCAGTTCATACAGGGTCTACCGTGACGGTGTAAGAGCGGATGGCCAGTTCATCGATGATAGGGGTACCAGGAGTTTGACCATCGATAATGGGATTGTGCCGTTCTCTTTTTCGATAGATTCTTGCAATGCTGATGGATGTTCGTTAGATAACAGCATTTTATTCTTCCCGCGCAGGGCGGTCTGCTCGCCTGCCGATGCGTGTCGCGCTGCTGTGGAAAATGCCCCCGGCACTTTATTCCTTTTCGGAGATTTTGGATTGTTTGATGCAGAATCAGGCAGGATCATTGGCCTCTTTGACGGCGGGGTCAGTCATACCTATGAAATTAGGGCGGTAGACGAAAATGGCGTTGAGACGCTGGTTGGCGATCCCATTACATTCACGGCGCCAGCGGTTGTGAATAACAACTTGGAGAATTTTGTTCTCCCGGAAATTAATGCGAACATAGTAGAAGCCAACGCCGTCTTAGGAGAAGTCAACGAATACTTGCCTGTTTTGGATGCGGTTATGCCGAGCGATTTTATTATCGGCAACGGAGGCATTTTGGCATCGCAGACAGATGTGGATGTTATTTCCGATGATCGCGTTTTTTTATATTCAGATCTGAATGACGAGCTTTCGGATTTTCGAGTCAGCACCTATGAAGGGACGACACCGGATCTGGGTAATTTGTTTGGTACGAATGATCAACCGCGTGTTTATGTTTATCGTTTCGGTGATCTTAACCCCGCCCTCACCTCCCTCGGCGCAGGGATTGAAGAGTTTACATTCAGTTACGCCATTGAAGCGGGGGCTGTAACCAGGTTGACAGATTACGATGTTTTAATTCGTCCGAGCGGCGAGCGATGGGAATTCGGACTCGCCGATGGGAGCAGAGTTGATTTGACTCATGCCGAGACCTTTTTTGATGTTGCTGGCACGGCGGATTTGGATGTGGATGTCTCTGGCGGTGCTCGTTCCATTAACGGGATTGCTTCATTCGGTTCCAATAATGAAAGGGTTTTTTCGCGGTTTAGTGTTGAGGCCGGGGGTGGCGCTGGCAATCCCTCCGCCCGTCTCAGAGGAAGATTCGATATTCCAGCAGGAGGGAATTCTCAATGAGCGGATTAAGAAAATTGCAAAATGCGCTATACTTCGCGCGCTTGGAAGTGGAAGGAAATTTGCGAATGTGGTTCCCTGTTAATTTTCGCCGCGCGATTCTTTCGTGCGCGTGCTGTTTTGCGATGGCGGCGTTTGCCGCCGGATTGCCGGATTTTGACGGCCTGCGCGCGCGTCTTCAGGCGGGCGAGCATCAGGCGGTTCTGGACGAATTGCGCTCGCTGGAATTTGACTTCGCGGGCGAGCCCGAGTTTGATTATCTTTTCGGCGTATCGGCGATTCGGGCGGGCGAAGTGAATGTCGGCGCATTCGCTTTGGAGCGGGTGCTGGCGGTGAGTCCGTCGCACATTGGCGCGCGCTTTGAATTGGCGATGTCGTATGTGCTGCTCGGTAATTTTGAAGTCGGCATTAAGGAATTGGAAAAATTGCTTGCGCGCGAGAATTTGCCCGAATCCCAGCGGCAAATTGTTTTGGCGCATTTATCCCGCATTGAAGGCGAATTGCGCAGGCGCGAGCAAGCCGCCGCCGAGCGCGAGCGCGAAAGATACGGATTCCACGGCTCGGTGCAGACCGGACTTTCCTACACCAACAATGTCAATTATTCGCCGGACAGCAATGTCCTGCTGGAAGCCACGACTGCTTCTCCGTTTTTCAGAAATTTGCCACCTTTGCCCGGCACTCCGACGATTAAAGGATGGTTCGCCGAGACTTCCGCCAAATTGGATTACCGCCATAAATTGGACGAGGAGGACGAAGCCGTCTTTGGATTTTCCCTCTTCAGCCGCGACCACGAGCGGGGGCATCGCCGGGAATTAGACGACGGCCTCATTCAGCGGGCGCGCGCATCCGATATTCGCATCGGCGATTTTCATGCCGAATTGATTCACACCGTCGGGGGAAATCGCGTTAATCTCCGCGCGGCGCACAATGTTATCAACATCGGCGGCGACCACGACCGCGATTCCACTTCGCTTGGAATCGGCTGGCTGCACTTTGTCAATGAGCGTCTGGCGTTTCGCATCGGGGGCGATTATGCTTTAACGCGCGTCGTCCCGGATTCGGCCGATGTGGATAAAAATCTGACCGTCGGCAGTTTGGGGGCGATTTGGATTCCGGCAACGAAGGATAAAATCATCGCGCGGCTTTTTCTGATTTATTCGGACGAGCATCGCCTTTCGGAAAGCGACGACGGCGACCGCAAATCCGCCGGCGTTTCCACCGCTCTTTCCTTCACGCCGCGGTTCTTTCCGCGCGGGACATTTACGCTGTCGGGCTCGGCGACGCGGGCCAAATATAAAAATTCGCGCAGCGTCAATCCGCCGAGAAAGCGCGAGGACAAAACCTACACAGTATCTTTGGACTTGGATTACGCCTTGGAGGCAAAGGGATGGCACTTGCTGCCGCGCGTTGCGTTTTCGCGGGCGGATTCCAATTTTGTCGATTTTGACTACGAGCGCATTGAAGGCGGCATTTCCATCCGCTACGAATGGTGAAAATAAAAACGGACAGGCGTCGGCTCTGAAAGAACCGCTTCGCAAAATTGTTCGTTTTCTTCCTCAGAAGAATTTTCGCCGCCTGTATAATGGCGCGTTTTAATCAATCGGCGAGGACGATGGAAATTTCGGATGTGCAAAGCCGCCCGGATTCGCGGCGGGTCGCCGTTGATCGGGTCGGCGTTAAATCGCTGCGGCTGCCGATGCTGTTCACCGACGCCGACGGCAATTCGCAGCACACCGTCGCCGATGCCGCCGTCTACACCAATCTCGCCGATGCCGCCCGCGGCACGCACATGTCGCGGCTGGTGGAAATTCTCAACGACGCCGCCCGCGAATTTTCCTACGATCAATTCCGCCGAATGCCCGCTGAAATTCTGCGGCGACTCGGCGCGGAAAAATGCGCCCTTTCAATTGCATTTTCTTTCTTCCAAAAAAAGCGCGCACCGGTTTCGGAAAGCGAAAGTTGGATGGACAGCCGCGCCGTTTTTCTGGCCGACGCCGACGCCGAATCCGCCCGTTTTCTGGTGAAAGTGACCACGCCCGTCACCAGTTTATGCCCTTGTTCCAAGGCGATTTCGCGGCATGGCGCGCATAATCAGCGCTCGCATGTAACGGCGACGGTGGAGCCCGACGGCGGCGGAATTGTCGTCGGCGATCTCGCCCGGCTGATTGAAAAAAACGCCTCCGCCGAACTTTACGCCGTCCTGAAGCGCCCCGACGAAAAATTTGTAACCGAGCGCGCCTACGAAAATCCCAAGTTTGTAGAGGATATCGTGCGCGATTTGGCTTTGACTCTCGCCGCCGATTCGCGCGTCGTCCGCTATCGGGCGGAAGCGGAGAATTTTGAATCCATCCACAATCATTCCGCCTACGCGATGGTGCAAAGCGCGGATTTTCCGCCGTTTCATTCCGCCGGATAAAATCGCCCGAATGATTCGCAAACGCATTGCGCCGCTTTTCCGGCGAGTTGGCGGGCGGTTTCATCTTCCGTTGGGCGTATAATTGCGCGCTTGAATTTTTTCTAAGGAGAAAACCCCCCATGCCTAAAATGACGCCCAGCGAAGCGCTGGTTGAAGTAATGGTGTCGCGCCGTGTGCGCGATGTTTTCGGCATTGTCGGCTCGGCGTATATGGACGCGCTGGATATTTTTCCCGCCGCCGGCATTCGCTTTATTCCGACCGTGCACGAGCAGGGCGCGGCTCACATGGCCGACGGCTACGCTCGCGCATCCGACCGGCATGGCGTATGCATCGCGCAAAACGGACCGGGCGTGACGAATTTTGTAACCGCCGTCGCCGCCGCTTTTTGGGCGCATTCGCCGGTTGTGGTGATTGCGCCGGAGACCGGCAGCAATTCCATCGGACTCGGCGGCTTTCAGGAAACCGACCAGATGCCGATTTTTTCCCGCATCACCAAGTATCAGGCGCATGTTAATCGCCCCGACCGCATAGCCGAATTCGCCGCCCGCTGCTTTGATTTGGCGATGACGGAGCGCGGCCCGACTCTGCTTAACATTCCGCGCGATTATTTTTACGGTGAATTAAACAGCGATATTCCGCCGCCGCAAATCGCCGAGCGCGGGGCGGGCGGCGAAGAATCGCTCGCACAGGCGGCGGATTCGCTCGCGCGGGCGAAATTTCCGGTGATTATTTCCGGCGGCGGAGTCGTCTTTTCGGGCGGCGGGGACGCCTGCAAGTCGCTCGCCGAGCGTTTGGGGGCGGCGGTCGTCAGCAGTTATTTGCATAATGATTCTTTTCCGGCGAGTCATCCTCTTGCTGCCGGGCCGCTCGGCTATCAGGGCTCCAAAGCGGCGATGAAATTGCTGGCGCGGGCGGATGTCGTGCTGGCGCTCGGCACGCGATTGGGTCCTTTCGGCACGCTGCCGCAGCATGGTCTGGATTACTGGCCGGCTTCCGCCGAAGTGATTCAAGTGGACAGCGACCATCGGATGCTGGGGCTTACGCGTCCGATTTCCATCGGCATCTGCGGCGACGCCAAAGCGGCGGCGGAATCGCTTTTACATCGCCTCGCCGACAAGAATCTGGCGGGAGATTCCGACCGCGATTCGCGCGCGAAAATTATCGCCGACGAAAAATCCGCTTGGGAAAATGAATTGGAATCGTGGACGGAAGAGCGCGATGAATGGAGCGCCGCCGTCTCCCAAAAAGAAGGCGGGCTTCATCCCCGCCAAGTGCTGCGCGAATTGGAAAAAGCCCTGCCGCAAAATGCGATGGTGTCCACCGACATCGGCAACATCTGCTCGGTGGCGAACAGTTATCTGCGATTTGAGCGTCCGCAAAGTTTTTTCGCGGCGATGAGTTTCGGCAATTGCGGCTACGCCCTGCCCGCCGTAATGGGCGCAAAAGCGGCGTCGCCCGACCGTCCGGCATTCGCTTATGTCGGCGACGGTGCATGGGCGATGAGTTTCGGCGAATTGCTTACTTGCGCGCGCGAAGGCATTGCGGTGACGGCGGTCGTCTTCAACAACAAGCAATGGGGGGCGGAGAAAAAGAATCAAGTGGATTTCTACGGCAATCGCTTTTTAGGAGTGAATTTGGAAAGCCCGGATTTCACCGAAGTCGCCCGCGCGATGGGCGTGGAAGGCGTTTCGGTTTCCGAGTTGGGCGAAGTCGGCGAGGCACTGGAAAAATCCGCCGACGCGCAAAAGCAGGGCAAAACGACGGTTTTGGAAATTCACTGCACCCGCGAGTTAGGCGATCCTTTCCGTCGCGACGCCCTCAAGCCCCCCGTCCGCCACCTGCCCAAATATAAAGAATTTGTGTAGGGAAAGCGAAAATTGACAGCGATATCGCTTTGCGCTAAAAAGGCGTGATGAAAAAGGAACTCGCCGAGGTGCTGAAAATTTACTCGCTGGGAAGCGGGGATTTTTGCGCACGCATCGCCGATGGTTATTCCCAACCCGCGCTTATTGGACTGTTTGCCGATTTGCTGACGCTCTACTTCAACGACCGCAATTCGTCCACGCTGCGGGAATTTCTGACGACCCCCATCGCCGGCTACGAACACGCCGACGCAAAAATCGGCCACAACGGATTCAAAACCCTCGCGGCGGCGAAAACCATTTAATTTGAAAATCGGACAAGCCAATGGAAATCGCCGAAATTGAAAAAACTTGCCGCGAAATTAAAGAGCGGCGGACAGCACAATGCGTCACCGTGGACGATTTGGATCGTTGCGAGCAAACGGACAATGCAATCCGCCGCTTGGAAAACGCCGAACATTCCGATGCGATTCGGCTTCGCGCCGAGATGGATAATCTTGCCGATGTGCTTGGCGGGGCGATTCAATCGCGCCTCGACTCACATTATTGGGACCGGGGCTTTCTGGAATTAGAAAGCGAGCGCGAAATTATTTATGCCGCCGATGGCTACGCTCTCATCCGTGCGGAAGACGATGATGACAATCTCATCGTTCTTTGCATTCCACCCGAAGAAATCCGCACAATCGGCGGCGCCCCGCCGGATTGATTTTTCGACTCGACAAACGCGCCGCACTTCGCTATGCTTGCCTCGCTTGAAAAAGAGCGAAGCGCGTGGATCGAGAATCACAGGAAATCGTCAAATTTTATGCAATAGGGAGTCCCCCGCAATTTAGCGAGCGGCTTGGCGCGCTGTCACGGGACTCGTTGATCATCATGGTTGACGGCTTGTTGAAAGCCTACATCAACGACAAAAATTCATCCACGCTGCGCGAATTCGTCACGACGGTGATGAGCGGCTACACGCACGAGTCGCGCAAAACCGGCTACGATGGCTACCGCGGCACCGCGTCCGGCAAACGGCGTTACTGCGAAGTCAAGCCGCAAAATTACGCCACCGAGGATATTGGCGCGCATCAGCGTGGCGAGAGAAAAACGCTTCCCAAAAAACTGGATGGCAGCGGACATTTCAACGGCTACACACACAAGCGATTCAAGCGCGACATGAAAGAAAAACCGTCGCTGTTGCTGAGCGGATTCGTTGACGGACGGATTGTCTACATTTTGGAGGTTCCGTTTAATGCATCTGGCATCATCGCCCGGCTCCGAAAACGCCTGCGGGATCATCTGCCCAGCGGCGACAAGCCGGGGCGGTATCTGATTGGCGCAGCATCTTTCGGATTCCGCGACTACAAAGATAGCGGCGAATTGACGGTCAATTTCATTCTGCCGCCGGAGGGGCTGCAAAACCATCGTCCATGTATTTCCCAAAAATTTTACGCTTTTCTCTTGGAACATTCCTTGATGAAAAGCGGCAGAATGCTGCCAATGGAATAATGGAATCGGCATCGCCGAAGCGGAACTTATGCTGCACAAAGTCAACGGCACATTCACCGAGCGAAAGCAAGTCGGCGCAAATGTCGGCAAATTTTCGCCGCTGCGAAACGGCAAAAAAGAACGCGATGAATTGCGCCTGACTCCGCGTCCGACTGCCCCTTCGCAAGTTAGAATTGGTTTCTGAGAATTTGTGCTATAATCATTTAAACAAAACGGAGCAAACCAATGGGTTACGAAGTTGATTTTCTGGCGGTGGGAGAAGAATCCCAAAGTGGCGATGCCATTGCCTTGCGCTATGGCGACTTGAAGGCGTCCGATAGCAGGCCGAGCATTATCGTGATTGACGGCGGATTTAAGCAATCCGGGGAATCCCTCGCCGACCTGATTTGCAGACACTACGACAACCCGAAATACATCGACTTGGTCGTTTCCACGCACCCGCATGCCGATCATATTTCGGGACTCGAGACGATCTTGGATCAATTTGAGGTTGGGGAATTGCTAATGCATTTGCCGTGGGAGCATAACGAGGGCATCGCCGACAAATTCGAGGACGGTCGGGTCACCGATGAAAGCATCGGGAAGCGACTCAAAGAGTCGCTGGAAGCAGCGTGGGACCTTTACCAAAAGGCGTGTTCGAAGGGGGTTTGCGTCACTGAACCGTTTTGGGGAGTGCGTCGTGCACTTGGAAGTGGCGTCGTGGAAGTGTTGGGGCCGAGCCGTGCTTATTATGAAAAATTGCTGCTTGACTTTGGGGGCATGCCCGAAAGGAAAGCGACAGCAGGATTTGTTGCTCCTGTTACGAAGGCATTGGGGGAGACGATGGCTTGGGTCAAGGAATTGTGGAATAAGGATTCCATTGGTGACGACGCGATAACGAGTGCAGAAAACAATTCAAGCGTGATACTTCAAATCACGGTGGACGACCGCAGGTTACTATTTACCGGTGATGCCGGGATACCTGCTCTGACCCAAGCGGCGGGCAGGATTGATGCAACAAGTGCCGCTCTGAAATTGATGCAAATTCCTCATCATGGTAGCCACAGAAATGTGGGGCCTACGATTTTGAACCGTCTTATTGGTGGAATCATCCCCGCCGGATCATCTGACAGCGATATCCGAGCAGTAGCTTCGTGTGCTAAAAACGGCGAACCGAAGCATCCAAGTAAGCGGGTGCTTAATGCTTTTACAAGAAGGGGGGTATCTTGCTATAAAACCCAGGGGGAGAGTTTTTGCTCTTGTCACAATGCTCCAGATCGACGCGGTTACGAACCTGTATCTCCGTGCGACTTCTATACGGAAGTCGAAGAGAAAGATTAAATATGCCCATTGCATTGATTTTGCTATTCGCTTTCGCGGGACATTTGGCGTTGCTTTCGCTTTTCGTCTGGATTCTTGAATTTGATGCCTTTGGTGTCTTTTCTATCCAAGATGACATGCTGTTGCAGCGGTGCTTGCTCGTCGGAGCAATCGGCGGTGGCGTCTACTGCATGAGGGCAATTTACCTAAATTATTGCGTGCGTGGAACGTGGGAAAACAAATGGCTTGTCTGGCATGTTATTCGTCCGTTCGTGAGTTTTATTTGCGGAGGGATATCTCTTATCTTTCTAAAGGCCGGACTCATCGTTTTGGAAGCTCAACCTAACGCCATTTCTTCTGATTATGCCTACTATGCGTTGGCATTTTTAGCTGGATACAATGTCGACAATTTCCTCAAAAAGATAGAGGAAATAAGCAAATCAGTTCTCGGAATTGATACTTCAAGGGCATCTAATAAAGATTGCTGTCCCAAAGATAAAAGGGATAATAATGATTGAAAAATCCTCGTGCCGCTGCCGCAATCCATAGACCAGACGGCGGAGATGCTTGCCGCCGAAAATTACATCGCGCCGCGTCCACTGGCGGTGGCGGTTTATCTCGCGCTTGCCTTGGAAAAACCCCTGCTGCTGGAAGGCGAAGCCGGCGTCGGCAAAACCGAAATCGCCCGCGCTTTGGCGGCGTCGCTCGGACGGCGATTGATTCGCCTGCAATGCTTCGAAGGAATGGATATCGCCGCCGCCGCCTACGAATGGGATTACGCCCGGCAAATGCTCGCCATTCGCATCGCCGAAGCCGAAAAGCAAACCGACAAGGTCGCGGGAAAATTATACGGCGAAGAATTTCTGCTGCGCCGTCCGCTCGCGCTTGCATTGGAAAATTCGGAGGGGGGGGGGGGGAGTCCTGTTTTATTAATTGATGAATTAGATCGCGCCGACGAGCCGTTTGAGGCGTTCCTTTTGGAATTTCTTTCCGACTTTCAATTGTCAATTCCCGAATACGGAATGCTGAAGGCCGAGCATCCGCCGATTGTCGTCATCACTTCCAATCGCACGCGCGAAATTCATGATGCGGTTAAGCGCCGCTGTTTTTATCATTGGGTGGATTATCCGTCCGCTTCTCAGGAGACGGAGATTCTTCGGCGTCGCGCGCCGCATGCCGCCGAATCGCTCACGCTCGGAATTGTTAATTTTGCGCGTCAATTGCGCTCGCTGGATTTGTTTAAGATTCCCGGCGTCGCGGAAACAATAGATTGGGCGCATGCGCTCACGCGGCTCGGCAAGGAAACATTAGATGCGGATTCGGTGGACGAAACATTGGGCGCATTGCTTAAATATCAGGACGACATCGCCAAGGTGCGCGGCGAAGAAGTGCGCCGTCTTCTCGGCGGCGAAGAAAAACAAAAAAAATAAAATGAACAGCATTAAGTCGCAGGCGAATTCTTTCTCTGATGAAAGAGAGGGGGGGGGGCTTCCTGTCAATTTGGTTTTGGGAGAGGCCGACGGCGAAAAACTGCTGGCGAATCTATCCCGCTTTGCGCGGCTTTTGCGGACGGTCGGCATTCGCGCCGGACCGGGCAAAGTCGCCTTTGCCGCTCGCGCCATTGAGAAGGTCGGCGTTGCGGCGCGCGCCGATTTCTATTGGACTCTCGCCGCCGCTTTTTTGGAAAAGGGCGAGCAGCGCGCGTCTTTTCATCAGGCATTTCATCTTTTCTGGCGCGCAGCCGATCCTTTTGCCGACGCGCTTTCGCTGCTCGCGCCGACGATTCAACCGCGCGATAAAAATTCCGCCGCCCGCCGAGTCGCCGAGGCGATGGGCAATTGGCGCGAATCCCAAAATACCCCCCCCCCCCCCGATATTTCAATTGACGCCGCTATGTCCGCAAGCGATTTGGAATCGCTTCGGCAAAAGGACTTTGAAGAAATGTCGCAGGCGGAATGGGAGGCGGCGGCGAAATTAATTCGCGCGCTTGCTCTGCAATTGCCGCGAATGAAAACCCGCCGCGCGCGCGCCGCCGCTGTCGGAAGAATTGACCGCCGCGCAACTTTTCGACGCGCCTTAAAAACCGGAGGAGAATCACTGTTGCTGCGCCGTCAAACGCCGTCGTCGCGATTGCCGTCGGTTGTTGTGCTGTGCGATATTTCCGGCTCTATGAATTCATATGCGCGAATGCTGGCGCATTTTATGGCGGCTCTCGTCAACTTGCCGACGCCAATTCGCGCGTTTCTTTTCGGCACGCGACTCACCGATGCAAGCCGCTGCCTTCGCGCGCGCGATATGGAATCCGCCGCCGCCGCCATCGGACGCGCCGCTCCGGATTGGGGAGGAGGAACGCGCATCGCGGATTCCATCCGTCAATTTAATCGCGAGTGGTCGCGCCGCGCCCTCGCGCAGGGAGGGGTCGTTTTGCTGGCGACCGACGGCTTGGAACGCGGCGATGCGGACGAACTCGCCTTTCAAATTGAACGCCTGCGAAAATCGTGCCGCCGCTTAATATGGCTTAATCCGCTTTTGCGATTTGATCGCTATCGCGCAATTGCAAGAGGCGCAAAAATACTCGCGCAATTCGCCGACGAGTCGCGGCCGATTCATAATATCAATTCGCTGGCGCAATTGGCGAAATCAATCGGCGAATGGAAATAAAAAGATGAAAAGCGAACTTTCGGAAACCGCCAAAACTCTCGCATGCGCGAAAGAATGGATTGGCCAAGGCCGCCGCGTCGCCTTGGCGACGGTGGTGAAAACTTGGGGATCCGCGCCGCGTCCGGCGGGCAGCCGGCTTGTCGTCGCCGCCGATGGCGACTTTGAAGGCTCCGTCTCCGGCGGATGCATAGAAGGGGCGGTCGTCGCCGCCGCGCGCGAAGTCATCGCCGACGGCAAGCCGCAATTGCTTTCCTTTGGAGTCGCGGACGAAGCGGCGTGGGAAGTCGGACTCGCCTGCGGCGGCGAAATTGAAGTGTTTGTGGAATCGTTTGACGACAAATGAAAATCGCCGTCCTTAATCGCTTGCTGAAAGCCGCGCGCGAAAGAGAATCCGCCGTTCTTATTACGCGTCTTGACGACGGCGCACAGCGGCTTTTGCTTGGCGATGAATCGTTCGGCGACCCCCCCCCCCCCTCTGTTGAATCGCAGGCGAAAGAATTGATGAACGCCGATTCTCCGCGTGAAATTTCCCAAGACGGCGCGCGCTATTTCATCGAGCCGCATCGTCCGCCGCGCCGATTAATAATTGTGGGGGCGGTGCATATCGCGCAATCGCTTGCGGAATTCGGGCGGCGACTTGGGTTTGAATGCTTTGTAATTGATCCGCGCGCCGCATGGGCGACCCCGTCGCGCTTTCCGCGCACTTCTCTGCTGCGAAGTTGGCCGGACGATGCATTGGCGGACATCCAATTAGATTCCGGCGATGCGCTTGTCGCTTTGACTCACGACCCTAAGATTGACGACCCCGCATTAATCGCCGCGCTTTCGCGTCCGACAAAATACATCGGCGCGCTTGGCAGCCGCCGCACGCATGCGCAGCGGCTTACTCGTCTTCGCGAAGAAGGGGGGGGGGGGGTATCCGAAGATTCTCTCTCGCGCATTCATGCCCCTGTCGGACTTGACATCGGCGCGCGCTCGGCGGTGGAAATTGCGCTCGCTATCGCCGCCGAAATCGTCGCTGAATTTCGGGGGGGGGGGCTGCTGGCGGAAATTGATGAACGCCCGTCGCCGCGAATTCCCAAGGCTGCGCGCCGCCGCCCGGTTATTGCCGCCGTTCTTCTCGCCGCCGGAGAATCAAAGCGAATGGGAAAGGAAAACAAATTGCTCGCCGATTGGCGCGGCAAGCCGCTCGCGCGATATGCGGCGGAAACTTTAACGAAAGCCAAAGAAAATGGAATCATTGATGAAATTATCGCGGTGACCGGGCGGGACAATCAATTAATTGAAGATGCTCTCGCCGAGTTGCCGCTGACTTTCGCGCGCAATTCTAATTATGAATCGGGAATGGCGTCGTCCATTAAGCGGGGATTGGAATCCGTCGGGGACAAGGCCGACGCCGCTTTGTTTGTCCTCGCCGATATGCCTTTGGTTTCCGTGCAGACAATTAGCACACTCGCCGATGCAATTAACTTAGGAGGGGGGGGGGGGGATATTGCGATTCCAATCTGCAATGGCAAGCGCGGGAATCCGGTTCTTGTCGGGCGCAATTATTTTTCCGAACTCGCGCAGATTAGCGGCGACATCGGCGCGCGCGCCCTTTTTTCACGCTTCGCCAATTCCATCATTGAAGTGGAAGTCAACGACGGCGGCGTTTTATTTGATTTGGATTCTCCGTCCGACTGGCAATGAACGGCGCGGAAAAATTGCGGAGCGAATTTCCAATTCTCGCCGATGGCGAGCATTACTTGGACAGCGCGGCGACGGCGCTGATGCCGCGCGCAGTTTTGGAGGCGACCGCAAAATACGATGCGGCAACGCGCGCCAATGTGGCGCGAGGCGTGCATCGCTGGGCCGAACAGGCGACCGCCGCCTACGAAAATGCGCGGCGAGAAATCGCCGATGCGCTGGGCGCAAGCGCAGATGAAATTGTCTTTACCGGCGGCGCGACGGCGGGACTTAATTTGCTCGCGCATTCTTTGACTTCAAATTTCCAACCCGATGACGCGGTGATGCTGACGACGGTGGAGCATCACAGCAACATCGCGCCTTGGCAATTGGCGGCGAAAGCCAAGGGATTCGCCCTGCATTTCGCGCAATGCGATTCGGCGGGGCGGTTGGATTTTGATTCCATCCGAAGAATTATAGGCGGCGGTAAAATTCGCGCGGCGTCAATTGTCCATGCGTCAAATGTCAGCGGCGCGATTTCGGATATTGCCGCCGTCGCGCAACTTATGCATGAGGGGGGGGGGGGGCATGTCATTGTTGACGGCGCGCAGTATGCTCCGCATTCGCTGCCGAATCTTTCGGCCTTAGGCGCGGACTTTTATGTTTTTTCCGGACATAAATGCTTTGCGCCAAACGGCGTCGGCGTTTTGTGGGGGCGCGCCGAATTGCTTTCTCAATTGCCGCCTTATATGAGCGGAGGAGGAATGGTGACCGTCGTTAATGAAAATGAATCCGGCTTTGTTTCGCCGCCGCAACGCTTTGAAGCGGGCACTCCTCCCATCACACCGGCAATTGGACTCGCCGCCGCGATTCGGTGGATGCGCGGCCAAAATTGGCAGGCGGCGCGCGAAAATATGATGTCATTAACAAAGCAATTAATTGACGGACTTGCCGATATAAAAGGCGTTCATATTCTTGGCCCGACCGGCCTTAATATGCGCGCGCCGATTGTTTCTTTTTCCGCCGACGGCGTTCATCCGCATGATATCTGCCAAATTCTTTCGGAAAGGGGAGTCGCCATCAGGGGGGGGCATCATTGCGCGCAATTGATGATGCGTCATTTCGGCGTCGGCGGATGCGCGCGCGCAAGCATCGGCCCCTACAACAACGAAGGCGACATTTCCGCCTTGCTTTCCGGACTCGCCGAGGCGATTAAAATTCTGCGATGACCCCCCTCTCCCCTTCTATTAAAACGGCGCGCGATTCCATTTATCAGCGCGAAATTATGTCGCTGGCGAAATCCCAATTGGGCGCGGGCGAAATTGCCGATGCCGACCGCCGCGCGCATCTGCATAATCCGCTGTGCGGCGACGAAATAATTGTCACCGCAAAATTATCGGCGGCGGAGATTCTGGACATCGCTCATAAAACGCGCGGCTGCGTTTTGTGCTTGGCGGCGGCGGCGAAAATGACTTCGCTGGCGCGGGAGATTCGCAGCATCAATCAATTGATTGCATTGGCGAATCAAATTGATTTGATGATAGGGGGGGGGGGGGGTATTGTCGGCGAAGTGGAAATGTTTTCGCCGGTCATTCCGCACACCAGCCGCCGCGAATGCGCGCTGCTGCCTTTCCGCGCGCTCAAAGAAATTTGCGGCGATTGATTCCGCGATTTTTATTTGTCCTTGAGTCGCGTTTCAATTTTAACTTCCGAATGCAGGGTGCGATGCACCGGGCATTTGTCGGAAACGGCAAGCAGCATTTCGCGCTGATCTTGGGAAAGGTCGCCTTGCAATTCCACTTCGCGTTCAATGAAATCCAGCTTGCTGTTTTTGGTTTCGCACGATTCGCAGTCCTCGCCGTGAATTTTTTTATGGCGCAGAGTCACCGTTACTTTTTCTAAAGGAATTTTTTTGCGGCGCGCGACAATGCGAATAGTCATTGAAGTGCATGCTCCCAATCCCGCCAATAGATAGCCGTAGGGAGTCGGGCCGGTGTTGCCGCCGCCGCTGGATGCGGGTTCGTCGGCGATTAATTCGTGCTTGCCGTTGTATATTTTCTGCGCGAATCCGCTGCCGCCCGCTTCGGCGACAACCACAGTAGAATCGTCTCTCTCCCCTTCTTGCTTTTGTTCTGTTGAGGCGGGGGCTTCATCCAGATATTTTCCCGCCCATGCCGCAAGGACTTCCGAAACATATGCGGCGTCGCGCTTGTCCGAAAGCAAATGGTCGGCGCCATCCAAACTGATGAAACTTTTGGGATGATGCGCCGCTTCGTAAATTTTGCGGGCGTTTTCGATTCCCACCGTCTTATCCGACGCCGAATGAAATATCAGCAATGCTTTGTTCATCGCGCGAATTTTACCGGCGAGTTTTGTCCCTTCAATATCGTCCAAGAATTGCTTTTTGATTTTGAAGGGGCGGCCGGCGAGCAGCACTTCGGCTTCGCCCTCCGACTGAATTTTTTGTGTGGCGCTGGTGAAAAGCTTCTGCACATGCGCCGGCTCGGCGGGGGCGGCGATTGAAACGACGGCGCGCAATTCCGGAATCTCCCCGGCGGCGGCAAGCACGGCCGCGCCGCCCAGCGAATGGCCGACAATCACTCTCGGCGCTTTTAATTCCGCGCGCATGAATTCGGCGGCGCACAGCAAATCCTGCACATTGGAGGAAAAATTAGTGTTGGCGAATTCGCCCTCCGAAGCGCCCAAGCCGGTGAAGTCAAACCGCAGCACGGCAAAGCCGCGGCGGGCGAGTCCGGCGGTAACATAGCGCGCCGAAAAAATATCTTTCGTGCAGGTGAAGCAGTGCGCGAAAAGCGCAAATGCGCGCGGGTTGTCGCCGTCGGGCGTTTCCAAAACCGCCGCGAGTTTGACTCCCTGCGCGCCGGGAAAGTTGATTCGTTTGCTGGCCATTGGCGTTTTTCCTCGTGGGGGAATTGGCAAGATAGCACAGGCGGGAAAAAATTGCATCCGCCCGGAAAATGCGCTATAATTTCGCCATGCCAAAAGGCGGACAACAGAAAAGGAATCAATCGCTGTCTTTTTCGCAAAGGCACAGATTGAAGCCCGTGCAGAAAGCCATTCAGAAGGACGGGATGGACGAGGAACTCAAAATGGGGCTGTGGAATACCCTTTGCGACAACCATCTGGAGAAAATCCCATATGGGGGATACGCCCTTTCTATTGGTTACGCCGACACGCGCACTGCTAATCAAATTTGGGATTATTTCGGATATCCCATTGATCAACTGCCTGCGATCTCTAGCGAGTGCATGAGAGACATAAACCGACGATTTTTCACTTCGGCGTGGAATGAGATTTACGACTTCGTTGAATTCGTTGTCAAGTGCTCGGAAGGCGAAGCGAGAGAGAATCTCATTCGGGCTTGTAATTCCCGCCTCGAAAAGGAGAACTCCGCATATCGGATTGTCGGTGGAAAGATTACGCTGATTACCTCTGACGAGGAAATCCAATCCGTTGAATCGGCGATTGAAAAGTCGCTGCCGTTTTCTGGCGTTCAAAAACACCTGACGACGGCACTTTCACATTTGAGTGACAGAAGCAACCCCGATTATCGAAATTCCATCAAAGAATCCATCTCTGCCGTTGAGTCAATGGCGAAACACATTTCCGGAAAGAAAAAAGTCACGCTCGACAATGCCTTGAAAACAATCAAACAAGCGGAAAATTTGCCCGCGTCTCTGCAAGCGGCATTCTCCAAACTCTACGGCTATACCAGCAATGCCGATGGTATTCGGCACGCCCTGATGGAAGAATCCAATATCGGATATGCCGAGGCGAAATTTATGCTTGTCGCCTGCTCGGCGTTCACCAATTACCTTGTCGAAAAGACAGTGGAAAAATAAGATGTCCTTTTGCAGGACGGTGATTAACACCGTCGTCATTCCTATCATTGCCATCGGTATCGAATTTTGACTTTCCCTTGGGCGTGTGCTACGATTTGCTCACCAACAGAGAATGAGATAAGGCATAACATGATGTCAATTGACGACATGCGCAAGCGGGGAGCCTACCAGCGCAAATTAATATCCGAATGCGCTTTCAGCACGAGGGCGCTCCGGGATGATATTCAGCGGATATGCTTCGATATGCGTCGTGCTACTTTTATCGCACAGAAATATCCTGACAGACCGCCTCGCCAATTCGTCATTCCGTCCTGCGATAGGGCGGACGAGTACGCGCGGGAAAAGCGGTATTGTATCTACCGCCTGACTTCGCCCAGCGGCAAGGCCTACATCGGCCAGACCGATAACTATCAAAAGCGAATGAGAGCACATCGCAATGGCACTGATAAAACATGTCGTGCCATTCTTAATGCTATTCGCTACTACGGATGGGAGTCCTTTCGCAAAGAAAGGATGGAGGTCGGCATTCCGTCGTCTTTCGTTGACTTCTGCGAGCGGATGTATATTCATCAATGCCGCACTTTCTCACGGAATGGCTACAATCTCACGACTGGTGGAGGGGCACACACTGAAATGTCCGAGGAATCAAAAATGAAAAACCGCCTCACCCATCTTGGTATGGGACATACATTGGAAACGCGCCAAAAAATAAGCGCGGCACTTCGCGGCAGAAAAATGTCATCAGAAATGCGCGCAAAACTACGCGCTGCGAATCTCGGCAGAAAAAAAACGCCAGAGGAGATAGCCAAAAATGCCGCAGCTAACCGTGGTAGAAAACATACGCTGGAAACGCGTGCAAAAATGCGCGGCAGAGTGGTTTCAGCGGAATCTCGCGCAAAAATCAGTGTGGGACTTCGTGGCATAAAGCGGTCACCAGAAACGCGCAAGAAAATGAGTGAAGCAAAAATCGCATTGTGGAAGCGCAAAACCGTAGAAAAGTTGAGGGGAAAAGAATTATTTTGACTCCCGCTTGCGGGAGTGCTACAATTTTTCCGTTTTTTCGCGCGGTGATTAAATCGGGACGGGGTTAACAATCTGCGACCCGCAAAAGAAAATGACGACGACGACATCCATCCCAAACACACAACAACGCCGCTGTCCGGAATGCGGCGGGACACGCTTTCATCAGCAGGTAATGCTTTGCCAAGAAGGTGAAGTTTACGACCGCCCCGGCGACGATGAAAATTTCGTCCCCCAAAAAACGGTTTGGGAAGAAGTGCACGAATATGCTTTTTGTCCGGATTGCCAATACGGCAAAAGAAACGGCGGCGCAAAGCCAATTCGGGCGGCGTAATCGCTCTGCATTTATTTTTGCAAGAGACCGATGAATTCTCTCTCTGCGAAAACCGTCGCTATTATGTTCAACGACAGCGAAAATCTGATAAGAATTATGCCAAAAATAGAATTTTATCTGATTTGTATTGCGCAAAATATCATAATCGGATATTGACATTTTTGTTTTTATGGTATACTTTTCTCAACCTGATTTTCTGGAATATTTCCAGATCGGGTCCAGCAACGAGGACAAAAAAATGGAAAACACGAAAATCGAAAGGGCGAATCCCTTTCCCAAAGAATTGGACGGCGAGATGGGGCCGGGTGCGGATTCCTATTTTGATGCCCGCATCGCGGCCGGCGAACGGCCCAAGTGCCGCTATCCGAGCAACGGCGTTCCCAAGACAAAAATCCAGAGCGAGGACATTGAGACCTGCTTCTTCTGGAACGAGGAATCCGCGTAGTCGGAGTAACCGCGCCGCCCCTGAAAAGGGCGGCGTTTCTTTTCCATGCCTGTTGTCATCCACGACACCGAAATAAATGCCGATGTCCTTGACCGCATCAAGGACGAATCGGCGTTTTACAATTTCGTTTTCTCTCAATATCGGCACGAAGCCCGGCGGGCGGGATTAATGCCGAAGTTCACAAAGCCCCGCCTTTTTTACGCCTACGAAGCGTGGATTCGCGATGTGCAGCGGATGCCGCCCGAAATCGGAGACGGAGACGGCACCAACGAAGCCGATCACTTCAAGCAGTGCGGTTTTCTGGCTTATTGGTTGCGGCGATTCGCACCGGCGTACAGCTGCGAGAAGACGCGCGAAGATGCTGCGTTCACTCCGCAAGAAAAAGAATTCCGAGAACTCCTTTTCAAATATTGGGTGGAGTATCTTGCTTTTGGGCTAGGCGCACGAATTTGCCTGTTTTTTGAAAAAAACAAGCAAATCGGCACGGCGACTCTGCCTAAAATGACTGCCGAATATCTCGAGACGGTTTGCTACTTTATGAAGTATAAGCATGTCTCGCCGCACGGGCTGACGCTTATTTACAAGTCGCTGTTTATTTAGCCGCTCGGCTCTGATAAAATCCGCATTCTTACTCTGCGGATTTTTGGCGTGAGCGAAATCAAAGTCACCCTTAACGACGGCGCAATTATTCACGCGCCGCAAAACGCCGATGCCTCGCAGGTGGCAGGGATGATTTCGCCTTCGCTGGCGAAGCGGGCGGTCGCCGTTAAAATTGACGGCGAATTGCGCGACCTTTCGCATCCGCTGGGGCGCGATTGCAAAGCCGAATTCGTCGTTCGCGAAGACGCCGATGCGCTTGATTTAATTCGCCACGATTGCGCGCATGTTCTCGCGCAGGCGGTCAAGCAGATTTATCCGCAGACGCAAGTGACGATTGGCCCGGTTATTGAAAACGGCTTTTACTACGATTTTCATCGGGCGATTCCGTTCACGCCCGATGATTTGGAAAAAATCGATTCGCGCATGCGCGAATTGATTCGCGCCGACATTCCGCTCGTCCGCAAAGTTTTGAGCCGCGAAGACGCCGTCGACTTTTGCAAAAAAATGGGCGAAGAATTCAAGGTTGAATTAATCTCCGCGATTTCCGGCGGCGAGGAAATTTCCTTTTATTCGCAGGGCGATTTTACCGATCTTTGCCGCGGTCCGCACATGCCGAGCACCGGCAAAATCGGGCAGGCGTTTAAGTTATTAAAAGTCGCCGGCAGTTATTGGCGGGGCGATTCCAAGCGCGAACAATTGCAGCGAATCTACGGCACTGCATGGCGCGATGAAAAAGAATTGAAGTCGCATCTGCGAATGATGGAGGAAGCCGAAAAACGCGACCACCGCCGGCTCGGCCGCGAAATGAATTTATTTCATCTGCAGGACGAAGCCGCCGGCATGATTTTCTGGCACGACAAAGGATGGCGGCTTTATCTCGCTTTGGAAAATTACATGCGCCGCCGACTCGCCCAAGCAAATTATGAAGAGGTTAAAACGCCTCAATTAGTCGACCGCAAATTGTGGGAGGCATCCGGACATTGGGAAAAATTTCGCGAGCATATGTTTGTCGCCGAAAGCGAAGAAGCCGTGCGCGAATTCGCCGCCGACCCCGCCGCCCGCATCTTTGCATTAAAGCCGATGAACTGCCCCTGCCATGTGCAGATATACAAGCAGGGAAGCAAATCCTACCGCGACCTTCCCTTGCGAATGGCCGAGTTTGGCTCGTGCCATCGCGCCGAGCCGTCGGGGGCTTTGCACGGCATTATGCGCGTGCGGAATTTTGTGCAGGACGACGCCCATATCTTTTGCACGGAAGACCAAATCACTTCCGAATCAATTTCCTTTTGCGAATTATTAAGAAGCATCTATCGCGATTTGGGATTTGATGATGTGCGGGTTAATTTCGCCGACCGCCCGCCCCTGCGAGCGGGCGACGATTCAGTTTGGGATAAAGCCGAAGCCGCCCTTCTGTTCGCCTGCAAAGAAGGAGGTCTTTCCTTTGAAGTCAATTCCGGCGAAGGCGCGTTTTACGGGCCTAAGTTGGAATTTGTTTTGCGCGACGCCATCGGCCGCGAATGGCAATGCGGAACTCTGCAGGTTGACTTTGTCCTGCCCGACCGACTCAACGCGGAATATACTTCCGCCGACGGATTGCGCCGCCGTCCGGTAATGCTGCATCGCGCGATTTTAGGATCGTTTGAGCGATTTATCGGAATCCTAATTGAGCATTACGCCGGACATTTGCCGCTGTGGATGTCGCCGGTGCAGGCGGTCGTTGCGACGATTACCTCCGACGCCGACTCTTATGCAAAACAAGTTTTCGCCAAACTCGCCGCCGCCGACTTGCGCGCGGAAATTGATCTGCGAAACGAAAAAATCAATTACAAGGTGCGCGAACATTCGGTCGCTAAAATTCCGATGATGCTTGTCGTCGGCAAACGCGAGGCGGAAAGCGGCACTGTCGCAATTCGCCGACTCGGAAGCAAGGAAAACAAAACGCTTTCTTTGGACGAAGCCGTTGCTGAAATCAAAGCCGAATCAATTCCGCCGGACAAAAAGACATAAGGATTCCAATTTGCCAAGGTTATCCGTCGGCGATATAAATTAAAGGCGAGTCGCGCTTTAAGAGCACGGAAACGCAAATTTCGGGCGGGGCTATAATTGATAAAAGGCAAATTTGCAGCGCGATGAGCGATTCCAATTTTATTCATTTGCGGCTTCACAGCGAGTATTCCATCAGCGATGGAATTGCGCGGCTCGCCGACGACAGCGGGCGCGAAACCGCGCCGATGCTCGCGGAAAAAATGCGGATGGAATCACTCGCGCTGACTGATCTCGGCAATATTTTCGGCGCGATAAAATTTCATGCCGCCTGCGTCGCGCGCGGAATCAAGCCGATTATCGGCTGCGATATGTGGGTGGGAAATCCGCAGGCGAAAATGCGTCCGCATCGGCTGCTGCTGCTGTGCCGCGATTCTTCGGGCTATCGGAATTTATGCGAATTGCTAACGCGCGCCTACCGCGAAAACCGCCATCGCGGACGCGCCGAATTAAATCCCAAATGGCTGACGAAGACGGCGTGCGACGGACTTATCGCGCTTTCCGGCGCCGCCGACGGCGAAATTGGCGAGCGGCTTCTGCACGGCGAAACCGACCGCGCGCGCGACGCCGCCAAACGATTGGCCGCCCGATTCCCCAACGCCTTCTATCTGGAAGTCCAGCGCGCCGGACGAAAAAACGACGACGCCCTCACCGCCGAAACCGCCCGGCTGGCGGAAGAAATTGGCCTGCCGCTTGCAGCGACTCATCCGATTCAATTTCTGCAGAAAAGCGATTTTCTCGCGCACGAAATTCGCGTATGCATCGCGGAAGGAAATCAATTGGACGACGAAGCGCGCCCGCGCAATTTCACCGAAGAGCAGCATTTCAAATCGGCGAAAGAAATGCAGGACGCTTTTTCCAACCTGCCCGGCGCCCTGCAAAATGCGGCGGAAATTGCCAAGCGATGCAATCTGCAATTTAAATTCGGCAAGGTGATGCTGCCGGCGGTGGAATTGCCGGCGAATCAATCGGCCAATTCCGTCATCGCCGAAAACGCCAAAGCCGGACTTTCCGCGCGGCTTAATCTATCCGATTCGGAAATGGCGGAAAAATATCAGCCGCGCCTTAAGCAGGAATTGGATGTTATCGCGCAGATGGGATTTTCCGACTATTTTTTAATCGTCGCCGAATTTACAAAGTGGGCGCGCGATGAAGGAATTCCGGTCGGGCCGGGAAGGGGGTCGGGGGCGGGGTCGCTGGTCGCTTACGCGCTCGGCATCACCGATTTGGATCCGATTGAATACGGCCTTTTGTTTGAACGATTCCTCAATTTGGAGCGGGTTTCGCTGCCGGACTTTGACATTGATTTTTGCCAAGAACGGCGCGATGAAGTAATTCGCCATGTGCGCGAAAAATACGGCGAAGAAAGCGTCGCGCAAATTGTCACCTTCGGCGCAATCGGCGCGAAAGCGGGAATACGCGATGTCGGCCGAGTCCTTGGAATGCCTTACAGCCGCTGCGATTCCATCGCAAGAATGATTCCGGCGACGCCGGACATTACCTTGGATAAAGCGCGCGAAGATAACAAGGAATTGGATTCCTTAATTAAAAATGAAGAAGACACTCGCCGTCTTTTTTCGCTCGCCAAAAGAGTGGAGGGAATTCCGAGAAATGTCGGCACGCATGCAGGGGGGGTGCTGATTGCGCCCGGCCGCCTTGTGGAGCATTGCCCGCTTTACGCCGTCGCCGACACCGGCGGCTTGGTGAGTCAATTTGACAAGGACGATGCGGAAAAAATCGGGCTTGTGAAATTTGACCTTCTCGGCCTTAAGACATTAACAATTTTAGATTGGACGATGCGCAACATTCACGCGCTGGGCTCCACTCCTCCCCCCCCCCCCCTTAACGATGCGGCGACTTTTCGCATCTACGCCGAAGCCGATACTGTTGGAATCTTCCAATGTGAATCCATCGGCATTCGCGAATTGATGAGTAAATTAATTCCCGATCGCTTTGAGGATATTGTCGCGTTGATGGCGCTTTTTCGCCCGGGCCCTCTCGGTTCCGGAATGGTTGATGATTACATTGAGCGCAAGCACAAGCAGCGCGCTATTTCATTCGCGCATCCGTCATTGAAAGAGACGCTGCAGGATACCTACGGCGTTATTGTTTATCAGGAGCAGGTGATGCAGACGGCGCAATTAATCGCCGATTACACGCTCGGCGAAGCCGACCTTCTGCGCCGCGCAATGGGGAAAAAATTGACGGCGGAAATGGCCAAGCATAAAAGCCGATTCGTCGGCGGGGCGGAAAAGAAGCGGACGCTTTCCAAAGCGCGCGCCGCATCCCTTTTTGAAACAATACAAAAGTTCGCCGAATACGGATTTAATAAATCGCATGCGGCGGCTTATGCGATTATTTCCTATCGCACCGCCTATTATAAGGCGCATTATCCTTCCGCTTTTTTAGCGGCGGCGATGTCGTGCGAAGCGCGCAACACCGACGGCATTCGCCTGCTTATCGCCGACGCCCGCAAGCGGAGCATTGAAGTTTTGCCGCCGGATATTAATCGCGACGGCGCGCATTTTTTCCCTTCGGATTCGCGCAGCATCAACTACGGACTCGCCGCCGTCAAAGGCGTCGGCGAAAAAGCGGCGAAGGAAATTATTGAAGCGCGCGGCAATTCGGCGTTCACCGACATATTTGACTTTTGCATGCGAACAGAAGGACGAATTAATCGCACCGCCATAGATGCTTTGGTTTTTGCCGGCGCTTTTGATTCGCCGCATCCGAATCGGGCGGCGTTAATTGAGACAGTTCCAAGCGCGGTGAAGTCGGCCGAATATGCGGTTTTGCATCGCAATCAGGATTCGCTTTTTATCGGCGGCGAAGAAGAAAAGGGGGGGGGGGGGGGCATGACTCACACCGCTCTTGTCGACCGCTCGCCGTGGAGTCCGGAAGAATCGCTGATGAACGAAAGGCGCGCTTTGGGATTCACCCTGCGCGGACATTTCTTTGATTTGTATCGCGACATCATGCGCTACATTCCGGCGACGCCTCTTAAAAATGCGCGCGACGGCAATGAAGTATTTGTCGGCGGAATTATAGACAGCATCAACACGGCGAGAGGATTGCGCCGGGCGGGATTCCTCGTGCTGACTTTGGACGATACGACGGCAACCTTGGAAGTTCGCGCCGGCATAGAAAAAGTGCGCGCGCTCGGCGACTTGGGAATCGGCATGCAATTGCTTCTCGCGCGCGGCAGAATGGGGCGCGGCCCCAGCGGCGAGCCGTCGCTGCGGGCGGAGGAATTGTTTACGCTGGACGACTGGCTCAATCAGCGGGTGCGGCGGGTGCGGGTGCTGGCGCAATCGGGCGCGAGCGCGAAGGAAATTGCGGAGATGATTAATCTTTATCGCGGCGGCGAATCGGATGTTGTGATTGAATACAAAAACGGCGCGGGCGCATGCGAAATTTCGCTCGGCGAGACGAATCGCCTGCGCTGCGATTCTTTATGCTTGCGCGCCCTCGCCCGCGCGCCGGGCATCGCGGAAGTCAGGCCTGAATTTTAAGCGCAGGTTAGTTAAACTCGTCCTGCAAAAACCAATTGAGTTCGGTTTCCTTGCTCAATTTTGCTTGCTCAAAAGCGGCGCGGACATAAACGCGAAATCCGCGCTTTGTGTCGTCCAGAGTTGCAATCTTTTCATTGAATTGATTTTGCTGCGGGCGAGCAAATGCGAAAACAATCGATCAAGCATATTGCCGTCCGTATTCGCCGACGACATCCGCCTTGCCGAATCCCGGAATGGTCGTGTTCTTGCGCGACAGCCGCCAGAAATCCAAAGTCATCAGCCGCCGCAAAACCGCCCGCGATTCGGCGGCGAATAAAATCCACTGCTTTTGTCTTTCGCAATTCTCCGCGCGTTTTTCCCGCCGCGAATAATCCTCGTATCCCTGTCGCGGCACGGCGAAATCAAACGGCGCGTCAAATACTTTCAACGCCGCTTGCGTATTGTTGTATTGCCGCATTTCAAAATCGGGATGCGCTATCGGCGGCGGCTTTAAGATTCGCCGATTCGCCAGCGAAGTTTCCAATCGCGTCCAAATTTGAAAAGCGCAATTGGCATCAAAGTCGCGGCCGTTTTCGCGGTAGAAAGCATTAGGCGGCAAAGCGCGGTCGCGCACTAATTTGAACGATGCATGCAACTTGCTTTGCGCCGAATACTTGCGAAATTGCATCGGCACAATAAACGCAATAGTGTCGGCAAATTCAGCGGCGCGATTGAAAAAATCCACCGCCATCCGCGCACGACGGCCAAACGGCGGATTGCCGACAACAACAATTCGCTCGTGCGAAAATCCCGACGGCGGACGAAAATCCCAAGTCAGAAAATCACCGCGCACAATGCCGTCGCAGCGAGGGGCAATGTCAAGTCCGATTTTGTTTTTGCCGGAAAGCAGCCGATAAAAATTGCCCGCGCCCGCACTCGGTTCAATAAAAAAGCACTCGTCGGCGCGCGCGCCAAGATTGGGCAGCGCACTAATCAATTGCCGATGGCAATGACGCGCCATCGTCGGCTTGGTGTAAAACTGATCAAGCGGCACGGACGGATGCATGGATTATTCACCTCGCTAAATTCATCGGCGCATTGTATATTATTGCGTCGGCGAGTCGGCGGAAATTTTTCCTTGCCGACTCACTTTCGCGGATTCGGCTTTTGCAGTTTGACGGTGATTTTGGTTATGCCTTCGTCCTTGAGTGCGGCGGCGAGAGTCGGTAGAATCTGCCGAATGCGAGTCGCTTGGGCGGCATCGGGGGCGGCCAGAATCAGTTCGCCGTCGTTGCCGAGATTAAGCGGACGGCAAGCCGCATCGCATTGGCGAGACGCCAAGGCGCGCGCCAAAGCCGGCTTGACGGCATTCAGCCGACGCGCGCGGACAAGCAGCGAAAGCAATTCGCCGCGGGTCGCCGGGTCGCGGTTGTTGCCGTCCTGCCGTGCGGAAATATCGCCGATGCGGAGCATAATTAAATTGCAATGAATATTATCCTTTCTTCCGAGGACTACTCAAGGTCTTTCGTATTGCGGCTCACCGGGCAGCGGCGATGGCTCGCGCTCGGCATTGCGGCGGCGATTTTCGGCGTGGTTATTTACGCCGCCGCGCGCGCAATCGCCGTGAATTGGATTGAAAACGAAAAGCCCATCGCGCAAAAATTAGTCGCGGAAGCGAGGGATCGCGCCGAAAAAAACCGCCGCGAATTATGGCGGCAAGCGACCGGTCAAATGGGCGGCGAAATCGCCAAACTGCATGTGCGATTATGGCGGCTCACGCGGCTGGGGCTCGACATCGCCGGACGGCTCGGCCTGCCGACGGAAGAATTTCCGGAGGCGGAAGGGCTGATGCTCGGCGAAGATTCGCCGACGGAAAATTCACCGACATCGCCGCCGCCGACAGAAACAGATGCGGATTCCAATTCGCCGGATGATTCTTCAAAGGCGCCCGCAGAATCGGCGGCGGAAATCAGCAGCGAATTGATTCTGCTGGACGAGGCGGCGGAAAGAATCACGCATAAATTTTCCGCGCTGGCGTCGGCGTTTTCCAGCCGGGAGGCGAAGCGCAACACGATTCCCGACCCCCGCCCGCTGGCGTCGCCGAATTGGCGCGCATCCGGCTACGGCTACCGGCGGGATCCATTCACCGGACGGCGCGCTTTTCATTCCGGCTATGATTACGCCGCCAAGCGGGGTTCGGTCGTTTTCGCCGCCGCCGACGGCGTGGTGGTTTATCGCGGACGACTCGGCAATTACGGCAACACGCTGGAAATTTATCACGGCGACGGCGTCTCGACTCTTTACGGACACCTTCACGCCTACGAAGCCGAGCCGCTGCAATTCGTTAAGAAAGGGGATTCAGTCGGGCGAGTCGGCAGCACTGGACGCTCCACTGGGCCGCATCTGCATTTTGAAGTGCGCCTGCAGAATCGTCCCCGCCGGCCGAGCAAGGTGATTAAAGAATTGCAGCGCGCGCGGCTCGCCGAAGGCGGAAACTAACGATGCTCGGCGCGCTCAGGCGCGGAATTTTCGGCTCGCGCAGCGACCGAATTCTGCGGGGATACCCCAAAATTGTGGCGGACATAAACGCGCGCGAATCCCAACTCGCGCTGCTTTCGGATTCCGCCTTGGCCGCGCAAACGCCGATGCTGCGCGAAAAAGCAAGCGGCGGCGCAACGGCGGAATCGCTTCTGCCGGAAGCGTTTGCGGTAATGCGCGAAGCGTCCCGCCGCGCGCTCGGCATGCGCCACTTTGATGTGCAATTGCTCGGCGGCATCGCGCTGTTTGAAGGAAAAATCGCCGAAATGAAAACCGGCGAAGGCAAAACATTAGTCGCCACCTTGCCGGTTTATCTTCACGCTCTGCTGGGCAAAGGGGCGCATGTGGTGACGGTCAACGATTATCTCGCCCGCCGCGACGCCGAATGGATGGGCAAGGCGTACCGCTTTTTGGGAATTTCCATCGGCGTGAATGTGTCGGGAATGTCGGCGGAAGAAAAGCGCGCCGCTTATCAGTCCGATGTCACCTACGGCACCAACAATGAATTCGGCTTTGATTATCTGCGCGACAATATGCGAATTACATCCGATTCCAAAACGCAAAAATCGCGCGCCTTCGCCATTGTGGATGAGGTGGATTCCATCTTAATAGACGAAGCGCGCACGCCGTTAATTATTTCCGGCGAAGCGGAGGATTCCGTTGAACTCTACCAGCAGGCGGACGCCATCGCCGCCGACTTCGTCCGCGCATCCACCAAAGAAGAAGACGAAGGAGAGCCCGACGGCGACTTCTTTGTTGACGAAAAAACAAGGCAGGTTAACTTGTCCGAATCCGGCTATACAAGGGCGGAAAAGATATTCGCCTCGCGCGGTTTATTAAAGGAGGAGGAGGGGGGGCTGTACGACGCCGCCAATCTTCCTTTGCTGCATCATCTTTCCGCCGCTTTGCGGGCGAATCATTTATATTTTCGCGATCAGGAATATGTCGTGCAAAACGGCGAAGTGATTATCGTTGATGAATTCACCGGCCGCCTTATGCCCGGCCGGCGATGGGGCGACGGACTGCATCAGGCGGTTGAAGCCAAAGAAGGACTTAAGGTGCAGCGGGAAAATCAAACGCTCGCGTCGATTACTTTCCAAAACTATTTTCGGCTTTACGACAAAATCGCCGGCATGACCGGCACCGCCGCCACCGAAGCGCATGAGTTTGAATATATCTACGGTCTGGAGACGGTGGAAATTCCGACTCACGCCGAAATGGTTCGGGACGATCAATTAGATAAGGTTTATCAGACGGCGGCGGCGAAGTATCCCGCGGTTATTGAGGACATCGCCGAAAGCGCAAAGCGCCGGCAGCCGACTTTGGTCGGCACGACCTCAATTGAAAATTCCGAAAAAATATCGGCGATGCTTAAGAAGGCCAATCTGCCGCATCAAGTTTTGAATGCCAAGCAGCATGCGAGCGAGGCGCAGATTGTCGCGCAGGCGGGAATGCCGGGGGCGATTACCATCGCCACAAACATGGCCGGACGCGGAACGGATATTGTGCTCGGCGGCAGCATTGACGCGGAAATTCGCGCGCTGGATAAGGATAAATCGATTTTGGATTCCGAAAAGGAATCGCGCGCAATGGAATTAAGAAAGCAATGGGAACAGCGGCATCGGGAAGTTGTTGAGGCGGGCGGGCTTCGCATTATCGGCACGGAGCGCCACGAATCGCGCCGGGTTGACAATCAATTGCGCGGACGCTCCGGGCGGCAGGGCGATCCGGGCAGCAGTGTTTTTTATCTTTCTTTTGAAGATCCTTTGCTTCGCATTTTCGCGTCCGAGCGGGTGTCTTCCATTATGCATCGCCTTAAGATTGAAGAGGACGAAGCGATTGAAGCGGGAATGGTTTCGCGCGTAATTGAAAACGCCCAGCGCAAAGTGGAGGCGCACAACTTTGACATTCGCAAGCAATTGCTGGAATACGACGACTTCGCCAGTGAGCAGCGAAAAATCATCTACACTCAGCGCGAAGAGATTCTTAATGCCCAAGAAATTCAATCGGTCGGGCGCGCCCTGCGCGAGCAGCATTTGGAGGAATTGTGCGCGCGCCATCTGCCGCCCGAATCCCCCGAAGAAGAATGGGAAGCGGATGCTTTGGAAAAGCGACTCGCCGCCGAATTGCGCCTGCATCTGCCCATCACCGAATGGATAACCGTCGATAAAAAAATGACCCGCGACATCCTGGCGAAAAAAATCACCGACGAAGCCGAAAATAATTATCGGGAAAAAACAGCGGAAGTGGAAGCCGAGCGACTCGCCGATTTTGAGCGCGCCTTAATTCTTAATGTTATGGATTCGCATTGGCGCGGACATTTGTCCGCCTTGGATCATTTGCGCCAGAGCGTCGGACTTCGCGGATTCGCCCAGAAGAATCCCAAGCAGGAATACAAGCGCGAAGCGTTTCAAATGTTTAATACAATGCTGGACGGCGTGCGCGCCGATGTCGCCCGCATTCTATATGGACTGCGGGTTCGCGCCGAAGGACAAGCCCCCCCCCCCATCCCCGAATCGCAAACGCGCAACATTCGCTATCATCACGATTCGGCGGCGGCGACGCCTCCCCCCCCTGACGCCGCAGGCGGCGAATCCTCATCCTCCGTCGTCCGCACCTATCGCCGAGAAGAACCCAAAGTGCGGCGCAACGATCCCTGCCCATGCGGGTCGGGAAAAAAATACAAGCATTGCCACGGCAAATTAAAATGAGCGGGCGAATCGTCGTTGAGGCGAAAATTATCAATCCCAAAGTCGGCCGCGAATTTCCGCCGCCGACTTACGCAACCGACGGTTCGGCGGGAATGGATTTGCGCGCCTGCATAGATTCGCCGCTGACCATTGCGCCGGGGGGGGTGGAAATAGTCGGGGCGGGAATCGCAATCAGCATTCGCGACCCGTCTTATATGGCGATGCTGGCGCCAAGGTCGGGGCTTGGAATTAAGCACGGCGTCGTGCTGGCGAATTTAGTCGGCGTGGTGGATTCGGATTATCAGAATGAAATCCGCATCGCCTTGTGGAATCGCGGAAGCGAATCATTTATTGTTTCGCCCGGCGAGCGAATCTGCCAGATGCTGTTTGTGCCGGTAGCGCGGGCGGAATTAAAGATTGTTGATGAATTTTCGGCGATAACCGCGCGCGGCTTAGGCGGCTTAGGCTCCACCGGCAGATTTTAATCGGCGATTTTTTGCTATAATCGCCAGCACGATTTATTAATAGGATCGGAAATGCCATTCATCAGCCTGCTTAAATTCGCCCTGCTGGCGATGACTCTGACGATTCTGCTCAGCGTCGGCATCGTCGGCACGGCTAACGCCAACTACCGCTTACCCGACTGCAAAAAGGATGCGGGCTGCCTTTTAGAATTGGGAGGAAAATGGTTTACCATCACTGCCGCCGATATGCAGGCGATGATTAACGCCGGTGCATATGTCAAGGCAACAAATGATCGCGGCGATACTCCGCTTCACAAGGCGGCACAATACGGAAAAACCAAACTGATTTCTACCCTTCTCCAAGCGGGAGCAGATATTCACGCGAAAAATAATTACGGCCAGACTCCACTTTACTCGGCGGCAGCAGACGGAAATGCCGAAGTGATTCCTGTCCTTCTCCAAGCGGGAGCAGATATTCACGCGAAAACAAATATCGGCGATACTCCGCTTCACTGGGCGGCATTTACTGGAAATGCTGAAGTGATTCCTGTCCTTCTCAAAGCAGGAGCAGATATCCACGCGAAAACAAATAACGGCGCGACTCCGCTTCACAAGGCGGCAACACTCGGAAATGCTGAAGTGATTTCTGTCCTTCTCAAAGCAGGAGCAGATATCCACGCGAAAACAAATAACGGCACGGCTCCGCTTCACTGGGCGGCATTAACCGAAAATATCGAAGTGATTCCTATCCTTGTTAAAGCAGGGGCAGATGTCAACGCGAAAGCAGATAACGGCGTGACTCCGCTGGATTGGGCAAAACAGCAAAAGAATTGGAATGCCGTCAGGGAGTTAGAAAAGCACGGCGCAAAATAATTTGACTCGCCTTTGCGCGTGTGCTACGATTTTTTCTCGTGCCGATGCTCTGCGTCGGCATGCGTGATTCGGACGCTCTGCGTCCGTTAATTAAATCCGCCGACGGATTCGGGACGCAGGAGCGTCCCAGCCATGCGTCCCGACGCAGAGCATCGCGACGAGGATTTTGATTGTTTGTTTTTTGGAATGTTCGGGTCGGAGATTAATCTCCGCCCCGCCGCCTATCGGCGCGGCAATTCTTCTTTGAAGATTTGGCGGTAGGTCTTTCGCAATTGCAATCGCGAAAAACGATGCCCCTGTCCGCCATGCGACAACGCCTTAAATCCCGCAATCACCGAGGCGAATCGCGCCGCCGTCGGCCAATTCCATTTGCGCATCATCGCGTAAATTAAGCCGGCGCGATAAGCATCGCCGCAGCCGGTGGGGTCGGCCGTTTCGCCGAGCATTACCGCCGGCGCGATGGCCGATTCCTCTTCCGCCCGAATTCGCGAGCCGCGAGCGCCGTCGGTGATAATTAAGGCGCGCACCATTTTGGAAAGGATGCGCTCGGTTTTGCCGACGCGCGCGCGCATTAATTCCCATTCGTGGCGATTGAAAATAGCGAAGTCGGCCAGCGTCATCAGCGTTATTAATTCGTCGGCGGAAAACAGCGAAAGCCCTTGTCCGGGGTCAAAGATAAACGGCGTTTTGGCGTCGGCGAGGGCGCGGGCATGGGCGAGCATTCCTTCGCGTCCGTTGGGGGCGACAATGGCAAGCGCGGATTTTTCGGCGTCCGCCGGTTTTTGCCGATGGGCGAATTCCATCGCGCCGGGATGGAAAAGGGTAATTTGTCCGCCGTCTTGGTCGGTGATGATAAACGCCTGAGCGGTGAAAGAACCGGAAATTGTCCGCACATGCGAATCGTCAATGCCGAGTTTTTTAAGCCGGGTGCGATAGGGCGAAAAGTCGTCGCCGACGGTCGCCATTAAAATCGGATTCGCGCCAAGAAGCGAAAGCGAATAAGCGATATTTCCGGCGCAGCCGCCGAATGCCCGACGCATCTGCGGAGCGGTAAACGCCACCGAAATCGCCCGCCGCCGACCGGGGCGAATCTGCTCGCCGAAGCGGCCGGGATGCGCCATAATAAAATCGTAGGCGAGCGAGCCGGTAATCAGCGGACGCCAATTCTTCATTAAAATGAGAGTATCATAGCGGCGGAGAATTAAAATGCAAAAAGCGGATTTGTTTGTCATCGGCGGCGGCAGCGGCGGCGTAAGAGCGGCGCGATTGGCGGCGGAAGCGGGGGCGAATGTCGTCCTTGCCGAAGAAAAATTGCTCGGCGGAACCTGCGTCAATGCCGGCTGCGTGCCGAAAAAATTAATGGTCTACGCCTCGCATTTCAGCGAGGAATTAAAAGACGCCGCCGGATTCGGCTGGCAGTCGGCGAAAGCGTCTCATCATTGGACGACTCTCATTCAAAATAAAGACCGCGAAATTTCGCGGCTCAACGGCGTTTATCGCGACTTGCTGGAAAACGCCGGAGTGAAATTAATGCGCGCGACAGCGACTCTGTCCGGAGCGAATTCCGTTATCGCCAACGGCGAAGAATTTGCGGCGGAAAAGATTTTAATTGCGGTCGGCGGCTCGCCTTCACGCCCGCCGACGCCGGGGGCGGAATTCGCCGTTGTGTCGGACGATATGTTTCATTTGAAAGAGCCGCCCCGCCGGGCGATTGTAATGGGCGGCGGCTACATCGCCGTGGAATTCGCCGGAATTCTGGCCGGACTCGGCGTAAAAACAACGCTGCAGCATCGCTCCAATGTCCTTCTCAAAAAATTCGATTCCGATGTGCGGCGGATGATTCTCGCTGAAATTCAAAAGAAAAATGTAATGCTCAAACTCGGCGAATCCGCTGAAAAAATCGTCCGCAAAAACGGCGGACTTGCAATGACGCTCGCCGACGGCGAAGAATTATTCGCCGATTTAATTTTGTGCGCAACCGGCCGCCGCCCCTGCACGGCGAATTTGGGCTTGGAAAAAGCGGGCGTCGCCGTCCGAAAAGACGGGGCGATTGAAGTGGACGAAAACTATCAAAGCGATGCGGCTTCGGTTTTTGCCGTCGGCGATGTCATTGGCCGAGTCGCCCTGACTCCGGTCGCCATCGCCGAAGCAACGGTTTTCGCCCGCAGGCAATTCGGCGATGGAAAATCATCGGCGGTGGATTACGCCAACATTCCGACGGCGGTTTTTTCGCAGCCGCCGGTGGGGACAGTCGGAATGACGGAAGAAGAAGCGCGCGAATCCGGCCTTTCGCCGACTATTTATCAAAGCGAATTCCGTCCGCTTAAGCATTCTTTAAGCGGCGGCGACGAAAAGACGCTGATAAAACTTATCGCCGCCGAAGGCGGAAAAATTGTCGGGGCTCACATGGTCGGCGGCGACGCCGGAGAAATTATTCAGGGAATCGCCGTGGCAATTCGGAAAGGAGCGACGAAGGAAGATTTTGATTCCACTGTCGGCGTGCATCCGACAACGGCGGAGGAATTTGTCTCGCTGCGGGAGAAATCTTAAAATCGGCCGGCGGTCTTGCCGATAACATAAAGCCGCGCTACACTATCGGCAATTGTGCGCCGCAGCATAAAAACGATGACAGCGCGATTCTTCAAAATGAAAACCGACGGCGAAAAAATCGCCGCCCTAACCTGCTACGATGCCGCTTTCGCCGCCGTCCTCGCCGAAGCGGGCGTTGATGTGCATTTGGTCGGCGATTCGCTTGGAATGGTTTTGCACGGGCGAAGCCACACTCTCGCCGTGACGGTGGACGATGTCGCCTATCATGTCCGCTGCGTTGACGCCGGGTCGCCGAATGGATTTATCGTCGCCGATATGCCTTTCGGCTCATTTCAAGAATCGCCGCAGAAAGCGTTTGCGAATGCCGTCCGACTCGCCGCCGCCGGAGCGAAAATGGTCAAAATTGAAGGCGGGTCGGCGATGGCGGAAACGACGGAATTTCTCGCCTCCCGCGGAATTCCAGTGTGCTCGCATTTGGGTTTGCAGCCGCAGTCCATTAATCTTGTCGGCGGCTACAAGGTGCAGGGACGGGATGAAGATTCCGCCCGCCGCCTGCTCGCCGACGCCAAAACGCTGGAATCGGCCGGAGCGCAAATGCTGGTTTTGGAATTAATGCCGGCGACTCTCGCCGCCGACATCACTCGCACGATTAAAATTCCCACCATCGGAATTGGGGCGGGACCGCACTGCGACGGACAGGTTTTAGTCCTGCACGATATGCTCGGAATGGGCAAGCCAAAGCGATTCATGCGCAACTTTCTGGCGGGCGGAAATTCCATTCAAGGTGCAATCGCCGAATATGTCCGGGCGGTAAAGAGCGGCGAATTTCCATCGGCGGAGAATTCCTTTTGATGGATATTGCGCGCGATTCCGCTTCGCTGAAACGGCGGCTCGCCAACGGCGGCAGAATCGCTTTTGTGCCGACTCTGGGCGGCATTCACATCGGGCATTTGCGGCTGATTGAGCGCGCCCGCGAATTGGGCGATACGGTCGTCGTCAGCATTTTTGTCAATCGCCTGCAATTCGGCGAGGGGGAGGATTTTGAAGATTATCCACGCGATTTCGCGGAAGACGCCGCAAAAATTTCGCCGCTCGCCGATGTTTTATTTGCGCCCGACGAGCGCGAAATTTATCCGTCGCCGCAGCAAATTGGTATTTCTTTGCCGCCGCTGGCGGGCGAATTGTGCGGGGCGAGTCGTCCGCATTTTTTCGGCGGAGTCGCGGTTGTCGTCGCGAAATTATTTAATATCGTCGCGCCGGACATTGCGATTTTCGGCAGGAAGGATTATCAGCAGACGCATTTAATTCGGCTGATGGCGCGGCAATTAAATTTTCCGATTGAAATTCATGCGGTGGAAACGGCGCGCGAATCGGACGGACTCGCGGCGTCTTCGCGCAACATTTATCTGTCGGCGGACGAGCGAAAGCGCGCCCCGGAATTGCATCGCGCCTTGTCGGCGGCGGCGAAGGCGGTGGACGACGGCGCAGTCAATTTCGCCGAATTGTGCGAAACGGCGGCGGAAAGAATTCGTCGGGCGGGATTCATCGTGGATTATGTAGAAGTCCGCGACGCGGAAACTTTGGGCGCAGCGCAAAAAAATCGGCGAATGGTTTTTCTTGCCGCCGCGATTCTCGGTCGCGCCCGCCTCATTGACAACGCTGAAGCGGGGGGGAATTCGGCTGATTAAAATCGGCGATTCGGGCCGGAAATTTTTTTTGAAAAAATTGGAAAGTGGTGTATAATTGCACTCGCTTTCAAGCCATGAAATCCTTACCAAGAAAAGCGTGGCCTTTAATGGCACTCGCCTGCTCGCCGGATGGCGAGCTGACTCCCGCCCAAATGCAGAAATCTCTCTTTCTGATGAGCGCGGAGATGTCCGAATTCGTCGGCGACGACTTCTATGAATTCGTGCCGCACAATTACGGACCGTTCGCCTTGGCGATCTACACCGACATTGATGAACTCGCCAAAGAGGGAAATATCCTCTTGGGTAGCACCGCCAATCGCAGATGGCCCACCTACACCTTGACGATGAATGGGCACAAAGAGGGGAAAAATTCTCTCCGAAAAACCCCCCAACCCGCTACCCGATATCTCCGCAATGTGGTAAAATGGGTGAAAAGCATCTCTTTCTTCGACATGCTACAGGCGATTTACGCGAAATATCCGGAATACGCTGCTAACAGCGTATTTCGTGACAACTCGTCTCAACAGGAGCGGCGATGACACTCATCGTTGGCATATTGTGCAGGGATGGTGCGGTCATCGCCGCTGACCAACAATCAACACACGGAAGCGGGGTCGGGCAACCCACCACCAAAATCCGTATTCTTGATTCTGGCATCCTTTTCGCCGCAAGTGGAGATGTGGGGATGGGACAACAGATCGAAAGGATCGCCCCGGGCTACTTTGAAGGCGGAAATGCCCACACAGAAATCTCCAAATTAAGGGATGCCATTTGGGAACGCTTTGTGCATCCCGCTATTTTGCGAGCGCGTTCGATTGATTCTAAGCGCACCGTGTCTACATCAGATGCTATGTTTGCGGCTGGTTTTGATAAGGGAGTGGAAATATCTGTCATTCTTCAAGGCATGAATTTGGAATTCTTGACCAAAGATTCTCCTTATTTTTCGCTAGGTAGTGGAAAACCAAACACGGATCCACTGCTCCGTTTTATATGGTCAATTCTTTTTCCTGATAACCGCAATCAACTTCCTTCCTTAGAGGAAGGAATCCTTGCTGCTTATTGGGCGGTCGAAACGGCCATAAATGACTTCCAATCCCCTTCGGTGGGATTTGGCTTCGATATTTTCGTCCTCAAACGAGAAAAAGAGGCGGGCAAAATCAAATATGTCGCCAGTCAGATAGACGAGCATAAAATCAGAGAGTGCAATGAATTCATCAACGCACTCGAAGAGAAAATGCGCGCTTTCATAAAAAATCAGGGACCTGGGGACATCTCGCCACCTCCCAAAGTCCCTGATCCATCCAAAAAATAAAGCACGACTGCTTTGCCAACGCCACTTTTTCTTGGGCTGGGTTTGGGCGAATCAGCAGAGCAGAGTCCGCTTTGCGCCTTTGGCGCAATTTTCGGGCTTCGGAATCACCTGCAGATTCCCCAATTGCCACGCGGCGCGCAGGGCGTCTTTCGCCGTTGGGTAATCCATGCCGATGCGCGCGAGAAAATCCGACTGCGGAATGCAGTGGTCAATGCTCATCCCCGGCTTGTCGCCACCCATTTTTATAAGTGCCGGAATCGGATTGTAACCGATGACATCAAGCGCACGGCCATTTTTAAACTCGCCGTGTTTTCGCAAACCATCCCACACTGCTTTTGAGATGTTGCCCGCGAGACGAAAAGCAGGATTGTTCCCTACTTTTCGATGCCAGTAATTTCGGGCTGTCTCTTTGCGACGGTTCTGTACTTCGATCTCGCCCAATTTGATGCGGGGAAAAAATCCATTTTTCCGGCGATACTCGCGATAATATTCGCACTGTTTCGCAACCCACTCAGGGTTTTGTCGACGCTTCTCATTCTTGGCACGCACACGAGCGAGAAACGCGTCACGGTCTTCCCAGCAGAATGCGTTCGCTTTCTTTCGGCTGCACACAAGGCACCAGCAAGCGAATCCCCCCAATCCCTTGGAATGCTTGCCAAATTCCGACAATGGCTTCATTTCATTGCACTGCGGGCAATGTTTCTCGCCCGATTCCAGCATTGCTTTTAATCGTTCATCTGCGATTCGTTTTTTTGCGGCGCGCAATGCCGCGACCGTCTTTTGCGATGGCTTGCGCCCAATTAATGCCTGACGCACTTTTTCAACATGTTCCGGCGACTTGGGCTTTCCCTTATGGACGGCGCTCAATTTCGCCCGATGCTCGGAAGACCCTAGACGACTGTTGCCTTCCCGCCGCTTGGCAAGAATTTCTGTGCGGTTCGCCTGATAATGCGACCTGACATGTGCGCGGTTGCACAACTTGCACATACCGCACAAACCGTCTTTTTCGGATTTGTTCCGATGGAATTCCGAGCGCGGTTTTTCCTCTCCGCACTTGGAGCAGCGTTTAGTAGAATCGGGCTGTTGCAATGCTATTTCCATCTCAAAAGCAGTGGAATCACTTATGGCAAATTCTATCCGAATCCGGATGAAAAATCAACCCGTTTTAAGTCCGCGATGAGGGCGGCAAGCCGATTCGCAATGCGATATAGCCCATAATGCCGGCGCAGGTGGAACCGCCCAACACGCCCAACTTCACTAAGTTAATGGTTTCTTCGCCGACATCGCCGAATGCCAAATTGCCGATAAATAAACTTACCGTAAATCCAATTCCGCACAGCAATGCCACCGCAAATATCGGTATCCAGCCGCAATCGCCCGGCAAGGGGGCAAGACGCAATTTCACGCACAAATAAGTCGCGCCGAAAATTCCAATCATCTTGCCGAAAACCAAACCAAGAGCGATTCCGCTTGGAATCGGCAAAGCCATCGCCGAGAAAGAAAGTCCGCTGAAATTCACGCCGGCATTGGCAAAAGCGAAAATCGGCAAAACGAAAAAAGTGACAAAAGGATGCAAGTCGTGCTCAAAAGATTCCAAAGGCGAAAGCGGATTCATTTCGCTGGTTTTAACCCGCAGTGGAATCGTAAACGCCAAGGCGACGCCCGCCAGAGTCGCATGCACACCGGATTTCAGCACGCATATCCACAGAATCGCCCCCAATAAAATATAGGGCGCGCGGGCTAAAACGCCTTTTCGATTCAGCAGAAAAAGCGCAAAAATAATCAGCAGCGAAAAAACCAGCGGCGCCGCCGCTAAATCGTCGGTGTAAAAAATGGCGATAATGGCGATTGCGCCCAAGTCGTCCATCACGGCGATGGCGGTGAGAAAAACCTTCAAGGCAATCGGCACGCGGCTTCCCAGCAGCGATAAAACGCCCAAGGAAAAAGCGATGTCGGTGGCGGTCGGAATCGCCCAGCCGCGCATGGCGGTTGCGTCGCCGATATTAAAGAAAACATAAACGGCGGCGGGTCCGGCCATTCCGGCGACGGCGACAATCGCCGGCAGCATCGCCCGGGAGCGGGAGGATAATTCGCCGCAAATTAATTCGCGCTTGATTTCCATTCCGACCAGCAGGAAAAAAACCGCCATCAAGCCGTCGTTTATCCAGTGGGACAAACTCAATTCGCCCGCTAATTCGCCCGCGCGAATGCCCACCGGCAAGTGCAGAAAATGCTCGCGCCATTCGGCGAGTCCGGGCGTGTTGGCGAAAGCAATCGCCAGCAAGGCCGCCGAAAACAGCAGAACGCCGCCGGCGATTTCCAAATTCAAAAAGCGAATGAACGCGGAAGAGACAAAGCGAATCGGCATGGCAATTAAACTGCGAGGAGGTCGGTGAATTCGGGGACGGAAGTTGCGTCAAACGCATCTGCATTTTGACACAGGGCGAAAATTTTTTCGGCGCGCGATTCCGGCAGGCGCGATTTTAAGGCGGCGAGGAATTTTTTCTCCAACAGCGGAATTCCCTCGTCGCGTCGTCGTCGGTGACCGAGGGGGAATTCCACTTCAACTTTTTCCGTCGCTGTGCCGTCGCAGAAAATCACTTGCACCGAATTGGCGATGGAGCGAATGTCCGGGCGCAGATAATCTTCGCTGTATCGTTTATTTTCATGCACTTCCATTTTACCGCGGAGATTGTCAATGCGGGGGTCGGCGGCGATGCCGTCTTCGTAGTGGGCGGCGGTTAATTCGCCGAAAATCAGCGGGACGGCAATCATATACTGCAGGCAATGGTCGCGGTCGGCGGGATTATGCAGCGGGCCGGTTTTGCTGATAATTCGCACCGCCGATTCCTGCGTGCCGATTTCAATTCGCGCAATGTCGTCCAGCCGATTCTTAACCTGCGGATGCAATTGCAAAGCGCATTCCACCGCCGTCTGCGCGTGAAATTCGGCGGGATAGGCGATTTTGAAAAGAATGTTTTCCATCACATAACTGCCGAATTCGCGGGCGACGGAAAGGTTTTTGCCGCGAAACAGCGCATCGCAAAATCCCCATTTCGGCGACGATAAAACCGACGGCAAGCCGGGTTCGCCGCCGACCGCCATCATTGCGAGTCGCACTGCCCGGCTGGCGGCGTCGCCCGCCGCCCATGATTTTCGCGGGCCGGTGTTGGGGGCGTGGCGATAAGTCCGCAAACTGTGTCCGTCGGCGAAGGCGTGCGAAATCGCGCTGATAATTTCCTCCCGTCCGCCGCCGAGAAGATTCGCGGCGACCGCCGCCGACGCGACTTTCACTAAAATCACATGGTCCAAGCCGACGCGATTGAAGGCGTTTTCCAAAGCCAGCACGCCTTGAATTTCGTGGGCTTTAATCGCCGCTTGAATTACATCGCCGAGAGTCAGAGGCTGGTGATTGTCGCGGCGGCTTAAATAATCGGCGACGGAAAAAATCGCGCCCAGATTGTCGGACGGATGACCCCATTCGGCGGCAAGCCAAGTATCGTTAAAATCCAGCCAGCGAATTAACGCTCCGTTGTCAAAGGCGGCTTTGACCGGATCCAATTGAAACGCCGACCCCAAAACCCGCGCGCCGTTTGCGACTTCCGCGCCCGGCACAATCGGCCCCAAGTGGCGGACGCAGGCGGGAAAATTATATGCCAGCATCGCGCAGCCGACGCTGTCCATTACGCAGTGGCGGGCGGTCTGCAGGGCGAGAGAATCCGCCGCGCGAAAATTTTGGACATAATCCGCAATGCGGACAATTTCCGAATCGGGGTCGGGGCGAATGTTGGAATCGGCTGCCGTCATATTTCCTCCGCAAGTTTGGCGACGGCGTGCGAGCCCAAAAGCCGCAAAGCGTGGCGAATCGCCGCCGGCGACTGAGTCGGAAAACGCTCCGTCAAATTTAGGATTTGCTGATATTCTCCCCGATTATAATGCGCCGTCATTTTTGCCAAAGCGACGGTCTGCGTCGACGATTCATCGAATCTTCCCTGCGGCGGCAGCAGTAATTCGGCGGCGGCGATAATGCCTTCCAAATCGCCCAATGCTATCGCCAGCCAGAATTCCGCCAGCGGACGGGTGGAATCGTCAAAGGCGGAAAAGCAGGGCGCGGACTGTAATTTTTCCGCCGCTTGCCTGCGCGAATTCGGCGGCAGATTCGGCAGCATTCGCCCGAATAAAGCGGTCAGGCGGCTCAAAATATCCACTTGATGTTCGTAAGTTTGCGGACACGGCAGTTCATTTAATTCTTTGAGGATTCTGCCGAATTCGCCGTCTTGATTATCCGGCGGATTATCGGCGTTTTCCAATTGACGGCGGGCGGCGGCGGCGGCGGATGCAATCGGCGACCGCGCATTATCGGCGATAAATTCCGGCGACGGCGATTTTCCCGCCATCATTTCCAGCATCGGAAATTTAAGGGCGGTGCGCAAACGCGCCAAGGCGTAGGTGGTTTTCATAAACCGCGATTCAGCGGCGCGCGATTCTATGTAGGGAAAATAATCCGAATTGGGCGGGGCGCGAAACGATTCAAAATACGGCATCAGCAAATCGCGGTCGCCCAGAAAAAGCGCATCGGCGTCGGCGGATTTGGTCAGGCGGTAGCGCGAAAAAAATTCGCGGACTTCCGCATCCTCCAAAATTTTATCGGACAGCGGCGGGACTTTTCCGTCCTTGACGGCGAGAATTATCACATCCGCCGAATTGGAAAGATACAGCCGAAAATCCGAAAAATGCTCCGCCAGAGCAAGCACGATGGACGCGAAAATTTCCGGGCGGCTTTCGTAAAGATGAGTCCATTGCATAAAAACGCCGCCGTCGGCGAGGCGGGAATTAATCACGCGGTAAAATTCGCGGCTGAATAATCCGGCGATTCCGCTGACCCACGGATTGGACGGCTCCGAAATAATCACATCGTAGGATTCGGAGCGCGACAGAAAAAATGTGCGGGCGTCGGCAATGTGAATGCGGCTGCGCGAATCTTCAAACGCCCGGGCGGTTTTGTCGCCGAAATTTTTCGCGCCGTCAATTACCGCCTGTTCAATTTCAATCGTATCTATTTGCGAAATCGTCGGCGAATGCAGCATCGTATGCGTCGTGAGTCCGGAGCCGAATCCCACATTGGCGATTTTTTTCGCCTCCGGATTTACCAGCAGCGGCAGGGCGCCCGAAAGAAACATCGTCATTTCGTCGGTGGTGAATTCGCTTTCCGAATTTACAATTAAATTCGCGTCGGGCTTGCCGTTGGTGACAATGTTGCGCCAGCGATTGCCGTTTTTTCTTTCGCCTTCAAAAACGGCGATGGTGGCGGTTTTGCCGTCCCGATGAAAAACAACCTTGTTCTTTTGCAATTTGCCGCTGCGAAAAACGCCGGAAGAAATTACCGCCGGATCAAAGGAAATTAAAAAAATTCCCGCGCACAAAACGGCGACGGCGAAGCCAAATCCGAAAGCGGATTCCCGACGCCGGGATTTTGCGAGAAGGAAGACCCCCAAGGCCAAATCAATTCCGCCGCCGACAATCATTGTCCCTTTCAATCCCAGAATCGGAAGAAGAATCAGCGAAGCGGCAAAGACGGCAAGAATCGCCCCGGCGGTGTTGGCGGCGTAAACCCGTCCGATGGCTTTTTCGCCGCCGCCGACGGAAATTAAGGCGCGCGTAAGAAGCGGCAGAGTCATTCCTGCGCAAGCCGCCGTCGGCAGCATCACCAGCAGGGCGAATCCCGCCGACAAAATGTTGTAGCGCAAATATCCCGACGGCGTGCGCGGAAGAAATTGAAGAATCCATTCCAGCAGCGAAAATAATTCCTGATAGAAAAACAGCGTGGAAATAGCCAGCGTCCCCATCGCCAATTGAATGAAGCCGAGAGTCCGAAGCGGATTCGCCGCTGCATCCGCCCGCCGCCGAATCCAAAATCCGCCGAGCGCGAGTCCTAAAATAAACGCCGCCAGCATTAATTCAAAGGCGCGCGTTGACGACCCGAGCAAAAGCGCCAGCATTCGCAGCCACGCAATTTCGTAGATGAAAGAGGCGATTCCGGTCAAAGCGGCGGCGGATAAAATTAATGCGGCGAATCGCCGGGGGGCGGAAGAATCCAAAGGCGATTCCGCAAGCGGCGGGGCGGAATCGTCGGTGCGCTGTCCAATCGCCCAAACAGCGGCGGCGACGGCGGCGTTAAGAATTCCGGCGACAGTCAATGCGCCGGGAAGTCCGATCGCATCCACCAAAAAAAATCCCGACGCCAATGCGCCCATCGCCGCCCCGAAACTATTGGCGAAATACAGCCACGCCACAATTTCGCCCGGCCGCCGGGGAAAAATGCGGACGAGCCCGGCGCTCATCAGCGGAAAAGTCGCGCCCAGCAGAATGGATTGCGGCAGAATTAAAACCCCCGCCAAAATCCATTTAAGCGATTCCACCGCCAGCGGCGACGGCGATAATTCAGGGACGGCGGAAAAAAACGCCCATTCGTAGGTGAAAAGAAAAATTTCATGAAAATAAATCGCCGCCAAAGCGACGACCGCCTCAATCGCCGCATAAACCGCCAGCGGACGCGAAATGCGCGCCGAATATTTTCCGGCAAGCGCCGCCCCGACAGCCAGCCCCAGCAGAAAAATCGCCAATGCCAATGCTTGCGCGTAGGCGGCGTGACCGAGAAAACTCTTCAGATACCGCGCCCAGATGGATTCGTAGATAAGCCCGGCGAATCCGGAGGCGGCGAAAATTAAGTAATACCACCACGTCCGCGGGGACAACCCCGCTGACGGGGACAATCCCGCTGACGGGGATAACCCCGCTGACAGCGGCGGGGCGAGTGCGGACGAATTATCGGCGGGGATGCCGTCGGCGGCGGCGGCGGAATCGCTCACGCTATCTTGCGCAGGCGAATGCCGAGGGTAATTCGCTCAGTCGTCATTTTGTTCGCATTTAAGCCGCGCATTATACCGCAGGCGGCGGTTTGAGATTCTGCAATATGGCGATGCGCGAATGGCTGCACCTGATGAATTCGTCAAGCGAATCCGCATAGAATCCTTGTGCCGATGCTCTGCGTCCGCAATCCGACGCAGGCGGCGGGGCGGGGATTGATCCTCGCCCCGGACACTCCAAAAAATAAGAATCCTCGTGCCACTGCTCTGCGGTGGCACGCAATGCCAGAATGCTCTGCGTTCTTAATTTGAGTTTGATTTATTAACGGACGCAGAGCGTCGGCACGAGTCGGATTTTGGAATGTTCGGGTGGAGGATCAATCCCCCACCCGCAAGGCGCGTCAAATTATTCCGCCCCCGCCGCTTTCAGCAAATCGACGACCTGCGAATGACCCTCTTTTACCGCATAGTAAAGCGGAGTCAATCCTTTTGCGTTTTTGGCTTGCACATCTGCATCCGCTTTGAGAAGGATATAAATCACTTCGGCTTTTCCATTCCTTGCCGCCGCGTGAAGCGGAGTCCAGTCCTTATTAGATTTCGCATTGACATCCGCCCCTGCTTTGACAAGGATAGGAATCACTTCGGCATTTCCGCTTTGTGCCGCCCAGTGAAGTGGAGTATAGTCGTTCTTATTTTTCGCATTGACATCTGCCCCCGCTTTGACAAGGACAGAAATCACTTCGGCTTTTCCGCCTGATGCCACCAAGTGAAGCGGGGTACCGATAGATTTATATTGCGCATTGACATCCGCTCCTGCTTTCACGAGGACAGGAATCACTTTGGTGTTTCTGTTTGCTACCGCCAAGTGAAGCGGAGTCAAGCCGTTATAATTTTTCGCATTGACATCCGCTCCGGCGTTAATCATCTCCTGCATGTCGGCGGCAGTGAAAAATTGCCAGTTCACAGCTATCTCACACTCCGATTTTCTAACCATCACGACGCCCAAGATTTGACTCGCCTTCAAGTCCTCCAAGAGAAGGCACTTCGGATTCGCCTTGCAGTCGGGCAGATGGAGATGGAAGTCGGCGTTAGCCGTGCTGACGGCAATCACGCCTGACAGAATCAGGCAGAGAATCGCCAAAAGGCGGGCAATGCGGCTGTGGTTTTCCATTTTATTCCTCCGTGTGGGTTGATTGGAAAAAGGCGATTATAGCGGCGGAATCGCTCACGCGCGGTCGGCCAGCGGAATTAGCGGACGCTCCGCCGGGCCGATATATTCCGCCCCCGGACGAATCAAGCGATTGTCGGCGCGCTGCTCAAAAATATGCGCCGCCCAGCCGGTCAATCGGGAGCAGACAAACAGCGGGGTAAACAGCGGCGTCGGAATTCCCATAAAGTGATATGCGCTCGCGCTGTAAAAATCCAAATTGGGAAAGAGACGCTTTTCGTCCCACATCATTTTTTCCGCCGCCTCCGAAACCGCAAACAAATGCGACGACGGATGCCCCTCGGCGAGTCGCCGCGAATGCTCCTTGATAATCGGGCTGCGCGGGTCGGAGACGGTATAGACGGCGTGGCCGAATCCCATAATTTTTTCCTTGCGCGCCAGCATTTCGCGGACGCCTTTGGCGGCGGATTCGGGCGAGTGGAATTTTTCAATCAACGCCATCGCCTGTTCGTTTGCGCCGCCGTGAAGCGGTCCGCGCAGGGCGCAGATTCCGGCGGTGACGGCGGAGTAAAAATCGGCCAGAGTCGCCGCCACCACGCGGGCGGCAAAAGTGCTGGCGTTGAATTCGTGTTCGGCGTAGAGAATCAGCGAAACATCCAAGGCGCGGCGGCGCAATTCATCAGCGGATTCGCCCTGCAAAAGCGAAAGCAAATGTCCGGCGATGGAATCCTCCTTCGGCGATTCCGTGTCAATTCGGACGCCGTCGGCGGCGAAGCGATGCCAATACGCCAGCGCGGACGGAAAAAACGCGAGCAATCGTTCGGCGATTTCGTCCTGCTGAGAAAAGTCGTCCTCCCGCTCAATGGTGCCGAGGACGGAGCAGGCGGTTCGCATAACATCCATCGGATGGGCGGCGGCGGGAATTTGCTCCAAAGCCGCCCGCGCGGCCGGCGGAATTGACCGCAGCGATTTTAATTTCGCGCGAAATTCGCCGAGCGATTGTTCATTCGGCAATTCGCCCCGCAGCAGCAGAAAGGCGACTTCTTCAAAACTGGCGTCGCGGGCGAGGTCGGCGATGCGGTAGCCGCGGTAATTCAGTCCGCTGCCTTCGTGTCCGCAGGTGCAGATGGCGGTTTTGCCGGCGGAAATTCCGCGCAGGCCGTCGGCGGCTTTTTTGTCGTCAGTCATTTTTTTTTCTCCGTGAAAACAAGTCGTCCAATTTTTGCTCAAAGGCGCGGTAGCCCAGAAAATCGTAAAGTTCGTCCCGCGTCTGCATATCGCCGATAACCGCCTTTTGCGTGCCGTCTTTGCGAATTGCGTTCATTACTTTCCAAGCGGCGCGATTCATCGCCCGAAAAGCCGAAAGCGGATACAACGCCAGAGCGACTCCGGCGTCGCGCAATTCGTCCGTCGTAAAAAGCGGCGTCTGGCCGAATTCGGTGATGTTGGCTAAAATCGGGACGCTAATGGATTCCGCCGCCGTTTTGTAGTCGTCCAGCGAGCGCGCCGCTTCCAAGAAAATCATATCCGCCCCCGCTTCAACATATTGATGCGCGCGGGCGAGAACGGCGGGCATCGGCTCGGACGCCAGCGCGTCGGTGCGCGCCATCAAAACAAAGGAATCGCTGCGGCGGGCGTCGGCGGCGGCGCGAATGCGGTCGGACATTTCGTCGGCGTCCACTAATTCTTTATTGGGACGATGGCCGCATCTTTTCTGCTGGATTTGATCTTCCAAATGAATTCCGGCGACTCCGGCTTTTTCCAGCAGCCGAGTCGCGCGGGCGATGGAAAACGCGCCGCCGAATCCGACATCGGCGTCGACCAAAAGCGGGAGGGAGACGGCATCGGTGATTCGGGCGGCATCGGCGGCGAGGTCGTGCATAGTGGTGATTCCCAGATCCGGCATTGCCATTCCGGCGGCGACTCCGCCGCCGGAAAGATACAAGGCGCGAAATCCGGCGCGCTGCGCCATTTTGGCGCAATAGGCGTTTATCACGCCGCAAACCTGCAGCGGATTTTCGTCGGCGACGGCTTGCCGCAGGCGGTCGCCGGGCAAATCGCCGGATGAAATTGGGTGCGTCATCGCATTCATATTTTAAGGGAAAAAAATTATACCCCGCAAGACAAAATTCCCGCATCAGCAGGGCGGGGATTAATCTCTGTTCGTTTTCGCGTTTTAATTTGCCGAGAATTAATATCCGCCGACAATTTTTAAGCGGCGGATTTTCGTTTATAATTTCCCCAATGGCGCAAGAGAAAAATTATCGCGGCGCGGTCGGGATGGCGGCTGCGGCGATGGCGGCTGTGCTTTCCCTTTCCTGCAGTTTGGAAAATGCGCGGCTTCTGCCGCCCGACAGCGGATTAATTCCGTTTGAGGAAATTCCGATTGTCGGCGGCGCCAATGAATGGAGCGAAGAATTTCATCCCTTCGTCGGCGCGACGCCGATTGACATTGACGGCGACGGCGCAATGGAAATTTTCGTCGGCGGCGGATACGGCTACGACGATATGCTGTTTGCTTACCGCGGCGGCAGTTTAGTCAATATCATTGACGGCACCGCCTTGTCCGACACCGCCGCGACTCACGGGGCGAATTCCATAGATTTGGACGGCGACGGCGACACCGATTTACTGCTTGCGCGCAGCGACGGCGTTTTTCTTTATGTCAATGACGGCGGCATTTTTTCGCGGCGGGAAATTCCGCTTAATCTGCCGCCTAATTCCGCTCCGCTTAATGTGGCGGTCGGCGATATTGACCGCGACGGCGACGGCGATTTATATGTCAGCGTCTTTGTGGATTTGGCGAATTTTCACTCGGCGACATTCAATAATCCGGACCACGCCAAAGCCAACATTATGCTGCGCAACGACGGCGGGCTTTCCTTCACCGACATTACCGAATCCTCCAACACGGCGTCTTTGCAAAATACTTTTCTGGCGAGTTTTATTGATTTGGACGGCGACGGCTGGCAGGATTTAATTGTTTCGCAAAATACCGGACAAGTGGAAATCTTTCGCAACCGTCGCGACAATACTTTTGCATCGGTCAAAGTTATAACCGGCTGGGGATTTTGGATGGGACTCGCGGCGGGCGACATTGATAAAGACGGCGACTTGGATTTGTTCTTTACTAATTCCGGCAATTCCGTGCCGGCGTTTCTTTTGGAATTAATCGGCGACGGCAGCGATTCGCAGCCGCGCAATTACGGCTGGATACTGCTGCGCAACGAAGGCAACTTTCGCCTGCGCGACATCACCGATGAATATCAATTAAATGATTACGGATTCGCATGGGGGGCGGTCTTTGAGGATCTAACCCTAAACGGCGAATTGGAATTATTAGTCGCGCAAAATTACATTAAGTGGCCGCCGCACCGATGGGGCAAATTATCCGGCAAATCCTTTGTGCGGTCGGGCGGAGCGTTTTATCATGCGCGCGAATTGGGCTTGGAAAATCCCGCCTTCGGACAGTCGCCGCTGATTGCGGACATTAACAGCGACGGCAAGCCGGATGTTTTCTGGGTGAATATGAAAGGCGTCGGGCGCGCTTTTATTAATCGCGCGGAAAATAATTTCATCACGCTGCTGTTTCCGGATTCGGTTGATTCCATCGGCGCGAAAGTTTATGTCGCCGCCGGCGAAAAAAGCCAAACTCGCCAAATTCTTAATAACCTCGGAATGTCCACCGATCAATTGTCGGCGGCGACTTTCGGCTTGGGAAGCAAAACTAAAGCATCTCAAATAATCATTGAATGGCCCGACGGATTTAAAAAAATCATCGACAATCCGCCGATAAACAAAATCATCCGCGTCCGCCGCTAATCACCCCTCCCCGAAGCCGAATCGCGCCATAAAAGCATTCGCGCAAGCAAAAGATAAAAAACGAATTTGCCGGCGATTCGCTTTCCATAAATGAAGGTGTAGTTTTTCCTGCAAGTCCGAATGCTGGTGATTTTTCCGCCGCGCACTTCATAGACGACGGTTCCCCCATCCGATTCCATCGGCTGATTGCGAATCGTGCCGCGCCATTTTGCGCGCGCGATAACGCTGCCGTCGTTTTCGCTAATGCTGTCAATTGACAAGGCGAGGCCGGTTATTGTTTTGTCGGCGTTGTAATGCAGGAAACGCACCCATCGATTCCATGCCTGCTTTCCGCCGCCGATTTTTTTGCCGTCCATATAGACGATGAGATTGTCGTCCAGAAGCGAGTCGGCGTCCCGCATTGGCTGTTCTCTGGAGATTACCCGCAGCAGATGGCGGACAATTTCCATCGGCGGTGGAGAAAAATCGGAAGGCGTCATCGGTCGGCGATTATATCCCTTAATCCGGCCGTTAATGGGTCGGCGAGCCCGACCTGCGGCGAATCAAAACCGCCGGAAAAAAATCAAAGTAAAATGCGAATGGAAAAATCATCCGCCGCATTTGCCATCGTGTCGACGCTTTTGGAATCCATTAATTCTCCCGCTGATTTGCGCCGCTTGCCGGCGACGGATTTGCCGCGCCTCGCCGATGAATTGCGCGCCTATATTCTGGAAACCATCAGCCGCGTCGGGGGGCATTTGTCGTCTAATTTGGGATCGGTGGAATTGACCGTCGCGCTGCATTATGTCTTCAATACGCCCGACGACCGCATTGTGTGGGATGTCGGCCATCAGAGTTACGGCCATAAAATTCTGACCGGACGGCGTGAATTATTGCCGACGATTCGGCGGCGCGGGGGAATTTCCGGCTTTCCGCGGCGGTCGGAAAGTCCGTTTGATTCTTTCGGCACGGCGCATTCCAGCACATCCATTTCGGCGGCTTTGGGGATGGCGGTCGCCGCGCAAACGCGCGGGGAAAATCGGCGGGCGGTGGCGGTTATCGGCGACGGGGCGATGTCCGGCGGAATGGCGTTTGAAGCGATGAATAACGCCGGTGCAATGAAGGATGTGAATCTGCTGGTCGTCCTCAACGACAACGAAATGTCCATTTCGCCCGCCGTCGGCGCATTGCGGAATTATCTCGCGCGGATTCTGTCCAGCCGCTTTTACAACACAATGCGAATCGGCGGCAGCCGAATGCTGGGAGCGATTCCGCCCTTCCAAAGATTCGCGCGGCGCGCCCACGAGCATCTGAAAGGAATGGTTTTGCCCGGCACAATGTTTGAAGAATTCGGCTTCAATTACATTGGCCCGATAGATGGCCACGATTTGTCGGTGCTGATAAAAACGCTGGCGAATTTGCGCGAATCGCGCGGGCCGCAATTTCTGCATGTCGTCACCCGCAAAGGAAAAGGATTTGAAAAAGCCGAGCACGACCCCGTGCTGTATCACGGCGTCGGCCAATTTGAGCCGCACCGAGGAATCGCCGCCCCGGAAAAAGTGGAAAAAGAAAGCATCGGCAAATCGCCCACTTACACGCAAATTTTCGGCGACTGGCTGTGCGAAACCGCGCGCAAAGATTCGCGATTAATCGCCGTTACCCCGGCCATGCGCGAAGGGTCCGGGCTGGTTAAATTTTCGGAAGAATTTCCGGATAGATACTTTGACGCCGGCATCGCCGAGCAGCACGCCCTCACATTTTCCGCCGGCATCGCCTGCGAAGGACTGCGTCCGGTAATGGCGATATACTCCACTTTTTTGCAGCGCGCCTACGATCAATTAATTCACGACATCGCCCTGCAGAATCTGCCGGTAATGTTCGCCATTGATCGCGCCGGAATCGTCGGCGCGGACGGGGCGACTCACCATGGCGCGTTTGACCTTTCCTATCTTCGCTGCATTCCAAACTTAACAGTAATGACTCCGTCGGACGAATCGGAGGCATGGCAAATGCTCAACGCCGCCTATGAGTTGGATTCGCCGTCGGCGGTGCGCTATCCGCGGGGCAAAGGGCCGGGCGCGCCAATTGATAAAAACGGCAGGTTGGAAATTGGAAAAGGAATCGTCCGCCGCGAAGGGGGGGGGGGGGGGGATGTTGTCATTTTCGCCTTCGGCGCGACGGTGCGCCCGTCAATGGAAGCCGCCGATATGCTGGAAAAGGAATCCGGAATCAAAGCGGCGGTCGCCGATATGAGATTCTTAAAGCCGCTGGACGAATCCTTGATATTAAAATTCGCCGATTCCCAATTGCTGGTGACGGCGGAGGAAAATGTCGTCGCGGGGGGGGGGGGGAGCGCGGTCGGCGAATTTCTGCATCGCGCCGGAATCGTCAAGCCGCTTTTGCAGTTGGGTCTGCCGGATTGTTTTATTGACCACGGCAAGCCGGAGGAATTGCTCGCCGAATGCGGACTCGCCGCCGATGGCATCGCCGCCGCCGTCGCCGAAAAATTTTCGCGGCTGAAAAAAGAATCGGTGGAGCCGGGGGGACTTGAACCCCCGACCTTCTGAATGCAAGTCAGATGCTCTGCCAAACTGAGCTACGGCCCCGGCGGCAATTGTAGCCGACTCGCGCGCGCGGACGAAAGCAAGGCGGAATCATGCCGGGCATAAAACTCGCCGTCGGACTCGGCAATCCGGGGGCGCGATACCAAGCCAGCCGCCACAACGCGGGCTTTCGCTGGATTGACGCCCTGTGCGCACAAAAAGGAATCGCCCTCGTCCCGCGCAAAAAATACCGCGCCGAATTGGGCAAAAGCGGCGACGGCGTCCTGCTGGCGAAGCCGCAAACTTTTATGAACGCCAGCGGCGAATCGGTCGGCGCATTGGCGAGATATTTCGGCGTTTTGCCCGCGCAAATTTTAATCATTCACGACGAAACGGATTTTTCGCCGGGCAAAGCGCGAATTAAATTCGGCGGCGGCGAAGCCGGCCACAACGGCCTGCGCGACATCAGCCGCCACTTAAGCGCGCGCGATTATTGGCGGCTGCGAATTGGAGTCGGCCGCGGCCCGCACGACGACGGCGCGGATTATGTTCTTTCCTCCCCCTCCTCCGCCGACAAGGAAGCGGAAAATTCGGCGGCGGAAAAAACGCTCGCGCTGTGGGATTTATTCGTCGCCGGAAATATGGAAGAAGCGATGCTGCAACTTCACACTTCCGATAAATTAAAAGAAAGCGAAGAGGCGTAAAAATGGGATTGAAATGCGGCATTGTCGGTCTGCCGAATGTCGGCAAATCCACGCTGTTTAATGCGCTGACAACCGGCAGGGCGGCGGCGGAGAATTATGCGTTCTGCACCATTGAGCCGAATGCGGGCGTTGTCGCGCTGCCCGATTCGCGCTTGGATAAATTAGGCAAGGCGGCGCATTCGGCGAAAATCATTCCCGCCGCCGTTGAATTTGTGGACATCGCCGGCCTTGTCAAAGGCGCGGCGTCGGGCGCGGGGCTTGGCAATCGCTTTCTTTCGCACATCCGCGAAACCGACGGAATCGTCCATGTAGTAAGATGCTTTTCCCAAGGCGAAGTCGCGCACATCTCCGGAAAAATTTCGCCGCTTGACGATATTGAAACAGTCAATTTGGAATTGATTCTCGCCGATATGGAAACCGCCGAGCGCGCCAAAAATCGCGCCGAGCGAATCGGCAAAAGCGGCGATAAAGAAGCCGCAGAAACGACGGCGGTCGCGGAAAAACTGCGCGCGCATTTGGACAAAGGACATCCGGCGCGCACGCTTTTATTAAACGAGCGCGAGCGCGAAAAAGCGGATTCGCTTTGCTTATTAACAATGAAGCCGGTGGTTTATGCGGCGAATGTTGATGAGGACGGATTCCAAAATAATCCGCAATTGGATTTGGTTCGCGCCGCCGCCGAAAAAGAAAACGCCAAAGTCGCGCCCTTGTGCGCAAGATTGGAAGCGGAAATGTCCGACCTTTCCTATTCTGAAAAAATAGAATTGCTGAAAGAATTAGGCGTTAATGAAACCGGTCTTGCCCGCCTTGTGCGCGAAGTTTTTTCGCTGCTGGGACTGCATACTTTCTTCACCGCCGGCCCCAAGGAAGCGAGAGCATGGACGATTCGCAAAGGCGCCAATGCGCGCGAGGCGGCGGGCGTTATTCATTCCGATTTTGCGCGCGGATTCATTCGCGCGGAAGTGGCCAATGCGGACGATTTTATTTTATGCGGCGGCGAATCCGGCGTCCGCGAGCGCGGCAAATTGCGTCAGGAAGGACGCGATTACATTGTCCGCGACGGCGATGTCATCCATTTCAAATTCAATGTTTAACAGCCGTCCGCAAAATTATGCGGCGGGTTTTTCCGATTCCGAATCAGGGAGTTTTTTTAATTCGCGAGGGGTGGTTTCCACGCCGTGCAAATTCGGAAATCTATCCTTCTCCGGAGCGGCCGACAATTCCTTAAACTTCTCCGCCGCCGGAATTACCGAATGCTCGGCGCTGCCGATTAATTCATTATATCGCTTTACGCTGGCGCTTAAACTTCCCCCCAGTTTGGCGATATGCTCGCCCATAATGGAAAGACGACGCATAAAAGTTCTGCCGAGTTTGGCAATTTCCTGAGCGTTTTGCGCCGCCTGCTCCTGCTTCCAGCCGTAGGCGACGGCCTTGGCAAGCGCGATTAAAGTCGTCGGCGTTGCGATAAGCACTCCTCTATTAATGCTGTCGTCAAAAAGATCGCGGTCGCGCTCCACCGCCGCCGAATAGAAGTTGTCGCCCGGCACAAACATCACGACAAAGTCGGGAGTTGTCGGCAGCGCATCCCAGTAGGTTTTGGCGGCGAGTTGCCCCATGTGCGCGCGCATGCTTCTGGCGTGCTGCTTAAGGCGCGCTTCTTTATCCTTGTCGTCGCTTTCTTCAACTGCTTGAAGATATGCAGTCAGGGAAGTTTTGGCGTCAATTACAAGGCATCGTCCGCCGGGCAGATAAAGAATGACATCCGGCCGCAATGTTTCGCCTTCTCTTTGGGTTGTCGGCTGCTGTTTAAAGTCGCAATGCTCGGACATGCCGGCGAGTTCCATCACGCGCTTTAATGTTTCTTCGCCCCATCGTCCGCGCGTTTGGGGGGAGGCGCGCAGCGCATTAACTAATTTATCCGCGGCGGCTTTGGTTTCTTTGCTGGCGATGGAGACATTTTTAAGTTCATTCATTAATTCGCCGTAGCCGCTTTTGCGGGCGCCTTCAATGCTTCGCAATTCGGATTGATACTTGTCCAGCAGCGAATGCATCGGCGCGAGCATCTTTTCAATTTCATTCGTGTTTAATTGGCGATGGCCTTTGAACGACTCTTCCGCCGATTTCAAAAAGTCGGCGCGGCTTTGCCGCAGCGCATTCGCCGCCAGCGATTCGAACTTTTCCTCAATTTCGCCGCGTAATTGAATTAATGTTTTTTCTTTTTCCTGCGCGGCGTTGCTGATGGCATTGCATTTTTCCTGCAGGGCGGCGTTTTCTCTTTCCAGTTGAGACGCGCGCGAATTCGCCTGCGACAATTGCTCGCGCAATTGCGTAATGTCGTTTTGCTGGTGTTCGGTTCTTTCTTGCAGGGTGATGCGATGCGCTTCTTCTTCGCGCAGGCGAATTTCCAAATCCGGCGGCGGCGAAGAATCCTCGCGCGACGCATTGCGTTTTCGCATCAATATAAAGATTCCCGCCGCCAAACCCAAGACGACGGCAAGCGTGATAATTTGCAGCAGCGTTTCCATTTTCGCGCGAAAGTCGGGGGATTATACAATTAAATTTTCCATCGCGCCGGCTGGTTTTGGTTGCCATGAAAATCGGCGGCGTGGTAAAATCGCGCCGGGAAAAGGGAGAAATAATGACCGACTCTTTAATTGAGCAAGCGTTCAGCAAGGGTATTTTCCGGCTGGATGAAAACAAAAGGCGAATTGTCTATCTTGTCAATTCGCCAAAAAAGCGCCCTTGGCCGAAGCCGGAAGAGAGCGTTGTCGCGGATTCGCTGGCGAATTTGATTCTTCGCTACGACTACTGCGCGCGGCGAATTAAAGTGTTTGAGCCGATTAAAATCGGCGCAAGCTCGCGCGAGGCGGATATCGTCGTCTATGATGACGACAAGTGCGAATCGCCGCATATCGTGGTGGAGTGCAAGAAATCGGAGGTGAGCGAAATAGAATTCCGCAACGCGGTTGAGCAGGCGTTCAGTTACGCCGTCGCCCTTGGCGCGCGCTATGTGTGGGCGACTTCCGGCATTCGCAATGAATACTTTGAAGTCAGCGGCAAACGGCCGCGGGCGCGCGCGCCGATTCCTGATATTCCCAAGCGCGGCGTGGAAAAAACGGCGCGCTACAAATACGCCTATCGGCCGCAGGATTCCAAGAGCGGCGGAATGTTTTTTGACATCAAGGCAATCGGACAGGACGAATTAGTCAGCCGATTTAATCGCGCGCACGACGCGCTTTGGGCCGGCGGAGAACTGAATCCCTCGGACGCTTTCGATGAATTGGACAAACTCATCTTCTGCAAATTGTGGGACGAAGGCAAGTCGCGCAAAGCGGGAGAGCCCTACGATTTTCAAATCATCACCGAAACGGACGAAAAGAAAACCGCCGAAGAATTATCCAAGCGCGTCGCCGCCCTTTACGAAGAGGGGCGAAAGCGCGAACCGGAAGTTTTTAAGGAGGACATTAAATTAAATCCGGAGCGGATTAAAATCGTCGTCAGTTATCTGCAGGATGTCAATCTCGGCGAAACCGATTTGGACAGCAAAGGGCGGGCGTTTGAAACCTTTTTGGATTCGTTCTTTCGCGGCGATTTCGGGGCGTATTTTACGCCGCGCGAAATTGTGCAGTTTGTGGTGGACGCCTTGCCGCTGAAAAACAATTCGCTGGTGCTGGACACTTCCTGCGGCAGCGGCGGATTCCTGCTTTACGCGCTGGATAAAATTCGCCGCCAAGCAAGCGAGTATTTTCCGAATCATGCGAGCGACGCCAAAGATGCAAACAAGCATTATCGCCATTGGCATGACTTCGCCCAAAACAATCTTTTCGGTGTTGAAATAAACGAGCAGATTGCCCGCGTCGCCAAAATGAACATGATTATCCATGACGACGGCCACACAAATGTCGTCTCCGCCGATGGCTTGCTGCCGCCGGAGGATATCGCCCAGAGAACCGGCAATAAAAATTTCGCGCGCGGACGATTTGATTTTATCGTCACTAATCCGCCTTTCGGCTCCACCATTCGGCAGGTGGAGCGCGCTTATATGGAAAACTACGGATTCGCGTGGAAGGAAATTAACTGGCTGGAACCGAAAAGCCAGCGCGCTAAGCGGCCTTCGCAAAAAACCGAAATTCTGTTTATTGAGCAATGCCGCGAATTTCTGAAAGACGGCGGCCATTTGGCGATTGTCGTCCCCGACGGCGTTCTTAATAATTCATCCCTGCAGTATGTGCGCGACGGCGTGGAGGAAATGTTTCGCGTTATCGCCGTCGTTTCCATGCCGCAGACGGCGTTTACGCACACCGGCGCGGGCGTTAAAAGTTCGGTTTTGTTTTTGAAAAAACGCAGCGAAGCGGACGCCGGAAAAATCCGGCAATTAAAAGAAGAGATTCAAAATCGCATTAAGAAATCCCGCCGTTTGGAATCAACGCTGGAAGAAATGGAAGAAGAAAAGAATCGCCGCATTAAGGAAATTCGCGCCTTGCCGGAAAAAAAGCGCAAGCAACGCAAGGACGAAATCAGTAATGAATTCGCCGAAAAAATAGCCGCGCTGCGCGAGGAATTGCTCGCCGAATACGCCGCCGAAAAGCGCGCGCGTCTGCCCGACTATCCCATATTTATGGCGATGGCGGCGGAAATCGGCTACGACGCCACCGGCCGCAAAAGCGGCAGAAACGACTTGAAAAAAATCGGCGCGGAATTGTCGAGATTCATTGATGCCGTAGAAGGAGGGAAAGACCATTTTTTCGGATAAGCCCCGGCTTTGACGGAAACGAAGTTTTTCTGATAAGCCGGGGCGAAATGGAAAATCGGCTTGATCCGTTTTTTTACAAAACGGATTTGCGCGAGGTGGATAACTTTGTGCGCAGTCGTGCGCGAAAAAAGCTCGGCGATTTTGCGCTCGGAATTTGCGGCGGCGCGACTCCCTTAAAATCCGACGGCGACAAATACTATGCGCAAGCGGACGACGGCGTGCCGCTTTTGCGCGTGCAGAACATTACCGAAGAGGGGGTTAATTTCAAAGATCTGATTTACATCAATCGGCAAACGCATCAAGATTACTTGGCGCGCAGTCGGGTTTTCGGCGATGATTTGCTGGTCACCATTACCGGGCGAATTGCCAGCGCCGCCGTTGCGCCGCAGGAATTTGAGGGAAACATTAATCAGCATTCCGTCGTCATCAAAACGCGGGGGCGGGAAGTCGCCGAATATCTTGCCGTTTTTCTTAATTCAAATGTCGGACGCAATCTCGCCTTAAAACGGACGACCGGCGGGACTCGCCTTGCACTGGATTACGGCGCGCTGCGCGGTATTCCTGTCATTGAAAATCTGCCGATAGTCGAAATAATGCACTCGGCGTATTCCGATAAGGAACGGAAAGAAAACGAGGCGCGGCAATTGCTCGGCGGCATAGATGATTATCTGCTCGGCGAATTGGGAATTAAAATCCCGCATCGCAAAGCCGACGACGCGACTCCTCTAATCTTCACAAGACAATCCCGCCAAATTTCCGGCGGACGGCTTGATCCTGAATACAATCTTGATTATTTTCCCGCGTTGCTTCGCGCAATCAGCGGCGGAAATACAAGACCAAGCCGCTCGCGGAATGCGTCCGCTATATTTTGAAAGGAGTGGAAGTCGGCTCGGCAAATTATTCGGACGGGGGAATTCCCTATGTCCGAGTCAGCGATGTGGACGATTGGGAAATTCGCCCCGAAAACTGCGACAAGTTTATCAGCCCGGCACTTTTCGCCAAATTGCGCGGAAATTTCACGCCTCGCGTCGGCGAAATGATTTACACAAAGGATGGCACTATCGGCTATTCGGCGGTGATTGAAAAGGAAATTGACTGCGGAACTAGCGGCGGAATTCTGCGAATGGCGCCCGCCGACGGCGTTGATGTTTTATATTTGAAAGCCGTTTTATCTTCTTATCCTTTGCGTTCTCTCGCCGACCGGGAAAGCATTGGAGCGGTTATTAAGCATCTTTCGCTTGATTGCTTTTTGCGCTTGGAAATTCCGATGCCGCCGCTTGTCGAGCAGCGAAAAATCGCCGCACGAATTTCCAAGATTCGCGGGCAAGCCAAACGCCTCCAAGCCGAAGGAAAATCGGCGGTTGCCAATGCCAAACGCGAAGTGGAAGCGATAATCCTGCAAATGCCGAAAAGCGGTAAAATGCGATAAATTTTGTTTTTGCTGCGTCATGCCTAGCGTTATTGCTCACATTAATCCGCGCGTTTTTGCGTGGGCGCGCGAGTCCGCCGGCTACGCCGTCGCCGAAGTCGCCAACCGTTTGAATCGGGATAGCGGCGAAGTGCATGCGTGGGAGGAGGAAGGCGGCTGTTTTCCAACTCTGCCGCAAGCGAAACAGGCGGCGAATTTATTCGGCCGTCCGGTCGGCGTATTTTTTTTGGCGGAGCCGCCGGATGAAAAAATCCTGCCAGAATTTCGCGTTTTGCCCGGCGCAAGTCAAAAGCAAAGTCCGCAATTGCGACGCTTTGCGCGGCATGTTGTCCACCGTTGCGAATGGGCGGCGTCTGTTCTCGCCGCCGAAGGTGGAAAGCCGCTGGCGGTTATCGGCAAAGCGAATCTGCGCGATGATGATCCGGCGGAAGTCGCGATAAAAATTCGCGAATGGCTCAGTGCGCCACTCGCCGAAACGATGCGCCAGAAAAACATCGGCGATGCACTAAATTGGTGGATCAGAAAAATTGAGGACGCGGGGATTTTTGTTTTCGCCACGGATACTGGACGCTTCCGCACCGTGCCTGTTGATGAAATGCGCGGGCTGGCGGAAATCAATCCGATTGCGCCTGCGATTGCGTTAAATGCTGCTGACGGTGTATCCCCTAAAATTTTTACGCTGATTCACGAAATCGCGCATTTGTGGCTCAGTAGCGAAGGCATTACGCGCGGCGATTCTCTAGCCCATTTCATTGGACATCGAGAGCGGCCGAAAGGCAAGGACGCACAAGTGGAAATGTTTTGCAATCGCATTGCCGCCGAGACGCTTATGCCCGCCGCCGATTTCCGAGAGGCATGGAACGCGATGACAGGCAACAGCGAAACGCGCGTCAGCGACATTGCTACGCGCTTTCATGTCAGCCGCACCGCTATCGCCCGCCGGGCCGCCGACGGCCATCTAATCAGTTGGGAAAAATACGAAGCCCTGCACCGCGAATACCGGAAAGAGCTGGAAGAAAGGCAAAAGAAAGCTAAGGCGGAAAGAAAAATATTCAGAGTGAAGCGGCATAAAATGCTATTGAGGCAAAATGGCCGGGCGTTTTCCCGCTTGGCGCTTTCCGCCTACTACGGCGGCGATCTTCATCCGATGAAAGCAGTCGCTCTTCTCGGGGCAAAACGCCATGACCATATTGAAGATATGGCGGAGGAGATTTTGCCGTGAAGCGATACTGCTTTGATTCCAGTTCGTTTTTGTGGGCGGAAAGGAGAATTCATCCTCTTTATCCGTGCGATGTTTTTCCTTCGCTGTGGCGGGAATTGGAGACGATGGTCACCGCGGGCAAAATATTCGTTTGCCGAGAAGCATACGACGAAATGGTCGGAGATCCCAAGCAAACGGATACCATCGCCGAATGGCTGCGCGAGCGCAAAAAACAATCGCCCCGCTTTGTTGTGCCAACGGACCAGCAAAAACAGAGAGCCGTGGAGAAAATTATCCGTGACTTTCCCAAACTCATCGACGGTGCCGACGCATATCTCATCGCTCACGCAAAAGTAGAGCACGCCGCTGTTGTGTCGGAGGAAATCCCGGGCGGGGATAATGCTTCCAAAATCCCCAATGTGTGCGGACGACTCAATGTGCGTTGCTTATATCTGGTGGATTTTATGCGTGAAAACGGGATGGTTTTCTCCCATACCAAACGCCCCTAATGCGGTCAAAAATCATACAGCCGGCTGCGGTTGAGGATGTTGCTGGGGTCAAAAACTTTCTTCAAGTTTTTGTGCAGTTTGTATATCGTCGTCGGCAAAGGCGGAAAACGATTCGCAACATTAGAATCCGACGCGCGAAATAAGGTCGCCGCGCCGCCGATTTTTTCCGCCATCGCGCGCACTTCCTCATCTTTTCTGTCCGAAAAATGCCAGCGCACCGCGCCGTGCCATTCAATCATAGAATCGCCAAGCGGCAATTCCTCCGCCAAAGGCGGCGCAACGACTCGCCATAAATTATCCCCCCCCTTTTCTAATTTATTTCCTTCGGCAAAAAAGGAATGGCGATGCTCGCGGACGCTTTCCCAAAATTCCGCCGACCTTTCCTTTTCAAATTTTTCGCCGCCGAGTGCATTCGCCGTTCTTGCCACCGCTGCATCGCTTCCTGATGCGCGCGCATAAAGTTTTCCATTAATATATGCGCTTGCGGTAATCGGCAGACCTTTGCCAATTGCGCGATTAATTTCATAGATGGAATCGGCGGCGGATTTTTCCAAGATGAGAGTCGCCTCCATCGGCGGAATCGGCGCGAGTTTGAATGTGATGTGCGTGATAATTCCCAAGGTGCCGAGCGCGCCCGCCATCAATCGCGAAACATCAAAGCCGGCGACATTCTTCATTACTTCGCCGCCGAATTTAAGAATGTCGCCGCTGCCGTCGACGACTCCGATGCCAAGCACAAAATCGCGCAACGCCCCCGCCGACGGGCGTCGCGGGCCGGAAAATCCGCATGCCGCCGCGCCGCCGACTGTCGCCGATTCGGCGAAAGAAGGCGGCTCAAACGCCAGCATTTGTCCGCGCTCGGCGAGGGTTCTGTGCAATTCGGAAAGCGGAGTTCCGGCATAGACGGTCGCAAATAATTCGCCCGGCTCGTAGGCGGCGATTCCGCGAATCGCGCCGACTTCCAAGGTCTCTCCCGTCGACGGATTGCCGTAGAAATTTTTAGACCCCCCCCCCCTAATCGCCAAAGGCGAATTAGCGGCGGCGGCGGCGGAAACGCGCTCGGCGATTTCTTTAATTTGCTCGCGCGCAATTTGATTCGCTGCTTGATTCATTTTTTGCATAATAGAAAAACGCCGTCTTCAAAGCGCCAATTCAAGCGCGACAATTCGGACATTCCAATCAATCCCTTGCCGTTGTTGTCAATCGGCAGGGCGGTTAGGGTGACATCGCGGATAATCACGCCGCGAAAAACCAGCGCATAAACCTGCACAATGTCGCCCTGCACAATTTTGCCGTCGGCGATTTGCAATTGCGCGACGCCGACTTTGCGATGCTTAATTCCTTCCAGCGACTTCTTCGGAATCAGCGTATTGGTGGCGCCGGTGTCAATCACCGCATCAAAGTTATTGCTTCGCCCCAAATGGTCGGAGACGCGCGCGGTTATGGTCAGGCGGCGTTTTTTATCGTCATAAGGTATCGCTTCGCAGTTGGCGGCATGCGCGCGCGAAATCGGCATCGCAATTCCCCAAAGAATGGCGAATAAAAAAACAAGGCGCAGAGTCGCTTTCATTTTGCGAAAGAGGGGGGGGGGAATTAAAAGCGCGGCAGGTCGGGAAAAGGCTCTTCGCCTCGGCGCACATGCATCGCGCCGAATTCTGCGCAGCGATTTAATGTCGGCACGGCCTTGCCCGGATTTAATAATTCGTGTTCATCAAAGGCGCGCTTAATTTGGCGAAAGCATTCTAATTCCGCCGGGGGAAATTGAATGCACATTTCGTTTATCTTTTCCATTCCGACTCCGTGCTCGCCGGTGATTGTGCCGCCGACTGCTATGCATAACTGCAGAATCTCCGAGCCCAATTGCATTGCTTTTTCGGTTTCGCCCGCAACCGCCGAATCAAACAGAATCAGCGGATGCAGATTGCCGTCGCCGGCGTGAAAAACATTCGCGCACAAGAGGCCGGTTTTATTGGCCAATTCGTTTATTTTGCGAAGCGTCTCGCCGAGTCGTCGTCGCGGAATTGTGCCGTCTATGCAGTAGTAATCCGGCCGAATGCGGCCGACCGCCGGAAATGCCGATTTGCGTCCGCGCCAAATTTTTTCGCGCTCGGCTGAATTTTGCGCGCGCCGAATTTTTGCGGCTTTGTGCGAATGGCAGATTTTTTCAATCGCCGCTATATCCGCCTGCACATCTTCGGCGAGTCCGTCGCTTTCGCAAATTAGAATGGCGGCGGCGTCTGTCGGATAGCCCGCATGGGCAAAATCTTCCGCCGCTTGTGCGGCGAGGCGGTCCATCATTTCCAAACCGGCGGGGACGATTCCGGCGGCGATAATGGCGGCGACGGCGTCGCCGGCGGCTTCGGTGTCGTCAAAGGCGGCGAGAATCGTCTCAACGGATTCGGGCTTGGGAAGCAGCCGCACGGTAATTTCGGTGACGACCGCCAGCAATCCTTCCGAACCGTGAAGCAACGCCAGCAAATCAAAGCCCGTCGATTCGCCCGCCGCCCCGCCGAATTCGGCGATGTCGCCGTCAATCGTCACCGCCCGCAAAGCGAGGACATTATGCACGGTCAAGCCGTATTTTAAGCAGCGAATGCCGCCGGAATTTTCCGCGACATTTCCGCCCAGCGAGCACGCCGTCTGGCTGGAAGGGTCGGGGGCGTAGTAAAGTCCGCAAGCCGACGCCGCCTCCGAAACCGCCAGATTCCGCACGCCCGGCTGCACGCGGGCGATTCGGGCGAGAGGGTCAATATGCAAAACGCGGTCAAATTTCGCCGTGACTAAAAGCACGCCGTCCTTGTGCGGCAGGGCGCCGCCGGAAAGTCCGGTGCCCGCCCCTCTGGCGACAATCGGCACGCCTGCTTGTCGGCAAATTTTGACGACGGCAATTAATTGCGATTCGTTTTCCGGAATCGCCACCGCCATCGGCGATTGGCGAAAGACGGTGAGGGCGTCCGATTCAAACGGCTTAATTTGGTCGCCGCCGCACAGGAGCGAATCCGTCGGCAGGGTGCGCCGCAATTCGGCGATGGATTCTGTCGGCGTCATCAATCGGCAATTATATCCTTTTAACCAAATGCGCCGCGCTGAATTTCGGATTCTCGCCGCCGAGTGCGACCGCGCTATAATGGCGGCAAGGCACTTTATTAAAATGACCAGCGGCAGCAGCATCGTCAGCGCCATCGCACCCGCGACTACGCGCGAACCCGCGCGCGATTTGGACGCGCCCGGCTTTTATCATGTCGTGCTTCTCAACGATGATTTCACGCCGATGGATTTTGTCGTGCTGGGGCTGCGAAAATTTTTCGCCCATGCCATACCGCGCGCGACCGAAATTATGCTGAGCGTGCATCAAAAAGGACGCGGCATCGCCGGCACATTCGCCCGCGATATCGCCGAAACCAAAGCGGCGCAAATGGCGGATTTCGCCCGTCGTCACCGCTATCCGCTGCGCTGCGTCGTGGAGCCGGAGGAACGGGAATGATTACGCAGGAATTAGAGGAAAACATTCAATTCGCCTTCGCCGATGCGCGCCGACGGCAATTGGAATTTGTAACGGTGGAGCATCTTTTGTGGGCGCTGCTGGATAACGCCGCCGCCCGCCGCGTGTTTTCGTCGTGCAGTGCGGATGTGGAATCGCTGCGGCGCGAATTAGAAAGATTCATTGAAACGCGCGTTCCCCGCCGCCGTCCGGATTCCGCCGACTGCCGTCCGACGGTGGGATTTCAGCGGGTAATCCAGCGCGCCGTGATGCAGATTAAAAGCGCGCGCGGCAACGGACGAGTCACCGGCGCGAATGTGCTGGCGGCGATTTTTTCCGAGCAGGATTCTTTCGCCGTTTATTATCTTAACAAGCACGGCGCGAATCGGGTCGCCGTGGCGAGTTCGCTGGCGGGCGACGCGCGCGGAATTCCGGCGGGGCAGCCATCGCGCGAAGGCGATTCCGCCAAGCCCGATTCCGGCGCGGACGAATTCGTCCGCAATTTAACCGCCCTCGCCGCCGAAGGCAAACTGGAAGCCCCCATCGGGCGCAACAAGGAAATCGGCGAAGTGATGCGAATTCTGTGCCGCAAATACAAAAGCAGCGCGGTTTTAGTGGGCGATCCCGGCGTGGGAAAAACGGCGGTGGTGCATGCTCTCGCGCATCGTGTCGGACGGGATGACGCTCCGCCGATTTTAGCCGGAATGAAGATTTTTTCGGTGGATATGGGCGGTCTGGTCGCCGGCACAAAATATCGCGGCGACTTTGAGCAGCGGCTCAAATCGCTCATTGATAAATTGGAAGCGGAGCCCAAAGCCGCTCTTTTCATTGATGAAATTCATGCGGCGGTCGGCGCGGGGGCGGTTTCCGGCAGCGCCTTGGACGCCGCCAACATTCTAAAGCCCGCGCTTTCCGACGGACGACTCCGCTGCATCGGAGCGACAAGCCACGAAGAATATCGCCGCCTGTTTGAAAAAGACGGCGCGCTGTCACGCCGATTCCAAAAAGTGGAAATCGCCGAGCCGCCCGATTCGGAGGCGCGCGAAATTTTAGACGGCATTCGCACCCGCTTGGAATCGCATCACAATACAATTTATTCAGCCGATGCAATGGCGGCGGCGATTCCGCTTACGCGCCGCTTTTTGCCGGAGCGGCGGCTGCCGGACAAAGCCATAGACGCCCTTGACGAAGCGGGCGCGCGCCGTCAATTAAACGGCGGCGGCGGCGAAATTGACGAGCATTCCATCGAGCGGGTCGTCGCCGATATGGCGGGAGTCCCGGCGGCGAATATATCCCGCGACGAGCGGCGAATTATCGCCGGCTTGGAATCCGCACTCGCTAAAAAAATCTTTGACCAGAAGGACGCCGTTTCGCAGGTGGCCGCCGCCGTCAAGCGCGCCCGCTTCGGACTCAAAGAAGAAGAAAAACCGGTCGGCGCATTTATTTTCGCCGGGCCGACGGGCGTCGGCAAAACAGAATTAGCGAGGCAATTGGCGGCGGCATTGCAGGTTAAACTTTTGCGATTTGACATGTCGGAATATATGGAGCGGCATGCTGTTTCCCGATTAATCGGCGCGCCGCCGGGCTATGTCGGATTTGAGCAGCGCGGACAATTAACCGAAGCCGTCGCCCGCGCCCCCAATTCGGTGCTGCTGTTTGATGAAATTGAAAAGGCGCATCCGGATGTTTTTAACATTCTGCTGCAGGTGATGGATTACGGCGCGCTCACCGACAACAGCGGACGGCGCGCGGATTTCCGCCATACCCTTATCGTAATGACAACCAACGCCGGCGCGGATTCGTGGGAAAAATCACCGATGGGATTCGGCGATTTAACGGCGAAGGGCGGCGATGAAATGCCCGCCTTAAAGCGTTTATTTTCGCCGGAATTTCGCAATCGGCTGGATGCCGTCGTGCGATTTTCGCCGCTTTCGCCCAAGACGGCGTCGCGCATTGTTTCCAAACTGCTCGCCGAATTAGCGGCGCGACTCAAGGGCGAAAAGGAAATTATCGTGCAATTCGGCCCGCATTTGCGAAAGCATTTGCGCCTGCGCGGATTCGAACCGTCTTTGGGTGCGCGTCCTTTGTCGCGTCTGCTGAAGGAAACCGCCCATAATGCAATTGTAGAGGCGGAAATTGCGGGGACGCTAATTCCCGGCGGCAGTTATCTTGCAGAGATAAATCGCGCCGGCGCAGTCGCCGTCGCCCCCGCAAAAAAAATCCGCAAAAAAAAATAATCGCTCGGCGATGCCGCCAATCGGTTTTTGCGCGTCGCCGTGTATAATTCGCGGGGCGGGGTCTGTAGCTCAGTTGGTTAGAGCACACGCTTGATAAGCGTGGGGTCGTTGGTTCAAGTCCATCCAGACCCACCAATCATTAAATCTCTCGCCGATGCTTTGCGTTGGCGGGACGCTTTGCCTCCGCCGATTAATTGCGCCGTCCGATGGATGGGATTGATTGGCGGCGGAAGTATCTGCTATCATATCGTCCGCCTGATAGGGGAAATTGTCCCACAGGGAAAACACAGGAAAAAATTCGTGCGCGGAAAAAATTTGCTCATCCTGATGCTATGCCTTGTCTTCCTTGCCGCTTGCGGCGGAGGCGGAGGGGGCGGCGTGCCCGACCCCACGGGAGGATCCGGCTCACCGGTGGCCAGAGTCCCCGAGGAGCCCACCGATAATGATCGCATGAGGGATGCTGGCACAGGGGATCTGATAATCACTCCCGGCACCACTAGCAATAATCCGCCGCCGCCGCAGCCGGATCCCGCTGATTTCGAAACGCAGGAATACGGTACGCAATACGGGCTTGGAATCATCAACGCTGCCGAGGGCTACGCCAATCATCCCAGAGGCGGCTACGATGTCAGCACCGTCATGGTCAATGTCGCCGTTTTCGATTCGGGCATTGATGTGACCCATCCCGAATTTTCCGATACCGGAAAATTCGTCCCCAACGCCGGCTACGATTATATTCGTGAGGACGAAGATCCCGATTCGGAGGGCAATTCGCACGGTGTGCAGGTCGCCGGAATTATCGCCGCCGACAAGGACAGCGCGGGAATTCACGGCGTCGCCTACAAGGCCAGAATCATTCCGCTGCGAATTCTCGGCAGGGATGGCAGCAGCAGCAATATATTCGACGCTTTCAGGCGGGCGATCCAGCGCGCGCGCGAAAACGGCGCATCCGTCTACAATAACAGTTGGGGATTTGTGAGCAGGCACGAATTTACCCGTCAAGGCGAGGATGTGTATTTGCCCTATCCGGCTCCCAACAGGGTTGGTTTCGGCGGCGAATTGCGGCAGCAAGTTTCACTTGCCCGGGACAGCGACGGCATCTTTGTATGGGCTGCCGGCAATGAAAGATGGAATTCGGAAAACGACTTCTTTCCGATTATCAGTAGAAGCGATAACAGGTGCATTACCGACTCATTCGGCCGTTGCCTCGGCTACACGCGGGAGCAAATACGCAACCCCAATATCATCCCGGCAGGCGTTTTGCCGACGGCGGATAATCAAGTGAACGGCTTCGGCGGGCTGCCGAATCGTTTTCCGGAATTGCTCGGCCATTGGCTTGTCGTTGTCAGTTATTTGCCGGCTCTTACGCCGTTTTTTGAACTTGATTTAACTCAGCCGGGGCGGATTTATCCCGGTTCCAACGGCTGCGGCGATGCGATGAATTGGTGCTTGGCGGCGCCGGGATTTTCAATTCTTGCCCCCATTCATACCCGCGACCCCAGACCCGACGGACTTAACGATGATTTGGAGCCGAGCACCGGCACATCATTCGCCGCCCCGCATGTATCGGGTGCGATTGCGGTTTTGAAGAGTGCCTTTCCGATGATGACTGCTCCGCAAATTGTTACACTTCTTTTAACGACGGCGACGGATTTGGGAGCTGTAGGCGTGGATCCGGTTTATGGCCACGGATTGCTTAATTTAGACGAGGCGACTCGTCCGCAGGGGGCGGCGCGTTTAGCATCGTCAATGACAAGGAGGGGGAAGAAGGGTGGGGTTATGCTGGTCAGCGATTCGCGCATAGAATCGTCGTCGGCATTTGGCGGGGCGTTTGATGAAACTGCGGCGCAACTCGGCGCGATAGATTCTTTTGATCGGGTTTTTCCATTGCCGCTTTCTCGTCTGGCCGACGAAGATTCGGATGCGGTTTTTCCGATTGCGCATTCCGCCGTTGCTGCCGTCCAAACCTTTGAGGATGAAAAAGGATTCTGGTCGCGGCAAACTGCCGACGGCGAATCGCTGGCTTTCGGCTGGCGCGGAAAACAAGGCCGGCATCGTTTTTCTGTTCAAGCCGAAGCCGCCGATGATAAAAAACATCTGCGCGAATTGTCGGAAGAGTTTGATGCATTTGCGTCGTCTAATGTTTTATCATCGGGCAATCTGGCGTCGGCGGAATGGCGGATGGATATTAATGATGCTTTCCAAACGGCGATGCGATTTGAAATGGGCGACGGTGATGATTCAAAAACGCATCGCGCCGCTTTTCGGGCGAGTTGGCAAGCGTCGTCATCTTTGCAAATGGCGGCGGAAATCGGAAACTATTTGGAAAAGGGCTCTTTGCTGGGCGCGAAATTCCGCGGCGGTTTGAAAATCGGCGGCGGCAGCACGGCTTACGGAAAACTTTCCGCCCATTATCAATTGGGAAAATGGAATGCGGTTGCCTCGGCGACCAAAGGAATCACGCGCGCCGATGATCTTGGGGGAATTGTGCAAAGTGTAACTTCATTGCATTCGGCGGGATTTCATTTCGGCATTGAGCGGGAAAGCCATCGCGGCGCAATGCGATTTCAAGTATCGCGTGATTTATCGGTGCGGAGGGGCGCGCTGGATTTATCTTATGTCGGCGGTTATGAGGGTAATGATTATCGGATTGATTCGGCGCGCATTAATTTAGCGGGCAGTCCGCCGACGCGATTCGCTTTCTTATTTCAAAAGCATTTGGGGATTTGCAAGTTAAAGCGGGGCGCGAAATTGTCGGTCGGCGTTGGGGCGGAGTTCATCGCCAACAGTCCCCGCCGAAACTACCAAGACAACGATACTATCTTGTCCGCCGCCTTCAGATGCGGGTTTTAGGTTCTTAATTTTTTAAGGAAAGCAGCGCATCGAGATAATTTCTAACCGTTCCGCGCCGCAGATGCGGGTGGACGAATTGATTGCCATAGTCGCGCAGACAGCCATAGCAGCTTTCGTTTTCGCCGCAGCCGCATTCGCCGCCAACTCGTTCAAGGGCGGCTTCCAATCCGCCGCGCAAAATGGATTCTTCCTTCAATCGCGCGACAAGTCCGGCGCCGCCGGGGACATTATCGTAAAGAATTATCGGCGGAATGGGATTATCGGAATCGTTATTTCTAAAAAGAACGGCGCTTAAATCCGTGTGCGGCACTTCCAGCACCCGCGACATTCCCTTCACCAAAGCAAACGCCAAAGAATAGCCGAACCAATTTTTTTCCATTTCCTCAATTTCGGGCCCATGCGGAAATTGCAGACGCACAACATCGGTTTCAAATTCGTGGCCGAGCGAAAGCGCCCCCTGCAGTATTCCGCTGCAAGGTATTCCAAAAGGACTCTTATGCGGGTGTTCCCTTTTCGAGAATCCGGCGCCGCATTCTTGGCAGATGTAAAAGCCGCCGCCTTTTTTCCCTTCGCACAGCACCGCCATTCGGCCCGGGCAGGCCTCGGTAATTTCCACGCCGAGGATTTTCTCTTTGTGCAGATCTTTTTCGCTCTTGTTAAAGTCGATAAAGCAGGGGCGCGTGCCGAAAACCCGCTGCGGACGACGCTGCGGTTCCTCGGGCCGCTTGCCGAATTGAGTGACAAAGCCAAAGCGCGGCTCAATATATTTTCTTTCGCGCTCTCCGATGTCGCAGCAGATATCGTTTGTGTCATCGCGCACATCCATCCAGCGGCGAAAATAGTTATGCTCTTCGCAGCGGGCGTAATGCCAAATCTTCCATTCCTTGCCGACGACTTTTTTAACGCCGCAGGACTCCCACACTTTTTTATTCGCCACCACCTGACCGCCCGGGGCGAATTCGGCGACGGCGACCGAAAGATCCCGCGCCAATTGAATTTTGCTGGCGTTGGAAAGCCGATGCGTGTCCAATTCCACAACATCCACCGGAAAGCCGTACTTGGGAATCACTGCCTTGCGCGACAGCATAGTGAGCGTTTGCTCATCTGCGATAGTTTTCGCCCGCTTTTGCGCGCGGTCTGCACCTTTATAATCTTCTCCCTTTACGCATTGTTTTTTAACCTCTTCGGCTTGCCGGTAATCCGCGCAAATTTCACTCTGCATCTCGGCCAGCCGACTCTCTTCTCCAGCGATGTGTTTAATCCATTCTCCATCGCTGAGGCCGACTTTCTCTTTCATATCGTCGGGGATAATTTGGGCCAGTGCTTTCCCCAATTTAGTGCAATTGCCATCCAGAAAGCAGCGGAAGTCGGCGACGGCTTTGGGGGATTTCCAATCGCGAAAGAATCCCTCCGCTTTGTTGTTAAAGCGATCCGCATGCTCACGAAAAAACAACGAGAGCGCCGCCGCCGTCATGTGGCGAAGAATAATTTTGGGATTGCACAAACTAAGCCGCGGCGGATGCACTTCGCCTTTGAGAATGCGCTCTTCCGGCTTGGCAAAGTGATACAAGTCGTGCGGATTGCGGCGGCAATAGGTGACGACAAATCCCGGATGCTCGCCGCGCCGTCCGGCGCGGCCGGCGCGCTGCACATAATTAAACGGCTCCGGCGGCACATTGCGCAGAAACACCGCATCCAAGTCGCCCAAATCAACGCCGACTTCAAATGTGGTGGACGAGCTCAGCACATCAATTTTGCCGTCGCGAAAACGCTTCTGACGCTCGCGCGCTTCTTCGGCTTCTATTTGCGCGGTGTGCTCTTCCGCGGCAAAGCGGAGTGGAAATCCCTTATCTTCATAAAGAAGACGGTAATGATTTTGCCGCCACTCTTCGCCCTTCATTTTCTTCAATTCGCCGCGGCATTTATGGCGAATGCAAACGCCCGCGACATTAATCGTTTGAATGCGCTCGCAGGTGCCGCAGCGATAAAGCGCATCGCCGTCTTTTATTGGCCAAGCGCGCCACCAGTGCGGATTGATTTGCAGTCCGTCGCCGCCCGCCTCCGTCACTAGATTTCTGCCTCCCGAATTCCGAAAGCAGGTTTGCCAGATTTCGCCCAGCATTTTCTGTGCTTGTTCGACGGTGTTTCCGTTGAATTTTCGCTTGCGCAGAATCTTCGCCAATAAGTCGGTGCGCCTTACCTGCGCGCCGTCCCAACTAACGACATGGCCCCGGCCGCGCGGGTTTCCAATGCACAATTTCTTAGGACACTTCTCTTGCAAATTCAAATCCGACCATTGCAAAGCAACATCGTCGAATTTCACCGCGCGCTGAATTCGTGCGGAGTCAAGCAACGCAAAAATTAAATCGCGCGACTCTTGCTCGGACAAATTCCACGGCGGATTAAGTAATGCAGCCGGCAACTCCATACCGTCCGGCCATTTAATCGTCCAGCGCATTAAGCCAACGCCTTCCAGCGACAGCCGCCGCTCGTCGGTTAGAAATTCGCGGTAGGCGATTCGCCAAGCGTGGCGCTTTAATGTTTCCTCCGTCGCCTCCGCGCCAAACAGTTCGTCGGGAAAAATTCCGCGCAGGCGATTGACGAGATCAGCGAGCGAAATGCCGTCTTTGCCGGGCTTGGCCAGCGCGCGCAAAATCAAATTGCGGTCGCGAATTCCGTCATGCGAATCCTCCAAATACCAAGCGAAAAACGCCGCCTCCTGCCGAGAGTCGGCGAAAGCGAGAATCTTTTTCCGACCCTCCCTCAATCCGCGATGAAGCGCGGTAGCAATGACAGTGTTGGGGCCGTCGGAGCCGTAAACAATTTCGCGCACCGAACTTGCGTTTCCGCCGCCGTATCCGCAGGCGTCGCATTCTTTCAATTGATCGGGATTCGCATCCGATGTCGCGCACTTCTTAACGGCGACTTCTTCGCCGTGTCCGCATTTAAGCGAATCGCGCGAAATCTGCCCGCACTTCGCGCAGAGTCGGAATTCCCCGTTCTCCTCGCTTTCATCGTCAAGAGGGCGGTAGAATTCTATTTTGGAATCGCTGCCGAGGTCGCGCGTCACCTCTTTTAATTTGCCGCCGGATTTTTGCCCGACAAAATAATGCTGGCCGCATTCGCGGCACAGGGCAACTTCAAAAAACGCGCCCCGTCTTCGTCCTTTCTATCGGGACGATTTAGCGTCACTTTTTTCTTCGGATAAAGGGAAATAAACGCCCCCTCCAAAGAGCGCAAAAACAAATGACGACGCGCGGGCGGCGCGTTGCTTTCAACGGATTTTCTCCCGAAAATAACGCCGTCTTCATCAAACGATTCGCCGAAAAGATTGCCGGCAAATTCGGCGACAGCTTTCTTTTGTTCCTCGCCCGAAGCGATGGTCGCACTGGTGGCGATGCAGCGAAATGCCCCGTCGCGGCCGCCTTCGTGCAGGCGATTTTTCAGCCGCCGAATCAGCATCGCCATTTCTATCCCGCGCGCGCCGCGATATTGATGCGCCTCGTCAAGAACAAGAAATTGCCAATGACGGCCGCGGGCATTGTCAAACAATTCGCTGTCTTCCGGGCGAATCAGCAAATATTCCAGCATGGAATAATTGGTGAGCAGAATATGCGGCGGGTTTTTTCGCATGTTCTCGCGAAAGATAATTTCGCCGGGACGCCGCTCTCTTTCACGCGCGCCGGCGTTGCGCCATTTGTCATTTTTATCTTTCGGCGTTTCGCCGATATATTGGCCAAAAGTAAATTGAAATGATGATTTGGCCTTTTGCAATTCTTCGCAAATGTCGCCCAGCCGCTTGCGCTGGTCGTTGGCGAGCGCGTTCATAGGATACAAAATCAGCGCGCGCACGCCGGGTGAATCAAGCGTTCCCGCTTGATGCTCCCGATGCAGATGAAAAAGAATCGGATAAAGAAAGCATTCGGTTTTTCCGCTCGCCGTGCCGGTGGCGACGACGATGTTTCGCCCTTCGCCGAAGACCTTGCGAATCGCATCCTGTTGATGCAGATGCAGCGGGTCGCGAATGAGCGAATTAAAAAATCCATCGTCGGGCGCGGAATTTGGGGGAAAGAGATCGGTGGCGAGTTCGGCAACACGCGCGCCGGAATGAAAATCAGACGCCGACTCCGGAAACGGGCCTTTTTTTAATTCGGTGTCAGGAGCGTGGAGCGCCTTGTGGAAAGAATCACGCAGCGCATTGTCCCGGAAATAAAAGGACGCCTCCAAGTAGCCGATGTATCGGCACTTAATTTCGTCGGCCAATTTTTCGGCTTCGTCAGGAGTCACTGTGCGTTCTGTTTTTGCAGATGGCTCATGTTATCACAGTGACGCGTTCCCCGTTTTTTGTCAATGCGGAATCCGCGAGTCCGCGCCGCCGAAAAGGTCAGACCTGCTTCCGTTAACTCTAGGCGGCTGAATCCCTTGCCTGTCCGCCAGCCGCGTTTGCAGCAGCGGCAACGGATAACAGGACGCTTAATCTCAGGCGGTGCTTTCCCCGTTTCGGATGGCGGAGATAAAGGGGGCGGTTGAGGAACAGGCAAGATTTTAATGACGGCAGCTTCCGCCGTCTTACCGCTGTGATCAATTACAGTCTTCCATTCGCAAGCACCGCGCTCTTGTTGGATTTCCGGATATCCCTCAAATTCCCGAAGCGGAATGCAAAGACATTCCTGCTTTGCCGTGACCTCGTGGGACTTAAGAGCGGAAAAACCGGCGCGCACTTCCTTTACAAACCCCGGGCGCGGCAGTTTAATCCAAATTCCTTTCTTGCTTGTCGCGGTAAAATCATTGCGCGACAATTCAATCGGCTTATCCGTCCACGACTGCGGCGGGGATTGATCTTTGCTTTCGAGAGTCCACCACAGGCGCGGGATAACAATCTCCGCCGCTATTGCGGCGTCGCCGTCTGTGATGCGCCATTTGGTTTTGTCGACGGAAGGATGAGGCGGAATCTCCGCCGTAATTTTTCCGGACTCTTTGCGGCAAATAAGCGAATCTCCGCTTTGCGGCGCGATCTTGCAATCGCCGATGAATTCAATCTTGGCGGGACGATGGCCGTCGTTGCCCGGCAGCAAGTCGGCGAAGACATTAATCGCCGTTAACTTTCGCATAAAGCGAAAATCCATGCTGTCCAGTAATTCATTTTTGATGTCGTAAATGCGCGCAAAATACCATCCGCCGGATTTTTCGCGCAGTAAATCATCCAGCGATTTGTTGTCTGTCGCCGGATAAAAAGAATCTCTCCATTTCTTTTTTCCTTTGCCTTCTTCCCCGACGACGACAACGCCGACTCCTTCCCAATCTTGCTTATCCTGCAGGCGGGGCGCATTTCCCAAGAAAATGGAGCCCATCCGCGAGTCATCATCTGTTTTTTCGCCTTCCAAAGAAAAGCGCGAATCAGAGGAGAGAGGAAATTCTTTTCCTCCGCAACGGAAGCCGTCCTTCTCGCCGTCCGGCGAAAAGTTAAAATAATGCGCGCGGATGTTGGGATATTTAGATGCGGCCAACTCAATCGGCGGAGCGCCAATGCGCGCGCATTCATTACCCGCCAAAATGACGCAGCATCCTTTGGTCGGATTTTTGATTAATCGACCTTGGCCTTCCCACCTCGCCCGCGTTTTGAAAATTAAGTAGGGTGCACTTTCGCTGAGTAGTGGAATTGTTTTTTTATCGTCGTCCCATTGCACGACGGCTTCGCCGGTGATTTGGGGGAGAGAATAAAACAATTCATCATCGTCATTTTCCTCGTTTCGTTTGACTGGCTTGTCGCCGATGAAAACTGAGTGGATTCGTCCCGTCCAATTCGGGCGGAAATTTAATGCCGGTTTCCCATATCCCGTTTTTTTCAAAGCAGACCAATTCGGGACAGGGATGATGCGGCTCTATCGTCTCTTTTCCCTCGGGGGGATTTTTGGGTTCGGGGCGGGGGGCACCTCCCCTTCCCGCAGGCGGGGGGGTCGAGTCGGGGTTGCCTTCCTTAGAAACAGAGGGACTGTTCTTTGGTGGCTCACCGTTTTCAGAGTCAAGGGACTTCTCTCCTTTATCAGGAGGTTCTTTCTTCGGCGAATCTAACGAAGGTTTTTCTACCCCGGAAATGCCCTTGTTATCGGTGACGGGGGCGCCGGGAGAAATCGCGGCTTCTTCATCCTTTTGCGGATTTTCAGATGGCGACGAGTTGCCGTCCGAGGGTTCTAACGGTTGCCCGCCGCTTTTTCGTTTGCGCGAGGCCAGAAAGATGACCGCAACAATCACCCCCAACAAAATCCATCCTTCTTTTCCCGCCATTTTTTCCTCCTGCGACGACCCCAATAACTCCGCTATCGCTGCCCCAAAAGTTTCCGCACCATTGCGGCGGCGTTTTCAGGCGTAAAACCAAAATGCACAAATACATCCGCGCCCGGAGCCGATGCGCCAAAAGAATTCATGCATAAGAATTCCATCGCCGCATTCTTCGGACGATATTTGTGCCACGGCGATTCCGTCGCCGCTTCAATCGCCAGCAAAGGAATATCATTCGGAATAACCCGCTCGCGCCATTCCGCATTTTGCTCGTCAAATAATTCCATGCACGGAATTGAAATAACCGCCGCGCGAATTCCATCGGCCATTAAAATATCGCGCGCCGCCGCCGCCAATGCGACTTCTGAACCGCTCGCCGCCAAGGTGATGTCGCGCGACCCCCCCCCCCCCCCCAATAAAACATATCCGCCTTTCGCCGACAGATTTTTTTCTTCGCCGCCTCCCCCCCCCCCCCTCATAGAAGGAAGCCCCTGCCGCGACAACGCCAAAACGGAAGGCGCATTTTTGCATTCCAATGCAATCTGCCAGCATTCCGCCGTTTCCGCGGAATCGCATGGGCGGAAAACCCGCAAATGCGGTATCTCGCGCAGCGAAGCCAAATGCTCAATCGGCTGATGAGTCGGGCCGTCCTCGCCCAATCCAATTGAATCATGAGTCAAAATATAAATGACTCGCTGCCGCATTAATGCCGACAGGCGAATCGCCGGACGGCAGTAGTCGGCAAAGACAAGGAAGGTTCCGCCGTAGGGAATGAATCCGCCGTGCAGCGAAATGCCGTTCATCGCCGCCGCCATTGCATGCTCGCGCACGCCGTAATGCAGATACCCCCCCCCCCAATCGTCCGGGCGAATTATTTTCTGTCCGGCATGCGTATTGTTGGAGCCGGTAAGGTCGGCCGAGCCGCCGATTAATTCCGGCAGTTGGGGGGCGATTCGCAAAAGCGATTCGCCGCTTGCCTGCCGGGTCGCTATTTTTTTTCCGGCGGATTCGCTTTTCCATTTAAGTAATTCCGAATTCCAATTGCCCGGCAATTCGCCTTTGATGCGGCGTTTGAATTCGTCGGCTTGCGGATGCGAATCAAGGATGCGCTGCCATTGGGTTTTTTCTTCGTCGCCCCGCCGTCCGATTTCTTTCCATGCTTGGCGGATGCTTTCGGGAATTTCAAAAGGCGGATAATTCCAGCCGAGCGATTTTCGCGCCGCCGCAATTTGTTCTTCGCCGAGCGGAGAGCCGTGAGCCGACGCGGTGCCTTGTTTTTTGGGCGCGCCGAATCCGATGACGGTTTTGCAGGAAATAAACGACGGGCGGTCGGATTCGCAGGCGGCGGCTAATGCTTTTGCGATTGAGTCATTGTCGTGTCCGTCGCAGGCAAAAGTCCGCCAGCCGAGCGCGCGAAATCGGGCGGGGGCGTCGTCGCTTACGGCGAGGTCTGTTTTTCCGTCAATGGAAATTTGATTGTCGTCAAACAAGGCGACGAGTTTATTCAGGCGGAGATGTCCGGCGAGAGAGGCGGCTTCGTGGCTGATTCCCTCCATCAGGCAGCCGTCGCCGACGATGGCGAAAGTGCGGTGATTAACCAAGCCGCCGTCGAATTGAGCGGCCAGATTTTTTTCGGCGATTGCCATTCCGACGGCGTTGGCGAATCCTTGTCCGAGCGGTCCGGTGGTGGTTTCAATGCCGCCGCCGTGTCCGAATTCGGGATGACCGGCGGCGCGCGAATTGAGGCGGCGAAAATTCTTTAATTCGGCGAGCGAAAAATCGGCGAATCCGGCGAGATGCAAAAAAGCATAAAGCAGCATTGAGCCGTGGCCGGCGGACAGAATCAAGCGGTCGCGGTCGGGCCATTCGGGGTCGGCGGCGGAGAATTTGAGAAAGCGCGACGCGAGGATGTATGCGCAGTCGGCCATGCCCATCGGCATTCCGGGATGGCCGGAGGCGGCGCGCTCTACGGCGTCCATTGACAGCGCGCGCAGGGCGTTTGCCATTTCGCGGGGAGTCGGCATCATTCGGGCTCGGTCGGAAAAAAAGCGGAATTGTATCCCATTGACATTTTTTCTTTGATTTGAAGTAGAATGACCCTGCTCGATTGAGCGGAAAAATCTCACGGAGGAGATACAAATGGAATCACTGAGCAGTTTGATCGGCGCGATTAATAGCGTTGTCTGGGGCGCGCCGATGCTGGTGCTGATTGTCGGCGTCGGCTTTTTTATGATGACGCGGCTGGCGCTGATGCCGATTCGCAAACTCGGCTACGGCTTTGCGCTGCTGTGGAAAGGGCGCGTGCCGGAGGGCGTGGGCGACATTTCCGCTTTTAATGCGCTGATGACATCGCTGTCGGCGACCATCGGCACGGGGAATATCGCCGGGGTGGCGACGGCCATCGCCATCGGCGGGCCGGGCGCGCTTTTTTGGATGTGGATAACCGCCCTCGTCGGCATGGCGACCAAATACGCCGAAGCGGTGCTGGCGGTTAAATTCCGCGAAAAGGACGCCTCCGGCAAGCATATCGGCGGGCCGATGTTTTACATTAAAAACGGACTCGGCAAAAAATGGGCGTGGCTGGGATTCGCCTTTGCGCTGTTCGGCGCATTTGCCGCATTCGGCATCGGCAATATGACGCAGTCCAATTCCATTGCGGCCGCATTGCAGGATAATTTTTCAATATCGCCGTATTTAACCGCGGCGATTTTGATTGTTCTGGTGGGTGCGGTTCTGCTCGGCGGCATTACCCGAATTGCGACTTGGGCCGGCGTTTTGGTTCCATTTATGGCGGTTTCCTATATCGTTATCGGACTTTTTGTTCTGGTGGTGAATATCGCTGAAATTCCGTCGGCAATTGTGGCGGTATTTTCAGGCGCATTTACTGGCACGGCGGCGACCGGCGGATTCGCCGGGGCGGCGGTTTGGGCGGCGATTCGCTTCGGCATCGCGCGCGGTGTTTTTTCCAACGAAGCCGGACTCGGCAGCGCGCCCATTGCGCATGCGGCGGCGTCAACAACCGATCCGGTGCGGCAGGGCACAATTGCGATGCTCGGCACATTCATTGACACGCTCATCGTCTGCAGCATCACCGGACTGGCGATTGTGTCGTCGGGAATGTGGATGGAAGTCGACGCCGATGGCAGGGGACTGACCAGCGTGGTTTTGACGGCGAGCGCATTTGACAAGGCGCTTCCCGGCGGCGCGTATTTGGTGACAATCGCGCTGGCGATTTTCGCCTTTACGACGATTCTGGGCTGGAGTTACTACGGCGAAAAATGCTGGCAGTATCTTTTCGGCAACAATGTAAAGAGCATTCTGCCTTATCGGATTGCGTGGATTTTCGCGGTGTTTATCGGGCCGTGGGCGCTTACTTGGGAAGGCGGCGCACGCTCCGGCATTGATTTTATCTGGCTGCTGGCGGATACGCTGAATGCGATGATGGCGCTGCCGAATTTGCTGGCGCTGGCGCTGCTGTCGCCGGTTGTGGTTAAACTCACGCGCGAATACTACAGCAATAACGGCAAGCCGGCGGCGGCGGAATAGCGTAGAATCCAAAAGTAATATGACGGTGAAAGCGCAGCAAAAAACCGCCGCCTTCAGCGGCAGCGACGCCCAAGTGGATTCGCGGGCGCGCGTCCCGCTGCCGAATTCGCGCAAGGTTTACGCCGATGGGCCGCGCCCCGATATGCGCGTGCCGATGCGCGAAATTCGCCTTTCGCCAACGGCGGCGGCGGGCGAATCGCCTAAGGAAAATGCGCCTTTCGTCGTCTACGACACTTCCGGCCCCTACACCGACCCGTCGGCGGAAATTGACATTCGGCGGGGACTTCCGCCGCTGCGGGCGAATTGGATTGAAGAGCGGGGCGATACCGAATCGCTGGCGGCGGTTACTTCTGTTTTCGCCCGCATCAGCAGCGAGGACGACCGCAAAACGGCAATGCGATTTCCATCGCCAAGACAGCCGAGACGCGCAAAAAAAGGCGAATGCGTCACTCAAATGCATTACGCCCGTCGCGGAATTATTACGCCCGAAATGGAATTCATCGCCGTGCGGGAAAATCAAATGCGCGAATCGCCCCCCCCGAATCGCCATCCCGGCAACGCCATGGGATCGAATTTGCCGACGCGAATCACGCCCGAATTTGTGCGGGATGAAGTCGCCTGCGGACGGGCGATTATTCCGTCCAACATTAATCATCCCGAATCGGAGCCGATGATTATCGGCCGTAATTTTCTGGTGAAGGTCAACGCCAACATTGGCAATTCGGCGGTATCGTCCGGCATTGGCGAAGAAATTGAAAAGATGACATGGGCGATTCGATGGGGGGGGGACACGGTGATGGATTTATCCACCGGCAAAAACATTCACGAGACGCGCGAATGGATTCTGCGCAATTCGCCGGTTCCTATCGGCACGGTGCCGATTTATCAGGCGCTGGAAAAAGTCGGGGCGGCGGAGGATTTAACTTGGGAAATTTTCCGCGACACTCTCATTGAGCAAGCGGAGCAGGGAGTGGATTATTTTACCCTGCACGCCGGGGTGCGCCTCGCTCATGTGCCGCTTTCGGCGAATCGCGTTACCGGCATTGTTTCGCGCGGCGGCTCCATTATGGCGAAATGGTGCCTGTCGCATCATCGCGAAAATTTTCTGCACGATAACTTCGCTGAAATCTGCGAAATTATGCGCGCCTACGATGTGGCGTTTTCGCTGGGCGACGGACTCCGCCCCGGCTGCATCGCCGACGCCAACGACGACGCTCAAATCGCCGAATTAAAAACACTCGGCGAACTCACTCAAATTGCATGGTCGCGCGATGTGCAGGTGATGATTGAAGGGCCGGGGCATATTCAATGCATCTCGTTAAAGAAAATGTGGACTTGGCGAATCATCATTGCGGCGGCGCGCCCTTCTACACGCTGGGGCCGCTGGTCACCGACATCGCCCCCGGCCACGATCACATTACTTCGGCGATTGGGGCGGCGATGATCGGCTGGTTCGGCACGGCGATGCTGTGCTATGTCACTCCCAAAGAGCATCTGGGACTGCCCAATAAGGACGATGTAAAAGCGGGAATTATCGCCTACAAAATTGCCGCCCACGCCGCCGACCTCGCCAAGGGGCATCCGGCGGCTCAGGCGAGAGACAACGCCCTTTCCCTAGCGCGCTTTGAATTTCGCTGGGAAGATCAATTTAATTTGGGCTTGGATCCGGACACCGCCCGCGCCTATCACGACGAAACATTGCCTCAAGAATCCGCTAAGACGGCGCATTTTTGCTCAATGTGCGGGCCGAAATTCTGCTCAATGGAAATCACGCGGGAAGTGCGCGCATACGCCAAATCGCGCGGCATCGCCGCCGACTCTGCACTCGGCGAAGGAATGCGCGAAAAAGCGGTGGAATTCGTCCGCACGGGCGGCGAAATTTATAAGTAAATCCGCAAAAAAAACGGCGCCCTGAATTCAAGGACGCCGCTGGAACTCACTGCTCGTATGGGGCGGGCATCTCGTCGGCGTCGATACCGGGCACATGGGTAATGCCGGCGCGTTGCTTCCAGTCGACCGGGTAAGCGGTATAGAAGATGACGCACTTGTCGTCACACTCGTACTTGACATGGTTGTCCTTGGGCACAAACATCAGGTCGCCGGGATTGAGTTCATAACTGATTTCCTCGACCACCAGGCGGAAGGTGCCCTGCAGACAGTAAATCATTTCGTCACAGGTCAGATCCCATGGCACCGAAATTTTGTTGAGGCAATTGATGCCGCCGGCCATCGAGGTGCTGATAGCGGTTGTGACGAAGGGTTTGATGTAGGTGCCATTTTCCGGCAGGCTGTCGATTCGGTCCTGTATGTCGGCGATTCTAAATACACTTGGTGCGGTCATGCTGTTCTCCAGTAAAGGGTTGAGATATTAATTCTTTGCGATTAATACGAGGCGGAGAAATTAATCTCCGCCCCGCAGGAGGAATTTATCCCCGATCCTCAAGGATTCGCATCCGCTTCAAATTTGCCGACCAGACGGTCATCGTAGCAGCGGGTGTTTCCGCTGCGGCAGGCCTCGGCGTCATCCACTTGCACATCAAACCGCGAAAAGATTTTGCTGTTGTCCGTGCCAAACGATGCCTGCCCGCTAATATCGTAGTCAAAACTCCCCGGCACAAAATCAGTGCCCTCGGGATTCGGCACTGGCACACGGCCATAATCCAGATTCGCCTGCAAATTCTCCACAGTGCCGGTCACCGGGAAAAAGGTCTCCGCCCGATGCAACTCCGTTCGCGTTGTCGTGCCAAACTGCCAAGTTTCAGCCGCTCCCTCATTGAATTCTCTGGCTTCGTTGTCAGGGATGCCGTCAGATGCTCTGGCATTAAGGAAAAACCGCGTCTCCACTTGGTAGTTGGTCAGATATGTCCGGTCGCCGCTTTCCAGAGCGTAGGAAAAGGTGAAGTAATCCGAACCCCCTTCGCCTTGCCGGCTTAATCGGCCGGCGTTGCCCTCTATATTGTTTACAAAGCGGCCGTCGCTGTCCATGCGATAAAAGACATTCTGCCCCGACGCAAATCGCACATAACTTTCATCGCCCGCCGCAATAGCGTTATACACAGCGCCACCCGGAAAGATATCAATGCCGGTCTCTGGGGCGGTGGGCGAGAATCTCATCCTGTCGGGATCCTGACTCGCGAGAATTCCGCCGCTGCCGATAATCCAATCAGTCGGAACGGCCAAATTCAGCGACGCATCGGGATTCGTCAATGTTGCAAATTCTCCGACGAAAAAGTTAGCCGGCAGAAAGTCAATTACCGTAAAGGCGACTTGCGAATTGCCGGTGTATAAGCCGGTGTCGCTGATAAGCGTGACAGTCCATTCTTCGCCGCTGGTTTCGTCGGTGCTGTCCCTAAGGATTATCAGGTTGAAAGTAAATTCCCGCTGCCCGGCCGGAATCGTCGCCGAATAAACATCGGCTTCCGCGCTGTATCTGATGTTCGGCGGCAAGTCGCCGATTTCATTCCTGTCCGCCCCGTTAATGCGGAATCGCACTTGGAGTCCCCTGCCGTCTGCCGGCGATGTTTGCGAAGAGGAAATTCGCAGTTGCAGACTTTCGCCTTCGTCGAATGTCGTACGGGCGAGGGTATTAGCGATTTGCACTTCGGCGACGATATCGGCGATGGCGATATTCCATTCCAGTTGGACAGAATCCCCAACAAAAATTCTGGGGTTGTCGTCAACGAGGACGATTCTCCAATTTTCCGCATCGGGTCGCTCGTCGTAAAGCGGAGTCAGCGTGAAAGCGAATTCACGCTCTCCGACGGGAAGCGTCGCCGTGCAGATCCCGATGCTGTTGCAAGCGACTCCCGGCGACATGGTAAATTCATTCGGGTTTGCGCCGATAATGCGGAATTGAATTTGCCCTCCATTCCGAACGGTTCGTGCTGTTGTTTCCCCGCTAATCTGAAAACTTTCGCCTTCTCTTCCTGTGGCATCCACAGAGAAAGTAAAGACATCCACATCGGCGGCATCGGCGATGGCGATATTCCATTCCAGTTGGACAGAATCTTCAACAAAGATTCTGGGGTTGTCGTCAACGAGGACGATTCTCCAATTTTCCGCATCGGGTTGCTCGTCGTAAAGCGGAGTCAGCGTGAAAGCGAATTCACGCTCTCCGGCGGGAAGCGTCGCCGAATAAACACCGTTTTCCGTGCTGTAGGTGACGCCCGTCGGCAAGTCGCCGATTTCATCCCTGTCCGCCCCGTTAATGCGGAATCGAATTTGCCCTTCACTCCGAACGGGTCGTGCTGTTTCCACTCTAATCTGAAAACTTTCCTCTTCTCTTCCTGTGTCATCCACAGAGAAAGTAGAGACCTCCACTTCGCCGTCGGCGACATCAAAGGGAATAATATTGCGGATCGGGAAATCGGGATCGCGAAAATCTGGTATCACTGCGACCTCCTCAACATTGATGACTTCAATCCGCCATTGTTCACTTCCTTCGGCGATGCCGTCCGCCGTCGGATGAATGCGAAATTCATGGAATTCGTCCCCCGGGAAAAAGAGCGCCGTGCATGATGTTCCATCGCAGCTGACGGCCGGCCCCCGAGTAATGCTTCCGCCGATTGTCTCGAGAGTAAATTCATTGGCATCCGCACCGGCAATGCGAAATCGCACTGATTGAGAAGTGTCAATGCCGGTTGTCCTTTCAATGCGAAAATAGGGATTGTTTCGAATAAATCCCCCTTCGCTTAATGCGCCGTTGAAATGGGTGAGTTCAAATTGCGCCACCACCACTTCGTCGGTGACATCAACCACTTCGTCAGTGACATCAAAGGGAATAATATTGCGGATCGGGAAATCGGGATCGCGAAAATCTGGTATCACTGCGACCTCCTCCACATTGATGACTTCAATCCGCCATTGTTCACTTCCTTCGACGATGCCGTCCGCCGTCGGATGAATGCGAAATTCATGGAATGCGTCGCCCGGTAAAAAGAGCACCGCGCATGATGTTCCATCGCAGCCGACGGCCATCCCATTATGATTAGGGGATCCGCTGATTGTCTCGAGAGTAAATTCATTGGCATCCGCACCGGCAATGCGAAATCGCACTGATTGAGAAGTGTCAATGCCGGTTGTCCTTTCAATGCGAAAATAGGGATTGTTTTGAACAAATCCCCCTTCGCGTAATGCGCCGTTGAAATGGGTGAGTTCAAATTCCGCCAATCCCGCATTGCGGGATTCTTCCATAATGGATTCTTCCGTTTCCCGCTGAATGGCATCGGCGATTGTTTCCGCCGGAATTTCGTTAATCGGATCGCCATTGGGAGCGCGAGCAATTTCGGAAGTGGGCTCAGGAGCAGGCTCAGGAGCGGGAGCGGGGGCGATTTCTCGCGGTTCCGCTGCGGCATCGCCGCTTTCGGCGGGCAATTCGTCAGCGACGACAATTTCCGCTTCGGCTTCGGATTCGGTTTCGCTGGCGGATTCTTCATCCGGGGCGGCGGCGACTTGGGCTTCGTCGGCGGCTCCTTCGTCCGATTCCGTTTCATCGAACGGAGCGACGACAACCGGGCCTTCCGCTGTTTCCGGGATGGCTTTGACATATTGGGGTGCTGCGTCCTTCGCCACATAGCCGGCGTCGGTGGCCGGCGTAATCACGAGAATTTTATCTTCGTTTTGCAGGATGGTTGAACCTTCATAAACCTTGCTGTATGTCCCCGCCAGTCCGTCGCCGTAGAGTTTTTCCTGTCCTTCCGGAATATGAAAGACGGCGTGGTCGGTTCCACGCAGTCCGATTATCCCTGTGGGAGTTTCCACGCGATAATTCTCCTTTGCCTGCTCTCCGATTTTTCCGGAGAGGGTGCGAAAGCCGCCTTTAAGGACGGAAAGGACGCTGGCGGAATTGTCGTCGTCCAAGCGATATTCCGCAATAATGAAAGCCGAATTCGGCCGCACGGCAATGCGGGCGGAATCCATCATCATTAATTGCGTGGATCCTTTCGGGCCGGTCTCAATCGTGTCCGACTCGTAGATGGGATCCATTTTTTTCAACTGACGCGATTCGCCGCCGTTGACGGCGGTCACATCGCCGAGGACGAATTGCACCTTTCCGACGGCTTCAACGGCTTCGGCGTTGATGCTCCACATCGTGCAGACGAGGGCGAAAATCGCCGTCCGCAGGGCGAAAGAAAAAGAGGGTCGTGAGGGGTTCATCGCAGATTTTCCGATTTGAATGTTAACTCCATTGTATGCCCTTTCCGAAGCCAATTCGCCCGCCGATGGAAATGTTTTGCAAATGAGCGAGGCTGTATCAAAAAAGTCACAAAGCCCCAAATTCCTCGTTCCAACGCTCTGCATCGGCACGAGGGCTTAATTTTCGGCGGCGATGTCGGCAATTTTCGCCGATGAAACGCGGGCTAATTCTTTGGGCGAAATGGCAAAAACCGACCGAGTCGATCCCGCCGACGCCCAGATAATTTCAAAGGAAAAAAGCCGAGAATCCATTATCGCCGTTATTTTTTTCGGCGAAAGATGACCAAGCGGAGCCACGCCGCCGATTTCAAAGCCGGTGCAAATGCGGACGAATTCGGCGTCCGCTTTGTGAATTTCCGCGCCCATCGCCAGCGATAATTTTTGCGGGTCGGCGCGGGCATCGCCGCCGACCAGAGCCAGCAGGGGCGAATCGCCGTTGCGAAAAATCAGCGATTTGACAATCTGTCCGACGCCGCATTCAAGGGCTTCGGCGGCGAGTCGGGCGGTTGCCGCACTTTGCTCAAATTGGCGAATGTCGGGGTCAATTCCGGCATCGGCGAGGGCGGCTTTGACTCGCGCAATTCTTTCCGCCCGACTCGCAAGTTTTGGCGGCGGGGGATTAATTCCCGTCCTCGCCGTCGTCGTCGGCTTCGGGCCAGTTGCCGATGTATTGTTTGAGCATCCGATTTTCAAAATCGGCTTCTTTTGCGGCGGCGCGGGCGACATCGTAGAAGGAAATGATGTCGGTTAATTTTCCCTCCTCCATCACCGGCAGATAGCGGATGTGGCGGTTGGTCATTAAATTCCGCACCTGATCCACCGAATCCTGCGGCGTGGCGTAGCCGGGGTCGGTGTCCATAATGTCGGCGGCGGTGACTCCGTCCAGCGACCCTCCCCGCTGCTTGACGGCGCGCAGCACTTCGCGGAAAGTGAGCATGCCGGCCATTTTGCCGCCTTCGCCGAAGACGACGACGGAGCCGGTATCGTTTTCCACCATAATGTTGACGGCGTCCATTACGGCGGAGTCGGGCGCGACATTCAAAATTTCGCCGCGTCGTTTTTTGGTTTTCAGGATTTCTTGCACTTGCATGTTTTTAGTCCTCTCTGCCGATAGCATAGCACACGGCGGCGGCGGAGAGTGAGGGATTCGAACCCCCGGAGGATTTTCGTCCTCAGCGGTTTTCAAGACCGCCGCATTAAACCACTCTGCCAACTCTCCCCAGCGGCGAATTCTACCCAATAACGCCGATTCCGCCGAATTCATCGCTCCTCGGCCGTGGCGCGGTCAAGCACTGTCGGACGGGGAATTGCGTCCGTTTGCGGACAATCGGAAGTGTGGTGCAAACCGCGGCTTTCGCGGCGGGATAAGGCGGATTCCACAATCAATTCCGCGCAAATCACTAAATTGCGGAGTTCAATGAAATCGCGGTCAAGGGCGAATCGGCGGTAGTAGTCGTCGGCTTCTTCGCGGATGAGGGCGATTCGGCGTCGCGCCCGCAGCAGCCGCTCGTCGCTGCGGCCGATGCCGACATAATTCCACATCAATCTTCGCAATTCGTCCCAGTTGTGGGCGACCATTACCGCTTCGGCGGCGCGGGTGATTTGGCTTTCATCCCACGCCGGCGGATTCAACAGCGGCGGCGGATTGGATTCATTGATAATTCGCGCCGCCCGTCGCGCAAAAACGGCGCATTCCAGCAGCGAATTGCTGGCGAGTCGATTCGCTCCGTGCAGTCCGCTGTGGGCGCATTCGCCGATAGCGAAAAGATTTTTGACATCGGCGCGGCCGTCGGCGTCGGCGGCGATTCCGCCGCAGCAGTAGTGCGCCGCCGGGACGACTGGAATCGGCTGTCGGCGCATATCAATTCCCAATTCCGCGCATCGGCGAAAAATCGTCGGAAAATGCTCGCGGATGAATTCGTCGGGGCGGTCGGTAATGTCCAAGTAGACGCAGTCGTCGCCGCTTTTTTTCATTTCCGAATCAATCGCGCGGGCGACGATGTCGCGCGGGGCTAATTCGGCGCGCGAATCGTAGTCGGGCATAAAGCGGCGTCCGGCGGAATCGCGCAAAACGCCGCCTTCTCCGCGCACGGCTTCGCTGATTAAAAATGATTTCGCATGCGGATGATAAAGGCAGGTCGGATGAAATTGCACGAATTCCATATTGACGATTCGGCATCCGGCGCGATAAGCGATGGCGATTCCGTCGCCGGTGCTGTCGTCGGGATTAGTGGTGTAAAGATACGCCTTGCCCGCTCCGCCGCTGGCCAAGGCGACGAATCGCGCCCCCACGGCGGCGACTTTTCCGCGATTCAAATCCAAAGCATAAAGGCCGTGGCAGGCATTGTTTTCGCCGTCGGCGAATCGTCCGCCGCTGATTAAATCTATCGCCAGAAATCCGTCCAGCGTGGCGATATTTTCGGCGTCGCGGATTCGCTTTCGCAGGGCGCTTTGAATGGCGCGTCCGGTGGCGTCGGCGACATGGGCAATTCGGCGCGCATCGTGTCCGCCTTCGCGGGTTAAATGGAAATTTCCCTTATCGTCGCGGGTAAAGGGGACGCCTTTGTCGGCGAGCCATTGGACGGCGGCGGGGCCTTCTTCGGCGACAATGCTGACGATGGATTCATCGCAGAGTCCGCCGCCGGTGCGCAGGGTGTCGGCGATGTGATTGCCGATGGAATCTTCATCGCCGAGTGCGGCGGCGATTCCGCCCTGAGCGAAATCGCTGGCGCCTCCCCAATCGGCGCGCTTGGTTAAAACGGCGACGCGCATTCGCGAATCCAGCGACAGGGCAAGAGCAAGCCCGGCCAATCCGCCGCCGACAATAACCGCATCAAAGGAAAGTTGATTCTGCCCGGACATTTTTTCGCAACTGCATTTTATCGCCCGCCGAAGCGTTGCGGTTTGCTCAGCTGTGCGATAATCGCGGGCGAATTTTTTAAGCGGAGATTCTCCATGGACGAAGCAAAACGAAAAGCCCTGCAGACGGCACTCGCCAAAGTGGAAAAAAACCACGGCAAGGGCGCTATTATGCGGCTCGGCGAAGCCAATCGGCGCGACGCCGAAAGCGGATTAACCACCATTTCCACCGGCTCGCTGGCGCTGGATTTGGCGCTCGGAATCGGCGGATTCCCGCGCGGACGCGTCGTGGAAATCTACGGGCCGGAATCATCCGGCAAAACCACCATTGCGCTTTCGGCGATTGCACAGGCGCAGAAAGCCGCAGGCGGCGCCGCCGCTTTTATTGACGCCGAGCACGCCTTGGATCCCGCCTACGCCGAAAAATTGGGGGTGAATGTCGCCGACCTTTTAATTTCGCAGCCGGACAGCGGCGATCAAGCATTGGATATTGTGGAAACGCTGGTGCGCTCCGGCTCGGTGGATGTCATTGTGGTGGATTCGGTCGCCGCCTTGACTCCGCGCGCGGAAATTGAAGGAGAAATGGGCGATTCGCACATGGGACTGCATGCGCGTTTGATGAGTCAGGCGCTTCGCAAATTAACCGGCAGCATCAGCCAGTCGCGGACGCTGTTGATTTTCATCAATCAAATTCGGATGAAAATCGGCGTTGTATTCGGCAATCCGGAAACGACGACGGGCGGGAATGCGCTTAAGTTTTATGCGTCGGTGCGCTTGGATATTCGGCGCATCGGAGCGATCAAGCGGGGCGAGGAAATTGTCGGCAACGAAACGCGAGTTAAGGTCGTTAAGAACAAAGTCGCCCCTCCGTTTAAGAAGGCGGAATTTCAAATTCTCTACGGAGAAGGCATCTCGCGCGAAGGCGAATTAATTACGCTGGGCGCGGATTGCGGCGTTGTGGAAAAATCGGGATCTTGGTTCAGTTACGGCGGAATTAGAATCGGACAAGGTCATGAAAATGCGCGCATGTATTTGCGCGACAACCCCGAAGTCGCCGATAAAATTCGCGCCGAAATTCTGCAGAAAAAAGGCGTCGGAGTTGCCCCCCCAAAAGACAAAGGCGACGCGGTGGCGTGATAGAATCGCAGAGCGGCGCCGGCTTCAGTTCGCGCACTCCTCCGCACAAATTCACGCCGAAAGCGTTTTGACGGTGCAAAGGATGTGATGATGAATCTGGATAAAAATTCAAACGGTGCCCCCTTAACTCCTTATAAAGGAGAGGAACCGGATTCCGCTGACGCTCTATCCGCCCTACGACACTGGCGGGCAATTCGTAGATTGCGTTAGGCGTTTTCTTTTCCTTAAAAACGCCGGATATTCTTCACGATGTATTCCTTGATTTCGTCAAGGTCACTTTCGCTCCGTAGGGAAAACTCAATTCTTTCCTGATATTGAGTTTCCGTCAAATCTCTCCACAAATCTTGGCGGAGATTTTTGACATCTTTGAGGAGCAAAAACATCGGGTAGAGATTGACCTTCTTGTGGGTTGGCGTCATGGTGAAGAGATTCCGCCCCTTCGCTTTGAAGCCGATGTATTGCTTCACCGGGGTTTCCCGGATTCTGTTGTCAATGCCACGGATGACTTTGCTGACCGCTTCGCCCAGCCGACGAATCTTTTCCGGTTTTCCTTGGTAATGATGATTCATCATCGGTCTCCCATTTTCTTCAGTAAAAAGATAATATCATAAAAAAATGAAATCGCGCACCCCCCACTACGAAGCCACAAAACACCTCGCACGGCGGGAGCACTCGCGAATGGAATTGGCGGAAAAACTTAAACGCCAATTCGCCAGCAGCGAAGTCGACGACGACATCAACATCGTCCTTGACAAACTCGCCGACTCCGGAGCGCAATCGGACGAGCGATTCGCCGAAGTGTTTTGCCGCAGCGCAAAGAAAAAATTCGGCGACGCCAGAATCATCGCCGAATTAAAAAAACGCGGAATCGGCGGCGAAATCATCCGCCAATTCATTCCCCCCGATTCGGAAAATGAAATCGTCCGCGCAAAAGAAATTTTGCATAAGCGATTCGGCGGCGAAAATAAGGATGGCGAGAATCGCAAAAAACTTTCCGCCGCCGAATACGGCAAGCGAGGGCGATTTTTGCAGTCGCGGGGATTTTCAACAGAAGCGATTCGCGCCGCCCTTCGCCAAGCAGACGACGATTGAATTGGCGCGATTGCGGCTTTGGTCGGGGTAGCGAGATTCGAACTCACGGCCTCCTGCTCCCGAAGCAGGCGCGCTACCAGGCTGCGCTATACCCCGCGCGAAAATGACGCGCCGCATTATACGCGAATTTTATCGGCGCGAATTGATTTGCGATTTGAGGTAGAATCTGCGTATGGCGAAAGGACGCGACGGCGAGCGCAACAGCGAATTGGAGGACTTTGTTTTGTTCTCCGGCGGGGCGCATCCGGCGCTGGCGAAAAGCATCGCCAAGCGGATGAAAGTGTATCTGAGTCGCGCCAATGTCACGCGATTTTCCGACGGCGAAACGGCGATTGAACTCTTGGAAAATGTGCGCGGCAAGGAAGTTTTTATCCTCCAGCCGACCTGTGCTCCGACCAACGACAATTTAATGGAATTGCTGCTGATGGCGGATGCGGCGGCGCGTTCGTCGGCGCGTGGAATTACCGCCGTCGCGCCGTATTTGGGCTATGCGCGGCAGGATCGCCGCACGCGTTCCAGCCGTGTGCCGATTTCCGCCAGAGTCATCGCCGATATGATTGCCGGGGCGGGAGTCAATAGAATGCTCACGCTGGATCTTCACGCTGAGCAGATTCAAGGTTTCTACAACATTCCGGTGGATAATGTTTACGCCGCGCCGGTTTTGCTGGGCGATTTCGCGCGCCGCGAATTCGGCGGGAAGCATCCGGTGATTGTATCGCCCGATGTCGGCGGCGTCGTGCGCGCGAGGGCTTTCGCCAAAGCCGCCGCCGATGCCGACCTCGCCATTATTGACAAGCGGCGGCCTTCCGCCAATGTCGCCAAAGTAATGCATATCATCGGCGATGTCGACGGGCGCGACTGCGTCATCGTGGACGATATCGTAGACACCGCCAATACTTTGTGCGAAGCGGCGGCGGCTCTTAAAGAGGCCGGAGCGAATTCAGTCGTCGCTTACTGCACGCATCCGGTTTTGTCGGGCGGAGCGGCGAATCGGGTGGCGGATTCGGCTTTGGATGAATTGGCGGTGACGAATACAATTCCGCTGTCGCCGGAAGCGACGGAATGCGGTAAAATTCGCGAATTGAGCGTCTCTGATTTGCTGGCGGAAGCCATCACCCGCGTGTATAATCAGGAATCAGTCAGTTCGCTGTTTTTGGAATAGGAAAGCCAAATGGATATTGTTGTTGAAGCCACAGCCCGCGTCCCCTCCGGCGGAGGGGCGGCGAAGCGTCTGCGCAAAAGCGGCCAAGTGCCGGGGATTGTTTATGGCATCGGTCAGCCGCAGGCGGTCGCGCTGCCGGCCCGCGCTCTCGCCCGCCATTTGCAGCACGAGGCGTTTCACTCTTCTTTGCTGAATTTAAAGATTGACGGCAAAGCCGCGCCCGCTTTATTGCGCGATGTGCAGAGGCATCCCGTTCGCGCCGAGGCGCTGCATGTGGATTTTCAATTAGTCAGCGCCGACCGCGAAATTGCCGCCAATGTCCCGCTGCATTTTATTAATGCGGAATTGTCGCCGGGAGTCAAACTGCATCACGGCATTTTCACCGCCGTGGAAACAGAAGCGGCGGTGCATTGCCTGCCGCGCGACCTTCCCGAATTCATTGAAGTGGATGCAAGCGTGATGGAAATCGGCAAAAGCGTCCATTTGTCGGAATTGCCGGCGATTGAAGGCGTGCGATTCGACGCTCTGACTCGCGGCGAAGATCCGGTGCTGGCGGCCATTTTAGAGCCGCGCATAGAAGTCGAAGAAACCCCCGCCGCCGAAGCCGTCGCCGTAGATGCCGCCGCCGAATCGTCCGAAGAAGACAAAGAGAAAAAAGAATAATCGCGCCGATGCGAATGCGTTGCGCGATTATTAAATTTTGAGGCGTTCTATGATTTCGCCGTTTTGCAAGTGGCGGTCGGCGATTTCATCCAAATCGGATTCGGATTCATAGCGATACCAAACGGCGTCCGGATAAATCACCAGAATCGGCCCCTCGGCGCAGCGATCCATGCAGCCGGATTTATTCACCCGAATGCGCCCCTTGCCGTGAAGTCCTTGCGCTTTCAGCCGCCGCCGCAGATATTTCAAGCGCGCTTCCGAATTATGATTCGCGCAGCAGTCGCCTTCGTCGCGATGATTCACGCACATAAAAACATGTCGGCGATAATGCGTCATTGCTTGCCGCAGTCGCAGGATTCGTCTTCGGCGATGTAGGTGCCGCAGCGGGGGCAGGGAATCATTTTTGCGCCTTTGGCGCGGGCGGATTTTTCGCCGCCTTTGGATTTTGTCGTTAGTCCGCGGCGCGCGATGCGGGCAATCAGCCAGGCGACGGCAATCGCAATTCCAATCAGCAGAAATTTGCTCATGGACGGATTCTATCGCACTGCGGCGGCGGCGTATAATCGTCGGCGATGTCCACTCCCACCGGCATTATTCTGCATCGCCGCTCGCGCGAATTGGAAATTACATTTGACGACGGCCAAATTTACCGCCTGCCGTTTGAGTATTTGCGGGTGTGGTCGCCGTCGGCGGAAGTGCGCGGGCATGGCGGCGATATTCGTCCGCCGGTGGCGGGCAAGCGCGATGTGGAAATTGAGAATTTGGAATCGGTCGGCAATTACGCCGTGCGCCCGATTTTTTCCGACGGCCACCAAAGCGGAATTTTTTCGTGGGATTGCTTTCGCGAAATGGGCGAAAATTACAATGAATGGTGGACGGATTATCTCGCGCGATTAAAAGCCGCAGGCAAAAATCGGGACGAGGAATGACGGTGCATCGCCGTATTTTTTGTATAATAGCGCAATGTATCCTGCCACCGTCTTCAAAGTGATGATTGCATCGCCGGGCGATGCTCCCGAATTGCGCGCAACGGCATCAAAGTCCATTATCCAATGGAGCATCGAAAACTCCGAGCGCGAGGGTATCTTCTTTCTACCCATCGGATGGGAAACCCATGCCCCGCCGCAAATGAAGCCGTCGCAGAAAGTCATTAACAGACATGTGGTGTCTGTCAGTGATTTCTTGATTGCGATCTTTCATACTCGATTGGGGACTCCCACAGACGAGTACGACAGCGGGACTGTGGAAGAGATCGACAGGCATCAAAAATCCAATAAGCCGGTCTCAATTTTCATGTTGAGCGGTGAAGTTGCTACTCATGATTTTGCTCTTCAGCAATTCCGGAAAAAAATCCGCGACGAGGGATTGATAGGTAACTACAAAGATGCCGGTGATCTGAAGGAAAAAATCCGCGTGTCCTTGGGACAAATCATCTGTGAATCTTATTTCCAGCAGAAACTTCCCGCAGCGAATGTGTGCATCTCGGCGACCGTGGTTGACTCTCTGTCGAAAGAAGCCCAAGAACTTTTGCTGATTGCCGCGAGTGATGGCCCAACGAGAGGGATTATCACAAAAATTGAACCATTATTTAAAAATCCATATATCAAGGTTGGGAGCAAATCCTACGGCTCATCCGGCGACTCATGCTCCTATTACATGAGCGCAATGGATGATTTGTTACGCAAGGGATTGACAGTGGAAAAGGACTCTCAAATGGAGTCGTCCGGAATACCTGACAATTCCCCCCGGATTTTTGGCGGATTGGCAATGGGTAAGGACTCTCAAGAGGAGTCGTCCGAAATGTTTTCTTCCCACCGTAGCACCCGTCATGAATTGACGGAAAAGGGATTTGACGCCGCCGCTCGGCTCAGAAAAAAATCGGCGGAGTAGGAGTCAAATTGACTTTGCCGTTGGCTATAATAGGCGCGAGATGGTGAAACCCCCAAATCAAGGAAAAGTCGACAGATTGTACGAGTCAATCTTCAATGAGGGTTTGGCGATGGCTCTGCGCGCGCAGCGGGCAAGTTGGCAGGAAGACCCCGAAATCGTCCTCGGCGAGCCGCAAAGGGGAATTTTCCGGGAAGGCGGAAAATGGCTGCGCCCCGATGTTTTGCTTCAGCCGGACGGAATGAATCCGGTGGTTTTAGAGGTGGAATTTGAGGGCGGACGACGCCCCGATCTTGACGCCGAAGAAAGAATCGGCTGCATAACCGGAACGCGCGGACATAAAATCAACACCGCCATTGCGATTATCGCGCCCAAAGAATCCCGCAATTGGGCAAGGGCGGAAGAGGTTTGCGCGCGACTTTGCGATGGATTCGCATTGCGCTATGCAGTCATTTCGTCGGCGACGACGGCGGAAGAAACGATGATAAGGCATCGCTGGCCGCAAAGCGGCTATATTGTCGGCGATGCATCTTCGCTTGCCGATTTGGGAGTCGCCGCCGCCATTTCCGAGCATGATATTCGCGCCTTGGCGGAAAGGGTCGCCGGAGAAATACGCCGATTAGGCTGGCGCATTCATCGGAAAATTCCCGCGCATATTCGGAAGTCCATCGCCGCAGTTTTTGGTCAGCGGGATCATAAGGACGCTATGTCCATCGCCGTTTGCGTCTGGCTTAATGCGTTGCTAATGCATAATCGCATTTCAATGCTGCATAAGAAAATCCCCAGCATCACCAATTTACGCAGTGAATATGAAAAGGATTTTTTCCAAGTGCGACTCCCGCGCAGGACCGTCTGTTTGGCGTGGAAGGAAATTATGAAGATTAATTATCTTCCGGTATTTGCTCCGGCTTTGGAGTCGCTGGAAAAATTGGCGCATGCCGAAGTCGTTCACGATATGCTTGATGAATTGGGAATGCTGGCGGAAAGCATTGAATCCGCTCGGCTGGGCCCGCTGGTGGATATCGGCGGCGAATCATTTCCTCGCCTTGCGGCGGACAGAAAAGAAACGGCGGCATTTTATACAATTCCCGAATCGGCGGAATTGCTTGCGCATCTTGCATTTGCGCGTTTTAAGAGCGGCGGGAAAATTAGCGGAAAAGCGCGCATCGCCGATTTTGCCTGCGGCACTGGTGCGCTGCTGCGGGCGGCTTATCGCTTGTTTCGTCTGCAATCCGAACGCGGCGGAAAAAACCCGGCAAAATTCCACAAGCAGTGGATGGAAAACGGACTCCACGGCAGCGACATTCAGCCCATCGCCGTCCACTTAACATCGGCGGGATTGACCGGAATGGAAATCGGAAAAAAATACCATCATTCCAACATCGCATGCCTGTCCGCTCAAAAAGGATATACCGGCGCTTTGGAATTGCTGAAAAAGCCCGCCGTCGTTGATATGTTCAAGCGATATGTTAATGTGGCTTACGCCCGCAAAAAGGGCGATGAAAAATTTTCCGCCCCGGATGGATCGTTTGATTTATGCATTATGAATCCGCCCTACTCCCGGACTCGCGGCGGACAAAGCACTTTTGACATCACCGGACTTAAAGAAAAAGAGCAGGACGATTCGCAGCAGAATCTAAACAGAATGCTGCGGGGGACATTCGGCAATATGAAAGCAGGAATGGGTTCCGCTTTCGCCGCTCTCGCCGATAAAAAACTCCGCGTTGGCGGCGTTTATGCTTCCGTGCTTCCGCTGACGGCGGCGGACGCGCAAAGTTGGCGGAAATTCCGCGAATGCATCGCAAGAAATTACGATGATATTGTCGCCGTCGGCATTGCCTCCGACATGCCGTCGTCGTTTTCGGCGGACACCGGAATGGGCGAGATGCTTATCGCCGCCCGAAAAATACCCAAATCCAAATCGGATAAAATTATTCAAACCGAAAAGAATTCAATGCGAATTCTCAATCTGCATTTTCGTCCGCGCAATTTTTCGGAGGCGGCGGAAATAGCGCGCATCTTTGAATTGCAAAGCGGCGATAACGCCGACAATGGAATTATAAAAATCGGCGACGACATCTCCGGCGAATGGCTTCGCATGGATATAAATTTCAGTGGCGATCCTTGGGGTGCAGTTGGCTTGCGCGGCGGCGAATTGGCGGCGACCGCAACGGCATTAATTAATGGCCGCCTGCGCTGGCCCGGCGACTCTCAAGAAGAGGAAATTACTCTGCCGTTTCCGATGACAACATTGGGGAAACTTTTTGAAGTAGGGCCGACGCACGACAGAATCGGACATCCGGATGGCGGCGATGGAAGGGGGACTTACACTTTCTATCCAATTGAAAAAAACCGGAATACCCCCCGTCCCGCTTTGTGGAGTGCCGATGCTCCGAATCAACGGACGCTGCTCGGCGAACCGACTCACTTTGGCAGGGGCGTTAAAGACTGCGAAAAAATGCAGAAAGAAATGTGGGCGAAATCGTCCTGCTTGTTTTTGTCGAGAAATATGCGATGGACTTCGCAATCGCTGACGGCAATGATGACCGATAAGAAATGCATGGGCGGAAGAGCATGGGTTGCACTAATAGGACAAGAGGCATCAATCCAGAAAGCAATGTGCCTATGGGCAAACAGTATTTTCGGAATGATATTGCGTTGGCAGCACGGGCAAAAGCAACAGCAGGGAAGATCCACGATGCAAATCGCCGCTTCTAAATTATTATCCATTCCCGACTTCGCTTGCGATGCCGCCGAATCCGCGAGGCAAATTGCCGAAAAAGAATTCGCGGCGATTCAATCGCTCCGACTCGCTCCCGCCGCCAGTGCTTACCGTGATGCTGTTCGCCAAAAAATCGATTCGGTCGTCGCAAAAATGATTGGATTGTCCGGCGATGATGTCCAAGAAAATATGGCGACACTTCGCCGACTCTTTTGCCAAGAGCCGAATGTCCACGGCGGACAAAAGAATTTGATGAAAGATTTAGAAACAGCGAATGTATAAATTCCCGCGTTCCTACGCTCTGCGTCCGCCAATTAATTCCGCCGACGAATTCGGGACGCAGAGCATCGGTGGGCGGATTCCGCTTTTTGCGCGATAGTGATAAAATCGCCTGATGGAGCCGATTCCCGCCAATCAAAATCCGACTTCGCCCCTTGCCGATTTTGGCTTTGAGCGGGTGACTCTCGCTGAAAAGCGGCGGCGAGTCGGCGAGGTTTTCGGGCGCGTCGCCGACTATTACGACCGAATGAACGACGCTATGTCCTTCGGCATGCATCGCCTGTGGAAGCGGTCGGCGGCGGAAATTGCGGCGGTTCGGCCGGGCATGCGGGTTTTGGATTTAGCCGGCGGCAGCGGCGATATGGCTGTTTTGCTCGCCTCCAAAGTCGGCGAAAAAGGCGCTGTCGTCCTTGCCGACATCAGCGGCGAAATGCTGCAAGTCGGCGCAAAGCGGGCGGCGAATTCCCGCTGCGGGCGCGTTTTTCCGATTCAATGCGACGCTGAAAATTTGCCGTTTGCAAGCCGCGCGTTTGACCGGGTCGTCATCGCTTTCGGCTTGCGCAACATCGCCGACAAATCGCGCGCCCTTAGTGAAATCGTCCGCGTTTTGCGGGGGGGGGGGGTCGGATTGATTTTGGAATTTTCGCAGCCCTGCGAATCGCTGCGGCCTTTGCATAAATTTTATCTGCGCCGCCTGCCGATGCTTGGGAAAATTATTGCGGACGATTCGGCGAGTTACCGCTATCTTGCCGAATCTATTTTGCGCCATCCTTCGCAGTCGGAATTGTCGGCGATGATGCTGGGCGCCGGCTTTGATGAATCGCGCTGGCTGAATTTTTTCGGCGGCGCGGTCGCTTTGCATATTGGCCGCCGATTGAGTTGAAGGAATAAAATGCCCCTTTACATTTATAATTTGGCATTGCGAATCGCCTTGCCGAATCATCTCATCCAATGAATTCCGCCGTCCTTGCAGAAAAGACCCGGCTTGCCGCTCCGCTCGGCGAATTGGAGGCGCGCGTCGTCGCCGAATTTCCCAAGGTGGAAGGCTGGCTGCGCGCGCAATTCTGGCGCACCCCCCCCCCCTTTTACTGCTCGGTGGATTTGCGCAACGACGGCCGCAAAATCGCCCCGATAGACACGAATCTTTTTCCCGGCGGATTCAACAATCTGCCGCGCGAAAGCCATCCGGTGGCGATGGAGGCGTTTCGCCGTTTGCTGGCCGACCTTTGCCCCAACGCCAAATCGGTTTTGCTGGTGCCGGAAAATCACACGCGCAATCCTGCTTATTGGGATAATGTCGCTGTTCTTAAATATCTTTTGGAATCGGCCGGCATCGCCGTGCGCATCGGCGGTTTGGAAGAAAACGGCCAAGCCCGAATCACCGAGGGGGGGGGGGGGATGCAAATAGAATCGGTTTCGCGCGTCGGCGATGAATTGCATATCGGCGATTTTCGTCCGTGCGCGATTCTTCTTAATAACGATTTATCCGCCGGAGTCCCCAAGATGCTCGCCGGTTTGTCGCAGCCGACAATGCCCGCCGTCGCCGCCGGCTGGACAACCCGCCGCAAATCCGGGCACTTTGCGGAATACAATAAAGTCGCCGATGAATTCGCCGATGAATTAAAAATTGATCCTTGGTTTATTCGCCCGCAATTCGCCGTATGCCGCGAGGTCGACTTTCGCCGCAGTCAGGGATTGGAATGCGTCGTCAAAGCCGCCGATAAAGTTTTAGAGGGCATTCGCGCAAAGCATCGCGAATATGGAATTGAAGATACGCCTTTTGTCGTCGTCAAAGCCGACGCCGGCACCTACGGAATGGGCGTAATGACCGCCAAAAGCGCGGACGATTTGCGCTCCTTAAATCGCAGGCAAAGAAATAAAATGTCGGTGATAAAAGAAGGACTCGCCGTGCGCGATATATTAATACAAGAAGGCATTCGCGCCGCCGATTCCGCCGCCGGCGCAACGGCCGAGCCGGTCGCTTATATGCTTGGCGGAACAGTCATCGGCGGCTTTTATCGCGTTAATGAAAATCGCGCCAGCGACGAAAATCTAAACAGCGGCGGAATGTCGTTTATGCCTTTGCCGTTTGAAACGGCGTGCTGTCCGCCTTCGCCTTTTGCGTTGGGGGGGGGGGATAAATCAATTGATAATGGAGATGCAATTTCGCGCGCCGCCGATAGATTGTATGTTTACGGCGTCATTGCGCGATTGGCCGCACTCGCCGCCGCCCGCGAATTTTTTACGGACGAAACGACGGCGAATTAAAATCAAATCCCTTCGGTTGACGCGCTCAGGCTTGATTTTTGGCATGGGTGTGCTATCATCTGATTTTTTACCCGACTGGAGAATTAAAATGGCAACGGCAAAATTTTCGCCCAAAATTCGCGCCGCGAAAAAATCCTCGACTCGCGCCCGCAAAAAAGCGTCCGCCGACGGAAGCGAATTCCTATTGATGGAATGCTACACCGACAAGCGGCTCCGTGAATTTGAAGAAGCCGCCCGAAAATTGTCGGAGCGCACCCGCGCCAAGCTTTATGGGTGGTCGTGAAATTTTTTCTCGACGCCAACATTCTGATAACGGCGACTCATGTCCCGGTCCACGGGTTTTTCGCCCTCGGCATCGCGTTTTTGTTGCTCTGCTTTTTCCACTGCTTTCGCTTCATCTATGGCGGTTTCGGCAGCGAACAATCGCTTATGCATCGCTTGCGAGAGAGCACGCCGCGCACGAACGAGGGCATTCGCCTCCTCAGGAGGATTCCGCGTATAAGATTTGCGGTTATTTTCCCGTGCGTCAAGCGGACGCAAATTTCCCAAAGTCCACGCATGCCGAATGCCTTCCTCCGTCTGAGGAAAATCAGCAACCGGAATGATGTGGTCAATACTCCAAGTTCCTTCCTGTCCCTTTCCTCCCCCGAAATTCCCCCATGTCATCCACCACTCAAATTGCACTTCCAAATGGAGACGCAATTCTTTCTGCGTATAGCCGAGGCGGTCGAAAATCTTGGCATGCTTGTTGTCCTGCAAAGCGGTACGAACCGGGCGGGCAATATTCAGATGGGACTTAGCGCGACGGTACCGGCGGCGACCCGCCGAATTCGTCAATACTTTCCCTTTGGGACTTGCCCGCCATTCCCTGTTTTCCTGCTTCCGCTTTTCACGATTCTTGGCTTTGGACTTTCTGGTCTCTGCGTTCGTGCACTCTTTGCAATAGTGTCTGTATCCGTCCTTTGATCGACGAGACCTATGAAAATAGTCGGGCGATTTCACCTTGTCGCACTTGGTGCAACGCTTGAGTCCGTCGTTTGATCCACGATTGCTATGAAAATAGTCGAACAATTTCACCTCGCCGGACTTGGCGTGACGCTTTCGCTTTCCATCGGGCACCACTTTTGGCACCGCAATTTTCATCACGGCTATTTTAATCGCCTTCTTCGCGATTTTTTTCTTCATCGCCATTTGTCCCCCCTACGGCAACTTGCCGATAATTTCGGAAAGCATCGCGCAGAGGCGCATTGAAATTCCGAGATTCGCCGCCATCAAAATACCGATAATCGCCAGCATTCGCCGCTGGAATCGGAATTCCAAAATCACTTCTCGCATCACAGAATTACCCCGCCACCGCCGACAACGAGCGCAATCTATTAACAATCGCCGCCGTTGCTTTTAGGAAAGCATCGACTTCTTCCGTTGTATTTTGGCGGCCTAATGAAATTCGCACTGCGCCGCGCGCGATTTCGACGGCGACTCCCATCGCCAATAAAACATGGCTTGGGTCGTTTTTCATTGATGAGCATGCCGCGCCGCTGGCGGCGGCGAAGCCGGATTGATCCATCATCACCACTAATGTTTCGCCGTCGATTCCGGCGAAGGCGAAGTAGGTTGTATTCGGCAGACGAGGCGCATTCGCCCCGAAAATTTGCGCGCCGAGCGAAATCAATCCTGATTCCATTCGCGCCCGCAATTCGCCGAGACGGATGGAATCGCCGCTGACTCTTTCCGCCGCAATTTCGCACGCTTTTCCGAAGCCGACAATCGCCGCCACATTTTCGGTTCCGGAGCGCAATCCGTCTTCGTGGCCGCCGCCGTCCAGCAGGGGTGCGAGCGATAATTCGCGCCGAATTACCAAAGCCGCCGCGCCTTTCGGACCATATGCTTTGTGGGCGGAAATCGTCATCGCGTCCGCGCCCAGCGCGCGAAAATCCAGCGGAATTTTTCCCAAGGCCTGAGCGCAATCGGTGTGCATCGCGGCTCCCGCCGACTTCGCCCGCGCGGAAATGTCGGCGATATTTTGAATCACGCCTGTTTCATTATTCGCCAGCATTACCGATGCAAGAGCGCAATCCTGCGCCAGCGTGGAATCCAAATCGTCCAACTCCAAGATGCCGTTGGCGTCCACCGCCATCGGCAGGAATCCAAAGCACATTCGCTGCAGCGATCGCGCCGCGCACAAAACGCACGGATGCTCGGTCGCTCCCACGGCGATATTTTTTTTTGCGCTCATCGCGGCGACGCCCTTAATGACGGCGTTATTGCTTTCGGTGCCGCCGGAAGTAAAGATGACCTCCGCCGGATGCGCCCCGACGGCATCGGCGACTCGCTCGCGCGCCTGCGAAATTGCCTTTCGCGCTTCGCGTCCGTAATGATGGCGGCTGGAGGCGTTGCCGTATTGTTCTTTCAGAAACGGCATCATTTCCGCGAGCGCCGCCGGATCCAGCGGCGTTGTCGCGTTGTGGTCAAAGTAAACGGGAGAAGGCATTTTAAAGTCAGGCGTGATTCTATTATTTCCACCATATCCCCGCCGCTTAAATTTGTCAATATCCTGCGCGTGCTCTTGAATGGAATCGATACGCCTCTGAATCGTCATCGGCTATAATTGGGGCGGTGGATAAGGAATTAAAATCGCCGCGCGCGCGCATTGATGCCATTGACGACGAATTGCTGCGGCTGCTCGTCCGACGCGCAAAAGCGGCCGAAGAAGTCGGCCGAATCAAGCGCGAATCTGGCGGCGAAAATGAATTCCATTCGCCATCGCGCGAAGCGCAAATTCTAAGGCGGCTTTTCAAGCAGGACGCCAATCCGCTCAGCGACGCCGACATTCGCCGTATTTTCCGCGAAATTATTTCCTCCTGCCGCGCCCGCGAAGCGTCCTTGCGAATCGCTTATTTAGGCCCGCCGGGGACGCACAGTTTTGACGCCGCCCGCCTTCGATTTGGCGGCGGCGTGGAATTCATTCCCGCCGATTCGGTCGCCGCCGTTTTTCGCGAGGCGGAAAAAGGCGCGTGCGATTTTGCCGTCGCCCCGGCGGAAAATTCCACCGAAGGCGCGGTCGGGGCGACTTTGGATTCGCTGATGGCGACGCCGCTTGCAATCTGCGGCGAAACTTACCATCGCATTCGCCATCATCTTCTTGCCCCCAAAAAAATTCCGCCGGAAAATTTACGCGTGATTTTTGCGCATCCGCAGTCGTTTTCGCAGTGCCGAATTTGGCTGTCGGCGAATTCGCCCAAGGCGGAATTAACGGATTGCGCCAGCAACGCCGCCGCCGCCAAGCGCGCCGCCGAATTGGAAAACGCCGCCGCCATCGCCCCCGCTTCGTCGGCGGAAATTTACGCGCTTGAATTTATCGCCCGCGACATTGAAGATTCCGCCGACAACACCACCCGCTTTTTAATTCTGGGAAAACGCGGCGCCGCCCCTTCCGGCGACGATAAAACCTCCTTTGTGCTGGCGGCAAAATCCGAGCCCGGCGCCCTCGTGCAAATGCTGGAGCCGCTGGCGCGAAACGGAATTAATATGAATAAATTGGAGTCGCGTCCGTCCCCCCACACGCAGTGGGATTATCTTTTCTTTGTGGATATTGACGGGCATCGCAAGGACGACGCCGTCGCCCGCACGATTGCGGAAGTGCGGGAGCGGTCGGCGTTTATGAAAATTCTCGGCTCCTATCCGCGCGAATCCGAATGACTTTTCTCGCCAAGCGGATAATTCCGTGCTTGGATATTGACCGCGGCCGCGTTGTCAAGGGAGTAAATTTTGTCGGCATTCGCGACGCCGGCGACCCGGTGGAAGCATCCCGCCGCTACGATTCCGAAGGCGCGGACGAATTAGTTTTTTTGGATATATCCGCCAGCGTGGAAAATCGGGCGGCGACTCTGGCCACTGTCCATGCGGTCGCCGGAGAGGTTTTTATTCCGCTGACCGTCGGCGGCGGAGTTTCGTCGGTCGGGGATTTTGAATCGCTGCTGCGAAGCGGAGCGGACAAGGTAAGCATTAACACCGCTGCTGTTTTTCGTCCGAAATTAATCAGCGAATGCGCTGAAAAATTCGGGGCGCAATGCGTTGTGGCGGCGATAGACGCTAAAAAAAAATCCGACGGCAAATGGGAAGTTTTTACCCACGGCGGACGCCGCCCCGCCGGCCGCGATGCGGTGCAATGGGCGAAAGAAGCCGTCCGCTTGGGGGCGGGCGAAATTCTGCTGACCAGCATGGACGCCGATGGCACGCTGGACGGATTTGACATCGCCCTCACCCGGGCGGCGGCGGATGCAGTGGAATCGCCGGTTATCGCCAGCGGCGGCGCGGGAAAATTATCGCATCTCGCCGACGCCATCCTGCAGGGCGGAGCCGACGCCGTCTTGGCCGCCAGCATTTTCCACGACGGCACGCATACCATCGGCGAAGTTAAAAACTATCTGGCGAAAAAAGGAATCGCGGTCAATTTGGATTAGCCAATTCCACCGCTGATTTTGGAATGTTCCGGTCGGAGTTAAAAACCCCGACCCGCCGCCTATCGCATCGGCGCGAGGAATTTGGCTTGCTGATATAATCGCCGCATCTGCGATTTAATGGAGATTAAAATAAATGATGCCCCAAGAGCCCACTCGGCCGCTTCCGCAAACCGCCGAAGAGCAAAAATCAATTGCCATTAGCGTTCTGGGCGATGGCGTCGACGGATTCTGCGGCGCCCTGCTGCTGGATGTCGATGAAAAATGGCGGTGCCGCCAGACCGGCGAAGAAATCGCCGAAAAAGCCCGCGCGGAATTCGGCGACGGCGCGACCTTTGAAAGCGTCGCCGCCTGCGCGATTAAACTCCGCCAAGCGGGCTATCCGATTTTGCGGCGGGAAGGCGGGCGCGGACGATTCCGCTCGCATTCGCCGAATCTCCTCTACGATTTGGAAAAGACGATTAGATCGCGCAAATCGGCGGATCCGTCCGAATCCTACTCGGCTCAATTACTGCAGGGCGACGCGGATTTTCTGCTGGGAAAAATCGCCGAAGAAGCGGCGGAAGTGATTGAATCGGCGAAGGCGGGGAATCTTTCTCATTTGCCGCACGAATTCGCCGATTTGTGGTTTCATTGCATTGCGGCGATGGTGCGCTATAATATCGGGATGAATCAAGTGATGGGCGAATTGCAAAAGCGGCGCGGGGTTTCCGGCCACGCGGAAAAAGCGGCGCGTCCGCCGCAGGCGTAGCGATGGGGTTCGGCAGTCCTTGGCATTGGATGATTGTCCTTCTGGTTGTCGTTCTGCTGTTCGGCACTAAGAAGATTCGCAGTTTGGGCGGCGACCTCGGGGCGGCGGTGCGCGGATTCAAAAAAGGAATGCGCGAAGACGCCGATCCCGAATCGGCGGAAAAACGCGCGCTGGAAGATTCGCCGGAAGACGATTCGGCGGCGTCGTCGGCGGAGCATTCCGTCGAATCGCGCGAGAAGAATTAATTCCGGCGGCGTCGCCGTGTTTAGCGTCAGTTTCGGCGAAATGGCGATGGTCGCGGCGGTCGGCCTGATTATTATCGGGCCGGAGCGGCTGCCGCAGACGGCGCGGTTTTTGGGTCATCTCGTCGGCAAAATCCAGCGTCAGATTTCCGGCGTGCGCTCCGACATTCGCCGCGAAATGGAATTGGAAGACTTAAAGCAAATCAACCGCGACTATCAAAAAACAGTGCGCGAAACGCATCGCGCCGTCGCTTCCGCCGCCGAATGGCCGAGCATTAAGCAAGAGTCGGACGGCGGCGACTCGCCCGCCGATTCGCGGCGCGATGACGCTTGATTCTGAAAACGGCGACGACAAAAAAGAATCGTCCGCTAAAAAAGAGCCGCGCAAGGGAAACATCGGCGGCTTTGTCGGCCATCTCGCTGATTTGCGACGCTGCCTCCTGCGGGCGGGCGGCGCGGTGCTGCTGATTTTTTTCGCGCTGTTTCCCATCGCCGGACATCTCTACGAATTCTTTGCGAGTCCGCTTCTCGCCGCCCTGCCGAATGGCAGCCCTATCGCCACCGGAATTATTTCGCCGTTTCTGGTGCAATTGAAAGTCACCCTGCTGATTGCCTTCTGCATCGCGCTGCCGTATGTTTTATTTGAAGTGTGGCGATTTGTCGCGCCCGGCCTTTACACCCACGAAAAGCGAATGGTCTTGCCGCTGGTGGCAAGCAGTACGCTGCTGTTTTTTAGCGGAATGGCATTCGCGTATTTTCTGGTATTTCGCGTGGTGTTTGGATTTATCGCGTCCGTCGCGCCGGAGTCGGTCGCGTGGATGCCGGACATAGAGCAGCACTTAAGTTTCGCCCTGACGGTGTTTATAGCGTTTGGAGTCGCCTTTGAAGTCCCCGTCGCCGTCTTTCTGCTGGTGCGAACCGGCGCGGTGGAAATTGATGCCCTTCGCCGCGCGCGGCCTTATGTAATTGTCGGCGCGTTTGTCGTAGCGGCGATTTTCACTCCGCCCGATGTTTTATCGCAGTTATTATTGGCGATTCCGTGCTGGATTTTATTTGAGATTGGCCTTTTCATCTCCGCCCGATTCGCCCCCCCCAAAGAAAAAGACGCGGACGAAGAATAACCGCCCTACATTTGCGACTGCTCGTAGGTGGGCAGACCCAATCTTGCGATTAAATCCAATTGGGTTTCAATCCAATCCACATGCCCTTCCTCGTCGGCGAGCAGCGATTTGAATAAATCCTCCGACACGCTGTCGCCCGCTTTCGCCGCCTGCGAAATCGCCGACCGCAAAGATTTTATCCCCGCCAATTCCAGTTGGAGGTCGCTTTTCAGCATCGCTTCGGTTTTGTCGGCGATGTGCAGCCGCTCGATATCCTGCGCATTCGGCTTGCCCTCCAAGAAGAGGATTCGCTCAATCAGGCGGTCGGCGTGCTTCATTTCATCGATCGCCTCTTCGCGTTCGTGCTGCCACAATTTGGCAAGCCCGCGATCTTGGTAGATTTTCGCGTGCAGGTAATACTGATGAATCGCCGTCAGTTCGTGCGTCAGGCAGATGTTGAGCGAGTTGATGATTTTGGCGTCGCCTTTCATTGTCGTTCTCGTGTTTTTTGCGGCGGGAATTTTAATTCCGCGATTCTTCGGCGATGCCCATCATCGCCGACAATTATTATATCACCATTTTTGCCGGAACAAAAAATAAATGGGCGTTAAATGCAGAATACCCATATCTTCAAATCGTAGCATTTGAGGGATTCCAGCACTTTGATGGCTTGCCGATTCTTTGTCGCTTTGGCGACATCCAGCGGCGTTTTTCCCTGATTATCCTTGGCACTGGAATTTGCCCCCGCCTTAAGAAGGGGGGGAATGACTTGGGGCTTTCGGTAGAATGCGGCAAAATGAAGCGGCGTCCAGTTGGTGCCATTTGTCGCATTGATATCCGCCCCCGCATTGACGAGGACGGGGACAATTTCGGCGTTGCCGTGTTTCGCCGTTAAATGCAGGGCGGTAATGCGGCTTTTGCCGGTGGCTTTAACATCGGCGCCTTCTTTAATCATATCCTGCATCTGGTCGGCGGTGAGGGATTTCCAGTCAATGGAATAGGCGACGAGGCATTTCGGCTGCGCCCTGCAGTCGGGCAGACGGGCGGCGTTGACAGACGGCGTGAGGGCGATTCCGCTGAGCAGAATCATCAGAGTCATCGCCAGCAGGGCGACTTTGAACAGATTGATGAGTGGCACCTGCAATAAAGTAACAAGGGTTATTATAACCGCTTTTGCGCAGAATCGCCAAATAATTAGAATTTTTAGTTGGTGTGTTGTTTTTTTGCCGGCGATTAGAGTCGCCAATCGCAGCGGGGAGCGATTCCTTTAACATCAATCACCGCCGCATCGCCTAATGAATCTATGCTTATATCCTTGAATGCGGAATGGGCGACGGCAAAGATAATCGCGTGATAGTTGTCGGCGAATGCGGCTTTGGGGTCGGAGATAATATCCACCCCATATTCTTTTTTCGCGCGTGCCGCAGATGCGAGGGGGTCGCAGATTCGCACTTCGCAGCCTAATTCGGCAAGCGATTGATAGATGTCAAACGACCTTGTATTGCGAATGTCGGCGCAGTTTTCCTTAAATGCGAATCCCAAGAGCAGCACATTCGCCCCCCTAATGCTAATGCCTTTGGCGATTAATAGACGCGCGGTTTTGTCGGCGATAAACCTTCCCATTGCGTCGTTTATTTGGCGCGACGCCAGAATTAAATTCGGGCGATAACCCGCCGCTTCCGCCTTGTAGGAAAGGTAGTAGGGGTCTACGCCGATGCAGTGTCCGCCGACGAGTCCGGGCGAGAAGTTAAGAAAATTCCATTTAGTCGCCGCCGCCGCAAAGACGGCTTGTCGGTCAAGACCTAATGAGTCGCATATTAAGGCGAGTTCATTGACGAGTGCGATATTAACATCGCGCTGGGTATTTTCAAATATCTTAGCGGCTTCGGCGACGCGAATGGATTCCGCCCGATGGGTGCCGGCGGAAATGATTCGGCGATACAGAAGGTCAACGCGGTCGGCGGCTTTGGGGGTTCGTCCGGCGGTTATTTTGACGATGTTAGTTAAGTGATGTTTATTATCGCTGCCGGGATTCACTCTTTCGGGCGAATAGCCGCAGTCAAAATCTTGGTCGGGCATGAGTTTGGATTCGCGTGCGAGTATCGGCAGGCAAACTTCTTCGGTGACTCCCGGATAGACGGTGGATTCTATCACGACCAAATCGCCTTGCTTAAGGATTCCGCCGACGGATGTGCAGGCGTTTTTAAGAGGCGATAAATCCGGTCGGCGGTCGTCGGCGAGGGGGGTCGGGACGGTGATGATAAACGCCGTGCAGTCGGATGCCGCCGAAATATCATCGGCGAATTGGAGATGAGTTGCGGCGATTAATTCGGCGCGGGTGATTTCGCCGGTGGAGTCGAATCCTTTCTGCAATTCGGCGATGCGTCGGGAGTCGGAATCGACGCCGATGGTCTTCGGATGGCCGGCCGCCGCCGCAGAATTGGCGAAGGCCGCCGCCAATGGCAGCCCCACATATCCCAATCCAACGACGCATACTTTCTCCGGCATGCTTATATTTTATCAGTTGTTTATTTTTGACGGCGGGATTCCGCCAAGACGGATTGGTAAACCGCCAATGTTTTTTCCGCCATTTCATCAAGAGAGAATCGCGATGCCGATTCGCGCAATCCTTTCCATTCGCATTCGCCGACGGCAATAAGCAATTCGGCAAGGTCGGCGTCATCGCCCGGGGCGAATAAAAATCCGTCCTTGTTTTCGCGCACGATGTCCATCGCCCCGCCGTGGCGAGTCGCGATGACGGGGCAATTCATCGCCAGCGATTCCGCCAAGGTTCGTCCGAAGGTTTCCGGCTTTTCCGCGCACGACACAATTACATCGGCCAGCGAATAAATCTCCGCCATGCGCGATTGATTGCCGATAAATTTTATCGGCGCGTTTAATTCATCGGCGAGTTTTTTTAATTTCCCAAGATGCGCGAGTCGGCTTTGGTCGGCGTCGCCGATGATAAGCCCGATTAAATTTTTCCTTTTTTTTTGCGCGCGCGCGAGGGCGCGAATAAAAGTCGCGAATCCTTTGCCCGGCGCAATTCGTCCGACGGCGGCGGCAGTATATGCATTTTCCAATTGATATTTCGCGCGAAATTCGCGGATGAATTTATCATCCAAGTGATTCGGATTAAACGCCGCCCAATCCACGCCGCGCGGAATCAACGCAATTTTTTCGTCGGCGATTCCGTAATTCGCGCGGACATAATTTTTAATGGACGGACTCGCGCAGATAATTTTGTCGGCGTCGGTCATCACGCGGCTGTATCTTCCGACGCGATTGAATCCATGCACGGTGGAAACAACCGGCAACTTCAAAGATGCATTGGCGAATTTCAGCAGCCACGCCGGTAAGCGGCTGCGGACATGGATGATGTCGGGGCGGATGGATTTAATCGCCCCGCGCAATTGCAAGGCGCGCGGAAAAAATGTCAGCGGATTTTTGCTTTTGACGGAAAGAACATAATGCTTTCCGCCGTCCGATTCAATCTGCGCGGCGAGTCGTCCGCCTTGGGAAATGACGGCGCTTTCAATTCCGCGCCGAATTAATTCGCGGCTTAATTCAACGGCGCCGCGCTCCGCCCCCCCCTGATGAAGAGCCGGAAGCAATTGCAGAATCTTCATTCCGCATTAAAAGCCGAACATGTGGTCAAAAGCGAAAGCATCGCCAAGCCGCGCGCCATGATAGCCGAATAATCGGCAGGTGGAATCGCGCGCGATAATATATCCCCCCCCCCCCCCTCTTTCGCGCTCGTCTTGGGAAAATAATTCGGCATGGCTAAATCGGCGCGACCCGCTCGCCGGAATATGAACTTTGCGCTCGGCGATGGCTTCGCCGCGGGCGTTTTTTAATTCCAGATGCGTGTCGCTGGCGTCGCGCCATTTATCGCAGACCGGATAAATCAAATGAAAAAAAGTGTCAATCGGCGGCGGCGCGCAGCGGATAAACAAGCGCGTCGTGACTCCGGGCGGCGGACCTTTGTAAGATTGCGGCTCATTCTTGTAAGTGAGAATATGATTAAACAAATGCGCGCCGAAACTCGTCTCGGCGACATGCCCGCTCGCCGCCAAAGTGTAGCGAAAAAGCGCATGCAGCCAGCCGTCGGCCTCGCCGCCCCGCGAAAAATCGTAGACGATTTCCGCATGGCCGAACCCCCCCCCCCCCTCTCTTTTTAATTCGTCCGTCAATTCGCTCAAATTCAAAAGCGCGGAATGATTGCGCGGAAGATTGCCGAAAGAATGCTCGGCGATTTGCGCGCCTTCCGCATTAAAAATGCGCGCCGCAATCGGCAGTGTTTGCTGGGCGGTTGACATCGGCGTGGGCAGGCATTCGCTGATGAATTCCGCCGTCGGCAGAATTGGCGCGGGCAGAAGAAAGCCCTTGCCGATATGCTTCGCAATCTTGGGAATCTGCGGATCGGAGGCAAGGTCGCCGCGCTCGACATTCGCATGATTAATTCGCAGCCGGCCTTTTGCCGTCGTCACTTCGTAGCGCGGACGCACAAAGTATTTTCCGGCGTGCGCTTCCACCTGCGAAGGCCAGCGAATCTTCGGCAGCAATTCGCCGATGTCCAAAGGATAGGTTGCAAAGGGGGGTATTTCTTTTTGAAGATAATGCAAGTCATCTTCGCCCATTTTATTGAGCGCGATTTCGCCCGCGGGAATGGGGCGCGAATGCGAATTTTGAATCCATAGAATGACCTTCTCATCTTTATCGGGCGCGGGAATTCCGGCGTAGCGGTCGGAAGGCCAGGCGTTGGCGTCGTGCGTGCAGGAAAGCGCGCCGTCGTCGCTGAAAGTGTCCGCTACATATTTGACGATGTCATGGCCGGCGCCGTGAATAATTGAAAAGAAAACCTGACCGCAAAAGTCCGGCAGATTGTATTTTTTCTTAATGTCGCGGCTGTCCAGAATGACGGTGTGATTCGCATCGCCGAGCGGCATTTCAAAATCGCACAGCACCCCCCCCCCCCCGTCAAAAAGACGGCACCATGCAAAAGTGTTTTTCGCGCCGTAAGCCCCCCAATAATTCGCCGTTACCAATCGCGTGTGATGCCCTTTTTCCTCGCGGAAAAAAAGAAGGTTTGTGGCGAAATTTAATTTATTGAGATAATTGCGGCGGTCGGTGAGAAGGCGGTCGGGAATGCGCATTTCGTCCAGCGTCGCCACTTCGCATCCCGTCGGAATTAAATGGGCGATTTGCGCCGTGATTCGCGCGGCGTCAAAGGCCGGAATAAAAAGCAATTGCGCTTTGCTCATCGGCAATTCGCTGACCGGTTTGACCGAATGGCCGAGGACGGAATCGCCCAGCCGCGAAATATCCTGCGCGAATAATTCAGCGAAATCGCCGCCGCCAATTCCGTGCAGAGCGGCGAATGCCTGCAAGCCGCCGGTCGGATCAAAAATCGCCGACGGATTCGCGCCGCGAATTTTATCGGCGAGATTTTGCGCGGCCTCAACGGCGAGCGGATGGCCGAGCGCCTTGAAATAAGCGTAGCCGCCGAAGCGATTGCTGAATGTGTCAATGGCGAGAGTCATCGGCCAATTCGGCGGCGCAGCATCCCGCCGATTTTTTTCGCCGTCGCGCTCAGCCGGTGACGGCGCGATTCGCGTCGGCGGTAGGAATCGTCCGTCACCCAATTTAATTGCACCGCGCGGCGTTCGCCTTCAAAACTTTTATGCCCGTGCCATGCATTTTCTTCGCAGCGAAAAAGCACCAGCGAGCCAAAATCGGGCGGCGCTTCGGCGAAGTAATCCTCCAAATTATCGGCGCTGTTTAAGAGCCGAAGGCGTCCGCCCTCGGCTTCCCATTCGGCGTTGAGATAGATGAGGGCGGTGACGAGTTTGCCGCGCGAATCGCAGTGGATTTTGCCGTCGGCGGCGCGGCATCGTCCGCGGGCGGTGACCATCGTAGGGCGATTGTGCAGATTGATTTTTAATTTATCGGCGACGGCGGCGGTCATTTCTTCGCTTTGAATGCCGCGGATTAAATCGGCGAAGGCGGCGCCGAATTTCAGCGATGCGCAGGGAAAACTGCCGGGCTCGGCGATGCGGGGAAAATCCCGCAGCAGGTCGCCGCGCGATTCAGGGCGGACGAATCCGGAAACTATCGCGTGCGGAAACGGCGACAAATTCGCCGCCGCTTCGCGCAAAGCGTTGATGTTTATCGCGCTCATTGCGGGCGGATTTTAGGCGCGAAATCGGGCGAAGTCAAATCGCGCATTTATAATTCAACAATGGAAATTTGGGCGGTGTGCGATGGCGGCGCGGGATTCGCGGCGCAGGCCCGCGGACTCGCGCGGGCGATTGCCGTTCATAGCGGCGGCGAAGTCGCTGAAAAAAATTTGACGCCGCCGCCTTTGTTTTCGCTTTTGCCGGGCTTTTTATTTTCGCGGCGATGGATGGATTTTTCGGCCGTTCGCGGCGCGCCGGACATTGCGGTCGTCTGCGGAAGCCGCGCCGCCGCTTTGGGAATCGCACTTCGCGCGCGCGCGGCGTTTTCGGTTTTTGTGCAGAATCCGCCGTTTGCGGCGGACTATTTTGACGCCGTCGTCGCGCCCATGCACGACCGTTTGCGCGGTAAAGACCGCTTAGGCGGCGGCAATGTCATTGAAACGCTGGGGGCGGTCGGCGAAGTGACGGCGGAAAATTTAGCCGCCCGCAAAGAATCGGCGACGCGAAAATTCGCCCGAATTCCAACGCCGCGAATCGGCGTTTTAATCGGCGGCGAAAATCGCGCGTTTTCATTTTCCGACGAAGACGCAAAGCAATTCGCCCTTGAATTAAAATCGGCGGCGCAAAAAATCGGCGGCGGAATTTTGGCGACGGCTTCCCGCCGCACCGGTGATTCTCAGAAAAAAATTCTCGCGGAAAATTTAAGCAGCGACGGCAATTTTTTTTGGAGTCCTGCGGACGGCGGAGAAAATCCATATATGGATATTTTGGCGGCGGCGGATTTTTTAATCGCGACCGGCGATTCGGTCAATATGGCAAGCGAAGCATGCGCGGCGGCGAAGCCGGTTTTTATTTGGATTCCGCCTTGCCGTCCTTTGATGAAAAGGTCGGCGGCGAAGTTTTTTGCTTTTCACGAATCCTTATTCGCCCGAAAATTAGCGCGTCCTTGGCGGGGTGAATTAACAAGATGGGAGTCGCCTCCTCTCGCCGAAACCGCCCGCGCCGCCGAAGAAATTTGGCGTCGATTTCAATTAAAAAAGGCGTGATAAAATTTTCCGATGACGGCGAAAAAATCGCGATTATCAATGCTGACCGCGAGGTATCTGCGGCATCCGCTGCGGTTCGCGCGCAAAAATTCCTTTTGGCTGAACGGGTCGCGCGTTTCGGTTCGAGGTGAAAAATTTATCGTCCATTCGCGCTCGCGAAAGGTGTGGCAAAGCACCGCCGCCGAAAGGTGGGAGCCGGAAACCCTGGATGTCTTGGACGCGCATTTGTCGCCGCAAACCGTCCTGTGGGATATCGGCGCATATCTCGGACAGATTTCGCTTTATGCTTCGCGAAAGTGCCGCCGGGTTGTCGCGTTCGAGCCGGACCCGGACGCATTGCAGCAGTTGATTTGGAATGCGCGGCGGAATCGGGCGGACAATATCGCCGTCGTCGGCGCTGCCCTTGCGGCCGAATCCGGGATCTGTCCGATGGCGCCGGCGCTTTCGCAGCAGTATTTTCTCGGCCGGTCGACGACGAGTTTTCTCCTGTCGCCGGATGCGCGCGAATCCTTTCTCGCTCCCGCTTTCGGACGCGCTGCATGGGAGGATTTAATTCGCGCCGAACCGCCGGATTTCATCAAAATGGATATTGAAGGCGGCGAATTTGAATTGCTGCCGGCGATGTCCGATTTTCTTTCCGCGCGCCGCCCTAAGTTGCTGCTTTCTCTGCATGCGCAGTTTCTGAAAAACCGCCGCATCAGCGAAAGCGAAGAGGATGGCATTCTCAATCGCGCGGCGGAATCGCTGAAATGCTGCGGCGAATGTCTGGATTTGCATTCCAACGAATCATTTCCGGCGGCCGAATTGACGGGCGCCAAACTCAAAAATTCGGGCTGCGTTTTTTTGCGATAGATTGGGTTTTGATTCTTCTCCGACCGCCATAGCGAGAAATTGTCCAAATGATTTTAATCGCCACCCAAACTTTTCCGCCCGCCGTCGGCGGAATGGAAAATTTAATGCGCGGACTCGCCGATGCATTCGCCCAATCCGGCGAAAGCGTCCGCGTCTTCGCCGATGCCAAAGGCGATGCCGCCGAAAAAATCATAGATGCCGAATGCGCTTTCATCGTCCGCAGATTCGGCGGGCCGAGAATTCTAAGGCGAATTCGCAAAGCGCGAATCATCGCCCGCGAATCGCAAAACGCCAAAGCCGTCGTCGCCGATTCATGGAAAAGTTTAGAGCGGCTTAATCTTATTCGCCGCCCGCCGGTTATCTGCCTCGCGCACGGCAGCGAATTGCTGGACGATTCGGCAGGGCGAATCGCACGCATCAGCGGCGCATTTCACAAGGCGGATTTTATCGTCGCCAATTCTTTATATGTCGCCGAATTGGCGGGCAGGTTTGCACAAGCGGAAAAAATAAAGGTGATTCCGCCCGGCATCACTCCCCCCCCTTCTCCGGATGATGCGGCGAAAAAAGAATTTGAAAGCATCATCAAAGATCATCATCCAATTTTGGCGACGGTCGCCCGCTTGGAGCCGCGCAAAGGTTTGGATACGGTGATACGCGCCTTGCCGAATCTCATCAACATATATCCTAAAATTCTGTATTTAATCGGCGGCGACGGCGAAGATAAAAAGCGTCTTCAACTTCTCGCAAAAGAATTAGGCGTCGCCGCAAATGTGCATTTCGCCGGCGTGACCTTAGGTGTGCGAAAATCCGCGCTGCTTAATTCTTCCGATTTATTTGTGATGCCGACCCGTCGCGTCGACAATTCCATAGAAGGCTTCGGCATCGCATATTTAGAGGCGGCGATGTGCGGCATTCCTTCGCTCGGCGGAACAGAGGGGGGGGGGGGGGATGCCATCGCCGACGGCGAAACCGGAATTTTGTGCGACGGCAAAAATGCAAAAGAAGTGGAAAAAGCCATCGCCGATATTCTCGCCGACTCCCCCCGGCTTGCGGAAATGGGCATCGCCGCCAAGAATCGCGCGGCGGAATTTTCTTGGGATATAATTGTCCGACGCCATCTTGCCTTAATTAATTCCGCGCGATGAGAATTCTGCACTGCGCCAACTTTTCGCTTTTTCCGCGCGCGCGCAAAAGCGCCGACGACTGCGCCCGCCATTACTCCACCGACCGCAAATTAAGCGCGGGATTAATTCGGCAGGGACATTCGGTTCTTGATTTTTCCTACCGCGACGCCGCCCGCTATTACGGTGTTTTCGGCAAGCAATGGGGGGCGAAAAAAATGAATCGCGCCCTTCTGCAAACCGCAATGCAACTGCAGCCCGACCTTGTCCTTCTCGGCCATTGCGAATTGGTCTTTGCGGAAACTTTGGCGGAAATTCGCCGATGCATTTCCTCAACTAAAATTGCGCAATGGTGGGTGGATCCTTTTTGGAATCATCAAATTCCTCGCCTTTGCGAAAAGCATCCGCACTTGGATGCTTTCTTCTCCACGACGCATCCGTCGGCGGCGCGTCGTCTTGTCGGAGGGGGGGGGGATGTTCCTTTTTATTTTATGCCGAACATTTGCGACTCGTCGGTGGAAACCGAGCGCGCGTTTGACAATCCAAATCCGCGCTATGATGTTTTTTTCGCCGGCCGTCCCGACCCGGCGCGCGAACAATTAATGAACGCTCTTAATAAAATGAAGGGCGAAGCGCGCCTTGGAATCTTCGGCATAGCGCGCGGGACACTCCTTGGCGGGCGCGAATTCATTCGTGCAATGGGAGAAAGCAAAATCGGAATCAGTTTTAATAGAATGAACGATATTGAATGGTATGCGTCCGACCGCATTGTGCAATTGGCGGGAAACGGCTGCTTGGTTTTCACGCCGCGCATTCCCGGCTTTGAAAAGTTGTTTGCGAAAGATGAGGTTATTTATTTTGATTCGCTCGCCGACTTGCCGAATTTGCTGCGCGCCTATTTGCGCGATGACGAGCGCCGAATTCAAATTGCCCGCGCGGGATGGATTCGTGCGCATCAAAGTTATAATGAAAGGCGAATCGCCCGCTTTATCATTGAGTCAATCTTCGGCGAAAAATACACCGAAGATTATGAATGGAAAAATGAAGCCGCAGGATAGGATTAATTAATCCTTCCTGTTGTTTTTCTTTTCCCAAGCCCATGCGTCGGCGATGATTTTTTCAAGGTCGGCGCAGTGCGGATGAAAGCCCAAAACGCGATTCGCCTTGCTGATGTCGGCTACAATTGCCGCCGGGTCGCCGGGGCGGCGGGGCGATTCGCGCGTTATAAAATCAATGTCGGTTATGCTTTTCGCCGCCGCAATTATTTCTTTTACGGAAAAGCCGTGCCCGATTCCCAAATTAAAAACTTCGGAGTCGCCGCCGTTTTCCAAATATGACAATGCAAGAAGATGCGCGCGCGCGATGTCGGCGACATGAATGTAATCGCGCACGCAGGTGCCGTCGGGAGTGGAATAATCCGCGCCGAAAATTTCCACATAAGGCCGCTTTCCGGCGGCGCATTCCAAGATGGATTTAATCAGCGTGGTGGCGGCGCGCTTGCGGTCGCCGGTCCGCAAGGAGGGATCGGCGCCGGCGACATTAAAATACCGCAGGGCTGCATAGCGGAAATTAGAATCCGACTCGGCGATTTTTGCGAGCGCTTTTTCCGCCGCTAATTTGGATTCGGCGTAGGGGCTGATGGGCGATGTCGGCGAATCTTCGGCGAAGGGCGCGGGCGCGTTTTCGTCGTAGACGGCGGAAGTTGAGGAAAAAACAACATAAGGAATTCCGCTGCGGCGGGCGGCTTGAATAACCGCGTTTGCGCCGTTGATATTAATGTCGCGGCATCGCGCCGGGTCGGCGACGGATTCCGGCACGCTGGCGACGGCGGCGGCGTGGATAATCGCCCCGGCATTTTCGCTCCGCAAAATGGAATCCAGCAGGGCGGAATCGCGGATGTCGCCCTCCGCAAAAATGGCCTGCGGTGGAATGCTTTTGCGGTCGCCCGTTGATAAATCGTCCAAGACGACGACGCGCCTGCCGGCGTCCAGCAATTCAAGGGCAATGTGCGCGCCAATGTAGCCCGCCCCGCCGGTCAGCAGAATTGCTTGCGATTTCATAGGCGCGATTATAGTATGATATAATCCATTTGATCTAATGTCCTCTTCTCCCGCAGTCAGTGTTGTTTTGACGGTTTATAACCGCGCCCGATTCGCCGCCGAAGCGATTGACAGCATTCTCGCCCAAACCCTCGCCGACTTTGAATTGATCATCGTCGACGACGGCTCCACCGATAATTCTCCCGAGGTCATCGCCGATTACGCCAAGCGCGATTCGCGCATCGCTGTGGTCACGCAAAAGAACGCCGGAGTCGCGGCGGCGCGAAATGCGGCCGTAAAAAAAGCGCGCGCCGACTTGCTCGCGGTTATGGATGACGACGATCATCCCCTTCCAATTTGGCTGGAAAAGCAGGCGGCTTTTTTGCATTCGCGCGGCGACATAGATTGTTGTGTTCCGTGCATGAGTCAGATGAACGAATCCGGCGAATTGATTCGCGCCGCGCAATCGCCGGGTGCGCTGCCGGATTTTTTCTCCGTTGAATCTAATTCGCCCGTTTATTTCATCGGGAGTAGTGGCACAATGATTCGTCGGCGCGTATTTGAGGAGGTCGGGGGTTTTCGGGAATATTTTAGGATTATGGAGGAATCCGATTTTACATTGCGCTTTGTTGAATCCCGCCGCGCAATTGGCGTCGTTGCCGGAGATCTTTACCGTCGCAGAATTTATCGCGGCGCGGGGGGCACGAGTTTAACCACCAGCTGGCCTCTGCTGCAATTCAAATACACGGCGGCGGGGATAGTAAGCGCGCATTGCCGCCGCTTGGGCAAAAACGATCCTATAGAAAAAAGCAAGCCGCTCGGTGAAATGATGGAAGGACTCCCCGATTTGCCGGAAGCAACGCGCATTCATCTGCTGCGTCAAGCGCGCAATTGTGCGCGGCGAATTTTGCGCGACGGCACAAGGGAGGGAGGGGTTGCATCGCGCGCGGAATTCTGGGAGGCGGTTGGATATATTTCCGAAATGTCTTCGGGTTTGGAGCGGCGGACGAATTCCATTCTTCGCTGGCTACTGTGGCGATCTTTGCGCTACGGCAGATTCTCCATCGCCGCCCGCCTGATTAAGAATTTCGCGGTTCGCATTTGATTTTCAATTTGAAGTCAATCCGCCCGATGCCGCAAATAATGCTGATATAGCGGAGAGTCGGGATGCAATTTCTCGGCGACAATCTGCGGATTTATCCGATAATTTTCACGCGGACGATAAGCGCGTGTTTCAGCAAGCATTGCTGGCAAATGCACCAGCGGCGCGATGAGTCCGTGTGGATTGGCGCGGCGAAAATACTTCGGCTTGAACGGAAAAACAAGCCTCCGCAGATAGCGCAGTAGAGAAAATTCCACTCCCATTGGCATCGAATGCTCGTCGGTGAATTGCGCGTCCATCCATTCCGCCGCATTTTCCACCGGCTTGTCCGATCTCGGATAATCACGGTGTATTTTATTGTTGATGGTGATGCGATTGAATTGCAGAATTCCATCCGAATAAAAATTCATCGCCGTCGCTCGGGGTATGACATCGGCCATCCACCAATCATCGGACAATGATTCCCAATAAGGAAGCGCGAGTCCGTCCAAAACAAGGTCGCGATGATAGGCGTTCATTTGGCCGTCGTAATCCCATGCAATCTGCCAGTCCAGATACGGAAAATAAACCCGCCCTAGTGCCGAGCCGAAGCCGACAACGGAATTTCGCGTGCGATTAAAAACCGGCACACCGATGGCCGGGCGCAATTGTAAAAGCAAAGATTCAAAATCGCCGTAGCTACCGCGGACGAATTCCACATCGTCGTCCATAAAAATGAAATAGCGGTGGTCGCCGAGTTTGCGCGCTTCCGCCAACATTCGATTGCGTCCCTGCATGAAAGTGGAGTTGGGAAAGAAAATACACCCTTCGCGCTCGCGGTCGTAGGTGAGAAAAACAGCGTCGGCGCCGGGCCGCTCGCGCAGATGCAAATACTCGCCGATGCGGTCCGAAGTGCCCTGCACCATATAGATGAAATTTTTCATCGGGGGATTTTACTCCTCTTATTTTCGCCGTGCGGCGTGGAGCCGCCGATAATCCCGATAAACTCTGCGATGCATTATCCGCCGGTTTTATTTATTCGTCAAAAATCATTTCCGCCGATCGGCTTCTTCTTTGTTTTGCAGATACCAATGCACCGTGCGGGCGATTCCATCGGCGAAAGGCAAAGGTGAAAAATCCGGCAGCAGGGCGCGCAGTTTTTCGCCGCTGACCGACTTTTGAAAAACGCCGTCGGGTTTGCTGTTGTCCCAGTCAATTCGCTCGCGCGGAAAATCTGCGGCATCGGCGATTGCCTCGGCAAGTTGGCGGATGGAAACTTCCTCGCCCGGAGCGTTTATCGGTTCGTCGTCGTGTGAAAATTCCACGGCGCGGGCGATAACTTCGGCGGCGTCGCCGACATATAAAAGTTGCCGTAGCGGTTTTCCCGTTCCCCATGCGACGGCGCGTCCGCCGCTTAATTTGGCGTCGGCGATTTTGCGCATCAGCGCACCGGCGGCGTGACTGCGATAGCTGAAAACATCGCCTTCGCCGTAAAGATTGGAAAGGGCAATTTGATTGCACTCAACGCCGAATTGCTTATGCGCCTCCGCCATCAAAACCAAATGCGCCCGCTTGGAAAAGCCGTATCCGTCCACCGATTCGTGGCAGCGTCCGGAAAAGATTTGCGCTTCCGTCATTTCGCCGGTCAAATGTCCCGGATACGCGCAAGTGCTGCCGACCGAAATGATTTTGCGAACGCCCGCCGCCGCCGCTTCTTCAAAGACAACCGCCGCCATTTTGAGATTGCGTATCGTTGCCGTAAACGCCTCCGCCATTATGAATCCGAGTCCGCCGTAATATGCCGCCGAATGCACCACCGAATCCACGGGGTTGCCCTCGCGCTTGCGAGCCGAAAAATAATCAGCGACTCCTTGGCCGGATTCCAAATTGAATTCCGCCGAGCGCGGGGCGAAAACGAGATGCCCCGCTTCCTTTAATGCGGAAACGATTCGCCGCCCCAAAAAGCCGCTTCCGCCTGTGATCAGAATTTTACTCATCGGATTTTCCTTGCAAAGCGCGCATTATAACGGATATAATGCGCCCGTGGCAATGACAAAAAAGACGGCATTAATCACCGGCGTTACCGGGCAGGACGGCTCTCTGCTCGCCGAATTTCTGTGCGAAAAGGGCTATGTGGTGCATGGCGTAAAGCGGCGCTCATCGCTTTTCAACACGGCGCGTATTGACCATCTCTATCGCGACCCGCATACGGCGGAAAGCAATTTTTTTATGCATCACGGCGATATGACCGATTCCTCAAGTTTGATGCGGATTATGCAATTGACTCAGCCGGATGAAATTTACAATCTGGCCGCGCAGAGTCATGTGCAGGTTTCCTTTGAGGCGCCGGAATACACCGCCAACGCCGATGCCGTCGGCGTGCTGCGCCTGCTTGAAAATATGCGCGTCCTTAATATGAAGGATGTCCGATTCGTTCAGGCGTCTTCCAGTGAAATGTTCGGCTTGGTTCAGGAAATGCCGCAGACCGAGCGCACGCCCTTTTATCCGAGGTCGCCTTATGGAGTCGCTAAACTCTACGGCTACTGGATTACCGTCAATTACCGGGAAGCATATGGAATGTTCGCCGCCAACAGCATTACTTTCAATCACGAATCGCCGGTGCGGGGCGAAACCTTTGTGACGCGAAAAATCACCCGCGCAGCGGCGGGCATTGCTCATGGATTTCAGGACTGCCTCTACATCGGCAATTTGGATGCGAAAAGAGATTGGAGTCATGCTAAGGATTGCGTGCGCGGAATGTGGCTCATCCTCCAGCAGGAAAAACCCGATGACTTTGTGCTGGCGACGGGGCGGGTGGAAAGTGTCAGGTTTTTTCTGGAGAAGGCATTTGCGCTGGCTGGAATGGATATCGCATGGGAAGGCGACGGCGCGGAAGAAATCGGGCGCGATGCAAAAAGCGGAAAAATTATTGTGCGGATTGATCCCAAATATTTTCGGCCGACGGAAGTCGATATTCTGCAGGGAGATGCCAGCAAAGCCCGTCAAATCATGGGCTGGGAGCCGACGGTAACGCTGGAAAATCTAATAGCGGAAATGATAACAGCCGACATGAATGCCGCCGCCAAAGCCCGGTAAATAAAGCTTGCCCGATGGCAGTTTCGCCGATAAAAAAAATCGTCGTCCCCGCCGCCTAAAATTGGCGGCGCAGAATTTCAAAGACGGAGTCGGGCGGAAATTCACCGTTCTTGTCAAATTTGTTCCGGCGTATCATTTCATTCCACAAATGCAAGGCGCGGGAATTGTCCAGACGCGCTATTCCGCCCGCGAGTTTTCCATTAAAAACTTCGAGCCATTCATGGCAAGGCACCGGATAAAAGCAGTAAAAATGCTCGGCGTAATTATGCAATTGAAAGTGATCTACCGCAAATTTGAATGTCCGAATACCGCCGCCCTCTCCGAAATTAATTGCATTGGGGCGGCTGCCGAATCGCAGACGGCGCGACAATTTTCGCCAGCGCTTGCGCGGCGAATCCCATGGCGCGAACGAAAAGGGCGACTTGGATTGTTTAGCCATTTCGCACGGCAGCGAATGTCCGGCGGGAAAGCGCATCGCGGTGATGCAGGGCGTTAAATCATTCTCCATGCCGAACACAATTTCGCGGTTGAATTCAAACGGTCGCAGGCAGATTAAATCCATATCCACCCACCAGCCGCCACGCATAAACAGCAATTGCCAGCGAAACCAATCGGCGAATCCGGTCAATGAGCCTCTGGCGTTGCCTTTGCGGAGGCGGAAAACAAGGGATTCGGGAAGGATTTCAGCGGCGTCTAAAACCGTCGTGCCGTCCGGAACGCCCGTAATTTCTCCGTAAGTGTACAAGTGAAACGGATGGCCGTTGGCCAGAAAAGAATTAATGCACAGCCGTTCCACTTTGGAAAGTTCTCCCCACCAAAGCGACTGCACGGGCTCGTGCGGAAATGCCGTATCATTTTTCATCATTCGGAATTATAGCAGACTAGCCAGTATACAGCCGTGCGCGATGATTCGCCATCGCCGTTGGTAGTCATACTGTGCTTGCCCTGATGAATGGCAAGAATTATCATCGCGCGAATTATACTCGCCGATTTTCGCTATACTTGCACGATGGCAATTGCGCCGATAAAAAAAATCGTCGTCCCCGCCGCCGGATTCGGCGCGCGAATGCTGCCCGCGACTAAATGCGTCCCGAAAGAATTGCTTGCCGTCGGATGCCGTCCGGTGATTCATTACATCGCCTTGGAAGCGGCGGCGGCGGGCGCGAGCGAATTAATTTTTGTCGCGCGCGAAAAAAATCCGCCTGCGCTGCGATATCTGCGGCGCGACCGCAATTTGGAATCGCAACTCGCATCCGCCGGAAACAAAGCCGCCGTTAATGCAATTCTGCCGCCGATTCCGCCGATGATGAAAATCAAAGTCGTCGTGCAGTCGCGTCCGCGGGGACTCGGCGATGCGATTTTGTGCGCGCGAAAAATCGTCGGCGATTCGCCCTTCGGCGTAATGCTGCCCGATGTCATTCTGCATCCGGCGATTGATGGAATGCCGAAATTAATCCGCGCGTTTTCCAAAGTCGGCGCGAGTGCGATTCTTGTCCATCCAATTCCGTCCGCTGATTCGCGCAAATATGGAATTGTTGATTTCGCTTCGCCAAGCAAAAAAAGCGGCGCGAAAAAATTGCGCGGCGTCGTGGAAAAGCCCCCCCCCTCGCGCGCGCCGTCGTCGTTTGCCATTACCGGACGATATGTTTTTACTTCGGCGATTTTTGAAATGCTGGCAAAAATATCGCCCGGAAAAAACAATGAAATTCAATTGACCGACGCCATCGCCGACCTTGTGAAAAGAGAATCCGTCTTTGCGATTCCGCATCGCGCCGCCTGCTACGACTGCGGCTCGCCGTCGGGATTATTGGAAGCGTCTTTGGAATTTTCGCTGCGCGATTCCAAAACGGCAAAGGCGGCGCGCGACTTAATCAATCGTCTTGCAAAATGATTTCCGCTAATACCCCCCCCCCCCTGCGGATTCTCGCCGAACATTCGCGGCGACTTGGCGGCAAGATTCGCGGCGGCAATTTCGCCGTCCGCTTTGACGGCGGCGGAATGACCTTGGATCTTTCCAATCAATCCATTGATGATTCCGCCCTGCGCGCGCTTTTGAATTTCGCCCGCGCCCGCCAATTAAAAGATGAGATTGCGGCGATGATGTCCGGCGAAAAAGTTAATTTCACCGAGCGTCTTCCCGCTTTGCATCCGGCTTTGCGCGGAACAATGATGACTCAAATCTCCCCCAAACTGCGCGGGCAAATCGCCGATGAACGCGGGCGATTTCTTGATTTCGCGCATCGTTTGCGCGAAGGCGAAATTGTCGGCGCAAGAGGGAATCGCTTTTGCGATGTTGTTAATATCGGAATGGGGGGGTCGGAATCCGGCGCGCGATTAATTGCGACCGCATTGGAAAACAGCAACTCGCCGGTGCGCGCGCATTTTGTCGGCGACGCCGACGGCGGCGGAATTAAAAAAACACTCGCGCAATTGCATCCGGAAACGACCTTTTTTATCATCTCATCAAAATCTTTCGCAACAAAAGAAACGCTTGCGGACGCCGACGCCGCGCGCGGATGGATTAAAAGCAAACTCGGCGATGGGGCAAGTAAAAAACATTTCGCCGGCGTGTCGGCCAAGCCGAATCCAATGCGCGAATGGGGAATCGCCGCCGCGAATCAATTTCGCATTTGGGGGGGGGTAGGGGGGCGGTTTTCGGCGTGGTCGGCGATGGGGCTCGCCGCTGCAATTCATATCGGCGAATCTTCTTTTAATAAATTATTAGATGGGGCGAATCGCGCCGACAAGCATTTTAAGAACGCGCCGCTGGCGCGCAATTTGCCCATCCTTCTTGCGCTGGCGGACATTTGGAATTTCAATTTTAACGGCGCGCAAAGCAAGGTGATTCTGCCCTATGATTTCCGCCTGCGAAATTTAATTCCTCATCTAATGCAATTGGAAATGGAAAGTTTGGGAAAAACATTAAACCGCAAAGGCGAAAAAGCCAATCTCCGAATTTGCGCGCCGGTGTGGGGGGATTTGGGATGGCGCGCCCGCCATTCTTTTTTTCAGATGCTTCTGCAGGGAGGGGGGGGGGCGTCGGCCGATATAATTTCGGTGAAAAAAGGAATTGATGATTCGCGCGGGATTCCGCAAATTGTCGGCGCGCATTCGCGGTTGTTTTCCCGCGGACAACGCGATGATAATCCGCATTTAGAAATTGGCGGCGGACTCGCGCACAGCATTTTAACATTAGATGAATTGACTCCGCGCAATTTGGGCGCATTGATGGCCGTGTTTGAGCATAAGATTTTCGCGCAGGGGGCGCTTTGTGGAATCAATCCTTTTAATCAGCCCGGCGTTGAGGGCGCAAAATGACCGCAACCGCACCCCCTCCTGTTGCTTATTTTCCGAATGTCGGACTCGGCATTTTAAGTTGGCGCGCGCATCGCACGCTGCGACGGTGGTTTTTGGACGAATTGATTCCTTTCGCCGAGGCGCATCCGACTTCGCGGACGGTCAACAAATTTCCCGATTTGGAAAAGGAATTGAATTGCCGCTGGTGGCGGGCGAAACATTTTCGTGTCGGGGTCGCGCCGGGGCTTTTCACGCATACTCGCGCCGACCGTCCGCCGCACGACGAAAAGAGATTCCGCTAGCGAATCAGCGAATTCAAAAACATTATTTTCTGCCGAGGGCGGAGATGGTTTGCATCGCTTTGCAAAGATTGCGCGAAAAGATTTCGGGGGCGCATTTTTCCAATATCGCGCGACGAGCGTCGAGGCCGATCCTGCGACGCAAAGGCGGGGAGGACGCGGTAATGAGCAGGCGCAATTTCGCCGCCAGCATTTCAGGATCGCCGGGCGCGAACAATAAGCCGGTTTCGCCATCATCGATGATGTCCGCGACGCTGCCCGCGTTCGCGGCGACCGGGGGCAATGCATGCGACATCGCCTCCGCCAGGGCCAATCCAAAGGGTTCGTTGTGCGAGGGAAAGCAGAAAATATCGCACTCGTTATAAAATTCGGAAAGGTCGGCGAGATGCCCGCGGAATTCAACCTGATGCTTCAAATGAGCGGCGCGCAATTCCATTTCGGTCTGATCGCCTCCTTCGCCCGCGAAAATCAGGCGCATCGGCGCATCAATCATTTTCGCCGCATCCAGCAAATCAAAGCATCCTTTGAATGATTGTAATGCGCCTGCAAAGCCGACGACGGGAATTTTTCCTTCGCGTCCGGAGCGGTCGGGCAAAGGCGGAATTTCCGAAAGTCCGTTGGCGAGAATCAAGCAGCGTTCCGGTGCAAATTCAAAATCGCCGCCCGCCGCCGTCATCTTTTTTTGCATCGCCGAATTAAGATTAATGACCGCGTCGCATCGTCCCATTCGGCGAGTTTTATTGAGATGATTAACGGCGGCAATCGGCGCGCGAGTCAGCCGCCGCAAAGACGCTTCCAGCAGGGCGTTGTGGACGACGACAACATCCGCGTCGCGCAAAAGATTTTTGAGGCGGGCGCGAAAAAACGGAAACCCCCAAAGCCGCCAGCGCCATCCATTCGGCAGAAAAAACGCATGCGGACGCAACTCCGAGTCGCGCACATTATCGGCGAGATAGCCGTCTTCGGGAAGCATCAGCGATGCATCCATTCCGGCGGCAAGCAGTCCTCGCATATAGGCGAGCGCCATTTTTTCGGTTCCCCGCCGTCCGCGATTGCGCGTGGCGCAAACTATTTTCATCGCCAATGCTCCGCAATTTGAGGGAACGGCAGCGAATGATGATTCCATTTTCCCGCATAGCCGGCGACGGCTTCATCAGGATTAGGGTCGCCGTGAAAGACCAATATCTTGGCTTCTTTGGGAAAGCGCGGAGTCATTATCCAATTGAAAGGAAAGATCGGGCGGCAATGATATTTGAAAGAACGCACCCATTTTTCCGGCCAGTATTTTTTTCGCGCGTCGACGGCGCGAGTCAAAAATGCCTGTTCGGTTGTAAAATCGCGCCCTGCATTTTCGGGGTCGGCGAGATATTTTTCCAAAGGCTCGGGCGCGCCTCCCGCCTCAAAGCGAAAGACCGACGAATTGCCGATATCCGGACGGCGGCGAAAGATTAACTTGCGCCGCTCAATCCAATTGCGAATGATGATGAATTCGCCCGGATAAGAAAAGAAATCATCCAGCGAATCCAAGATGACAAGGTCAAGATCCAAAAACAAGCAGCGCCCGGAAAGTCCGGCGCGCGGATGCGAAAGCGCGAGTTTAAGCCAGATGCTGCGGCGCATATGCTCCGCAGCCGCCAGCGAATCAATGTCGCGAATTTCAACTTCGGATGCAATTCCGCGGGCGTCTTCGGTAAAGCAGATAAAGCGAAAATCGCCGCGCAAATGGCGGGCGACGCCGCGATAAAGCCGGTTGACATACTCCGCGCCGTATTTATCCCCCCATTTCAGGCAGACGACGGCGCGCGAATCGGCGGCTAAATTCATCGGTGAATTTTACACGCCGTATAATTTTTATCGCAATGAAAATCGCGCTTGGAATGGAATACGACGGTGGCGCTTTCTGCGGATGGCAAACTCAACGCGCCGGCTGCGGCGTTCAGGATTCGCTGATTCGCACCATCGCCGATTTTACCGGCGAGCGCGCCGTCATTCACTGCGCCGGCCGAACCGACGCCGGCGTCCATGCGGCGATGCAGATTGTTCATTTTGAATCGCAAGTTGAGCGATTGCCGTCTTCGTGGATTCGCGGATTAAACGCCCGCCTGCCCGCCGATGCCGCCGTCTTGTGGGCGCGAATCGTCCCCTCTGATTTTCATGCGCGATTTTCGGCGGCCGCCCGCCGCTATCAATACGCCCTGCTGAATCGCCCGGAGCGCGCCGCGCTGCTGCGGACAAAATTCGGCTGGCATTACGCGCCGCTGAATTTGGAGACAATGCGCGAAGCCGCCGCAATGCTCGTCGGCGAGCATGATTTTTCGGCGTTTCGCGCCGCCGCCTGCCAGTCGCATTCGCCGAATCGTTTTCTGCATTGCGCCGATATTTTTCGGCGGGGCGAATTTATTGTATTTGATTTTCGCGCGAATTCTTTTCTGCATCGGATGGCGCGCAACATTGTCGCCGCTTTAATTTATGTGGGCATGGGTTCGCGTCCGCCGAAATGGGCGGGCGAATTGCTGGAATCCAAAAGACGATGCCCCGTCCCTCCGGCGATGCCGGGCGGATTGTATTTTGTCGGGGCGGATTATCCGCAGAGATTCGGCCTGCCGTCGACCGTCCGCAATGCGCCGATTATCAACTTGGGATGATTCCTTTTATCAGCCATGCGGCGGCGAAAAAAAGACAAGCCGTCGCCGCTATCGCCGGACCCGCCGGCAAATCCAAATACAGCGAAGCGCAAAGCCCACCCAATGCGCTCATCGCGCCGATGGCCGCCGCCATCGCCGCCATTCCTTCCGGCGTGCGAGAAAGCGGACGCGCCGCCGCCGCGGGAATAATCATTAATGCATTAACCAAAAGCAAGCCGGCGATTCGCACTGCGATTCCAATAAACACCGCCAGCATTAAATAAAAAAGCAATTCGGCCCGGCGCAGGCGGCGATTTTCAATTTGCGCGACATCGGGGGAAATCGTCGTCATTAAAAGCGGACGGCGCATCAGCCATAACCCGACGGCTAAAATCGCGCAAATTAAATACACCGAGAGGAGGTCGGATTCACCGGCGGCAAGAAGGTCGCCGAAGAAATATCCCTCCCAATTAATCGGCTCGCGCAGGGCAAAGAGAAGGATGACTCCCAGCGCCAGCGCGGCGTGCGCGCCGATGGCGAGGGCGGAATCGTCGGCGAGACGCTTTCGCATCGCAAACAAAAAGACGGCGAAAAGGCAGCCGACGGCGGCGATGCCGAGCGGCAGATTAATCCCCAAAGCGAGCGCGAGGGCGATTCCCAAAAGCGAAGAATGAGTGACGGCGTCGCCGGCGAATGCCATTCCGCGCCAGATAAGAAAGCAGCCGAATGGCGCCGCCGCCAGCGCGACTCCAATTCCGGCGGCAAGCGCGCGCGCGAAAAAATCGTCCAGCATTAATCGTGCGGATGCGCGCCGCTTTGGTGATGATGCTGATAAACGCCGATGTGCGGCGCGCGGCCGAATTGAGCGCGAAATCGCGGGTCGGCGCGGACGGCGTCGGCGTCGCCGTGGCAGCACAAGTGGCGATTAATGCAATACACGCGGTCGGCGGCGAGCATCACCCGCTCTAAATCGTGCGACACTAAAAGCACCGCCGCCTGCGGATGCAGCGACAAATGCCGCTCAATCACGCCGTAGAATTCGGATTCGCCGCTAATGTCCATTCCCTGCGTCGGCTCGTCCAAAACCAAAAGCGGCGGTCGCGCCAGCAAAACCCGCGCCAGCAGCATTCGCTGAATTTGCCCGCCGGAAAGCGAATGCACCGATTGTCCGAGCGCGGCGGCGAGTCCGGCTTCGGCGAGGATGTCGCTTAATTCATTGTCGGGATGGCGTCGGCGAAGATTCAAAAATCCGCGCACAGTCAGCGGAATCGCGCGGCGAAAATGATTGCGCTGCGGCAGATAGCCGACGGCAATTTCCGGGGCAAGTTTGGCTTCGCCCGAATCCGGACTGTCCAAGCCAAGAGCGATTCGAATGGCGGTCGTTTTGCCGCCGCCGTTGGGACCGACGATGCAGACGCATTCGCCGGGAGAAATGGAAAGCGAAACCTCGCGCAGAATTTCGCGTCCGCCGCGCGCGACGGAAACGGATTTCAATTCCAAATATGAAGAAAAAGAAGATGCCATTTATTTTTTGCGGCGCGGCGATGATTTAATTTTCAAAGCGCGTCGCTGGGCTTCGGCGGCTTCTTTGCGGCGATTTTGCTTTCGCAGCAGAAAACTTAATTTTCCCCAAGCCGCCGCGTTTTCGGAATCGGCGAGAGTCGCCGTGCGATACGCTTCTTCGGCTTCGTCAAACCGCCGTTCGCGCGAATGCGAATCGCCGATTGCAATCCACGCCGGGGCATGATTGGAATCAACCTTGACCGCCCGCTGATAGGCGTCCAAGGCGGATTCTTCGCGCTTGTCGGCGAGGCGGGCGTCGCCGAGGGCGACCCATACGGCGGCGATGCGCGGATTAATTCGCGTCGCCCTTTCATAATTTTTAGCGGCGTCGGCGTGGCGTCCGATGGTGGCGAGCAAATCCCCGGCTTTTTTCCATAACTCAAAATCTTTGGGGGCGTATCGGGCGGCGGTTTCGTAGGCGTCGGCGGCTTGTTCAATTTCCCCCTGCCGCTCGTAGGCGCGGGCGAGGTCGCGGCGGGCGTCGATCCAGCCGGGCGCGCGCGCTAATGTTTCGTTGAGCGCGGTTATTGCTTCGCGATCTTGTCCCGCCTGCAAAAGCGCAAGCGAAAATTTCCGCCACGCCGCTAAATTATCGGGATTCAATTTAAGCGCTTCGCGGTAGGCGGCGGCGGCTTTTTCCGGCTTGTTGATTTTTTCGCGGGCGACCGCCAGATTAATCCAAGTTTCCGCGCTTTTGGCGTTAATGCGAAGTGCCTCTTCGTAGGCGCCGGTCGCTTTGCCGTGCTGTTTCTGCGCGCCGTAGGCGGTGCCCAGACACTGCCATGCGAGCCAATTGGAGGATTCCTCGTGCGCCCATTTGCGGCAGTGGGCGAGAAGAGAATCCCATCTTTTATTCGTCGCTAATTCGGCCGCGCGCAGGGGAAATTCGGCGTCAAAGGAAAGCGCCGGCGAAATCAAAATCGCGCACGCCATCAGCGATGCGATTCGCAACATAAATTGCCGCGTCAATTGAAAGATGGGAAAGATGATTTTCACAGGAAAGACGGCGAAAAGTTAAGCCAAGGCGCGCGCATCCGGCGGCATCCAATGCGAATCCTTTCCTTCCCATTTAATGCTGCAGCCGATGGGATTCGTCATGGGGATGGAAATCGCCTTGCCGTCGGCGGCTTCGCCGAGGGCGCGCGACAAATCATGGACGGTGGATTTTTCCGCCGCCAGCGGATTATCCACGGCGCGGCCGGTGTAAATTAATTGGCGCGCGGAATTAAACAGAAAGAAATGCGGCGTCCGCAAAGCTCCGTAGGCGCGGGCGATTCGCTGCGATTCATCGCGCAGATACACCCACGGAAAATGATGCGCCGACATTCTTTCGCGCATCTTGGCGAAGGAATCGTCGGGCTTGATTTTTTCGCTGTTGGAATTAATGCCGACAAATCGCGCGCCCTTGTCGGCGAATTCATCGGCGATGGCGCGGGTGGATTCGTCCGACCCAATCACATAGGGGCAGTGATTGCAGGTGAAGAAAACCACCAGCAGATTCGCATCGGCGAAGGACGCCAGCGAATAGGTTTCGCCGTCGGTGGCGGGCAAATTAAAGTCGGGCGCATCGTCGCCGATTTGCAAAGTGAAAGACACTGTTGTCCTTGGTTTATTTCAATTAATTTTTGCGCGAATTTTTCGCATGGTTTCTCAATTGAGAAGGCGAAGAATCACAGCATCAATCGCCGAATATCGGCGAGTTGGCGGGAAAGGAATGTAATAAATCGCGCGCCCTGTGCGCCGTCGATAATGCGATGGTCGTAAGACAAGGACAAGGGCAAAAGGAGTCGCGGAGCGAATTCTTTCCCATTCCAAACCGGCGACATTTTCGCGCGCGAAACGCCTAATATCGCCGCTTCCGGCAGATTAATTATCGGCGTGAATTGCGTGCCGCCGATTCCCCCCAAAGACGAAATGGTAAAGCATCCCCCCTGCATTTCATCTAATTTTAATTTGCCTTCGCGCGCCTTGCCCGACAACTCGGACAATTCGGCGGCAAGGTCAAGGAGTCCTTTTTTATCGGCGTCGCGAATCACCGGCACGACCAAGCCCGACGGCGTGTCCGCCGCAAAGCCGATATGATAAAAACGGCGGACAATTAAATGCTCGCCGTCGGAATCCAATGACGAATTGAATTGGGGAAATTCGCGCAGCGATGCAACCGCCGCCTTAATTAAAAACGCCAGCGGAGTCATTTTGACTCCCCGCTTGGCGGCGTCGTCGGCGAGCGATTTGCGAAACGCCTCCATTTCGGTAATGTCGGCGTCGTCAAACTGCGTGACATGCGGGGCGAGAATCCAATTGCGCGACAGATTCGCCGCCGACAATTTATTAATGCGCGAGCGCGGCTTTTTTTCTATTTCGCCGAATTTAGAAAAGTCCACCGTCGGCGGCAACGGCAGGCCGCTTCCGCCCTCCGCCGAAATCGGCTTGCGCGACAATTCATTTTTGACGAAATTCTGCACATCTTCTTTGAGGATTCGCCCTTTGCGACCGCCGCCGTTCACTTGGGTTAAATCCACGCCGAATTCGCGGGCGATTTTTCGCACCGCCGGACTCGCATGCGCGCCCGGAAAAGATTGCGGCTGCGTTGTTGCAGCAGAAGGCGTTGTCGGCGGCGGCGATTCCCGCGTCGGCAATTCAAGGATTTCCGCCGATTTTTCCGGCGGCGGCGGCGGCGGCGATTCGGCGGGGGGAGTTGGGGGCGATTCAGTTTTGTCGGCGGCGTTGGATTCTGCTGTTTCCAATTCGGCGATGATGTCGCCCTGCGAAATTTTATCGCCGACTTTTACTTTGACGGCGGCGATGACGCCGGCTTCGGGCGACGGCACCTCCATTGTGGCCTTGTCGGATTCCAGCGTAAGGAGGGCGTCCTCGGCGTTAACCGAGTCGCCGGGGGCGACCAGCACTTCAATAATTTCAACGCCTTTGAAGTCGCCGATGTCGGGAACGAGGATGGATTTTTTCATCGCGCGCGGATTTTCATTATAGCGTTGCATGCGCAATTTGGCAAGCGCGCCGCATTTGCTATAATCGCGCTGCTGTGCGGGGCCGAGGTGGCGGAATTGGCAGACGCGCCAGGTTCAGGTCCTGGTGGCGCGAAAGCGCCGTGGAGGTTCGAGTCCTCTTCTCGGCACCACTCGACGAATGCGCAAAAAATAATGCAGACGACTGCCCGCACCGATCCCTCGCCGACTCCCGCCCCTGCGGCGGAGTCCGTCAGCCGCGCCAATATGGTGGAGCAGCAGATTCGCACTTGGGAAGTTCTGGACGACCGCATCCTCGCCCTTTACTACGAATTGCCGCGCGAAGAATTCGCCCCGCCGAAAATGCGCGACCTCGCCTTCGCCGATATGGAATTGCCGATCGGATTCGGGCAGACGATGCTGTCGCCCAAATTAGAGGCGCGCATTCTGCAGTCGCTGGAATTGAAGGGCGATGAAACGGTTCTGCATGTCGGCGCTGGCAGCGGTTATTTCGCTGCTTTGCTGGGTCGTCTTTGCGCGCATGCGGCGACGGTGGAAATTATTCCCCAACTCGCCGATTCCGCCCGCGAAAAAATTCGCGCCTGCGGCGTTCACAATACCGCCGTTTTCTGCGGCGACGGCGCATGCGGATTCACTCCGCCGGAGTCGCCTGCGCGGGAGAAAATTTACGACGCCATCGCTCTTACCGGCTCCACGCCGATAGTGTCGCCGTCTTTGCGGTCGCAATTAAAATTAGGCGGACGATTGGCGGCGGTTGTCGGTTCGCCGCCAGCGATGACGCTTCAAGTCATTCGGCGGGTGGAGGAGGATTCCTACATCGCCCGCGAAATTCTGGAGACGGTCATTGCGCCTTTGCAAAATGCGCCCGCCCCGCCGCGATTTTCCTTTTAATGAATCGGCTGATTTTGATTGCGGTTTTTGCCGCCGCCGCCGTGATTCCATCGCAGGCGGAATCGCTGCTGGAACTTTACGAAAGCGCGTCGTTTCACAACGCCGATTATCGGGCGGCGAAAGCGCGGCTGGAATCGGCGAAAGAAGAAGAGCCGCTGGCGCGCGGGATTTTGCGTCCGCAAGTGTCGGCGAATGCGCGCGAAACGAAGGATATTGATTCGGGAAATCAATCCCGCGTTTTTTCGGTGGATGCCTCCCAGATTCTATTTGACCGCTCGGCGTCGCTGGATCAGGACGAAGCCGTCCATCGCGCCGCCGCAGCCGAATTGGAATTCGCCGCCGCCGGACAGAATTTAATTTTAACCGTCGCCATTGGCTATTTGGATGCGCTTTTGGAGCGGGATACACTGCAATTAATTCAGGCGCGAAAGGCCGCCTTCGCCGAGCAATTAGAATTAGCCGAGCGCAACTTGGAAGCGGGCGCCGGCATTCAAACCGATGTGCTGGAAGCCACGGCAAGATTGGAGGAAACCGTCGCCGCCGAAATTGCCGCCGAGCGCGCCCTTGAAATTCGGCGTCGCGATTTGGAAAGAATCAGCGGCGTTTTTCCCAAGACGCTCATCGGCTTGGGCGATAAATTTGCGGTCGCGCCGCCGACGGCGGGAATCGCTCAATGGTCGGTGCGGGCGGAATCGCAGAATCCGACTCTGCAGTCGGCGGTGGAATTGCTCGCCGCCGAAGGCCGGCGGGTCGCTTCTTTGCGCGCCCAATTTCTGCCGAAAGTATCGCTGAATGCCAACTACGCCCACAATTCCAACGAGGATAGATTCGACAGCGACGGCTCCTCCACAGAAGTGAGCATCGGCGTGGAAATGCCGCTTTATGTCGGCGGACGGCGCATCGCCGGAATTCGGCGGGCGATGGCAAGGGAGCGGGAAGCATCGGAGAATCTGTCGGCGATTCGGCGCGATGTGCAGCAGCGTATTTTGTCGCATTATCTGCAGATTGAAAGCGGGGCGGCCAGAATTCGCGCGCTGGAATCGGCGGTGCGGGCGAATCGCCTCGCGCTGGAATCCACCCGCATCGGCTACGAATCGGGCGTGAGAATTATCAGCGATGTTTTGGACGCGCAGGAATCGCTGCACAACGCCGAAGTGCAATTGCGCGAAGCGCGCTACAATTATCTGGCGAATCGCCTGCAGCTGCGGGCGGCGGCGGGTGAATTGGACGATAGTTTTCTGCGCGAATTTACCGTCCATTTCGCGGGCGACTCCGAGTAAAAAAAAAGATGAGTGATTTTCTGCTGTGCCAAACCGCCGATGTCGGCGAAGGCGAAATGCTGGAATGCGACGGGCCCGACGGCGACGCCGTTTTGGTCATTCATCACGGCGGCGAATTTTTTGCGGTGCAGGGCGAATGTCCGCATCAGGGCGCGCCGCTGTGCGAAGGCGAATTGGAAAACGGCGAATTAACCTGCGCGCTGCATTTTTGGAAATGGCGCATCGCCGACGGCGCACCGCTGGAAGATGCCGAAGCGCCGCTTAAACGCTATGCGTTGCGAATTGCCGATGGCGCGGTCTATCTCACAAACGGCGGCGAATAAAAAGCCGCCGCTGCTGATTGTCGATGACGACCCGGTCATCGTCGATTCGCTGTCCGCCGCCTTGGAATCGGATTTTTCCCCGCGCGGTGCGGGCTCGCGGGCGGAAGCGAAAAGTGCGATTCGGCAGGCGAATTCGGCGGTGGAATTCGCGCTGGTGGATTTGGGCTTACCGCCTCGTCCGCATCGTCCGGATGAAGGATTCGCCGTTATTCGGGATTTGCTGGCGGCGTCGCCGGGGTGCGTGATTGTCGTCGTTTCCGGTCAGGATTCGCAGGTGCATGCCAAGCGGGCGAGGGCTTTGGGGGCGGTGGAATTCGTCAATAAGCCGTGCGACCCGGCGCGCTTGGGCGAATTGCTTCTCGCCGCCCGGCAGGCGCAAAAAGCGGCGGCGAAAGATACCGGACTGCTGGGCGATTCGCCGCCGATTCGCCGCCTGCGCGAGCAAATTTCCACACTCGCCGACGCCGCTTTTCCGGTTTTAATTGAGGGCGAATCGGGCAGTGGAAAGGAAGTTGTCGCGCGCGCATTGCATCGTTTGGGGCGCGCGGGGCGGCCTTTTCTCGCCTTGAATTGCGCCGCCATTTCGCCGCAGTTAGTGGAGCCGACTTTATTCGGCCATGCGCGCGGGTCGTTTACGGGGGCTTCCGCCGCCTCGTCGGGATATTTTGAGGACGCCGCCGACGGCGCGCTTTTCTTGGATGAAATCGGCGAAATGCCGACGGAAGTGCAGCCCAAACTTTTGCGCGTTTTAGAGGAGGGCGAATTTCATCGGGTCGGCGAAACGACTCCAAGAAGGTCGGCGGCGCGCATTATTGCGGCGACGAATCGGCGGCTTCTGTCCGAAGTGCGGCGCGGAAGATTCCGCGAAGATTTGTATCATCGCCTGTCGGTCTTTACGCTTGACGCCCCGCCGCTGTGCGAATTGGGGGGGGATAAAATGTCGCTGCTGAATCATTTTCGCGATATTGCGGCGGCGGAATTAAATGCGGCGATTTTTAAGTTGGATGAATCCGCATCGCAGTTGTGGCTGGATTATCATTTTCCGGGAAATGTGCGCGAATTAAAGAACATTGTCACGCGACTTCTGGTAAAATATCCGGGCAAGACGCTGGGGGCTGAAGAATTAACGGCGGAATTGTGTCCGCCGCTTGCCGCCGCCGCCGAAGAACTGTTAGAATTAGAGGGCGTCCTGCGCGCCCAAATGAAACGGTCGGGCAAAGTGGACCTGCCGATGCGAATCACCGAAATTGAAAATGCCTACGCCCAAGCCGCCCTCTCGCTGTGCGGCGGCGATTCCGCGCGCGCGCGGACGATGCTGGGCGTGGACGCGGCGCGCTTCGGCGAATTAATAAATCGCGGCGAGTAAAAAATCATGGCGCTTTATCTCGAACATTTCGGCATTCGCGAGCATCCGTTCAAATTGACGCCGACGACGGAATTTTTCTATCGCGGCGGCGTGCGGGGGGAGATTCTGGACGCCCTGCTGTATTCCATTCAAAACAGCGAGGGCATCCTTAAAGTCAGCGGCGAAGTCGGCAGCGGCAAAACAATGCTGTGCCGCACGCTGATGGAAAATCTGCCGCCGGGCGTGGAAATCGTCTATGTGGCGAATCCGAGTTTGACCGGACGCGAGATTCTCTACAACATCAGCGAAGAATTAGGCCTGCCCGTCGACGGCGATAAAGCCGGGGCGGTGCGCCTTCTGCAGGATCATCTGGTGGAGCAGCACGCCCAAGGGCGGCATGTCGTCGTCTGCATCGACGAAGCGCAGGCGATGCCGGATGAATCGCTGGAAGAAATTCGCCTTCTTTCCAATTTGGAAACCAGCCGCCACAAACTTCTGCAGATTGTCCTTTTCGGCCAGCCGGAATTGGACGACAAACTCGCCCGCCAAGAAATGCGTCAATTGCGCGAGCGAATTATCACCGACTTCAAATTGCCGCCGCTTTCCGCCGCCGATGTGCGCGACTACATTTCCACCCGCCTGCGGGCGGCGGGATATCAAGGCGCGCAATTATTTTCGGATTCGGCGTGCAAGGGAATTCACAAAGTATCGCAGGGGCTTTCTCGGCGCGTCAATATTCTGGCGGACAAGGCATTGCTGTCGGCGTTTTCGCGGAATGCAAGGTCGGTCGGCCGGGAGGATTTTAAGGTCGCCGCCCACGATGCCCGCTTTACTAAAATGCGCTATCGCTCCAAAAATCCGCCGACGGACGGCGCTAAGAATTGGATGCGATTCGCGCCATGGGGCGGGGCTGTTGCGGTGATGCTGCTGGCGTCAATTGCATTTATTTCCGTCGGCAAAGACGACAACGCCGTCGCCGCCAATGAATCGCCCCCCTTAGAATCTCCCCCCTTAATTGAAATTGCGGAATCAAGTGAAATTGCCGAAGAAATTGCCGAATCCGCCCCCGCTGTCACACCGGCATATTCGGCGGCGGATTTCGAAGCCTTATCCGACGCATGGACGCAACCCGCCAGCGAAGAATTTTTCGGCGGCGAATCGGCGACTCCAACGCAAGTTTTTGCGGTCGTTGATGACGCTCAAATTGGCGGCGAAATTACGGTGACGGAGTCCGTCGCTACGGCGGTGGAGTCCGTCGCCGTCGTTGCTCCCGCTCCCGATGAGGAATCTCCTGTCGTTGCCTCCGCTGTGGATGAGGAATCTCCTGTCGTTGTCTCCGCTGTGGATGAGGAATCTCTTGTCGTTGCCTCCGCTGTGGAATTGCCTGATGAAAATCAAGATAACGCTCCCCCACTCACCGACGATAATGCTCCCCCGCTCACCGACAATAACGCTCCCCCACTCACCGACGATTTAACCGAATTGCCATCGGCGGAAATTGCGGACGACGGCGCCAGCGAATTTCCAATTATCGGTGCGGAATTCGCGGAAGGTCCGCAGGTGGCGGTTGCCGCTCCGGCGATCGCCGTTGAAATTGTGCGGGAGACGGTTTTTATAACCGTCGTCGCCGAGCCGGAGCCGTCCGCAGAGCCGCAGGCGGCGGACAATCCCAAATGGGATTCCATGCCCGCCGATAGTTTTTTGCGCCGCCGACTCAACGCCACCGAAGCATGGCTGAACAGCAATTCCGGCGGCTACACCGCCCGCATTATGACGGTCAACGAAGGCCGGGCGGTTTATGTGGAGCGATTTTTGCGCGATTTCGGCAGATTTTATCCGGTGCGGAATTTAATGGTTTATCCGCTGAGAATCAGCAGCGGCGAGCAATTTGTCATTACCTACGGCGCCTTTGACAGTGAAATTGAAGCGGCGGGATTTATCGCCCGTTTGCCGGATTATTTTAAGGGCGGCCGTCCGTTTTCGCAGGCGACGGCGGAATCGCGATTGGAAGCGTTGTCGTCGTGGTAAACGCGCAGGCGATTTTCGCCGAAACTTCCGCCGACCATCTGCAAGCCGGAAAGCGGGCTTTGGAAATAGAAGCGCGCGCCCTCGCTGAAATCGGCGGGCGGCTGGACGATTCCTTTAATCGGGCGGTGGAATTGCTGCTGGCGACGGCGGGAAAAGTAGTCGTTTGCGGCGTCGGAAAATCCGGCCATATCGGGCGAAAAATAGCGGCGACTCTCGCCAGCACCGGCACGCCGGCATTTTTTGTGCATCCGGGGGAAGCCGGTCATGGCGACCTCGGCGTGATTGATTCGCGCGATACGGTGGCGGCGATTTCATATTCCGGAGAGTCGGAGGAATTATCGCGAATCGTCCCGCAAATTCGGCGAATCGGCGCGCGTCTTTTGGCGATGACGGCGAATGAAAATTCATCGCTGGCGAAAAATGCGGATGTCTTTTTATCGGTCGCCGTCGGGCAGGAGGCGTGTCCGATTAATCTCGCTCCAACGGCAAGCACAACGGCGACGCTGGCTCTTGGCGATGCTCTTGCGGTCGCTTTGATGGAGGCGCGCGGATTTTGTCCGGACGATTTCGCCCGCACGCATCCGGCGGGGGCTTTGGGTCGGCGGCTGCTGACGACGGTCGCCGATGTAATGCGGGTGGGCGATTCCATCCCAATGGTGAAGGCGGATTCCGCCCTTGCCGACGCCGTCGTTGAAATGACGGAAAAGCGAATGGGAATGACGCTGGTCGCCGATGGCGATTCGCTCATTGGCATTTTTACCGACGGCGATTTGCGCCGGGCTTTTTCGCGCGACGGCATTGATATTCGGGCGACGACAATCGCTGAAATAATGACGGCGACGCCGCAGACAATTTCGCCATCCGCCCTTGCCGCCGACGCCGCTGAAATAATGCGGGAACGGCGAATTAACCAATTGGCCGCCGTCGATGAAGAAAAAATCGTCGGCGCGCTCAATATGCACGACCTTCTACTCCACAAAATACTTTGAGGAAAAAAATCCAATGACTGAATCAACAGAATCAACCAATTCGCCGCAGGCGACTTCCGACTCATCGCAAAAGAATTCCGATTCGCCGCCGGCGACTTTGGCCAATCTGCGCTGCGTTTTTTTTGATGTGGACGGCGTCCTGACCGACGGGCGAATGTTCTTTGCCGACGGCGGGGCGCAAATGCGCGCCTTTAACGCGCACGACGGACTTGGCATTTCGCGCCTTTTGCGCGCCGGAGTCAGCGTCGTGTGGGTCAGCTCCGCGCGCGCCGACTGCGTTTCCGTCCGCGGGCGGATGCTGGGAGTCCGCCGCATTTTTCAAGGCGTCAGGGATAAATTGGAAATCGTCCGGAAAATTTTGGACGAGGACGAATTGCCCCCGGAAGCGGCGGCTTTTATCGGCGACGATCTGCCCGATTTGCCCGCGATGCGCCATGTCGGATTTGCCATCGCCGTCCCGCAGGCGGTGGCGGAAGTGCGCGAAGCGGCGCATTGGGTCACCGAAGCCCCCGGCGGCAATGGAGCGGTCCGCGAATTGTGCGAAAAAATTCTGGCGGCAAAAATGGCCGAAAACGAATTGTCGCTCAACCCCGACGACGGCACGCCGAATTCCATTAAAGACGAAAGGCCGCGCCATCATGGTAAAGACGGCGACCGTCCGTTTCCGCCGCGCGACGGCGGCGGCCGTCCGCCGTTTCGGAATCGTCCGCCGATGCGCGACGGCAATCGTCCGCCGATGCGCGATGGCAATCGCCCGCCGCCGGGCAATCGGCGATTTGGGCGGGACGACGGCAACAGCAACCGCTTTTCTCGCGACGGTGGCGACGGCAATCGATTTTCTCGCGACGGCGGCGGCGGCGATGGCGGCCGACGATTCGGGCGCGGAGAATCCGACGGCAATCGGCGTTTTCCGGACAAGGACGGCAATCGTCCGCAACGTCCCTTTCACAAAAAAGAGCAGCGTCCGCGTCCGCAGGACGACTGGCGCGAATGAAAATCGCCTGGCCGATTTTTTCGCTGCTGTCGCTGCTTGCTCTTGCCGCCGCTTTGGCGTGGCTGGAGCATCGGATTCGGGCGGGTCCGTCGGGAAGTACCCCGGCGGTGCGCGCCCTCGCCGAAGGGGCGCAACTCGCCCGAATGGATTCCGGCGGCGTTTTTCAGCGGGCGGAAATGACGGCGATTCGCCTTCTTGCCGACGATGCCGCCTTGATGGATTCGCCCCGCGTCTGGGCGAAAACGGCTGAGCGGAATTTATATTTTCGCGCCGATTCCGGACGCATTCCGCCCGACCGCCAAACGATGATTTTGGAGGGGCACGCGGAATTTTCCCAAGATATTCCGCAAGCGAAAGTGACGGCGCAGGAAATTATCCACGACTTGAAAAGCGGAGCGATTTCGGCAAGCGGCGGCATAGAATTTGAAAGACCGGAAGCGCGCGCCAGCGCGCAGAATCTGCAATGGACGCCGGACGGCAATTTTAAATTTTCCGGCGGCGTGCGCGCTACGCTGCAAACGCCGTGAAGCGCGCGATTTTTTTTCTGCCGCTGATTTTTTCGCTGGCTTATAGCGGCGAAATTGTCATTGATGCGGATTCCGCCTCCTACGAATTAGACGGCGCAAGGGCGATTTTTCGCGGCAATGTGCGGGTGGAAGGCGCGGGCATTAATCTTTCCGCCGATTCGCTGGAAGTTGAACAGGACGAAAACGGCGCGCGCTACAAAGCCGAAGGCGCGCCCGCCGAAATCAATTTTCAAAGGACGGACGCCGAAAAAGCGGCGGCGATTTTCGCCAGCGCGATGACCGTCCGCTACGATGAATCCCGCCGCAGCATTTCGCTGCGGGGCGATGCCGTCGTCAAGACTGACGGGGTGGAATTGCGCGCGCCGTCCGCCGATTACAATTTGGAATCGCGCACGCTTTCCGCCAACGGCGGGGCGGAATTCACGCGGGGAAATTTAAGAGCGACGGGCGATTCGCTGACGGCGACCGACAAAGGCGGCGTGCTGGTCGGCAATCCGGCGCGATTAAATTGGCGCGATCCCGAAGGCGAGGAAGTTTCCGCCGTCGCCGCTACGGTGCGGTTTGACGAATCCAGCGGCGATGTTTTTCTGTCCGGCGATGCCGTCGCCAATCGCGCCGGCGAATCTTTGCGCGGCGAGACGATTCAGGCGAATTTGAACAGCCGCGCTTTTCAAGCGGACGCTCTGCCGGGCGCGCGCGTGCGCGCCGTCATTCAAGTGGACGACGCCGAAGCGGATTGATTCCAAACGCCGTTACCAGCGGGCTTTGCGCCGAAAATTTAGTCAAGCGATTCGGCGATCGCGCCGCGCTCGGCGGCGTTTCGCTGACGGCGGGACCGGGCGAAGTCGTCGGCCTTCTCGGCCCCAACGGCGCGGGAAAAACCACCTGCTTTTATCTTCTTGCCGGACTCCTCTCCGCCGACGGCGGGCGGATTCTCCTTGACGGGCGCGACATTACGCGCTTGGCCATGCATCGGCGCGCGCGGCTTGGGCTTGCTTATCTGCCGCAGGAAAGTTCTATTTTCACCCGCTTGACCGCGCGCGAAAATGTAGAGGCGGTGCTGGAAATTCGCGGCATTACCGGAGCGGCGGCGCGCGCGCGCGCGATGGAATTGCTGGATGAATTAGGCATCGCGCGGCTTGCCGGCGAGCAGGCGGCGACGCTTTCCGGCGGCGAGCGAAGACGCGTGGAAATCGCCCGCGTGCTGGCGTGCGAGCCGCGATTCGTTCTTTTGGACGAGCCCTTCGCCGCGATTGATCCGGTGTCGGTCGGCGGCTTGCAGGAAATTATTTCCGACTTGGCCAAGCGCGGAATCGGCGTCGTCCTCACCGACCAAAATGCGCGGGAGACGCTTAGAATCTGCGTCCGCGCCTGCGTAATTCACGACGGCGTCATTCTGAAAGTGGGCGCGCCCGCCGAAATCGCCGCCGACCCGGCCGTGCGCCGTGTTTTTCTGGGCGAATCCTTCGTCATTTAATCTTAAATGCCGTCCGCAAATTTCTCGCGCTGATGCTCTGCATCGGCACGAATGCCGAGATACACTCTGCGTCCCGAATCCATCGGCGAATAAAAATCCGCCGAATGACAAGTATAATCGCCGTGAAAAATGACGGCAAAAATAACATTGGCGACAGGCGGCGGCGTCCGTTTTTTCCATGAAAAATAATGCGCCGACGATTGCCGTTGTAATGTGCGGCGGCGGCGGCTCCCGCTTGTGGCCGCGCTCGCGGACGCTTTTGCCCAAGCCGTTTTTAGAATTGCCCAAGGCGAATTCCGCATCGCCCTCGCGGACTCTTCTCGGCGAAACTTACGCCCGACTCGCCGAGGCGAATTTAGATGCGGTCGTCACCGTCGCCGCCGCCGATTCCGCCTTTTTGTGCGGGGAATTTTTTCGCGATGGCAAAGCGAATTGTCCGCATTTTATTTTGGCGGAGCCGGCTGCAAAAAACACTGCGCCCGCTGTTGCCGTCGCCGCTGAATTCATCGGTAAAAAATTCGGCGACGATGCGATTTTGCTTGCGCTTCCCGCCGACCATATCATCGCCGATTCGGAAAAATTTTGGCGATGCATCGGCAATGCCAAAATCGCCGCCAAAAAGGATTATCTTGCGCTTCTCGGAATCAAACCCGACCGCCCCGCCGTCGGCTACGGCTACCTTGCATTAGGCGAAAAAATTAATGAGGATGTTTTTCGCATCGCGAGATTTATCGAAAAGCCCGATATTAAACGCGCCGAAGAATATGTAAAAAAAGGGTTTTTTTGGAACGCGGGAATTTTCTGCTTTTCCGCGCGCGCAATAAAAAAAGCCCTCGCCGAATTCGCGCCCGATATTGCGGAAAACACCAAAGGCATCTTTGCCGATTGCGGGGTCAATTCGCCGCCATCAATTATCAATTTGAATTCGGATGCATATTCGCGATTTCCTTCTATCTCTTTGGATTTTGCCGTGATGGAAAAAACCGAAAATGCTGCCGTTGCCTTGGCGAGCGGAATCGGATGGAGCGATTTGGGCTCGTGGCGCGCCTTCGCCGAATTGCTGCCCGCGGATTCCGACGGCAATCGCGCCGAATATAAAGCCGAATTCATCAACTCAAAAAACTGCGCGATTATGGGGGATGGGGGGGGGGGCAGATTCGCCGCCGTTATCGGAATGGAAAATATATGCGTCGCGGATTCCAAAGACGCCCTTTTAATTTGCGCGATGGATTCGTGCGAGCAAGCCAAAGAAGTATTTGATAAATTGCGCGCGCAAAATCATCCGGCGGCGGCGATTCCGGAAAAAGTGCGTCGGCCTTGGGGGTATTATTCCGTCCTTGCGGAGGGGGGGGGGTGGAAGGTCAAGCGCATTGGTGTTTTGCCCGGCGCAAAGTTAAGTTTGCAGTCGCATTCTCATCGCAGCGAGCATTGGACGACAGTGGAGGGCGTGATGACCGTCGTTGTCGGCGATAAAACTTTTGAGATGGCAAAGGACGAATCGTGCCGTATTCCGCTCGGCGAAAAACATCGGATGATGAATAACACAGATTCCGATGCCGCTGTTATTGAAGTCCAAGTCGGCGATTACCTCGGCGAAGACGACATCACCCGCTACGAAGATATTTATGGCCGGATATGAAATGGGCGGGTCGGGAAATAATTCCGCCTTGAATACTCCAAAACAAGAAAGCCAAAATCCTCGCGCCCATGCTTTGCATCGGCGCGGAAAAAATTGCGAATTGGAAAATTTTAGTATAATAAAAAAAATGATCGCTCGCGACTCAAACAATCGGAATTCCGCCGCGCGCCCAATGGCCGGACGACGGGGCTGAAAAATGGAGCAGGTTCTGGTCAACGGCGCAGTGCTGGCGCTCAATTACGCGCTGATTGCGCTCGGCATCACGCTGATTTTTTCCATCATGAACATTCTCAATTTCGCCCACGGGCAGATGTTTATGCTGGGCGGCTTTGTGGTTTATTACTGTTACGCCCGATTCGGGCTGAATTATTTTGTCGCCCTTGCCGCCGCCGCCGCGACTTTGGCCGTCGTCGGCATTTTGTTTGAGCGATTATTCGCGCGCGTGCTGGCAGTGGCCAAGCGCGAGGAAAATTCCATGCTGCTGGCGGTCGGCATGGCGCTGCTTTTGGAAAGTTTGGCGCTGGCGTTTTTCGGCGAAAAGCAGCGCGGGGTCCCGTCGGTGGTGGAGGGAATCTTCCGCATCGGGGACGCTTTTCTGCCGGCGAATCGCGCATTGGTGATGGGCGTTTCTTTCGCCCTTATTGTTGCTCTTCTTTTATTTGTCCGATTCACAAAGCCGGGGCGGGCTCTTCGCGCCGTCGCGCAGGATCGCGAAGTCACGCATTTAATGGGCGTGGAAGTCGACCGCATTAAAATGCTCGGATTCTCCTTGGGTGCTGCGCTTGCCGGAGTCGCCGGCGGACTGCTGGTTTCCATTAATGGAGTCAATTCCGGCATCGGCACGGAAATTTCCATCAAGGCATTTATTATGATTATGCTCGGCGGGGCGGGCGTTGTGTCGGGCGCGATTATGGGGGCGATTGCGCTCGGCTTCGGCGAAAGCATCGGGCAGCATATTTTTACCGGCTCGCTGACTCCGCTGCTGATTTTTATCGCCGTCATTGCGTTTTTGATGACGCGCCCGCAGGGCATTATGGGAAAACCTTGGGGATGACAACCCTTCTCGCCCGCGCCGGACTCACGCCCAAAACCGCCGCCGCTCTTGGCGTTGCGGTCGTCGCGTATTACGCGATTTTTCCGCTGCTCTTTTACGAAAACAACTACGCCTTAGTCGTGGCGACGAATGTGGCGATGGCGAGTTTCATTTCGCTCGGCGTGTGGCTGACTTTCGCCATCGGCCGAATTAACATCAGCCAAGGCGCCTTCGCCCTTATCGGCGGCTACGCGACGGCGATTCTGTCAACCCGCTACGGACTTTCCTTCTGGCTCTGCCTGCCGCTTTCCGGATTTATCGCCGCCGCCTGCGGCGCGCTTATCGGACTGCCTGTCTTAAGATTGCGCGGCGTTTATTTTGCGATGGTAACCTTGTGCCTGACAAAAGCCATCAGTTTGGCATTTTTGAACGGCGGCGAATTTACGCAGGGCGCAAAAGGAATCATCAACATTCCCCGGCCCGGCGCATTGTCCGTCTTTGGATTTACCATCATCCCCGACTTTGAAGGCAATCTGCCTTTCTTTTTTCTTTCCGGCGCATTGCTGTTTGTCGGCGCAATTGTTGTATGGCGGATCTGGCATTCGCGCATCGGCTGGATATTTCGCTCTTTGCAGCAGAATGAAGAATTGGCATTAAGCATCGGCATTAACATCGCCAAATACCGCGTGCTTGCCTACGCGATCAGCTGCTTTTACGGCGGCGTCGGCGGGGCGGTGTTTGCGGCTTTTCAGCAGAATGTTTTTCCGTCCACATACACCGTCAACGATTCGGTGTTCTTTATGCTTTATTGCTTTTTGGGGGGATTGGATTATGTTCTCGGCGCGATTGTCGGCGCAGGTCTGCTGGTGGTCGGCTTTGAATTGCTTCATGCCTTAAAAGAATATCAAGTGATTATTTACGGCGCGCTGATGATTGCCGTAATGCTTCTTCTTCCCAATGGATTAATGAGTTTGGTTTTCCGCCGGGAGGCGAAATGAATGCCCCCCCCTTTGACGCGAATTCGCCGCTGCTGCAAATTCGCGGACTCACCAAGCGATTCGGCGGATTGACGGCGGTCAACGAAATTTCCTTTGATGTCCGCGAAGGCGAGATTCTGTCGGTGATTGGCCCCAACGGCGCGGGAAAAAGCACGGCGTTCAAACTAATCACCGGCTTTTTGCGGCCGACTTCCGGCTCGGTAATTTACGGCGGACGGGAGATTGCCGGGATCGCGCCGCATCGCGTCGCCCGCTTGGGAGTCGTGCGGACTTTTCAAGAGACGACAATCTTTAAGGAAATGTCGGCTTTGCAGAATGTCGTTATCGCGCATCATTTGCGATGCCGCGCCGGCGCGGCGGGAATCTTTTTTGCGGTCGCCAAGGCGCGCGAAGACGAGCGCGCCTTCGCCGATTCCGCCGCTGAGATTCTTAACTATCTTGGCCTCGGTTCTTTGGCGAATGAAATTGCCAAGAATCTTCCGCACGGCCATTTGCGCGCATTAAGTATTGCGGTTGCGATGGCGGCGCGACCGCGCATTCTTTTACTGGACGAGCCCTTCGCCGGAATGAATCCCGAAGAAACCGACCGCGCCTCGGAAATGATAAACGGCATTCGCAAACTCGGCGTGACGGTAATGCTTGTTGAGCACGATATGCGCGCTGTGATGAAAATATCCGACCGCATTGTCGTTTTGAATTTCGGCACAAAAATCGCCGAAGGAACCGCCGACGATATTCGCAGCGACGATTCGGTGATTGAAGCGTATCTTGGAAAAGCGGACGATGAACTCGGCGTCTGACAGTTTTTTTGAAATTCGCAATCTCGCCGTGCATTACGACAAAGTGCGCGCGCTGAACGGCGTTTCAATGAAATTAAACCGCGGCGAAATTGTCGCTTTAATCGGCGCAAACGGCGCGGGAAAATCCACGACGCTGCGGGCGGCGACCGGACTCGCGCGCGCCCAATCGGGCGAAATTCTTCTGGACGGCGAGCGCATTGACCAATTGCGTCCGGCGCAAATTGTCGCGCGCGGCGTTTCTATGGTGCCGGAAGGACGCCACATTTATCCTTTTATGGATGTCCGCGACAATCTGCTGATGGGGGCTTATCGGCGGCGCAATAAAAGCGAAATTGCGGCGGATATGGAAAAATGCTTCGCGCGCTTTCCGCGCGTGCGCGAGCGTCTGCGCCAGCAGGCCGGCACTTTGTCGGGCGGAGAGCAGCAGATGGTCGCTATTTCGCGTGCTCTGATGGCGCGTCCGCGACTTCTTCTTTTGGACGAACCTTCTCTCGGACTCGCCCCTCTTTTAGTGCGCGAAATTGCGCGGGCGATTGTGGAACTAAATCGCGACGACGGATTGTCGGTGATTTTGGTGGAGCAGAATTCGCGGATGGCCCTTAAAATTTCGCGCCGCGCCTATGTTTTAGAAACGGGCGACATTGCCTTATCCGGCGACTCCGCCGAATTAATGACCAACGACACCGTCCGCCGCCTCTATCTCGGCGGCTGATTCGCATCAATCAGCGCAATCGCCAGCGATTCCCATTCATTTGCGCCACGCCTTCTTTTTTTAGTGCCTGTTGCGCGTTGCGGATATTGTGCTTCCATTTCTTTCCAAAATGAACGCCGTCAATGGTGATGTGCCCAATGTTGTCGTCGCAAATATCGGGATGAATTTTCTGAATGCGCGAAAGCATCTCCGCTGTGGTAAGCGATTCCGCTTTCAATAAATAGCGAATTGTCCGCTTGAAAATGGACGATGTTTTTTCGCCCGGCGCGGCGCGCAAATGCTGCAGCGAGTCGCGCGCCTTTTGCAAATGCAGATCAAATTCGCGCTTGGCATCGGCGCGCGCAGAATTCAAAGAAGCATCATGCTTTTGCTTAAGAGTGATTGCAGAGTCGGCGAGTTTTTCCAATTCGGCAAGGGAAACATCGTAGCCCAGCGCGCCGAATTCCCGCATATCGTCGGCGATGCGGCGAACCAAAGAGGGGGCATTAATTTCAATTCCATATTCGCAATTGCGTCGCATGGAATTAGCGGTGAGATTGCCGGAAGTCACTATCGCCGTATGCTCGTCGGCGATGTAGACCTTAGCGTGAAGATGCGGAATCGCGCGCACGGCGGAATCCGGAAATTGACGGCATAAATCGGCGATCGCCCGCAAATCCAATGAGCGATCCAGCATTCTCTCCGGCGTGAGCGCGGTGATGATTTCAATGCGCGGCGGAGTGGCGCAGTCCAATTCCTTGGCGAGTCGCTGCAGCGGTTCTTTGGTGATGAAAGGCGCGACGAGCATCGCCCGCTTTTTAATGGAGCGGACAAATTGAATAAACCGTCCCGCCCACGGCGATGTGACCGTTTGAATTTCCGCCTTCATTTTTTGATTTTAGCGCGATAAAAAAATTCGCGCAATTTCTGAAAAAACAGTTTATCATTAAAGTGGCGATGAAAAAACCGCGCGACCAATTCATCCGTAAAAAATACGCCGTCCTTTACGCCGACCCCCCTTGGGATTACAAAGGACAAACACAGCACAACGGCCCCGGCGGACGCGATACCGGCGGCGCGCTTCGCCATTACTCCACCGTCACTTCCGCCGAAATGAAGGCGTGGCGAATCGCCCGCATCTGCGAAGATAACTGCCTGCTGTTTATGTGGGCGACTTCGCCGCATTTGGATCAGGCCATTGACTTGGGAAAAGCATGGGGATTCCAATGGGCGACGGTGGCTTTCGTCTGGAATAAAATGAAAACCAACCCCGGCTTCTACACGCTTTCGCAATGCGAATTGTGCTTGGTTTTCAAGCGCGGAAAAATACCGCAGCCGCGCGGTCGGCGCGACATCCGCCAATTAGTGGAGGAAATGCGCGGGCCGCATTCGGCCAAGCCCGACGAAGTGCGGCGGCGAATCGATGAAATGTTTCCGCATCATCCTAAAATAGAATTGTTCGCCCGCAAGCGGGTCGCCGGATGGGATGCTTGGGGAATTGATGTCGCGGAAAATTCCGGCGGCGGAATTCCGCATTGCGGCGGACTCATTCCCCCATCGCGCGGCGAAAAGCATTTGACGCCGATTCTGTCATAATGCAAAAAACATTCAACCGGAAAAAACAATGAGCGAAAACTACGACGATTCCAACATCTTCGCCAAAATTCTGCGCGGCGAAATTCCGTGCAACAAGGTCTACGAAGACGCGCACGCCATTGCTTTCCGCGACATCAATCCGCAGGCGGCGTCGCATGTACTTGTGATTCCGAAAGGCGATTATCTTTCCTTTGACGATTTTTCGGCGAAGGCGTCCGACGCCGAAATCGCCGGCTATGTGCGGGCGATCGGACGGGTCGCGCGCGATTTGGGGCTGGCTGAATCGGGCTATCGGCTGCTGGCGAATCACGGCCGCGATGCAAATCAGGAAGTCCCGCATTTACATTTCCACATCTTCGGCGGGCAGAAGTTGGGCGCAATGCTCGGCTAATTCAAGCCGGCTGTCATTCGCAGTTAAAGACGCATTCGCGGATTTCAATGACGCGGCCGCCGCAGCCAATAAAGCATTCGTTATAGTCGCGCCCGCAATTCGCCGACTCCTCCGATCCCAAAGGCGAAAAATGCAGCGGCGAATCGCAGCCGCGACGCTTGCGGTCGTCGGCGCGATCGCGGCAGCGATCGTAGTCGTCTTCGCATTGCCGACGCTGCTTTTTGCCTTTGGCCTTGTCGCGGCAGGAATCGTATTGATCGCCGCACCATCGGCGATTTTTGGCTCTCTTGTCGTCGACTTCGTCGCGGCAGCGAAGATATTCCAATTCCTGCCGCTGCAATTCAGCGAGGCGATTAATGCTTTCGCACTGCGATTTCGCGCTCGTGCATTGGGCGAAGCAGCCGCGGTCGGGATTGGATGGACGCTTGTATTCGTAGCGCGTATCGTATATCGGCCCGCAGGCGGCAAGCAAAAACAGAATCGCGGCGGCGGCGATTATCTTTTGCAAAGATGAAGTCATAGCCAATAAACGATGACAAACAGCATCAGCCAGACGACATCAACAAAATGCCAATACCAAGATACCGCTTCAAATCCAAAGTGCGCGTCCGGCTTAAAATGCCCCGCCAAGCATCGCCCGAAAATAACAATCAGCGCAATCGTGCCGATAGTCACATGCATTCCGTGAAAGCCGGTCAGCATAAAAAAGGTGGAGCCATAAATACCGCTGTCCAGACGCAGATTCAAATCCTGATAGGCGTGGATATATTCGCTCGCCTGCAGAATTAAAAATAAAACGCCGAGCGCAATTGTCAATGCAAGTCCGATATTCAATTGGCGGCGATTATTAAGTTTCATTCCCCAATGCGCCCATGTGACGGTCGCGCCGGAAGTAAGAAGTATCAGCGTATTAAACGCGGGAATTCCAAACGCCGGAATCGTTTCAAAATGCTCGCTGAAATGCGGGCCGTTAGTCGGCCAGGAATCCTGAAAAGTCGGCCACACAATTTTGCTGTCGATGGCGGCGAGGTCGGGCACCGAAATGACGCGGGCGTAAAACAGCGCGCCGAAAAACACGCCGAAAAACATCACCTCCGAAAAGATGAACCATCCCATTCCCCAGCGAAACGACAAATCCTCCCACTCGCGATATTTGCCGCCTTCGCTTTCGTGGGCGATGTCGCCCCACCAGCCGAACATCGTATAAATCAGCACGGCGAATCCCGCCGCCAGCAGCGGCGCACCGCCAAAAATGCCGTTGAACAGCAGCACAAAACCGCCGACAATTCCCAGCAGCGCAATAGAACCGAACATCGGCCAGCGCGACGGCTGCGGCACAAAATAATGAGCGGAATGCGGATTTTCCATCGTTGTTTTCCCGTTGTCGTTAGCCGGTTACGCCGGCGACAATCGCCAGCAGCACCGCCACAAAAAGCGCCACCAGCGCGACTCCGGCGATTATAACATGAATCGGACGAATTTTCGCCCAGTCGTCGCGCGCCGATTTTCCCCGCCGCACGCCGAACATCGCCGATGCAACAGCCCCAAAAGCACGGAAAAATCCGCCGCCGTTTTTGTCCGACTCCGCCATTTCTAACGCAGGATTTTTTTGGCGATTCCCGGATTCTCCCCCAAATATTTGTTGAGATAAAACATATCCGGGGAATGTTTGACCGCGCGCGACCGCACTTCAAATTTGGGATTCGCCTTGTCCAAAGAAAAGACGACAAGACCAATTCCAAAGATGTTGCAGAGCGACTCAACTCTGCCCATGTCCTCTTCTGAAGTCCCCGCCTTTTTGTTCGGAATGACGAGATAGGACTTGTGCGAGAACAGTCGGTAGGCGCAGGCCTGTCCGAAGCCGGTGATGACTTCTCCCGGCTCAATTTTAATTTCCGCCGACACGATTTCGGGCGGGAAGTCAATGGGGTCGCCATGCTGCCTTTCCAGCGCGCCAATAACATCAGGAGTGTTATGCTTGCGCCCCCTCCCCTTTCGCTTACCCCCTCCAAAGAGATTGCCGCCAAGTTTAATTGACTGGGAGCATTCTTCCATTTCGACGAGGAATTTGGCGAAAGGGTCGTAAAAGTCGGATTCTCGCAATCCGCTCGTGACGGTTTCAGCCACCACACTCGCCGACGAATCTTCCCCGTCACTTTCTTCGCCTTCGTCCTTGAATCGCAAAAGGCAATAAATGCCCCGACTCGGCTTGTAGAACTTTTGGGAAAAGAATCGCGCAAGGGAGGAGACAACCCTCCAGATGGTATTGTCATTCACCTTTGGCAGGGCGTCGACGACAGTTTGATTTAATATGCCGAAGCCCAATCCCTGCGGGTGGCGCGTAAGGATTTTTTCCGCCTCATCGGCGATTTGCTGTCTGGCGCTTTTCGCCATTTTTACCTCCTCGGGTTTTGGTTGGTTTTGAATTTTGACACAACGCAAAGCGCGAGTCAACTCGCCCCTTCCACTTCAAAGAAAGTGTAGGACAGCGAAATGGTGTGGATGTCATTCGGCAGGTTGGAATCTATCGCAAAGACGACCGGCAATTCGCGCGTTTCGTTCGCCGCCAGAGTCATCTGCGAAAAGCAAAAGCATTCCAGTTTGCGGAACCATCGCCCCGCCCTCGCCGGGCCGTAACTTGGAATCGCCTGCCCCGAAAGCGGACGGCCGGAAAGATTTTTAATTTCGTAAATGACGCTGTAAGTTTCGCCCGGATGCAAATTAATCAGGCGGGTTTTGGGGCGCATGGAAATTAATCCGCGCGCGTTGGCGTCCAATTCCACCCGCACTTTGCGCGACAAATCGGGCGACGACAACGGCGGCGAATCCGGATTCAGCAGATTGTTGATGCCGGTGACTTCGCAGATTTTATAGTAAATCGGCACCATCGCATAGCCGAATCCAAACATCAGCAGCGCGATAAACGCCAACTTAACAAACGCAATGCGATTCAATTTCGCGCGCCGGGAATTGTTTTTATCCGCATTCGTCATTGCGAAGTTTTTCCTTTTTTTTATAGCGCGAATTTGATGAAGGTCGCGACGAAGAAAAACACCGCCAGCAGAATCAAAATCGCCGCCGTGAAATGCTTGCCGCCGCGCATCTTATTTTCCTATCGGCGAATGATATTATGCGGCGGCCCGTAAGGAAAGCCGGTAATATTTTCCGCGCCGTCTTTGGTAACGACAAGAATGTCATGCTCGCGATAGCCGCCGGCGCCGGGGGTTCCTTCCGGAATCATAATCATCGGCTCCATAGAAACGACCATATTGGGTTCAAGGATGGTATCCACATCTTCGCGCAATTCCAATCCGGCTTCGCGTCCGTAGTAATGGCAGAGGATGCCGAAGGAATGTCCGTAGCCAAAGGTGCGATTCTGCAGAAGATTGTGCGATTCATAAATCTCATTCAATTCGCGGGCGATGTCGCAGCAGCGGGCGCCGGGGCGAATTAACTTAAGTCCCTGCTCATGCACTTTGACATTAATTTCCCAAAGCCGCAGCGAAGCGTCGTCGGCGGAATCATAAAATGCGGTGCGCTCCAATGCGGTGTAGTATCCCGCAATCATCGCAAAGCAATTAAGCGAAAGGATGTCGCCTTTCTGCACGCGGCGGGAAGTCAGCGGATTATGTCCGCCGTCGGTGTTGATGCCGGATTGAAACCAAGTCCAAGTGTCGCGCAATTCGGAATCGGGATAGCGTCGCGCAATTTCGCGCACCATCGCCGCCGTTGAAGCGAGCGCGACTTCATATTCCGGCGCGCCTTCTTTTATCGCATCTCTTAATGTCTCCCCCCCGATGTCGCAAACTTGCGCGCCGTTTTTAATTAATGCGATTTCTTCGTCCGACTTTATCAATCGCATTTTCATCGCCGCTTCGCTGATGTCGGCGAATTGGCAGTGCGGAAAAGCGTCGCGCAGTTTTTCCATTTTGTCCAAGGCGAGATGGTCAAATTCCACGCCGACGACTCCTTTGCTCGGCAGCAATTTTTGCGCGGCGCGAATGTAGTTGTCGCGCTTCCAATCCGTATAGACCAGATTGTCGCCGACGGTGCGGCGATGCGGCAGTCCGCCGTCAATGTTTCCCGAAATGGAAACGACCGCATCCTTCGTCACCGCCAATCCGTAGGGGCGGCCGAAAGAGCAGTAGAGAAAATCGGAAAAATAATTGATGTTGTGAATGGAAGTGAACAGGGCGGCGTCCATTCCCAGCGATTCCATCAATTGCCGCAGGGCGGTTTGTCGGCGGGCGAATTCGCCGTCGGAGAATGTGCGAACGGCGGCATCGCCGTTGCGAATGATTTTAATGTCGTCCATTGCTTGCGACTCCTTTCGGCGCATTATAGCACGGTCGGACGAGTCAAATTCAAATCTGCGGGGCGGACTCGCAGGGCGGGTTGAGCGCCAGCGAAATCCGCCGAATCAAATTGGACGATTCGGCGGCTATCGTTGTGCGGCTTCCGCTGCTTCACTCTACCCGCCTACGGTGGTGGCTCGGCATTTTAGGGAAAATCCACTCAAAGGGCGACCCAAAGGGCGAATCCGCCTGCAATTACAGCCGCGGCAATAGCCATCCAATTCCGGCGATTCTGCACTCGCAGGAGTGCCGCATCGTGAATCAGCTTCCATGCCAATTCCGCTTGCTTATCAACGCGATCAACAAGTTTAGCGACATTCTGCAACTGCTTCATCTGTTCTTCGTATATGGGTGCCGTTTCCCCCGACAAAGCATCCTTCTGCATTTCCGTTAGGTGTTTCTCGCGCACATCAAAGCTCTCCAGCATTCTTACACCCTGCGAATGCATTTCGTCGCAAATGGATGGCACATTACGCCCGATTTTCGCCAATTGCACGAGTACATGATATCCGTTTTTTTCCAATTGCGCGTCATCTTTTTTCTCAGTCATGATGACTCCTTTTCTCCATGCCGACTCATAGGCGCGGCTTGCCCATTTGCTTGTAAATCAATAGTAGCACACGCGCAAGGGCGAGTCAAATTTTAATGGACGCAGAGCGTCAGGTCACGCGTGCCGACGCAGAGCATCGGCACGAGTAGTAATATGCCGCCGCTGTCATTCGCACCCGCTCACACATTTACACAAGGCAAGCGATGCTTTTCACAAGGCCAAACCCGGGCACAATAACACCGATGAGTATATCCCATCCATCATACTCCCGCGAAGCGCAGGCAAACGGAATCAGTATTGCGCCTAATGGGGTGAACAACACAGATATCGCCGCAATTAACCCCAGCGGAATTTCCGTCGGCTTGGACGGAAAGCCGATATCTGATTTTGAGGGGGGAGACAAGGCAAAGTGGCAATGCGGACAGCGTTTCATTTCAAGCGTTACTATTTCTTTGCAATTTTCGCATTTAATCCCATTGGATTCGGTGGAATCGACGATATATGCCATCGGCGAAACCATGAAAGGCATGCGAAAAATCACGGCAATAACGGCAGCAAATCCGGTGATGACCGACTTGCGGACGGTGGCGAATCCGGTGGCGACGGATTTGTCAACGGCGGAAAAGGCGGCGACGATGGGCATCACGACGGCGTTAATCATCGTCAGCAATTTGTCGGCGAGGATTCTGCCGACGGCTTTGATTATGTTAATGAGAGACATTTCTCTGCTCCTTTCGTGTGTAAGCAATGCCCGCACCGCACCATGCGATGCCGGGCGTTGTCACATATGATCAGCAAGCTGAGAATGTCCTGCGTATTTCCCGGACGGCGGAGTAATTAATTCCGTCGTTTTTGTCGGGTCTTGTATTCGGCAAGCCACCCGACGCTGTCGGATCGCCTGCTAATCAAATGTGACGGACGGCATTATACACATTTTGGGGCGGATGCGCGAAAAAAAACCAACTTTTTTCGGGGGCGTTGTTTTCTGCCGGCGAGGAGGAAAATGCCGAAATTCCGCCGAAATCGGCGAAAAAATCTGATTTTCTACTACCCGTCGCCGCCGTCCGCTGTGATATACTTTGCCGCATTCCGCCGAGCGATTCCGCGAAAAATATGCCACATTCGCCGATACTCAATGGCAAAACGCCATTTCCATCCGCCGACGGCGGACGTTATTCGGCGCTGGCGATTCTAAAAAACGCACTGCGCGGACATCAGCATTGGCCGCCCGCATTCCGCAATGCCGAACCGAAAAAAAATTACGACATCATCATCGTCGGCGGCGGCGGACACGGACTCGCGACGGCGTTTTATCTCGCCAAAAATCACGGCGCGCGCGATATCGCCGTCTTGGAAAAAGGATACATCGGCGGCGGCAGCGCCGGACGCAATACCACAATTATTCGCGCCAACTATATGCTGGAAGGCAACACCAACTTTTACGCCTTTTCGCAGGAATTGTGGCGCGGACTTTCCGACGATCTCAATTTTAATTTAATGTATTCGCCGCGCGGTCGGCTGGATTTGCTGCACACGCCCGCCGAAATGGATGCGATGTCGCGGCGCGGAAACATTATGAAACTAAACGGCGTCCAAACCGAATTGCTTGATATTAATGAGATTAGAAAAATGGAGCCGCTGCTGGATTATTCATCCTTGCGATTTCCAATCATTGGCGCGCTTTATCAGCCGACCGCCGCCACCGCCCGCCACGATGCGGTAGTTTGGGGATTCGCTCGCGCCGCTCAAAAACTTGGCGTTGATATTATACAGGATTGCGAAGTCGTTGGATTCGTCAAAGGGGGGGGGGGGGGTATTGTCGGCACGGAAACAACACGCGGAAGAATCTCCGCCAATAAAATTGGAATGGCCGTCGCCGGCGACAGCAGCCGCGTCGCGCAAATGGCGGGTATTCGTTTGCCGATTGAAACGCATCTTTTGCAGGCGTTTGTCACCGAACCTATTAAGCCGATGCTTCATCATATTCTTGGATTCGGCGCGGTGTATTTTTACATCAGCCAATCCGACCACGGCGGGCTTGTTTTCGGCGGCGATTTGGACGGCTATAATTCCTATGCGCGGCGCGGCAATTTGACTTCGGTTATGCAGACGGTATCCGCCGCTAAATCTTTGCTGCCTTGTATTTCGCGAATTAAAATTCTTCGCCACTGGGGGGGGGCGGTGGATATGTCAATGGACGGCAGCCCCATCATTGACAAAACTCACAAGGAAAGGTTGTATTTTAACGGCGGCTGGTGCTACGGAGGATTCAAAGCGACTCCCGCTTCCGGATTTTGCTTCGCGCATTTGCTGGCGAATGATTCATCGCATCCGCTGGCGGCTAAATTTCTCATGTCAAGATTCCGCGACGGAAAAACAATTGACGAAAAAGGCCGCGGACCGACTCCGTCGGCGCATTAAAAGATGCTGCGAATTTTATGCCCCTTTTGCGGACTGCGCGACCACGCCGAATTTTCCTATGGCGGCGATGCATCCCCCCCTCCCCCCTCCTTCGCCGACGGCGATATTAATCGCTGGCACGATTATATTTATCTGCGCGAAAATCCCAAAGGTCGGCATCGCGAATTTTGGCGTCATTCGCACGGCTGCCGACAGTGGCTTGTCGTCGAGAGGGACACGGCGACGCACGAGATTTTTTCGGTTTCATCGGCGGACGAAAAATCCAATGAATAAGCAGCCCTTTCGCTTAATTCGCGGCGGACGAATTAATCGCGCGCGGCCGATTCCCTTCCGCTTTGACGGACGCGAATTCGGCGGCTATGCGGGCGACACGCTGGCGTCGGCGCTTGTCGCAAACGGAATTAAAACTGTCGCGCGCAGTTTCAAATATCATCGTCGGCGCGGAATTGTCGGCGCGGGCGCGGAAGAGCCCAATGCGCTTGTCACTCTTCTGCATTCTTCGCGCGGCGACTGCGAACCCAATGCCTTAGCGACGGCAATTGAACTCGCCGACGGATTAAACGCGGAAAGTCAGAACCGAATTCCTTCGCTGGAGTGGGATGTCGGCGCGGCGATTAATTGTCTGTCGCCGCTTTTTCCCGCCGGTTTTTACTACAAAACATTTTTCGGTAAAACGCCGAAAGCATGGATGTTTTGGGAGAAATTTATTCGCTACGCCGCCGGGCTGGGGCGCGCGCCGAATTTGCCGGACTCCGGCCGCTACGAGCGAATCCATGATTTCTGCGATGTGCTTGTCGTCGGAGGGGGGGGGGGGGGGCTTGCGGCTGCACTGGCGGCGGCAAGATGCGGCGCGCGTGTGGTTCTTGCCGAGCGTCAATTTGAATTCGGCGGCGGACTTCTCCATTGCAAAAACGACGATGCCGAAAAATGGCGGCAAGAATCCATTAATGAATTAAAGCAATTCCCGGAAGTGCGGCTGCTTTCGCGCGCGAATGTTTTCGGCGGATATGACGGCGGCGTTTTTGGAATCGCGGAAGAATGTCCCTCTCCGTCTCTTTCTAATTCATCTTATGGAATTCGGCGGCGATTCCGAATTATGCGCGCCCGATATGCTGTTGTCGCAACGGGCGCAATTGAGCGTCCTTTGGTATTTGAAAGAAACGACTTGCCGGGCGTGATGCTTGCCGATTCCGCGCGCGCTTACGCCAATCGCTGGGCGGCTTTGCCGGGGCGGCGCATCGCCGTTTTCACCAACAACGATTCCGCTTATGCTGCGGCGATGGATTTAAAATTAGCCGGAGCGGAAGTGACCTTAATTGACGCCCGCACCCCCCCCCCCCCCTCTCTTTCCGAAAAAGCGCGCGGCTGCGGCATTGAATTAATGGCAGGGCGAGTCGTCGTCCGCGCGCGCGGAATTCGCGCGGTGAAATCAATTGATGTCGCCGCTTATGATTCCGTTAAAAACAAAATCACTTCCTCCTTGTCGGCAATTCCGTGCGACTTGCTTTGCGTTTCCGGCGGCTGGTCGCCGACTGTGCATCTTGTTTGCCAGCGGGGAATTAATGCATTCTATGATAAAAAAACAGCGGCGCATCTTGTAAACGCGGACGCCGCAAAGCAAAATGGAATTCTCCTCGCCGGTTCCGCATGCGGCGACTTTGCGCTCGCCGACTGCATTAATAAAGGATTTGCGGCGGGAACGGCGGCCGCAAAAGAATGCGGATTTTTGCCGTCCTCTCCCCCCCCCCCCCCTCTTAATATTTGCGAAGATGAAAGATGGGAATCTCCCATTCTTCCGTTGTGGGAAATTCCGGTCGGCGCGCGCGCGAAAAAATTTGTTGACTTTCAGCACGATGTTTCCGCCGCCGACATCGCGCTTGCCTGCCGCGAAGGATATGAAAACGCCGAGCATTTGAAGCGATACACCACAATCGGAATGGCGACCGACCAAGGAAAAACCGGCGGTATGAATGCGCTTGGCATTCTCGCCAAAGAGCGGGGAGATTCGGTCGATGCAATTGCTCCGACAACTTTTCGTCCGCCGTATTCGCCGGTTTCAATTGGCGCCGTCGCTGGCGATGAATTCGGCGAGCGGCTTGCACCCGAAAGATTATCGCCGATGCATCGCGCGCATGAAAAGCGAAATGCCGTCTTCGCCGACGCCGGACTGTGGAAGCGGCCGCGATATTTCCCAAGGTCGCGCGATGAAACATTAGATCAAGCGGCGCAGCGCGAAGCGACTCAAACGCGAAGCGAAGCCGGCGTCTTTGATATTTCCACGCTCGGCAAAATTGAATTGCACGGAAGGGGGGGGGGGGACTTGCTGCAAATAATTTACGCGAATAATTGGCGCACGCTGTTGGTCGGCCGCGCGCGCTACGGCGTAATGCTGCGCGACGATGGAATCGCCTTTGACGATGGCACGGCGGCTCGGCTCGGCGAGCATCGTTATTTTATAACGACAACAACCGCCCATGCCGCGGGCGTTCTTTCTTATATTGAATTTCTGCTGCAGACAATTCGCCCAAGAATTTCCGCGCATGCTTTTGATGTCACCGACGAATGGGCCGCCTTTGCCGTCGCCGGTCCGAAAAGCCGCGATGTTCTTTCGCATCTTTCGCCGCAAATGGATTTTTCCAAAGAGGCAATTCCGTTTATGGGAATCAGCTTGGGAAATATCGGCGGCATTCCTTTGCGCGCGCATCGCGTCAGCTATTCCGGCGAACTTGCCTTTGAAATTTATACGCCGTCAAAATTCGGCGAAGAATTATGGACGCGCATTATTGAGGGGGGGGGGGGGGCAGCCCGCGCGATTCCATGCGGACTGGAAGCAATGAACATTCTTCGCATTGAAAAAGGGCATATCGCCGGACCGGAATTGGACGGACGAACAACACTCGCCGATCTTAATCTTTCCCGCCTCGCGCGCAAGGACGGAGAATTTACCGGCGGCGCATTAATGCGGCGCGAAGGTCTGCAGGATTCTTCGCGGCCGTCGCTGGCGGGATTTATCGCCGAGAACGATGCCCCCCCCCTTCGCGCAGGCGCGATTTTGTTTAATCCGCAAGATCCTCAGCAAGGACATGGAATCGGCCGCATAACTTCGGCGGCTTACAGTCCGACTTTGAAAAAGCGAATTGCACTCGGCTTTATTGTCGGCGGACTTTCCCGTGAAGGTGAAATTGTCCACGCCGCCTTTCCACTTAAAAACGAAACGGTTCCGGTGAAGGTCGCATCGCCGTCATTTTTTGATCCCGAAGGAAATCGCCCCCGTGGTTGAATCCGATTTGCGAATTGAAGAAATCGGCGACGCGGAATTCGCCGAAATCGCCGCATATGGAAAGGATGCGTTTGCGCGCGTTTGCCTGCAATTATCGCGCGATTTTGAATTGTCCGCGCCGCCGAATTTTGGCGTCGCCGCCGAGGGGGGGGGGGGGATTATTTTTAAGATTGCGCCGATGCGTCTGCTGATTCGCCTCGCGGCTTGCGGCTTGGCGGAAAAACTGACGGCGGCAATTGCAAAGGAAGATGCGGCGACGGTCGCGCTTGGCAATTCATATATGGGATTGCGAATCGCCGGAAGAAATGCGCGCGATTTGCTGGCGCGAGGTTTGCCGATAGATTTGCATCCGCGCGCTTTTCCGCCCGGTTCATTCGCGCGAAGCGCAATGCATCATATTAATGTTTTGATTTATCGTCCCGCAGGGGGGGGGGACTCGTCCGAAAATTCGGAGGGGGATGTTTTTGAGATATACATTCCGCGCAGTTTCGCCGATTCTTTTCGCAATTGGCTGCGCGGCATCGCCGATGGAATTGGGGATTCGGACTGAATTCACAAATCAAACAAAGCATGAATTTCTACGCCGCTTTTGCGACGACGGAAATTAATGGCGGCGAGTAAATCATTATTTCGTGGTCTTTTTTAATGTTGGAGAGATTGTTCGCTGCTTTGCGATTGTCGCCGATTCGCGTTTCGCCCTGTCCCATTGTATATTGCCAACTGGGCAAAGAAAAATCAAAGGTGCGATACATCTCCCGAATCTGCGGGCAGTCGTTATATGATAAAACAAATCCGCCGCGATGATTCCGCAACAACTCGCACAACTTCCGATGATCAAAGCCGCGATGATGAATTGGAAAGTTCCTCTGCGGATAAATTCCCGCAAATGTTTTGGAATCCTCCCCAAGCATATACGGCGGGTCGCAGTAGAAAAAATCGCCGGGATACTTTTGGAAGACCGATTCAAAGCCGCTTTCGGCAACGGTCAATCCGGGGCAATTGAAGTCGCGCACCTTTGCAATCATCTTAAGATAGCGCGGACGATTCATATAAATCTTTGACGGCCAGCCGAGAAATCCCGGGCCGTAAGAAAGATTATGATTGAAATAATAATGCACCGCCAGCGCGAAATCATCCAATTGCTTTTCGCCTTTCCAATGCTTGGAAAGTTTTTGCTTGATGCGGGCGTAAGTTTCCGGGTCGGGCGACAATCGCGCAAGCGATTTGTGAAGCCGATTCGGTTCGGCAATTTGCACCCGCCAATAATTGGCAAGGACGCCGAAAATGTCAAAGCCAATCACCGGCAATCCCAAGCGGACATTAGCGGCGATTTCAAAGGAACCGCCGCCGAAAAACGGCGACACGATGCGGGAAATAGTCGCCGGTAATTTTTCCATGATGTGGCCGACGGCCAATGTTTTTCCGCCTGCGTATCGGATGGGCGTTTCCAGCGACCGCTTGTATTTGTTTTTGGAGGCGGCGTTGCGGCTTTTTAATGCGGCAAGAAAATCCGCTTTTTTTTCTTCCAAAGTTGCGGCGGCGAAAAGCGTCACGCTTTCACCACAATGGGACGCCCCCCCTCTTCCCATTCTAATTTAGGGGGGGTCTCAAAACTATGATAAGGGGCGGGGGTGGGGAGTTCCCATTCCAAACTGTCGGCGCCTTCCCACACGCGGGGTTCGCTGATTTTTTCGCCGCTGCGAATGCAGGAGAAGACATTATAAAGAAACAGCAATTGGGTAAGGCCGAATCCGAATGCGCCGATGCTGCTTACCATATTGAAGTCGGCGAATTGCAAAGCATAATCCGGAATGCGTCGGGGCATTCCGGCCAAGCCGAGAAAATGCTGCACAAAAAAGGTGACATTGAAGAATATCATCGACAGCCAGAAGTGCAGTTTTCCCAAGGATTCGTTATACATTCTTCCGGTCCATTTGGGCAGCCAGAAATAAGTCGCCGCAAAAAGCGAAAACAAAGAGCCCGCCACCAGCACATAATGAAAATGCGCGACGACATAATAAGTATCCTGCAATTGAACATCCAAAGGCGCAACGGCAAGAACCAGCCCGGTGAATCCGCCGATGGTGAACAAGACAATAAAGCCGACGGCAAACAGCATCGGCGTTTCAAACGACAGCGATCCCCGCCACATCGTCGCGATCCAATTAAAGACCTTGACGCCGGTGGGGACGGCAATCAGCATTGTCGCAAACATAAAGAACAAAATTCCCGCGACCGGCATTCCCACCGTAAACATATGATGCGCCCAGACAATAAACGACAAAAGCGCGATGGACGCCGTCGCATAAACCATAGAAGTGTATCCGAACAAGGGCTTGCGCGAAAACGCCGGCACCACCTGCGAAACGACTCCAAAAGCGGGCAGCGCCATAATATAAACTTCCGGATGCCCGAAGAACCAGAAAATATGCTGATACAAAATAGGATCCCCCCCCCCCGCCGCATTAAAGAAACTCGTGCCGAAATGGCGGTCGGTAAGAAGCATTGTGACCGCTCCGGCCAAAACCGGCATCACCGCAATTAAAAGAAAGGCGGTTATCAGCCAAGTCCAGCAGAACAGCGGCATTCTTAATAGCGGCATATCGGGCGCGCGCATATTAATAATTGTAGTGATGATATTAATCGCGCCCATAATGGAAGCAATGCCCATCAGATGAATGGCAAAGATTGCCATATCCATTCCGATTCCCTGCTGAATGGAAAGAGGGGCGTAGAGAGTCCAGCCCGCCGCCGTCGCGCCGCTGGTCGTAAAGAAAGAGCCAATCAGCAGCATCGCCGCCGGCGGCAAAAGCCAAAACGACCAATTATTCATTCGGGCGAAAGCCATGTCGGCGGCGCCGATCATCATCGGCACCTGCCAATTAGCCAGACCGGTAAAGGCCGGCATAATCGCGCCGAAAACCATCACCAAGCCGTGCATTGTGGTGAGTTGATTAAAGAGTTCCGGCTCCACCACCTGCAGGCCGGGGCTGAAAAGTTCCGCGCGAATCAGCATCGCCATCGCCCCCCCCGCAAAAAACATCGCGAGGGCGAACCACAAATAAAGCGTGCCGATATCCTTGTGATTCGTCGTCGTGAGGTAATGCCACGCAATCGCGCGGAATCCCTGCGGCTTGGCATGGGCGTGATGCGCCTCGTGCGAGTCGCTTTTATTTTCTTCGCCGTAAGGCGGCAGTGCGGCTTCCATTTTTTTCTCCGGATTTTTTGCGGTGCGGGCTACTGCTTCACAGCACTTTGACGACAAAATTGAAAATGGCGGTGAGGGCAATCATCGCACCGATTTGACTTCGTCGGGATGAATAAAATCGCCGGCGTCGTTGCCCCAAGCGTTTCGCTCGTAGGTGACGACCGCCGCCAAATCGGCATCGGAAAGATAATTAAACGACGCCATTGCCGTCCCCGCTTTGCCATTAAGGACAATATCCAAATGCGCCGCTATGTCGCCGACGGCAATCGCCGACCCTTTCAACGCCGGAAAAACCGGAGCGAGTCCTTCGCCGTTGGCTTGATGACACGCTAAGCAATGCTGGCCATAAACCTTTTCGCCGTGAGCGATGAGCGATTCTTTCGTCCATTCTATCGGCTCGGCGGAGGCGGATTCTTCGGCGACGGGAGTCGCACCGGCGATTAAAATTTCTTCCGCTTCTTTTTCGCCGCCGCCCATTTCTTCGACCCATGCGACATATTCTAATTCCGGAATTGCGCGCACGACAATCGGCATAAACGCATGATTTTTTCCGCACAATTCCGCGCATTGACCGCGATAAGTTCCCGCCCTGTCCGCGCGAAACCAGCCGTCCAAAACTCGTCCCGGCACGGCGTCCTGTTTGATTCCCAATGCCGGCACCCACCATGCGTGAATCACATCGGCGGCGGTAAACAGCAGGCGGATTTTTTTGCCGACCGGCACTACCATTTCGTTGTCAACTTCCAGCAGATAGTTTTCGCCTTTTTCTGTCGGAGGCGAGTCGCCGCTACCGCGAAAATATTTTTCGCCGATGGCTTTGGGGTCGGTCGTTAGATTGCTGTAAAAAAAGACGCCGTCGTCCAGATAATCGTAACTCCATTGCCATTGGTAGCCGGTGACTTTAATGGTCATATCCGGTTCGCCGACATCCTTGTAGGCGAGAATCACCCGCGTGGCCGGAATTGCCATTCCGATGATAATCAGCATCGGCACCGTCGTCCAGATAATTTCCACCAGCGTATTTTCGTGGAAATGCGCCGCCTTGTGGCCGACCGACTTGCGGTGGCGGACAATCGCGTAAAACATCGCTCCGAAAACAACGGCGGCAATGCCCACAATCACCCACATCATAAAGGCGTGAAGCCAATGCTGCTGAACGGCGATTTCGCTGGCGGGCGGCGGCAAATTAATCTGCCAATCGGCGAAAGCGGCGGACGGCAGCCAAACGGCAACGGCAATCGCAGCCGCCAATGTGAATCGGAATCTAAAACGGGTTCTCGGCATCGGGGGAATTGTATAGCAGCCCCGTCCGCTTGGCAATAAAAATCGGGTGATAAAATTGCGGACGATGGACGGCGACTCTTTGCGCGATTCTTCCGGCGATGCCCGGATTCTGGAGAATTTGAATCCTCGCCAGCGGGCGGCGGTGACTCTCGCCGATGGCTCCGCCCTTGTGCTGGCGGGCGCCGGCACCGGTAAAACCCGCGTGCTGACGACGCGAATCGCGTGGCTGATTCAAAATCGGCATGCGTCGCCGAATCAAATTCTCGCCGTTACTTTCACCAACAAGGCGGCGCGCGAAATGCGCGAGCGAGTCGCCGCAATGACGCCATTCGGCACGGGCGAATTATGGCTGGGCACTTTTCACGGACTCTGCAATCGCCTGCTTCGCCGACACGCCGACGCCGCCGGCATAGACCGCGATTTTCAAATTATGGATTCGCAGGATCAACTGCAATTCGTCAAGCGGCTGCTTCGCGAAAACGACATTGACGCCGAATTGTTTCCGCCGGCCGACATTCGAAATTTCATCAGCCGCGAAAAGGAATCCGGACGCCGTCCGCCTGATTCCGCCGCCCTCGCCGATTCCAGCCGTGTGCGGCAGATGGCGCATATTTTTTCGCTGTATGAAAAAGCCCGCCAAAACGAATCGCGCGCCGATTTCGCCGAATTGCTGCTGCGCGCCTACGAATTACTGCGCGATAAAAATGATTTGCGCATGCACTACGCCGCCCGATTCCGCCATGTTTTAATTGATGAATTTCAGGACACCAGCCGACTTCAATACGAATGGCTGAAATTGCTGCGGGGCGAAAACAGCCGATTTTTCGCCGTCGGCGACGACGACCAATCCATCTACGCTTTTCGCGGGGCGGAGCCGGAAAATATGGCGGCGTATCGGCGCGATTTTAATATCGGCGAAAATAAAACAATTCGCTTGGAGCAGAATTACCGCTCAACCGCTGTCATTCTCAAAGCCGCCAATCATTTAATCGCAAACAATTCCAACCGACTCGGCAAGAATCTGTTTACCAGCAGCGGCGACGGAATGCCGCTTTCCTTGTTTGTCGCCGCCGATGATTCCGCCGAAGCGATGTTTGTCGTCGGTGAAATCGCCCGTTTGCGCAGCGTCCAAAAAAATCCCGACGCCGCTGTTTTATACCGCACCAACGCCCAAAGCCGACTGTTTGAAAGAGAATTCGTCCGCGCCGGAATTCCCTACCGAATCTACGGCGGACAGCGATTCTTTGAGCGGAAGGAAATTAAAGATGTGCTGGCGTATCTGCGGCTTATCGCCGCCCCGCAGGATTCGCAGGCATTTTTGCGCGCCGTCAATTTCCCCCCCCGCGGAATCGGCGATAGAAAATTAGAGGAAATTCAAGCGGCGGCGGAGCGGCAAAATACTTCGCTTTTTGAAGCCGCCCGCAAAATTGACCATATCGTCGTTGGCGGCTTTATTTCGCTGATGGATTCTCTCGCCGAGATGCGCAGCGAAATGTCCCTCGCCGACTTGACGAAAGAAATTATCGCCCGCGCAAAATTCCGCGAATACTACGAATCGCCCCGCCGCAAAGAATATGAAAGAGCGGAAAATCTCAGCGAATTAGTCAACGCCGTCGCTGAATTTGACTCCGCCCAAGCCGACGGCGAATTCGGCGGCGAAGACCCGCTGCAGCGATTTTTAACCAACGCCGCATTAGAATCCGGCGAAGCCCAAAACGGCGGCAATTCCAGCAGCGAAGCGGCGGCCAACTTAATGACAATGCACGCCGCCAAAGGATTGGAATTTGATTCGGTTTTTGCCGTCGGAATGGAAGACGGACTCTTTCCCGGCGACCAGAGCATTTTTTCCGGCACAGCGGCGATTGAAGAAGAAAGACGGCTGGCATATGTCGCCTTCACCCGCGCGAAAAAAAATCTGACTCTGTGCCGGGCGGAATCCCGAATGCAATACGGAAAATTTGACAACGCCCGACTGCCATCGCGATTCTTGGATGAAATTCCCGCCGAATTAATTCGCCTGATTGATTCGCCGTTTTCCGCCAAGCCGGTTTTTTCGCCGCCGCCGCCCCCGATCAAGCGGACGGTTTTCGCATCGCCGATGCCGCCGTCCGCCAACGGCGAATTTCGTCCGGGCGAGCAAGTGGTGCATCAAATATTTGGCGTTGGCATCATCATCAAAATTCGCGGAAAAGGCAAATCCACCGATGCCGATATTTTCTTCAAAAAAGTCGGCGAGATGAAAACGCTGATGCTGTCGCACGCGAAATTAGAAAAAATCTAATTTCTCGTTTCAACGCTCTGCGTTGGAATGCGTGACCGGACGCTTTGCGTCCGTCAATTAATTCCGCCGACAGGCGGCGGGGCGGAGCGAAAAAAAATCAGGTTTTTTTCTGAGAAATTATTGCCAACGGCAAAATTTTCCGCTACACTAAACCCCCACAGATTGTGCCGAAGCGCCGCCAAAAGGGAGAAAATCCCTACATCTTGTGCAAAAAGGCGTTATGTTTCTGGCGATAAGCTGTCAATAAAAGAGGAGAAATTCAAATGAACACAACGGAAAACATCGCCGCCGCCGACATTTCGCCGGAAGTTATCGCTGATTTGCGGGCGCAGGTGGATGCGCCGGCGGATTTCGCCGAGCGATACAAAGTAGTGCGTCGCACGGGCGGCGTGGTGCCGTTTGACGCCAATAAAATTTCGGTGGCGATTATGAAGGGCGTCCTTGCGGTTGAAGGCGCGCCGGCGGCGCATTCGGCGAGGGCGAGGGGAATTGTCGGCGAAACGACGAAAGCGGTCGTCAAGGCATTGATTCGGGGTCGTCCGCTGTCCGGCACATTTCACATTGAGGACATTCAGGATCAGGTTGAACTGGCCTTGATGCGGGGCGGCTACCACGAAGTCGCGCGTTCATATGTTCTTTACCGGGAAGAGCGCGCCAAAAATCGGCGGACGCAGGCGGAAGAATTAATGCCGCGCGAATTGCGGATGGTCGGCAAGGACGGCGCGAGTCGTCCGCTGGATGTCCTTGTTTTGCGGCAGCGTCTGGAATCCGCCTGCTATGGACTCGCTGCTGAAGCGGATCCCGCTGAGATTCTGCGTCTTTCCTTCCGCGAATTTCACGACGGAATGCTGGATGAGGAATTGCATCAGTCGCTGATTATTGCGGCATGCGCGCTGATTAAAAAGGAGCCGGATTATTCTTTCGTCGCTGCGCGATTGCTGCTGGATAATTTGCGGTCGGAAGTTTTCGGCGCGGAAGTTTTGCAGCATCACATGGCGGCGCAGTATCCGCCGCACTTGCAGACGATGCTGGAAGAAGGGGTCGCCGCCGGGCTTTTGGATTCGCAGTTGCGGGCTAAGTTTGATTTGCGAAAACTCGGCAGGGCGATTCGTCCGGAGCGCGATTTGCAATTCGGCTATCTGGGGCTGCGGACTCTCTACGACCGCTATTTTCTGCACATCGACGGACGCCGCATTGAATTGCCGCAGAGTTTTTTCATGCGCGTAGCGATGGGACTCGCCCTCAATGAAAAAAATCCCAACGAGCGGGCGATTGAATTTTACGAGGCGCTGTCGTCGTTTCGGTTTATGAGCAGCACGCCGACGCTTTTTAATTCGGGGACGGTGCGGTCGCAATTGTCGTCGTGCTATCTCACGACGGTGGGCGACGATTTGGATGGTATTTTCACGGCGATTCGGGAAAACGCGCTGCTGGCTAAATTCGCCGGCGGGCTCGGCAACGATTGGACTCGGGTTCGCGCGATGGGCTCTCCGATTAAAGGGACAAACGGCCGCTCGCAGGGCGTGGTGCCGTTTATGAAAGTCGCCGACGCCACCGCCGTTGCGGTCAATCAGGGCGGCAAGCGCAAAGGTGCGGTCTGCGCCTACTTGGAAACATGGCATCGCGACATTGAAGAGTTTTTGAATCTTCGCACCAACACCGGCGACGAACGCCGCCGCACGCCCGATATGAATACGGCGAATTGGATTCCCGATTTATTTATGAAGCGGGTCATCAGCGGCGGCAATTGGACTCTGTTTTCGCCCTCCGAAGCGCCCGACCTGCACGATAAAGTCGGGGCGGAATTTGAGCAGTCCTACACTGAATGCGAACAGCGGGCGGCAAAAGGCGAAATGCCAAGCGCGAAAACAATTCCGGCGGTGGATCTGTGGCGCAAAATGCTGACGATGCTCTTTGAAACCGGGCATCCGTGGATTACCTTCAAGGATGCCTGCAATGTCCGCTCGCCGCAGGGCCATGCGGGCGTTGTGCATTCGTCTAATTTATGCACTGAAATCACGCTGAACACATCCGCCGACGAAATTGCCGTCTGCAACTTGGGCTCGGTTAATCTGCCGATGCACATGAAGGACGGCGAATTGCAGGAAGAACAAATCGCCGCCACAGTCAAGACGGGGATGCGAATGCTGGACAATGTCATTGATCTTAATTACTACGCCGTAGAAAAAGCGCGCGTTTCTAATTTTCGGCATCGTCCGGTCGGACTCGGCTTGATGGGATTTCAAGATTGCCTTTACGAAATGCGCGTCGCCTACGATTCGGATGCGGCGGTTGAATTCGCCGACCGCTCGATGGAAATGATTGCCTATCATGCCTATTCGGCGTCGTGCGATTTGGCGTGCGAAAGAGGCGCCTACGAATCCTTTAAGGGCTCGCTGTGGGACAGGGGAATTCTGCCGCCGGACACTATTTCGCTGCTGCGCGAATCGCGCGGGGGATATGTTGAAGTGGACGAAACGGCCACTAAGGATTGGAATTCGCTGCGCGAAAAAATCCGCCAATACGGAATGCGCAATTCCAATTGTCTTGCCATTGCCCCGACGGCGACCATCGCCAACATTGTGGGCGTGGCGTCGTCCATTGAGCCAGCGTATCGGAATATGTATGTCAAATCCAATTTATCCGGCGAATTCACCGTATGCAATCGTCACTTAATTGCCGAATTGAAATCGCGCAATTTATGGGATTCGGTGATGGCGGCGGATTTGTCGCATTTCGGCCGCATTCGCTCGATTGACCGCATTCCGGAGGATGTCCGACGCCGCTATCCGACGGCGTTTGAAATTGACGCCAAGTGGCTCGTTGAAGCGGCGGCAAGACGGCAGAAATGGATTGATCAGGCGCAGTCGCTCAATCTGTATTTCGCCGAACCCAACGGCAATAAATTGGACGACACTTATCGCTTGGCATGGCGTCGCGGACTCAAGACGACTTATTATCTTCGCTCTTTGGGGGCTTCGGATCCGGAAAAATATACGGCGCAGACGGGCGAATTAAACGCCGTTTCGCCGAACGGCGAAATTAAAAACGGAGCGGCGGCGGTCGGCAACGGCGCGAAGCCGTCGTGCACCATCGACGACCCCGAATGCGAAGCGTGCCAGTAAATCACCGACGCAAAATGCATTCGCGCGGAAAAATTCATCTCGGCGACAACCTCCCGATTCTCCGCAAAATGGAATCGGAATCCATCCCGCTCATCTACATTGACCCGCCGTTTAATACCGGCAAAATTCAAAAACGCGCCCGCACCAAAATGCAAACGACCGGACAAACCGGCAGTCAATTCGGCGGACGACAATACCAATCCACAACCATCAGCGAATCGGCATATTCCGATTCCTTCGCCGATTATCCCGCCTTCCTGCGCCCGCGACTGGAAGAAGCGCATCGGATTCTAACGCCGAACGGCAGTTTGTTTTTCCACATAGATTGGCGCGAATCCGCGCGCTGCCGCCTAATGCTGGAAGATATCTTCGGCGGGCCAACGCATTGCATCAACGAAATAATCTGGGCCTACGACTTCGGCGGACGCTCTAAATCCCGCTGGCCAACCAAACACGACAACATCTATTGGTTCGCCAAAAATCCCAAAGATTACATTTTCAATTACGAAAGCATCGAGCGCATTCCCTACCTTGCGCCGGGCTTGGTCACGGCGGAAAAAGCCGCTCGCGGAAAAACGCCAACCGACACTTGGTGGCATACGATTGTGCCGACGAACAGCGGGGAGAAAGTGGGATATGCGACGCAGAAGCCGCTGGGGATTATTCGGCGGATTGTATTGGCATCGTCTAATGTTGGGGATGTGGTGATGGATTTTTTTGCGGGAAGCGGGACTTTGGGAGTGGCGGCGATGGAGTTGGGTCGGCGATATATTTTGATTGACGAAAATCCGCAGGCGATTGCAATAATGAAAAAGCGTCTGGCGGAATTCGGCGGCGAACAAATTAAAGCGGCGGCGTAGAATCGCCGTCAAAAATTTTCAACAACAAAGGAGCGAACAATGCTGCAGAATCAACAGCACGAATTGCCGGTGACCGAACCGGCGAAAGAAGAAGGCGCCGTCAAGCCCGGCAGCCAATTCCGCCGCGTGCGGGTGGACGACAAGCGCATCATTAATTGCAGCGCCGACCTCAATCAGTTGGTGCCCATTAAATACAAATGGGCGTGGGAGAAATATCTCACCGGCTGCAAGAATCACTGGATGCCGCAGGAAATCAGCATGCAGCGGGACATTGAGCAGTGGCGCGATCCGCATGCCCTCACCGACGACGAGCGGCACATGCTCAAGCGCAATTTCGGTTTTTTCGCCACCGCCGAATCGCTGGCGGCGAACAATATTCTGCTCGGCACCTACCGGCTGCTGACGAATCCGGAATGCCGCCAGTATCTGCTGCGGCAGGCGTTTGAAGAAGCGGTGCATGTCCACGCTTATCAATACATTGCGATGTCGCTCGGCTTGGACGAGGGCGAAATCTTCAATATGTACAACGAAGTGCAGTGCGTCCAAGACAAGGACGCCTTCTGCCTTGAATTCATTGACACGCTGACCGATCCCGGCTTTCAAACCGGCACGGAAGCCGCCGACCGGCAATTGCTTAAATCGCTCATCGCCTTTGCGATGATTATGGAGGGGCTGTTCTTTTATGTCGGCTTTGTGCAGGTTCTGGCGATGGGGCGGCAGAATAAAATGCCCGGCACGGCGGAGCAGATTCAATACATCGTGCGCGACGAATCGCTGCATGTGAATTTCGGGGTGGATGTCATCAACCAGATTAAATTGGAAAATCCGCATCTGTGGACCGATGAATTAAAAGCGGAAATTGTGCAGATGATGAAGACCGGCGTTGAATTGGAATACCGCTACGCGGAAGAAACAATGCCGCGCGGGGTTCTCGGATTAAACGCGCAGATGTTTAAATCATTTTTGCGCTATGTCGCCGACCGCCGCCTGATGCAGATCGGCCTGCCGCCGGTGTACGAAAAAACAACAAATCCGCTGCCGTGGATGGGCGAAATTCTGGATCTTAAAAAAGAAAAGAACTTTTTTGAGGTAAAAGTGGTAGAATATCAATCGGGCGGCGGATTAAAATGGGATTAGCATCCCAATGCAATTCGCTGCATTTGAGCCAAGCCAAAAGGAGAAAAAGCATGGCGATGAAAAAAAAGGCGGCGAAAAAAGCCGTCAAGCGCGCGGTTAAAAAAATCGCGAAGAAAGTGGTTCGCAAAGTCGTGAAAAAAACGGCGGCGCGCAAGCCCGTGAAAAAAAAGGCGGCGAAAAAAGTCGCCAAGAAAAAAACGGCGGCGAAGAAAAAGCGATAGTTTTTTCCTCCGCTAAAAAGGCCCTGACGCTGCTTTGATGTTGGGGCCTTTTTTTCTTATCGGCGCCTGCCAATGCTTGTCGCCGCGTTAAAGCGACTCCCTCCATCGGGCGAGGGCAGCGCGTTCGCCGCCGATATCGCGCGCCAATTAAACGCCGATGCATCCGCCGTCGCGCGAATGCTCGCCGATGCCGCCGTTCAATTCGGCGTCGTTCAAAAAGATGAAAGCGGAAAATTCCGCCTTGCCTTTCCGATGGAATGGCTGACGGCGGAAGCGATTTTGCGGCGATTAGAATCGCCCAAGCAATTGCATATCGCCCTTGAAGTCGACAGCACCAACTTGGAAATTCGCCGCCGTGAAATTGACCTTGTCGCCGCCGAGCATCAGCATTCCGGACGCGGCAGGCAAGGACGGCAATGGCTTGCAATGCCGGGCGGCTCGCTGCTTTTTTCCGCGCGATTTTTTCTGCATCGGCCTATCGCCGAATGCGGCGGATTCGCTCTTGCCTGCGGAGTCGCCGCCGTCAAAGCATTGGAAAAAATTACTTCGCAGGCGAAAATTAAATGGCCGAATGACATTGTCGCCGACGGCGGCAAAAAACTCGGCGGCATTCTTATTGAAATGATTCCGCAAAGCAAAGGAGTCGCCGCCGTTGTCGGCGTCGGCTTGAATTTAATGATGAGCGATTCGCTGCTGCGAATTATCGGACAGCCGTCGGCGGGATTAAATTCCATCGCGCGCGAATCATTTTCGCGGGCCGCGCTTTTGGCCGATGTTTATTCCGCAATAAACGACGCCGCCATTGTCTTCGGCGAGTCGGGCTTTGATTCTTTCCGCGAAGAATCCATTCGGCGGCACGCTATTGCAATCGGCGATGAAATTGCCTTTCATCATTCAAGCGGCGAAAAATCGCGCGCGACTTTCTGCGGAATCGGAAAGGGCGGAGAATTGCTTTTGGAATCGCCAAGCGGTGTCGTCAAAATTACCAGCGGAGAAATTAATGCTGCTGGCGATTGATTCCGGCAACACGCGAATTAAGTGGGCTCTCGGCGACGAAGCCCGCTGGCATTTGCGGGGCGAATGCGCGTCTGCGAATCTGTCGCCGCTTTCGCGGGCGGCGAAAAAAGCGAATTGCATTTTAGTCGCGAATGTCGGCGGAAAAGAAGCGGCGAGGCGAATCCAAAAAGCCGCGGGCGGGGCGCAATTTCTGCAGGCCGAATCGTCGGCATTGGGAGTCGTCAATCATTACAAGCCGCCGTCGTCGCTGGGAGTCGACCGCTGGTTTGCGCTTTTGGAAGCGCGGCATTTAGTTAAAGGCGACGCCATTGTCGTCTGCGCCGGCACGGCGGCGACCATTGATTTGCTGGATGCGCGCGGCAATTTTATCGGCGGATTAATTCTGCCCGGACTTTCCTTGTCGGCGGAATCGCTCGCCGGCAAAACGCAACTGCCGAAAGTTAATGCAACTTCCATGCGCGATTTTCAATTGGGCTGCGACACCAAAACCGCGATTGCCGTCGGCGCGCAATTAGCGATAGTCGGGGCGGCACTTTGGATTCGTCGGCATCATCTTCCGCGCGCAAAATTTATCGTCGTCGGCGGCGACGCGGAAATTCTGCTGCCGCATTTTCCCAAGCCGATTCATTCGCCGACTTTGGTTTTGGACGGAATCCGCCGCTTTCATTTTTCGCGATGACGGATTTTGCAGCAGAATGCCTGGCCGCGCAAACGGTGCGCGAAGTCATTTTTAATGGGCGCAATTTGCGGCGTGCGTTTGAGTCCATCGGCGGCATGGATTCGCGGGCGAAGCGGCTGGCTTTTAACACGCTGCGATTTCACAATCGGCTGGACGCGATGGCGTCTTTAATTCTTTACAAGGAATTGCCGCACGATGAAATTATCCGCGCCCTGCTTGCCGTCGCCGTCGGGCAATTGCTGGAATCGCCGGAGCGGGCGGGGGCGGTTGTCAATCGGGCGGTTGACGCCGCCGGATTCTTAAATCCGCCGCTTCGCAAACTCGCCAATGCGACGCTGCGGACTTTCCTTCGCAGCAAGGACGAAATTATCGCCGAAATTGATTCGGAAACGCATCTGCAATTCGCGCATCCAAAATGGTGGACGAATAAAATTCGCGCGCAGCATCCGCAGAATTGGCAAGAGCAATTGAGTCGGGCGAATTTTCATCCGCCGCTGACTCTGCGGATTAATCGGCGGCGGACGACCGCCGAAGAATGCATCGCCCGATTCCAAAAAGCCGAAATGGACGCGGAAATTATCGGCGACGACGCCGTAATTCTGCAGCCGCCAACAGCGGCAAACAACATTCCCGGATTTTTGCAGGGCTGGGTGACGGTGCAGGACTTCGCCGCTCAGCGGGCGGCGAAAATTCTCGCGCCGCAAAACGGAATGCGAATCCTTGACGCTTGCGCGGCTCCCGGCGGAAAAGCGTCGCATCTTTTGGAAATCGCCGACATTAAATTGACGGCGATTGATTCGGACGAATCGCGCATCGCCCTTGTTTCGCAAACGCTTAAGCGTCTGGGCTTGATGGCGAATTTAATTTGCGGCGACGCGAATAATCCATCGTCGTGGTGGAACGGAATCGCCTTTGATTTAATTCTGTGCGACGCCCCCTGCTCGTCGAGCGGAGTCGCCCGCCGCCATCCCGATATTAAATGGCTGCGGCGCGAATCGGATATTGCGGTCTTCGCTGAATCGCAGCGCGCAATGCTGGATTCGCTGTGGCCGCTGCTGAAAAAAAACGGGCGAATGCTCTACGCGACCTGCTCAATTTTTGACGAGGAAAACCAGCAAGCCGCCGATTCTTTTTTGAATTCGCACGCCGACGCCGCTGCGGTAAAATTGGAATCGCTGAAAGACGGCGCGACTCCGCCGCCGCTGGAAGACGGATTTTTTTATGCGCTGTTTAAAAAAAATTAGCGCCGCCATCGCCTTGGGCGCATCGCTTTTTTTATCGGCGAATGCCCCCGCCGCCGATATTGCGGTGGAGCGGATTTGGTTTTCGCCGTCGGCCGAAGGGGCGATGATGAACGCCGACCTTTCGCTTTCGCTCAACGATAAATTGCGCGCCGCCTTGGACGGCGGACTGCCGCTGCATTTCGTCTTTTCGCTGCATATTTTTCAAGAGCGAAAATTCTGGCTGGACCGCGCCATCGGCGATGCCGAATGGCGATTTACTTTAAGTCACGACGCCCTCACTTCCCGTTTTTTAGCGCGGGGCGGCGGCCGTCCGGCGGCGGCGTTTTCGTCGGCGGAATCCGCCCTTTTGCACATCGGCGAATTGCGGGCGCGCACGGTTACTGATCCCGCAATTCTTCTTGCTTTGGCGGAGCCGTCGCCGTCGCTGCGCGCCGCCGCCAGAGTGGAATTGGATGTCGGCAAATTACCGCAGCCGCTGCAGGTGGAAATGCTGGCCGACGCCAAATGGGATTTTTCGTCCGGCTGGCAAATTTTTCCGCTTGCGATGAATCCCTGATGCGCGGAATTCTAACCGCCATTTTGCTTGCGCTGACTGCCGTCGCTTTGGCGGCGACGCATGCCGCAACTTATCAATCGCCTCAATTTCTGCAGGAGTATTTTCTGCCGATTGCGGCGGTCAACGCCGTTTTGCTGGCGGCTCTGCTGGCGGCGACTGTGGCCAGCGTCGGCGGGCTTATTCGCAAATTGCGGCGGGGCGTTTTCGGCGGACGGCTCTCGCTGCGGCTCGGACTTTTATTTACGATGATGGCGGCTTTGCCCGCGCTTTTAATTTATGCGCTTTCGGTCAATGCGATTTTTCGCAGCATTGAATCGTGGTTTGACGCTCCCCTCGGCGGGGCGTTTGACAAGGGGCTGGAACTCGGACAGAGTTTATTGGGCCGCTCGGTGAATCATTTGGAGGATGTCGCCCACGCCATTGGCGGCGAATTAAGCGCGCGCGAAATTTCGCAATTCCGCATGGATGATTTGCGAATCCTTCATCAATTGGAGGAAATCGCCATATTCAATCAGCAGGGGCGGCTGCTCGCTTACGCCGGGGAGGGTGTGGATTCGCTTTCGATTCGCGCGCCGTCGGCGGCGGGATTGGCGGCTTTGCGGCAGGGCGAGGCGCATCGGGATTTTATCGGCGAAGGCGGCGGCACGCGAATCGAAATTATGGTGCCGGTGCAATTGCTGACATTCGGCGACAATCTTCGCGCGGTGCGAGTCGCCGGACGGCTGCCGAAATCCATCGCCGAAGGCATCGACGGCTTGCGCGCCGGCCGACGCGATTACGCCGAATTATCCATTCTGCGGCGCGGATTGCGCCTGTCATTTTTGCTGACGCTGTCGTTCACCGCTTTGGCGACCGTCCTTGCCGCCGCGAATCTGGCTTTGTGGCTGGGCGAAAGATTCAGCCGTCCGCTTGCACGGCTCGCCGCTGCGACGGAAGCCGTCGCCCGGGGCGATTTCAGCCGCCGCGAAAAAGCGTCGGGGTCGGATGAAATTGCTATTTTGATTCGCTCCTTCAATCGAATGACCGGACAATTAGAGCAGGCGCAAACCGCCGCCCGCGACAATCAGCGGGAATTGACCGCCAGCAATTTGCATTTGGAGAATCTGCTCGCCAACATTTCCGCAGGCGTTTTGGTGCTTGACGGCGACGGCCGACTCGTCCGCATTAACGAAAGCGCGGCGCGAATTTTAGGGGGGGAAATTCGCCGCGCCGTCGGCAAAACATTGCGCGAATGGCCGCTGGAATCCGCATCGCTTTCGCCCGTCACCGCCGCTCTCGCCGATGCCGTCGCGATGGACAATATGGAATCGTCCGGCGAATTTGAGCGTGAAATTCGGGGCGAGGCGGGAAGCGCCTTAGTGATTCGCGCGCGCCGTCTGCCGTCCGCCGCCGGAGGCGGACACATCGCCGTTGTGGATGACATCACCCGCCAAGTGCAGGCGGAAAGAGAAGCGACATGGGAAGAAGCCGGACGCCGATTCGCCCACGAAATTAAGAATCCGCTGACGCCGATTCGCCTCGCCGCCGAGCGCCTTAAATTCAAATTGGGCGACAAGATTCCATCCGCCGAATCCCGCTCGCTGGATCAGGCGGTGACGATAATCGTCAATCAAGTGGACGCGATGGCGGAAATGGTGGATTCTTTCCGCGCCTACGCAACGCCTAAGCGGGGACTGCGGCGGTTTCGGCCGGTGGACTTAAACGCCCTCGCCGAAGAAGCGGCTTTGCTTTATCAGGGGCGCGGCCCGGAAGTGCGGACGACTCTCGCTCCGAATTTGCCGCCGGTGGCGGGCGATGCCGTTGCTCTGCGGCAGATTCTGCATAATCTTCTGCAAAATGCGGCGGATGCTCTCGGCGAAAAAGCGGACGGAAAGATTGACATTATGACGAGTCGGGACGATAATCTTGCCGCCCTTGAAATCCGCGATAACGGCGGCGGCGTTTCTCCCGATATAATCGGCAAAGTGTTTGAACCCTACATTACCACCAAGCCGCGCGGCACCGGTCTCGGTCTGGCGGTAGTCAAGCGTCTGGCGGAAGAGCACGGCGGCGCAGTGCGCGTCGCCAATGCCGACGGCGGCGGCGCGCGCATTATTATTAACCTGCCCATAGCCGATGACGGAAAAGAAGCCCAAAGTTCTCATCGTTGACGACGAAGTCGGCATCCGCGAATTGCTCGGCGAAATTTTATTCGACGAGGGCTTTGCCATCGATACCGCCGAAAACGCCGAAGCCGCTTGGGAAAAGCGGCTCAGGGCGAATCCGGATGTCGTCCTGCTGGATATTTGGATGCCGGATGTGGACGGCATCACTCTCCTCAAAAAATGGAAGGAAGCCGGCCTGCTGACAATGCCCATTCTGGTGATGAGCGGCCACGCCACCGTTGAAACCGCCGTAGAAGCCGTCAAACTCGGCGCGATGGAAGTTTTGGAAAAACCCATCGCCATGGGCAAATTAATCAGCGCCGTCAAAGAAGCGGTGTTGCGCGCCGAAACGCCGCAATTTGATCCGGTGATTCGCCAGACCAACTTCGGCAAAACATCGGCGATGCGCAAAATGAAGGAGCAATTGCTATCCGCCTCCGGCAACAGCGACGCCACTCTTTTTATCGGCGACCCCAATGCCGGCGTTTATTTTTTCGCGCATTTTCTGGCGAGGACGGATAAGCCGTGGCTGTCCCCGCGCGACCCCCGCTTTTTGGAAACCGGCCCGGCGCAAATTCTCCGCGAAGCCGACCAAGGCGTTATTTACATTCGCTTTATTAACTTGCTGAATGCAGTGCAGCAGCGCGGAATGCATATGCTGCTGCGCGAAGCCGCCCAGCGCGACACGCGAGTCATCGCCGAAAGTTTGGAATCCGTCCGCGCGCTGGAATCAAACGAAGAATTCAATCCCGACCTCGCTGAATTTCTGGCGCGACAGATAGTGGAAATTCCCCCGCTGGAAAAATACACCGACGACATTCCGGAAATTATCGCGCTTATTTCCCGCCGCCTCTTCCTGCGGGGCGAGGCCGAATCGCGCAAATTTTCCCAAGACGCCATTAAACTTCTGGAGAAGCGGCGATGGGCCGACGGATTTATGGGGCTTTACCGGGCGGTGCGCGATTCGCTGCATGCCGCCGAAGGCGATTCGGTGGACAACGACGATGTGGAAAAAATTCTGGCGCAAATTGACCGCAACGAATCGCAGGCGGCAATGATGGACGAAGATATGTATCGCCTTTCGCTGCGGGAGGCGCGCGACGCTTTTGAACGCGAATATTTTCGCCGCCTGCTGATTTCGGCGAAGGGCAGTTTTCAGCGGGCGGCGCAGTTGGCGGGGTTGGAGCGAACTTATCTTTACCGCAAACTTAAGCAATTAAGTATGGCGGAAGATCGGCCGCTGGAATAGCGCACAAATTTCGCGCTTGATTTATTTTAAGCGGATTCGAATCGTCCGTCTTGGCGGTTTTTGCGAACCGCACCCGCCGAAAAAACCTGTCCATTCATCGCGATATAAATTCCCGTCGGCAGCAGCATCGCCGCCGCCAAGGCGAAGCCCGCATTAAATTCAGCGTCGGTGTCGCGGAATATCGCCGGTGAAAACGCTCCCGTCAAAACCACCGTCTTATCCAAATTGGCGGCGGCGAGTGTGTTGGCGGTTTGCGTCATCGTATCCGTGCCGTGCGTGATTAAAATTCGCCCTGCCGATTCCGCCTGCACTTTTGCCCTTATCATTTGGCGGTCGTCGTCGGTCATATCCAAACTGTCCTTGCGAAGAATGGACTCGGCGTTGGCGAGGACAACTTTCGCCCGCCGCAGAATATCGCCGACTGCCGGGTCGCCGACTTGATGGGAACTTTTGGCGTCAAAGTAAATCTTATCAATGGTGCCGCCGCAGCACAGAATTTTAATTTTTTTGATTTGATTGCCGTTGTCCATTCGGATATTTTACCTTGCCGACCGCATCGCATCCGTTAAATTGCGATGATTTTTGCACGCGCCATTTTGTGGTATAATCGCCGGCGTTGGATGACTCGGAGATGATAATTACCACCGACATTTCTTATTGGCGTTGCCTGCTTCGGGAGGGCGTTGCCGTCGTTTTGCACTCGCCGCTGACCGTCCAGTCGATGATGTATGCCGTCGACTTACCCGACGGCAAGGCGAATCCGAATGCTTTTGGGGAATTGGGAGAAAAGTGGTTAACCGTCACTGCCGCCGAAGTGCAGGCGATGATTAACGCGGGCGCAGATGTCAATGCAACGGATGAACAAGGCCGGACTCCGCTTCACATTGCAGCGCTTGTCGGGAACGCCGGAATGATTCACATTCTTATTAAAACAGGTGCAGATGTCAATGCGATGGCTCATATCGGCAAAACTCCGCTTCACGCGGCGGCGCAAAATGGACATTCCGAAGTCATTCCTATCCTTGTCCAAGCGGGCGCAGATGTCAATGCGAAAGCAGCAATACTCGGGTTTACCCCACTTGGTGATGCGATAGTAGAAGGACATATCGAAGTGATTTCTGTCCTTGTCCAAGCGGGCGCAGATGTCAATGCGAAAGATGATGACAACCCGACTCCGCTTGTCTGGGCGGCAATAGCCGGAAATGCCGAAATGATTCCTGTCCTTGTTAAAGCGGGAGCGAATGTCGATGCAACAGATAAAAACGGCGGAACTGCGCTTCACTGTGTGGTAGCAGAAGGAAAAGCCGAAATGATTCCTGTCCTTGTTAAAGCGGGAGCGAATGTCGATGCAACAGATAAAAACGGCGCGACTCCGCTTCACTGGGCGGCAACAAAAGGAAAAGCCGAACTGATTCCTGTCCTTGTCCAAGTGGGAGCGGATGTCAATGCGAAAGATGAAAGTGGATTTACTCCTCTTAACAGTGCGGCACTATGCGGACATGCCGAACTGATTCCTGCCCTTGTCGAAGCAGGTGCGGATGTCAACACAACGAATAAATTCGGCGGAACCCCGCTTGGCGCGGCAGCATGGGGTGGACATGCCGAAGTGATTCCTGTCCTTCTCAAAGCGGGTGCATATGTCAATGCGACGGATGATAACGGCACGACTCCGCTTCACACGGCGGCTAGAGCCGGAAAAGCCGAAGTGATTCCTGCCCTTATCCAAGCGGGGGCAGATGTCAATGCGACGGATGATGACGGCGCGACTCCGCTGGATTGGGCGAAATTGGAAAAGAATTGGAATGCCGCCAGAGTGCTGGAAGATGCTATGCGCCAGCAGAATCGCCAGTGGGAAAAGCCGCCAGAAAGGCATGATGAAATGCCATCGGACGAGGCAGCGGCGCGCAAGTTTTTGGAATTGCCCGCTGATGTCAAATTGACTTCCGAGCATCTGCAATTTGCCTATCGCCGAATGCGGCAGCGGTATCATCCCGACAGAGGCGGCAACACCGAGGATTTCATGCGCGCGAAATGGGCGTATGAAATTTTGACCCAAAAGTCACCGTAGGGCGGGTTCGGCGAAGCATCGCGATGAGGATTCTAAAAATCCAAGTCGCCGTATAATTCGGACGATGCTAATTGACGCGCCGCCGCCGGGGCGGAAGCGACGCCTATTTAACCTTCCCGGAAGCGGCGAAGCGCTTGTTTGCGCCCGCACGATTCAAGCGCGAGGCGGAGTCGGCGTTTTTATCGCGCGCGATTTGCTGGCGGCGGCGCATCTTGCCGAAGAGATTTCTTTCTTCGCGCCGGAAATAAATGCGACTCTTCTGCCCGATTGGGAAGTGCTGCCCTACGAATCATTTTCGCCGCCCGCTGAATTGACATCGCGCCGACTTGCCGCTTTGTATCATCTTTACCGCAATGCGCCGGGGATTTTAATTGTCGCTGCTGCAACCGCCCTTTATCCTTTGCCGCCTGCGGAATTTTTAGCGGCGCGGGCGTTTTCGCTGCGCGTCGGCGAATCGGCCGACCGGGAAAATTTGCTTTCGCAATTGGTTCACGGCGGTTATCGCCGCGCCGACCGCGTCTGCGAACCGGGCGAATTCGCCGTTGTCGGCGGACAGATTGATATTTTTCCCGCCGGATCGCGCGCGCCGTTTCGCGTAATTTTAATCGGCGACGAAATTGAAGAAATCCGCAAATTTAACCCCGACACGCAGCGCAGCGTTTCCGCCGTTTCCGCCGTAGAGACGCTGCCCGCGCGGGAATTTCCGCTGGACGCCGACTCCGCCGCCGCCGCCAATCGCCGCCTGCTGTCGCAATTTGAAATGACCGCCGCCGCATCCGCAATTTCCAAATCCATTAAAAAAGGAATCGCCCCCGACGGCGCGGAATTTCTGCTGCCGCTTTTCTTTGATAAAACCGCAAACTTGTTTGATTATCTGCCGGACGACGCCGCAATTTTTTATCACGCCGAATGCGAATCCGCCGCCGCCGAATTTCTGCGCGGGGCAAAGGCGAGATATGATTCTGCAATGCGGTTGGAAAAACGGCCGGCTTTCCCTCCTGATGAATTGTTTTTAAGCGAAAAGCAATTGGCGGATTCGCTTAATAGATTCTCCCGAATTGAAATCTCCGGCGAAAGGGGGGGGGGGGGGGGATATGCGTCGGCGGAAAAATTACCCGACCTTTCCATTCCGCCGAGCGCCGCGAATCCCTGCAAAAATCTGCGCGCGTTTTTAGAATCATTTGACGGAGATTCGGTCATCGCGGTGGACAGCGAAGGCCGGCGCGATTCCATTGCGGCGATGCTTTCCGCCGAAGGAATCATCGCGCATAAAAGCGATTCTTTCCAAAATGAATTGAAATCCAAATCGCCGAGAGTCGCGGTTGCGTCATTAAGAGGAGGTTTTATTTTTCCTAAGGAAAGGTTGGCGGTAATCAGCGAAGCGGAATTGTTCGGCGCAGCCCCCCCCCCCCGAAGCCGCCGCGACATTATTAATTACAGCGGCGGAATTTCGCCCAATGAATTGCGGGCGGGCGACGCGGTTGCGCATCGTCGTCACGGAGTCGGATTTTATCGCGGACTTAAAACTCTTCGCGCCGCCGGCGCCGACGCTGAATTCGCCGAAATAGAATACGGCGGCGGCGACCTTTTATTAGTGCCGGTCGCTCAATTGAATTTGCTTTCCATTTATCACGGCGGCGAAGAAACAAAGCCGAGTAAATTAGGAGGAAGCCGATGGCAAAAAACCAAAAGCCGCGCCGTCCGCCGCGCACGGGACGCCGCCGCCGAATTGCTCGCCATTCGCGCGAAGCGCGCATTAAGCGGCGGACGCGCCATTCAAATTGATGATTCCGCCTATCGCGCCTTTTGCCGCCGCGCCGGATTCTTGGAAACGCCCGACCAAGAGCGCGCCATTAATGAAACCGTGTCCGACTTAAAAAGCAATTCGCCGATGGATAGATTAATCTGCGGCGATGTCGGATTCGGAAAAACTGAGGTCGCCATGCGCGCCGCATTTATCGCCGCAATGGGCGGAAGACAAACGGCGGTTCTTGCCCCGACGACTCTTCTCGCCGAGCAGCATCACCGCACTTTTTTGGACCGGTTCGCCGGACTGCCGATTCAAATTGCGCGTCTTTCCCGCGTTGTTTCCGCCGCCGATTCGCGGCAGGCGCTTTCGCAAATTGCCGACGGCAAAATCGACATTGCAATCGGCACGCATCGCCTGCTTTCCAAAGATGTCATCTGGCGCGACCTTGGGCTGGCGATTATTGACGAAGAGCATCGCTTCGGCGTGCGGCAGAAAGAGCGGCTGCTTGCCCTGCGCGGCGACGCCGATATTTTGTCCTTAACGGCGACTCCAATTCCCCGCACCCTGTCAATGGCATTGGAAGGGCTGCGCGACTTTTCCGTTATTGCCACCCCTCCGGCGGCGCGGCTTGCGATTAAAACTTTTGTCGCGCCGTTTGGCAGGGATATAATTGCCGAAGCCGTCTCGCGCGAATTATTAAGAGGAGGTCAGATTTTTTTCATCCACAACAGCATCGGCAATATGGACGAAGCCGCCGAGCAACTGCGCGAATGGCTGCCGAATGCGCGAATCGCATCCGCCCACGGCCGCATGCGGGGAGTGGAATTGGAATCCATTATGCGGAAATTTCTGCGGCGCGAAATTGATTTATTAATCGCCACGACAATTATAGAATCCGGATTGCATATCGCCAATGCCAACACCATTATCATCAATCGCGCCGACCGATTCGGACTCGCCCAACTGCATCAATTGCGCGGACGAGTCGGCCGTTCGCATCATCAGGCATATTCTTACTTTTTAATTCGGGAGGAATCAGAAAGGGGGGGGGGGGGGACAAACGGCGACGCCGCCGAGCGGCTTGCGGCGATTCGGGATATGAGCGCGCTCGGCAGCGGATTCCTAATTGCAATGCGCGACTTGGAAATTCGCGGCGCCGGCGAAGTATTGGGCGAAGCGCAAAGCGGCGAAATAGCCGCCGTCGGTTTGGAGATGTATCAATCAATGTTAAAAGCGGCGGTGGCGGCAATCAAAAAAGGAGACGCCCCCCCCCTTGACGACCCCGATGAATTCGCCTTGGAAGTTGACCTTGGGTCGGCGGCCTTGCTGCCGACGGAATACTGCGCCAGCGCCGCCGAAAGATTGCATCTTTACCGCCGACTCGCCGCATGCGATTCCGATGATTCGCTTTTTCTTGCGCGCGATGAAATAGAAGATAGATTCGGACGCCCCCCCCCGGCGGCGATGCTGCTGTTTGCCTGCCATCGCTTGCGATTGCGCGCGCAGGCAATTGGAGTCGTTAATATCAAGGCGCGCGAATCGGCGATAACTTTGGAATTCATTCCTTCCCCCCCCTGCGCTGATGCTTTGGTAAAGGCGATTGAAAGCGGAAAGATTCTGCCCGCCGGAAAAAACAAGGTTAAGATTTCCGACCCCCCCTCCGCCCCTTTCGCCCGCGCCGCGATGATTGAGTCGTTTTTGGATGAATTGCGCGAATCGGATTCGGCGTAATTCAGCGAATGCCGCTTGATTTTTCCAAAAGAAATGCCGCCGTTTTTTGATCTTCCGGAATCACATTTTCTCTTGGCGAATCAATTTCCGACTTTGTTGGCAAATAAATTTCCGAATTAATGTCAAGCCGCGACAATACACTGCACATCAGCGGCCCGACCGTCCCCCATTCAAGACCGCCAAGACCGCAGCCGAGAGCGGGCAAAGCAATAGAGGTTATCTCTTCTTTTTTGTAATTCTTTTCCAGCCATAGCATTCCTTTTTCAATGTATTCCATTCGAGAGGGATACCGCCAATCATCTTTGGTGGCGAAAAGAAGAAACCAGCGGATGGCATTGGGGTGCGGCATCTCCCCCGGCATGTCGGCTAATTCATGGTCAAATGATCGCTCCCGCCGATGAAGAAAAGGCTTGCCAATTGCCAATTGCTTATTTTTGCAGGCGTCCTGATATTTGACATAAACATCAGGGAATTGATATTTCGTCTTTGAAGCAAGTCCTCTTCCCATAATGCCTTTGGTGTTAACGCTGATAGTCAGCGTTTGCATTTTAGAAAAGAACATGTCGCCCTCAATCAGAGAAACACAGTCGCCTATTTTATCATATCGGCTGGCCCGAAAAAACATGTGCGGTTCGGGAATCACATGTATCTGCTCTGACAGCCTCATTTTCATGACGATTTTTCTTGCCTCCTCGTCCGGAACATAAATCGTATCAATCAAATCTGACTCCACGCGGGACGGAACAAGTAGCTCAGACATAGTGAGCCGCTTTGTTTCATTGCTGTTTCTCCAGTCCTCGGCATTGATCCTTTTCCAAATATCCCCGGAGGTGATATTGTTAATGCTTTCACGGACGGAAAGAATCTCTGCTGCCGAACTAGCGGCATTGCCCTTGGAAATCATTGCCCCCGGCGATCGCAGAATATCACGGCGGAGTTTGAGCACGGCAACATCCTTTTTCTGGCAATAGGAAACCCGATACATCATCGGGTTGCGCGAATTGAAATAAAAATTGGCGTAATCCAAGAGCGGTTTGCCGAGGATGACCTCGCGTTCCCCCCGCCGCGCGATAATCCCCTTGTCGTACACCCGATCATGCAGAATTCCGGAGGATTCAATCTCCGAATGGGACAGCACGCCGCGTTCAAAAATGCTGGGCAGATTATTGCGGTGCGTGATGTAATACAGGGCTTCGATGCTGTTTGCCGGCATGCTTTTATTCTCCGCTAATGAGGCGGGATCTGGCGAGAGTATATCACAAGGGCGGCGGATTCTTGAAATTCCGAAAATTTTTTAATTTTGGCGATTCGCAATCCTTTCGCGTATAATCGCCTCTTTCCAACTAAACCCAACGAAGGAATAAAATGGAAAACGCCAGCCCCATCGCCCGAATCTTGGCGATTTTCACCCTCGTCTTGACGGGGATTCTCGCCGTCGGCGAAAAAATCCTCGCCGCCTTTTCCGCCGTCGGCAGCGTCGTCGTCACCACCCTTTTCATCGGATTTTCGCCGGTTTTGCAAATGCAGAAAGCCGTCGTGGGCATTTTCATTGCTACTCTTATCCTTTCCAGTTTTCCTTTTTCTACGCCTTCTGCGCAAGCGGCGGAGTGTAAAGACGGATTGGAATTGCGGGGGCTTTCGCCGGATGATGAACACCACTTAAAGTTTTTCGGCAAAAAAGAAACCCCAACCAACCGTATGCAATGCCGTGAAATTATCAAGCGGCATTACGCACGCCAATGGCGAGCGCACAAATGCTTTGATATTGCCGCAAATCCGATTGCGCGAGTGAATGTCAATGGCGTTATGATGGAATTACTGACTGACACCGGCGCCGACATTAGTCACCTTTCATTTGAACAAGCGTCAAAAGCGAGAGTAAAGGCGACTGGAAAAGAGACATTCGGATTAGCCGATGGAAGCAAAATTGAGGGTTTAACAGGCGAGGCATATATCGCCGTTGGTGCCAAAATGGAGGATAAATTCCCTGTATCAATCGGCAATGGTGAAGGATTACTCGGCAACGATGTAATCTCAAAATTCGCCTGCCGTAGATGAAACCGAGAACACCAGCCGGATCCCCAAAAAGGTGGCGGCGAAATGGGAAAATACCCAACAACCACATTCCGCCGCCATTAAAAATGTCCCCCCGAATGCTCCAACATTAAAACACGAATGCGCGGACAGTGATTAATCCCCGTCCTGCATTTAAGTCGCCGCTTTATTCCCGCCGAAACATATTGAGCATTCGTCGCGTGACTAAAAATCCTCCGGCGATATTAATGGACGCCAGAAAAACCGCCGCAATCGCCAACGCCGCCGCCAGAAAGTTTTCCGCCCCCGCCTGCAGAATTGCACCGACAACAATGATTCCGCTGATGGCATTAGTGACGCTCATCAGCGGCGTATGCAGGGCGGGAGACACATTCCAAATTACCTGCCATCCGATAAAGCAGGCAAGGACGAAAACAGTAAAATGCCCCATAAACGATTCGGGGGCGACCGCGCCGACTCCCAAAATAACGGCGACGCAGGCGGTAATTCCGACGAGCGATTTCCAGCCGCTGCGCTTTTCTTTGGGCGAATCGGCGGCGGATTTTGCCTCTGTTTTCGGCGGCGATTTGGGGGCGGCGGCAATTGTCATCGGCGGAGGCGGCCATAAAATTTTTCCCTGATGAGCGACGACAAAAGCCCGCTGCACTTCGTCTTCCAAATTGACGGTAATTTTGCCGTCTTTATGCGGGGTTAATTCGGCGATGAGATGGCGGGCGTTGGCGGCGAATAATCGGCTGGCCTGCGGCGCCATTCGGCTGGCGAGGTCGGTGAATCCAAGGATAAAAACGCCGCCGCAATTGACGGATTCGCCGGGGCGGGTGAGTTGGCAATTGCCGCCCTGCTCAGCGGCGAGGTCGACGATAACGCTGCCGGGCTTCATCGTTTTGACCATTTCGGCGGTGATAAGTTTGGGCGCGGGCTTTCCGGGAATCAAAGCGGTGGAAATAATGATGTCAACTTCTTTCGCTTGGCGGGCGAATAATGCCATTTCGGCGCGAATGAATTCATCGCTCATTATTTTGGCGTAGCCGCCTCCGCCTTGGGCGTCTTCGCTGAAATTCAATTCAAGGAATTCGGCGTCCATGCTTTCAATTTGCTCGCGGACTTCGGGTCGCGTGTCAAACGCGCGGACGACGGCGCCCATTCCGACGGCGGCGCCGATGGCGGCAAGGCCGGCGACTCCCGCTCCGATGACAAGAATTTTAGCGGGCGGAATTTTTCCGGCGGCGGTCACCTGTCCGGTGAAGAATCCGCCGAATTGATGTCCCGCTTCAACGACGGCGCGATAGCCGGCGACGCTCGCCATAGACGAAAGCACATCCATTTTTTGCGCGCGCGAAACGCGAGGGACGGCGTCCAGCGCAATAACCGTGCCGCCGATTTCAGCGATTTGCCGGGCGAGATGCTGATTCTGCGCAGGCGCAAAAAGGGCGGCGAGAATTTTGCCGTCGCGGACGAACTCGGCTTCATTTTTTCCGATTGTCGGATTCTGTATCGGCGGGCGAATTTTGCAGACGAGGTCGGATTCAATCCAAACATCTTCGGCGGCTTGGCGGATTTGCGCTCCGGCTTGGATGAAGTCGGCGTCGTAGAATCCGGCGGCATCGCCGGCCTGCGACTGGACAAGAACTTCGTGTCCGAGTTTTTGCAGATGGGCGATTTCGCCGGGGGCGCATGCGACTCGTCGCTCGCCGTCGGCAATTTCCTTAGGGATTCCGATTTTCATTAAATGACCGCCGCTGACGCTATATTACCTTTTTACGCTGGATTGGATTCCATCGCTTTGTCATAGTATTCAACAATTATTTTTGCGCGGCGGGCAATGTCGGCAGCCGCCATGCCCGGGCGGTAGAGTCCGCCGCCAACTGTGTCATCACAACTGCAATGACGGCGGAATTCGCTAATGCGTCGTTGTTGCGGGCTGGCGTTTGGGGGGGGAAGTCGGCGGCGGCTTTTCTTCCGCAGATGCCGATTTGACTCGCGGCTTTTGCGCCTTCTTTTTAAGAGGACGCGGCGGCTCTTTCATCGCCAAATCAAAAACCTCGTCAATCCATTTGACGAAAAGAATTTCAAATTTGCCGCGCACATTCGCCGGCACTTCCTCCATATCCTTCCGATTTTCTTCCGGCAGAATCACACGCTTGACGCCGCCCCGATGCGCCGCCAGTAATTTTTCCTTCAAGCCGCCAATCGGCAGGACTTCGCCGCGCAAAGTAATTTCGCCGGTCATTGCCGTATCCGCCCGCACCGCAATGCCGTTTAACGCCGACGCCACCGCCGCCGCAATGCCGATTCCCGCCGACGGGCCGTCCTTCGGAATCGCCCCTTCCGGCAAATGCACATGAATGTCCGACTTGCGGTGAAAATCCTTTTCAATCCCCAGCGATTCCGTCCTCGCCCGCACAACCGAGACGGCGGCTTCGACCGATTCGCGCATCACTTCGCCCAATTTGCCGGTGCGCAGAATCTTGCCTTGTCCGGGAAGGCACACCGCTTCTATGGAAAGCAATTCGCCGCCGCTTTCCGTCCATGCGAGTCCGGTCGCCTGACCGATTTTTTCCGAATCGGCGGCAACGCCGAATTTGAATTGACGGACGCCCAAAAACTTCCGCAATCGCTGTGGCGTAATGAAAATCGGCTGCATATCTTTTGCGGCGGATTTTTCCGGCGATTCGGATTCCGCCGCCGATTTTTCCTCCGCTGGCTTGTCCGCCGGGACGAATTCCATCGTCGGTTTTTCCGGCGGCGATTCCGCCGTCGCGGTCGGCTTTTCGGCGGCGGATTCTTTTTTGTCGGCGATTCGCATGGCGGCATTCATGACGACTTTGCGGCAAACTTTGGAAATCATTCTTTCCAAATTCCGCACGCCTGCTTCCCGCGTGTAATAGCGGACGATGTCGCGCAACGCCGGCGCGCGAAAATTCGCCTCGCCGTCGGCGACGCCGTTTTCCTTAAACTGCTTCGGCAGCAAATGCCGACGCGCAATTTGAATTTTTTCGTCTTCGGTGTAGCCGGAAATGCGAATGATTTCCAGCCGGTCGGCGAGTGCGGGCGGGACATTAAGCGTATTCGCCGTAGTGATAAACATCACCTGCGACAAATCGTAATCCACTTCAACATAGTGGTCTACAAAGGCGTGATTCTGCTCCGGATCCAAAACTTCCAGCAGGGCGGAAGCGGGGTCGCCGCGAAAATCCATTCCCAATTTATCAATTTCGTCCAGCATGAACAGCGGATTTTTGACTCCGGCTCTTGCCATTCCCTGCAGAATTTTACCGGGCAGCGAGCCGACATAGGTGCGGCGATGCCCGCGAATTTCCGCTTCGTCGCGCACGCCGCCCAAAGCGACCCGCACAAATTCGCGGTCGGTCGCTCGGGCGATGGAGCGTCCCAGCGAAGTTTTGCCTACGCCCGGCGAGCCGACAAAGCACAAAATCGGGGCCTTGGCGTTTTGCACTCTTTCTTGAATCGCCAGATGCTCAAGGATTCGCTCCTTGACTTTGGCGAGGCCGAAATGATCTTCGTCCAGAATTTTTTGCGCGCGATGAATGTCGCCGTTAACGCGCGATACTTTTCGCCACGGCAACCCGAGCAGCGTTTCAATGTAAGTGCGGGCGACCGTCGCTTCGGCCGACATCATTGACATCATGCCGAGTTTTTTTAATTCCTGCTCGCATTTGCGTTTTGCCTGCTCCGGCATTTTGGCTTCGCGGACTCGGCGGCGGAGATCGTCCGCCCCCGAATTGCCGTCTTCGCCCAATTCTTTTTGAATCGCCTTGGCCTGCTCGTTGAGATAATACTCGCGGTGGCTTTTTTCAATTTGATCCTTCACTCGCCCGCGAATTTTGCGCTCCAATTTAATCACTTCCAATTCGCGGCCGAGCCGCTTTAAGAGCGATTCCGCCCTTGCCGTCACCGACGATTCTTCCAGCAATTTCTGCCGAACCGCAATCGGAGCGGGAAAATGACCGGCGATGGCGTCGGCGAGGCGGTCTAAATCTTCCAGCCCATTAACCATCGTCAGAAGATCGGGCGAAATCTTTTTGCCGTGCTTGACAAAAGCGGTGAACTGCGAAAGCAGCGTCCGACGCAACGCCGCCGCATTGTCCGCCGAAGGCGATTCGGTCGGACGAATAATTTCCGCCTTCGCCCGCAGCGGCCCGCCTTCGGGATGCTCAAACGATTCCGCGCGCGCGCGATTCTGCCCTTCCACCAAAACTTTGACGGTGTTGTCCGGCAGCGGCAGCACCTGCAAAATGCTGGCGATGCAGCCGGTGCGGTAAAGATCGTCGGCGACGGGCGATTCAGTCTCCACCGATTTCTGCGTGAGAAGAAGAATCTGTCCGCCTTCATTCGCCGCCGCATGCACGGCTTTGAGCGATAATTCGCGCCCGACAAACAGCGGAATGACAAGGCGCGGAAAAACCACGACATCGCGCAACGCCAACACTGGAAATTGCGCGCCGTATTCTTTGGCGGATTCGCTCATTTCGTTTCCCATTGTATCCGAATTGGGGGGATTCCCGCTAATTTCAAGGGGCGGACGAATTTCGCTTTATGCCGCACCGAGCAGCCGCCGCCGTTTGCGTCCGCCCGCCGCCACTAAAAACGGCGGCTTGACGCGATTAATCACTTCTTCGTCCACAATGACTTTTTTCACTTCGCGATGGTCGGGCAGAGCGAACATAATATCCAGCAGACGATCTTCAATAATCGTCCGCAATCCGCGCGCGCCGGTGCTGCGGGCCATCGCTAATTCTGCGATTCGCCGAATCGCCGACGGCGTAAATTCCAGCGCCGCCCCTTCCAATTCCAGCATTCGCGCGTATTGCTTGGCGAGGGCGTTTTTCGGCTCAATGAAAATTTGCACCAAAGCGTCGGCATCCAGACCGTGCAATGCGCCCACGACTGGCAGGCGTCCGACAAATTCGGGAATGAGTCCGTATTTGATTAAATCCTCCGATTCCAAGTCGCGCAGCAGGGCGTATTGATTCATTTCCCGATTCTTTTCCGCCAGCGGCGCGCCGAAGCCAATTCCCGCTTTGCGCCGACGGCGTCCGACAATCTTTTCCAGCCCGTCAAACGCGCCGCCGCAGATGAACAAAATATCGGTGGTGTCCACTTGAATGTATTCCTGATGCGGATGCTTGCGTCCGCCCTGCGGCGGCACCGACGCCACTGTCCCTTCCACTAATTTCAGCAATGCCTGCTGCACGCCTTCGCCGGAGACATCGCGCGTGATGGAGGGGTTTTCGGATTTGCGCGCGATTTTGTCAATCTCGTCAATATAGACGATTCCCTTCTGCGCCCGCTTGACATTGTATTCGCACCGCTGCAGTAATTTCTGCACGATATTTTCCACATCCTCGCCGACATAGCCGGCTTCCGTCAGCGTGGTGGCGTCCACCATTACAAAGGGGACATCCAAAAATCGCGCCAGCGTCTGAGCGAGCAGCGTTTTGCCGCAGCCGGTCGGACCGACCAGCAGAATGTTGGTTTTATCCAAATCCACATCGCCGCCAGCCTTCTCCTTGTAGAGAACCCGCTTGTAATGATTGTAGACGGCGACCGCCAGCATCTTTTTGACATCGTTCTGGCCGATGACATAATCGTCCAATTCCGATTTAATCTGGCGCGGCGGCGGCAGCGATTCAATGCCTTCCAATTGCGTCAGCCGCCGCTCGCCGCCGCTTCGCAGAATGTCGCCGCACAGCGTAATGCATTCGTCGCAGATGTAGGCGTTTTCGCCCGCCACCATTTTCTTTACCTGCGCGCGCGGCTTGCGGCAAAACGAGCAGATTAATTCAGCGGCGGATTCACTTGGCGGCGGATTTTTTTCCATTGTCCTCTTCTCCTCGGCGGGCGATAACAGCGTCGGCGAGACCGTATTTTACCGCCGCTTCCGCGTCAAAGTAGCGGTCGCGCTCGGTGTCGGCGGCGATTCGCTTAATCGACTGCTTCGTATGCTCCGACAGAATTTCATTAAGACGCTTGCGCTGCGCCAGAATTTCGCGCGCATGAATTTCAATGTCGGTCGCCTGTCCCTGAGTCCCCCCAAGCGGCTGATGAATCATCACCCGCGCATTCGGCAGCAAACGCCGCTTTCCGCGCGCGCCGGCGGCCAGCAAAACCGCCGCCATGCTTGCCGCCTGACCAAGGCAAATAGTGGATACATCCGACCGAATGTAGCGCATTGTGTCGTAGATTCCGAGTCCCGCGCTCACCAGTCCGCCGCCGGAATTCAAGTAAAGATGCACATCGCGCGACGGATCCTCCGATTCCAAAAACAACAACTGGGCGATGACGATATTCGCGCTGGATTCCGTAATCGGACCGACCACAAAAACCACCCGCTCCTTCAGCAGGCGCGAATAAATATCGTAGGCGCGCTCGCCCCGGGCTGTTTGCTCCACGACCATCGGCACATAATCCAAGGCGGCGGGCGAAAAATTAGACATTTCCTTCTCCCATTAATTCAGCGAAATCTATCGGCGAATCCTCCGATTCGGCGACGGCGGCGACCTGCCCGGCGACTCGGTCTTCTTCCAAACTCGCCTTCAAATAGCGCATGCGTGTTTTGTCCGCTTTGCAATTGGCGATAAACGCCGCCGGGTCTTCGTATGCTTCGGCGAAGGCTTTTAATTTGCTTTCCACTTCGTCTTCGCCGACTTCAATTTTTTCGCGGATTTGAAAGGCGGCGACGGCGAGTCCCAGCCGCACTTTCAGCAGGGCGCGCTGCTCAAACGCCGACGGATTAATTCGCTCCGGCGACAGGCGGCGGCGGGCGAATTCGGCGCGGGCGTCGGCGATCATCGCTTCAATTTCGGCGTCCACTAATGTGCGCGGCAGCGGAAAATCCGGCGTCGCTTTCATCAGCAAATCCAAGGCGCGCAGGCGAGTCAGAGTGGCCAGACGATCCTTGGCTTCGCGGTCAAGGTCGGCGCGGACGCGCTCGCGAAAAACGCCCATATCGCCGTTTTCCACACCGAAAAGCCGCGCGAAATCGGCATTCAAAGGCGGCAGCGACGGCTCGCGCACCGATTTGATTTTGATTAAAAATTGCGCCCGCTTGCCGCGCAATTGCTCGGCGGCGTAATCCGCTGGAAATTCAATTTCGGCGGATTTTTCTTCGCCTGCGCGGGTGCCCAGAATTTCCTGCTCAAACGGCTCCAGCAATTGCTTGTGGCCGAGGCGCGCCACAAAATCGCGCGCGCTTCCGCCGTTGAAGGGCTCGCCGTCAATCGCGCCGTCAAAATCCAGCGTTACAATATCGTCGTCTTGAGTCGGCCGCTCGACGGCGGAAAATATCGCCCGGTCCCTTTGCAGGCGCGAAATCATTCTATCCACTTCGGCGTCGCCGATGGTTAAAGTCGGGTGAAGAAGACGCTTGCCGTTAAAATCCGGCGGCGACACTTCGGGCAGATCGTCAAAAAAGCAGACGACATCGTAATCCGGCGAGCCGACAAACGCGGGCTCCACGCGCAGATGCGGGGAAATTCGCCGCTGCTGGGCGATGATAATTTCGTTGAATTTCGTTTCGGCGCGCTTGCTTAAAATATCGTAGAGCGCTTGCTTGCCGAATCTCTGCCGCAGCACTTTCTGTGGAATTTTGCCGGGGCGGAATCCGCGAATGTTTACCGTTTTGCCGAATTCGCGCAGGCGGACGGCGAGGGTTCCGTCCACTTCGGTGGCGGGAAAAGTCAGCGTCATTCGGCGCGACAAATCGCCGTCGCTTTTAATCGGCGGGGCGCCGCCTGTCGCCGCCGCCGATTCGTCGGTGCGAAAGGGGGGAGTCGAACCCCCACGCCTTTCGGCGCCGGAACCTAAATCCGGTGCGTCTTCCAATTCCGCCACTTTCGCGATTCTCCTTGCGCGGAATTTTACCGCACCTTTGCATTCTTCGCCGTCATTGTCTCCAGAAAAATTTCAATGAAGCGGCGCGCGCCGGAAGTTAAAAATTTTCCCCGCCGATAGGCCAATTTCGTCGTCATCTGCGGAAACAGCGAAGATAAATCCTTCGCCACTAAATGGCTGTCGTGGCGCGGCTCAAACGACATATTCGCGACAATGCCGACGCCGAGTCCGAGAGCGACATAGGTCTTAATAACATCCGAGTCGGCCGCGCTGACAATCACGCTGGGCGAAAGTCCGGCGTTGCGAAACGCATCGTCAAACGCCCGCCGACCGGTGAATCCCTCCACATAAGTTATCAGCGGATACTGCGTTAAATCCGCCAGCGAAACCTGCCGCTTTCGCGCCAGCGAGTGGCCGGGCTTGACAATCGCCGCCCGATTCCAATGATACGCCGTCATCACTTCCAAGCCGCGATCCTTCTCTAATTCTTCGGTGCAGATGGCGATGTCGACGGCGTTGGCGGCCAGCATATCCACTAATTGTTGCGGCGTCCCCTGATGCAACTGCAGAAAAACATTCGGATACACCCGCCGAAACGACTGCACCACTTGCGGCAAAACATAGCGCGCCTGCATGTGCGTCGTGCCGATTCGCAATTCGCCGCGCGTGGAATCAGTCGCGTATTCCACGCCCAATTGGCGGATATTGTCCAGATTAAGAAGCGCCTCGCGCGCCTGCGCCGACACTTCTTGGCATATCGGCGTGGCGTTGATAAACCGCTTGCCGTGCCGCACAAACAGCGGCGTGCCGATTTCATGCTCCAGCAATTGAATCTGCCGACTCACGGCGGACTGCACCAAATGCAATTTCTTCGCCGCCTTGCTGATGCTGAAATTATTTTCGCACACCGCAACCAGTGCGCGCAATTGACGAATGTTCATTTGAATTTTTCCGATGAGGAAAAGATATTATATCGCAAATCGGCGAAAAGAAAAAATCCCTCACCCGCGCGGAAAAAACCGCACTTCGCTAACGCCGTCCGATGCCGAATCGCGCCGCCACGCATGGCCGAGAATAACTTCAAAGGTCATCGGAAATCTGCCGTCGTCGCCGACGAATTCGCGCCGGTAAAATTCATTGACGCGCCGCCATTGTTCCTTGCCGGCGAGAGTCCGACGCATCCCGGCGTGCGCCCCGCCCGCCCCGACGGCTTTTAATTCGCGCAGACCGTCGGCCAGAGTCGGATAGGTTAAGACCAATTTTTCGCATTCCATCACCGGACTTTCAAAGCCGCTGTCCACCAGCATATCGCCGATGTCGTGCATATCGGTGAAGCGATTTGTATGCGCCAGCGAATCCGCCTGTGCAAACGCCGCCCGCAATTCCATCAGCGTGTCCGGGCCGAGAGTGGAAAACAGAATCAAGCCGTCCGGCGAAGTCGCCCGCGCCGCCTCGGCGAAAACGGCGGGCAAATCATTCGCCCATTGATAGCAAAGATTGGACCACACAAAATCCGCCGACGCCGACGCCAGCGGCAATCGCTCGACATCGGCGGCGATGCGAAAAATCCGCGGCCACTTTTCGCCGACGAATCCACGCCGCAGCATTTCCACAGCGAAATCCAACGCAACCGCCTTCGCCGACGGAAATTGCGCGAGAAGTTTTTGAAGAAAAATTCCGTCGCCGCAGCCGGCGTCCAAAATTCGGGCGGGCGAAATTCGCAGTCCGTCCAGCCGCGAAAACAGCCGCCGGCCGACTTCCTGCTGAAGGAAGGCGCGCTTGCCGTATCCTGCCGCCGCTCTTGAAAAAGCCCGCCGCGCGCGCTTTTTGTCAATCGCCTGCGGGTCAATGGAATTTTGCGAATCTTTCATTGCAATTCTGAATCGCTTCCGCAAAAGCGAATTATCAAGCGCGAAAATTCCAAAGGATGCGAAATAAAAATCGCATGGCCAGCATCCGCAATTTCCATTAATTCGGAATGCGGAATGATGCCATTAAGTTTCCTCGCCGACAGCGGAGAAATCACTGAATCAAGTCCGCCATGAATCAGCAAAGTCGGTCGGCGAATTCGCGCCGCCGATTTTCGCATGTCGGCGGAAAACAGAATCTTCAAGCCCAAAATAAGCGCGGATTTTTTCGGCGTCCTTTCCCAAAGCGGCGGACGATTTAATTTGCGATGCATCGGCGGAATCTGCATCAGCCAGAATCGTTTCAGCAAGGCGGCGGGATTTTCGCACAGACGGCGAAAAAAATCGTCCGCCATTTTTTTATCCGCCCCGCATTGCCATTTTTCCGCCCGGACGAATTTCGGCGTCGCTGCCGCCAAAACGAGCCGCCGGCATTTTTGCGGATGCGAAATCGCAATTTGCATCGCCGCCAATCCGCCCAGCGACCAGCCGACAATCGCCGAATTCTGCGGAATTTTTTTAGCGACGGAAGCGGCCAGCGAATCCAAATTCCGACTCATCGGCAGCGTCATTAAATGCACCGCGAATTTTTTCGCAAGCCGCATCGCCGCTGATTTTTGCCCGCCGATTTTCCAAGCGTCCGCCGCCGCCCCCCATCCGTGCAAGAGGACAAGCGGCGGTCCGTCGCCGATTCTTTCCGTCATTTTGGGGGGATTTGCATACTTAACTCCGCCTTGAGGTGATTCGCCTGAACGCCGAAGTTTTTGCGCTCCGCCGCGCATTTACATTATAGCACAAAAGGGCGGACGGACAATTGACTTTCGGGCTTGGCGGCTTTATAATTGGGGAAATTTGGGGAAATTTCCACACGGAGCAATTGCAATGAAACTGCCGATTTACTTTGATTACTCGGCGACAACGCCGGTCGACCCGCGCGTCGCGGAAAAAATGACGCGCTTTCTCACACCCGATGGCGTATTCGGCAATCCGGCGAGTCGCTCTCACCAATTCGGCTGGGAAGCCGAAGAAGCGGTGGAAGAAGCCCGCCGCAATGTCGCCGAATTAATTGGGGCGGATCCGCGCGAAATTATCTGGACTTCGGGCGCGACCGAATCCGACAATCTCGCCATCAAGGGCGCCGCGCATTTTTACAAGGGACGCGGCAAGCATCTCGTCACCGTCAAAACCGAGCACAAGGCGGTTCTGGATACGATGCGCGAATTGGAGCGCGAAGGGTTTGAAGTTTCCTACCTTGACCCGCAGACGAACGGCCTTTTGGATTTGGATAAATTCAAGGCCGCCCTTCGCCCCGACACGACGGTCGCTTCGGTGATGTGGGTCAACAACGAAATCGGCGTGATTCAGCCGATGCGGGAAATCGGCGAAATCTGCCGCACCAACAAAACTTTCTTTCACACCGACGCCGCTCAGGCGCCGGGCAAAATTGCGATGGATGTCAATGCGGCGAATGTTGACCTGCTGTCGCTGTCCGCTCACAAGGCCTACGGGCCGAAGGGAATCGGCGCGATTTATGTCCGCCGCAAGCCGCGAGTCCGGCTGGAAGCCCAAATGCACGGCGGCGGTCACGAGCGAGGACTCCGCTCCGGCACGCTGCCGACTCATCAAATTGTCGGCATGGGCGAAGCGTTTAGAATCTGCCGCGAAGAAATGCCCGCCGAGTGCGAACATGTCCGCCGACTGCGCGATAAACTGCTCGCCGGGGCGCGCGAAATTGAAGAGATTTACATCAACGGCGACTTGGAATCGCGCGTGCCGCACAACCTTAACATTTCATTTAATTTTGTCGAGGGCGAGTCGCTGATTATGGCGATAAAAGATGTCGCCGTTTCCAGCGGGTCGGCGTGCACTTCGGCGAGTTTGGAGCCGTCGTATGTTTTGCGGGCGCTCGGCCGCAACGACGAATTGGCGCATTCATCCATTCGTTTTTCCATCGGCCGCTTCACCGTGGACGAGGAAATTGATTATCTGATTGACCTGCTGCGCCAACGCATCGGCAAGTTGCGGGAGTTGTCGCCGCTGTGGGAAATGCACAAAGAAGGGGTGGATCTCAATACCGTCCAATGGGCGGCGCATTAATTTCGGATGATGGACGCTTGCCCTTGGTGGTGCAGTTGTGGGCATGAATTCGCAAGCGTTCTGCAACGCCCAAATCGGCGTCGCCTACCTTAAGGCGGCGGTTTACGAATTGCTCGCGGATGCCCAAAAAAATGGGCGGGGGCTTCGCAATTCCGACATTGCCCGTGCTCTCGGCATTTACGGCGGATTGAAAACCGAAAACAGTGAGAGCAGTCATCGCGCCCAATCCTGCCGTCAGATACTTGAATGGCTGAAAAATGACGGCTTGGTCGAGCAAGTCGGCGGTGCGCGTACCCCGTGGCGGTTAGTCGAGAGTAAGCCCCGCTAGAAAGCCATGGCAAAATTCGCCAAATTCGCCGTCGCCGCCATCTTGGTGCCGCTTTTTTTTATTGCTTTCGGTGAAAGCCAGGCCACCCTGCTTGCTGTTGTCATCGTAATGACGCCGGTGTTTTGTTATCTCTTCGGAATGCGCGAGAAGAAGAGCGGGAGGATCGTCGCCGTAATCGGCAGTGTCTTATTTTGGGGGATTTTCGCAATCCTTATAAAGGACTGCGTTGTTGGCACAAGGACTTGCATTGGTTTCAGAAGCGTTGTGGGAGGGGCAATTCTCATTTGGCTTCTATCAATTGTCCCTTTCTATAATTTCCGCTGGACCTCTATTGGGTTTGATTGGCTAGGAAATTTCACTCTTGGCATTGTCAAAATCGTAGCCGGATGGTTGAAACTCGTAGCTGGAGGATTGAATTCCATTGCCCAAAAAGGGCGAAAAAGCGACTCGGAGAAATAGCCCAATTATTTGCGTTGCGGCTTGCGAATTTGCCGTGCAGTGAGTAAAATCAAAAAGCGATGGATACGCTTGCTCTTTCCAGATCCCTGATGGGAAAATTGCGCGAGGCCGGCTTTGATGAAAAGCAAGCGCGCGCCCTCGCCGAATCGCAGGCCGAAGCCGCCGAGGCCGCCGCACAGGAGCATCGCCGCGAACTCGCCACCAAGGGCGACATCGCCGAATTGCGGGCGGAAATCGCCGAAGTGCGGGCGGAAATCGCCGAAGTGAAAAGCGGGCAAAAAATTCTATTTTGGGCGGTTGGCGTTTTAGTGACGGCGCAAGTCGCTAATATCGTCTTGCTGGTTTCGCTGGTGGTGCGCTTGTAGCGGCGAATTTACGCCCGAATTTGCCGTTTTGGGCGGCGAAAAAAAATTGCCGATTAATTTGCAATTCAGCGAAAATAAGCGTAGAATTCTTTCAAATCAACCGATGGAGGTTATTATGGCATACAGCGACAAAGTGCTGGATCACTACGAGAACCCGCGAAATGTGGGCTCTTTCGACAAAACCGACGATGCGGTCGGCACCGGAATGGTCGGTGCGCCCGCCTGCGGCGATGTAATGAAACTGCAGATTCGCGTCGGCGACGGCGGCGTCATTGAAGACGCCAAATTCAAAACCTACGGCTGCGGGTCGGCGATTGCGTCGTCGTCCCTCATCACCGAATGGGTGCGGGGCAAAACGCTGGACGAGGCGGTGGAAATTAAAAACTCCCAAATCGTGGAGGAACTCTCGCTGCCGCCGGTGAAGATTCACTGCTCCATTTTGGCCGAGGACGCCATCAAAGCGGCGGTCGCCGACTACAAAAAAAAGCACGGCGAATCCGCAGCAGCAGCGGCGGCGTAGCCGCCCGATGATTACGCTGACCGAAAACGCCGCTCGGCATGTGCGCGATTTTTCCGCCAAGCGGGAAAGTCGCGGCTTGGGCATTCGGCTGGGAGTCCGCACCAGCGGCTGCTCCGGTCTGGCGTATGTGCTGGAATTCGCCGACGAATTGCGGACGGACGATGTCGCTTTTGAGTCGCAGGGCGTGACCATCGTCACCGACCCCAAATCGCTGGTCTATGTGGACGGCACCGAATTGGATTATGTCCGCGAAGGGCTGCAGGAGGGATTCCGCTTCAACAATCCCAATGTCAAAGATGCCTGCGGCTGCGGCGAAAGCTTTACCGTATAGCCGAAGGAGAAAAAACAATGGCGGAAAAAGTCCGTGAAATCGGGGATAAAATTATCTCCGGCGACACATTCACCACCGACACCGGCCGCGTGGTCAAACTCGCAGGCGTGGATGCCGCCTTGCCCGGCAAGCGCGGACACTTTGAAGGCAAGGGCGCCTTAAAGCGTCTTGTGCATGGGCATATCGCCTTCATTGAAATCTTCGAAAAAGACGAGGAAGGGCGGGATATCGCGCAAGTCAAAGTGCAGGGCACGATTGTCAATGATGTGATGAAAAAATACTCCCGCTCTTAGCGGGGGATTTTGCGCGGCTGAATTTTCCGCGCCGCGAATTGTCGCAATGAATCCCCTGACGCAAAATTACTTTGAATTATTTCAATTGCCGATGGCGTTTGAAATTGATTCGGCGGCATTGGATTCCCGCTATCGCCGTTTGCAGGCGGAGACGCATCCCGACAAATTCGCCGGCGCGTCCGATGCCGAAAGGCAGTTGTCGCTGCAATTGTCGGCGCGCATTAATGAAGCGCATCGCGCCTTAAAAAATCCGCTGCTGCGGGCGGCGTATTTGCTGTCGCTGTCGGGCGTGGACGCTTTTGATGAATCCAACACCGCAATGCCGACGGATTTTTTAATGCGTCAATTGGAATGGCGCGAAAGAATTGAATCCGCCGACGCCGACAAAAACATCGGCGAATTAAAATCGCTGGACGACGAAGCCCGCAACGAAAAAGAAAGCGGATTCGCCGAATTAAAAAAACTGCTGACTCCTCCTTCCGATGCCGAATCCGCCGCCGCTTTAATTCGGCAGTTGAAATATTTTGAAAAAATGCGGGACGAAATCGCCCGCGCCATTGAATCGGCGGAAGATTAAAAATCGCCGACGCCGCAAAATTCGCGGCATATTTCGGTGCGTATAATTCGCGGACGATGGCGCTTCTGCAAATTTCCGAGCCGAATCAAAAAGCCATTCCGCCAAAAATTAAGCGGCGGGCGGCGGGGATTGACCTCGGCACTACGAATTCGCTGGTTGCGGTCGTCGGCGACGACGGCAAGCCGCATGCTCTCGCCGATGAATCGGGCGAGGCGATTCTGCCGTCGGCGGTTTATTACGGCGGCGATGGCGGGGCGGTCGTCGGGCGCGATGCGCTTTTGCATTTGGCGGACGACAATACGCTGGTTTCCGTCAAGCGATTAATGGGGCGGGGATTGAAGGATGTCGCCGACGATTACCGCTACCGCTATTTGGACGAAGCGGGAATGGTGAAAATCCAAACTGCAAGCGGAGCGGTGAAAAGTCCGGTGGAAGTTTCCGCCGATATTCTGCGCGCCTTGGCGATTCGGGCTGAAAATGAATTAGGCGGCGAATTGGACGGCGTTGTTGTAACCGTCCCGGCGTATTTTGACGAGGCGCAGCGGCAGGCGACCAAAGATGCCGCCGCCTTGGCGGGCTTGCGCATGCTACGATTGCTTGCCGAGCCGACCGCCGCCGCCGTCGCTTACGGCTTGGATTCCGCCGCCGAAGGCGTCTATGCGATTTACGATTTGGGCGGCGGCACTTTTGATATTTCGGTGCTGCGTCTTTCGCGCGGCGTTTTTGAAGTAATGGCGACCGGCGGCGACACCGCTCTCGGCGGCGATGATTTTGATCGCGCCCTCGCCAATGAAATTCTGAATCGCGCCGGAATTTCCCCGCCTGCCAGCGACGGCGATTGGCGAAGATTCGTTGATGCGGCGAAAAAGGCGAAAGAATCGCTCACGGAAAATTCATCGGTGAATTTTCAATTTGAATTCGCCGACGGCAAAAAAATCGCGCAAAAAATCGGACGGGACGATTTTGAGCGGACGACGGAATCGCTTTTGAATCGGACGATAAAACTTTCGCGCAAGGCGCTCGCCGATTCGGGGGTCGCGCCCGCCGATGCGAATGGCGTCGTGCTGGTCGGCGGCTCAACGCGAATGCCGCAGGTCAAGCGGGCGGTCGGTGAATTATTCGGGCGCGCGCCGCATGATTCGCTGGATCCGGACGAGGTCGTCGCTTTGGGGGCGGCTCTTCAGGCGGATGCATTGGCGGGAAATCGGCAGGGCGACGACTGGCTGCTGCTGGATGTTATTCCGCTTTCGCTCGGCATTGAAACGATGGGCGGACTCGCCGAGAAATTAATTCCGCGCAATTCGGCGATTCCCGCCTCGCGCGCGCAGGAATTCACCACGCACAAGGACGGGCAGTCGGCGATGCTGATTCATGTCGTGCAGGGCGAGCGCGAATTAATTTCCGATTGCCGCTCGCTGGCGCAATTTTCGCTTTCCGGCATTCCGCCGATGGCGGCGGGGACGGCGCGCATTCGCGTTACTTTTCAGGTGGACGCCGATGGTCTGCTTTCGGTTTCGGCGATTGAAAAAAGCGCGGGTGCAGAAGCGCGAGTAGAAGTCAAACCATCCTACGGACTCACCGCCGCCGAAATTGCGACGATGCTGGAAGAAAGCCGCGCCTTCGCCGTCGGCGACGCCCAAGCGAGAATTCTGCGCGAACGGCAAACGGAAGCCAAACGGCTGGTCGAAATCACCCGCGACGCCCTCGCCGCCGACGGCGAAAAACTGCTCGGCAAATCGGAGCGCGACGCCATCAATGAAAAATTGGATGCGCTCGCAAAATCCGCCGACGGCAAAAACGCCGACAAGATTCAAGATGCAATGAAAGCATTAAACGCCGCCACCGAATCCTTCGCCGAACGCCGAATGAACGCCGGAATCAAGCGCGCTCTGGCGGGCAAATCGGTGGACGAAATTTAAGTGAAAATTTTGCGGAAATGATAGTGGGCTGTGCTATAATTTCATCAACCGAAAGGACAAAAAATGACCCGGCCCGAAGGCATCAGCAAATACTAATTGGAAGCGCCGTGTTTTGGCAGGTCGCCGAAGTGGTGATACTCGCGCTCATCTGGGCGACAGGCGCGGCGGTTGCGTTTGCCCAAATTCGGCAGACGCGCAAACTCGCGCAGCAAAAATCCTTCCTCGCATTTCTGCGCGACTACAATTCAGAGGCGCGGGTGGACGATGCCTTCTCCGTGCTGCGTGCCGGCAAAAACTGGAGCGAACTCTCAGATGCGGAAAAAGCGGATGTCAAATATCTGCTTAATAAATTTGAAAGTTTAGCCATCGGCTTGGAAAAGCGAATCTACGACGAGGAAATGGTTGAAGCGACTTTCGGCGTGGATTTATACGCCATTTACCACGATGCGGAAAGATTCATTCATGCGATCCGCACGCATCACGCCGCCCGCTATCAATGGATGCCCCGCGATTATCAAGAGGCCTACTCCGAATTTGAAAAGCTCGCCGACAAAATCAAAATCAAATCGCGCAACGGCTAATCGCTGCGAGGGAATTGCGCGCGCAAAAAACGACGGACGAGTTTTTTTGAATCCGTCCGCTGCCGAAAAATGGCCGGGGGCTATTCTTTGATGTATCTGCCCATCTTGTTTTTCTTGATGTGCAGAATGATGCCGTGTTCAATAAGGCATTTTTTCACAGCCGCCCCGATTTGCATCAGCGAATTGAAAGGCGCGCCGCTTTTCGGCTTTATGCCGTGCGGCTCGTTTTTTTCTATCCGAACCATGCCTTGCGTCCATGCGTGTTTCGGATTGATTTTGCCTTTTCCGCTCGCAAGGTTGTTGGTGAAAAACCGCACTTCCACCACAATCATTTTTTCGCCGTGCTTGGCTTCTTTTTCTTCAACGGTCGACATTTTGCCTTCTGTTTTAGTTGGAAAGCGGAATCTATCACAGAAAAAATTCGCGGCGCGTCAACCGCAATTTTTATCAATTGGAAAATGGCGGTAGAATCCCGAAATGCCTCTTATCAAAGTTTTGCCGCATGCGGACATCTGCCCCGATGGCGCGGACATTAATGCCGACGCCGGCATTTCCGTCTGCGATGTGCTCCTCCAAAACGACATTGACATTGAGCATGCCTGCGAAAAATCGTGCGCCTGCACCACTTGTCATATTGTCGTCCGCGAGGGGCTGGAATCGCTCGGCGAAGCGACCGAAGACGAAGAAGATCTGCTGGATAAAGCATGGGGATTGGAGCCCGAATCGCGCCTTTCCTGCCAGACGATTCTCGCCGACGCCGATTTGGTGATAGAAATTCCCCGATACAGCATTAATCACGCCAAAGAGGAACACTGATGAAATGGACCGACACGCTGGAAATCGCCCTCGCGCTGGCGGAGGCGCATTCGCAAATTGACCCGCGCACGATTCGCTTCACCGACCTGCACCGCTGGGTCTGCGAATTGCCGGAATTTAACGACGACCCCGACCGCAGCAGCGAACGCATTCTGGAAGCCATCCAAATGGCGTGGATTGAGGAGTCGGATTGACGGTCTGGCAGTATTTTGTGCTGGCCGTTTTCGGCCTCGTCTGGGGCAGTTTTCTGAATGTGGCGATTTATCGCCTGCCGCAGATGGCAATCGGCGGCGGCGTGCGGGGGCTTTCATTTTTTGCGTGGCCGCTTTCTTTTTGCCCGCGCTGCGAAAATCCGATTCGCCCGCGCGATAATATTCCGCTGATTAGTTTTGCGATTCTCGGCGGACGCTGCGGCTGTCCAAGGCGCGAGCGAATTTCCGCCCGCTATCCCATTGTGGAATCGCTCGGCGCAATCGCAATGATGGCGGCGGTTTGGCGATTTGGATTAACTCTCGACGCCGCCTTCGCCGTTTTTTTCGCCAGTGCATTAATTATTATCGCCGCCGTGGATTTGGAGCATCTGCAGGTGCCGGATGCGATTGTTTTTCCGCTGGCGGCTATCGGCTTGGCGGCGAATATCGGCGGACGATTCGCGCCGTTTGAGTCGGCGGTTATCGGCGTCATCGGCGGATTCGGCGGATTGTTTGCGGTCGCTTGTTTCTTCAAATTGCTGATGCAGAAAGAAGCGATGGGATTCGGCGACATCAAATTATTCGCCGCTCTCGGCGGCTGGACGGGCTGGGAATTTCTGCCGTTTATTTTATTCGGCGCATCGGGACTCGGAGTCATTTTCGCCGCCGCTCAATTTATGCTGCCGAAAAAATCCAAAATGCGAAGGCGGCTTGCCAAAGGATATTTTCCCTTCGGCTTTTTTCTGTCGCTGACCGCCGCCGCCGCTTTATTTTTCGGCGACGAATTATTAAGCGCGATTTTGCCGTGATTCCTTTTGTCGGACTCACCGGCGGATTCGCCTGCGGAAAATCGGCGGCGGCGAAAATATTTGCGGAATTCGGTGCGGCCGTTGAAGACGCCGACGACATTTCCCGATTCCTCTGCGCTCCCGGAGGGGCGGCGATTCCGCTAATTCGGCGGGAATTCGGCGATGAATTTTTAGCCGAAGACGGCGGCTTGAATCGCCCCCAAATGCGCGCCCGAATTTTCGGCGGCGACGATTCCGCCCGGCCGCTTTTAGAATCAATTCTGCATCCGCTGATTCAGACGGAAATGCAAAAGCGAATGAAAATCGCCCAAGCCGACTGCGGCTATGGAATTGCCGTCGTGCCGCTGCTTTTGGAATCGCCCGAATTAAAAGCGATGATGCGGCGAATCGTCGTGGCGGACTGCGACGCGCAAACGCAAATGCAGCGGGCGAAAGCCCGAATCGGCTGGCGCGAATCCGAAATTAAATCGGCGATGGCGGCGCAAATGCCCCGCGAAAAGCGGCGGAATCTCGCCGACGATATTCTGGAAAATGACGGCGATTTTTCGTCGCTGAAAAAACAGGTCGCAGAATTGCATCGGCGGTTTTATAATTCATTTGGCAATCGCCCAAAAAAATGACTGAAAGAAAAGCGGCGGCGCAACGCAAAACAAAAGAAACCGAAGTTTCGGTTGAATGGAATCTGGACGGCGCGGGCGAATCCGACTTGGATACCGGCATCGCTTTTTTCGACCACATGCTGGCGCAATTGGCGCGGCACGGCCGATTTAATTTATCGGTGCAGGCGCGGGGCGATTTGGCTGTGGACGCCCACCACACAGTGGAGGACTGCGGCATCGCGCTCGGCTGCGCCTTGGCGGACGCGCTCGGCGGCAAGGGCGGCATCGTCCGATTCGGCGAGGCGCACGCTCCGCTGGACGAGGCACTGTCAAGGGCGGTGGTGGATTTGTCCGGACGCCCCGGCCTTTTCTACGCCGCCGAATTATCGCGCGGCGAAGTCGGCGGAATAGATTCGGATTTGTTTCGCGAATTTTTTCAGGCGCTGGCGAATCACGCCCGCATCACGCTGCACTTGGATATTCTGCGCGGGGTGAATTCGCATCATCAAATTGAATCGCTTTTTAAGGCGTTTGCGCTTGCTTTGGCGAAAGCGGTTGCGCGCCGTCCGGGCGAATCGTCGCCGCCGTCAACGAAAGGCGTTTTGTGAAGGCGCCGCTTGACATCGCTGTCGCCGACTGCGGAATGGGAAATCTGCACTCGGTGATGAAGGCGATGAAAAAAGTCGCTCCTCAAATGACGGTGGAATTAGCGGATTCCGCTGATAAAATTTTGCGCGCCCGCCGCGTTGTTTTTCCGGGCGACGGCGCATTCGCCGCCTGCATGAAAGAATTAACGCGCCGCCGACTCGCCGATGCAATCGTCCGCGCCGCCGCCGAAAAGCCTTTTCTTGGAATTTGCGTCGGTATGCAAATGCTGTTTGAAAAAAGCGAAGAAGGCCCGGCGCGCGGATTGGGAATTTTGCGCGGCCGCGCAATGCGTCTGACGCCCAAGCCGGGCGTGAAAATTCCGCACATGGGCTGGAATAAAATGCGGCATGTCGGACGGCATCAATGTCTGGACGGAATCGCCGACGGCGCGCGCTTTTATTTTGTCCATAGTTACGGCGTAGAGGCGGAGTCGTCGGCGGTGGCGGGGTGGTCGGAGCATGGAGGAAAATTCGCCGCCGCCGTCGCGCGCGGAAAATTATTCGCGGTGCAATTTCATCCGGAAAAAAGCCGCGACAGCGGATTGCGCCTGCTGAAAAATTTCGTCGCCCAGCCGCTTGAAAATTAAACGCTTCGCGCCGATGCTTTGCGTCCGTCGGCAGGCGGCGGGTCGGAGTTTTTAACGCCGACCCGCATTTTTTTCGTTGCCGCTTGTCGGCGGATTAAAGGTTTTCCAAGAAGGCGCGATTTTCCGCCTTGACTGCGTCGCCCTCGCCCAAGGCGTAGTGGCGCGACATATCGGGCGAATAGCGGCTGGCGTCGGTTGTGCGTCCCATCGCTTCCGCCATCGCGCGGACATGATGCGGCCCTCCGCCGCAGCAAATGCCGATGAAATTAATCCCGCCGTCCATGCATGCGCGGGCGAAATCCGCCATTTCATAGCGTGTGCATTGCAGCGAATCGATGGCGACCGGAAACGCCCGCATTCCTTTCGGCAGTGAATTTTCTCCGGCGGGGTCTTCCAGCGACTGAAATGTCGGATGCGATTCGTCGGTGCGAAAAGGCACCGGAATCGCCGCTACCGGACATTTAACTTTCGCGCGAATTTTTTTAAGCAGCGGCATCATCGTATAGGGTCCGCGATTGCAATTCATGCCGACGACTTCGGCTCCGGCGTCTTCCAGCATTTTGCAGGAATCTTCCGGCGTGACATTGTCGCGCAGCAGTCCGGGCGCATGCGAAACGACATTGACGACGGCGGGCAGCCCGGCGGCTTTGGCGGATTCTAATCCCAGCATGGCTTCGGCGTGCCATGAAATAGTTTCCACCAGCAGAAAATCCACGCCGGCTTCCGCCGCCCATCCGACTTGCTCGTCAAACATTTTTCGCACTTCGGCTTGGACGGATTTGTCGGCGGGGTCGTAGATGTTGGTGTTGCAGATGTTTCCCGCCACTAAAATGCGGCGGTTTTTTTCTTCGGCTGCGGCCTGCTTGGCGAGATTGAGGGCGTCCGTCTGCAGCGGGCGAATTAAATCCTCCTTGCCAATCAAGCGCATTTTGTCGCGATGGGCGTAGTAAGTGAAGGCGACCATCACATCCGACCCGGCGTGCAAAAAATCGCGATGCAATTGCAGCAGGGCTTCCGGATGGTCCAGCACGACTTCCGGCACAAACGGCCCCGCTTGCAAATAGCCGCGCCGCTCCAATTCAAATAAATATCCCTCGGCGCAGAGGATGGGCTTTTCGGCAAGCCATTCGCGCAAAACGCTCATCGGCGACTCCTTTGGTTTAATCGGACGGCTATTGTAAATTAGATTCCGCCCGTCCGCGCAAAAAAACCGGAAATCGCGGCTTGCCTTTTTGGGTGAGTCCGTAAAATTTATAAGTAATCACCGATCCGATTTTGGGCGGATTCCGCCGCTCTTCAACGGTAAATCCGCTGCCGATTCGGAATTGAATTCCGTCCGAATTTTCAACCGTTATCGCGCCCAGCAGATCGGTGAATTTTCCCTTTCCCGGATGATGGGCAATAACGACGGCTTCGGCGTCGTCGTGCTTTTTGAGTTTTAATAAATCGCCGGAGCGTCCGCCCCGATAAATGGAATCGCCCTTGTGCAGCATCAGCCCTTCGCCGCCGACGGCGACAATCGCATCTAATTTTTTTGCGAGCGAATCTTTATCGGCGATTTTTTCCTGCGCGACGGCGGCGAGAAATTCGCTGTCGGCATCTTTGACGATGCGCTGCAATTCGGCCAAGCGACGGTCAAATATTTCCGCCGACGAAGGCAAATCAAACGCCATAAATTTAATTCGCCGCCATCCCTCGTGCGGACGATGCCGCCTGACGACGGAAACCGTCTTTTCAAATTGTCGGCGGCCAATCCAAAGTTCGCCGTCCATTGGCGTCGGCGGAAATTTTTCGGTGAACCAATTCGGCGAAGCGAATGGGTGTCCGTTGCGGGAAATTAATTTTTGTCCGTCCCAATAGGCGCGGACGCCGTCCAGTTTTTCGCTGACCCAGTAATCGGCGAGATTAATTCCGGGCGCGTATTTTTTAGCAAGAAGGAGCGGCGGCGGAGCGGAATTTTCGTCCGCCATTGCGGCGGCGCAAAGCAAAATCGCCGCTAAAATTGACGATGCGAATCCGCCCTCAAAAAATCGCGCGCCGCGAGAAACAGCGCACGATAGGAGCAAAACAATGCGGCGGATTCTTTTCAAATCACTTAATATAATAGCGGGTTCCTCTTCCTCTGCCTTTCTGCCGCACTTTGTTTGACGCGGTTAATTGCCGCACGATAACCTGCGCCATTTCGGTTTGGACTCGGATTCCGCTTGCAATATCCACGATTCCCAAACCGTCTTGGCTTTCAGCCAGCAGCCGCAGCACTTTTGCCTGCATTTCTTCGGAATAAGAATCCAGCGGCGACTGCTCGTCCGGCGGATACCACTGCGCCAGCAAAAGAGTTAGCCGTTCTCCCAATTGAGTGAAACTGTCGTATTGGATTCGGTCCAATCCGCGGATGTTGCTCGGCACTTCTTTCGCCGCGTTTTTTTTGGGATTGAACAGAATGTACCAATTTCTGCGGTCCAAGGCGTAAGCAACGCCAAGCTCCAGAGCGACATTCGCATTCCAGCCCGAAATGTCAAACAGCGAAAAATCCGACACCTCAATATAGAGTCGGATTTTCTGCAGAATGTGCATGCTGAGAATTTTCTCGTCGGCGAAGATAAACTTCACCTTGTAGGGCTCCTCCAAATTCGTAAAGACGCGACGGTAATCGCGCCCATCAAAGAGATTGTAGGGGTAGGCGACAAAAATTTGCCGCGTCCGCTTGACATTCGCCGCCATTGCCCCGCCCTCTTTTGGGGGAATTTTCTCAGTCGCGGTTGCCTGCAAATGCCATCAGCAAATGCAGCAGCGATTGAAATAAATTCAGCAGCATAATGTAAAGCGTCATCGTCGCCAGAATGTAATTGTCCTCGCCGCCGCGCACGATGCGATTAACAGTGATGACAATAAACGCCGACGCAATCACCATAAACACCGCCGAAATCGCCAATGCAATCGCCGGCATCTGCAGAAAAACGGCGTTGATAATGGACAGAATAAACGCCATCATCATTCCGATGAACACCGTCTTGCCAAGGCCGACACCGGTGAAATTGCGCTTGGTGACAGTCGCGTAGCCGGCAAGGACGAAGAAAATCGCCGCCGTGCCGCCGACCGCCATTCCGACTAATTCCGCTCCGTTGCGAAAACTGCCGAGCGCGATTCCCACCGATGGGCCCACCAGCATCCACCCCATTGCAAAGGTGAATCCCAAAAGCCACCACACTCCGGCGACGGAATGACGATTGCGGATAATCATCGCCTGAAAGCCCAGCATCACCGGAATGAAGAGCAGCAGCGACCACAAGCCCATCAAGGCCAGCGGATTGAATTGCACCCCGACAAACGCGCCGAGAATCGTCGGCAAAAGCGTAATGCCGAGCAGCATGTAAGTGTTGCGCAGCACCTTGGCGGCGTTCGGGGAAATAACGGGAGCCGTGTCGGCGCGGCTAATCGGATTGAAAGTTCGCATGGGGAATTGCCTCCATAGTTAAGGTTGAAAGGATTATAAGGGCGAAAAATCAAAATGTCAATACTTTTTTTCGCCGAATATGTGATAAAATTCGCTGCTTATCCGCAGCGGACGGTCGCGCCCGACATTCGGCGGCGGACGCGAAAATTCCGCTTTTTTTATGGAATCACAAGCAGAGCAAGTAATGCAGCGTGCGGTCGCCGGACTCGGCTGCGAATTCGTCTGCGCCCGCCAATTCGCCGGGCGGGAGAATCGCGCGCGCGATAATCGTCGTTATGCCCCTCGTCAAAGCGGCGGGCGGCTGCGCGTCATCATTGACCGGGACGGCGGCGTGACGCTGGCGGACTGCGCGCGAGTCAGCCGCGAATTATCGGCGGCACTGGCGGCGGAAGGAGTCGCCTACGAGGCCTTGGAAGTATCGTCGCCGGGGCCGAATCGCCCGCTGATTAAGGCGGACGATTTTCGCCGATTCGCCGGACAATCAGCGCGAATCACCCTTAAAGAAAGCATGGGCGAGGACGATTCCCGCCGCCGCTTTCGCGGACAATTGCTCGGCGAAAACGACGGCATCATCACGCTGGAATGCGGCGGCGAGCAAATGCAATTCGCAATGGCTCAAATTGAGCACGCCGAATTGTCGCCGGACGACATTGAAATTAACGACAACAACGGGGCGCAAAAGTGACGACGGAATGCAACAATCTCAAGGAATTTCTCCGCGAGATTCAATCGCAGCACCTGCAGAAATGGCGCAGCGAATCGCCCGGCGAGGCGATCGGCCATATTCGCAAGGCGATTCAAAGTCGGATGCAAAAAGCGCATCCCGACAAGCATCAAGGCACCGACAAGGAGCAGTGGGCCGGCGAGCGGATGCAAACGCTCAATCTGGCGAAGGACGAATTGACGGCGGTCGGCGAAGGCATCAACCGCTTAATCGCCGTCATTGCGCCGGAAGAATCCGCCAAATCCAAATCGGCAAAGAGTTCATCGCGCCACCCGCCGCCGCCGCATCAGGCGGAAGGCAAGGAAATTCTGGCGATTGCGCGCGCCCTCGCTTCGGAAAAGGGCGTGGATTTTGATATTGTGCTGGGGGCGATTCAAGATTCGCTGGCGCTCGCGTTGCGCCGCCGCTACGCCGACGGACGCGAAATGGATTTTCGCGTCGCCGTAGATCCGGAAATCGGGGCGATGACCGCCTTTCGCCGCTGGCGGATTCTCGCCGAGGACGAGCCGATGGAAACGCCGCTTTCGGAAATGATGGTGGAAACCGCGCAGGAAAAAAATCCTCAATTAGATCCCAAGCCCGGCGACTACTACGAAGAGCCGGTGGAAGCCCCCGATTTTTCGCGGCGCGTCAGCGTGCAGGTCGCCAAGCAGAACATCGCCAGCCGCCTGCGCGAAGCCGAAAGGCAAATGGCTCTGGACGCCTTTCTGGCGGACGGCGAGGAACTTGTCCATGGCATCGTCAAGCGCGTCGACCGCAACACCGGCGAAGTTTTTGTAGAAGCCGGCGCAGTCAATAAAGTGGACTGCGTTATTCGCCGCGACGATTTAATTCCCCGCGAAAGTTTGCGCCCCGGCGACCGAATCCGCGCATTGATTAAAATGGTGAACGAAGGGCGCGGCCCGCAATTGCGCCTGACCCGCGTGACGCCGGATTTTTTGAAGCAGCTGTTTCAGCGGGAAGTCCCCGAAATTGAGCGCAAGGTTTTGGAGATTGTCGGCGCGGTGCGCGATCCCGGCAATCGCGCCAAAATTGCCGTGCGCTCGCATGATCCGAAAGTGGATCCGGTCGGCACTTGCGTCGGCATTCGCGGCTCGCGGGTGCAGTCGGTCACTGCTGAATTAAACGGCGAGCGGGTGGACATCATTCCATGGAATGAAGACCCCGCTCAATTTGTGCTGCGCGCCCTTGCCCCCGCCGAAGTCATTCGCATTCACATTGACGAAGACGCCCACGCGATGAATATATTAGTGGAGGCGGACAATCTCGCGCAGGCCATCGGACGGGGCGGAGTCAATGTGCGCCTTGCCGCCGACCTGACCGGCTGGCGTCTCAATCTGCTGTCGCCGCAGGATTTTGAGCTGAAAACGCAGGAGGAGATTCTCGCCAAAAGCCGCGTCTTCGCTGAAAAATTAGATGTCGACGAAGAAGTCGCCAAAGCCCTTTTTGAAGAGGGATTCGAAACGGTGGAGCATATCGCTTACAGCGACCGCGAAGAAATGATTGAACTCAAAATGTTTGACGACGACACCGTCGACGAAATTCGCAAGCGCGCCAGCGAAGTGACGGAAAAAGAAGAAGCGGAATTAGCCGTCAAAATTAAAAAACTTTCGCCCGCCCTCGCCGAAATGCAGGGAATGGACGAGCGGCTGCTGCGCGCCCTCGCTAAAAACGATGTGTTTACGACGGAGGATTTGGGCGACCTCGCCACCGACGAATTGCTGGAAATCGGCGATTTTGCCGACCGCGAGCGCGCCGGCGCATTAATTATGGAAGCCCGCCGCCCAATGTTTGAAGGCGATGAATCCGGAGAATCACCGCAGGAAACCGCCCGCGAATGAGCACCATCACCGACATCGCCCATCGCTACCGCAAAACCACCGACGAAGTCCGCGCGGCCTTGGCGGCTATCGGCTTTGACAAACGCTCCGTCAACGCTAAAATTTCCACCGACGAAGAGCGGCTCCTCGGCGCTCATTGGAAAGAGCGCAGCGAATTCGGCCGCCCCGAATCCCGAATCGCCAAAGACGGCGAATCGGGGCGCGAGCGAAAATCCGAAATTAAACAAAAAGACGCCGCCACCGGACGCGAAAAAAGCGTTTCGGTGACCGTCCGCCGCAAGCGGGAATTTAAGCGTCCGCCGCCGCCGATTTCATCCTTGCCGCCTTCGCCGATTCCGCCGCCGATTACGGCGGCGATGCCGTCTGCATCGGCGGGTCCGAATCCGTCTATTCCGCCGCCGACTCCGCCGATTCCACCGCCGCCGATTCCGTCCCCGCGCGAGGCGGTTTCGCCGCGGAAAGTGATTCCATCCGGCGAAGAAAAGCCGCGTTTAATTCGTCCGGACGATTCGCCGCCAACGCCGATTCCATCGGCAAAGCCGGAATTCAACCCCATCGTCGCTACGGAAAAAACAACGGCGGAAAAACCGGCGACGCCTCTTGTCGCCCCGATTCCATCCCCGACTGTCAGCGGAGCAAAAACGCCGACGCCGACCGTTAAAGCGGAATCGCCCGCCGTTAAAACAGCGACGGCGGCGATGGAAGGGCGGCGTCAAAAACGCGGAACAATTCGCCTCGGCAAGGAAGCCGCCGCCCGACGCGGACGACGGGCCAAGGCGATTCGGCGGCGGTTGGAAAATGCGGAAGATCTGTCGTCGCGCCACGCTTTTCAGAAGCCGACCACTCCGGTCATCCGCGAAATTGAAATTCCGGAAACTATCAGCGTGCAGTCGCTGGCGCAGCGAATGGCGATGAAAGGCGGCGAAATTATCCGCCGTCTGATGGAAATGGAAATGATGGTCACCATCAACCAAATGCTGGATCGCGACACCGCATGGCTGATTGCGGAGGAATTCGGCCACAAGCCGGTGGCGGCGAGAGAGGATGATTTGGAATCCGACCTCGCCGTCGAGCCGCCGCCCGATGCCGATTATCGTTCGCGTGCGCCTGTGGTTACGGTGATGGGGCATGTTGACCACGGCAAAACTTCGCTGCTGGATTATGTCCGCAAGACCCGCGTCGCCGCCGGGGAGGCGGGCGGAATCACTCAGCACATCGGGGCCTGCCGCGTAACGACGGCAAAAGGGCCGGTCACTTTTTTGGATACGCCGGGACACGAATTATTCGCCGAAATGCGCGCGCGCGGAGCGAAGGCGACGGACATTATCGTCCTTGTCGTCGCCGCCGACGACGGCGTTAAGCGGCAGACGATTGAAGCGATTAATCACGCCAAAGCGGCGAAAGTTCCGCTGCTTGTCGCCGCCAGTAAAATTGACAAGCCGGATGTGAATTTAGATAAAGTCAAGCGCGAATTATCCGAAAATGGAGTCGTCGTTGAAGATTGGGGCGGCGATGCCATTTTCGCCCCGGTGTCCGCCAAAACCGGCGAAGGCGTTGAGCATTTGCTGGAAGCCATCGCTTTGCAAAGCGAAATTTTAGAATTGAAAGCCGCCGTCAATTTGCCCGCGCGCGGCCTTATTATTGAAGCGCGAATGGAAAAAGGCCGCGGGCCGATGGCGACCGGCCTTGTTCAGCAGGGCATTTTGGAAAAAGGGCAGGTGCTGCTTTGCGGCTCTTCATGCGGACGAGTCCGCGCATTGCGCGACGACGCCGGAAAAATGACGAAGCGCGCCGAGCCCTCGCAGGCGGTGGAAATTCAAGGCCTTTCCGCCCTGCCGGAAGTCGGCAGTGAATTTCTGGCGGTGGAAAACGAAAAGCGCGCGCGCGAAGTCGCATTATTTCGGCAGGGAAAATTGCGCGCGAGTCGCCTGATAGAAAAAATCCGCCCCGTCCCGCAGACGATGACGACCGAAGGCGAAGCGGAGGAAAAACGCGAATTGAATCTTATCGTCAAGGCGGATGTTTCCGGCTCGCGCGAAGCCCTTGCCGCCGCGCTTTCGCATTTATCCGCCGGCGATGTGGAAGCCCGCGTGCTGGACAGCGGCGTCGGGGCGGTGAGCGAATCCGACATTAATCTTGCCGACGCCAGCGCGGCGATGATTATCGCCTTCAATGTCCGCGCCGACGCGCAAGCCAAGCGGCTGATGGAATCGCGCGGCGTTATCGTCCGCCACCACGGAGTCATCTTTGAAGCGGTGGAGGATGTGCAGGCGGCGATGACCAATATGCTCGCGCCGGTGATGGAGGAGACCGTTATCGGACAAACGGAAGTCCGGCAGATTTTCCGCATTTCCAAAGTCGGCAATATCGCCGGCTGTTTAGTTACGGAGGGCGTTGCGCGCGCCGCCGCGCAGGCGCGGGTTGTCCGCGACGGCGCCGCCATTTACACCGGCGACATTTCATCGCTCAGGCATTTTAAGGCGGAAGTCGCGGAAGTGGCGTCCGGCAGCGAATGCGGCATCGGAATCCGCCGCTTCAACGACATTAAAGTCGGCGATGCGCTGGAAATTTTAGAGGTGAGCGAAAAACCCCCCGCGCCTTAATGCGGACGGATGCAAAAAAATGCCCAAGCGTTATCCGCGCCGCTATCGTGTCGCCGCATTAATCCGGGAGGAATTAGCGGCCGCTCTCGCCGCCGACCGCCGCGCCGGACTCGTCGCCCTGCGCGAAGTGAAATTATCCGCCGACTGCTCGCAGGCGAAAATTTACTACACGCTGATTCAATCCGACAGCGGCGGCGATGAAAATTCCGCCCGTGCCCGGGCGGCGGAATTCTTTGAAGAAAACACCAAGCGATTGCGCACCCGACTGGCGCGCTCGGCGCAAATGCGGGCAACGCCGACGCTGACTTTTATCTACGACGACGAATCCCTCCAAGCCGAAAAATTGACCCGGCTGCTGGATTCGCTCGCCCCTTAAAAATTTGACGATAGGCGGGCTGCATCCCCGACTCGCCGCCTATTGGCGGAGGCGGGAGTCGTTTATAATCCGCCGATGGGAATGCTGCAGGATAGAAAAATCCTTATTACCGGCGTGCTGAATCGCCGCTCCATTGCCTACGCCATCGCGCAGGCGGCGGCGAGAGAAGGCGCATCGCTGGCGTTTACTTATCAAACCGGCGACAAACTGCGCGATAAAGTTTCCGCCATCGCCAATGAGGATTTTAAGGGCGCACCCGTTTTTCCGTGCGACGCCGCCCAAGACGACGAAATCGCCCAAGTGTTTGAATCGCTTAAAAAAGAATGGGGGACGCTGGATGGATTTGTGCATTCCATCGCTTTTGCCGGACGCGAATCGCTTGTCGGCGACTATCATCAAACGACCACACGCGCCGCTTTTGCACAGGCGAATGATGTCAGCGTTTATTCCCTCGCCGCTTTTGCACGCGCCGCCGAGCCGATGCTTTCCGCCGATTTCGCCGCCGTCACGCTTTCGTATTTGGGCGCGATTCGGGCGGTGCCGAATTATAATTTAATGGGAGTCGCCAAAGCCGGACTGGAAGCCAGCGTGCGCTATCTTGCACTCGGCTTGGGCAGGCGGGGCGCGCGAATCAACGCTATTTCGGCGGGACCGGTGCGGACTCTGGCGGCGGCGGGAATTGCCGGCTTCGGCAAAATTCTGTCGGCGGTGGAATCAGCCGCACCCCTGCGGCGCAATGTGCGGACGGAAGAAATCGGCAATGCGGCGGCTTTTTTGCTGTCGCCCTTGTCCAGCGGCATTACCGGCGAAATCGTTTATGTGGACTGCGGATTCCATCTCACCGTCGGCTTTCCCCTCGCCGAATCCCCACCCGCCGAATCGACGGACTAAATGCCGACGGTATTCAGAAAGGGCCCGTATCGCTTTGCATTTTTTGCGGAAGACGGAAAAGAACCGCGCCACATTCACGCCAAGCGCGACAATCGCAAGGCGAAATTTTGGCTTGACCCGCATCCGCATCTGGCAAGAAATTACGGATTTTCGCCTGCGGAACTTGCCAAACTCTCGGCAATTGTGCAAGAATACGCTCTGGTGTTTTCCAACAGATGGAATGCGTTTTTTACAGATAGATCATGATGCCGCAGTGAAGGCGCGCAAAGCATTTTGCGATGCCAAATCGCTGGCGGTCGTTTTGCGCGATGGCCGCACCATTACGGTGCCGCTGTCGTGGTATCCCCGACTCGCCGGTGCGACTCCGGAAGAGCGTGAAAATTACATCATTGAAGACCAAGGCCACGCCATCCACTGGCCCGACATTGACGAGGACATCAGCGTGGAGGGAATCCTCGCCGGCCGCCGCAGCGAAGAATGCGAAAATTCGCTGGCGAAATGGCGGCGATGGATTGTCGCCGCCCGCAAAGCCCGCAAACTCGGAAAAGAATTGCCGCCGCCCGCTATGTGGGAAGAATCAGCGGCTCCGGCTTAAAAAATTAAACTCCTCGTCGGCACGAGTCGCAAAGGCGGAATCCAATCCGCAATCACGGAATAGTAATCTGCGCATTCCCGGGCCCGCAGAAAGCGGTGGCTATTACGCAACTGCCGATAAAGCCAAAATGCAGATCATTCGTTGTGCTGGCTGTATCTGTAATCATCCCGCTACCTGCTATTTCGAAGGGATCTCTCGTCGCCGGATTATATCCCGACGAATGGTAGAATCTGCCGCCAATTGTTCCACCCGTCGCACCAGCCAAGTCGGAGAAAAAGCCGGTGGGGGCGTTCGTAGCGCCAGCGGCAGGTAGGGTCCATGTGCCGCTAAATGATCCATCAGCGGCAATCGTGCCGTCAGATTGAGCCAGATCAATTCTCAATGAATCGCCCCCGTCTACGAATCCGCCGCCGCTCGGCAATGTCGCCCCGGGGCCAAAATAAGAATCGGCGCTGGAGCCGTTAACGACCATCAGTCCTCTATAGTTACCAGCCCCAAAATCCACTACCAGATTGCCGTCGGGGAAGAAGTTAACGCCCTTGTAAGTGGCGTCGGCTTCAAAAAAATATTGCGCTAGCCCGGTGGTGGGCAAATTGGAAACGGCATTATCGGCGAGAGCGGCATAGCGAAAGTCGTGGTCAAATTCGCCAACCGTCGGCACTTGTCCACTCGTCCAAATGCCGAGATGGGCGAAACCTCTTTCGAGCACCCTTTGCACATATATCTGCGGCAGGTCCGCGGCATCATCATAGCGCGCGCCGACGAAGGTTCCTACATTGTTGGTGGCATCATCGCCCGCCCGAATGTCACCCGCCGCCAATTCCACCGGCGTAGCGTAGGCATTTAAGTCGGCGAGAGTCCTGTCAGGGGATGCTATCGGCAAAGGCACCGGGGCGTCGGTAATGTCAAAGGCGACTACAATACTTCCAAAGTTCAGATTGTAATTGCTGCCGTCAATCACAGTCGCTATCCAATTTTCAGTGGTTTCAACAGCGGAATCGTCAATCGGCGTTAAAGTTAAACTCACCGCCATGTCGCCCGACGGAATCCTAATGGTGCAGACGAAAAGGCTGTTGCAAGCCGATGCGGGCGTAGTATCAAATTCGTTCGCCATTAATCCGGTGCCGCTGATTTGAATCATCACATCGAGGTCGGCCGGGGCGTTGGCATCGGCTTCTATCACCAAGACGATTTCTCCGCTGTTTTCTTGGGCGGTGCTGTCGGTCGAAGATATGCCGATATTGGGAAAAGAATTGCAACCGGTGAAACATTGGCCGAGAAAGCCAAAATGCAGATCATTCGTTCCGCCGCCGTCTACGATGACGCCTGTCCCCGCTACTTCGTCGGGAGCCGTTATCATCCCGTCATAATTGGCGGAGTCGTCGTAGAATCTGCCGGAAAAGGATGCACTTGTAAAAGCAGCCAAGTCGGCGAAAAAGCCGCCGGATTGATCTAGTCTTGGGGTGCCGGAAAATCCATCATTATTAATGCCGCCGTTGGTAAAGATTAGCAAGCGATCGGTAGCCGCTACTGTCCGCAGTTCGGCGGTATCGCCGTCGCCGTCCAGATCATCCACATCCGGCACCATCGCATTGGCACTGCCAAAATCATCAAGGGCGTCGCCGCCGCCGGTGCCTATATTTGAGAGAAAGGTCCCCGCCGTAAACATCGCATTTATACTGCCCTCAATGAAGAAGTTAACGCCCCTGTAAGTGGCGTCGCCCTCCACTTCATAATTTGCTTGCGCGCGGGTGGTGGGCAAATCGGAACCGAGAAGGGCATTATCGGCGAGAAAACCGTAGCGAAAGTCATTGTCAAAATCGTCCTCCGTCGCCGTCGCCAAAGAGATAACGGTCGGCACTTGTCCATTCGTCCAAATGCCGAGATTGGCGTAGGTTAGCCTTTGCACATATATCTGCGGATTGCCGTCGGCATCATCATAGCGTAAGCCGGTGATGGGAATTGCCGCCCGTGTTGCATTTTCATCGCCGCCGTCCCGAATTTCATCCACCCCCAAAACGGTGGGCGTGGCATCTAAGGGCATTAATTCGGCGAGAGTCCTGCCGTTCATTGCCGTCGGAAAAGTCGGGTCGGTAATGCTGAAATCGGCATCGTCGGCGTTGGAATCAACGCTGAAAACCGTATTAACGGGGACAATCATTGCCGTCCATCGTTCAATATTTTCAACGGAATCAGTGTCTAATGCCATGATGGTTAATGTGGCAGCCGTCATTCCGATTGGAATGACGACGACGCATTCCAATCCCGTGCAGTCGGCGGAAGTGAAGTCGGCGGCGTTCGCCCCGACGATATTAATGGTGACAGAGAGTCCGTCGGTAAGGGCGGCGGGAACGGGAAGGTCGGAAGTGATGGTTAGAGTCACCGCCCCGCCCTCTATTCTTGCCGTATCGGAAGTAGCAATGCCGAGGGCGGCAATCAAATCGGTAATGTCAAAGTTGACATTAAAATCTGTGGCAGGATTGTAATCGTCGCCGTTAACAATTTCCGCCCTCCAACTTTCGCCGGTTTCGGTGGAGAAATCGGAAAGCGGCGATAAAATTAAACTCACCGAATTGCTGCCCGCCGGAATGGTGACGATGCAGACGAGATTCGTGCAAACCGCATTATTGAAGTCGGCGGCGTCCGCCCCGACGATATTAATGGTGACAGAGAGTCCGCCGGTGAGGGTGGCGGGAACGGTTTCGTCGGAAGTGATGGTTAGAGTCACCGCCGCTCCGCCCTCTATTGGCATATCGTTAGTAGCAATGCCGACGGCGGCAATCAAATCGTCAATGTCAAAGGCGGCGTTATCATCGCCGCCAGCGGCAGGATTGTAGGCGCCGGTGTCCACAAGAGTCGCCGTCCACCTTTCGCCGGGTTCGGTGGAGAAATCGGAAAGCGGCGATAAAATCAAACTCACCGTCATGCCGCCCGCCGGAATTATAACGACGCATTCCAATCCCGTGCAAACCGCCTCCGCATTTGCGGTGAATTCGCCGTCCATCGCTACGCCGATGTTAATGGTGACACTGAGTCCGCCTGCGGGGGCGGCAAGGTCGGAAGTGATAGTTAAAGTCACCGCCGCCCCGCCCTCTATTGGCGTATCGGAAGTCATAATGCCGACGGCGGCAATCAAGTCGGTAATGTCAAAGGCGACATCAGTATTGGCGGCAAGATCATAGGCATCGCCGTCAATCAGAGTCGCCGTCCAACTTTCGCCGGGTTCGGCGGAGAAATCGGAAAGCGGCGTTAACATCAAATTCGCCGAATCCATGCCCGCCGGAATCCTAACGGTGCAGACGAAATTGCTGTCGCAAACGGATGCGGGCGTAGTGGTAAATTCGTTCGGCATTAATCCGGTGCTGCTGATCCGAAACATGACATCCAGTCCGCCTGCGGGTGCATCGGCATCGGAAGTCACCACCAGCATAATCGCTTGGCCTTCCACCACCGAAAGGCCGGAAGCGGCAATGTCAACGCCAATCAAACAATCGGCGACGCATCGGCCGAGAAAGCCAAAATTCAGGTCATTGATTCCGCCGCCGTTTTCAATTACGCCTGCGCCTGCTATTTCGACGGGGTCATTTTCCGATGATGCCGCCATATATCCGTCGGTATCGTAGAATCCGCCGGACAGCGATGCTCTGGTAAAAGAAGACAATGCGGAGAAAAATCCCTCGGCGGTGTCTATGGTCAAGCCGGATTCATCGGCTTCAAATCCATCGCGGGTAATGTCGCCGTTCACAGAGAAGTCAAAATTATCAGTCCCTGCTACTGTCCGCATTCCGCCGCTGCCGTCCGGCACCATTGCATTGGCATCGCCGAAATAATTAACCGGAGAATTTCCGAGAACCGAGAATCCACCGCTGAAAGTCGCCGCATCAAAGTTCATCGTCAAACTGCCGTCGGGGAAAAAGTTAAGGCCTCGGTAAGTGGCGTCGGCTTCTACTTCATAATCCGCCATTCCTCTGCCGTCGGAAGTTGAAGGGGGATTCATGACGCTATTATCGCCGAGAAAGACATAGTCAAAGTCGCTGATGGTCGACCCTTGTCCTACTTGGGCCGCGACGGCGGCGGCGGCAATTGCCGTCGGCGGAGCCACAAAAGCAGCGAAAGCGGCGAATTCTATCTCCTGGACAAAAATCTGCGCATCGCCGTCGGCATCGTTGTATTGAGAGCCGGTAGTCGCAACTCCGCCGACGGTATCCGATTGACCATTGCCAATTGCACTCGGCGCCAAAGTGTCCGGCGTGTCGTAGGCATCTAATTCGGCGAGGAGTATGCCATTCCTTGGCGTCGGCAAAGTCATCGGGCCGGGAATCTCGTCGCCGTCGTCGCCGTCGGGAGTCCCCGTGTCGGGAGTCGCCGTCGGGCGGGTGATTTCGTCAAAGTTAAACGAATCCTTGTGGCAGCCGGACGCGGCCAACATCACGGCGGTGACCGCCGCCAAATTAATCAGCGAGAGGAATCGCCGAAAACCGGATTGATGCGGTGCCGTGGTGTTAATCATATTAATTCTCCATTTAGGAAAGCAATTTTGCATTATACCCCAATTTTCCGAATCCGTCAATCTTTTTTGGAATGTTCGGGTCGGAGATTAATCTCCGACTCGCTGCTTGTCGGCGGATTAATAATCCGATTCCGAATCCGCTTCTTCGGATTCTTCGGGCGAATCGAGAGTCAGCCGCACTGGAAAAATCTCCACTTCAAATTCCGAATACAAATAATCCAAATAGCCCAACTCGGTGATTTCCGCCCGACTCGCCGCCAGCCGCTGGCTAACGGAGTCAATTTCTTCCGTCGGCGGCGGGGCTTCTTCCGCCGAATTCACGCGAATTAATTTAAGCGAATCCGCCCCCGGCGAAAGCGTATAGGCGGGCAGGCCTTCGCTCAAATCGGCGGAAAACGCCGCCTGCAAATCGGCGGCGGTAAATGGCGGCGGCGGCTCTTCGTCGCTCAAACTCGCCGTTACGGATTCTCCCCAGTCGGCGGCGGGCGAGCCGCCTCCGGCGATTTCACTCATTAAAGTCCGCGCTTCATTCAATGCAATTTGCGATGCGCGGGCGGTTTTCATCGCCTCTTCAACTTCTTCGCGCACTTCGTCTAATTCTCTTTGACGCGGCGGCTGATATTCGTGCAGGCGGGCGATAATGTAAACCTCGTCGCCGATGGCTATCGGCTCGGTGTTTTCGCTGCGGGCGATTGAAGATTCAGAAAGCAGGGCTTCCGTTAATTCTTCGTTGTCAAAGGGCGGCGGATTATTTTCGGCGTCGCGCGAAACGGAAATCGGCCCGGCAATGGTGACGGAAAGAGCCGCCGCCACCGGCTCCAAGCGGTCTAATTCAATATATGCCAATTCGCGCGCTTCGGCGAGGACCGCGCCGAATTCTTCCGTGGCTTTTGTCCGGCGCAATTCGCGGGCGATTTCGTCCCGCACTTCGTCAAGCGGCTTTAAGTCGGGGACGATGACGCCGTCCAAACGCAAAATATGCGCGCCGTCGTCGCTTTCAATCGGCCCGCGAATTTCGCCGACGGTCATCGCAAAGGCGGCATCGGCGAGCGAAGGCGGCAAATCATCGTGCAAAATAAAACCCAAAGAGCCGCCCTGCAATGCGCTTCCCGCATCGTCCGAATTTTCCCGCGCGCGCGCTTCAAATTGGGACGGGTCTTCCGCAATTTCATCGGCGAGCGATTGCGCCTTTTCGCCGCCGTCGGCTTCGCCGCCGTCGGCGATTAAAATATGGCTCACCCGCCGCTGTTCGTTGGCGCGCCGTTCTTCGCGGTAGAGGTCGTAGGCGTCGGCAATTTCGTCTTCGCTGATTTCTTCGGCGGATGCGAATTGGTCCAATGAAAATTGAGCGTAGCGCGCCGCGGCTTTTTCTTCGGCGAGATAGCGCGCGCGATTTTCTTCAAAATAATCCAGCGCGTCGTTTTCGTCTATGATGATTCCATCGGCGCGCTCGCCGTAATTAAAAACGACCGCGTTAATCGTCCGCCGCTGATGAAAAAATCCGGCCAGCCGTCGGGCGGATTCGCGCGAGACGAATTCGCCTTCGGCAAAGATTCCGGTGAGAGTCCGCAGGGCGGATGATTCGCGCACGCGACGGATGAATTCCACATCGTCGCCGACTAATTCGCGAAACAGCGATGGCGAAAACGCGCCGCCCTCGTCTTGAAAATCCGGCAGGGCGCGAATGTCCGCCAGCACTTCGGCGTCGGCGGGAGTGAAGGATTTTTCGCGGGCGGCGGCGCGCAGAAGATAACCGGTAATGACGCTGGAAAGCGCGCGCTGCTGCAAAGCGGCGCGGGTTTGCCGCGAGGGCTCCCCGCCGGATTCGCGGCGGAAATCGTCAATTTCGCGCTCAAAGCGAGCGGTGAATTCCGCCTGCGGAACTTCCAAGCCGCCGACGCGGGCGATGGCGTAATCTTCCGCCGACCCGAAAAATCCGCCGCCGAAAAACAGCAGCGGCAACGCCAGCAGGGCGACAATCGCCGTCTTTAACGCCGGCCGACCGGCTAACCAGCCGAACATTTGCTATGCGCAATGGCGGAACGGACGGGACTCGAACCCGCGACCCCCGGCTTGACAGGCCGATATTCTAACCATCTGAACTACCGCTCCGCGCGTATGGGCGCTGAGAGAATCGAACTCCCGCCTTTCGCCTTGTAAGGGCGACGCTCTGCCGCTGAGCTAAGCGCCCGGCGGTGATGCGAATCCGCCGCCTAATTAACGGCGTCGCGCAGAGTCGCGCCCGGCTTAAATTTCGGCGCGTTTTTCGCCTTGATTTTAATGCTCTCGCCGGTCTGCGGATTGCGTCCGGTGCGCGCCTTGCGGCGGGACACGCTGAATGTGCCGAAGCCGACGATGGCGACATCGTTCTTTTTTTTCAGCGATTTGGTAACCGCGTCAACAAAGGCTTCCAGCGCGCCTTTCGCCTGACTCTTGGAGATGTCGGCATGGCCGGAAATGTGTTCAATGAGGTCATTTTTGTTCATGGTGGCTCCTTTTTGGAAAAGCGGATTATACGCCATTTCGCGCACATTTTTGCATTTGATGCAAAAAAAACTATAATATTTTTATGCGGATTTCCGCCCCCGAAAAATTAATAACGCCCTGCATTCTCATCAGCGAGGCGGCATTGGCGAAAAATCTGCGGATTCTGGAAAGCGTCCGCCGTCGCGCCGGCTGCAGAATTCTGCTTGCGCTCAAAGCGTTTTCAATGTTTTCCGCCTTTCCGCCGATGCGGAAAAAATTGGACGGCGTCGCCGCCAGTTCGCTCAACGAAGCAAAACTCGGATTCGCCGAATTCGGCGACCGCGTCCATCTGTGCGCGCCCGCATACCGCGAGGATGAATTCGCCGAGTGCCTTAAAAAAAGCCGCGCCGTCGTTTTTAATTCTTTCGCCGAATGGCGGCGATGGCAAAAAATCATCGCCGAATCTTCGCGCAAAATCGCCTGCGGCATTCGCGTCAATCCCGAATACTCCGAAGCGCCCGCGCCCATTTACGATCCATGCGCGCCCCAATCCCGATTCGGCGTGCGGCGCGATAATTTTGAATCCGGCGAATTAAACGGAATCAGCGGACTGCACACCCACGCTTTGTGCGGCGCCGGCGCCGACGGACTCGCCAATCTTCTCGCCGCCATTGAAATGCGATTCGGCGAATTTCTTCCGCAAATGCAATGGCTGAATCTGGGCGGCGGGCATTTAATTACAAAAATCGGCTGCGACCGCGCGCGCGCATGCCGTCTTATCGCCGATTTTCGCCGCCGCCATCGCCTGCAAATTTTAATTGAGCCCGGCGAGGCGGTCGTCCATCGCGCCGGAATTTTAATTGCGACGGTTTTGGATGCGCCCGCCGAAGGCGTTGCAATTATTGACGCTTCCGCTGTTTCGCACATGCCGGAAGCGGCGGAAGTGAAAGGGCGCACGCAAATTCGCGGGGCGGGAAAAGCGGGCGAATTCGCCCATACTTACCGAATCGGCGGGCCGACCTGCTTTTCCGGCGATGTCTTCGGCGACTATTCCTTTAAGCGAAAACTCCGCCGGGGCGACCGATTAATAATTGAAGACGCCGCCGCCTATACGATGGTGCGCGCCGTTGCTTTTAATGGAATCAATCCGCCGACAATTGCATTAATGACGACCGATGGCGATATTAAAATCGTCCGTCAATTTGGCTACGCCGATTTTCGGGCGCGACTCTCCTGAAAAAATTTACTGCGGAATTCGGCTGGTGAGGGAATCCAAACTTTCGCGCGCATCGCCGAAAAGCATTCGCGCGTTGGGCTTGAAAAATAACGGATTCTCCACCCCCGCATAGCCCGCCGCCATTCCCCGCTTTAAGACGACAACTTCCTTCGCCCGCCAAACTTCAATCACCGGCATTCCGGCGATGGGGCTTGATGGGTCGTCCAAGGCGGACGGATTGACAATATCGTTTGCACCGATAACCATTACAAGGTCGACGGACGGCAAATCGCTTTGAATTTCGTCCATTTCCAAGACGATGTCGTAAGGCACGCGCGCTTCGGCAAGCAGGACATTCATGTGTCCGGGCATTCGTCCGGCGACGGGATGAATGGCGAATCGCACTTTGGCCCCGCGCTTTCGCAATCGCCTCGCTAATTCTGAAATGGGATGCTGCGCATGCGCGACCGCCATTCCGTAGCCCGGCACAATCACCAGCGATTTGGCCGACGCCATTAATTCGGCGCATTCGTCGTGTGAAATTTCCGCCGCTTCGCCGGCATCTTTATCGGGCGACGCCGCCGTCGAATCCGCGCCGAATCCGCCCATAATCACGGCGGCGAATTTGCGGTTCATCGCGCGGCACATAATATAACTGAGAATCGCCCCGCTGGATCCGACCAGCGCGCCGGTTACAATCAGCAAATCGTTGGCAAGAAGAAACCCGGTCGCCGCCGCCGCCCAGCCGGAATAACTGTTCAGCATTGAAACCACCACCGGCATATCCGCCCCGCCAATTGCTAAAACCAAATGCGCGCCCAAAGCGAATGCGATGACGGTCATCAGCAGCAGCGAAAACGAATCGCCCGAAGATAAAAATTCCGCGCCCAGCCCGATGCACAAAAGAACCGCGCTTAAATTCAGCCAATGCCTCGCCGGAATTAAAAGCGGGCGTCCGCCGAGTATTCCCTGCAATTTTCCAAAAGCGACAACCGACCCGGTAAAAGTTATCGCGCCGATTAAAACGCCGAGATAAATTTCAATTTGATGTATCGTCTTTTCCGCGCCGTCAAGCGGACCATCGCCCGACAAATGCGACGACCACCCAATCATCGCCGCCGCCAGTCCGACGAAACTATGCAGAATCGCCACTAATTGCGGCATTTCCGTCATTTGCACTTTTGCCGCCCGCCAAGCCCCGACGGTTCCGCCGAGAATCATTGGAATGAGAATCCATTCCCATCCGGGAACTCTCTCGTCCAGCAGCGTGGCGGCGACGGCGAGAATCATTCCAAACGCACCGAAGGCGTTGCCTCGGCGCGCGCTTTCCTGCCGACTCAATCCGCCTAAACTTAAAATAAACAGAATCGCGGCAACAATATAAGCCGCAGTGAGAACGCCGGACGGAATCGCCATAAAGCGGATTTTATACGAAAATCCGCCGCGCGGGACGCAAAAAAGGCGGCGGCGAAATGGGACGAATATGCCCAAACACCCGCATTCCACCGCCATTAAAAAAATAAGATTTGCCTGCTTAACTTCGCATCGGGGAGTGATTCGCCTGCGAAGTTAAGTTTATAACATATCCCCTTTTTTTTCGTTCAGCGCGGAAATTAAGGCGGCGATGTCGGCGGAATCGTGGGCGGCGGAAAGAGCGATTCGCAGGCGGGGCGTCGCCGTCGGCGGACGAATCGCCGGCGCCCACAATCCCTTTCGCCAAAGCGAATCCGACAAGGAAAGGGCGGCGGCGGAATCGGCGAGAATCAAAGGTTGAATGGGCGTGTGCGAATCCAAAAAATCCCATTTCATTTTTTTCATTCCTTGACGGAATTGCTTGATGTTGGAATTTAATTTCCGCCTCGCTGAATCGCCCGACTCAATTTGCGAAAGCGATTCCAGCAAAGCGGCGGCGATAGCGGGGGGCGACGCCGTCGTGCAGATATACGCCCGCGCGCGATTTATCAGCAATTCAATAATGTCATTTGATGCGGCAATAACCGCCCCGCCGACGCCTGCGGCTTTTCCCAAGGTCGCCATATAAATAATTCGCGGATGAAATTTAAGGCCAAAATGCGAAAGCGACCCCCGCCCGTTTTTTCCCAAAACGCCGAAGCCGTGGGCATCGTCAATAAAAAGATGCGCGTCGAATTTTTCGCACAAATTAAACAGGGCGGGCAAATCGGCGATGTCGCCGTCCATACTGAAGACGGAATCCGTGACGACGAGTTTTTTTTTCGCCGCCGAATCGGCGAGAAGACGCGACAAGGCGGATAAATCGCAATGCGGATAGCGCAGAAATTTCGCGCGCGAAAGCAGGGCGGCGTCGTTTAGGCAGGCGTGATTCAGGCGGTCGGCGAAGACGGAATCGCCATGTCCGACCAGCGATGGAATCGTCCCAATCGCCGCCATATAGCCGGCGGAAAAAAATAAGGACTGCGGCGCACCGACAAATTCGGCGAAGGTGGATTCCAATTCATCGTGCAGGCGATGATGTCCGCCGAGAAGATGCGAGGCGCATCCGCCGGCTCCGAATTGCAAAGCGGCGTCGGCGAATGCACGGCAAATTCGCGGATGCGACGCGAGTCCCAAATAATCATTGGAGGCGAAGGAAATGATTTCGCGTCCGCTGATTTTGGCGCGCGCGCCGTCGGCGAATTCGGTCGTCCGCCGAATGCGGCTAAGATTTTTCGCGCGGATGGACGATAATTCGTCGGCGATTTTTCGGCGGAAGGAATCGGGTTTTTCAATCGTCTTCGCGCTCATATTCGCCTTCAATGATTCGGGGGGATTCGCGCCGTTGATTCGTTTTTGCGGAGAAAATTCGCCCCGGCAGAAGCAGGGCGAGAATCGCCAGCACATCGCTGATGACTCCCGGAAAAAACAGCAGCGCGCCGACCAGCCAAAGTTTGCCGAATTTTAGGATGGCGTCCAGCGACGCCCCGCCGCGCATTTGCGAAACAACTTCGCGGAATCCGGCCTTGGCGCGGCGCACTAAATAAAGTCCGCCCAAAGTCGCGCAGGCGAGCCAGAGGGACGCAAAGACGGGGTCGCTTTCCAGCCAGCGAAAAAGCAGGTATACTTCAACCGCCGGAAAAAACAGCAGAGCAAGCAGGATAAAAGCAGGATGCATCGGCAGGAAACGGCGGCGGTGCTTTGCAATGCGCCATCGCGCAAAATTGCGGAGACGATTGCCGAGCGGCTAATTTCATCAGAAATCGCCGCTTGCGTCAACCTGCTCGCGCCGTGCGATTCGGTCTACCGCTGGCGGGGCGAAATCTGCCGCGACGCCGAATATCCGCTGCTGATTAAAACGACGCGGGAAAATGTGGACAAGGCGGCGCAACTCATCGCCGAATTGCATCCCGCCGACACGCCCGAAATTATCGCGCTGCCGATTGTCGGCGGCTCGGAAAAATATCTGCAATGGGTGACGGAAGAATGCACATCCGCCAATTCTTAACCGCAATTTTTTGCGGCGCGATTTTTGCGTCCGCAATTTCTTTTGAAGAGCCGCTGGACCCGGCGGTCGCTTTTCAGCCGACGGTGTCGGCGGGCGGCGGGGCGGTCGTCGTTAATTACCGCATCGCCGAAGATTACTATCTCTATCGCGGACGATTCCAATTTTCCGCCGACGGCGCGATTCTGGACGACGCCGCCTTTCCGCCCGGCGAAGCCAAAGAGGACGATTTTTTCGGCAAGGTGGAAATTTACCGCGATTTTGTTTCCATCGCCGTCCCCGCCAAAATGGACGGCGGGGCGGAATCTTTCGCCTTTTCCGCCGTTTCTCAGGGATGCGCGGAAAAAATTGGAATTTGCTATCCGCCGCAAAAATTCACGGCGACTTTGTCCTACGCCGCCCTTGGCAATTCGCCATCAAACGGCGGCGGCGGAATTTCAATTGACGAAGCCGCCCGCGCATCGCAAATTCTGGCGGGGGGAAATTTACTTTTGATTGTAGCGGCGTTTTTTGGATTCGGTTTGCTGCTGTCATTCACGCCGTGCGTTTTGCCGATGATGCCGATTGTCGCCGGAATCGTTGCCGGTCAAAACGCCAATCGCGGCAAAGCCGCCGGACTGGCGGCGGTTTATTCTTTGGGAGTCGCGGTTGTTTACACCGCCGCCGGAATTGCCGCCGGATTCACCGGGTCGCTGCTTGCCGCCGCTTTGCAGACGCCTGTCGCGCAAATTATTTCCGCCGCCGTTTTTATTCTTCTTGCTTTGTGGCTGTTTGAAATTATTAATATCAAAACGCCTGCGGCTTTCGGCGATAAATTTGCAAAGCGGGGCGGAATCGCCGGAGCGTTTTTAATGGGCGGGGCGTCGGCGATTGCAGTTTCGCCGTGCGTGGCCGCCCCGCTGGCGGGAGCGTTGATTTACATCGGCAAAACCGGCGACGCGATTCTGGGCGGAATCGCCCTGTTTTCAATGGCGGCGGGAATGAGCGTCCTGCTGATTGCGGCGGGGGCGGGAATTGGATTCGTCCCCAAAGCCGGTGCATGGAGCGATTCCATTCGCAAATTATTCGGGGCGGCAATGCTGGCGATGGCGATTTGGGTCGCTTCGCCGCTTTTGCCGACGGTCGCCCAAATGCTGCTTTACGGCGCGATTCTATTGGGCGCGGGCGCAAATTTGCGCGATGGCGGCAACGCCCAATTCGGCAAAGCGATTGGAATCGTGCTGGCGGCTTGGGGGGCGATTCTGCTGATAGGAGCCGCCAGCGGCGGACGCGATATTCTGCAGCCGCTTTCGCATTTTCGCGCATCGCCGTCGGAATCCGTCCCGCTTTCTTTCGCCCAAGTCAAATCTCCCGCCGAGTGGGAGCGCGCCTTCGCCGATGCCCGCGGGCGTCCGGTCATGCTGGAATTTTACGCCGACTGGTGCGTCTCCTGCGAAGAAATGGAGCGCTTTACTTTCGCCGATTCAGAAGTGCGAAGCCGCCTTTCCGCCGCCGCTTTGATTCGCGCCGATGTCACCGACAACGACGATTCCGCCCGCGCCCTGCTTGCGCGATTCGGCCTTTTCGGCCCGCCGGGAATTATTTTCTTTGACAATTCAGGGCGCGAAATTCAAGAGCGAGTCATCGGCTATCAATCGCCGGAAGATTTTCTCGCCTCCTTGTCGGCGGCGGGAATTTAACGCCAATGTCACGCATTCCAACGCAGAGCGTTGGAACGCGGGGCTTAATTATCACTCGTCTTTTGCCGGCGCCGGAATCGCGTTTTTATACCAATCGCGCGGGATGTCGCGCCAGTCCGGGTCGGAGTCAATCGCCGCTTGAATGTCGGCTTCGGTCATTTTCCGAATCCGCTCCCAGTCGGTTTGATCTTCGCCGCGCGCAATGATTTCTTTGATTTGACTGGCGGTGTAGCGGACGATTTTCCCCTCGCTTTTTTTATCGCCGCCAGTTGCCGCCGCTCGCCGCGATTTGCGGGTCGGGCTGAGATGAGACGCCGCACTTCGCCCCGCGGTGTGTAAATCACTACGAGCGTGACTTTGTTTTGCAATCCGATTGCGAGCCATCTTTTTTCTTTTCCTTTCGGGGCGGCGGGTTTTTCCAATTTGGGGAGACAGGAAAAAATTTCCGCCGCCCGCACAAAATCAACGCCGTGTTTTTGCAGGTTGGCGATTCGCTTCGCCGAATCCCACTCAAACGCTTCTTCGCCAATTATAGCAGAAACAGTAATCACGGTTCGTTTGTTTTCCACTCATCTAAAAATTCCTGCCATCGGCCGCCGCCGCTTTGCAGACGCTCGCGGACGGCATGCAATTCTTCTGCGAGTCGCCGCTCCGACCACAAGCCGCGAAATCGCTGAAAATAAGCGAACAGCAAATAAGTGTTGAGGGCGTCGCATTCGCAGTATTTTTTAATTTCTTCAATTTTGCCGTCGCGATGCGCCTGCCAGACGCTGCCGCCGTCCATGCCGATTTTGCCCGGCAGTCCCATTAATTTGGCGAAGTCGGAAAGTCCGACCCATCCGCGCGGCTGAAAAAATGCGAGCAAATCCATCAAATCCAAATGCCGCTGGTGATAGCGGCTGATGTAATTGTTAAAGCGAAAATCGTAGTATTCTTCGCCCGGTCGGCGGTCGGTTCCGGTTTCCCAATAGACGCGGGCGGCGGTGCCGGTCATCATTCCGCGATAATGCAGGACGGGCATATCAAAGCCGCGGCCGTTCCAAGAAACCAACTGCGGAGCGTATTTGTCTATGATGCGAAACAGCATCGCGATGGCGTTTTTTTCATCGTAGTCGGGCTCGGCGAGCGAAAACACTTGAATTTCTTCCTCCCGCCGAAGGACGCCGGAAATGACCACGACGCGATTCATCGGCAGCGGCAGCATATCGGCGGATTCACTTTTTTGGCGGCGAAGACGCAATGCCATTTCGGCCGCTTCTTCGTCGGATATTTCGTCGGGGAATCCGCACAATTGCCTTGCCGCATCCGCATCCGGCACGGTTTCAATGTCAAAGGCGAGGACGGGCGTCCTCACGCGAAAACGCCGGTGGAAAGATAGCGGTCGCCGCGGTCGCAGACGATGGAAACAATTACGCCGTTTTCAACGCGCGACGCCACCTGCAAAGCGGCCCACATCGCTCCGCCGGAGGAAACGCCGCAGAAAATTCCCTCTTCGCGGGCGAGGCGTCGCATCGTCAATTCGGCATCGGGCTGAGTGACTTCAATAATTTCGTCCACTTTTTCGCGTTCAAAAAATTTCGGCAGATATTCTTCCGGCCACTTGCGAATGCCCGGAATTTGCGCGCCTTCGCCGGGCTGCACGCCGACGATTTTCACCGACGGATTTTTTTCCTTAAAGAATTGAGAGCAGCCCATAATGGTGCCGGTCGTTCCCATGCTGGAAACGAAATGGGTAATTTTGCCTTCGGTGTCGCGCCAAATTTCGGGCGCCGTGCCGCGGTAATGCGACAGCGGATTGGACGAATTGGCGAATTGATTCAGCCATTTTCCTTCGCCGTTTTTTTCCATTTCGGCGGCGAGGTCGCGCGCGACTTCCATTCCGTCCTTGCCGTCCTTTTTGGCGACGAGAATTAATTCCGCCCCGAAAGCCCGCATCGTTTGTTTGCGTTCTTCGCTTTGGCTTTCCGGCATAATTAAAATCATCCGATACCCCCGCATTGCCGCCGTCATCGCAAGGGCGATTCCGGTGTTGCCGCTGGTCGGCTCCAAGAGCGAATCGCCGGGCGAAATTTCTCCGGCCTTTTCCGCTTCGGCAATCATAAAGAGGGCGGGGCGGTCTTTGACCGAACCGGCGGGATTGTTGCCCTCCAATTTGGCGAAGAGCGAATTGCCCCGCCCCTGTCCGAGACGGCGAATCCGCACCAGCGGGGTTTCGCCGACAAAAGAATCCAGCGTGCCTTGTGCCATAATCGCTTCGCTTCGCTATTATAAACCGATTAAAATTCCTGCGGGTATAATTTCGCGGATGAAAATGACGGCGGAATGACGATGGAAAAATTTCAACTCTACATCGGCGGACAATTCCAAAACGGCGGCGATTCCTTTGACAGCATAAATCCGTCCACCGGCGAAGCCTGGGCATCAATGCCGGCGGCGACCGAATCCGACATCGACCATGCGGTGAATGCGGCGGCAAAAGCGTTTAATTCTCAGGAATGGCGAGGCATAACGGCCAGCGGACGAGGCAAATTGCTCTGGCGTCTCGCTGATTTGCTGTCGGACAATTCAGAAAAAATCGCGCGGCTGGAAAGTCAAGACACCGGCAAAGTCATTCGCGAAACTTCCGCCCAAACCCGCTACGCCGCCGAATACTACCGCTATTTCGCCGGTCTCGCCGACAAGTGCGAAGGGCGAAGCCCGTCCATTGATAAGCCGAATATGGAAGTTTTTTCGCGGCGTGAGCCGCTGGGCGTTGTGGCGGCGATTGTGCCGTGGAATTCGCAATTATTTCTGGCGGCGTTGAAACTCGGCCCGGCTTTGGCGGCGGGAAATTCGGTCGTGCTGAAAGCGTCGGAGGACGGTCCGTCGCCGCTGCTGGAATTCGCCCGTCTTGTGGATGCGGCGGGATTTCCGCCGGGCGTTGTTAATATCGTCACCGGATTCGGCGAAGTTTGCGGAAAATCGCTGACATCGCATCCGAAAGTCGCCCGCATCGCGTTTACCGGCGGACCGGCGGCGGCGCGCGAAATTGTTAAAAACAGCGCGAATAATTTAGCGGTCACTTCGCTGGAATTAGGCGGCAAATCGCCGATGGCGGTCTTTGACGACGCCGATTTGGAAAATGCGACGAATGCGATTGTCGCCGGAATTTTCGCCGCCGCCGGACAGAGTTGCGTCGCTTGCTCCCGTCTTCTCGCGCATCGCAAAATTTACGGCGAATTGCTGGAGCGACTGCAGAATCGTCTGCGGCGAATTCGGCTCGGCGACCCGATGAAGATGGAAACGGAAATCGGCCCGCTGGCTACTCTGCGGCAGCGGAATCGGATTGAATCGTCGCTGGAAAAAACTGTCGCGATGGGCGGAAAAATTCTCGCGGGGGGGAGTCGCCCCGACGAATTCCCACAGGGATTTTATTTTTCGCCGACCATCGTGGAAGCCCCCGCCGATTCGCCGATTTGCGCGGAAGAAATGTTTGGCCCGGTGCTGTCGGTTTTTTCCTTTGAGGACGAGGACGAAGCGGCGGCTCTCGCCAACGGCTTGGAATATGGTCTCGCCGCCGGAATTTTCACGCGGGACATCGCGCGGGCGCATCGGGTCGGACGCCAATTGCGGGCGGGAATTATTTGGATTAATACTTATCGGGCGGTTTCGCCGATGGCGGCGATTGGCGGCTTCGGCCTGTCCGGATTCGCCCGCGAAGGCGGCGCCGAAGCAATGCTGGATTACACCCGCGAAACGACCATCTGGATAAACACTTCGCCTTCCCCAATGCCCGACCCCTTCGTGATGCGGTAGGCGGCGGGAAATTTTCCGGCGGCAGTAGCGGACATTTCGGCATTATGATAGCGCGAAATTAACTGAAATAAATTTGCGAATTTTGTGATTCTTTTGCGCGATTGGGATGTATAATCCATTTGTCTTTTTTAGCAACGGAGGAAATCATGAAGATTCCCAACAAAAAATCCGTCGCCGTTACGGCGGCGACTTTCCTTTTCGCCTCGGCCGCGTGGGCGGCTGATGTGGAACTCACTATCGTTTCGTGGGGCGGCGCCTACTCGACCAGCCAGCAGAACGCCTACCACGAGCCGTATATGCAGAAAACGGGGGCGAAAATCGTCAACGACGATTCGTCCAACGAGGGCGTCGCCAAATTGCGGGCGATGCAGGAAGCCGGCAACACCACTTGGGATTTGGTGGATGTCGTCGCCGCCGATGCCATTCGCCTGTGCGACGAAGGACTCGCGCTGGAAATTGACCACGACAAAGTCCTCGCTCCCGCACCGGACGGCACACCCGCCAGCAAGGATATGGGCGATTTGATTGTGAGCGAATGCTTCATTCCGCAAATCGTTTATTCCACGACTTTCGGCTATCGCACCGATGTCGCCGAATGGGGAGGACGCACGCCCAAAACCATCGCCGATGTTTTTGATCTGGAAAAATTTCCGGGCAAGCGGTCGCTGGAAAAGCGCGCCATCAACAATTTAGAATGGGCGTTGATTGCCGACGGAGTCCCCGCCGGCGAGGTCTACGATGTGCTGTCTACTAAGGAAGGCGTTGATCGCGCGTTCGCCAAATTGGACACCATCAGGGATCAGGTGATTTGGTGGTCGACAGGAGCCGACACGCCCCAGCGTCTGGCTGACGGCGAAGTCGTTATCGGCAGCACTTACAACGGTCGGCTTTTTTCCCTGATTGAGGAAACCAAGCAGCCGGTGGCAATACTGTGGGATTGGCAGGTTTTTGACTTGGACGGCTGGATCGTCCCCGCCGGACTTTCGCCGGAGCGTCAGCAGCTGGTGTTTGATTATCTGTATTTCGCCACCGATACCCAGCGTCTGGCGGATCAGGCGAAATGGATTTCCTACGGTCCGGCGCGCAAATCGTCGGCTCCGCTGGTCGGTAAGCACGCCGACTTGGGAATTGATATGGCGCCGCACATGCCGACCGATCCCAAAAACGCCAAGACGACTCTGCTCTACAACTATGAGTGGTGGGCGGATAATCGGGATGATATGGACGAGCGATTCCAAACTTGGCTTGCTTCGCAGTAGCCGGGAGAATTCGCACGGAATAAGGCGGCGGCGATTTGCGCCGTCGCCGCCTTGTTTTTTGATTGACGAGGGAAAACAATGAGCGTCGCCGTTACGACCGCCGACGGCAAGCCGCTTAAGGTTTCACTCGCTCGTGCGCAGCGGCGGCTGAAGATTCGGGCGTTGCTGCTGGTCGCGCCGCTGCTGATTTTTGTCTTCGTTTCTTTTTTATTTCCGATTGCGGGAATGCTGTGGCGCAGCGTGGATAACGATATCGTCGCCGAATTGCTGCCTAAGTCGTTGCCGCTGATTTTGCGGTGGGAAGATTCCGCCGATGCGCTTCCGCCGGAGGAAATTTTTGCGGCGATGGCGGCCGACATTCAAGCGGGGGCGAAAACTAAAACCATCAACCGACTCGGCCAGCGGCTTAATTACGAATCTTCGGGGATGTCGTCCTTATTTCGCAAATCCGCCCGGAATCTGCGAAAAGGCGAATTGCCGCCGCTCGGCGGCGCCCAAGACGCTCTTATTAAAATGGATAAAAAATGGGGCGAGGCGGAAACTTGGCGTCTTATTAAAATCTTCAGCGGCAAATACACCGCCGGATACTACGCCGCCGCCGTGGACTCGGAGATTAATTCGGACGGCGAAATTTCGTCCCTGCCGCCGGAAGAAAGCATTTACCTTAAACTTTTCTGGCGGACGCTTTTGCTTTCGGGGACGATTACGCTTTTGACTCTGCTGCTTGGCTTTCCCATTGCTTTTCTGCTGGCGTCTTTGCCGACGCGCATTTCTAATTTGCTTTTGATTCTGGTTCTTCTGCCGTTTTGGACTTCGCTTCTGGTGCGCACGACTTCTTGGATTGTCCTTCTGCAGCAGCAGGGGGTCATCAACGATTTTCTGGTTTTCATCGGACTTATCGGCGATGACGGAAGATTGGCGATGATTCACAACGCCACCGGCACAGTCATTGCGATGACTCATATTCTGCTGCCGTTTATGGTTCTGCCTTTGTATTCGGTGATGAAAACCATATCGCCGAGTTATGTCCGGGCCGCAAGGTCGCTGGGGGCGAATTCCATGACGGCATTCTGGCGGGTGTATTTTCCGGGGACGATTCCCGGAATCGGGGCGGGGGCGATCTTGGTTTTTATTTTGGCGATTGGCTACTACATTACGCCGGAATTAGTCGGCGGCACTTCGGGGACATTCATTTCCAACCGGATTGCATATCATGTATCGTCTTCTCTTAATTGGGGATTGGCGGCGTCGCTGGGGGTGATTCTGCTGCTTGTCGTCCTTTTGATGTATTATCTCTACGATAAAATCGTGGGGATTGACAATATGAAATTGGGCTGATAATGCCGCCGCCGCACGCTTCCGCTTTGGAGAAAATCTGGCACTACGCCTTTCGCGTTTTGTGCGCGCTGATATTTTTCTTTTTGATTTTTCCGATTGCGGTGATTGTGCCGCTGTCGTTTAACGCGCTGCCGTATTTTACCTTTACGCCGGAGATGCTGTCGTTTGATCCGGCGGGCTACTCGCTGCAGTGGTATGAGGATTTCTTCACCAGTTTAAATTGGCGGGCGGCGGTGAAGAACAGTTTTATTATTGCGATATGCAGCACGCTGCTGGCGACGCTGCTCGGCACTTTGGCCGCTTTGGGCTTGTCGCGCTCTTACATTCCGTTTCGGGCGGCTTTGATGGCGGTATTAATTTCGCCGATGATTGTGCCGCTGATTATTTCGGCGGCGGCGATGTTTTTCTTTTATTCGTCCATTAATTTGCAGGGGACATATATCGGAGTCATACTCGCCCACGCCGCCTTGGCGACTCCGTTTGTGGTGATTACCGTCACCGCCACTTTGGTCGGATTTGATCATTCTTTAATTCGCGCCTCGGCCAGTTTGGGCGCGACTCCGACGACGACTTTCTTTAAGGTGATTGTGCCCTTGATTTTGCCGGGCGTGATTTCCGGCGCCTTGTTTGCGTTTATTACTTCGTTTGATGAAGTGGTGGTGGTTTTATTTGTCGGTTCATATAATCAGCATACAATTCCGTGGCAGATGTTTTCCGGCATTCGCGAGCGAATTAGCCCGACTATTTTAGCGGTGGCGACAATATTGGTTGCCATTTCCATTTTGCTTTTGCTGACGGTGGAGATACTTCGTCGTCGCGGCGAGCGTTTGCGCGGCATCTCGCCGAGTTAATCGCAAATTTCAGAATGAGCACTGAAGCAAAACAAAATCATGGACAAACCGGAGGATGAGTGACGCTATGACCGAAGACGGGCTGGATGATTGCCTTTGCCAGCATTGTGCAGGCGAGGGCTATAAAGATGACGGCAGTGAATGCAGTTCCTGCTGGGGCGATGGACTCGGTGCAGAAGGTCGGCAATTGCCGGTTTTTTATCTGGATGAAACCGGTAAATTAAGCCGCTATTACACTCGCCATTGACCGGGTGCTTTTTGAAGCGGCTCCCCGAGTAGGATTCGAACCTACGACCTAGCGATTAACAGTCGCGCGCTCTACCAGCTGAGCTATCGGGGAACATAAACCGAACATTATATCAAACTCGCCGACGATTTACAGCAGCAAGGGGTCTTCGCGGTCGGCGTTTATGTTGTATTTTTTAATCGCTTCGCGCGCGAACTTGGAATCCATCTCACCTTCTTCGGCAAGAATAGAAAGCGCGGCAAGAACAATCACTCCGCGATCCACTTCAAAATGACGGCGCAAATTCTCCCGCGTGTCCGAACGGCCAAAGCCGTCCGTGCCGAGCGTCGCATAGCGTCCCGGCACAAAAGGGCGAATTTGCTCGGCGTAAAGTTTAATGTAGTCGGTCGCCGCAATTGCGGGACCTTTGGCTTTTGCCGATGCAAATTGCTGAGCGACAAAATTCATTCGCGGCTTTTCGCCCGGATGAAGCATATTGTATCTTGCGCATTCGCGTCCGTCGCGCGCGAGAAGATTAAAACTTGTCGCGCTCCAAACATCGGCGGCGACTCCGAAATCATTTTCCAGCAACTCGGCGGCGGCGAGCGATTCGCGCAGAATGGTTCCACCTCCTATTAATTGAGTCCGCGCCTTGGGCTTTTTTAATGGGCTGATTCGCACGCGATGAAGTCCGCGCAAAATGTTTTCTTCCGCGTTTTCGGGAAGGGGGGGGTGGCGGTAATTCTCGTTCATCAAGGTGATGTAATAAAATGCATCTTCGCGCTCAACAAACATTCGCCGCATGCCGTCGTGGATAATCACGGCGAGTTCATAGGCGAAAGCCGGATCGTAAGATCGGCAATTGGGAATTAATGACGCTTGAATTTGGCTGTGTCCGTCTTCGTGCTGAAGGCCTTCGCCGTTTAATGTTGTGCGGCCGGCGGTCGCCCCGAGCAGAAATCCGCGCGCGCGAATGTCGCCCGCCGCCCATGCAAGGTCGCCGATTCTTTGGAATCCAAACATGGAGTAAAAAATAAAGAAGGGAATCATCGGCGTGCCGTAATGGCTGTATGCGGTGGCGGCGGCAATCCATGACGACATCGCGCCGGCTTCGTTAATGCCTTCCTGCAGAATCTGCCCGTTTTTTTCTTCGCGGTAATACATTAACTGGTCGGCGTCTTCGGGGCGATAACGCTGCCCTTTCACCGAATAAATCGCCAACTGCCGAAACAGCCCTTCCATTCCGAAGGTGCGCGATTCATCCGGCACAATCGGGACAACGCGGCCGCCGATTTTCTTGTCGCGCACAAGGGCGGTGAGGATTCGCACAAAGGCCATCGTCGTGGAAAATTCCCGCTTGCCCGAATCTTTCAGCAAAGCGTCAAACGCCGACAGCGGCGGAATTTCCAAAGGCGAAGAATCGCGACGCCGAGTCGGCACCGACCCCCCCATGGCTTTAATTCGCGCGCGCAGATAATTCATTTCGGGCGAATCATCGGGCGGGCGAAACAGCGGCACTTCATCAATTTTATCGTCGGGAATCGGCACGCCGAGCCGGTTGCGGACTCGCCGCAATGCTTCGTCGCTGATTTTTTTCTGCTGATGAACAATGTTGCGGGCTTCGCCGGCGTCGCCCATTCCATAGCCCTTAATTGTTTTGGCAAGTATGACTGTGGGCTGACCGCGATGATGCGTCGCCGAATGATAAGCGGCGTAAACTTTATGCGGATCGTGTCCGCCGCGATTTAATCGCCAAATATCCTTGTCCGTCATGTGCGCGACCATCGCCCGCAATTCGGGATGAGCGCCGAAAAAATGCTCGCGAATATAGCCGCCGTCGCTGGCGCGATAAGTTTGATAATCGCCGTCGACCGCTTCTTCCATTCGCCGCATTAGAATTCCGTCTTTATCCTGCGCGAGAAGAGAATCCCAAAACGACCCCCATATCACTTTAATGACATTCCAGCCGGCACCGCGGAAAGCGGATTCTAATTCTTGGATGATTTTGCCGTTGCCTCTCACCGGCCCATCTAAACGCTGCAGATTGCAATTGACGACAAAGATAAGATTGTCTAATTCTTCGCGGGCGGCGAGGGAAATCGCGCCCATGGATTCCGGTTCATCCATTTCGCCGTCGCCCATAAACGCCCACACTTTGCGGTCGGAAGACGGCACAATTCCGCGGTTTTCCAAATACCGCATAAATCGCGCCTGATAAATTGCCTGAATGGGGCCGAGTCCCATGGATACCGTCGGAAATTGCCAGAAGTCCGGCATCAGCCACGGATGCGGATACGAGGGCAATCCGCCGCCGCCGGTTTCCTGACGGAAATTCAAAATCTGCTCTTCGGAAAGACGCCCCTCCAAAAAAGCGCGGGCGTAAATTCCGGGAGCGGAATGGCCTTGAAAATAAATAAGATCGCCGTAATTTTCCAATCCCTTTTCCGCGAGGGCGGGAATGGATGCGCGAAAAAAATGATTGAATCCCGCGTCGTAGAGAGTCGCCGCCGATGCAAAAGAAGCGATATGCCCGCCGAGGTCGCCCTCTTTGCGATTCGCCCGCACGACCATCGCCAGCGCATTCCATCGCACATATGAGCGAATGCGATGCTCCAATTCCTGATCGCCCGGCGAAGCCGTCTGATGCCCCGGCGGAATCGTATTAATGTAGGCGGTGTTGGCGGAATAAGGCAAATACGCCCCATTGCGCCGCGCCTGATCAATCAATTTTTCCAGCAGGAAATGCGCGCGCGCCGCTCCTTCGCGGGCGAGAACGCCTTCCAGCGCATCCAGCCATTCTTGCGTTTCTTGCGGGTCGGCGTCTTCGGCGGATGCCGACTCGCCGCTGGGTTTGATATCTTCTGCTTCCATTTCTCCTCGCTTCCCGCCGATATTCTACTCCTTGCGGGGCGGAAATGCGAGTCAATCCGCGATTTTTAGCGCGCCGAATCGCCGTCGTTATTTTCCGGCGCAACGCCGAGAATTTTTTCAATCTTGGCGAGATGACGGCGGCTGGCGTCGTCGCAGCCCGCTTCCTCCGCAATGATATGCAGCCGACGGTAAAAATCCCTCCGTCCGGCAAGCGGGAGTCCGCGCAGATTTTTCAAGGCGGCTTGTTCTTTTTTTTCGGCGGCGGCGATGCCGTTTTCGCGGACGAATTTAATCGCCTTGTGCGCATCGCTTTCGCCGACCAGCCGGACTAAAGATTTCTGCTCCGATTTGGAAAGCACATTGTCGGATGCAAAAAGCATAAGCAGGCACCATACTCGCGCCTGCGAAACGGCTTTTTCGGAATGTGCTCCAAAGCCGCCCTTTTCGGCGGCGGCGAAATCCCGGAGAATGCGATCGTCCAATTCCGCCGCCGACAGCGGGGCTTCTTTTTTTTCGCCCCGCCAGCGGTAAAACGGCTCGCTCATCGCAAACCAATGCAGCGCGCGGGCGCGCAGCGGTAGAATCGGATGCGTGCCGAAAACGGCGGATTCATCGCCCGCCGCCATCACTTCCTTCGCCTGCCGCAGATAAGATGCGGCATCAAGATTCAAATGACGGGAAGACAGACCGCTTGCAGTTTTTACAATCGCCGCAAAGGCGTCCTTTTCCAACGGCGCACAGACAAATCCCGCTCGGTCCGCGCTGATTTCCGCCGCCCGCTGCGAATGCAAAAGCGCCAGCGCGCCAAGCCCCCGCGCCGACCCGGCGGGCGGACGGCGGTGATGTCCGAAAAGATAATGGCCGATTTCGTGGCCGATGACAAAGCGCAATTCATCCGCGCTCATCAAATCAACCAGACCGGAAGAAACGACGACGGCAAAGAGAACTTCGCCGCCCAGCGGAACGCACCACGCCTGCGGAATTGGGCCGCTTCTTGCATAGAATTCAATCGTGTGCGCGGCGCGCAGATTTTTCGCGACCGCCCGCATCGCCGAATGCAATTCGGGAAGCAGCGGCTCCGTTATGCGAACATCATGCGAAAGTAGGCGGATTCGCTCCCTGCGTCCGCGCGCGGAAAAAGATGCGCCGGAAGATTCAAATTCATCCGGCGAATCTTCGGCATAGCGCAGCGATTCAATTTCCATCGCGGCAGTGTTTTTTGCGCGCTTCGGCGATTAAATTGCACATCAATTTCGCCCGCTCCCGCACTTTGGAATCGTGGTGAGTGACGCGGGAATTCCACTTTCCGTATTCGCGCAGAAGATGTTTTTTAATTTTTTCGGGGCTCATTCCCGGCGTAATCCCAATTTCGTCTTCCAAGTTAATTTCATCCTCGCTCGGCGGCGGCAAGTGACGGTCGGTTAGCGAGCGAAACCGATCTATGTCTATCCCCAATTCCGAGGCGATTATTTTGAGGATTCGCATTTCCGACTTGTGCGCTTCGTCGTCAATGCCCGCGACTTTCACGCACAACTCAAGAATGCCGAAGCAAGCGGACTCGCTTAAAACTTCGCGCGCGCGGCGGGCGAGTGCAGCGGCTTGCGAATCATCCGGCGGCGAAATTGCCGCATCCATAAAAATTTGCCAAAGTCGCTCGTAGGCGTCATCGCGTTCATCTTCATTACTGGTCGCCGAAAATTTTCGAATCCAAGTGCGAATCAATCCGCGTTCATTCGGATGCACTTCGCCGTCGGCCCCGGCAATCGCCACCGCCAATTGAACTTTCAGCCGCCCAAATTCCTGATGCTCCCCCAAATAACCCGGCTCTTTGCTTTCTACTAAAAAGGATTTGCATTTTGCGGAAGTGATGATCATTTCACCGGTTGTCACTATCGCACGAAATTCGAGAGTCCGCCTGCCCGTGCGAGGAAAGCGCAAAGCGCGAATCGGAATCGGCGGAAGCCGTGCATCCTCCCTGAAAGAGACCGCGCGATGCAGGGAAATTTGCGGCGAAGTAGTGAACGAAAAAATCGGCGAATCCTCCGCCTGTAATTGCGCAATTTCACAAAGCACCGGCTCGCCGTCAGCGTCGTCAGTGATGTCCGAAAGGCGCAAATGTATGCGATGCGCACAGTGGTCATGAGGAAAAAACAGCGACCCCGCAATGCGGGGAACGAAGCAATCAAACTCCTTAAAGACCTCGCGCGAAACGCTGAGCGAAAACGGCTTAACCCCCGGCGCATCGCCGCCGTTTTGCCCGCCGCCGCCCGCCGACTTGTAAATCAGCCAGCTGACCCCCCAAACGATTAGAAAACCGATAAGCCATTCCACAGCGATTCTCCCGATTTATTCAATCGTCAAGTCGTCCAAGTCGTGCTTGCGGGCGGCGTTGGCATCGGCATCGCGCTCGCCTTTTAAGTTTAGGCGGATTTCATGCGATTTGCCGCTTTCCACATCTTCAAAGCGGCAGTGCAGAACTTGGCTTTCGTCGCAGGTATAGGTGATTTTAACTGGCTGTCCCGCCGGACGATTAGGGGGCAATTCCAAATCTTTCTCGTAGATCGGCTTCATATATTCGGGGTCTTTCTCCTCCCCTTGAGTCACATTGCACTTGATGGTGCGCTGTCCATCCGCAATGGTGTAAAAGGTATCTTCGGCAGTCGTCGGCAGCGGGGTGTTTTTTTCAATAATGATGACATTTGTTCGCTTCATCGTTTCGCCGTCTACGGTAATCGTGCCATAACTGTCATTCACCACATCGGTCACTTTGCGCGATTGCAATTCCCGACGCGCCGATGCCGACACCGATTCCGGCCGCTCGCGCACGGCGGCGAGTCCGGCGCTAATCGCCGCGCCCATTGCCACCGCTTCGTCGGGATTAATTCCCGTCACCGGCTTCTTGCCGAACATTCGCTCCACCGAGGCGACAACGGCGGGAATGCGCGTGCTGCCGCCGACCAGCAGAATTTCATCGATCGCGTCCGGTTTTAAATTCGCGTCGTCCATCGCTTTTTCCACCAGCAATTCAGTTCTGGCGATGTAAGTGGAAATTGCCTCTTCAAAGCGAGCGCGCGGAAAATCCAAGCGGATTCTTTCGCCGCCTGCCCGGTTTTCGAGCAGTACCGGGTATTTATCCTTTTTGGACAGGGCGCGCTTAACTTTCTCCGATTCCTGCTCCCATTTGTAGCGCGGATTTTCGCCTTCGTCATTGTCGGTCGCGCACAATTCCTCGCCGGTTTTGGTGCGATATTCCTCCTCAAATATCTTCAGCAATTCGCGGTCAAAATCGCAGCCGCCAAGATGGGCGTCGCCCTGCGAAGTGATGATTTTAATGTCGCGTCCGCGCGCTTCCAAAATCGTCACATCAAAGGTGCCGCCGCCCAAATCAAAAACCAGATAGCAGCCGTTTAACGCATGCTCGGTCGCGTAGGCGATAGCCGCCGCCGTCGGTTCGTTGACGATATGAATCACATCCAGCCCGGCGAGCCGTCCGGCTTCCATCGTCGCCTTGCGGTCCTCCTCCTTGAAATAAGCGGGCACCGAAATGGCGACAGGTCCAACGCCTCCCTTGTGTTCAACGCCGCCGCTGACCGTTTTCTTGAGAATCAGCGACGACAAATCGGCGGGCGAATACTCTTTGCCGCCAATGATTTGGCGATAGGCGAGATTGTGCATCTCCCGCTTGATTTCCTTTACTAGGCGGTCTTCGGGATATCTGCCCGCGGCGTCTTTCGCCTCTCCGCCGATGGAGACGCGTTCATCTCCTTCAAATAAAATTAGCGACGGCGTAATGCGTTCGCCGTCGGTGTTCGGCACGATTTCGGGCTTGCCGAGTTCGTTCAAAATCGCCGCCGCCGAATTGGTGGTGCCGAGGTCAATGCCGGTGATGTGCTTTGCCATTTATTTTTTCTCCGTTTTGCCGCTGTCGGTGGACTTCGCTTCTTCCGCCTGCGGCGGCGAAAAGTGCCAAACCTTTACGCGCGCCTTTCGCCAGACAATTCCGTCGTCGGCATCGTCGCGTTTGTGCAGGACTCCACTTCTGGTGACTTCGCAAATTTTTCCGTCATCTTCCTGCCGCTGCGTTTCTTTGGCGCTCGCGACTTCCGCGCGACGGCGCCAATCGTCAAAGGTGTCGCCGACTTTCGGACGAATCCGTTCGCTGTCAAATTTTTCCAGCAGAAATTCGGCGAGTTGCCGGACATCAGCATACCACGCTTTTTCTTCGCCGGGTTTCGCGCGATTATTTTCGCGCTCTTCAAGATAATCAAGGAAGTCGGCCACCTCGCCGAGCACCGCCTTGTGCTTGGATAAATCGTATCCTTCGCGCCATCGCTGCAATTCTTTTTCCTTTCCGGCGACAAAATCGCGCACGCCGCGCAGCTGCTCATCAATTTCGCCGATGCCTTTGTGCAGGGTGGATTCCAGCGCGGCAATTTTTTCCGCCTGCGCCGCAAATTGCTCGCGGATTAGCGACTCCAATCTGCGATAATCGCCGCCGGATTCGTCCGCTTGCGGGGCCGAATCAGCGTCCGGCGAATCGTTGGGCTGTTTTTCGTCGTCCGTCATAGCGGTCGGAGTATACCTTTTCCCTCAAACACATCGGAGCGGAGCGCAATTTCGCTGCAGAATCGGGCGGAAAACGCCGATGGGCGATTTGTTGCTTATTTCATACATCGCGAAAAACCCCCGCCGAATTGTTGCGTTTTCTAAAAAATCGGCGTATAATAATCAGCATCCTCGCAGATAAAGCGGCTGTCCGTTGGATGTCCGCCTGATGCGATGGCAAGCAATACAGGTTCTTGGTTATCCTTTTCTTGCCGTTGTGCTTTTTTTGTGGCGCAGACATGGGAACTCCCTCCCTCATGCTTCTGCGCCGCCATTTTCCGCGAAAGAATTGCGGACGATTTCAATGCGTTAATTCTCCCGCCGCATATTTTTCCGCCATTGCATCCAAAGGAAGAGGCGTTATTTTTTCCGCCTGACCCGCCGTGCCGAAGGCGTGGAATCGCTCTTCGCACACTTCGCGCATTTTGGCGATTGCCGGCTTGTTAAATTTGCGCGGATCAAATTCGCGCGGATTCTCAGCGGCGACTTTGCGATACTGCCCGATAATCGCCATTCGGCAGTCGGTGTCTATGTTGATTTTGCGCACGCCGTGCTTGATGCCGACGACAATTTCCTCCACCGGCACGCCCCAAGTTTGCGGCATTTCGCCGCCGTGCCGATTAATAATCTCTTGCAATTCCTGCGGCACCGATGAAGATCCATGCATCACCAAATGCAGCGACGGCATTTTGCCGTTGATTTGCCTGACGACATCAATCGCCAGAATCGCCCCGTCCGGCTTTCGGCTGAATTTATACGCTCCGTGCGATGTGCCGATGGCGACCGCCAAAGCGTCCACCTGAGTCGCGCGGACAAATTCAGCGGCTTGGGCGGGATCGGTCAATAGCATTTCTCGGCTTAATTTTCCTTCTGCGCCGTGTCCGTCTTCGGCTTCGCCCTCGCCGGTTTCCAGCGAGCCGAGGCAGCCCAATTCGCCTTCCACCGAAACGCCGACCAGATGCGCCGTCTCGGCGACCTGCCTTGTCACGCGCATATTGTATTCGTAGTCGGCGGGTGTTTTGGCGTCTTCCATAAGCGAGCCGTCCATCATTACGCTGGTGAATCCGTTGGCGATTGCCGACAGGCAAGTGCGCGGATTATTGCCGTGATCCTGATGCATGCAGACGGGAATGCGCGGATGCATTTCCACCGCCGCCTGCATTAATCGTCGCAGAAAAACATCGCCGGCGTATTGGCGGGCGCCGCGGCTCGCCTGAATAATAACGGGCGCGGAAGCGGAATCGGCGGCTTGCATAATCGCCTGAATCTGCTCCATATTATTGACATTAAACGCCGGCACGCCGTAGTTGTTTTCGGCGGCGTGATCCAGCAATTGCCGCAGCGAAATGAGGGCCATTTTGTTTTCTCCTTTTGAATAAATTCGCCGCCCCATTTTAGCAGAACGACGGTTATAACGAAAAAATAGTGAAGTAGCGGCGCATGTTAAAGTTTTCCGCGAGTATAATGCACCTGCCCAAGTAAAATGAAATATGGCGAGCGACGATTTTCTCTCAACAGAAGTGACTGAATTCCGCGCCCAGAACGCGAGAGATGCCCGCCGCTTTCTGGCGTCTTTTATCAGCGATGGCGCGATGGCGGGGGACTTGCTTGCCTTGGACTACGAAGAGGCAGCGGTACTTGTTCACGACTCGATGCGCCGGAAAATTGGTGGCTTGCCGATGGGTTGTTTTCTCTTGTCGACCCGCCTCGCGCCCTCAAGCGGTTCGGACGCGGCCGGACCGAATCCGAACGATGAAGACACTGCCCTGATTTTGTTGCGTGTTGTCGGCCGCGCGCAATTGCCCAATCGTGCCGACACGGATAAATACCGTCTAGACGCGGCCCTGCGCGCTATCGACAGCCCCGAAAACTGGGACACTGAAAACAAAACCGACCAGTTCACGCTCAACCGACTCCGGCACGCAGGCGTTCGTTGCGCTGTGCTAGGCACTTTTCGCATGGAGTTGGAGCAACTGAAAGATAATTGGCGTCTGGGGTTTGGCGCCGACATTTCCAATTTCTACTCCGGCCAGGGGATGAAGGTTTACGGCGGATAGTCATACTCAGTGCAACACTGAATGGAGGTTGCGTTGGGCAAACGATTAACATTGGAAAAGCGACAGTTGATTGAGGGGCATCTGTCGGACGAGAGGTCGCTGCGGTGGATAGCGAGGGCTTTGGGCGTATCGGCATCGACCATCAGCCGCGAAGTGCGGCGCAATGGTGGGTGCGATGGTTATGATGCGGTGAGTGCGCAAGTGCGCTCGGCGGTAATGCGGGTGGGGATTGGGCCGCCGTTGGTGTCGGGGATGGCGTGGTCGGCGGCGCAAGCGGAGTTGGCGAAGCGGCATAGTCCGGAGCAGATTGCGGGGCATCGGTCGGATATTAGCGCGTCAACCATTCGCCGTCGGATAGCGGTGGAGCGGCTGCAGGGCGGAATGTCGCATCGGCATTTGCGGCGACGCGGCAAGCAGCGATTGTCGGCGGCGGCGCGCGCATTATGCCGCTGCAACAATATTCCGCATCGGATTCATTATGGACACCGCCCATTGGCGGCTGACGCGCGCAGCGAGAATGGTCATTGGGAAATGGATACCATGTGGGATATCGGCACGCATGGTCGCGCTGGCGCCCTTGTCTTAACAGACCGCAAAAGCCGCCTGACTTGTCTGGCAGCGTTGCCGAAACGCACCGCCCGCGCCGTTGCGCAAGCCGCTGTCACTCTGCTGAAGCCTCACCCGTGCCACTCCATCACCGCCGACAACGGCGGCGAATTCGCCAAGCATCATCTTATTACCCAAGCCCTCGGCGCGCCGGTGTTCTTTACCGATCCGGGCAGTCCCTGGCAGCGCGGCACCTGCGAAAACACCATCAGCCTAATCCGCGACCTCACCCCCAAACAGCGGCTCGGCTCAATGAACCCCGCCGCAATCCGCCGTATCGCCAATGCCATCAATCATCGACCAATGAAACTTCATCACTGGCAAACCCGATTCATGGCATCATCGCAACCATAACTTACCGTTGCACTGAGTATGACTATCCACATACAAACCGATGGGGGGCGCTCTGTCGCGCATCGTCAACTTTACCAAACCAGCAGGCGATCCGCATCCGCTTTCCGGCAAGTCGGTGCCGGTCGGGCGTGTGCGCTACTGTTCCAGCGAAATCGCCGTCAACGCGAAACGCGACAATGTTCCCGTGACGATGGATCCCACCGACCTGTTGGCCCGGCGCACCGCGCTGTTTGGCATGAGCCGCAGCGGAAAATCCAATACTATCAAGACCGTGTCGGCCGCCATTTTTATGTTACGCGATCACGACCCCAATTTGGGCCGCATTGGGCAGTTGATTTTTGACACTAATGGTGAGTACTGCAACGACAATCCGCAGGATAACGGCTGCTTACGAAATGTCTGGCGCGAGACCCGAAAAACTGCTCAAGGCGATGTTGTCACTTACGGTTTGCATCCGCACCCCAATGATCTAAATCGTCGACTGGTGAAAGTCAATTTCTTCGGAGAAACGCCGACGGCTTGGTCGGACCGGGAAAGCGTTGCGTCGGCGATGGACATGTTGCTTGCCGGTAAGGCCATTATTGACGAGAGTATGCCGACGGAGGGTGCGCACTATGTCAAAAATTTCCTCAACACCGCGATGGATCTCCCGCCAGAATGGGACAAGGGGACTCAAATACGCTATCAGCGATGCGTCATCGTCTATCGCGCTCTACTGTTCGGAGCGGGGTTTGCACCGCCACAAAATATGGGACAGGCAAACATTGCCGGGTTGTTTGGAAAAAATATCCGGGAATCCCTTGATGCTGCTGGCTATGAAGCGACGGCTGCAACATTCGAGAAACATCAGGTTGAGTGGACGTCTCTGGTTGCATCGCTGAAAGATCTGCGGAAATTTTTGTCGTCCGACGCAGGAATGAATTTCGACAAGCTCTGCTCCGAAAGCTCGCGTGGTAAGAGCTGGAGCGACGATAGGCTTGTGGGGTTGCTTTCGCTTCTCGAGCGCCCACAGGGGATCGCACGGTTGCGCGGGCTGAAAACGCAGCACAGCCCAGATGTGTCGGTTGACTACGCGGTTAAGATTGTCGACGATCTTGTCGCAGGACGGCTTGTCATCATGGACCAGTCGACCGGTGCTCCGGATTTGATTCAACGAGCCTCGGAGCGCATTATGTGGGAATTATTTAACCGCCAAAAGGAAACGTTTATCTCGCCGGCCCGAGATAAAAACGATGAGTTGGTTCTAGACGAAAACAACAACATCAAACCGCCACCCGATGTTATCGTTTACGCAGAGGAGGCGCACAATCTCTTGCCCGCAAAGAATGCTGATCTTTCTTCGGTATGGGCGCGCATCGTCAAAGAGGGATCCAAGTTCCACATCGGCATGGTGTATTCCACTCAAGAGCCGAGCTCCATCCTGTCCAACATCCTCAAGAACACCGACAATTGGTTTGTGGCTCATCTCAACAATCAGGATGAGATGCGCGAGCTCAGGAAGTATTACGACTTCGAGATGTTCGCCGGACAGATTTTGAAAGTGCCTGATACCGGATTCGTGCGGATGCGCTGCCTGTCTAATCCTTATATCGTCCCAATTCAGGTCGACCGATTCGCCATGAAACTCGAGGAGGGGAAATAGTCCGATGCCTTACGAAAGGGAGGTCGCCAGCGGCGACAGTTTGATTTGGCTGAAAAACAGCGAGGTTTTGCGGGAGTTCAAAGGAATCATCCAGCGTCGAGAAGAAATCCCTCAATTTCCCCCGCCGCTGCTGACGGATATTAAGCGCATCGGTTGGTGGCCGCGGCGAGTCATCGCAGTGGACGGCTCCAACATCGTCCAGCGCGTCAACAACGGCTTTCCGGGGGCCGAGGCGGGGTTGATGATGGTTTCAGTCGTCTCCATCAAATTAGAGATGCTGCGCGCTATCGCACCCGGGACGATTCCCAGCCCGGCGATTTTTCACAATATGGAAAACGCCTGCACCTTGGAAGCCGCCGTGCCGGGCATTGGCGTGGTGCGCCGCGATGTCAAAAACGACTCGCCGAAAGAATTCTTTCGGCACTGCGTCTACGAAGTGCTGTCCGGCACTGTTGCCGGAAACCATGAAAGTTTGCTAGAAACGCTACGCGCTATCGATGAAAAACGGAAAATTGAAATTCCATGTCCCATCGATGGGTGCAGCGAACACTTTGTCCGCCAGCAAGGGAAATACTGCTGCAACTGCCAAAGACATGAAACAATGTTTGAGACGGATGCCCTGCGATTGCATCAATACTTTCAAGACATCGGCGGTAGCGGCGAAGCGCACGGACGACTACGGGATGTATTGGAGCTTTTAGTGCTACTGAATATTCTGCGGTTCTTCGCGGAAAAGGAGCCGGCGTATCTCGCCGACTGTGCCTTTGTATTGGACGGTCCCCTCGCTGTGTTCGGGGCTCCGGCCTCCATTTTGCGGTCGGTCCGCAACGAGTTTGTGCGCTTGAATGAAAAGGCCCGGTCATTTAACAAGCAGGATATTGTCGTATTCGGCATTGAAAAATCCGGTCGCTTTTTCGAGCATTGGGAGGAAATTGACTGGGACGATGAAAAAGGGCCGCGTCGTCGGTTTCCTACCGGCACTGTCCTTGCACTGGATAATGATTACATTTCCCGAAATATCGTAGCATCCAGCGCCAAAAGTAAACCCTACGGCGAGGACACTTATTACGGCAGAAAGGTTTTTTACAAAACGCAGAAAGAAGAACATGTCGTTCTTAACACCGCTATGTTGAATACGACCGCACAGGATTTCAACCGGAATGACATGAAATGTTATCCACGCTTGGGTGACATTCTGGATGTGATGGATCAACTTGCGACCCATCTTTACCGCGACGGTTTCATGCCGTTGACGCGCGCACACGCGCACGCCGCCATTCCGCTGAAACGCGGAGCTGACATCATCAAGAGTTTGTTGGAGGACAGCGCGTGACCAAACTCGCATGGCCATACAGCACAGCCGAGGGGCGTTGGGCGGGGTTTGGGCGGATAGTCATACTCAGTGCAACACTGAATGGAGGTTGCGTTGGGCAAACGATTAACATTGGAAAAGCGACAGTTGATTGAGGGGCATCTGTCGGACGAGAGGTCGCTGCGGTGGATAGCGAGGGCTTTGGGCGTATCGGCATCGACCATCAGCCGCGAAGTGCGGCGCAATGGTGGGTGCGATGGTTATGATGCGGTGAGTGCGCAAGTGCGCTCGGCGGTAATGCGGGTGGGGATTGGGCCGCCGTTGGTGTCGGGGATGGCGTGGTCGGCGGCGCAAGCGGAGTTGGCGAAGCGGCATAGTCCGGAGCAGATTGCGGGGCATCGGTCGGATATTAGCGCGTCAACCATTCGCCGTCGGATAGCGGTGGAGCGGCTGCAGGGCGGAATGTCGCATCGGCATTTGCGGCGACGCGGCAAGCAGCGATTGTCGGCGGCGGCGCGCGCATTATGCCGCTGCAACAATATTCCGCATCGGATTCATTATGGACACCGCCCATTGGCGGCTGACGCGCGCAGCGAGAATGGTCATTGGGAAATGGATACCATGTGGGATATCGGCACGCATGGTCGCGCTGGCGCCCTTGTCTTAACAGACCGCAAAAGCCGCCTGACTTGTCTGGCAGCGTTGCCGAAACGCACCGCCCGCGCCGTTGCGCAAGCCGCTGTCACTCTGCTGAAGCCTCACCCGTGCCACTCCATCACCGCCGACAACGGCGGCGAATTCGCCAAGCATCATCTTATTACCCAAGCCCTCGGCGCGCCGGTGTTCTTTACCGATCCGGGCAGTCCCTGGCAGCGCGGCACCTGCGAAAACACCATCAGCCTAATCCGCGACCTCACCCCCAAACAGCGGCTCGGCTCAATGAACCCCGCCGCAATCCGCCGTATCGCCAATGCCATCAATCATCGACCAATGAAACTTCATCACTGGCAAACCCGATTCATGGCATCATCGCAACCATAACTTACCGTTGCACTGAGTATGACTATCCACATGGTCCCTATTACGCGATGTTCCCTGTAGGGTTTGCCAAGCAGATTGTCGAAACCATGTGTCCCCTTGACGGCGGTGTTTTGGATCCGTTCTGCGGACGAGGCACCGCACCGTTTGTGGCGCAGGCAACCGGAAGATTCGCACTTGGCTTAGATATCAACCCGGTAGCGTGGGTTTTCGCCATAGTGAAAACTCATCCCGAACCGAATGCCGAACGAGTCATCCACCGGTTGGACGATGTCCGCCGAGCGTCAAGGGTGCGCGACGCTAAGCACTGCAATGAATTCCAGCGGTGGGCGTGGTCATCTGATGTCCTCCGCTTTCTGAAAACCGCGCGGCGCGTCTTGGATTGGGAGAACGATAAGGTTGACCGAACTCTGATGGGCTTCATTCTGACGCATGTCCACGCCAAGATTGGTGATGGCATCAGCAACCAAATGCACAAATCGCGTGCGCTGGGGCCGGATTATGCAGTCCGCTGGTGGAAAGAACGCAATATGCCTCCCCCAGACATAAACCCAATCATCTTTTTGCGTAACCGCATTTTGTGGCGCTACTGTCATGGCGTGGTACGCAATCGCGCGCCGGAAATAATTTTAGAGCGCGCTGAAAAAGTGCTTCCTCGCCGCCGCACCGCGCGATTTGATCTGTTGCTGACTTCACCGCCGTATTTCAATGTCACCGACTATCGACAGGATAGCTGGATTCGCCTGTGGATGCTGAAAAAAGGGCCAGCCTTACCGAATTGGAAGTCAGACCTTAAGTTTGCGCGGCGCAGTGCTTACCAACCCATGCTGGAAAATGTCTTTTCCAGTGCGGTTCACCTAATGAAACCGGGTTGTGCAATTTGGGTGCGAACCAGTGCGCGCAAATTCACGAGGGAAGCGACCATTGCAGCTATTCATGCATCCTGGCCTCGGAGAAAACTTTATTTGCGCCTAGATTTTCCGAAAATCCCCACACAAACGGCACAATTCGGGCACACTTCGTCCAAGCCGACCGAAATGGATCTGCTCATCGCGCGCCAAGGTATGCCGCCCCCGAGGGGGTTTACGCCGTTTCGTTCGGATTGATTCGGCGCGCATTAATTTAGCGGGCAATCCGCCGACGCGATTCGCTTTCCTATTTCAAAAGCATTTGGGGATTTGCAAGTTAAAGCGGGGCGCGAAATTATCGGTCGGCGTTGGTGCGGAGTTCATCGCCAACAGTCCCCGCCGAAACTACCAAGACAGCGATACCATCCTATCCGCCGCCTTCAGATGTGGGTTTTAATCGCCGCCGATTTTTTTCGTTCCGGGCGATTTTACATGAGGTCGGCTTGTAGAGTCCGGCACTGCGCGATTTGCCGTCACTGCCGCGCGAATTGAAGAAGCCAGCGCGCCGCAGCCGCACTGTCATCCCTCCGCGAAAGAGATGAGATTGCCTGCCGATAAAGCGATTCGCCCAAAGATTCTCTGCGGCGATCCAGAATCGTCCGCAAAAAATCGCGGGTGAATTCGGGATGCCCCTGCAGGCAGAGAGTGCGCCGTCCGACCGAAAACATTGCGTTGGGGCAGAATTCGCTGGCGGCGAGGCGAATCGCGCCGGGCGGCAGTTTGGTAACTTGATCTTGATGACTCGCCAGCAGCCGCAAATTTTTGCGGGGCGGACGCATCCATTCGGGCGCGCGCAGAATTTTCCATTGCTGAATTCCCGCGCCCCAGCCGCCTTGCCATTTTTCGGCGCGGCCGCCCAGCGATTCGGCGATGAGTTGATGGCCGAAGCAAATCCCCAAAAGCGGAATGCGATGGCGGTGAATTTGCGCGGTGAATTTTTTAAGGGGCGGAATCCACGCTAATTTGTCGTAGACCCCGGCGCGGCTGCCGGTGATTAAGTAGCAGTCGCACTCGTTAATTTGTTTGGGCAGTTGTTTGCGGGTGGCGTTGTAGGCGGCGAATTCCGCATCGGGGTCGGCGCGCCGCAGCAGCGACATAAACATTTGCGCGTAGTCGCCGTGGACGGCGCGCTGGGGCGCGTTAATTTCGTCGCACAGCAGAATGCCGATTCGCATTCGCTAATTGTATCGCAGCGGCGCGTATAATCATTAATTCGCCGATGACCGTCGCCGCCCGATTCAAAGCCGAATTGACCGCCGCCTTTCGCGACGCGCAAAAATCCGCGCTGGCGATGGCGGAGGATTCGCCGCCGATTGAGCGTCCGCGCCAGCGCAGCCACGGCGATTACGCCTGCCATTCGGCGATGCGCCTCGCCGCCCGACTCAAATTGCCGCCGCACGAAATCGCTCAAAAAATCATCGGCGCATTTTCGCCGCCGAAATTTGTGGAGGAAATTACGGTCGCCGGGGCGGGATTCATCAATGTAAAAATTAAGCCGTCGGCGAAAGCGGAAATCGTCGCTGATGCTTTGCGTCTCGGCGATAAATTCGGCGCGGGCGAAAGAAAGCCGTCGCGCATTCATTTGGAATTCGTCTCGGCGAATCCCACCGGACCTTTGCATATCGGACACGGCAGAGGCGCCGCCTACGGGGCTTCGCTGGCGGAAATTCTGCGCTTCGCTGGCGACGATGTGCATTGCGAATATTATGTCAATGACTGCGGAAGACAAACCGACATTCTCGCCGCTTCGCTTTGGCTGCGCTATCTTGCGCGATGGAATTCATCCTTGGGAGAATTGCCCAAGGGCGCGTATCAGGGCGATTATTTGGAGAAGGTCGCCGCCGCTCTCGTTGATTCCAACGGCGAAGAATTTGTCCGCGAAGTTTCGCCGAATGAAATTCCGCGCATGGAAAACGCCGATGAATCCGCCGATGCAATGGTCGCGCTCGCCCGCAAAAAATTAGAGGGGGGGGGGGAGGGGGGGTATGCCGCCGTTCAGCAATTCGCGCTGGAAAAAATGCTGGAAGATATTCGCGGCGACTTGAAGGAATTCGGCGTTAAATTTCACCGCTGGTTTTGCGAAAGCGAATTGGCGGATAAAATTCAACCGGCCTTGGATTCTATTTCGCCTTATCTTTATGAAAAAGAAGGCGCGCTATGGTTTCGCGCGAGCGAATTCGGCGACGAAAAAGACCGCGTCGTCCGCCGCCAAAACGGGGCGTTTACTTACATCGCCGCCGACATCGCCTATTTGCGCGATAAATTCAACCGCCATTTTGATTCGCTGATTTATGTTTTGGGGGCGGATCATCACGGCTATATTCCCCGCCTGCATGCGGCGGCGACGGCGATGGGATATAATGCGGACAGAATAGAATCCCCCATCATTCAATTCGCCGCTCTTAAAAAAGGGGGGGAGGGGGGGGGCAGAATCCAAATGTCCACGCGCGCCGGCGAATTTGTTTCGCTGCGCGAATTGCGGGAGGAAATCGGCAACGATGCGGCGCGCTATTTTTTCATCGCCCGCCGCGCCGACCAGCATTTGGAATTTGATTTGGAATTAGCCAAATCCAAAAGCGCCGACAATCCGGTTTATTACATTCAATACGCGCATGCGCGAATTTGCAGCGTTCTTTCGCAATGGGGGGGGGGGACGGAATCGCTTGCGGACATTGATGAAAATGCGCTTAACCTTGGAGAGGAGCATTCTCTCATTGACGAATTGCTGCGCTTTGAAGAAGCGGTTGAAAATGCGGGGGCGACTCGCGCGCCGCATATTCTGGCGCATTATCTTTATGAATTGGCGGTGCGCTTTCATGGATATTACGCCGCCGCTCCGATTCTTAAATCCGACGAGCCGATTAAATCCGCGCGGCTTGCTTTGGCATTGGCGGTTAAAATCGCCATTAAAAACGGGCTTGCTTTGCTCGGCGTTAATGCGCCGGAAAAAATGTAATGCGTGATCACAACCGTCCCAAGAAAAAAAATCCCAAGGGGGGGGGATTCGGCCGAATGCTGTGGTTTGCGTTCGGCTTCACTTTCGGCGTCGGCGGGGCGGCGGGATTTGTGTGGTATTTGAATGATGTGCCGACTCCTTTTATTGCGCCGCCGACGCGCGAATCCGACGGCGACCTTCTGCGTCGGCGGGGCGATTCGTCCGGGGGGGATGTGTTTGAATTTCATCGCATCTTAAAGGACCGTCGCGCGCCCGCATCGGAGGAAAAATCCGATGCCGATGCGCCGGCGCAATTTGTTTTTTATCTGCAGGCGGGGGCATTTCGCGACGAGGAAACCGCCGAATCGCGTCGCGGCGAATTGGCTTTGCTGGGCGCGCCGGCGCGATTGAATGCGGGCAAACTCGCCACCGGCGAGCCGCTGTTTAGAGTGTGGGTCGGCCCTTTCGCCGACCGCCCAAGCGCGGAAGAAGCCCGTGCGGAATTGGCGCTGAACGGCTATAATGCCTCTGTTCTGAAAGCCACCGAATGAAAGGAGTTTTGCTTATGTCCACCGTCCGATTTTTCGCTTGCGCCGCTTTGTCGGCGGCGCTGCTCTCAGCCGCTCCGCAGGCGGCGGTTGAAGGCCGCGACTACGAACCGATCAATCCGCCGCTGCCGGTCTATGCGGCGGCGGGAAAAATTGAAGTGATTGAATTCTTTAATTTTTCCTGTCCGCACTGCTTTAGCCTGCTTGGCCCTTTCGCCCAGTGGAAGCATGCGCGCGACACCGCCGACATTGAATTTCGCCGCCAGCCGGTAATTTTCCGCCGCGCCAACGGACTTTACGCAAAATTGTTCTACGCCTTGGAAGCGGCCGGACTCGGCGAAGAATACTACCGCCGCGTATTTGAGGCGATACATCAGGAGGGCAAATTGCTCAACAGCGAATCCCAAATTTTGGACTGGTTCGCCGAGCAGGGATTGGAGCGCGAAAAAATGACGGCGATTTTTAATTCCTTCGCGCTGCGAACAAAAGTGGAGCAGGCGATTCGGGGGCAGGAATCCTACGGCGTGAATTCCACTCCGCAGATTATTGTCGGCGGAAAATACCGCCTAACGCCATCCCTCTCGCGCGGCTACGATAGGATGATGGATACCCTCACTGAACTCGTTGAGATGGAGCGCGCGGAACAATGATTCCTGCGGGGCGATTCTGCCGAATCGAATCGCCAAGGCCGCGATGTCGGAGGTGAAATTGGATTTGCCACCAATTGCTTTTGCGCGGAAAAAACGGCGATGCGGATTTATCGCTGCCGATTTTGGCGGGACACGAAAAATACTTGGCTTTTGTCGCTCACGCGTCCAACATTCGGAAGAAAAAGTGATTAAGCGACCGTTTTTTGTGTCCGAAATTAAAAACAACGACGATTGACGACAATGATTTTCGGCGGTTAATTTGCCGTCAATGCGCTTCTTCCCAATTATTTCCGATGCCGATATTGACTTCCAGCGGCGCGCGCAATTCGGCGACATCGCTCATTAATGGCGGTAGATTTTCGCGCAGAATGGCAACTTCCGAGTCGGGTGATTCCAAAACTAATTCGTCGTGGACTTGCAGAAGCATTTTGGATTTGAGTTTGGAATCGTCCAGCCATTTTTGCGCTTTCGTCATTGCGATTTTAATGAGATCGGCGGCGCTGCCCTGCATTGGGGCGTTGATGGCGGCGCGCTCGGCGGCGCGTCTTCCGGCGGCGTTGCGGCCGGACGCCGTCACCGGAATTCGCCGCCCGAAAATAGTTTCCACATAGCCGCGCGCAATCGCTTCGCGGCGGGTTTTTTGCATAAATTCGGCGACGCCGGGATAGCGCGAAAAATAGCGGTCTATGTAATCCTTCGCCTGCGCCTGAGAAACGCCGAGCGAATCGGCGAGTCCGAAAGCGGACATTCCGTACATCAATCCAAAATTAATCGTCTTGGCGAAGCGGCGCTTTTCCGAATCAACTTGATGATCGTCCACATTAAAAATTTCGGCGGCGGTGCGGCGGTGAATGTCTTCGCCATCGGCGAATGCGGAAAGGAGTCCTTCGTCGCCGGAAAGATGCGCCATTAATCTCAATTCAATTTGCGAATAGTCGGCGGAAATTAAGGACGACTTGGGCGGCGCAATAAAAGCGCGCCGAATGCGCCGGCCGTCTTCGGTGCGAATGGGAATGTTCTGCAGATTGGGCTCCGAACTCGCCAATCTGCCGGTGACGACCGCGCTTTGATTAAAATTAGTATGCACCCGACCGGTGCGGGGATTAACCATCTTGGGCAATTTGGCGGCGTAAGTTGAAGATAGTTTAGCCAAGGTGCGATGCTGCAGAATAATCTTCGGCAATTCATAGTCGGACGCCAATCGGCTGAGGGCGGATTCGTCGGTGGACAACGCGCCCTTGGGCGTTTTATGGGGGGGGGGCATCTTCATTTTATCGTAAAGCAATTCCCGCAATTGCTTGGTGGAATTGAGATTGAATTCTTCGCCCGCCGAATCAAACGCTTGCTTTTCCAATTCCTTCATGCGCGCGGCGAAGGAATCGGCGAGTGCATTAAGAGAGTCCGAATCAATTAAAATACCGTTGCGCTCCATTCGCATTAATGCCGGTGCAAGGGGCCGGTCTATTTCTTCATAAACCTTCTTTGCCCTTTGGGAGGCGCGCGGCGAAAGCGCGGAAAATAATTGATGGGCGGCGTCGGCATCTTCGGCGGCGTAGGCGGCGGCTTCGCTTATCGCCACTTCGGAAAAATTCTTTTTTTCTTTAATGACATCCTTGAATTTAATGGTTTCCATTCCCAGCCAGCGTCGAGCGAGCGAATCCAAATTGTTGGCGGCGCCCGCATCTTCGGCGTAGGCGAGCAACTGCGAATCTTCAAACGGCTCGGCGACTGCGATTCCGTAATTGGCGAAAACATGCATATCAAATTTAATGTTGTGTCCGACTTTGCAAATTTTTCCGCTTTCCAATAAGGGGCGAATAATTTGCAGAGCCGTCTCCATCGGAATTTGAGGGGGGGGGGAGGGGGATTCGCCGCCGCTTTCTTTAATAAGGTCGCCGCTGTCGGATTCGTCGGGGGGGGGGGGGCGATGCGCAAGAGGAACATAAGCGGCTTCTCCCGCGCCGAGAGCAAGAGAGAATCCAATTAGATTTGCATCTATGGCATTAAGCGAATCGGTTTCAGTGTCAATGGCGAAGCGTCCGGCTTTTTGCGCGCGCGCGGCCCATTCGCGCAATTGAGAAGTTTTGTTTATCATTAAATATCCGCGCCGACGCGCATCGTCGTCGGTTGTATCGGATGATTTTATATCATCTTTTCCGATTCCGCCGGAGGGAGGGGAGACGCCTCTTTCCTCCAAAATGCGCGAAAGAAAATTGAATTCATATCGTTCGCATAATTCGGCGAGAGCGTCGGCGTCGGGGGGGCGAATGGTTAAGTCGCTTAGTTTGACATCAAGCGGAATATCGCCGCGCACTTTAACTAATTGACGCGCCAGCGGCAATGTTTTTTCGGCGGCGATTCGCAAATTTTCCCCGGCAGTGCGCGAAATGCTTTCCTTATGCGCGAGTAAATTATCCAAGGTTCCGAATTCGGCGAGCCATTTGGCGGCGGTTTTGGGGCCGACTTTATCAACGCCCGGAATGTTGTCGGAAGTGTCGCCGACCAGCGCCAGATAATCCGCAATCTGCGGCGGGGCGACGCCGAATTTTTCGCGCACGCCTTCCGCATCGTAGATTTTATCGCGCAGCGAATCCACCATCGTTACACCTTCGCCGACTAATTGGGTTAAATCCTTGTCGCCGCTGGAAATAATTACGGTTATTTTTTGCGCGCGAATTAAGCGGACTAACGACGCAATTAAATCGTCCGCTTCCAAGCCGTCTTGGGCGACTTGGGCGAATCCCATCGCGCGGACAAATTCGCCGACCGGGGCAATTTGCGCCGCCAATTCAGGATCTATCGGCGGACGATTGGCCTTGTATTTAGGAAACAAGCGATGGCGAAAAGTTTTCTCTTTGGTGTCCATTACGCAGGCGGCGAATTGCGCCGGATACTGCCGCAGCAATTTTCGCAGCATGGAAACCACCCCGTAAATGGCGCCGGTCGGCGAGCCGCCCCGCGTGTGCAAATCGGCGACGGCATGATAAGCGCGAAACAAATAAGACGAAGTGTCAATCAGCAGGCAAAGCCCCCCTGATTCTTTCGGCGATGAGGAAGGGGGGGGGGGGGGATCGGACTTTGACATCATCAAAAAAAGGAAAGGTTAGAATTGCTGCGTAAAGCCGAAGTTTGCGCGCGTGCGGGTGTAGTCAAAAATATCAACATTGGATTGATTGTCGGTGCGGACAATCGCCAATTCCGGGGCGAATCCAAAGATGCTCCAATCGCGCTTAATTAATGTCAGCGTGAGCGAGCGCGCTTCTTCCTTGCGGCGGGCGCCGCCGAGCGAAACGCCGTCGTAAAGCGTATACGAAATGTCGCCCGTCAGCCCGGCGGAAATGCCGAAGCCGAATTCGCGCCGCACGCCCAAACTTACAGAATAGGAATTTTGCGAGCGGGTTTCCGTTTTCGCCAGCGTGCGCGTTGCGCTTAATCCAAATTCCAAAGCCGTCACCGGAGTCAGTCCATAAACGCCCCGCACCGAGCCGAAGAAAATATCGCCGTTGGCGGATTTATTGCTTTCGTCGTCGTGAAAGCGGCGCAGAATCTGCAGATTCTCGCGAATGCTCAATCGCTGAAAAAAGCGATGCGTATTATTAAAACTAATGCCGAAATCATAACTGTAAGGCTTGTCGGCAAACCAGCGTCGGCGCGTGAAAATTTCGTAATCGCTGGCGCCGCCCGGCCGCAGCGTGCGAATGCCGACCGCAAAATGCGTCTGCAAATCGTCAAAGTCCGACCCCTCGTAATTTCTTTGACTCACAAGTCCGCGGGCAATCAGCCGTTTTTTTCCGGGAATGGGCTTGCGCCACAAAGCGCCGAGATTCCAATTAACGCCGACGCCGCTTCTTTCCCGTTCGCTCGGCGTAAACGGCAAATTGCCGATTCGCACTGTCTCGTGCGATGTCGCCGAATTGATGTTTGTGTCCGGCGCGATGCCCATTCCGAAACTAAAACTCCAGCCCTGCCGCTCGTCCATTTTTTCCAAAAATTCCCGCACCGTCGCCGTGATTTCGGGCGGATGCTCGCTGGCGAGAACATATTCAAAATGATAGCGCGCGCCGTCGTCCTCTCCGGCGAAAAAGAACGCGCGCGCCAATTCCAATCGCACATGAATTCGCTCCGGATAATTCACTAAAATTTCGCGGAAACGCTTGGCGGCGGCGTCGTGTTTTCCATCGGCGATGTCGGCGAGACCGAGCAGAAAATTTAATTCCGACTGATCGGCGTCCGGCGATTCGCGCAATTCCTCCAGCAGTTTTCGCGCGTCGGCGATGCGATTAAGGCGAATCAACGCCAATGCCAATTGCTGCTTGGCGTAGGCGAGGTCGGGATTTTCCTGCAGCAGCCGCGTAAATCGCGCCGCCGCTAAATCGGGGCGGCCGGCGTTTAATTCAATCAATCCGATAAGCGTCTGCACTTCGGTTTGATTCACCCCTTCCCGTCCGACGAGGGCGTTCAAAACGATTAATGCCTCCTGCAGGCGGCGGGCTTCCATCAGCGAAATCGCCAGCGGCAGCGATGCTTCCGCTTCGCTGAATTCGGAGGCGGATTGGTCGGCGGATTCGGCGTCTTCGGCGGCGGCGACTTCTAAAACGCCGCTGAAATTCGGCGGCGCAAAAAGTGCGAGGGCGACCTCCCCCGCCGACGGCATTTCCAGCGGCGGCGAATTCGCCCACGCGGACGGCAGAAAAAAAGCGCAGAGCAAAATCGCCGCGCCGCGTTTAATAAAAAATGATGCCATCTCGTGTTTTTCCGCCGCGCGCATTATATCAGCGAGTCGGTTTTCGCCGCGCAGATAAAATCGTTTTCCGAAAGCCCGCCGACGCTGTGAGTCGTCCATGCAATTCGGCAGCGATTGTAGCCGAAATGAATTTCCGGATGATGATTTTCCGCGTCGGCAAAGGCGGCGACGGCGTTGACAAAATCCAAAGTCCGCTTGTAATCGCCGAAGCGAAATTCGCGGACGAGTTGATTCCGCCCTTTGGAATCGGGAATCGCCGCCCATTCCGAATTAATCGCCGCCGTCAATTCGGCGATGGATTTTTCATCCGGCGGTATTTTCGCCGGTTTGCATTTTCGTCCGGCGAGGGAAATTTTTTGCGCGTCATTCATTCGTCGATTCCAATTGCCGCAGGCGGGAAATGCGAAGTTTGGCGGGCGGATGCGAATCGTAAAACGCCGAATAAATTTTATCCGGCGACGCCACCGCCGCATTGTCGCGATACAATTTAACTAAGGCGGAAATTAAAGGCGACGCCCCCGTCCGCTTGGCGGCGAAAGCGTCCGCCTGAAATTCAAAGCGGCGCGACTGCATGGACAGAATCGGCCGCAGCGGAAACAAAAACGCCGGAGACAAAAGCGACAGCAAAATCAACGCCCCGCCCGGACTTTTTCGCAAATCAAAGGCGGCGTAAAACCACGCGGATTCAGCGATGAGTGCAAAAATCGCCAAGCCGAAAAAAGCGGCGATAAAAGCCAAGGCGATTCGCCGCAAAATATGGCGCAACTTAAAATGGCCGATTTCGTGCGTCAGCACCGCTTCAATTTCGCCGTCCGTCAGCAAATCCAGCAGCGTGTCAAACAGGACGATTCGGCGGGCGCGGCCGAATCCGGCGAAATAGGCGTTGCTGTGGCGCGAGCGTTTGGAGCCGTCCATCACTAAAATTTCACGCGCCGGAAAGCCGCTTTGGTCGGCGCGATTGGAAAGCCGAGTCCGCAGCGATTCGTCGTCCAAAGGGCGGAAGCGATTAAAAATCGGCGCGATTAAAGCCGGATACGCCGCCGCTACCGCAAGATTAAAAATCGCCCAAATTCCCCAGACCCAAATCCACCACCATTCGCCGCCGCTTCTCATTAAAGCCAGAATCGCCAAAGCGAGAGGTCCGCCGAGGGCGATGCCGACCAGCGTTTCTTTTAATTTATCGGCGATGAAAATTCGCGGCGTCATTCGGTTGAATCCAAAGCGTTTTTCCACGCCGAAAACACCCCGCCATTCAAACGGCAAAGCGGCGGCGGAAAGCAGAATCGCGGCGGCGATAAGAAGGGCGGCGTCGCGCAAAATTCCATCGCCGAAAAAATCCAGCGAATTGTCCATCGCGGAAAGTCCGCCTCCGACGGTGAGAATTAATGCGAGGAAAGTCGCCGCCAGAGTCGCGGCGATTCCGTTGTTGAGGCGGGCGGCGGCGTAGTCGGCGGCGCGCCGGGGGTCGGAGGAATCCGCCATTTCCGGAATCGGAGGGGGCGAATCGGCGGCGATTCGGGCGGCGCGAATCTGCCTTCGCGCGAGCCACCATTTGACGGCGGCGGAAAATCCCAGCGCAAAAGCGCAGGCGGCGGCAAAGACGCTTGGCTGCACCGGTCAGGCGATGTGCATTTTTTCGCGCTGCTCCTGCAGGCGTTTGCACTCAATGCAGAGTGTCGCCACCGGGCGGGCGAGGAGCCGCTCCACGCCGATTTCGCAGCCGCATTCTTCGCAGAATCCATAGCCGCCGTCCGATGTCGCCAGCATTTCCAAGGCCTTGTCCACTTTTCGCAGCAGGGCGCGGTCGCGGTCGCGCTCGCGCAATTCTACGGCGAATTCGGATTCTTTACTGGCGCGGTCGTTTTCGTCGGGAATCGCTTTGGGCTCTTCGCGCATGTGCGTGACAGTTTTTTCCATTCCGCGCACGAGGTCGGTGCGAGTCCGCACGAGAGCGTCGCGGAAAAAATTCCGCTGTTTGGAGGACATGTATTTTTCGCCCGCATTCGGCGTATATGGCGATTTTCCCGGCCCTTTCCGTCCCCGCAAATCAGCGGACGAACTGGCGGATTCGCCGGCAGCGGAAGAGGCCGCGGCAGAAAGCGCGTTGGCGTCCGCAGACGAATCGACGACGGATGAGGCGGCGTCGTTGGAGGGGGCGGATTTATCGGTTGTGGTTGTCATTGAATTTTTTTTCGCAAGCGGCGGATTATAAGCGAATTGCTTTCTTAACTGCAAATTTTTTTCACCGCCTAATTTGCGCGCCGGATTTTGCGGAGCCGGCTTGCCGAGTTTTCCGCGCTCCGAATTAATGCTACGATGTCCTTTAATGCGCGCCGTTGTAAAAGGCGCCGCCGCCTTGCAGATGGATTCCGCCGGGCGTCTGCGCCACTTGCTTACGCTGGAGGGAATTCCCTCTTCGCTGCTGTCCGATATTTTTCATCGCGCCAAATCTTTTCTGGCGGACGACGGCGGCATTGTCAAATCGCGCGGCCTCGCCGGACGGCTTATCTTTAATTTGTTTTTCGAAACCAGCACGCGCACGCGCAGCGCCTTTGAAATCGCCGCCAAATCTTTGGGGGCGGAAGTCGTCAATCTGGACGCCGAAGTGCTGTCGGCGAAAAACAAGGGCGAATCGTTGTTTGATACGGCGGCGACGCTGTCGGCGATGGGCGGCGATATGCTGGTCGTCCGCCATTATCAAAGCGGGGCGGCGCATTTTATCGCCGAAGGCGTCCCGAGGCGATTGGATGATTCGCCCCGACTCGCCGTCATTAACGGCGGCGACGGCTGCCACGCCCATCCGACTCAAGGGCTGCTGGATTCCTTCACAATTCTGCGCCGCCGCGAATCGCTGGAAAATTTGACGATTGCGATTGTCGGCGATATTCTGCATTCGCGCGTCGCCCGCTCAAACGCCCAATGTTTGCACGCTTTGGGGGCGAAGGCAATTCGCGCCGTCGCGCCCAAAACGCTGATTCCGCCGCACTGCGAATCCGCCTTGGGAATGATTCCGTTTTCTAATATGGAGGAGGGAATCGCCGACGCCGATGTCATTATGATGCTGCGCATGCAGCGGGAAAGAATGGCGGGCGATTTTTATCCGTCGGCGGATTCGTATTTTCGGGATTACGGACTCACCGCCCGCCGGCTCGCCCTTGCCAAAAAAGACGCTTTGGTGATGCATCCGGGGCCGATTAATCGCGGGGTGGAAATTGATTCCGCCGTCGCCGACGGGGTGCAGTCGGTTATTCTGCCGCAAGTTACGCACGGAGTCGCCGTGCGAATGGCGATTCTGTGCATGCTTTCAGAAAAATGAATTGGCTGATTAAAAACGGCGGCGTCGCTGATTTTTCATCCGGCGAAATCGCCCCCGTCGTCGTCTGCATTGCGGACGATAAAATTGCGGCGGTCGGAAAAATCCCCGACGGATTCCATCCGGCGCGCGAATTTGATGCAGCGGGCTGCGTCGTCGCCCCCGGAATTGTAGACGCCGACTGCGATTTGTCCGGCGAATCCGCCCAAGAAATGCAAGCCGCCGCCGCAGGCGGAATCACCGCCGCCGTGTCGCCGATAAATTCCGCCGCCGCTTCGTCGCATTTGCAAATCGTCAAAACGGCATCGCTTCTCGCCGACGACGGACAAATGGCGGATTTGCCCGCGCTTGCCGACGACGGCATCGCCGCCTTTTTCGCTCCGCCGGGATTGGATTCCAAGCGGCTTTTTCGGATTTTGCAATTCGCCGCCACCTTTGATTTTCTTGTCCTGTTTGACCCGCGCGACCCTTCCCTGTCCGCCGATGCCGTTTTGCGCGAGGGCGAAAAATCGGCGCGATTGGGCTTGCCGTCAATGCCGGCGGCGGCGGAAATTGCAGAGACGGCGAGGATTCTCGCACTCGCGTCGGCCAGCGGAGTCCGCGCGCATTTTCGCGGAATTTCTGCGGCGGAATCGGCGAAAATTATCGGCGACGCCAAAGCCAAAGGCGCGGATGTTTCGTGCGACGCCGCCCTCGCCAATTTATTTTTGCGCGACGAAGACGGCGGCGATTTTGATTTGCGCCATCGCATCTGGCCGCCCTTGGGCGATTCCGCCGACCGCGATTCCATTGCGAAATTTCTCGCCGACGGCGTTGTGGATTTTATTGTTTCCGGCCATCGTCCGCTGTCGGGCGTGCGGCGCACCGAGCCATTTTGCGATGCGATTCCAAGCGCAAGCGGAGTCGGCCTTCTGCTGCCGCTGATGTTGGAATGGGCGAATCAGCGGCGAATTTCCCCCGCCATTGCGCTTTCCAAAATTTCGCTTTTGCCGTCGCGGCGATTCGGAATTGACGGCGGCGAAATTAAAGCGGGGGCAATCGCCAATTTGTGCGTTGTTGATTTGCATTCGGAATGGACAATTGACGAAGCCCAAATCGCCCCCGGCGGAATGAGCCCTTTTCATGGGCGAGTCGTTAAAGGCCGCTCCCGCCTGACCGTTTATCGCGGAAAGATTGCGCGCTGCGATGAATAAAATTCGGCGCGCGACCTTGGGACTTTTCGCCGCAATTATTTTTGCGGGCGGAATCGGCGGCGCATCGGCGGCGCAATTTTTTCACGGCGGCGAAATTGAAATTCTGTTTCCGCCGCGCGATGATTTTATCGCCGCTTTGGAAAAAGAATTCGCCAAGGCCAAACATGAGGTTTTGGTGATGGCGTTTAGTTTCACCCACAAAAAAATCACCGCCGAATTAATCAAACTGCATCGGCGAGGCGTGCGCGTTTCGGTGCTTGCCGACCGCAGACAAATGGGGGGGCGCGGCAATCGCATTAAGCAATTGCGCGACGCCGGAATTTATACGGCAATTCCCACTGGCGGAGGTTTATGGCACAACAAAGTTATGGTTATTGACGGGCGCACAGTCATTACCGGCAGCGCCAATTTCACAAAGGCGGCGGAGAATCGCAATCGCGAAAATGTCGTCATTATCCGCGACAACATTAGCATCGCCGGACATTACAGAAGGCAGTGGCAATTGCTGGCGAAAGAAGCGGTTCCGCTCGGCAGGGACAAATAGATTAAATCATATCGCCGAAGGCGTCGCGAGCCGCTTTGATTTTAATTCGCACTTCATTCCCCTCATCCTTTTCTTTTTTTGCCGCAAGAGAAGGGGGGGGGGGGGGATCGGATTCTTCTTTTGATTCTTCATTATTGCTTTCATTTTTAATTTCTTCCGAAGATTCGGATACGGAGTCGGCTTGGGGAATTGCTTCGCCGGCTTCAATTCCAAAAACATCCTTGCACAAATGCGCGACGGGCTCGCAAAACAGCGGGGCGATGTCGCCCAATTGCTCGGCGGTTAAATTATGCGCGCCGGACAATTGCGGCGAATACGGAATTTCGCAGGCGGCGAGCGATTCTAATTCCGCGCCCAGCATTTCGCAGGCGCGCAGGCGGACGGCGGAAAGCATCGGAAAATTGCGGTCGGCCCAGGACGGAATCAAAATCGCCGCTTCGCCGATTTCATCGCTAATTTTTTTAGCGGCGATAATGTCATCGGCGGCGTAGGTGAAAACCAAAGCCGTCGCCGCGGAAATGCCAAAATCGTGCGGCGAATCGGCGGCGATAAAAACGGCGCGATAATCTTCCGACAATTCGGCGAGGCGAATGGCGGCGGATTTTTCGTCGGTGAATGCGGCGGCGGAAAAAATATCCGGGCGATTTTTTCCGCCGGTCAGAAGTCCGTCGTTGGGGGGAATTTTTTCGGCGGCGAGGTATCCCCGCATGCGATATTCATTCAATCGCATATCCGCCGCCAGCGCGCGAATTTTTGCGCGGGCGCACCATTGGGCGCAGGCTGCGGCGATGAGCGTTTTGCCGACTGCCGGCCGCGCGCCGCGAAAAATAATCGTCGTTGTTGGCGTGGTCACAGCAAGGCGATTTTACTCCATCGGCGTGATAGCATAGCGCAATGGCGGATTTTTTCCAGCGCAATGAAAGCGCGCCCCCCGGCGAATCGCTGCCGCTGGCGGAGGCGATGGCTTCGCTTAAATTTAATTCCGACGGATTGATTCCGGTGGTCGCTCAGGAAGTCGGCGGCGGCGTTTTAATGCTGGCGTGGGCGAATCGGGAATCGCTCGCGCTGACGCTCAAAACCGGCGAGATGGTTTATTATTCTCGCTCCCGAAAGCGGCTGTGGCGGAAGGGCGAAACCTCCGGCAACATCCAGCGGCTGGTGGAATTGCGGATGGATTGCGACGGCGATTCGCTGCTGGCGGTAGTCAAACAAAGCGGTCCGGCGTGCCACACCGGAAGGCGGTCGTGCTTTTTTTACGCGATGCGGAAAGATTCGGCGGTCGTGCTGGCGGATTAAATCGCGCGAATTTTGGCTTTTTCCGCTTCGTTCTGTTGCTAATATAAGGCGATGGCGAAAATTTTTACTGTCGCGCAAATTCGCGAAATTGAAAAGCGGGCGTTTGAATGCGCGCCTTCTTTCGCTGTGATGACTCGCGCGGGCGAGGCGGTCGCCGAAGAATCGCGCAGAATGATTCGCCCCGATGATTCGCGTCCGATTCTCGCCGTCGCCGGGCCGGGCAATAACGGCGGCGATGCTTTCATTGCGGCGGCGCGTCTTAAAAATTTGGGGATGAAAATTCGCGTTGCTTTTTTCGGCGACCGCAATCGGTTGTCATCGGATGCGACTCAAGCGATGGACGAATGGCTTGTTCTCGGCGGCAAAATTGAAAGCGAAATTCCCGGCGATAATTTTTCGCTGGTGATTGACGGCATTTTCGGCATCGGCGCGAATCGTCCGATTAGCGGAAATTTCGCCGAATTAATTTCGCGCATAAACAAACTTTCCGCCCCCAAATTGGCAGTGGACATTCCCAGCGGACTCTGCGCCGACACCGGCAAAACACTCGCCGATACGGACGCAATTGCCTGCGCGAAAACCGTCACCTTTTTCGGATTAAAACCCGGACTTCTCACCGCCGACGGCTTGGATTGCGCCGGAAAAATTATAACTTCCGATTTGGATTTCGCCGATAGTTTAACTTTGGAAAATGCGGGCGAATTAATTGACGGAATAAAAAACGCTTCGCGCCTGCGCCGCCGATGCAATTCCAACAAGGGAAATTTCGGCGCGCTTGCGGTCGTCGGCGGCGCGGACGGAATGGGCGGCGCGCTTGCCTTGGCGAGCCGCTCCGCCGTTGCGCTCGGCGCCGGAAAAGTTTTCGCTGTTGCACTCGGTGCCGGGCCTCCGTTTGATCCTTTTTGTCCGGAGATAATGCGGCGGCGCGAATTGCCCGATGAATTTAATAGCATCGCCATTGGAGTCGGAATGGGCGATTCGGAAAAAGCGCAGGCAATCTTAACGCGCACTTTGGAATCTTCCGCGCCCGCCGTGATTGACGCCGATGCCTTAAACATCATTTCGCGCGATTCATCCATTCGCAAATTATTAATGACTCGCCAAGCGCAGAGCATTGTTACGCCGCATCCCGCCGAAGCGGGGCGGATTCTTAATTGCGATGCGTTAGCGATTCAAGCCGACAGAATTGCGTCGGCAAGGCAAATCGCAAGCGAATTAAATTCTGTTGTTGTATTAAAGGGGGGGGGGTCGGTTTTTGCGACTCCCAAAGATGCTTGGGGAATTTGCCAAAGCGGAAATCCCGGACTCGCGCAGGCGGGGTCGGGCGATGTATTAACCGGAATTATCGGCGCATTGCTGGCGCAAACACACGACGCCGCTTTTTCCGCCAAATATGGAATGTGGCTGCACGGTGCAGCCGCCGATAAAATCGCCCAAGAAGAAGGCGAAATCGGATTGAATATAAATCGACTCGCCGCCGCCGCCCGTCAATTATTAAACGCCGCCGTTAAAGAATAGGCAAGGTTTCAATTAAGAAACGCGCGGATGACAAACGCATTTGCAATATCAATAAAGAACGCCGAAATCAGCGGCAGAATAATAAAAGCATTCGGCGCCGGACCGTGCTTTTTAGCGACCGCAGTCATATTGGCGAGAGCAGTGGGAGTCGCTCCCAAGGTCACGCCGCCGAATCCCGCGCACAGGACGGCCGCTTCGTAATTTTTTCCCATTGCGCGAAAGACGATTAATAAAATAAATAGAATCGCCGCCGCCGTCTGCAAAAAAAGAATGACAAACAGCGGCCCGGCGAGTCCGGCGAGAGTCCACAATTTCATGCTCATCAGCGACATCGCCAGAAATATATTAAGAGAATAATCGGAAACGACCGCCAGTGCCGGAGTCCGCGCAGGCCACGGCAGGCGCGGAAATAATTTGGGGATGATGTTTGACATTGCAATCGCCGCCAGCAGGCAGGCGACAAACAAGGGCAATTTGAATCCCGCCGCCGCCAGCAATTCATTGAAGAGATAGCCCAAAATAATGGCGATATGCATCGCGAGAATAACCCCCATTAATGTCATGTGATTAATCGCCGCCGTGCCCTCCGATTGATAAGATAATCCGACGATGCTGTCGCCGCCGGATTCCGCTTTTAAGCCGTCGCGTTCAATTAAAAATTTAGCGATGGGACCTCCGATTAAACTCGCTAGAATGAGTCCGAATGTCGCGCTGGCCACGCCGATTTCCAAGGCATTTGGAACATTATGCGATTCAGCAATTTCCGGCGCCCATGCGATGGCGGTGCCATGCCCGCCAATCAGCGATGCCGAACCGGCCAGCACGCCAACGGCGTCCGGCATTTGAAAAATCGCCGCGCCCATCGCGCCGACCGAATTCTGCACGACGATGAATCCAATTGTCAGCGCAAGCAAAATCAAAAGCGGCCGCCCCCCCTTGATTAAATCCGAAATGCGCGCGTTTAATCCGATGGCGACAAAGAAATAAATCAGCAGCCGGTCGCGCCCTTCCAAATCAAAGTTAATGGAAGCATCCGCCGCAAGAAAAACGGCGAAGGCGGCAATGGCCGCAAGCAGTCCGCCGGTGACGGCCTCCGGCACATTGTAGTCGCGCAAAAACGCAACGCGCCGAGTCGCCGCAACGCCCGCAAAATAAACCACGATGCCGACAGTCAGCGTGACAAATTCATCAATCTCAATTATTTCAGCCGGCATTACGGACACGGATTAGGATGACTCTCGGCTAAGAATTCTATTTCGCGCATTAAGTTTTCACTTAAGGAAAAGTCGGCGGCGGCGATGTTGGATTCCAATTGCGCGAGAGTCGTTGCGCCGATAATTGAACTCGTTAAAAAGGGCTGCCGAATGGTGAACGCAATCGCCATTTGCGACGGATTTATTTGATGCTTTTCCGCCAGCGCGACATAATCTTTGGTCGCCGCTTCGCCGCGCTGAGAAATGTATCTTTTGAAGTAAGTCCATCGGCTCAATCGCGCGCCTTTGGGTTTTGCGCCATTTAGATATTTTCCCGACAGCGCGCCGAAGGCAAGCGGCGAATACGCCAGCAGTCCGCATTTTTCCCGCGCCGACATTTCCGCCATTCCTATTTCGTAGATGCGATTTAATAAGTTGTAAGGATTCTGCACGGCGGCGATTCGGGGCAGTCCTTTTTTCTTGGCAAGCTGCAGGCAGCGATGCATTCCCCAAGGCGTTTCGTTGGAAAGTCCGGCGGCGCGCACTTTGCCGGCCTTTATTAATTCGCCGATTGCGCCGAGCGATTCTTCCAAAGAAATTCCGTCGGCGGATTCATCGTGGCGGTAATTCAATTGACCGAAGAAATTAGCCGACCGCTCCGGCCAATGCAATTGATACAAATCCACATAATCGGTCTGCAGACGCGACAGCGAACCGTCAATTGCGGAAAAAATTTGAGCGCGCGACAGGCGGGTTGTTTCGCCGCCGCGAATCCATTGCATACTGCTCGGCCCGGCTGCTTTGGTGGCGATAATAATCTTGTCCCGCCCGCCGCATTTTTTCAGCCATGTGCCGATAAATTGCTCGGTGCGTCCGCAGGTTTTTTCCGCCGCCGGCACCGGATACATTTCGGCGGCGTCAATAAAATTAACTCCGCGCGACATCGCCAAATCCAATTGGGCGTGCGATTCCGCCTCGTCGTTTTGCTCTCCGAAAGTCATCGTGCCGAGGCAAATTACGCTGACATTAATTCCGCTGCCGCCGAGTTGCCGATATTCCATTGTTCTTCTCCGAAAAAAAACGATATTAGCAGATGATTTTCCGCTTGGCAATTTCCGTCAGCATTTTTTTAATCGGAGCGGGCAAGGCGGCGGATTTAATTTGATTCGGCGAAAACAATCGCGCGGAATTGCGGGCGTTAATTTTCGCGGACGAATGCGCCGAATAAAAAACGGGCGATTCAATCACCAGTGAAAAATGCGTGAAGTGATGCGTTATCTTAGGCAATTCAATTTTCATCGGCGCGAGTTTAATTTCGAATTGCGATTCGCATTTCGCTTTTAATTCCTTCGCCGAATCAAATTCCGGCAGCGATCGCAGCCCTCCCCATATTCCCCGCGAAGGACGCTTTATTAATAGAATCCCTTTGGCTTCGCCGATTAATATCAGCGGCATAATTGCGCGGCGAATCGGCTTGGCTTTGGCGCGATTCTTAATCGGCAATTCATTTTGCCGACCTTGTATTTTTGCTTTGCATTGATTCGTCAGCGGACAAATTCCGCATAGAGGATTCGCTCTTATGCATATCATCGCCCCAAGGTCCATTAATCCCTGCGTGTAGGGGCGAATGCCGCGCGTCGGCAAATTGGCTTCGGCGGTTCGCCATAATTGATTAAGAGTCGCCGCATTGCCGAGCGGCGAATCAACTGCAAAGAATCGGGCGAAAACCCGCTTGGCGTTGCCGTCCAGAATCGCCTGCTTTTCGCCGTCGGCGAAGACGGAAATCGCCGCCGCCGTAGAGCGTCCGACGCCGGGAAGTTTAATGAGGTCAATAAATCGCTTGGGCATTTCGCCGCCGAATTCGCGCATGATAATTTTGGATGCGCGATGCAAATTGCGGGCGCGGGCGTAATAGCCGAGTCCGCTCCATAATTGCATAATGGTTTCTTCGCGCGCGTCGGCGAGTTTTTTCAAAGTCGGCAGTCGCCGCAAAAAGCGCGAAAAATAAGGCGCGACCGCCGCCGCCTGCGTCTGCTGAAGCATCACTTCGGCGAGCCATATCTTGTAGGGGTCGCGATCTTTCTGCCAAGGCAGATGATGCCGTCCGAATTTTTTCTGCCATTGAATTAATTCGGCGGCGAATGTTTGATTTGCCAATGAATGCATTAGAATCGCATCTGCAAATGCGGAGCGGGTGAAGGGAATCGAACCCTCGCACTCAGCTTGGGAAGCTGATGTTCTGCCATTGAACTACACCCGCAAATGCGCGATAATCTCCGCGTGAAAAAACGGCATTATACGGAATTAAGATGAGGTGCGTCATCAACGGCGAAGCGCGCGAATTTTCCGCGCCGCCGACGGTCGCCGAGATGATTGAATCGCTGGGCGTCGCCGGAAAAAAAATCGCCGTAGAAATAAACGGCGGCATTATTCCGCGCGGACGCATCGCCGAACAGCAGGTGCGGGACGGCGATATTGTGGAAATTGTCGTCGCCGTCGGCGGCGGATAGCGTGCGATAATTCGCCAATGAATTGTTCCGACGGCAGCAATGATTCGCTGATGATGGCCGGGCGTGCGTTTTCGTCGCGTCTTCTTCTCGGCACCGGCAAATACCGCGATTTCGCCCAAACCCGCGAAGCGATTGAAGCCAGCGGCGCGGAAATTGTAACCGTCGCCGTGCGTCGCGCCAACATCGGGCAACATCGCGATGAACCGAATTTATTGGACGCCCTTCCGTCCAAGTGCGTCGTGCTGCCGAATTCGGCGGGCTGCTACGACGCCGATTCCGCCGTGCGCGTTTTGCGCCTCGCCCGCGAATTATTAAACGGCGAATCGCTCGTCAAACTGGAAGTTTTGGGCGACGAAAAATCCCTGTTTCCGAATGTCGCCGCCACTCTCGCCGCCGCCCGCATCTTGGTGAAGGACGAATTTCAAGTGATGGTCTACACATCCGACGACCCCATCGCCGCGCGCGAATTTGAAGATATCGGCTGCGCCGCCGTAATGCCGCTGGCGTCGCTGATTGGGTCGGGAATGGGAATTCTCAATCCGCATAATTTGCGCCTGATAATTGAACAGGCAAAAATTCCGGTGCTGGTGGACGCCGGAGTCGGTGCGCCCTCCGACGCCGCCTTGGCGATGGAATTAGGATGCGACGGCGTGCTGATGAATACCGCCGTCGCCGCCGCCGTCCATCCGGTGCAAATGGCGCATGCGATGCGCGCCGCCGTTATCGCCGGACGATTGGGCTGGCTTGCCGGTCCGATGCCGCGCCGCTTTGCCGCCGCCGCGAGTTCGCCCGCCCGCGGAGTCGTCGGTGAATCGCCGCGCGATTAAAAGCTTTGTCTTCCGGTCGGGCAGAATCACTCGCGCCCAAAAGCGCGGACTGGAAAATCATTTTGATTCTTTCGGCGTTTTGCCGACGGATTCGCCGCCCGATTGGCATTCCATCTTCGGATGCCGCGCGCCGCTTATCGTCGAAATCGGCAGCGGACTCGGCGAAGCGACATTGGCCATCGCCGAGGCGAATCCCGAATGCAACTGCGTTGCCGTGGAAGTTTATCCGCCCGGCGTCGGCGCATTATTAAACGAAATCGCCGCGCGAAAAATTAAAAACATTCGGGTGATTCGCGGCGACGCCGCCGCCGTTTTGCGCGCGATGTTTGAGGATTCTTCCATCGCCGCCGTCCATATTTTTTTTCCCGACCCGTGGCCGAAAAAGCGGCATCACAAGCGGCGATTAATTCAGGACGAATTCGCCGAATTGCTGGCGCAAAAAGTATCGCTCGGCGGCATTGTCCGAATTGCCACCGACTGCGAAAATTACGCCGGGCATATCGCTCAAGTTTTTGCGCGCGCGCGCGATGCTTTTTCGCCGCAGGAAAAAAGCGAAAATGAATTTGTTCGCCCGCCGACCCGCTTTGAAAATCGGGCGCGACTCGCCGCCCGCACGACGGCGGCATTCGCCTTTGCGCGGCGTTGTTAAAGCCGCGTGGACAAAATAGTTATTCGCTTGTTGAGTTCAATAATCGCCGCGGGCATCGCGGAAATCTGCGGATTTTCGCGCAGATAAACGACGAATTGATTGAGCGAATCGGCGAGATTATTCATCGCCGACGCCAACTCGCGAATGTCGGAAGAGTCGGGTGGATTCATTCTGCTTTCCCTTCCGACATTCTACGCCGCTTCTTGGGCGAATCAAAAGCCGATGGCTAAGCCGCCCCCGCTTTCAGGAAATTAATTCATGCATCAGCGAAAGCGTTTTAGCAAGGGCGCCGCGATTTTTTTCGCACAGCGTTTTGGCGGCGATTCCCATTTTTTTTCGGCGGTCGGAATCGGCGGCGAGAGCGGCCATTTCGCTGATGACTTCCGCCGCCGAATTGCATTGAACCATCGCCCCGGCGGCGACGGAGCGATTGACGATATCGGCGAAATTATCCGCTTTCGGCCCGACCGCCGCCGCCTTGCCGAGCGTCATTGCTTCTATGGGATTCTGTCCGCCATTTGATGCGAGTCCGCCGCCGACAAAAACCGCATCGGCGGCTTCGCAGTAAATTTGCATTTCGCCGAGCGTGTCGCCGAGCAGAATTCGCATCGGCGAATCCTTTTCTATTTTTTCTAATTCGCTTTTGCGAATGAAGGCAATGCTGCGGCGGCGAATTAAATCGGCGACTTCATTGCATCGCTCCGGATGACGCGGGACAAGAATTACAAAATGATTGTGCAGAAAGGAATCGCTTATTTCGTCGAGCAGCATTTTTTCCTCGCCCGCCCGCGTGCTGGCGAATAAAAGAACGGGGGATGAATTAATTTCATCGATTCGCTTTCGCAATTTTTTTCCCAAGGCGATGTCTTCGGGCGAATGGGCGATGTCAAATTTAAGGTTGCCGGCGGCGGCGATTCGCCTCGCGCCGAAAAAATTAAAGCGCCTCGCGTCTTTGGCTGTTTGCGCGACGACGATGTCAAATTGATGAATCGCCTCGGCGGCAAGCGGATAAATGCGGGCGTATTTTCTCGCCGACTTCGCCGACAAGCGGGCGTTGGCGAGGATTAAAGGAATTCCTTTTTTTCGGGCAAGCCGCAGCATATTCGGCCAAATTTCCGTCTCCATAAAAACGCCGATGCGGGGATGAAAATGCGCGAGAAATCGGCGCGCGGCCGATTCGGAATCCAGCGGATAAGCGGCGAAGCGAATGCGTCCGCCGAATTTTTTTTGCGCCCATTGATAGCCGCTTGCAGTGGTGTGGGTGAGAAGGACGGATTCGCCGCCGCCGAGAAAATGCTCAATGATTCCCGCCGCCGCCGCTGATTCGCCGACGGAAACGGCGTGCACCCAAATCGGCGATTCTGCCAATGGCGGTGATTTGGGATAGAAGGCGAGGTAATTCGCCAGCGGTATTTTTTCGCCTTGAATTTTCGCGCGCTTGGCAATCAGGCGAATTAATGCCATCGGCGCAAAAATCGCCAGCGCCGTCCTATAAACGAATCGCCACGCCATTGGAATCAGGCGATTCGCATCGGCGAATTCAGCGGGCGGACATAACGGCGTCCACTTCCACTTGTGCGCCCTTCGGCAAAGCGGAAACCTGCACCGCCGCCCTCGCCGGATACGGCTTGGAAAAAAATTCCGCCATCGCTTCATTCACCAGCGAAAAATGGGCAAGGTCGGTCAAGTAAACCGTCAGTTTGACGATGTCGTCAACTTCGCCGCCGGCGGCTTGGCAAATCGCCGACACATTCTGAAAAACACGGCGGATTTGATTTTCAATTCCGTCCGTCATTTCCATCGTGGCGGGATCCAGCGGAATTTGCCCGGAAATATAGACGGCGTCGCCCGCCCGAATCGCCTGCGAATACGCGCCGATGGCCTGCGGCGCCGAATCGGTTTGGATGGAATTTTTTCGGTTCATAGCGGCGATTGTCGCACGGCGGAAGACGATTTGGCAAGCGGAAAATTCATCGCTTCATTTTTGCCCCGGCGTAATCCGCCACTAATTTCGGCAGATTTTTTTCGGTGTAGGACGGATGGTCGGAGTCGACCGTCCATGGGGCTTTTCGCAATTTAATGACGCGCTTTCCGGCGGCGATGGATTCCAGCATCATTCGGTCGTGCCATTCGCAGCGGTCGCCCGGATAATCGCGGCAGATGGCGGGTCGGGCGCGGTAAATGCCGCAGGAGCGGGTTTTTTGATTAAGAAAAACACAGACCGTTGCGCCGAATTTTGCGTCCGGGCGATGCTTCATTTTTCGGCGGCGGCCTTCGGCTTCGGTAAATTGCTCGCGCGCGTCGAGGGCGGTCGTTTTAAGATGGCGGGCGATGCGGGCGATGTCCGCGCGCGTCGCCGGAATATCGGGATAGCCGCAGCAAAACGCCGGGCAGACGGAGCAATCGTAGGGCTTCATCAGGAAAAGCGAATGCTATCAAAATTTTGCGGACGCCGCACGGCGGCGGGCTTTTAAGAAAGCCGCAATTTCCGCCTCATTGAATTCTTTTTCTGCGACGCGAAAGGCAAAGCGATGGCTTTCGTCCGGCGGCAGATTCAATTCCACGCCGTGGTCGAGCAAAAATTTAATCGCGCACGCCATTGCCGTCCGCTTGTTGCCGTCCATAAACGGGTGACTGCGGATGATGTGAAAGACATACGCCGCCGCCATTCCCCACGGAAAGGAATGCAGATAGCCCTCATAAACGGCGGCTTGCGGCGCGGCGACGGCGGATTCCAACCCGTGACGGCTGCGAATTCCCGGCATTCCGCCATAGAGAGGCAGCAAGCGGCGGTGCGTTTGAATGGCTTCCTGCAGGGCGATGAAACGGCGCGGGAGTCCCGCTTCCGTCATCTTTTTTCCGGCCAATCTTTCGGCGGACCTTGCGCGAGGAGGCGAAAAAGTTCGTCGTTTTCGCGGATGATTTTTTCGAGCACATCATCAAACGGACGCTCCCACGGCGGAATGCCGGCCGCGATGGAGCGGTCGGTTTTATTTAATTCGGCTTGCGGCTGGGCGGCGATGCGCGTCATCATTTCGGCATTATAGCGGATTTTTTCGGCATCGGCGAATCTTTTTTAATAAAAAGCGAAGTCGGCGAATTTGGCGGCGGCGAATTTGGAGTATAATTTCGTCCGCAATGGAAAAGGCCGATGCGCCTTTTTTTCTATTTCCGACAACCAACGGAGTTTTAACTATGGGCGACACTGTCGTGCAGGTCAGCGACAAATCCTTTGAAGCGGATGTGCTGAAATCCGACCTGCCTGTTCTTGTGGATTTTTGGGCGCCGTGGTGCGGCCCGTGCAAACTTGTCGCGCCGGCGGTGGAGGAAATCGCCGCCGACTACGCCGGCCGGCTGAAAGTGGCGAAAATGAATGTGGACGAAAATCCCATGCAAGCGCAAAAATACGGAGTGCGCTCCATTCCGGCGCTGATTTTATTCCGCGACGGCGACATCGTCGACCAGAAAATCGGCGCGGTTTCCAAGGCGGCTCTCGCTTTGTTTGTGGATGAGCGGCTGCAGTCATGAATTCAAATCCCAAAAAGAAAAAAAATAATCTGCCGCCGGATAATTATTCGGACGCGCCCGACGAATCCGCCGTCATTTCCGATGCGCCCGAAGCCGATGCGCCCGTCTCGCCGGAGAAAAAGCGCCATCAGGATTATCTGCTGCAGGAGATTACGAATCTTTCGCATCTGCGCGACAAATCCATCGGCGCGCTGGTGGAATTAGCGGGCTGGCTGGAATTGGAAAGCGGCCGACGCGCGCGCAAGCAGGATTTAATTTTTTCGCTGCTGAAGCATCGCTACAAATTGGGCGGCGAAAATATTCGCGGACAAGGCACCTTGGAAGTGCTGAATGACGGCTACGGATTTTTGCGCTTCGCCGATGAATCCTATCTCTCCGGGCCGGGCGACATTTATGTCAGCCCCAATCAAATTCGCCGGATGAATCTGCAGACCGGCGACAAAATTGCCGGCGAAGTCCGAATCCCCCGCGACAACGAGCGCTATTTCGCCTTAGTGCGGCCGGATGAAATTAACGACGACACGCCGGAAAATTCGCGCAAGCGGATTTTATTTGAGAATCTCACGGCGCTGTTTCCGTCGGAGCATCTTAAATTAGAGCGCGATTTGCGCGCCGAAGAAAACATCACCGGGCGAGTCATTGACATTATCGCGCCGATTGGCAAAGGCCAGCGCGGACTTGTAGTGTCGTCGCCCAAAAGCGGCAAGACGGTGATGCTGCAGCATATCGCGCACGCCATCGCGCAGAATCATCCGGAGGTTAAATTGTTCGTCCTTCTTATTGACGAGCGGCCGGAAGAAGTCACCGAAATGCAGCGCACGGTCAACGGCGAAGTCGTCTCTTCAACTTTTGACGAAGCGGCGGCGCGGCACATTCAAGTGTCGGAGATGGTCATCGAAAAAGCTAAGCGGCTGGCGGAAAATAAAAAGGATGTCGTTATTCTTTTGGATTCCATCACGCGATTGGCGCGCGCTTACAATACGGTTGCGCCGCAGTCGGGAAGAGTATTAACAGGGGGGGTGGATTCTCAGGCGCTGCAGCGTCCCAAGCGATTCTTCGGCGCGGCGCGCAATGTGGAAGAGGGGGGGTCGCTCACGATTATCGCCACCGCCTTAATTGAAACCGGCTCGCGCATGGACGATGTGATATACGAAGAATTCAAAGGCACCGGCAATATGGAAATTCATCTTGACCGGCGCATCGCCGAAAAGCGGGTTTATCCGGCGATTATCCTCAACAAATCCGGCACCCGCCGCGAAGAATTGCTGATGGAGCCGGAAATTCTGCAGATGGTTTGGATTCTGCGAAAACTCATCGCCAATATGGACGAAGTGGAAGCGATTGAATTCCTTCTGGACCGTTTGCGCCAGACCAAATCCAACGCCGCCTTTTTCCAAATGATGCGGAAGGGCGGGGGCGGCTAGCCCCCTTCTAATTTATCCGCGCGATGAGCGAAGAAAAGCCGATAAATCTGCGGCGTCGTTTTAAGCCCAAAGGAAGGGGAGTTGATTCCGACGCCCTCGCCGAAGTGCGCCATCTGCTCGGCGATTCGCCCCGCCGACGCGACTTGCTGATTGAGCATCTGCATAAAATTCAGGACGCCTGCGGCTGCTTGTCGGCGCGCCATTTGGCCGCTCTCGCCGCCGAAATGAAGTTGTCCATGGCGGAAGTTTATGAGGTCGCCACTTTTTATCATCATTTTGATGTCGTCCGCGAAAGCGACTCCCCCCCCCCCCCCGTGACGGTGAGAGTGTGCGATTCGGTGACATGCGATCTTTTCGGCGGCGGCGATTTGCTGCGCGAATTGCATTCGCAATTGGGCGATTCGATTCGCGTCATTCGCGCCCCCTGCGTCGGACGATGCGATGCCGCTCCGGTGGCGGTCGTCGGGCAGAATCCAATTGAAAAGGCGACCATTGGCAAAGTTGCGGCGGCGGCGAAAAACAGCGAAACGGCGGCGACTCTTCCGTCGCCAATTGCCTTTGATGATTATGTCAAAGGGGGGGGGTATGAAACGCTGCGCGAATGCTTGGAAGGAAAGCGCGAAATTGAATCCGTCATCAAAACTTTGGAAGATTCCAAACTGCGCGGATTGGGCGGGGCGGGCTTTCCGGCGGGGCGCAAATGGCGAATTGTCCGCGCCGAATCATCCCCGCGAATTTTGGCGGTCAACATAGACGAAGGCGAGCCCGGCACCTTCAAGGACAGATATTTTCTGGAGCGCGACCCTCATCGCTTTTTGGAGGGTGCATTAATTGCGGCGTGGGCGATTGGCGCTTCGGCGATATACCTCTATCTGCGCGACGAATATCATGGCTGCCGAAAAATGCTCGCGAATGAATTGGAGTCGCTTCGCATGAGGGGGGAGGTCTCTCTTCCCGAATTGTATTTGCGAAGGGGGGCGGGCGCGTATATCTGCGGCGAAGAATCCGCGATGATTGAATCCATAGAAGGCAAAAAAGGAATGCCGAGATTGCGTCCGCCTTATGTTGCGCAGGTTGGTGTTTTCGGCTGTCCGACTTTGGAGCATAATATGGAAACCTTATATTGGGTGCGCGATATTATTGAGCGCGGCGCGGAATTCTTTTCCGCCAATGGCAGGCGCGGACGATTCGGACTGCGCGCATTTTCCGTCAGCGGACGAGTCAAAAAACCGGGTGTGCATTTGGCTCCCGCCGGAATTACCGTCCGCGAATTAATAGATGAATTCTGCGGCGGAATGATTGACGGCGAAGAGTTTTATGCTTATCTTCCGGGGGGGGCGTCGGGGGGGATATTGCCGGCGGCGATGTCGGATATTCCTTTGGATTTCGGGACGATACAAGAGCGCGACGCCGATTGTTTTATTGGGTCGGCGGCGGTAATTATTTTATCCAAGCGCGACCGCGCGCGCGATGCGGCGATGTCGGTGATGAAATTCTTTGAAGATGAATCCTGCGGACAATGCACGCCTTGTCGCGTTGGCACGGCGAAGGCGGTTAAGTTAATGTCGGCGAAAAAGTGGGATAAAAATTTGCTGGAAGAATTATCGCGCGCAATGGCGGACGCATCCATTTGCGGATTAGGCCAAGCCGCCCCGAATCCGATTCGCTGCGTCGTCAAGCATTTCGCTGATGAGGTGAATTGAAAGCGGTGAAAGCGACGGGATATTTTAATCGCAGAAAAATGCGTCCTGACCGCGCTGCTATTAAAGATGAATGGGTGCATCGGGTTGTAAGGAATCCAATTTGCACAGAATACAGAATGGCAGTCCGATGGTAGAATCCGTCGGTGGGGGAAAATTGACGAAGCGGGTGGAAAATATTTGCGTGTGGTGTTGCTTAAAGACGGCGAGACCGTGCATAATGTTTTTTTCGACCGAGGATTCCGAGAAGAGCAATGAGAGAAGTTAAACTCGAATACTACGCGGACACCGATACGGTGTATATGGAATTCAACGACAATTCCGTTGTTGAAACCCGCGATTTCGGCGATGATTTTATCGCCGACCTTGACGCGCGCGGCAATCTGGTCGCCCTCACGGTTGAACACGCCACACAGAATATGCCCGCCCTGATGATGCGGGCGATGAAGCACACCGCGCAAGAATCCGATACCGCCGAGTTGCCTTTCTTGCCGGGAGTTTTGCAGGAAGACAGCGACACGCCGCGCAAATTGTCGCGCTGATGCCGCAAGTCGCCGGATTTCCTTTCCGTCGCCTCGGCAAAAAAGTTGATTTTTTTTGCGCGAATCTTCGATTTTGTTTATAAATCGCTTTACCATTAACCAAGGGAAGTGAAAATGAACAACATCATCCCGCTGAAAATCCTTATTGTGATTTTCGCGGCCGTCACCAGCGGATGCGCCACCATCGTGCAGGGATTCAAGCAATCGGTGCACTTTAATAGGCAGCCGAGCGGCGCAACTTGCCTTTTGCGCCTTTCGCAAAATCCTGTCATCTATTATACCCTGTTTTCATCATGATGGAACATTCCGACATTCTGCTGATCGCCCTGCCTTTTCTGCTGTTCGGCCTGGTCTCGCGCCGCCTCGACAGAAGCCCGATCAGCGCGCCGATGATCTTCACCGGGATCGGCCTGCTGGCCGCGCCGGAGTTTTTCGCCATTCTGCATTTCGAGATCGGCCCGGACATTCTTTTCGGGATTGCCGAAATCACGCTCATACTGGTGCTCTTCGCCGACGCCGCCCGGATCGAGCTGAGTCAATTGCGGCGCATCTACTCCCTGCCCCTGCGCCTGCTGCTGATTGGCCTGCCCCTGGTGATTGCCTTCGGCACGCTGGCCGCCTGGGGACTGTATGACAATATCAGCCTGTTCACCGCCCTTCTGATAGCGGCGATTCTCGCGCCGACCGATGCCGCGCTGGGACTGGCCGTGGTCGAGGACCGGCGCGTTCCGCAGAGAATCCGCGAGACGCTCAGCGTCGAAAGCGGACTCAATGACGGGCTTGCTCTGCCTGCCATTCTCATTCTCATTTCCCTTGCCGGGGCTATGGGCGGCATGAGCGGCATGGTCGAATCGCCTGCCTACTGGATCGCCTTCGCCGCGAAGCAGGTCCTGCTTGGCCCCCTGGCCGGGATTGCCGCCGGTCTGGGCGGCGGTCTGCTGATCCGCCGCGCGGTGCACACCGAATGGATGCACAGGCACTTCTTCCAGATTTCAATCCTCATTCTTGCCCCCACCGCCTATGCGCTGGCCAGCCTGATTGGCGGCAACGGCTTTCTGGCGGCCTTTTGCGCCGGGCTTGCCTTCGGGCATGCCGCCAAGAACATGCGCGGACACATCTATGAATTCACCGAACTCGAAGGACGCGTGCTGATGCTGATGACCTTCCTGCTGTTCGGGGCGGCACTGGCTCCCGAAGCCCTGATGCGCGCCACGCCGCGCGATTTCATTTATGCCCTGCTGAGCCTGACCCTGATCCGCATGGCGGCATGCTCGCTGGCACTGATCGGATCGGGCCTGCGCTGGTGGACGCACCTGTTCATCGGATGGTTCGGGCCGCGCGGACTGGCTTCGGTTCTGTTTGCCCTGTTCGTGGTTGGCCAGAGCGGCTTTCCCGAAGCCGACCGAATCACCACTATTGCCGCGCTCACCATTCTTCTGAGCATTCTGCTGCACGGCGCGAGCGCCTCCCTGGGCGTGCTATGGTATTCGCGCCGGGTGCGAACCCTCACACCGCACTGCCCTGAAAACCGCCCTACGCCACCCTCTTAGGATACATGCGCCCCCCATGCTTGCCCCGCGCACAAAGATTCCTGCTCTTTTTGACGGCCTTGGGCGGCAAAAAAACGATTTATTTTAATAATTTAACGGGATTTTTATTATAATAGGAGACATCATTTTATTATAAGGAGCGTAAATGCGACTCATGCTTTTCTGCAAAGCCGCCAATTTGGGATTTATTCCCGTTTTGTTGGTTGTGTTGTCTGTCGCCGGTTGCGGTAGCTTCCCCTATGAGCCGGAACGCGTCTCCAAAATGCAAGAGGGCGATGCGGATTTGGGCTGCGCCGATCTTGCGATTAAAATTTCCCGAAACGAGGTGGCGGCACTCAAACTGCGCGAGAGATATCGCAATGCCTTCCAAAGGGGGCTTGGGGCTATCCTTCCCATGCCGCAGGAATTTTTAGGACATCATCCCTTGTGGCAAGAGGCAAAATCCCATGATGAGCGCGCAAAATATCTGCGGACTCTTTCCGAAGGAAAGAATTGCGATACGGCGAATTAGACCAAGGAATGACACCCGCCGAATCTCCTCCAATTTGATTCGGCGGCGAAAGGTTGCTATAATTTACATGCCAAAATAACAGTCGAGGATTCGGCAGGAGTCAAAAATGGCAAGCATCAACCGCAAATTCATCCAATCGGCGTTGGGGTCGCTGAAGCTTAATCGTCGGGTCTTTCACAGCGAGGACGATTTCCAACACGAGCTCGCGTGGACGATTCGCGATTCATTGAAAGGCAAAGTCCAAGGAAAATTATCTTGGGTATGTGAGGATTCTTCCTTGAAAAAGAAGGGGGGACGGCAATGCTCCATTCGTCTCCGAGAAAAATACCAATTGAAATGGAAGCCATACTCGGAGATAAACGGACAAGAATTCCGTTATCTCTTATTGGAGTGTAGGAGTTCTCAATAAACCCGAAAGAAGAAAGGTAAGGGATAACAACCTTGCCTTTCTTTTTAATTTTGCCGTATGTTTATTATCGTCCGCCCGAATAGCGGTTGACGACGGCAACGCCGATTATGGCCGCAATCGCTCCGAATATGAATTGCATCGTCAGCAATTCATCAAAAAAGACAACGCTGCCAATTACGCCGATAATCGGAGTCAAAACATAAAACGGCATCACCGCCGATACCGGATGCCGCCGCAGCATTAAAAACATTCCGACATGTCCAATCAGAGTCACCGCCAAGGCGGAATATAAAATTGTGGACCATTCCGCCAAGCCCGCCGTCGCCATTGATTCCATTTGCTTTTGTTCAAATATAAAGGACATCGCCAGCAGCGGCGGGGCGGAAATTAATGCCATCCAGCCGTTGAGGTTCATCACGCCGACCGCTCCCCGCAATCCGCGCGAAATAACATTTGCGAAGGCATAGCATCCGGCGTTGATTAATATCAGAAAGAAAGCCAGCGGATAGCCAAGAAAAGCGGCGTCAAATCCGACGATTAAAACGCCCAACAAGGCAATAAAGATTCCCGCCCACACCGCCGTGCGGGTTTTTTCGCCGAGCAGAAAATGTCCGAGCAAAGCCGCCATCGGGGTGGCAAATTGCGTGCCGATTAATATCGCCGCCGTGCCGTCGGCGAGCCACAATGCAAGATACATCGTGCTGTATACCCCCACTCCCATCGCCAAAGAAAAGGCGATGATTCCTCCCGCCCGACGGAGGGCGTCGGCGTTTAATCGAATGAAAGGCAAGAGCAGAATCGCCACCAGCACAAAGCGCAAAGCGGCGAAAAATAACGGCGGAAAATGCGCCACGCCCGCATTTCCCACTAAGTAGGCGCCGGCGAAAATCGCATTAATAAACAGAAGGGCGAGAATGTCCCAAAGCCGAAGCATCGGGGTATAATACATAAAAATCCCCCCGCTTGCGCGAAAAAATCCGTCTGATTAATATCACAAGGGGATGAAATTAAATCGTATTTTTTTGCAAAATGAATTGAATTCAAGTATAATACCCCTTGAATTCGGAATTGCAAAGCGCGCCGAATTGAAATTGCCAAAGCAAAAAAATGGAAGCGATTAGCGAAGAGATTCTGAATCTTCCGATTGAGTTTGAACTCAACGGGCAAGCCGTTATCGGCTATGAGGACGAATCCATTCTTGAGACGGCCCGCCGCTACGGCGAGGAGATTCCGTATCTGTGCCACAAGCCGGGCTATCGTCCGGACGGCAATTGCCGCGCGTGCATGGTGGAAATTGAAGGCGAGCGAGTCCTTGCGCCGTCGTGCTGCCGAATGCCGTCGGCGGGTATGAAAGTCGGCAGCGAAACCCCGCGCGCGCGGCATTCGCAAAAAATGATTCTTGAACTTCTGCTCGCCGATATGCCGAATCGGAAATATAAGCCGGATTCGGAATTAGCGCATTGGGCCGAAAAATTAGGCGTTGGCGAATCCCGCTTTCCTTCGCGCAATCAGCCGAAGGCGGATCTTTCGCATCCGGCGATTGCGGTTAATTTGGACGCCTGCATTCAATGCACCCGATGCGTCCGGGCATGCCGAGAAGAGCAGGTTAATGATGTTATCGGCTACGCCGGGCGCGGGCATCATTCTGAGATTGTTTTTGATTTCGGCGATGCGATGGGCGAAAGCACCTGCGTCGCCTGCGGCGAATGCGTTCAGGCGTGTCCGACTGGGGCATTAATGCCGGCGCGAAACGCCGGACTTAATCCCGCCGACCGCACAGTGGATTCGCTGTGCCCCTACTGCGGAGTCGGATGCCAATTAACCTATCACATCAGCGGCGAAAAAATAATGTTTGTGGACGGGCGCGACGGTCCCGCCAATCACAGCCGCTTATGCGTTAAAGGACGCTACGGATTTGATTATGCGTCGCATCCGCATCGCTTAACGAAGCCGCTGATTCGGCGGGAGGGAATTGGAAAATCGGCTGATTTCAAAATGAATCCGTCGGCGTGGCGCGAAGTTTTTCGCGAAGCGTCTTGGGAAGAAGCATTGAATTTGGCGGGGGGGACGCTTAAAAAAATTCGCGATGATGACGGCGGCGACGCTCTTGCCGGATTCGGCTCGGCGAAAGGCAGCAACGAAGAGGCGTATCTTTTTCAGAAACTTGTGCGCGTGGGATTCGGGGCGAATAATGTTGATCATTGCACGCGGCTTTGCCATGCATCTTCGGTGGCGGCGTTGCTGGAGGGAATCGGCTCCGGTGCGGTTTCCAATCAAGTGAGCGATGTAATGCTCGCCGATGCTGTTTTCTTAATTGGAGCGAATCCGACGGTGAATCATCCGGTCGCCGCCACTTGGATTAAAAACGCCGTCAAGGGCGGAATGCAATTAATGGTCGCCGATCCGCGATCTTCGGATTTATCGCGCCACGCCGCTATTTTTCTGCAGATGAAGCCGGATTCGGATGTCGCTCTTCTTAATGCAATGATGCATACGATTATTGCGGAAGGACTCGCCGACGATGAATTTATTCGCCGACGCACTTCCGGATTTGCCGCATTGCGCGACAAGGTCGCCGAGTTTTCGCCGGAAAAAATGGAATCGGTCTGCGGCATTGACGCCGCCACAATTCGCCGAGTCGCCCGCATTTACGCCACCGCCAATCGTGCGATGATTCTGTGGGGAATGGGAATCTCCCAGCACATTCACGGCACCGACAACGCCCGCTGTTTAATTGCGCTCGCGCTTTTAACCGGACAAATCGGCCGGCCGGGCACCGGCTTGCATCCTTTGCGCGGACAAAATAATGTGCAGGGCGCATCCGATTCCGGATTAATTCCGATGATGCTGCCGGATTACCGACGCACCGACGATGCCAAATCGCGCGAATGGTTTGAGCAATTTTGGGGGGCGAGTTTGGATTCCAAACCCGGACTCACCGTCGTGGAAATTATGGATGCGGTGACGGCGGGGAAAATTCGCGGAATGTATGTGATGGGCGAAAATCCGGCGATGTCGGATCCGGATGCAAATCATGCCCGCGCCGCTCTCGCCAAATTGGAAATGCTGGCGGTGCAGGATATTTTTCTCACCGAAACGGCTTATCTGGCGGATGTCGTTTTGCCGGCGTCGGCCTTTCCGGAAAAAACCGGCACTTTCACCAACACCGACCGAATGGTGCAATTAGGAAGACGCGCCTTAAATCCCCCCGGCGAAGCCCGTCAGGATTTATGGATTATTCAGCAGATGGCCAAGCGGCTCGGACTTAATTGGCAATTTGACGGCGAAGATTCCGGCGTCGCGCAGGTGTTTGAAGAAATGCGGCAAGCGATGCCGAGCATCGGCGGCGTAACTTGGGAGCGCCTCCAAAACGAGCATTCGGTTACTTATCCGTGCCGACAAGAAGGCGACCCCGGCGAGCCGGTGGTTTTTGTTGAAGATTTTCCGACGGCGGATGGGCTCGGTCAATTTGTCCCCGCCGATTTAATTTTCGCCGACGAAAAGCCGGATGCGGATTATCCGATGGCATTAATTACCGGCCGCGAATTAGAGCATTGGCACACTGGGGCGATGACTCGCCGCGCGTCGGTTTTGGACGCGATTGAGCCGAATCCGACCGCATCTTTGCATCCGTCGGATATGAAAAAATTAGGCGCGCAGGCGGGCGATTTAATTACAGTGGAATCGCGTCGCGGACGCATTTCGCTTTATGTCCGCGAAAGCGAAGCGACTCCGCCGGGGGCGGTTTTCATTCCGTTTTGCTACTACGAGGCGGCGGCGAATTTACTGACGAATCCGGCGTTGGATCCGTTCGGCAAGATTCCGGAATTTAAGTATTGCGCGGTGCGAATCGCGTGCGGCGGGGAACCGTCGAAAACGCTTGGATTCGGCGGCGGGCAGTTGTTCGGCGACGAATCCATTTTACAGTTCTCATCAACCATGGAGAAATCAACATGAAGAAAACCGACTTCGGAATTCGGGCTTTCAAAGGCCGCACCGGTGCCATTTACACGGTCATTCGCCATCCTGACGGCGCTTTTGAGGTCTTGGAGCCGACCAATCCGCTGGTCGCCGCGCGTCGCGCCGGTGCCACCGGCAAGCGCGCTGCGGCCGATAAATTGTGGGCGGAATTGTGGGACGGCGAATCGTCCTCGCCGCCGACCGCGGCGAAAAAATCCGCCAACGGCCGCCGCAAAAAGAAAGTTGCGGTGAAATCGGCGAATGGCCGCCGCAAGAAAAAAGCGGCGAAAAAAGGAATGGGACGCTGGCCGATGAAAAAAACGGCGGCGAAAAAATCCACTAACGGCCGCCGCAAAAAGAAAGTCGCGGTGAAAAAATCCGCGGTTAAAGCGACGGCCGGGATAAGATTCCGCCGCGATGGGAAGCCGACGATTAGTTCGCTGGTGCGCGCCGCCTTCGGCGGCGGGCGCGGAATTACGGACACGACGAAAATGATCGCCCATTTGGAAGGGCGCGGAGTTTCGTTCAGCCGCGCGTCGCTGTATTCGCTGATGACGGAATTGCGCAAGGGATACGGCATCCCGACGCCGCCGCGCAGCAAGAAGCGATTTTAGCCGGACAAGTGGCGAGTCGCCGCCGCTCCCCGCCGCAGCGGCGGGGAGCGGATTTTTCGCGCGACGACTTTTATGCGCAGCGCGCGCGGGCGGAAGGATTCCGCTCGCGCGCCGCGTATAAATTGCTGCAGATTGACGCGCGCGATGCGCTTTTTCGGCGCGGAATGACCGCGGCGGATTTGGGCTGCGCGCCGGGCGGCTGGTCGCAGGCGGCGGCGAAGAAAATCGGCGGCGGCGGAAAAATCGTCGCCGTGGATTTGTCGCTGATGCGTCCGATTCCCGGCGTCGCTTTTGTGCGCGGAGATTTTTGCGATGCGGAAGTGCAGTCGCAAATTGACCTTGCATTGGGCGGCGCGAAACTTGACCTTGTGATGTGCGACATGTCGCCCCATATAAGCGGCGTGCGCGCGCGCGATCAGGCGAATGCGTCGGCGCTGGCTTTGGCGGCGCTGGCGTTTTGCCGAAAGCGGCTGGCGGTTGGCGGCGATTTTCTGGTGAAGATTTTTGACGGCGAAGATGCGGCTGAATTGAAGGCGGCAATCGCCGAATCGTTTGAGCGCATCGTCGTCCGAAATCCGGCGGCATCGCGGGCGGCGAGCCGCGAATCGTATCTGCTTGCCAAGCGGCGCAAAACGCCGTAAACTATAAAAAGGAGCAAAATTGCATGAGCGGCACTTGGAGAACAGTCCTGTTGTGGGCGATAGTATTCGGGGCGGTTGTCGCCCTGTTTAACCACATTAAGGAGCGCGAGGCGGTGCACGAAGTTGTATCGTATTCGCGCTTTATGGCGGAGGCGGAAGCCGGCCGCTATCGCTCGGTGCGCGTCAACGACCGCAAACTCTTCGCCCAATCCGACGACGGACGGGTGGTGATGACGCACGCGCCCAACGATGTCTTTATGATTTCCGACCTTCGCAAAGCCGGGGCGGAAGTGGAATCCGAGCCCGTCGACGAGCGGTCGCTGCTGACGACGCTTTTCATTTCGTGGTTTCCGATGCTTTTGCTAATCGGCGTGTGGATTTTCTTCATGCGCCAAATGCAGGGCGGCGGACGAGGCGGCGCGTTTTCTTTCGGCAAGAGTCGCGCGCGCATGACCGACGACAAAAATAATCAAGTGACTTTCGCCGATGTCGCCGGCTGCGACGAAGCCAAAGATGAAGTTTCGGAATTAGTGGAATTCCTCCGCGACCCGTCCAAGTTTCAGAAATTGGGCGGACGGATTCCGCGCGGAGTGGTGATGATCGGCAGCCCCGGCACCGGCAAAACGCTGCTCGCCAAAGCGATTGCGGGTGAAGCGCAAGTGCCATTTTTCAATATTTCCGGCTCGGATTTTGTGGAAATGTTTGTCGGCGTCGGCGCGGCGCGCGTCCGCGATATGTTTGAGCAGGCGAAAAAAAATGCGCCGTGCATCGTTTTCATTGATGAAATTGACGCCGTCGGGCGGCAGCGGGGCGCCGGACTCGGCGGCGGCAACGACGAGCGCGAGCAGACGCTCAATCAATTGCTGGTGGAAATGGACGGCTTTGACGAAAACACCGGCGTCATTGTCATCGCCGCTACAAATCGCCCTGATGTTTTGGATCCGGCATTGATGCGGCCGGGAAGATTTGATCGGCAGGTTGTCGTGCCGCTGCCGGATATTCGCGGACGCACGGAAATTTTAGGCGTTCACATGCGAAAAGTGCCGCTGGCGAAGGATGTGGATCCCAAGATCATCGCGCGCGGCACGCCCGGATTCGCCGGCGCCGACCTTGCGAATCTTGTTAATGAATCCGCCCTGTTCGCCGCCCGGGCGAATCGGCGGGCGGTGACGATGTTTGACTTTGAGCGCGCCAAAGAAAAAATTATCATGGGCGCGGAGCGTCGGTCGGTGGTGATGCCGGAGCAGGAGCGCAAAAATACCGCTTATCATGAATCCGGCCATGCCATCGTCGCCCGCTTGCTGCCGAAGACCGATCCGGTGCATAAAGTCACCATTATTCCGCGCGGACGCGCCTTGGGCGTGACGATGCAACTGCCCACCGAAGACCGATACAGCATGAATCGCGAGCAAATTTCGCAGAATATCTGCGTGCTGCTGGGGGGGCGGGTCGCCGAAGAAATTTTTATGGAGCAGATGACCACCGGCGCATCAAACGATTTTGAGCGCGCCACCGATATGGCGCGCCGAATGGTTACGCGATGGGGAATGAGTCAGGCGATGGGGACGATGGTCTACGGCGAAGACGAAGGCGAAATTTTCCTCGGCCGCTCCATCACGACGCACAAGAAAGTGTCGGAAGAAACGATGCGCCAAGTGGATGCCGAAATTCGCGGCATCATTGACGAGCAGTATAAAAAGGCGCGGCTGCTGCTTTCGGAAAATCACGCCAAAGTGGAGGCGATGGCGAAGGCGCTTTTAGAATGGGAAACGATTGACGCCGAGCAAATCGGCGATATTATGGCGGGCCGCGAGCCGCGTCCGCCCAGCGATTTGCCGCCCGACGATACCCCTCCCGCCGCCGCTGAATCGGACGATAATGCCGCCGCCGCTAAATCTCGTCCTGCCGCCGATCTCGCCGAAGAAGAAAAAGCGGAAGGCGCGGCTTAAAAAAATCAATCCCATGACTCAAGCGGCGGGCGGCGGCGAAGCGTTTTGGCAGTGCCGCACAACTTGGCGGCAAAGCGCCCACAACACCAAATGGTGCCTTATCGGATGCGCCAGCGGCGACTTCGGCACGATTCTATTTTTTCAAATCGCCGGCATTCCATGGCCGGCGCTGTGGATTTTTGCTCTTGCGATGATTAACGGACTCATCGCCAGCGTTCTTTTGGAGACGGCGATTTTAATGCGCGGCGGCTTTGGCATTCGCGCCGCCGTTAAAACTGCAATGGGAATGAGTTTTATTTCTATGCTGGCGATGGAAACGGCGATGAACGGCGTGGATTGGCTGCTGGTCGGCGGGGCGATGCTGACATGGTGGGCGGCGCCCATTGCGCTCGCCGCCGGATTCGCAACGCCGTGGCCATACAATTACTGGCGGCTGAAAAAATTCGGCAAGGCCTGCCATTGAAAATTGCGGCGCAATGACGGCGGCGGAATCGTCCGAATTAACCTGTCCGCATTGTGCGCATCGATGGCGTTTGGCTATGCCGAAAAACGCCTGCATGTGGTTTGGCGATTGTCCCGGCTGCGGAGCGATTCTGCGTCCGAAGCGGGGCGACTGCTGCATTTTCTGCTCTTACGGCGACCGCCAATGCCCGCCGATGCAAGCGGGAAAATGTTGCGCGCGATAGAGATTGATGATTTTTAATTGCGGCCGATTTCGCTTTTCCACTGCGTGTCCTTTAATTATGGGCGTAGTTAATGTCACGCCGGATTCCTTTTCCGACGGCGGACAATTCGCCGATGCCGATTCCGCCGCTGAGCATGGACTTCGCCTGCGGGAGGAGGGCGCGGACATAATTGATGTCGGCGGCGAATCCACCCGTCCGGGCGCGCAAGCCGTCGCCGTCGGCGAAGAATTGCGGCGGACGATTCCAGTCGTGGAAAAACTTGCGGCGGCGGGCGTCGCCGTTTCCATAGATACGATGAAGCCGCAAATAATGCGCGCCGCCGTTGCGGCGGGGGCGTCGCTGCTCAACGATGTCAACGCCTTTCGCGAAAAAGACGCCGTCGCCGTTGCCGCCGAATCCGACTGCGGATTAATCGCAATGCACATGCAGGGCGAACCGCGCACAATGCAGAAAAATCCGCATTATGATGATGTCGTTTGGGAAGTGCGGGATTTTTTGGAATCGCGCGCCGACGCTCTTTTGCAGGCGGGAATCGCGCGCGAAAGAATTGCGATTGACCCCGGCTTCGGCTTCGGCAAGACGCTGCCGCACAATATTTCGCTGATGGACGGCTTGACTCAAATCGCCGAATTGGGCTTGCCGATTGTCGTCGGCGTATCGCGCAAATCCATGCTCGGACAATTGAGCGGACGCGAAATCGGCGGACGAATTTATGCGGGAATCGGATTGGCGGTTTTAGCGGCGACCAAAGGCGCGACAATTATTCGCACTCATGATGTTCTTGCGACTCGCGATGCCTTAGCCGCCGCCTTTCCGCAGGCGAAAAATTAAGAAAATCAAAATCCTCGTCGCGACGCTTTGCGTCAGCACGAAAAACAATTTGAAATGCCGTAGGGCGGATAGAGCGGCAGTGAAATCCGCCGAATCAAATTAAAGAGAATCGGCGGGTATCGCTTTGCGGTTTGTTGCCGCTTCGCTCCACCCGCCCTACGGCGATTGCAGTTGCAGTGTAAGTGCAATGCAAGATGAGGTTAAAATGAAATTGCGGATGAAGAAAGCAGCAAGGAAATTTTTCGGCACCGACGGCGTAAGAGGGCAAGTCGGCAAATCGCCGATGACGCCCGACTTTCTGGTGCGGCTCGGTTTCGCCGCCGGACGAGTGCTGGCGAATCGCGCATCCGACTCCGACGCCCCCGAAGTGCTGGTCGGCAAGGACACGCGGCTTTCCGGCTATATGGTGGAATCCGCTTTGGAAGCCGGACTTTCCGCCGCCGGTGCGAATGTGCTGCTTTCCGGTCCGCTGCCCACTTCGGCGGTTTCGTATTTAACGCAGACGCTGCGGCTGCGGGCGGGCGTTGTGATTAGCGCATCGCACAATCCGCACGGCGACAACGGCGTGAAATTCTTTGATGCGGACGGCGGCAAATTGGACGATTCGACCGAAGCGGAAATTGAAAAAACCATGCGCGAATCGGGCGATTTGGAATTCAAAGGCGAGCCCGGCCGAGCCCGCCGATTGGACGACGCCGCCGGACGCTACATTGAATTCTGCAAGAAATCCTTTCCGCCCCGCTTGAATCTTTTCGGGATGCGGGTCGTCGCGGATTGCGCCAACGGAGCGGCTTATCACATCGCCCCGCCGGTTTTTCATGAGTTGGGGGCGGAAGTCATCGGCGTTGGAATTTCGCCGGACGGACTCAATATCAATCGCGATTGCGGGGCTTTGTCGCCCGAATTGGCGGCGAAAGCGGTAAAGGAAAATAAGGCGGATTTTGGCGTCGCTCTGGACGGCGACGGCGATCGCGCCCTGCTGATTGATTCCGCCGGACGACGCTACGACGGCGACGCCCTGCTTTACATTATCGCCATGCGCGAAAAAGCAAACGGACGAAAACCGGCGGGAGTCGTCGGGACGACGATGTCCAATTCGGGGCTGCAAAATGCGCTGGCGGCGGCGGGAATTGATTTTGTCCGCGCGTCCGTGGGCGACCGCTATGTCGGCGAAATGCTGCGGACTCGCGGGTGGACAATCGGCGGGGAGCCGTCGGGCCATATAATTTTGCCGGAGATTCACAACACCGGCGACGGCATTATCGCCGCTTTGCAGGCGGCGGCGGCGATGCGCGAATCGGGCAAAACGCTCGCTGAATTGTGCCGGGGCTATCGTCCTCTGCCGCAGGAAATTCGGGGAATTAAAATGCGCGGGGCGGCCCGCGTCGCCAATTCGGCGAGGATGAAAAAAATCGTCGCCGCCGAATCCCGCAAACTTGTCGGCGGCAGAATTGTGCTGCGTCCGTCCGGCACGGAATCCGTTTTGCGCTTGATGGCGGAGGGTGAAAATCGCGCCGCCGTCCGGCAATGCGCCGACCGAATTCAATCGGCGTTAACGGAAGAGTAACGCGATGCTGCTGCGAATCGCCTGCAATTTTGCCATTGTTATTTTTCTGCTGGCGGGCGTGGTGGAAGTCGGCGGCGACCGCATCAAGGTGGAATTTTTAGAGCGTCTGGAGCGTCTGGCCTACGACCTGCGGATGCGGCATTTCGCCGGACTCGCCGAGCCGCGCGACGACATTATCATCGTGGATATTGATGAAAAAAGCTTAACGGAAATTGGCCGCTGGCCGTGGCGGCGCGACCGCGTCGCCGAATTAACAAGGCAATTGTTTGACGAATACGGCGCGGCTTTGGTCGGCTATGACATTCTCTTCGCCGAATCCGATTTGCGCGGGGCGGACATTCTGAACGAATTAAAATCGGAATTGCAGGACGACGCCAACGCGCAGGCGGCGATTGATTATCTCGCGCCCGAATTTGATTTTGATGCAAAATTCGCCCGTTCACTCGCCGGCCGCGAAACGGTGCTGGGGTATTCCTTCAGCGATTCGGGGAGGGAAATTGCGGCTTTGCCGCCGCCCGCCGTTATCGCGGATTTTGCCAATCCCGGCCAGCCGCTCGCCGGCGATAAATTAAATTCAGCGTCGTGGGCGTGGGTGAGAACCACCGGATACAGCGGCAATCTTAAAATATTTTTGGATAACGCCGCCGGAGCGGGCCATATCATTCCGATATTTGACGACGATGGAATCGTCCGCCGCGTGCCGGTTTTAGTAAAGCACAAAAACGATTTTTACGAGGCGCTTTCGGTTTATATGCTGCGCCGCTATCTTGCCCAATTGATGGGCGAAATGCCGCTGCTGGAAGCCGTGACGGACGAAGAATCCGATTGGACCGGCGAGAAATATCATTTTGTCAATCGCTTTCAAATCGCCCAATTTGAATTGCCGGTGGATAGAGGCGGCACGCTGTTTGTGAATTATCTGGGCAGCGGCGGGAAACGCGGCGTTTTCCGCTATATTTCCGCGAGCGATATTTATTTTGGGCGGGTGTCGCCGGAAGATGTCGCCGGACGAATCGCCATTATCGGAGCGACGGCGCCCGGACTTTTTGATTTGCGGCCGACGCCGATTAATCCCGCTCTTCCCGGCGTGGAAATTCATGCGACTTTAATTGCCAACGGACTGGATTTTAATTTTCTCCGCCGTCCGGCGGACGCATGGTTTTACGAATCGCTTGCGCTTCTGGCGATTGGAATTATATTCGCCATCGGCTATCCTTTTTTCGGTCCATTGATGGCGATGGGCTCCACCGCCGCCGTCGCCGCCGCCGTCGTCTGGTTTAATTTATCAAGGTGGGAGCAGGCGGGCGAGGTTTATCAATTGGCTCCGGCGTTATTGCTGCTCGCCGCTTTATTTATATGGAATCTGCTCGTCGGATTTTTGTCGGAGTGGCGGTCTAAAAGATACATTCAGAATCTTTTAAGCCAGTATATTCCGCCGTCCATGGCGAGGCGAATCAGCCGCAATCGGCGGGCGTTTACGATGGAGGGCGAAAGCAAGGAAATCACCGTGCTGTTTTCGGATGTGCGCGGCTTTACCTCCATTTCCGAATTATTTTCGCCGACGGAATTAACCCGCCTGATGAATCGAATGCTGACTCTGCTGTCCGAAAGAATTCACAGCCACGGCGGCACGGTTGACAAATACATCGGCGACGCCGTAATGGCGTTTTGGAACGCTCCGCTGGACGACCCGCATCACGCTAAAAAATCCGTGCTGGCGGCGATGGATATGCAAAAGGCGATGCGGAAATTATCCGCCGAATTAATGGAAAAGGGCTATCCGGAAATGCGCATGGGAGTCGGCGTTAACAGCGGGCAGACGCGGGTTGGAAATATGGGCTCTAAAATTCGCCTTGCTTATACGGTGATGGGCGATACGGTTAATTTGGCGTCGCGTTTGGAGGGGCTTACCAAGCATTATCGCGTGCCGATTTTAGTCGGCGAAGAAACCAAGCGGCTCGCCGACGGCATTGAATTCCGCGAAGTGGATTGCGTGCGGGTTAAAGGCAAGCGTCAGGCGGTCGCGATTTTTGAGCCGCTCGGCGAGGGCGAAAGCGTCCGCGAATTCGCCGCCCGCTTTCAATTGGCGATGATGCATTATCGCGGACGACGATGGAATCAAGCCCGCGAATCGCTGGAAAAATTGCGCGAAGATCGCCCCGACGACGGACTCTTGGATTTCTATTTGGAGCGAATCGCTCAATTCGCCGACTCCCCCCCGCCCGACGACTGGGACGGCGTGACCGAATTTGACTTCAAATAACCGTCGGCGAATCCGATAAGAATGTTGTTTTTTATCCCCGCCGTCCGCCGCGCAATTTAATTTGCGCGATTTTATAAGGAAGTCGCCTTCTGTCATAATACAATTTACAATTCAGAATTGCGGCCGCGACGGGGCGGACGAAAGCAAAATGGTGAAAGTCAACATTCTCGGCTGCGGCGGCGGCATCGGTTCCGGTTTTCAGACCACGGCGGTGCTGGTGAACGACAGCGTCCTGCTGGACGCCGGCACGGGCGTGTCCTCGCTCTCGTGCGGCGAAATGGCGAAGATAAAAAATGTCCTGCTGACGCACAGTCATTTGGATCATGTCGCTTCGCTGCCTTTTTTGGCGGATCAGGATCAGGAAATGCTGGGCGAATCCATGCGTGTTTTCTGCCTGCCGGAAACCGCCGATGCTCTTCGCACGCATCTTCTTAACGGAATGATGTGGCCGGATTTGGAGGCGATTGAAATTAACGGCAAGCCGTGGCTGGTATTTGAGACGCTGTCGCCGTTTCAGCGATTCGCCGCCAACGGCTGCAATTTCACCGCCCTGCCGGTTGAGCACGCCGTGCCGACTCTCGCCTACGCCATTCACGGCGAGCATTCGGATATGGTTTATGTCGCCGATATGTTTGACGCCCCCGATTCTTTTTGGGACTGGCTGGCTTCGCAAAAGCGGCTGCGCTATTTGGTTTTGGAGGCGGCGTTTCCGGACGAAATGCTTGGCGTCGCCGAATTATCGCGCCACTTGACTCCGGCATTGCTCGCCGACCGCCTGCAGAAAGTGCCGAAGGGCTTGGAAATTTACGCCGCTCATTTAAAATCCAATTACGCCGAAAAAGTGGCGGCGCAATTGCAGCGGCAATTTTCCGGCGGCGAAGTGCAGGTTCTCACCGCCGGACGGGTCTTTGAATTATAAAAGCGAATCCGGCGGCGGCAAAGAAAAATCCGCCCGTCCCAAAGCGGCGTGGACGGATTTATTAATCCCCGACATCAACGCCGTTTTTCGCGGACGGCGAGTCGGGGCGGACGAATTCGCCGCTATCGCCAAAGGCGGAATGTCGTGGACGGCTTCCACTTTCGCTCTTCGCTTTGACGGATTCTGCGTGGAAGAATCCGGCATCGGACAGTCCGTCGGCGATCCCGATTATCCATGCCGAATTATTCCTCAAACTTTTTCGCCGGTTATTTGGCATTCGCCGCCGATTTCGCAGGCGGTTTTTCAAATGCTGGATGCCAAGGGCGATGCGCTTTTTTTCGGCGACCCGCGCGCTGTTTTATCGCGCGTTTTGCAGGAATTTTCGGCGATGGAACTCGTCCCGATTCTGGGGGTGGAATTTGAATTTTATCTCTTAAAAGATAATGCCCCCGCCCGTCCGCCGTCCGCCGGAAAGCAGGTGTATTCCATGGACGATTTGGACGCCTGCGGCGATTTTATTAATCGCTGCTTTGCAGCGGCGAAGGCGCAGGGAATTTCAGCGGAATCGGCCGTATCCGAATCCGCGCCGTCGCAATTTGAAATCAATTTGAATCACGGTCCGGCGATGGAATCCTGTTTGCGGGCGATTTTATTTCGCCGTCTTGTGCGGGGCGTCGCCCGCTCCTGCGGAATGTCGGCGACATTTATGGCCAAGCCCTTCGCCAAAATTGCCGGCAGCGGAATGCATCTGCATTTAAGCATTCTGGATAAAAAAGGAAGAAATATTTTCGCGCCTCAAAAAAAGGAGGGAATGTCGCCCAAACTTGCGCATGCCATTGCGGGCGCATTGAAAATTATGGGCGAGGGCTCGGCGTTTTTCGCGCCGTTTTCTAATTCTTACCGCCGCTTTGCGCCGAATTCATATATGCCCTTAAATGCGACTTGGGGATATGAAAACCGCACGGTCGCCGTGCGCGTGCCGCGGGTTGATAATGATTCCGCCCATCGCTTGGAATTGCGCATCGCCGGGGCGGATGCGAATCCTTATCTTGCCGCCGCCGCTTTGCTGGCGGGCGCGCATTATGGCATCCGCGAAGCATTAAATCCGCCGAAAGAAGGCAGGGGCAATTGCTCGCTGTCGACGCCGGATATGCCGCTGACTTTGCGCGCGTCTTTGGATTCCTTGAAGAACGCGAAAATTCTGCCGCCGTATTTGGGCGGCGATTTTATTCGCCTGTATTTATCGGTGAAGGAAAGCGAATGGCGCGACTGCCGCGATTATATTTCCGACTACGACATCCTTAAATTTCTGCCGGTGATTTAATCCGCCGACGGCAAAAGTTGCATCGTTATTTTCCTTTCACAAGACCGATTTTAGCAGCGAGGCGATTTCCGCCGGATTGCGGGTGGTTTTAATTCCGCATTCTTCCAGCGTTGACAATTTTTCATCGGCGGTGCCTTTGCCGCCGGAAATAATTGCGCCTGCATGTCCCATTCTTTTTCCGGGCGGGGCGGTGACTCCGGCGATGAATCCCACGGCTGGTTTTTTCATATTATCGCGCATCCAAATGGCGCAATCTTCTTCGTCGCTGCCGCCGATTTCGCCGACGATGACAATGGCTTCGGTCTGGGGGTCGTCGTTAAACATTTTGACGACATCCAAATGCTTGAGTCCATTAACCGGATCCCCCCCGATTCCGACGCACGACGACTGCCCCAATCCTAATGCGGTTAATTGGGCGACGGCTTCATATGTCAGCGTGCCGCTGCGCGATACGACTCCGACATTACCTTTCTGATGAATGTAGCCGGGCATAATGCCGATTTTAATTTCGCCGGGGGTAATGACGCCGGGACAATTGGGGCCGACAAGTTTAGTTTTGGCATCGCGCATTTTATCGCGCACGCGAATCATATCGGCGACCGGAATGCCTTCGGTGATGCATATCGCCAAATCCAATTCGGCGTCCACCGCTTCGTCAATGGCGGCGGCGGCGAAGGGGGGGGGGACATAAATCACCGATGCATTCGCCCCCGTCTCCTGCTTGGCTTCGGCGACGGAATTGAAAATAGGAATGCCCTCAAAATTCATTCCGCCCTTGCCGGGGGTGACGCCGGCGACAAAGCAGGATTTGCCGTCGGCGTATTCCCTGCAGTGCCGCGTGTGGAATTGTCCGGTCTTGCCGGTAATTCCCTGAGTGATAACGCGGGTTTCGCGATTAATTAAAATGGACATTGCTTTATCTCCGCTTTTTTTTATTTTATTACAGATGATTCTGCAGAAATTCCAGCGTCCGGATATGGGCGAGATTCGCCGCTTCTTTGCTGTATGACGAATTGTCGGGATTGGCGAAGCCGTGTCCGGCATTTGGATAGATGTATATTTCGTGCTCGCCGGATAATGTTTTAAGGGTCGCTTGAAATTCGCGGACATTATCTACGGCGATGGCGCGGTCGGTTTCGCCGAAGTGTCCGAGAATTTTCGCGCGCATTTTTTGGAGATCGTCGGCGGGATTGAATCGTCCGTAATATATCACCGACGCTTTTGCGCCGAGATTGTTTTTTGCAATCTGATAAGACCACCCCCCCCCAAAGCACCAGCCGATGGAAGCCAAGCGGGTGGCATCAACCGATTCGCGCGATTTCAAAAATGCAAAGGCGGCGTTTAAATTAGCAAAGGCGGCGGGCAGATCGGCGCGGACTTGTCCCGCTAATTCGCGGGCTTTTTCGGGGGTCGCCGTCGATTCGCCCCGATAAAGATCCACGGCAAGAGCGGCGTATCCGTTTTCCGCAAAATTGCGCGCGCGCATGCGAATGTCATCGTTGAGCCCCCACCACTCGTGAATGAGAATCACGGCCGGACGCGGCCCGACCGGCTTGGTGACGGCAAAAATCGGCTCGGCGAAATATCCCTTAACTTCGCCGTGATAAGCGACTTCGCTCGTTTTAATGTCCGCCGCCGACGCATTCGGCAGGGCGAAAAAGAATACGCAAAGCGCAATGCTAAATTTTTTCATCATTGAATTCATCTCCGAATTAATTGGCTTGGGCGGCGGCGACGGCCTTTTCGGCGGCGTCGGCCATCGTCGTTGCGGGAATAATGGCGAGTCCGGAATCGGCAAGAATGCGGCGTCCCTCCTCCACATTCGTTCCTTCCAATCGCGCGACCAGCGGGGCTTTCAGGGAAATTTGCTTGGCGGCGGCGACGACGCCTTCGGCCAGCACATCGCATCGCATAATGCCGCCGAAAATGTTAACGAGTATCGCGCGCAATTGGGGGTTTTTCAGCATTAATTTGAAGGCGGCGGTTACTTGCTCGGCGGTTGCTCCGCCGCCGACATCCAAGAAATTCGCGGGTTCGCCGCCGTATAATTTAATAATATCCATCGTCGCCATTGCGAGTCCGGCGCCGTTGACCATGCAGCCAATGTCGCCGTCCAGTGAAATGTAGGAAAGGCCGTATTTGGCGGCTTCAATTTCGGCGGCATCTTCTTCGTCCAAATCGCGCAGGGCGGCGATGTCGGGGCGGCGAAAAAGGGCGTTGTCGTCAAAATTAATTTTAGCGTCCAAGGCGAGCAGATGTCCGTCTTCCGTAACAATCAGCGGATTAATTTCCATCAGCGACGAATCGGTTTCAATAAAGGCGCGGTATAAATTTTGAATCATCGTCGCCGCTTCGATGCGGGCGGATTCGGGAATGCCGACTTCCGCCGCCATTTTTTGCGCGTCGTCTTGGCGAATTCCATCGCGCGGATTAACCCAAAGTTTGCGGATTTTTTCCGGCGCGCGCACGGCGACTTCTTCAATTTCCACCCCGCCTTCGGCGCTCGCCATAACGGCGATTTTCTGCTTGGCGCGATCCACCACCAAGCCCAGATACAATTCGCTTTTGATGCGCGCGCCGCTTTCCACCAGCAAGCGCCGCACCACCTGACCCTGCGGACCGGTTTGATGCGTAATCAAAGTCATTCCCAAAATATCCCCGGCGTGCGCGCGCACTTCGGCGGGCGATTGGGCGAATTTAACCCCCCCCCCTTTGCCTCTGCCGCCCGCATGAATCTGCGCCTTCACCACCCACGATTCGCCCCCCAACTTTTCGGCGGCGGCGATGGCCTGCTCCACGCTGAAGCACGCCTCGCCCGCGGGAGTCGGCACATCAAATTGGCGCAGAATTTCCTTCGCCTGATATTCATGCACTTTCATTTTTTCTTCTCCGCCTCAATTTAAATTCGCCGATGCGATGTATTGCCCGAAAGTTTCGCACCAGATGGTTATCGCGCGGACATTTTCCAAAGTGGAATCCGCCGCCTGATAAACCTGCGACCCTTGAAAACTGCGAATCTTGGCGAGTTTGATGCGCGCGCCGTCGGCGTTAAAATCGCTTTCATTGTTAATGTCGGCGGCGGCGTTTAAGTAAAGCCAAAAGTTGGGGCCGGGGCCGATTTCAAAATCGCTCTGCAATTCAATGACGATTCCGCCCGCCTCGCCTTCGTAGACTTTGACCGACCCTCGCCCCCAGTGGGCGGCGTCCTGCCCGTCGGCGTCTTCGCGGAATCGGCTTTCCACGAGCAATCGCCCGACCGTCGCCTGCGCGACCGACTCATTCGCCGCCGACGGCGGAAATAAAAACGGAAAGGCAATGAGCATCGCTCCCGCCCCGCCGACAACGCCCATCGCGCCGCCTATGATGAATCCGATAATGGCTTTTTTCATCGCCGCTTCTCCGTTTGACAATTAATAAGACGAGGGAATTCTACTCCAATTCTTCACCAGTAATTTTCCGCTGTGATGTGGCCGGGAGTGCGTCGGCGATTTCTTTCAAAGCCCATTTCTTTTAATGCCGCCGTCGTATCCTTGACCATATCCGGATTTCCGCACAGCATAAACTGCGATTGCGAAGGCGAAAATTCCAAGCCGACCCGCTTTGCCAATTCGCCGCTTAGCAAAGCCGCCAGAATTCGCCCGCGCATTGCGCCCGGACAATCTTCGCGGCTGACGAACGGCACAAAATTCAGGCGTCCTTTTCTTTTTTCAACCAGCGATTTAATGTCGTCGGCATAGGACAATTCGCGCGAATGGCGGACGCCATGCGCCAGCACAATTTGCGAAAAGCGATTCCACACTTCGTCGCATTTAAGGATGGAAAGAAAAGGGCCGACGGCGGTGCCTGTGGAAAGCATCCACAATTGCTCGGCATCGGGAACCTCCGACAGCACCAAAAATCCGTTGGGCTTCGGCGACACTAAAATGGAATCGCCCTTTTGCGCGCACACCAGCCGATTGGTAATCGGGCCGTCTTCCAGCAGCACATAATAAAATTCATGCGGCCGCTCGTGCGGGGCATTGACAAAAGAATAAGGACGCATCAGCGGCTTGCCGTCGACTTCATAGCCGATGCGTCCGAATTGACCGGCTTCAAACGCATCAACTTCGGCTTCTATTTTCACCGAATGCAGCGATTCCGTCCATTGCTGCGCGCCGACGATAATTCCGTTAAGAGGGGGGGGGGGCATTTAATTGGCTTCGGGGGAAATGCCGAGTTTGGCGAGCATCGCGCGGTCGCGATTGCAGTCGGGATTGCCGGTCGTCAGTAATTTTTCGCCGTAGAAAATTGAATTCGCCCCCGCCAAAAAGCACAGCGCCTGCGTTTCTTCCGACATTTCGGCGCGGCCGGCGGAGAGTCGCACATAACTTTTCGGCATTGTAATTCGGGCGGCGGCGATGGTGCGGACGAATTCAATGCCATCTAATTGCTCGGCGTCGGCGAGCGGAGTCCCCGGGGCGCGGACGAGATGATTAATCGGCACTGATTTCGGCGGCGGATTCATTCGCGCGAGCGCGCTGATTAATCCGGCGCGCTGGCGGCGCGATTCGCCCATGCCGACAATTCCCCCGCAGCAAACCTGCAGACCGGCATTCCGCACTTTTTCCAGCGTATCCAGACGATCTTCAAATTTTCTGGTGGAAATAATATCGCCGTAAAAATCAGGCGACGAATCAATATTGTGATTGTAAAAATCCAAGCCGGCGTCGCGCAATGTTTCCGCCTGTCCGTCGCGCAGAAGTCCCAAAGTCGCGCAGGATTCCAAGCCGAGCGATTTAACTTCGCGCACCATTTCGCAGACCGCCGCAATATCGCGGTTTTTCGGCCCGCGCCACGCCGCTCCCATGCAGAAGCGAGTCGCCCCCGCCGATTTTGCGCGCGCGGCGGCATCGCGGACATCCGCCAAAGTCATCATTTCTTCGCGCCCGACTTCGGTTTGATAGCGCGACGACTGCGGACAATAAGCGCAATCCTCCGGACAGCCGCCGGTTTTAATGGACAGCAGCGCCGACAATTGCACGCGATTCGGCTCAAAATGACGGCGATGAATCTCCTGCGCCCGAAAGATTAAATCGGCGAACGGCTCTTCAAACAGCGCAAGCACGCGAGGCGCCGTCCATTCGGCGGACGGCGATTCGGCGGAAATTTCGCAAGCGGCGGCGGACATTGTCGGCGGGAAAAATTAAAAACGCATTTTCGCCGAAAATGCACGCGATGTCAAATTCCAAATCGTAGGGCGGGTTGCGATTATTCGCAATCCGCCGAATCAAATTATGCGATTCGGCGGGTATCGCTTGCGGCATTCGCCACTTTACTCTACCCGCCCTTCGATTGGTTTTTCTCTATTCTTATCAGCAAGCGGCAGATTCTCTCAAGGCGGTTAAGAATCAGCAGATTGGTTTCCTCCACCGCCACTTTCAGCAATTCGGCGATATCCGAATCCTTGTGCTTTACTGCATAGTAAAGCGGAGCCAATCCTTTTGCGTTTTTCGCTTTCACATTTGCGCCCGCTTCAATTAACGCGCAGACGACTTCCCTGCGTTTTTTCTCTACCGCCAAATGAAGCGGGGTATTGTCGTCTTGGGTTGTGATATTCAGATTTGCTTTCGCCTTATACAAAGCGGAAATCATCTCGGCATTTGCATATTCCGCCGCCCAATGAAGCGGAGCATCGTCTTTCTTGTTTTTCGCATTCGCCTCTGCGCCGTGATTAATTAGCACAGGAATGACCTCGGGTTTTGCGTATCTTGCCGCAAAGTGGAGCACGGTATTGCCGTCATCATCCTTTACTGTTGCCTTGACTTTTTTGGCTTTCCCAAGAGCATTCTCAAGATTTTCGGCATCGACATATCGCCAGTTTTCTCGTAACTTTAATAGGCCATTTTCTCCATGGTGAAGGAGACAGTCCTCGGCTTCTTTTGCATTGTTAACTCTGTGCAAGTCGTTTCGGTGCGAAGGCAGAATATGTGAGGTGATTCCGATCATCGGCGAGACGACCAGCGGCGACCGCAAAACGGCGGCGAAAAACGGACGGACGACGGTTTTCGGATGCCGTCGGGCGTATCGATTGGGCTTGTGATTCTCGTTTTCCATTGTTAAACTCCTGCCGATTCTCGACCGTTGGATAATGGGTAAATCGTAGCACACGCGCAAGGACGAGTCAAATTTCTTTTTTCAGTATATCATACGCCCATTTTGTGCGTATGAAATCGTCGGCATTGCCGCCTTTGTCGGGATGATACCGCTGCCGCATTCGGCGATAGGCAAATTTCAAATGCCCGGAATCTAATTTGCCAACGGTGGGCAATTCCAAAAATTTACGCGCAATAATCTCGTCTGATTCCGTTTGCGCACTTTCACTTGTTGATTGCTGGAAATCAGGGATTTCATTAGAATTTTCTTTTTCGGAATCGGGAAATCCCCCAAAAAATCCTGCTACTAGCAAGACAACATAATTCATGCCAAGAGCAAAAACAAGGACTATCAATCCTGCAAACCACCCTAATTCAAAAAACACGCCCAGTGATAATGCTAGCATTCCTCCTGCTAAATAGCAGCCCGCACCTTTAAGGAAATAAAGAAATGCGTTGTCAAAAGTGGTAGCAATCAGCCGCCAGAGAGAGAAACTCCCGCTGGCGAAACTTTTGCTGATCGCCTTGCAAAGCGCCAAAATCACTGAGCCAGTTATGAGCCCAATGTACCACCAGTAAAGATAGTCTATAGAGGGTTCGGGAGCGACGATGCCAAGCGCCAAGGTAGTGGCAAATCCCAAACTCAACATCAAGACGACGAGGTGTTTCATGGCGGTGATTGTAGCCGAAAGGTGGGCGAAGCGTCAAATAAATTTCATCTTTTTCCCCACCGCCGAATTTAATTTATGACGATTCGGCGGCTTTGATTAAAAGGTCTTGCGCTTGAGTTTTGGCGGCGAATTGGCATTCCCGCGCCATCGCAATTTTTGCGGAAATTTTTCCGAATGCGCTGTCATTTTAATCGCAGTGCACTATAATTCGCCGCATGGATAAATTCGCCCCCCCGACTTTTACGCCCGCCCGCGCGGATTTTGACTCTTTCCTGCGCGAAAGATTCTACGCCCGGCAGGGAATTATGCGCGAATGGGGCGCGGAAATTGCCGCTCTCGCGCCCGGCTACTGTTCGCTGGAAATGCCCATCGGCGAAACGCATCTGCAGCATTTGGGATTCGTCAATGGCGGCGTGCTGGCGGCCATCGCCGACAATGTCTGCGGACTCGCCTTCACTTCGCTGCTGCCCGCCGACCGGGCGCCGCTGACGGTGGAATTTAAAATCAATTTCGTCGCCCCGACTCAGGGCGAAAAAATCATATCTTACGCGCGGGTCGTCAAAATGGGAAAAACGCTCGGCGTGGTGGAAGCCCGACTCTGCGGCGTGGACAAGGACGGACAGGAAAAATTAGGCGCCGTCGTTTTAATGACTTCCATCGCCGTCGCCCGCCCGCCGATTGCGGAATGACATCAAAGGCGGGGGACTAATTCCCGCCGTCCGGATTGCAAGCGGCAAGCGTTTTGGCGGGAATTGCAAAAAAGTTGACTTTTTTTGCTTGAACCCCTTGCAATCTTGAAAAGCCGCCCTTATAATCCGTTTGCTTTGTTAGCACTCGGCGATGACGAGTGCCAGCGAAGCATCCGATTCAACCATCCAAAACGGAGAAACATCAATGAAAATTAGGCCACTGCACGACCGCTTGCTGGTTCGGCGAATGGCGGAAGAGCGCAAAACCGCAGGCGGTATTGTCATTCCCGACACTGCCGCCGAGAAGCCGGATCAGGGCGAAGTTATCGCCGTGGGCAACGGCAAAATCCGCGACGACGGCACGGTCCGTCCGCTGGATGTCAAAAAAGGCGAGCGCATCCTTTTCGGCAAATACGCCGGCACCACCGTTAAGGTGGAAGGCGATGAATTGCTGGTGATGCGAGAGGACGATGTGATGGCGGTCATTGACGACGCGCCGTCCGCCGCCAAGCGCAAGCGCTAATTCCCAACAAAACAAAAAACGGAGAAACAATAATGACTGCCAAAGTTGTGCACTTTTCCGACGCCGCGCGCGCCGGAATTATGAAGGGCGTTAACCTTCTCGCGGATGCGGTGAAAGTTACGCTGGGTCCCAAGGGCCGTAATGTCGTGATAGAGCGCTCGTTTGGCGCCCCGACTATCACCAAAGACGGCGTTTCGGTTGCGAAAGAAATTGAACTGCAGGACAGATTCGAAAATATGGGCGCGCAAATGCTTAAAGAAGTTGCGTCCAAAACTTCGGATGTGGCCGGCGACGGAACCACCACCGCCACCGTCCTCGCCCGGTCGATTGTCGCCGAAGGCATGAAGTATGTCGCCGCCGGCATGAATCCGATGGATTTGAAGCGCGGAATTGACAAAGCCGTCATCGGAGCGGTGGAGAGTTTGAAAAAATCCTCCAAGCTGTGCAAGACGCGCGTTGAAATTTCGCAGGTCGCCAGCATTTCCGCCAACGCCGACACTTCCGTCGGCGACATCATTGCGGAAGCGATGGATAAAGTCGGCAAGGAAGGCGTCATTACGGTGGAGGACGGCTCCGGTCTGGAAAATGAATTGGAAGTCGTGGAAGGCATGCAGTTTGATCGCGGCTACCTTTCGCCCTACTTCATCAACAACGCCGAAAAGCAGGTGTCGGTGCTGGAAAAGCCCTATGTCCTGCTTTACGACAAGAAAATTTCCAACATCCGCGACATTCTGCCGGTGCTGGAAAATATCGCCAAAACCAGCCGTCCGCTTTTGATTGTCTCGGAAGATGTGGAAGGCGAAGCGCTGGCGACCCTTGTCGTCAATAACATTCGCGGCACAATTAAAGTGTGCGCGGTGAAGGCGCCCGGATTCGGCGATCGCCGCAAAGCGATGCTGGAAGATATCGCCGTGCTGACCGGCGGCAAAGTCATTTCGGAAGAATTGGGGCTGTCGCTGGAAAAAGTGACGCCGGAAGATTTGGGCGGCGCAAAGCGCGCCGAAATCGGCAAGGAAAACACCACTATCATTGACGGCAACGGCGGCGCGAAAAGCATTCAAGCCCGCGTTGAATCCATTCGCCGCCAAGTTGAGGAAACAACCTCCGATTACGACCGCGAAAAATTGCAGGAGCGCGTCGCTAAATTAGCGGGCGGAGTCGCTGTGATTAAAGTCGGGGCGGCGACCGAAGTGGAAATGAAAGAAAAGAAAGCGCGCGTTGAAGACGCCCTCCACGCCACTCGCGCGGCGGTGGAAGAAGGAATCGTGGCCGGCGGCGGAGTCGCTTTGGTGCGCGCGATTCGCGCCGCTTCCAAAATCACCGGCGCCAACGACGACCAAGACGCCGGGGTGCGAATCGTCCTGCGCTCCTTGGAAGAGCCGATGCGCCAGATTATTTCCAACGCCGGCGAAGAGCCGTCGGTCATTCTCAACCAAGTCAAGGGCGAGAAGGACGACTACGGCTACAACGCCGCCACCGGCAAATTCGGCGATATGTCCAAAATGGGCGTTTTGGATCCGACCAAAGTCGCGCGCTGCGCTTTGCAAAATGCGGCATCCATCGCGGGATTAATTCTGACCACCGATTGCGCCGTGGCGGAAGCCCCCAAAAAAGACGAACCGCCGATGCCTCATCCCGGCGGCGGCATGGACGGAATGATGTGAATTCCGTCGTTTTAACGGCATCCTATGCCCCCGCGCCGCAAGGTGCGGGGGTTTTTTTTGCGGACAAGAAAACAGAATCCTGCGCCGATTTTTCGCATCGGCAATTTTAATCCATCGTCACGACGATATTGCCGATGTGCCTTTTAGCGATGAATTCTTTTTGCGCTTTTATTAATTCGCACAAAGGATAAGATGCGGCGAGCAAAGGTTTAATTTCGCCGCGCGAAATATAGCCGACTAATTCCCCAAAGAGTCCGGGCGGCGGAATTGTCGCGCCGATTAAGGAAAGGTCGTTCAGATAAAAATCGCGCAAATCAAACTGCACATTCGCCCCGGCGATTGCGCCCGAGCAAACATATCGTCCTCCTCTTTTCAGCGACCGAATTAATTGCGGCCATATTTCCCCGCCGACGACATCGGCGACCGCATCAACATTTTCCCTTCCAATTGCGCGATGCAATGCGGCGGGCAAATCCTTTGCATTTCGCGGAAGAACGGCTTTGCATCCGAGATTTTTCATCGCCTGCGATTTTTCCGCCGATGCAATGCCAACCGCGACGGCGCGGCGTCGATTTGCCAATTGAATTAACGCCGTCCCGACTCCTCCCGATGCGCCGGTAATTAAAACAACCTCATCTTTTTTAACTTGCGCGCGCGACAGCATATTTTCGGCGGTGATGGATGAGGTGGCGAAAGTCGCTAATTCGGCGTCGGACAATTCGCTTTCAATCGGATGAATCTGCCGCGCGTCGACCGCCGTGTAATCGGCGAATCCGCCGTTGCATTCGGAGCCGAAGTATCGGCATTTTTCGGCGTTATGGGGATCGCTCCAATCGCGCAGCCAAGTATCTATGAGGACTCGTTTGCCGAGCAAATTCGCCGGCGCATTTTCGCCGAGTGCGACGACTTTGCCGACGGCGTCCGCCCCTTGAATTCGCGGAAACGAAATGGCCTTGCCTCCCCATGCGCCTTTGGATGAATCATCTTGGGCATACCACGCGATGCGGGTGTTGATGTCGGTGTTATTCAATCCGCAGGCGGCGACGCGAATTAATGCCTCGTCCGATTGCGGCGATGGAGCGGGAAAGTCGGGATGATATTCCAGTTTTTCGAATCCGCCGTGTCCGGTCAGAATCATCGCCCGCATTGTTTTGGGAATCGTCGACGCCATCGCCGCATTGTATCCGAAAAAAATCGCGCCGCCGCGGCTGTGCTATACTCGCCATGCAATGCCGAAAGAATCACTGGACATTTCCGGCGCGAAAATCCGCGATCTCAGCCGCCTCCTGCGTGAACGCAAGCCGTTGCCGGAAAAATACCGCTTCATCCTCTTCGGCGACAAGCGCGATTAAAAATGCATGCCCCGCGCATTCGGGATTGTGTAAAATTGAATTTATGGCGAAAGCGGCGACAGCAAACGGCGGCGTCCATATCAACGGCGCGGCTTCTCAAATTCCCGCATTGGATGCGGCGGACAGAATTCTCGCCGATATTCCCAAGCGCGGAAAATACCGCTGCATCGTTGTAGATCCTCCTTGGAATCAAGGCAAAACCGGCAGACGCAGCGTCCGTCCCGCGCAGGGAGTCGCGCTGGATTATCCGACGATGCGGCTGGAGGAAATTAAGCGCCTTCCCATTCCGCAATTGGCAAGCGGCGATTCTTTTCTGTGGCTGTGGGCGACCAACAGCAAAGATCGCCATTCCAAGCGGCCGGTGCTGAGCATGGCGTTTGAATTGCTGGAGCATTGGGGATTCACATTTCATACGATGATTACTTGGGACAAAAAAACCGGCCCCTGCCCGTTTAGTCCTTATCAGGTAATCAGCGAGCATGTTTTGTTTGCGTGGCGCGGGTCGGCTAAATTTGAGCGCGCGCATCTGGGAAAAATGCGGACGATTATTCGCGGATCGGCGAAAGGTCACAGCGTCAAGCCGATGGAATTTTACGAGCAGATTCGCGCGGCGTTTCCGGGGCCGCGATTGGATATTTTCGCCCGCGCCAAGCGTCTCGGATTTGACGGGTGGGGCGATGAATACCAAGATTGAATCCGCCGCAATTTCCATTCGCAAGCCGCCCGCCCGCCGCGCGAATCTGCTTTCCGGCGGGGACTGGCTCAAACGCTCTTTCAGCATTTGGCGGGATCTCGGCAAAAATCCCGAAGAACGAAAATTGCGGCATCCGGCGATGTTTACCGTCGGTTTGGTGGCGCGCATTTTAGAGGTCTACACTCGCCAAAGCGGCGCACTGCTTGATCCGTTTGCCGGAAGCGGCACGGCTCTTTTGGCGGCGATGGAAAAAAATATGGATGCCATCGGCTGCGACATCAATCCGGAATTCCGCCGCATTTTTGAGCGCCGGGCGACTCTGCTGAGCGACTCAAGCTGGCAGTATCATGTTCACGATGCGCGGCGACTCGGCGAGATTGTGCCTCCCGAAAGCGCGGACATCTGCGTAACATCGCCGCCGTATTGGGACATTTTGAATCGTCGCCGCAGCGCGGACGGAAAAAACGCGCGCCCCTATTCGGCAATGTCCGACGACTTGGGAAACATTAAATCCTACCGCGAATTTATGGACTCTTTGAGCAAGACGCTTGCCGGTGTGCGCATTGCGCTTAAGCCCAAAGCCCCCCTTGTTTTAAATGTGATGGATTTGCGAAAAGGTTCAGAGTTTTATCCGCTGCATATGGATGCGACGGAAACGGCCCAAAAAAACGGCTTTGTCTTGGAGGACATCATCATCTGGGACAGACAGAGCGATTACAATAATCAGCGGCCGTTGGGTTATCCGTACAAATTCATCGTCAATAAAGTGCACGAATATCTGCTGATTTTTCGGTGATGAGCGGCGATTCTGTTTTCTGGCAATGGGCGGGATTCTTGGCGAATCCCGTCCGTCGCGCGGATATTCAAGTGGAAACCCACCCCAAAAAAGAGGGCGAGTTCAGAAGCGAATATCTGCAATTGACCGGAGAGCCGCTTTTGCTCCCCGGAAACTCTGTGCCATTTTATGTTTGGCCGGAAGGCGTAAACAAATACGGCATTCAACGCCGCGCATATTTTCGCGGAGAGTTGTCCGCAATACCGCCGGAGACCATCGGATTTCAAGTCAAGCCCGGGCGAGCGGCGGGAACTCTGCGAATCAATAACGGGAATTTTATCCGTCGTTTGTTTGCCGTTGGATTTCTCATCGGCAGAAACGAGGATTGTGCCGAAGCGATTCGGATGCACACGCCTGCGGAATTCGCGAGCGATTTTGATCTGGGTTTTAACATCATGTCGTCCGATGAAAGAACCGAACAATTAGTGCGCGAATACTGCGGAGAAAAAGGCACCCGCACGATAGAAGCGAGCGACTTAAAGCGTCTGTTGAGTGGACACGGACAGGAAGCGGATTTGTCGTTGCGACAATTAAGCAAGAGCAAAATCATCCGCCCGAATAATTCGCGCGGCGTTTACACTCTTCTCGGCGCGGAATTGCTGCGCGATGAAATTGAAAGCAAATCTTTGCGTCAAGCAGTGCGCGGCGAAGCGCATCCCGACCGCCGCGAAATTCTGCTGGAAACTTGGGCGCGCGACCGCGGCTGGGTGCGGTTGGCCAAAAAAACTTTCGGCGATAGATGCATGTGCGAAAACTGCACCAACACATTCATCAAAGAAAACGGCGGCCGCTATGTGGAAGCGCATCACATTGAACCGCTGCATGCGGGCGGCGAAGACGGCGTTTGGAATTTGTCGGTGCTGTGCGCGCATCATCATCGCATGGCGCATTTCGCCCGCGCGAAAGATCGCCGCAACTTGCAGAATTATCTGCAGAAAAAAAACCTCCTGATTCTCGCCAGTTTGGGAATTTAACGGCAAGTGCAAATAAACAGCAGACGAAATTTCCGCCGTTTGACTCGGCTTCCGTTTGCCGATTATGAAGATTAGCGGAGCGATTTTTTGCGCGATGGATGTTCGCAATTCAGCAAGATTCGGATTGTTTAGCGGCTACGGACGGCTATACTTGCGAAGATGAAAAATACGCAGCCTATTAATTCCGCCGTCGCCGATTGCACTTACCGGCGAATCGCGCAGGCGATTCGCTATCTTGCCGGCAATTTCCGCGACAATCCGCCGCTTGGGCGAATCGCCGAAGAAGCGAATCTTTCGCCTTTTCATTTTCAGCGTGTGTTTCGCCGATGGGTCGGCGTTTCGCCGCATCAATTTGCGCGGCATCTTGCGCTGGAATCGTTCAAGGGGAATCTTCGGCGCGGCGGCGCGACGATGCTTTCCGCCTTTGACGCCGGCATCTCCGGACCGAGTCGCGCCCACGAATTGCTGGTTTCCTTTGATGCGGTGACGCCCGCCGAATATCGCCGCCAAGGCGAAGGAATGACGATTCAATTCGGCGTTCATCTCACTCCTTTCGGCGATGCATTAATTGCGTCCACTGCAAGAGGAATATGCGCGCTGCGATTCATTGAAGAGGAGGAGGGGGGCGCCGGCCTCGCCGATGAAATTGCGCGCGAATGGCCGAAAGCGAAAGTCATTCGCAACGATGACGCGGCGGCATCTTATATCGCCGCAATTTTTCCGTCGGATTACAAGCCGAAAAATAACTTTCCGACGCTTTATATTCGCGGCACAAATTTCCAAATAAATGTGTGGCGCGCTTTGCTTGCGATTGCGCCGGGGACAACGGCGAGTTATCGCGCCGTCGCCGAATCCATTGGAAATCCAAAGGCCGTCCGCGCGGTGGGGGGCGCGGTCGCGCGCAATCCGATAGCATGGTTAATTCCGTGTCATCGCGTGATTGGCGAAGGCGGAGATCTTACCGGTTATCGCTGGGGCTTCGCGCGCAAGCGGGCGATGCTCGGATTGGAATTCGCGCAGGCGGAAAAAGAGGGGGGGCATCCTCTTATGCAAAATACCCAAGGTCAAAATCAAATCGCATTATGAACGCGCGCGAATGGATGTTATTGTCGGCTCTCGCCCTGCTGTGGGGGGTGCCGTTTTACTTTGTGGAAATCGCATTGACGGCGCTGCCGCCGGTTACTATTGTCGCGCTGCGTGTTTCATTGGGCGCGATTGCGCTGATTGCGTGGCTGATTGCGCGCGGAATCCTATGGCGGGAATTCACCGATTGGAAAGGCATCCTGCGGCGGTGGAAAATATACCTTCTGCTCGGCGGAATCGGCAGCGCGACTCCCTTCACTTTATTCAGTTGGGGGCAGCAATATATTGACAGCGGACTCGCCGGCACATTAAATGCATGCTTTCCGTTGTTTTCAATTGTGCTTGCCGCCGTCGTCGGCGAAGAGCGTTTTTCTTTCGCGCGCGCCTTGGGAATCGCGACGGGAATTGGGGGGATATCGCTTCTTCTTGCCCCGACTTTTTCCGGCGATATAAACGCCGGACTTGGCGCATCGGCGGCGGCGATGACCGGATTTTTCTACGCCGTTTCTGCGATTGCGGCAAGGCGTCATCTTAGTGGTTTTCCGCCTGCGGAAAACGCCGTTGGATTTTTAGTCGGCGCGTCGGTTTTGCTTTATCCGATTGCGTTTATATTTGAACGGACTTTGGAATCGTCGCCTGATGCAAAAATAATAGGGGTGATTTTATGCTTTGCTGTTTTCAGCACGACGCTTGCTTATTTAATTTATTTTCGCCTGATTGCGCTGGTCGGCGCGACCGGCACGGCGCTGGTTACTTTTTTGATTCCAATTGTGGCTGTGCTCTTGGGAGTGTTTGCACTGGACGAAAAGTTCGGCGCGGATTTTTTCTTGGGCGCGTTATTAATTTTTGCCGGCTTAATTCTTGCCGATTCTAAATTGCGTTTGCGCATTGCATCCATTTTTTTCCGCCGCCGCCATTAACGCAGGATGATTTAGTTCCTGCCTCCAATCTATATGCAAATTCCCCGGATGCGGCGGCTAATCGTCCGATTTGGCAAGGGCGACCAACCGCAGCAGAGGCAAATAAAATTCCAAATTCGCCGTTGGCAGTCCTTTGATTTTTCCGGCGTCGTCCCATTTTCGCAGGCGGACAGCGGCAAGATGATGAGGATTTTTTTCAAACGCGGCGATTTCATCGGCGTTCATCGGACCGCCCTGAGCGCGCAAAGAGGCGACCGAAGCCGCCGACAATTGCGAAAAATATGCGGGCTCGGTCGCGCACAAATATCGCTTGGCGGGGACATGCAGGCGAATCGGCTCGGCGACGGCGGGCGGAAAATATCGGCTGAGCAGGTCGCCGCCGGTTTTTTCGTGGAAGTTGTCGCCGCCTTTTTCAAAGATGTCGTCGCGGAATTCATCGCCGAAATGCCCGATGTCGTGCAGCAGGGCGGCGGTGATTAATTCGTCGGAGGCGCCGTCCTGCCGGGCGAAGTGGGCGGTTTGGAGCATGTGCTCGGCGAGGGTGACTTCTTCGCCCATATAATTTTCCGCGCCGCGTCGCGCAAAAATATCGCGGATGAATTCGGCGATGTCGGGCGGCTTTTCCATCGGAGGATTATACGGCGTTTCGGCGGGCGGTCGCCGAAGCGGACGAGACGACTCGCCAACGCTAATTTTCCGCTTGACGAAATAACTTGACGGCGGGATTTTTGCGGCGCAAAATTCGCGGCTGTCGTCCGCGGACGGCAGAAGAATTCCGGCGCGCCCGATGTCATCAGCCAAATCACCGCGCAAGCAGGGGCTTTACGACCCCGCCTTTGAGCGCGACGCTTGCGGCGTCGGCTTTGTCGCGGACATTAAAAATCGGCCGTCGCGCATGGTGATTGAAAGCGGCATCCGCGTCCTCGCCAATTTGGAGCATCGCGGGGCGGTCGGCGCGAATCCGACCACCGGCGACGGCGCCGGAATCCTTCTGCAAATTCCCGATTCCCTTTTCCGCGAAGAATGCGCGCGCGAAAAATTTGATTTGCCGTCGTCGGGCGAATACGGCGTTGGATTTTTCTTTCTGCCGCAGAATTCCGATTCGCGCAAGCAGGCGAAGGCATTAATTGAATCGGTTCTCGCCGAAGCCGAATTGCCGATTCTCGGCTGGCGAAAAGTGCCGACCGACAGCGGCGGAATCAATGATGAAGTCCGCGCATCGGAGCCGTCGTCGTGGCAGGTTTTTGCCGGACGAGGTGAGATTGAAATCGGCGATGATTTTGAGCGCAAGTTATTCGTCGTCCGCAAGCAAATTGAGCATCGCGCCAAAGGACTTTTTAAAGGCGACGCCGCCGGATTTTACTGCGCTTCTTTTTCTTCGCGCACGGTGGTTTATAAGGGAATGTTTTTAGCCGGGCAATTGTCGCCGTATTATCCGGACTTGTCCGATGCGCGCGCCGTTTCCGCGCTGGCTTTAATTCATCAGCGATTTTCCACCAATACTTTTCCGGCGTGGTCGCTGGCGCATCCTTACAGAATGATTGCGCACAACGGCGAAATTAATACGCTGCGCGGAAATCTTAATAATATGCTGGCGCGTCATCGCTGTTTGTCGTCGCCTTTGTTTGGGGATGATTTGGAAAAAATTTGGCCGCTCATTGACGAAGGCCAGTCGGACACGGCGTGCTTTGATAATGCGCTGGAATTATTGAGATTGGCCGGCTATTCCTTGGCGCAGGCGGCGGCGATTTTAATTCCCGAAGCATGGCAGGGAAATCCTTTGATGAATTCCAAGCGGCGCGCTTTTTATCAGCATCACGCCACGATGATGGAGCCTTGGGACGGTCCGGCGGCGGTCGCATTCACCGACGGCGTGCAAATCGGCGCGACCTTAGATCGCAATGGGCTGCGTCCGGCGCGATACTTTGTCACCGACGACGACCTCATTGTTATGGCGTCGGAAGCCGGCGTTTTGCCGACTATTGATGATTCTAAAATTCGCCGCAAGTGGCGATTGGAGCCGGGCAAAATGCTCCTTGTGGATTTATCGCGCGGAGAAATTGTTGACGATGCCGAAGTCAAGCGCGCGCTTGCCGAATCCCGCCCTTATAAACAATGGGTTGAGGGCGCGCAAATTAAATTGAAATCGCTGCCGACAACCTGCGAAGCAAACGGCGGCGGAAACGGCAAAGACGATTTATTGCGCCGCCAGCAGGCATTCGGCTACACCGAAGAAGATATTAAATTCATCCTTCGCCCGATGGTTGAAAACGCCGAAGAGCCGGTCGGCTCAATGGGCGACGACGCTCCCCAAGCCGTGCTGTCGCTGCGAATGAAGCCGCTGTTTAATTATTTTCGGCAGGAATTCGCGCAGGTGACAAATCCGCCGATTGACCCCATTCGCGAAGAAATGGTAATGTCGCTTGGCGGCTATCTTGGCGAACGGCCGAATCTGCTGGCGGTTAATCGCCCGACCGATGCGGCTCAATTGGCGATTGCCAATCCTATTCTTACCCCTTCCGAAATGTCCGCGCTGCGAAACGCCAGCGAATGCTGCGAAGGCCGTCTTGAACCGCGAACTCTTGACATTACTTTTCCCGCTGAGAAGGGGGGGGGGGGGATGGAAGCGGCGATGGAGTCGCTTTGCGAATCCGCATTAAAAAGCATTAGAAACGGAGTTAATATATTAATTTTGTCCGACCGCGGAATCAGCCCGGCTCGCGCCGCCATACCGATTTTATTGGCGGTGTCGGCGGTGCATCATCGTTTAATTGAAGAGGGCGAGCGCACGCGCGCCGGACTTGTCGCGGAAACCGGCGCCGCCCGCGAAGTGCATCATTTCGCCGCCTTGGCGGGCTACGGCGCGGAGGCGATTTTTCCTTATCTCGCTTATCGCGTGATTAAATCCATGGAACTTTTTAATGAGCCGGAAATGCCTCCGCTTGAGCGAATCGCCCGCTATCGCAAAGCGGTGTGCAAGGGAATTTATAAGGTAATGTCAAAGATGGGCGTGTCGACTTTTCAATCGTACTGCGGCGCGCAAATTTTTGAGGCGGTCGGATTGCGGCGCGATTTTGTGGACAAGTATTTCCGCCGCACAGTATCGCAAATTGAAGGGGCGGGACTCGCGGAAATTGCGGAGGAATCCTTGTTTTGGCATCGCGTCGCTTTTGACGGCAAGCCGCGTCCGCTTTATCAAAATGCGCTGGACGCCGGCGGTGATTACGCTTTTCGCGCGCGCGGCGAAGAGCATTTATGGACTCCGCAGTCGATCGCTAAATTGCAGCATGCGGTGCGCGGCAAAAACGCCGACAGTTACCGCGAATACGCCGACTTAATTAATAATCAATCGCGCCGCTTAATGACTCTGCGCGGCTTGCTGCAAATTCGCGAAGGGGGGGGGGGGGTGCCTTTGGAAGAAGTTGAATCGGCGGCGGAGATGGTTAAAAGATTCTCCACCGGCGCGATGTCATTCGGTTCGCTGTCGCGCGAGGCGCATGCGACTCTTGCGATTGCGATGAATCGCATCGGCGGCAAATCCAACACCGGCGAGGGCGGCGAAGAATCCGAGCGCTATCGTCCGCTTGCCGGCGGCGATTCTATGCGGTCGGCGATTAAGCAGGTCGCCTCCGGCCGCTTCGGCGTAACGGCCGAGTATTTAATTAATTCGGATATGATGCAAATTAAAATCGCCCAAGGCGCAAAGCCGGGCGAGGGAGGTCAATTGCCGGGGCATAAGGTTGACCGCGAAATTGCCCGCGTGCGTCATTCGGTGCCGGGAGTCGGATTAATTTCCCCCCCCCCCCATCACGATATTTATTCCATTGAGGATATCGCGCAATTAATTTATGATTTGAAAAACATAAACCCGCGCGGACAGGTCAGCGTTAAATTAGTTTCGCGCTGCGGAGTCGGGACTGTCGCCGCCGGAGTCGCCAAGGCCAAAGCCGACCACATTACCATTGCCGGCCACGACGGCGGCACCGGCGCATCGCCTATTTCCTCCATTAAGCGCGCCGGAACGCCTTGGGAATTGGGCTTGTCGGAGACGCATCAAACATTAGTTATTAATGGATTGCGCGGACGAGTCGCCCTGCAGGTTGACGGTCAAATTAAAACCGGCCGCGATGTTGTTGTCGGCGCGCTTTTGGGGGCGGATGAATTCGGCTTCGCCACGGCGCCGCTGGTCGCCGAAGGATGCATTATGATGCGCAAATGTCATTTGAATACTTGTCCGGTTGGCATTGCGACTCAGCGTCCGGAATTGCGCAGGAAATTCGCCGGACAGCCGGAGCATGTCATTAATTATTTTTTCTTTGTCGCCGAAGAAGCGCGCGCATTAATGGCGCAGATGGGCTTTCGCCATTTTGACGAAATGATTGGCCGCGTTGATATGCTGAATGCAAAGACGGCGGATTTTCATTGGAAGGCGCGCGGCATTAATCTTTCGCCGATTCTGCATAGCCCCTCCGCTCCTTCTCAAATTGCGCGCCATCACTGCGAAGAGCAGAATCATCATCTTGACCGCGCAATGGACAATGAATTGATCGCCTGCGCAAAACCGGCGCTGGACGGCGGCGAAAAAATTGAGATGGATTTTGATATTAGGAATCTTAATCGCACTGTCGGCGCGATGCTGTCCGGCGAAGTCGCGTCGCGCTTCGGACATCAAGGTCTGCCCGACGATACCATTCGCTTTCGCTTTAATGGAGTTGCCGGACAAAGCTTCGGCGCATTTCTCGCGCGCGGAATTACTTTGGAATTGCGCGGCGAAGCAAACGATTATGCCGGCAAAGGACTTTCCGGCGGCATCTTGGCGATTTATCCGCCGGAGTCATCTCGCGAAGACGGCGTTAATATTATTGTCGGCAACACAGTTCTTTACGGCGCAATTGCCGGCGAATGCTATTTTCGCGGAGTTGCCGGCGAGCGATTCGCCGTGCGCAATTCGGGCGCGTCGGCGGTGGTGGAAGGCGCCGGGGATCATTGCTGCGAATATATGACCGGCGGCACAGTGATTGTTCTCGGCGAAGCCGGACGCAACTTCGCCGCCGGAATGAGCGGGGGAATCGCTTATGTTTTGGATGAATCAGGCGGCTTTGAAAAGCATTGCAATGCGGCGACGGTTTCTTTGTCGCCGCTTGAAGAAGGCGTATCTCCGGGGCAGCATTTGCGCCGTTCGGATTCGGATATTGTGCGCGATTTTTTGCATCGTCATATTAATCGCACCGACAGTCCGAAAGCGCGGGCGATTCTTAATAATTGGGAGACGATGAAGCCGCGCTTTGTTAAGGTCACTCCTCGCGAATATCGCCGCGCCTTAATTGAATTGGAAAAAGCCGATGCCGAAAAAGCGGCGTGAATTGCCGTCGCGCCGAATTGAAATGACGACAAAGATGCAGAAAATGCGCACGGCAATCTTTGCGATGATAAGCATATTCTCGCTTTGCGGCTGCGCGAACGCAGGGGGGGGGGGGGCATCCATTACCGGAATGCTGATTGTCGTTGACAACTGCCTGATTCCCGAAGGATGCGGGCCGCGCTATCGTTTGATGGACGAGAACTTTCAGAATATGATTCCTCTTATCGGCGACATTCGCGCCGCCGATTCGGGATTGATTGTCACCGCGCGCGGGCAATGGGGCGATCTGCCGCAGGGCGCGGAAAATGATTTGAATTACCGCGGCCCTTGGCGCGCGTTTTTTGCCGATGATTATCAAAAGCATTCCGATATTAAGTATCATTCTTTTCTTGTTGCCGCCGCGCGCGAGGAATCCCAAAAGAAATACGGCTGCGCGATTCTATGGAATAAAACATTCGGCTGGAAATTTGAAAACAGCATCGCGCGGATTCGCGTCCGCATGACCGACACTTATGCAAAGGAAAATCCGCGGCCGTTTATTGAATTTGCGTTTGACGCAAACAGCGGAGAATTGCTGAATGCGTCGGAAGAATTAAACGGGCGCAATCCCTGCGCCGACAATTAAAGTCGGATATAATTCATTGGGAAAATTGAGATGGGAAAAATCACCGGCTTTATGGAAATTGCCCGCGCGGAGGAGGAATCCGCCCCCGCCGCCGAGCGTCTGCGCCACTATCGCGAATTTATCGTCCTGCCCGACAATGCGGCGATGCGCGAGCAGGGCGCGCGATGCATGGATTGCGGCATTCCCTACTGTCAGACCGGCTGTCCGATTAACAACATCATTCCCGATTGGAATGATTTAATTTATCGCGGCGAATGGCGGCGCGCGCTGGAAGTTTTGCATTCCACCAACAACTTTCCCGAATTCACCGGGCGAGTTTGCCCCGCCCCGTGCGAAGCGGCATGCACGCTTAATATCAACGACGACCCGGTGACGATTAAATTCATAGAGCGCGCCATTATTGATGTCGGCTGGAATGAAGGATGGATTGAGCCGACCCCCTCCCCCTTCCGAAGCGGAAAGCGAGCCGCCGTTGTCGGCTCCGGCCCGGCGGGGCTTGCATGCGCGCAGCAATTAGCCCGCGCCGGACATGAGGTCGTTGTCTTTGAAAAGAACGACCGCATCGGCGGACTGCTGCGCTACGGCATTCCCGATTTCAAAATGGAAAAGCATTTAATAGATCGCCGCATAAATCAAATGCGCGAAGAAGGCGTGACCTTTCGTCCTAACATTTACATCGGCCGCGACATTACAACAAAGGAAATCGCCGAAGATTTTAATGCCGTCGCCTTGTGCGGCGGCGCCGAGCATCCGCGCGATTTGCCGGCGCCCGGACGCGAATTAGACGGCGTGCATTTTGCGATGGAATTTCTGCCGCAGCAAAATCGCCGAGTCGCCGGCGACTGCAATATCCCCGGCCGCGAAATTACGGCGAAAAATAAATATGTCGTCGTGATAGGGGGGGGGGATACCGGATCGGACTGCATCGGCACATCCAATCGGCAGGGCGCGAAGGAAATTGTCCAATTAGAATTGCTGCCGCTGCCGCCCGACGCCGAAAATAAAATGCTGACTTGGCCGGATTGGCCGCTTAAGTTGCGCACTTCATCTTCGCATCAGGAGGGATGCGCGCGCGAATGGAGCGTTACTACAAAGGAATTCGTCGGCGAAAACGGCAGCGTTAAAAAATTGCGGGCGGCGCGTTTGGAATGGCATCGCGGCGAAAACGGCAAAATGCAAATGCGCGAAATTCCCAACGGCGAGTTTGATATTCGCGCGGATTTAATTCTGCTGGCGATGGGTTATCTTCATCCATTGCATGGGGGGATGATTGATGAATTGGGATTGGCCTTGGATTCGCGCGGCAATGTGCTGGCGTCGGAGGATGATTATCAAACTTCGGCGGACAAAATATTTTCCGCTGGCGATATGCGGCGCGGACAATCTTTGGTCGTGTGGGCAATTCGCGAAGGCCGCCAGTGCGCCCGCGCCATTGATGAATTCCTAATGGGCGAGTCACAATTGCCGAGGTGAAAAAATGAAAAAAACAAATCCAGCGGAAGCCGATGTCCGCGTTTTAATTGATCGCCAGCTCCGCGACAAGAAGTGGGGCGACGAGCAGGTTTCCCGCGAAGGCGCGCGCTATGAAAGTCAGAATCACGCACTGGGGCGCAAGAAGCCAGATTATGTCCTTTACGGCAAGGACAGCACGCATCCGCTTGCGGTTATTGAAGCGAAGCGGCCGGGCAAGGATTTGCAGGCGGCGATAACGCAGGCGCTTTCCTACGCCGAAAAACTTAACTGCCCGACGGTTTTCGCGTCGGACGGCGATGTCGTCCGTACTGCGCATCTCGGCGACCGGCGTCCTTTGTCGTTTAACGGCGAAATCGTCCGCGAATTTTTAAGCGAGCGGATGCTGCAAAACTTCCGCTTGCGCAGTGCATGGTTTCGTGGCGAAGTCGTTCAGAACAGCCGCGACCTCATCTCTATTTTTAATGCCGCCGGCAAATTGCTGCGCGAAGAGGGAGTGGTCAACATTGACGCATTCACCGAATTTTCGCATGTGCTGTTTTTTAAAATCGTCAGCGAAATTGGCGATAGCGAAAACGGCGCGGACATTCCTGCGCATTGGCGGGATATTGAGGATAAAACCGGCACGCGCTTGATGGCGGCGTATCGGGAGGGCATTCACAATCTCGGCGTTAAATATCCGGATGTTTTCAGCGAGCCGCAAATTCGTCGTCCGCAAACTTTGGAACGGCTGGTCGAGCGGCTCAAAAAATTTTCCTTTATTGATGTGGACGCCGATGTTAAGGGCGAAGCGTATGAATATTTTTTGCGTCGATACAATCGGCAAAAAAGCGACCTTGCGCAGTATTTCACGCCGCGTCACATCGTGCAGGCGATGGTTTCCTTGTGCAACCCACAATTCGGCGAGCGCGTTTACGACCCCTTTTGCGGCACCGGCGGAATGCTGATTCAAGCGTTCAAGCATATCAGGAAAAATTTGCCGGAAGGTGACAGCGACGAAAGAATGCGGCAACTGCGCGAAGAATCGGTTTATGGCGCGGATATTTCGCGCAGCGCGCACACCGCGAAAATGAATATGATTCTCGCCGGAGACGGACACAGCAATATCCATCGCAAAGACAGCTTGTCCGAATCGGCAAGGGGTCAATTTGAAGTGGTCATCACTAATATCCCATTTGGTCGGGATGAAGCGGCATGCATTTATCATAGCATGGATGCCGTCAAAGGTCGCCGCGGCGGACGCATTTGCATGATTGTTCCGGAGCGAATCATTGATTCGCCGCAGTCGGAATGCCGCAAAATCCGCGAGATGCTTTTGTCGGAATGGGAAATACGGCGCATTGTTTCCTTGCCGCGCGAAGTGTTTCGCGGATTTACTTCGGCGAAAACCAGCATCATTTACGCCTTTTGGAAAGGCGGCAGCAAAAGAACAGACAAGATTCCTTACTTTGTGGTGGAAAACGACGGCTATACGCTGGACAAAAAACGCGACCCCCTGCCCGGGCTGAACGATTTGGATCGACTGCTGGAAGATCGCAACGAAAATCGCTTGTGCTTGGAACTTGCCGTCACCCCTCCCGTCTTTGTTATCAAGCCGGAAGCCGTCCCCCTTCTTGTCAGCAAAATACCGACTGTGCCGCTGGACGATTTAGTTGTTGTTAAAAGACGCGCGATTAATATCACGCCTGATATGAAATGCCGCGAGCCGACATTCAGCGGCAAGGAGCATAAAATCCTGCTCAAAGAAGAACGGTGGGGCTACAATGTTGGCGTGACTAAACGCCAAAAGATTCTTCCCGGCGATTTGGTGTTTGGCCGCCTGCACACGCAGAACGGATTGTTTGCGCTCAGCGACGCCGAATATCACGGCACCGATACGCAATTGGTTTGCGCGATTGATGAGGGAAAAGTCGACCGCGATTATCTCTTTTGGGTTTTGGATATGGTTGTTCCGACTCTATCTATGGTGGACACGACCGGGCGGGAGACCTATCGCGCCGAAGAAATTCTTGCGCTGCAAATTCCTTTGCCGCCGCTTGCGCGTCAGCAGGCAATCGTTGCCAAAGTGAAGGACGGTCGCGAAGCGATGAAGCAAGCGAAACAGGATTTTGAAAAAGCCCATGATAAAATGTTTCGCCAACTTTTTGGCGATACTTCTTGATGCTTGACAGCGGAGAAAAGCGATGAAAATGGAAGTATATGATTTGGGCCACATTAAAGTGTCCCTGCCGTCGGATGCGGACGCCGGAATTGAACCCGGCGATTCGCCCGAAATGGAATCGCTTAAATTTGCCGGGCTCATCGCCCGCGAAGTTGCGCGAGTGACCGACACCGCCATCGTCTATGAAAAGGACGGCAAACTTGTCCACGAATATCCGGCGCGCAACGGATGGACTGTCCCCCGCAAAAAAGCGGACGATAAATCGCGCTGACAATTCGCGCGCCGCCGATTTTGGCTTATTCGCCGCCGTCGGCTTTGCGCAGAATCCCAAGGATGGGATCCATATCCATATAGCATCCCTGCAGATGGCGGGCGCCGCCGGATTCAAAAGCCGAGCGGCCATGCAAAAGGCGCGTATTGTTCATCATCAGCAAATCGCCCGGCGAAAGCCGAAAGCAAAATTGAAAGCGATCCGATTCCGCCCGCTCGGCAAAGAGTTTGCGTCCGCGATAATAATCCGCCATCGCGGGGGGGGGGAGGGGGGGGGCGTAATCCAGCCGCTCGCTGAATCTTATTTGCCGCAATTTTCCGCCGCCGTCTAATTCAATTAGCGGCGCGCGATTAATAAAATGAGTTGCGCTGTCTTCAAAGCGAAATATCACCGGCGTTTCCGAAAGCGCGCGAAAGGCGGCGGGGTCTTCCTCCCGAATTGTTTCGGCGATTTTGAATCCGTCGGCGAGCGTGGAGTCGCCGCCTTTGGCTTCGTTTTGCAGAGCGTGCAGCAATTGAATATCCGGCGCAACTTGGCGGTAGGGATTATCGGTGTGTCCGCGCAGGGCGAGGGTCGTATAGGCAAGGTCGTTTGCGTCCAAGCCGCTTTTGGATTTGACATCAAACAGCGCGCCGAAGTTTGTCGGGCGCACCGGTCCCATTAATTCGGTGAAGCGGACAATTTCGCCTTCGCGCGTCGGCACTTCGCCGACGATGGCGAATCCGCATTTTACAAAGTCGGCGGCGAATCGCGCGAGCGGCCTTCCTCCTTTTTTCAAATCGGCGTAATGATGGCGGGGCGGCGAGACGGATTCGGCGTCCCACAAAACCGGCGGCGGCGAATTTGATTCGGCGAAGTAATCGGCGAGCGACAATTCATCGGCGCGAAATTCGCATTCGTGCGAGTCCGAAAAGCGCACCGAAAGGACGCCGTCGCCGCTGAGCGCGAGCGATTCAAAGCGCAGATTCAAATCAATGTCCGAGGGCTCAAACAGCCGCTGATGCGAGATGGCGTCAAACGCTCCGTCGGCGGAAGTGCGCTCGCGCAGCCACAAGGGATGCAGCTGCAGACGCCGGCCATCGGCGAAAACAACCGCGACGCCGTTTTGCGGCGCAATCTCAAAGCGTGCTTTTTCCATTTTTTCCTCCGTTTCTGCAGGTAAAAAAATTAAAGTGATTTTAAGAATTGGGGAGGGGAGTCAAATCAATCCACAAGTCCGAGCGGATAGGACGATAATTTTTCCGCGCCGTTTTCGGCGATGAGAATTTGCTCCTCTAATTTGACTCCTTCGCGTCCGCCGATTTTACCGACATAACTTTCAATGCAGACGACCATTCCTTTTTCAAAGACGCCGTCGCATCCCTTTGCTTTCCAAAGGTCGGCGAAAGACAAGGACGGATGCTCGTCGCAGAGTCCGACGCCGTGGCACAGCACAGAATAGCGCAGATATTTTTCCGGCGAATAGGCATGGGCGATTTCGGAAAATTCGCGGAAGGAAATGCCGGGCTTTAATAATTCAATATTGCGTTCAATTTGCTCGCGCGCGAGTTCATAAATTTCGCGCTGTTCGCCGCTGGGTTTTCCGTCGCCGGTCAGCCAAGTGCGGGAAATGTCAACGCAGATTCCATAAGGTCCGATTAAGTCGGTGTCAAACGCGAGCAAGTCGCCATTTTCAATTGGACGGCTCGCGCATTCTTGGAACCACGGATTCGTGCGCGGGCCGGAAGCGAGCAGGCGCGTTTCAATCCATTCGCCGCCGCGCGCGATATTTTCCGCATGCAATCGCGACCACAGGCGATTTTCGGTAATGCCCGGCGAAAGGTCTTCGCGCATTAATTCAATGGATTTTTCGCAGGCGTTGATGGCGCATCGCATGGCGCGAATTTCATCGTTGCATTTTACGGCGCGGGCTTTTTCCATAATTTCTTCGCCGCTGATAATTTCCACGCCGCGCTTGGCGAGAGCGGATGCGCCTTCGGGATTGCATCTATCCATCGCCAGCCGCCGCGAATCGCCGCCGACCTGCTTAACCAAGTCGGCGATTTCGTCCGCCCATTTTAAGGCGAATTCGCCGAGTCGCCCGCCGGATTGAAAATAAAACCAGCCGATGGCAGGGCGCACTTCGTCAATCAGCGGATTATGGGCGGAAAGATGTTCGCACATGTGATAGTCAAACATAATCAGCGGCCCGTCGGCGGCGACAAAGCAGTAGCGGGCGGCGTTGTGCGAAATCCACAATTGCATATTCGTGCTGTCGGCGGCGTAGCGGACATTGAGCGGATCGTAAAGGACGGCGGCGGCGCAATCATGGGCGATTAATTCCGCGCGCACGCGGGCGAGACGATGCCGACGCATTTCGGCGAGGTCGGGCAATTCCAATCCGGCTTTTTGCCATTCCAAAATCGCCGGTTCGCCCGGGCCGAGCGAATGCATATTCCATCGCCGCCAATGCTCGCAGGTTTCCGCCGACGCCGATTGATGCGCGCCGATTTTCGGGCGATGGCGCGGCGGCGAAATGTTAGCGTTAACTTCCATTATCGGAATTTCTTGGCGGATCATTCTAAATGAGAAAAGCCAAATTGGGCGCGCATCGGCGAATTTTTTTCAGATTTTTACTGCGTCGCCTACGATTTGTTTTTTGAGGGATACAATAACTCGTCGTCAAGCGGGCTGCCGTCGTTTTTTGATTTAAAATTCCGCGAGGCCGATTAAAAATGAAAGCCCATCAATGGATTTTGGCGGCGATTGCTTTAATATCGTCCGCCGGCATTGGCCGGACGGCGGAAATGCCGCTGTCGGCGAGTGAAATCTTTGCCCGCCTCCAAGAAGGCGGCAATGTCATTCTGTGGCGGCATATGCGAACCGACGGACACGGCGACCAACTCCGCAACGCCTCCATCAGAGACGGCGACCATGAAGCATTTTTCGCCGATTGCTCCCGCCAGCGAATGCTGGACGACGAGGGAAAACACGACGCCATTATTGTCGGCAAAGCCATTCACCGATTAAAAATTTCCGTCGCCGCCGTCCGGACAAGCCCTTACTGCCGCACGAGGGATTCGGCGTCATTAATTTTCGGCGGCGGCAAAATTCGCCGCTCGGACGATTTGCAGACAACCTGCTTTGCATCGCCCAAAGCCGTCGTCTCCCGCAAGGAAGCACTGCTGAAAATGCTGGCGGCGTCGCCCAAATTCGGAAATGCCGCCTTGATGACGCATTCGTGCAATATCAAATCGGCGGTGAAACCGATTATTGCGTGGTGCGGAATAGAACCCACCGATTTTCGGCAGGGCGACGCCATCGTTTTTCGCCCCGACGGCGGAAGCCAATTGCGTCCGATTGGATGCCTGCGAGTCGCCGATTGGAAAAGCGCTCTTTAATTAAAATGGAATCCTCGCACCGATGCACCGCAAAGGCACGAGGATTTAAAGCGAGTCAAATGCGGAATTAATCGTCCGCCGCACAATTAATCAGTAAGAAAAACCGCCGAAAGCCGCATTGACGCGGTGTCGATCATACTAATTCTCCTTTTAGGAAGGCAATCTTTTTTTCGGGGGGGTCGTCCTTAAAAATTCGCTTGCGCGAATGGCGGAAAGAGGGTATTTTTTCTATTGTGAATCCGAGTCGCCAGATTGCATCTTCCGTGCCGCCGCCTTTTTTGGGCGAGGCTGAGTCGCTTGCGGATATTTCTTTGGATCCTCGCGCGCGTGCAATTTTGAAGGCGATTGTGCGCGAATACATTCGGCAGGGCGAGCCGGTGGGCTCGCGCACGCTGGCGAAGATTACGGATCTTCGGCTGTCGCCGGCGACATTCCGCAATGTTATGTCGGATTTGGAGGAAATGGGGCTGCTTTCCAGTTTGCACACTTCGTCCGGGCGAATTCCGAGCGTGCGCGGGATGCGTTTTTTTGTGGATAGTTTGCTCGCTATTCGCCCTCCCGACGCGCGTTTGATTCGGCGTTTGCGCGACGGACTGAAGACGGATTCGGCGGGCGATTTGCTGGGTTCGGCGGCGCGGGTGATGTCTAATTTGACTCGCTTCGCCGGATTTGTAGCGACTCCGCCGAGAGAGGCGGCGTCAATTCGGCGGCTGGAATTCGTCCAATTGTCGGAGCGGCGATTATTAATTGTAATGGTCACTTCCACCGGCGAAGTTTTGAATCGGGTAATTCCCGCACCCGGCGATTTTTCCGCCGCCGACCTCGCCCAAGCGAGCGACTATTTTAATCGCCGCCTGCGCGATTTTACATTTGAAGAAGCCCGCCGCCGCCTGCAAACGCAAATGCATCGCATTCGCCGCCGTTTGTCGGGTTTGCTCGCCCGGACGCTGGAAACGATGGCGGAAGAATCGCCGCCGTCCGGCGACGACTTTCAAGTGGTCGGCGAGGGGAATCTTCTCGCCCACGAATCGCTGTCCGTGAATATGACGAAACTGCGCGATTTGTTTTCGCTGTTTGAGCGCAAAAAAGATTTGCTTAAATTGCTGGAAACCGGCAGGCAGGCGGAGAATGTGCGGATTTTTATCGGCAGCGAATGCGGCGTGCCGGCGCTTTCGGAATGCAGTGTAATTCTGTCGCCGTATTCGGTGGATAGGCGTTCGCTGGGCGTTATCGGGGTGATTGGCCCCAAGCGAATGCGCTACGACAGCGTCATTCCGGCGGTGGAAGTGACGGCGAAATTAGTCGGCGCCGCTCTGGAAAAAATCCGGATGGAATTGTAATCGGCGGCGCGGGGGTTCATTTCGTTTTAAGATGGGCGTAAATGCTGAAAACGCCGCCGCCGACAATCAGTCCGATGCCGATAAAATCAAACAGGGTTAATCGGCTTTGCCAAATAAAATAATCGGCCGCGCCGGAAAAAATTATCGCCGAATAGCCGAGCGCGCCCGCGACTAAGGTATGTCCGAAAGCCAGCGCGCGCGTCAATGCCAATTGGGCGAAAGTCGCCGTTACGCCGACCGCCAGCAGCACGGCGGCATCATTCCAATTTAAGCGGTGAAATTCGCCGTAGCCGAGATTTAATACAAGCGCGGCGGCGGTGGAAATAAGAGTGAGATAAAATACCGTGCGAATGCCGCCTTCGTTTAATTTGCCGAGCCGCCGAATATTAAAATAAGCGCAGCCGGCAAAAAAGCCGGAGGCGAGTCCGGCAAGCCCGACAATCGCCTGCTCGGCGGAAATGCCGGGGCGCAAAAGACAAATGACTCCGGCAAAGCATATCAGCAGCGCGCCGCCCAATTTCAAATCAATTTTTTCGCGCATAAAAACAGCGGTGAGCGCCGCTAAAAAAAGCGGCGAAGTGTAATTAAGCGCAAACGCCGTCGCCAGCGGCAGCCGCGGAATGCACCAAAAAAACAGGGCGAGCGCGATGAATCCGGTCATTCCGCGCCACAAATGCACGCGCAAGTTTTCAGTGGCGAGCGAGCGCCTTCGCGCGCGGGCGAAAGCGACGATGAGAATCATTCCGATAAGCGAGCGGTAAAATACAATTTCCATCGCGCCGAGCCGGCCGGCGCCGATTTTAACCGCCGCCACCATCAGCGCAAATAAAAACGCGGAAACGAGAATCCACAAAGATTGCATGGGAAAAAAGGGCAAGCTGGCCTGTAAGCCGGATTCTGTCGAGGACGGTCATTCATCTGGGATCGCCGTTGCCGGCGACCTCTGGCGGCCTACCCGAAGCAGCGCGGGCTGCGCTATTGCTTCTGCTTGGCCTTGCTCCGAATGGGGTTTGCCGTGCGATTCGCGTCGCCGCGAACCCGGTGCGCTCTTACCGCGCCGTTTCACCCTTGCCTGTGCGTCGGAATTATTTTCATAATTTCAACGCCATCGGCGGTTTATTTTCTGCGGCACTTTCCGTCGCCTTGCGGCGCCCGGCGGTTAACCGGCATTCTGCCCTGCGGAGTCCGGACTTTCCTCCGCGAAAAAGGAAGAATTACAGGAGCAATTTTCCCCTTCCGCGGCGACCATCCAGCCAACTTGCGGAAAGAATTCTACGCCGCCGCGCGAACAAAATCAAGCCGCCCTCAAAACCCGCAGGCGCGATTGAAAATCTTCGCGATTAATGTAAGCCCCCGCGATTGTGCGGCGGCCTTCGTAAGCCGACCGGCCATGCAGAACCCGCCAGTTGTCAAACAGAATCGCTTCGCCGGGGGCGAGGCGTTTTCGCCATTGCATTTCGGCGGAATTCGCCAAGCGATGAAATTCGGCGAGGGCTTGATAGAACAAAGGCATTTTTTTTGCATCCAATAAAAACGGGGCGCGGTCGTGGTTGTTGAAGCATATCTGCTGAATTTCGCCGCCGCCGTCCAGCCGAAAGACCGGATGCCGCGCGCGCAGAAAAATTCCGCGTTCTTCGTCGATGTATTGCGCCGGAATTTCCGCATCGCACAGCAGATCAAAAAGCGCGGGCGATTCGCTTCGCAGCATTTCGCCGATGCAAAAGCCGTCGGCGAAAACGCTGTCGCCGCCGGTTCCGTCAAATTCAAGGCAGTGCAGAATCTGGCAGCCCGGCGGATCCAGCGAATAAGTGCCGTCCGTGTGCAGTCCTAATTCTTCTTTGGTGTAGGCGGTGTCGGCGTGGGCGAGATTCGCCGTAAATTGCCACAGGCCGCCGAAAATCGTCTCCCGAATGTAGCCGACTGCGCGCGCTAATTTTTCCGTTGCGGCGGAATTCGGCGGGGCGTTTTGGACGAGGCAAAATCCATAGCGCGCGACTTTTTCCAGCCACAATCGCGTTCCGGATTCATCCGCTGTAATATCGGCGTAATCCATCGCCGGCGATTCGGCGGAAATGGCGGCGGCGTCCCACAGTAAATTTGAGGATGATTCAGCGTTGGATTCAGAATCCATCGCCGCAAAAAAATCGGCGGAAAATTTGCTGATGCGTCCGTCTTCCCAGCCGATTTGCAGGGTGCCGCCGCCGTCGCGGATTTCCGCCGTCGGCGGGGCGGACGACGGCAGCGAAAATGTGTCCGTCAGCCGCTGGCGGGTCTGCGGATGAAATCCCGAAGGATCATGGTCGCGAAGCCACAGCCACGAAGCCGTCAGCGGCGGACGCGAATCATCCCGCCAAAGCAGGCGAAATTCATCCCGATGAATTTCCACCCGGGCGAGCCGGGAAGGGATTTTTTCCATCGTCATTTCCATCCGATAAATTATACCCGCCCGCAAATTTCTCGCGCCGACGCAGAGCATCGGCACCGTCGCAAATTTTTTCGGCGCGCGAATTTTTCTGCTATAATCGCGGACGGGAAAATTGCCCGAATCCGAAAGGAGGAAAAATGTTAATCTTCAAAGCTTTCGCGCGTTATTTGTGCGCGGTAATTTTTTCGGTCTGCGCCGTTTTTTCGGCTGTTGCCGGCGAGACGCTGGATCGCGTAATGAGCAAGGGCGTGCTGGTTCTGTCGTCCGATCCGTCCTATCCGCCGCAGTCGTTTTTGAACGACGCGAATGAAATGGACGGCTTTGATGTGGATGTCGCCCGCGAAATCGCCAAGCGATTGGGGGTTGAACTGGAAATCATCACGCCTGCGTGGGAAATTATCACCATCGGCAATTGGCGGGGACGATGGGATATTTCGGTGGGCTCCATGACGCCGACCAAAGAGCGCGCGCAGGTTTTGGATTTTCCCGCCGTCTACTACTATGTGCCGGGCGCTTTCGCCGTGCATAAAGATTCCGACGCGGCTTCGCTGGACGATTTGAACGGCAGGAAAATCGGCGTTTGCGGCGGCTGCACTTACGAGGCGTATCTCAACAAGAATCTTGTTATTGACGCCGTCGGCACGCCGTCGTTTGACTACGCCGTGACGGCGGGCGAAATTCGCACCTACGAAACCGACACCAACGCCTTTGACGATTTGCGCATCGGCGACGGCACCCGTCTTGACGGCGTTCTTTCCGCCCGCCCCACAATTGAAGAGGCGATTAAAAACGGCTATCCGATGCGGGTGGTCGGCAAGCCCGCCTACTACGAACCGCTGGCAGTGGCGACCGACAAGGGCGACGCTGAGTTCAACGCTAAAATCGTCGACGCCATCGCCGATATGCACAAGGACGGGACGCTGTCGCGCCTTTCTAAAAAGTGGTACGGCGTGGATTACTCCACAGTGGAGTAGGGTCAAAAAACTATCGGCGGCGAAGCGATGAGCACTGCCGCGCGAATCGGCGGACTGTTTTTAGCGTCGCTGATTGTTTTCGCCGCCGCAGATTTGCGCGGATGGGAATTGCTGTCGGCGCTGCTGCGTCCGGCTTTCCGCGATCCCGAGTCCGCCGGCTGGCTTGCGCGACTGGGCTTTGCGGCGGTCGCCGCATTTGTCTTCGCCGCCAATGCGGAAGTGGTGCGGCTGCTGCCGAAATTCATCTGGCGAGTGATGGTCGTCTGGGCGGAATTGCTGATTCTTTTTCTCCTGTTTTTTCATTCGTTTGATTTAAGTTATGAATTCATCGGCGAAAAAATCGGCTTTTTAATCGCGCGCGGAGTGACGACGACGATTCTTATCTCGCTGGTTTCCATCGCACTGGCATGCGTAATGGCGCTTGTATTGGCGATGGCGAAAATGTCGTCCAATTCTTTAACTTACGGCGCGGCCACTTTTTACATTTCCTTTTTTCGGGGTCTGCCGCTTTTGATGACGGTGTATTTAATATACATCGGACTTCCGCAATTGGGATTTGTAGTGGATGCGATTCCCGCCGGCATTGCGGCGCTTTCTATTTGCTATTCGGCTTATATGGCGGAAATTTTCCGCGCCGGCATTCAAAGCATTCCGCGCGGGCAATGGGAGGCGGCGGGGGCTTTGGGCGTGCCGAATCTTTTAACTTTCCGCAAGATTATTATGCCGCAGGCATTAAAGGTTGTCGTGCCGCCGATTGGCAATCAATTTATACAGATGCTGAAGGATTCGGCTTTGGTGTCGGTGGTCGGCGTGTGGGAATTAACTTTTCTCGCCAAAACGCAGGGACGCAGCGAATTCAAACATTTGGAAATGCTGATAACGGCCGCTTTGCTGTATTGGGCGCTTTCTATCGTCTTTGAATTAATTCAGGCGCAAATAGAAAAGCACTACGCCAAAAGTACCGTCCGCCGATCATAGAATGACTTTGTTTAGTTATTGTCCGGATATCCCGCCCGCAGGGAAAAATCGCCGAATCGCTCGCCCTCTCGCCGATTAGCCGCATAGTCGGAAAAAATCGGCGACAACGCTTGGACGATTCCTTCCTCGTCTAAATTTTCGCGGTAGAGTTGATTCAGCCGTGCGCCGTCAAAAGCCGCCCCCAGATAGAGGTTGTATCGTCCGGGCGATTTGCCGACAAGCCCGATTTCGCCCAAATACGGACGCGCGCAAGCGTTGGGGCAGCCGGTCATGCGAATTAAAATAGCATCGTCGGCGAGTCCGTTTGCCGACAGAATCGGCTCTAATCGCGCCAGCAATTTTGGCAGATAGCGCTCGGATTCCGCCATCGCCAGCGGGCAGGTCGGCAGGGCGACGCACGCCATTGCATTGCGGCGGAGTCCGCTTAATTCCGAGCCGTCGCCGATTTTATGGCGGGCGAGAATGCCGTCGATTCGCGCCTTGCCGCTTTCGCCGACGCCGCTTAAAATTAAATTTTGATTGCCGGTCGCGCGAAAATGACAGCAATCGGTCGCCGCAATTTCGCACAGGGCCGACATCAGCGGCCGTCCCGGAAAATCGCGCACGCGGCCGCTTTCAATGAGAATCGTCAAGTGCCATTTTTCGTCGCCGCTTTTTTTCCAGCCTAATTCGTCGCCGCTGCCGGTAAAAATAAAAGGACGCGCTTTTTCCAAAGAAAAGCCGAGGCGGGATTCCAATTCTGCCCGCACCGCCGATTTTCCCAGCCGCTCCACCGTATATTTGAATCGCGCTAATTTTCGGTCTGTGCGATTTCCGTAGTCGCGCTGAATTGCCGCCAGATGAAAAGCGGCGTCGGCGATTTTTTCCTTGCCGCAAAATCCAATGACATCGCCAAGTCGCGGATAAGTGCGGGCGTCGCCGTGAGTCGTCCCCAATCCGCCGCCGACGGCAATGTTGAATCCTTTTAATTTCCCTTTATTAACAATGGCGATTAATCCAATGTCGTTGGAAAAAATATCGGTGTCATTCTGCGGCGGAATTGCAATGGCGATCTTGAATTTTCGCGGCAGATAATGCCTGCCGTAAAGCGGCTCTTCAGTTTGGAAGATGGGCTTTTCGTCCAGAAAGATTTCAAAGTAAGCCCGGCTTCTCGGCAGAAGACGGTGGCTGATTTCATCGGCGAGTTTGTATATTTCGCCGTGCGTCGGCGAGCGATGAGGATTCGGACTGCACATTACATTGCGATTAACATCGCCGCAGGCGGCGATGGAATCCAGCATCGCCCGCCCGTAAGTTTGCACGGCCGATTTTAAGTCGCGCTTTAATATCCCATGCAATTGCACAGTCTGGCGCGAAGTGAGTCGGATGCCCCCCCCCCCTCCTCCTTTGGTCATTTCCGACGCGATGCGATCTAATGTCAGCCATTGCCGCGCCGTGATAAATCCGCCGGGCGTGCGCAATCGCGCCATAAAGGAATAGGCCGGCTCTAATTTTTTTTCGGCGCGAATGGAGCGGCGGTCGCGGTCGTCCTGCTGATAGACGCCGTGAAACTTAATCAATTGCGCGTCGTCGTCGGCGAGTGCGCCGGTGAGGTCGTCTGCTAAACTTTGCGCGAGCGTGCCGCGCAGATAATTACTCGCGTCTTTGATTCGCTCGACCGGCGAAGAATCATCGGCGAGTTTGTCGGGATCTTTGGGAGAAGGAAGGCTGTTCATCTCAATTAACAAGGAAGGCAAAGGGTGGCAAGGGAGAGCAAGGAGGTTGTCTCCCTCGCCATAGCAGCCAAAAATCAACAGAAGGCAAAGGGTGGCAAGGGAGAGCAAGGAGGTTGTCTCCCCCGCCATAGCAGTCAAAAATCAACAGAAGGCAACTTCGTCCGCGCAAAAACGCCCAGATTGGAGAGAGGGCGATTGCATGCCGATTTCAAATTCGCAATTCAGCGGAAAGAATAGCATGCTTGCGCGGTTAAAAATGATGTTTATTGCGCATACAATTTTGACGATTACGAATAATTATTTTCGGCGGAAAGAGTCAATGCCGTCTTCCAAAGGAATTCGCCGATGGGCGTCAGCGAATCGCCGGCGCGAAACAGCCGAATGTCCAAGCGCGCTCCATTTTTCGCCGCCGGCCGGAATCAATTTTCCCATAGCAGTCAATAATCAATAGAAGGCAAAAGGCGGCAAGGGAGAGCAAGGAGGTTCTCTCCCTCGCCGTAGCAGTTAATAATCAATATCAATACACATCCCGCTGATAGCGATTTTGCTGGCGCATTGTTTCCAAGTATGCGCGCGCATAGTTTTCGTCCTTGCCGCTTTCGGCGGCGATGATTTCCAGCAGCGCATTTTCGGCATCCTTGGCCATTTTTTTTTCGTCGCCGCAGACATAAAGGTGCGCGTCTTTTTCCAGCCATTGAAAAATTTCCGAACCTTGTTTGCGCAATTTATGCTGCACATAAATTTTATCCGCGCCGTCGCGCGAAAAGGCGGCGTCTATTTTGGTGAGGATTCCGGAAGCGCGCAGCCGCAGCCATTCCGCTTGATAATAAAAGTCGTCGGCGAATTGCCGCTCACCGAAAAAAATCCAATTTTTCCCCTGCGCGCCGCGATTTTCCCGCTCTTCCAAGAATGCGCGAAAAGGCGCGATGCCGGTGCCCGGGCCAATCATAATCGCCGATGCATCGTCGTTTTCCGGCAGGCGGAATCTTTCGGCGGGATGAATGTAAACGCGCACTGCATCGTCGGGCTGGCGGGCGGCAAGATAGCGCGATGCGAGTCCGTATCGCATTTTGTTGGCGGATATTTGAATCGCCTCGCCGTTTAGTTTTGCGCCGTGCTTCGCAGAGCCGTTTAAGCGCGGAATCATCGGCGAATAAAACCTTGTTTCACCGACTAAAATATGCGCTTCGTCTTCGCGCGCATTCGGCGAAGATGCAATGGAATAAAGGCGCGGCGCAAGCCGCCGCAGCGAATTAAGAACCTTTGCAATTTCCTCGTCGGAGGGGGGGGAGGGGGGGGGGTAATCCGCGAGAAGATTGGCAAGGTCGCGGCCGTCCAAGTATTTTCGCGCCGCTTGAAAGTCGGCGGCGCGCGCGCGCAATTTATCGTCGCCGACCGCATCGGCATATCGCCCAAGAACCGGCGGCGTTAATTGCGCGATTTCCAATTTGCCGGTCAGCCATTCATTAAGCGAATTTGATTCGCCGTTTATGGTTATTTGAGAATCGGCGTCCGCTTTTAATAAGGCGATAATTCGCGCGACTAATTCCGGCGGATTCTTCGGCAGCACGCCGAGCGAATCGCCGGGCGCAAATGTCATTCCCGAACCTTCCAGCGACAATTCCAAATGCCGCGTGTCGCGCGAAGAATTGCCGTCATTTAATTTAATGTTGGCGATAATCGTCGCCGTAAAAGGATTTTCGCGCGAATAGGCAAGGGGGGAGGGGAGGGGGGTCGTCGCGCCATTAAGAATTGCATGGCCGTTTAATTCGCCGCTGATGGCCGGCGAAGCATCGGCGACGGCGGCGGCGATGGATTCTTTCCATTTGTCGGCGGCCTTGGCAAAGTCAACATCGCATTCGGCGAGCGATAGAATTCTTTTCGCCCCTAATTCAATCAAGCGCGAATCAATTTCGCGGCCGGTTTGGCAAAAATGCTCGTAGCCGCTGTCGCCGAGCGCGAGAACGCCGAAGGATAAATTGGGCAATTGCGGCGCGCGCTTTCCCATTAAGAAATCATAGAAGGGGCGCGCGTCGTCGGGGGGGTCGCCTTCGCCGTGCGTGCTGACGACGGCAAATAGAAATTTTTCCCGCTTCAATTGCGCGGTTTTATAATCGCGCATTCCGACGATGCGAGCGCGGACGCCAATCGCCGACGCGGCCTTTTCGGCGATGGATTTCGCGTTGCCGGTTTGCGAGCCGTAAAGCACCGTCACTTGCGATTCCGCTTTCGCCTCTTCAATTGCCGCCGAAGAAATTAAAGAGGGGAGGAGGGGATCATTGACCGCGCGCAAGCCGGACACATAGCCGGCGAGCCAGTCCATCTGCCGCGAATCCAAGCGCGCGACTAATTCATTAAGCGATAGCAATTGTTCGGGCGCGAGCATCAGGCAATCTTGGGAAAATATTCGGCGAGTTGAAAGCCGCCGTCGGCTTGGCAATTTTCGCCCATCGCAATTGTTTCGCCGACTAAAAGCAGCGCGGGCGATTCTGTTTTTCCGGCGGCGCGAATGGGCAGGTCGGCGAGAGTCGCTGAAATGATTCGCTCGGCGGGAGTCGTCCCGTTGCAAATAATGGCGGCGGGCGTTTGCGATTTTCGTCCGGCGATAATAAGGTTGCGGCAGATGTCGCCGAGCCGCTGTCCCGCCATATAAAAGGCGATGGTGGAATTGGTTTGCGCCGCTAATTCCCGCCAGCGGGAATCGTCGCCGTTTTCCGGCGGGGCGGACAAAATCAGCGAATGCGCAAGTTTGCGATGCGTCAATGGAATTCCGGCGGCGGCGGCGCAGCCCAAGGCGGCGGTGATTCCGGGGGCGATTTCAACCTTAATGCCGGCGTCGGAAAGGGCTTGGGATTCTTCTCCGCCCCGTCCGAAAATAAAGGGATCGCCGCCTTTGAGCCGCGCGACTCGCCTGCCTTCGCGCGCAAGTTTAATTAAAAGACGATTAATGGAATCCTGCGACGCCGCTTTTCGATTGCGCTCCTTGCCGACAAAAATTCGCGCCGCATCCCGCCTCGCCAAATCCACGACGGCGGGGGCGACAAGCCGGTCATGCACGACGACATCCGCCTTCTGCAAAAGCCGCAGCGATTTGAAAGTGAGAAGGTCGGGGTCGCCGGGGCCGGCGCCGATTAAATAAACCTCGCCTTTTGCAGGCGAATCGGCGGCGAAAGAATCCAGCGATTCGCGCAGTAATTTTTCCGCCGTTGAATCGTCGCCGCGCATTGCGTATTCGGCTGTTGTCCCGGCGAGCGCGTCCTCCCAAAAAATTCGGCGGCGGTCGGGATTTTTGATTTTGGATTTTACCGTCGCGCGGAAGCGGGCGGCGAATTCGGCGAGACGCCCCAATCCGGCGGGCAGGACGGATTCAATTTTCGCGCGCACCATCCGCGCCAGCACCGGCGAAAATCCCATGCTGGAAACAGCGACGGCAAGCGGCCCGCGCTCCGCAATAGATGGAAAAATAAAGTCGCACAAGTCGGGGCAATCCACGACATTCGCCGGAATTTTTTGCCCGCGCGCATCGCTGCGGACTCGGCGGTTGATGTCCATATCGTCCGTTGCGGCGACGGCGATGGTGCATCCTTGCAGGTCGGCGGAATCGTATTCGCGCAGGCGGGCGTCGTTGCCGGAGGCGGCGAGAAGTCGGCTGAATTCAGCCGAAATGACCGGCGCGACCGCCCGAATTCGCGCGCCGCCGCGCATGAGCAAATCCGCTTTGCGGCGGGCGATGTCCCCGCCGCCGACAATTAAGGCGACCCGTCCGCGCAGATTAAAAAATAGGGGAAAGTATTCCATTCCATTTATCGGATATTACGAGTGAAAAAATTGTAGAGTCATTTTATATCATTTTTATAGAAAAAAAAGCACTAAAAAATCTTTTTTTGGGATATTGAAAACACTGATTGCCTTCCGCAAAATCAACTTGCAGGTTAGTGCCGCGTCCCCAGCTTACGCGAATTTTGTGGTAGCATTGCGCGTTCGCGCATGATGCAGATGCAAAGGAGCAGCGATGAAAATCTTCTACGATAAGGACGCCAATCTTAAAATTCTTAAGCGGAAAAGCGTTTCCGTCGCCGTCATCGGCTACGGTTCGCAAGGGCACGCCCACGCCGCCAACTTGAAGGATTCGGGCGTGAATGTCATCGTCGGGGTGCGGCCGGAGGGCGAATCGTGGAAAAAAGCCAAGCGCGCCGGGCATGCCGTCGCCGACATTTCCGCCGCCGCCGCCGCCGCCGATTGGACGATGATGCTTCTTCCCGACGAACTCCACGCCGAAATTTATCGGTCGCACATTCACGGCGCGATTAAAAAAGGCGCGGCGCTGGGATTCGCTCACGGCTTCAACATTCATTTTCAGCAGATTGACGCCCGCGACGATTTGGATGTGGTGATGGTCGCCCCGAAAGGGCCCGGTCATTTAGTGCGCTCCACATATACGCAGGGCGGCGGCGTGCCGTGCTTGATTGCGGTTGACCGCGACAAAAGCGGCGATGCGCGCGCGCGATGTCTGGCTTATGCTTCGGCGATTGGCGGCGGTCGCGCGGGAATTATTGAAACGACTTTCCGCGAAGAAACCGAAACCGATCTCTTCGGCGAGCAAGTCATCCTGTGCGGCGGACTCTCCGCGCTGGTTGAAGCCGGATTTGAAACGCTCACGGAAGCCGGATACGCCCCGGAAATGGCGTATTTTGAATGCCTTCACGAATTAAAATTAATTGTGGATTTGCTCTATGAGGGCGGCATCGCCGAAATGCGCTACTCCATTTCCAACACCGCCGAATACGGCGACATCACCCGCGGTCCGCGCATTGTAGATTCGCGCGCGCGCAAAGAAATGCGGAAGATTCTGGCGGAAATTCGCGAAGGAAAATTCGCCCGCGAATTCATCTTGGAAAATCGCGCCGGTGCGCCCACTCTCAAAGCCGCCCGCCGACGCGCGGCATCCCACCAAATTGAACAGGTCGGCGCTAAATTGCGCGCGATGATGCCGTGGATTCGCCGCAACAAACTCGTGGATAAATCGCGCAACTGAATAGGAAGGACGGAGTTTTTAACTCCGCCCCCGCATTAATCTCCGCTCTCGATTGGCGGGGCGCAGGCGGTCAGAGGATTCGCACAAGATTCGGCCCCTCGACTTTGTGCATGATTTCAATGAATTCCTTCTCGCGAGGCGGCGGCGGAATATCGCGCGCCATCTTTTCTTTGTTAAAATGCCCTTGCGATGTTTGACTTCCGCCGCAATTTTGCGCCGCCGCATTCCAAAATGGCGGCGTCGGGGCTGCTGCTGGGATTCGCCGGGGTGGTTGTTTTCAGTTTGACTCTGCCCGCGACTCGCGCCGCCGTCGCCGAAATTGAATGGTCGCAGGTTTTGCTGTCGCGGCTTTTAATTGCGGGAGTCGGGGCGCTTTTAGTGCTGGCGATAATTCGTCCGCGTCTGCCGCAGGGACGCGAATGGCGCGCGCTTTTAGCGGTGGCGGCGGGGGTTGTTTTCGGTTTTCCGGTTTTTACGACGATTGCAATGCGCGAAATTCATGCATCGCACGGCGGGGTCGTGCTTGGCGTTTTGCCGCTGGCGACGGCGTTGGTCACGGTTTTAATGGGGCGGGAAAAACCGACGCGGGGATTCTGGCTGGCGGCGGTCGGCGGCGGGGCGATGGTGTGCTGGTTCGCGCTTCGCACCGGCGGCGGACAAATTGCCATCGGCGATGCTTTTCTGTTTGCGGCGGTGGCGGCGGCGGCAATCGGCTACGCAGTCGGCGGCGAATTGTCGCGGACAATGGACGGCGCGCTGGTTATCTGCTGGGCGCTGGCGATTGCCCTGCCGATGGTTTTAATTTGGGCGATTTTCGCCGTGCCGAATTTTGAATGGCAAGGGTCGGCGGGCGCATGGATAAGCGTCGGCTATATCGGATTGTTCAGTCAATTTTTGGGATTTTTCTTTTGGAATCGCGGACTCGCCCGCGGCGGCGTCGCCCGCGTGAGTCAATTAATGCTGCTGATGCCGTTTTTGACGATTGGCTTTTCTTCCTTTTTACTCGGCGAAAAAATCACAGTTGAAACTGTTCTTTTCGCTTTTGCCGTTTTGATGACAGTCGCGGCGGCGGTCCGCATGAAAATCGCCCGCGTCCCCTGCGATTCGGATTAATTCGGAAATGCCGTCAGGTCTTGGCTGAAACTCCGACTCTAAGAATCGTCGGCAAAATTCTTCGGCGCTGGGCTTGCATTTTCGCTTTGCTTTGGGGCATTATGGCGAAAAAAACAAATGCCGACTTCCGCCGCCGCCGCTGAAAAATCCCCCGATAAAATCGGCGCGGAAAACATTAATTCCGCCGCCGTATTGAATCGGATTCCACATGCGCCGGGGGTTTATCGATTTTTAGATTCGGGCGGACGGGCGCTTTATGTCGGCAAAGCCGGCGATTTGAAAAAACGATTGGCGTCGTATTTTCAAAAATCGCCGCCGCCGCGCATTCGGCTGATGCTTTCCCGCGCATGCGATGTGCAGACGACCGTCACCGCCTCCGAAGGCGAAGCGCTACTGCTGGAAAACAATCTTATTAAATCGCTGTCGCCGCGCTACAACATTCTGTTTCGCGACGATAAATCGTATCCTTATTTGCGTTTGACTTCGCATCCTTATCCGCGCGTTTGCTTTTATCGCGGCGCGACCGGAGGCGGCGGGGATTTTTTCGGCCCTTTCCCCGACGCCGGGGCGGTGCGCGAAAGCATTCGCCTACTGCAGAAAATTTTCCGTCTGCGGACATGCGCCGACAATGTTTTTGCGAATCGCGCGCGCCCCTGTTTGCTTTATCAAATTAAAAGATGCAGCGCGCCGTGCGTGAATAAAATTTCCCCCGCCGACTACGCCGCCGATTCCGCGCGGGCGAAAAGATTCCTAAACGGCAAAGCGGGCGATGTCACCCGCGAAATGCGCGCGCGAATGGAATCCGCCGCCGCCCAATTGGATTTTGAATCCGCCGCCGCCCTGCGCGACGGACTGCGCGCCCTTTCCGCCGTGCGCGAAAAGCATTTCGCCGACGACCTCAAAGACGACGACGCGGATATCGTCGGCATTCATTCCGCATCCGGCGGCGCCTGCGTTCATGTGGCGATGGTGAGAGGCGGACGGCGAGTCGGCGAAAAAAGTTTTTTCCCGGAAAACGCCGACGCCTGCGAATCGGAGGAAATCGCCGCCGCTTTCGTCGCTCAGCGATACGGACGGAATTCGCCGCCGTCGGCGGTGATTCTCAATACAATGCTGAGCGAATCCGAATTGCGCGGACTCTGCGGCAAAAGCGGCGTGAAATTTATTACGCGCCCTCGCGGGGCGCGGCTTGATCGCGTAAAAATGGCGGAAAAAAATGCGGCGATTGCACTGCAATTGCGGCAGAGTCGCGCCGCCGGACGCGCCGCCCGACTCGCCGCTTTGCGCCGCCGACTTCATCTTTCCGAATCCGCCCGCCGCGTGGAATGCTTTGACGCCAGCCATATTATGGGCGAAGAAACCGTCGCCGCCTGCGCGGTCAGCATTGACGGCGCGGCTGATTCTTCCCAGTATCGCCGCTTTAACATTCGCGCAAAAAAATCGCCGGGCGACGATTTGGCCGCACTCGCCGAAGCGGTCGGACGACGCTACAAGCGACTCGCCGACGAAGGCGGAATCTTTCCGGATTTAATTTTAGTTGACGGCGGGGCGAATCAAGTCGCCGCCGCCCGCAGGGCAATTTCTGAAATTGAATTAAAAAATCCGCCGCCGATTATGGGAATCGCCAAAGGTCCGGCGCGCAAGCCCGGCGAAGAAACTTTGTTTTTTGCCGACGGCAATTCCGTCCGCTGGCCGCCGACGGATCCGGCTTTGCATCTTTTGCAGGAAGTGCGGGACGAAGCGCATCGCTTTGCCATCGCCGGTCACCGCCGACGGCGCGATAAAAAACGGCGCACCTCCGCCTTGGAAGAAATTGAAGGAGTCGGGCCGAGTCGGCGGCGCGAATTGCTGGCGCGATTCGGCAGCGTCAAAGGCGTGAAATCCGCAAGCGCGGCGGAATTGGCTAAAATTGAAGGCGTCGGCGAAGGACTCGCCGATAGAATTTACCGCGCCTTGCGGTGATGTTTTCCAAAAAAATGAATTGGTCAAATCTTCTCACTTGGGGTCGCATTGCGGCGATTCCGCTGCTGGTCGTCGTTTTCTGGCTGCCGCCCCTGTCGGCGGAATGGCGCGGGGCGCTGTCGGCGATAATTTTCGCCGCCGCCGCCAGCACGGATTTTTTAGATGGATACCTCGCCCGCCGCTGGAATCAAACGAGTCGCTTCGGGGCGTTTTTGGATCCGGTCGCCGACAAATTATTAGTCGCCAGCGCGCTGGTTTTAATTTTAATCGCCGAAGAATCCATCGCCGTCCGCGCGCTTTTGGGGGCGGCGTCGCTGATAATTATCGGGCGCGAAATCTGCATTTCCGCCCTGCGCGAATGGATGGCGATTATCGGGGCGTCGCGGGCGGTGGCGGTGCAGGCCATCGGCAAATGGAAAACAGCGGCGCAAATGACGGCGATTATTATGCTTTTATTCCGCGAAGATCTGGGGCCGTTCCCCACATTCATCGTCGGCGAAGTGCTGATTTGCGTCGCCGCTTTAATGACGCTGTGGTCAATGCTGGTTTATCTGCGATGCGCCTATCCGCATCTGCGGGGCGAAGAATCCGAATCAAAAAGCGAAAGCGGCGATTAGTTTTTGGGGATTCTAATTCCAAGCGGTTATAATCGTTGCCATGCTAAAAGAAGTCCTCGACAAAATTTGGACCCCGATTTATAAGCGCTATGGCGTCGCTGCCACTGTCGTTGTCGTCGTCGTACTGGGCGGGGTTGCCTACGCCGTATTCGACAGCGTTCAGGATTTGGTCGATACTCTAAGGGAATTCTTCGTGCAGGTTCTAAGCTTTATCGCCGGACTGTCCGTCGGATCCATTCTGGGGTGGATTGTTGCCCGCTGGCGGTGGGAGAAGCAAAACCTCGAATCTGATGACTCGGACTCCAGTCCTCCGTCATCGTCCGGAGCGAATGTCGTTGCGGCATTTGCCGCCGCCGCTTTGCTTGCTTTTGCCGTCGGTTTCGCCACCGTTCCGGCCAACGCCGCCACCCATCTGCCCGACTGCAAAAAGGATGCGGGTGGCCTCGTTGACGATTCCATTAATTGGAAAACCGTCACTGCCGCCGATATGCAGGCGATGATTGACGATGGTGCTTATGTCAATGCAACAGATAAGTACGGCCAAACTCCGCTTCACGCGGCGGCAGGATTAGGAAAAGCCAAAGTGATTCCTGTCCTTCTCAAAGCGGGGGCAGATGTCAACGCAAAAGAAAAAACGGGCTTTACTCCGCTTCATGCAGCGGCAAATAACGGACAAGCCAAAATAATTTCTATTCTTGTGCAAGCGGGTGCAGATGTTAATGCAAAATCAGATGGCGGCTTTACTCCGCTTCACGCGGCGGCATTCTTCGGAAAAGCCGAAGTGATTTCTGTCCTTGTCAAAGCAGGCGCTTATGTCAACCCGGAAGATAGTCTCGGCGATACTCCGCTGGATTTAGCGAAATGGAAAAAGAATTGGAATACCGCCAAAGAGTTGGAAGACGCAGGCGCAAAATAATTTGACTCGCCCTTGCCATTTTTCCTATCAACTCAAAAGGAGAACCAAAATGGAAAACACCAGCCCCAAAGCCATTTTTATGGCGGTGATTTTGACGACGATTCTCGACATCGCCGCCGTCGGCACGGCGAATTCGTCCACGCATCTTCCCGACTGCAAGAGCGACTCTCGCTGCCTCCTCTTTGAGGATTTGACGGTGAGGGGAAATTGGGACGAATACAAAGTCAAGTGGCAATCCTTTTCTGCCGCCGACATGCAGACGATGATTAACGCCGGCGCAGATGTCCACGCGAAAAATTTTCTCGGCGGGACTCCGCTTCACATAGCGGCAGGAATCGGAAAAGCCGAAGTGATTTCTGTCCTTGTCAAAGCAGGCGCAGATGTCCACGCGAAAAATAATTACGGCTGGACTCCGCTTCACTCGGCGGCATTGGAAGGACAACCCGAAGTGATTTCCGTCCTTGTGCAAGCAGGCACAGATGTCAACGCGAAAGATAATGAGGGCTGGACTCCGCTTCACTTTGCGGCACATAGCGGAAATGCCGAAGTGATTCCTGTCCTTGTGCAAGTGGGTGCATATGTCAATGCAACGAATAAAGACGGCGATACTCCGCTGGATTGGGCGAAAGCGGGAAAGCATTGGAATGCCGTCAGAGAGTTGGAAAAGCACGGCGCAAAATAATTTGACTCTGCCGCATTTTGCGGTAGAGTCATTTTGTCATCAACAACCAAATGGAGGTAAAAATGACTGACAACGAAAAAAAAGAAACCACTGATACCCGGCTTCACGAGGCGGCGGAAAAGGATGATGAGGAGGGCGTATATTCGCTCTTGGGCGAAGAAGGTGCGGATGTAAACGCCATTGATGAAAATGGCCGCACTCCGCTTCATTGGGCGGCTGAGAATGGTCACGCCAAAATCGTCGATGCCTTGCTTAAGAAGGGCGCATACGCGAGGCCGAATGATTACCACTCTGCCAAGCCGATGGGATTAGCGAAAAAGAGGAGACATTGGGCTGTCGTCAAACTGCTGGAAGAGGCGGATTCTCAAAACCTCTACCCGTTGGTGGATGCCATCAAAGGCATACGCATTGAGCGGTGACTTTAAGTCGCCGTAGGGCGGGTGGAGCGAAGCGGCGACAGCCGCAAGCGATACCCGCCGAATCGTTTAATTTGATTCGGCGGATTTCGCTGGCGCTCTATCCGCCCTACGAATTTTTTCTCGTGCCGATGCTCTGCGTCGGCATGCGTGTCCGGACGCTCTGCGTCCGCTAATTAAATCCGCCGATGGATTCGGGACGCAGAGCATCCCAGCATTGCGTGCCACCGCAGAGCAGTGGCACGAGGAATTTGGGTTTTGGGAATGTTCGGGGCGCGGATTAATCCCCGCCCCGCCGCCTGTCGGCGGATTGCAGACGCAAAGCGTCACAACGAGGATTCTAAAATCGGCGGTATAATCTTTATTAAATGGGCTGGTTTAGTCGTTTCGGCATTTTAATTTTTTTGCTCGCGCTGAATGGCGCGTTTGCCGGCGCGCTGGCGGTGGCGGTGATATATCCCAAACTGCCGCAGTTAAGCATTCTCGCCGACTACAAGCCCAAACTGCCGCTGCGGGTGTTTACCGCCGAAGGGGATTTAATCGGCGAATTCGGCGAAGAAAAACGCACGGTCGTTTCGCTTGCCGAGACGCCGCCGCTGCTGGTGTCGGCGCTTTTATCCACAGAAGATTCCCGTTTTTTCCATCATCGCGGAATTGATTTTCGCGCGCTGGCGAGGGCGGTGCGGGCGTTTTCGCAAGGCCGCCGCGAAGGCGCCAGCACGATTACGATGCAGGTCGCGCGCAATTTTTTTCTAACTCGCGACCGCACAATTTTTCGGAAAGCGTTTGAAGTTTTGCTCGCCTTGGAAATTGAGCGGCGCTTCGGCAAGGCGCGCATTTTGGAATTTTATTTGAATCAAATTTATCTGGGGCGCGGCAGTTTCGGCTTCGCCGCCGCCGCTAAAACTTACTACGGCAAGCCGCTTGGCGAATTGACTCTGACCGAAATTGCCGTTCTCGCCGGTTTGCCGAAAGCCCCCAGCGCGTACAATCCCATCGCGAATCCATCCCTCGCCAAAAGTCGGCAGCGGCATGTCCTGCGGCGAATGCTCAATCAGGGGGCGATTAGCGAGGATGAATTCCTGCAGGCGTCCAGCGCCGATTTGCCGCCGACCGGCGGGGCGACTCGCCGCCGATTCGCCGCTCCCGCCGAGCATGTCGCCGAAGAAGTCCGCAAAATTATTTTTGACCGATTCGGCGAAGAAGCATATGAGCGCGGATTTAATATCTATACGACAATTCGCACCCGACTGCAAAAAGCCGCCGTCGCCGCCCTGCGAAAAGGACTGCTTGACCATGACCGCCGCCACGGTTATCGCGGGCCGGAAAAATTCTTCAATATGGAAGGCGCGACCAAAGCGACTCTTTCCATGTGGCTTTCGGGCGAATCCGTCGTCGGCGGATTGCCGCCAGCGATTGTCCTTTTCGCCGACCGCAAGCGCGTGGAAGTTTTTTCCGCCGACGGCGAAAAATATGCGGTAATGGGCGATGCGCTTAAATTCATCAGTGAAAATTTACCCGGCGCGAAGAATCCGCTGATTCGGCGGGGCGCGCTGGTGCGTTTATTGAAGGACGACGACGGTTCGCATCGCATTGTCCAAATTCCGCAGGCGCAGTCGGCGTTAGTTGCGCTGCAGCCGGAAGACGGCCAAGTGCTGGCGATGGCGGGCGGCTTTGATTTCGGGGCGAATAAATTCAATCATGCGACTCAAGCCAAGCGTCAGCCCGGTTCCGCCGTCAAGCCGTTTGTGTATTCGGCGGGATTGGAAAAAGGATTCACGGCGGCGAGCATTCTGCATGATTCGCCGGTGTATTTAACGGCGCAGGAAACCGGCAGCGGCGAACCGTGGGAGCCGAAAAATTACGACGGCAAATACGCCGGGCCGATTCGCCTGCGGATCGCTTTGGCGAAATCCAAAAACTTGGCGACTGTCCGCCTGCTGCAATCCATCGGCGCGGAATACGCCCGCGATTATTTGGTGCGGTTCGGCTTTCGCCGCGAAGATCATCCGCCGACATTGTCGTTCGGACTCGGCGCGGGACTGACATCGCCTTCGGAAATGGCGGCGGGCTACGCGGTTTTCGCCAACGGCGGCTATTTAATTCGTCCGTATTTAATTTCGCGCGTGGAGGATTACGACGGCAACGCCGTTTCGCGCGCGCTGGATTTTGAAAATCGCCGACGCGCCATAGACCCGCGCAACGCCTTTATTATGACGAAAATGCTGCAAAGCGTGATTGCGGAAGGCACCGGCACACGCGCGAAAATATTAGGACGAAGCGACCTCGCCGGAAAAACCGGCACCACCAACGATACCCGCGATGCATGGTTTATCGGATTCAATCCCGAATTGGCGGCGGCGGTTTGGACGGGATTCGATTCGCCCCGCTCGCTCGGCAAAAAGGAAACCGGCGCGCGCGCCGCCTTGCCGATTTGGATTGATTTTATGCGGGCGGCTTTGGAGGGCGTCGCCGAATTTGAATATTTGCCGCCGCCGGGCGTCGTTGCCGCCGAAGTGGATGCAATCAGCGGCGGTTTAATTCTGTCCGGCGCATCGGCAATTCGCAATGACGCATCGGCGGGTGGAATTCGGGAGTATTTTTACGAAGAATACTTGCCGCCGCTGGCGGAGACGGTCATTCCTTCTTCCAGCCGCGATGAATTATTTTAATCTCCTGCAATCCCCGCCGCATTAATTTTTGCCGTCGGGTTTGTTTTTATTCGGCTGCGGGGATGAGGGCGATTCCGGCTTTTTGGCCGGCTTGACAGCGGAATCACCCCTTGAATCCGAATCGCTCTTGACGGCGGAATCGGAAGCGCCTTTTGAGGTGGACTCGGAATCCGTCTTTGCGGAATCGGGCTTTGAGTCGGGCTTGCCGTCGGCGGACGAGGATGCCGGCGGCTTGCTCTTATTGCGAAAATCCGTCGCATACCAGCCGGTTCCTTTCAAGTGAAAGGCGGCGGCGGATACTTGCCGCTTGAAAGTTCGCCGCCCGCAATTGGGGCATTTGCGCACGGCGGGCGCATCGCGTTTTTCCAAAAATTCGCCGCCTTCTCCGCAGCGATTGCAGTGGTATTCGTAAATCGGCATTATGTCAAGCGGCGAATGATATGGGGAATTATCCGCATTTTCAAGAGTGATAAAATCGGCGAATGGCGGAAGCGGCCGAATTCAAAAAAATTCTCGGCGAATTGACCGACCGGCGCGATTTGTCGGCGGAGGCAACCGACCGCGCAATGAGCGCGATTTTTGCGGGCGAATGGACGCAAGCGCAAATCGCCGGATTTTTAATCGCGCTTAAAATGAAAGGCGAAACGCCCGACGAAATCGCCGCCGCCGCCAAAGTAATGCGCCGATTGGCATCGCCGGTAAAAGTCGCCGACGCGGAAAATTTGCTGGACACCGCCGGCACCGGCGGCGACGGCGCGCGCACTTTTAATATATCCACCGCCGCCGCCGTTGTCGCCGCCGCCTGCGGAGCGCGGGTCGCCAAGCACGGCAATCGGGCGATTAGCGGGGCATCCGGCAGTTCGGATTTTTTCGCCGAATTCGGCGCGGACATTAATTTGCCTCCGGAAAAAATCGCGCAATGCATTGAGCGAGTCGGGCTTGGCTTTATTTTCGCTCCGAATCATCACGGCGCGATGCGCCACGCCGCTCCGGTGCGGCGCGAATTGGGCGCGCGCACGCTGTTTAATTTGCTCGGCCCGCTGGCGAATCCGGCGGGGGCGGGACGGCAATTGACGGGCGTTTTTGACCGCGCCTTAATTCTTCCCTACGCGCGGACTCTCGCCAAACTTGGCTGTCGGCGGGCATTGGTCGTCCATGGCGGAGGGCTGGACGAAATTTCCGTCTGCGGCAAAACCGACGCCGCCGAATTAACCGAATCCGGAAAAATTTTAGAGATGTCCATTGCGCCGGAAGATTTCGGCTTGACTCGCGCATCGTCTTTGGATTCGCTGAAGGCGGAATCGGCGGCGGAATCCAAGGCGATTGTGGAGCGCGTTTTTGCGGGCGAATCCGGTCCGCCGCGCGATGCCGTCCTGCTGAATGCGGGGGCGGCGGTTTATGTCGCCGGATTGGCGGACGACATCAGCGATGGAATCGCGCAGGCGGCGAGGGCGGTTGACGACGGAATCGCCCGCCGCAAATTAGACGAATTCGTCAAAGCGGCGCAGTCGTCCGAATGAATTCGCCCGTCGATTTTCTGGCACGAATCGAAGCGGAAAAGCGCGAAGAATCCGCCCGCCGCGAGCGCGAAATTCCGCTGTCGGAAATTCGCCGCCAAGCCGAATCGTCCCCTCCTCCGCGCGATTTTATCGGCGCCATTCAGCGCGATATTGCGCGCAATCGCCCCGCCGTCATCGCCGAAATTAAAAGGCGAAGCCCGAGCAAAGGCGTCTTGCGGGAGCCGTTTGACATCGCCGAAATTGCCCGCGCCTACGCCGAAGGCGGCGCGTCGTGCTTGTCGGTGCTGACGGATTCGCGCTATTTCGGCGGCAGCGATTCGCATCTGCAAACGGCGCGAATGGAATCCGGCCTGCCCGTTTTGCGGAAGGATTTTATGGTCGTCCCCTATCAAATCGCCGAATCGCGCGCGCTGGGAGCGGATGCCGTTTTGCTGATGGCGTCGCTGCTGCCGCCGAAAAAAATGCGCGAAATGGCATCGCTGGCGGCGGAATTCGGAATGGCGGTTTTGGCGGAAGCCCACACCGCCGACGAAGTGCAAACGGCGCTTGAAATAAGCGATGCACTGGTCGGCATTAACAGCCGCAACCTGCGGACTTTGGAAATAAATTTAACAGCGGCGGAATCGCTTTTGCCGCTAATTCCGCCGTCGCGGATTGCGGTCGCCGAGAGCGGAATTCAATCGCGGGAAGATGCCGCGCGTTTGCGAAAAGCGGGCGCATCGGTGTTTTTAGCGGGCGAAGTGCTGATGCGGTCTTCCAATCCCGCCGCCGCTTTGAAGGAAATTTTTGGATGATTTTATTTTCTTCTACTCAGCCAGAATCCAATCATTGTCGCTCCAAAGACAGTCGCCGCCGTTTCTTTGTGGCCGAAAAAGAAAGCGATCACCGCCAGTGCCATTCCGATTAGAAAAGCCGCCGCGCCGATTCTTTGCTCTCGGTCGGCGCGTTTTTGCGTCTGCAGGTCAATTTCCTGCTGATGATGAAATTCCTTTTCGCGGATGCGGAGAATTCTTTCTCCCGCATCGGGCGGTAATTTAACATTTTCCAACGCCTCCCCGCCCAATTCGGCGCGGTCGCGGGAAAGTCCGCTTTCCGCCGGTTCCGGTGAATTATTGGGCGGTTTCACGCGCAACTTGGTTAATCGCGTCCCGCAGTTTGCGGTCGGATTCTTCCCATCGCTTGAGGACAGTTTCAGCGGCGAGGGCGTCAATTTCCTCGTCCGTCATCGGTTTGAATTCCTCCTCGCTGAGCGTGAGGCCGAGTTTTTTTCGCCAATTAATGGCGCCGCCGTTTTTCATTGCCGTTCTCCGGTTGCCGCAAAAGACGCCGCCATTATGGCGGTTATTTTCGCGCTTGTCAAGCATGCGCGAATTTTATTTTTGGCGGATATGCGCGGTCAGAGAGAAACCGCCCATCGCGCCGAAAAGCGCCGCGACAAAGCCGCTGCCCAAAGCCGCCGCCAGACCCGCCAGCGTCAGCCCGCTGATGGCAACCGCCAATCCCATCCATTTCGCCCGAATAGCGCGGTTGCGCTGAAATTCGCGAATGTCGCGGATATGCCGCCGTTCTTCCTCGTAAAGACGCAGTATGCTTTCGCGCGCGCCGGGAAGCGCATCCTCGTATTTTTGGAGGATGGCGGGATCAATCGGTAATTTAATCCGAGTATCGGTCATCATTCGCATTTCGCCGTTGAAAAAATTCTACGCCCTTTTTCGCCGCTTGTCAAGATTTTTCCGCCGAATCCTTTCAGAATCCCTTTATTTATCGGCGTTGACAAAAAAACAACACGCCCATGAAAAAAAATCCATTTGCCTCTTGCGGCGGCGAAAAAAATCGTCTATACTTTCCCCATCGCTGAGAGGAGCGGACGCAGGCTCGGCAGGTTAGGCGGTCGGATTGGGAGAAATTCCAGTTTGAGCGGCGATTTTTTTGGAGCGTCCGGCATTCCAACTATTAAAGGAGATGGAAATGAAGAAAAAAATGCTTGCGGCGGCTATCGCCTCCGCCCTTGCCGTACCGTCGGCGTTTGCCGCCATCGACGACGCGGGAATGAAATATACCTCCGCATCGGAAGGGTTTTACGGCTCGTTCCGCTTCGGACTGTTTAGCGGCGAAGACAACGACTTCAATACCGGGGTCGAAGGCACTCGCCTCGGCGTGCAGGGCGATGTGGATGTCGGCCACGGCAACACCGCTTTCTACCGTCTGGAGTGGGAATACGACTACAATGTCGACGATTTTGCGACCACCTCGGCGACGGAAAGAAACGACGATGGTGACCTGGTCAGTAGCAATGCGTTTCGGGCGCGCTTGGGATATGCCGGACTGAGAGGCAATTTCGGTTCGGTTCGCGTCGGTCGGATGTGGAGCGCGGATTACGACTATGTCTTTTCATTGGCGGATGTCACCAACAATGTCACCGGCAATTTCGCCCCGCGTTTCCGTGTCAGCAACGCCATCCGCTACGACAGCCCGGACATTCAAGGATTCAACTTCTCGATTCAGGTGCATGCCGATGACAACGACGGCAGAACGACCCCGAGAACCCCTGCTGTGATTCCCACCGATGCGAGTTATAATTTTGGTGGCGATGAAACCACCACTCTCGGCGCGAATATCGTAGACATTGCCGGATATGATGCGGCCACGGTCAGCGACGCTCAGAGGGCGTTATTTCTGGCGGCGAATCCCACTCTGGCACGGACAGGGGACCTCGGCGGCGATTTAGACGCCGATGGATTCGTCCTGATTAACACCGGAAGCGCTGCAATTCCTGCTCGCACCGATCCGGATGACGGCAATGATTTTGACCGTTATATCCTTGCGGCGGGTTACAGCATTCGCGGAGTGAATCTGGGCGTGACATATGTCAACCAGCAGGCACCTGATAGTGATCCGGATGACAAAGACTCCACCACTTGGGGCCTCGGCGGCACTTACGGTCAGGACAATTGGAAAGTCGGCTACAACTACGGCGATACTTCCGATGCTGGCGGCACAGATGGCAGGGATCGATCGTGGCATGCTGTTGCCGGTCAGGTGGGTTTTGACAAGGTGACGCTTCGCGCCGTCTATGAAACCCGAGAGACGGAACGTGCCAACGGCAGCGATTTTGATCACGACTACTTCACGCTGGAAGCGCAGTACAGCTTCTCTTCCAAGGCGCGGGCATATGCCAACTACCAGAACAACGATAATGAATCGGTAGACGGCGATTCCGATACCTTTTATGTCGCTTATCGGGTGGATTTCTAACCGATAAAGCGAAGCGATTGCGAAATCGTCGATCTGTAAAAGCGATGGAATCCCCCCCCCATAAGGTTTCTGTTGCTGGGGCAACTCACTTTCGGCGATTTCCTTTTACTGGCGAATGCCGCTTTTTCGGAAGCGGCATTTTCTTTTAAGCGATGGGGATTGTTGGGGTTCGCAAAAAAGTTGACTTTTTTTCGGAAAAATCGGAAAAATGGAGTATAATAGCCCTGTCAATCCAAACAAGGAGAGTTGCCAATGCCTGAAGGAATCAATACTTTCTAACTGGGAAAAGCCGTCGCCGTAATAAGCGGCGGCTTTTTTTATCTTGGACGGGAGAAAGCCGATGGAGAAATTTTTTCTGCCGCTCGCTCTTTTTGTCGTGCTTTGCCTTAGTGCGGCATTGGCATGGCGGGAATGGCCTGCGAATATGCAGCCGACGCTGGCGATTTGCCTCGGCGTGATAGTTGCGGTGATTGCGATTTGGCACACGCACAATGTTGCCGTCCGCAATATTCGGCACGCCCGCCAATTAGAAAGGCAGAAGGAATCGCTTGCTTTTCTGCGGGCTTACAACGCCAATCCGCGAGTGCCTGTGGCTTCGTCGCTGATTCGCGGCGGCAAAAAATACGATGATTTGACCGATGAGGAAAAAAGGATCGTCAAGCATCTGCTCAATCACTTTGAGATACTGGCGGTGGGTCTCGCCAGTGGCATCTACGACCGCGAAATGATAAAAAGTGCGTTCGGCTTTGATCTGAAAAGGATCTACAAAAAAGCCGAGCCCTACATCGCCGCCATCCGAAAAGAAGACGACGACGACGACGATGAATCCTACGCCGAATTCCAAAAACTCGCTGAAAGCGTCAGCAAGAAAATGGGATTTTCGAATCGCGGCAAATGACGGAAATTCCGTATAATGGCAATTGTGGATTATCACCAACTCGCCGACAATGACCAAATACTACGAACTCGGAGAGCCGAATTACACTGTTCCGCCGGGCGAAACGCTGCGTGACGAATTGCGCGCGCATCGGCTGAGCGTAAAGAAATTCGCGGGGCTGACGGATATTTCGGAAGAGACGGTGCGCGGGATTCTGTGCGGTCACGAAGCAATTACGCCGCTGATTGCGGAAAAATTTGAGCGCGTTCTGGAATTGCCCACCGCCAAAGTTTGGATGCTGTTTGAGGATGGCTATCAGGAAGGTGTGCGGCTGGGCAGGCACATTTCTTCGCGGGCGTATTGGCGTGAGGAATCGCGCAGGCGAAAAGCGGCGGGTGGTGTCGCGCATTCGGTGCATCGGCAAGTTGCCGTCGCGCGATGAGGGTCGTCGTCGGCGATAAAAAACTCGCCAAGATTCTCGACGATGGCCGAGAAGTGAATAAGGTCTACGGCGACCGTCTCGGCGATAAAATTCAGCAAAGAATGGAGCAATTTCGCCGCGTTAACACGCTGGCGGATTTGCGTTTTGAAAGCGGCCGCTGCCACGAATTGAAGGGCAATCGGCAAGGACAATTGGCGACGGATTTGTCGCATCCGCATCGTTTAATTTTTGCGCCGCTGCCGCCGATTCCACTGCGCGGCGACGGCGGTCTGGATTGGAAAAAGGTAACGGAAATCCGTATAATAGAAATTACGGATTATCACCAACTCGCCGACAATGACCAAATACTACGAACTCGGAGAGCCGAATTACACTGTTCCGCCGGGCGAAACGCTGCGTGATGAATTGCGCGCGCATCGGCTGAGCGTAAAAAAATTCGCGGGGCTGACGGATATTCCGGAAGAGACGGTGCGCGGGATTCTGTGCGGTCACGAAGCAATTACGCCGTCGATTGCGGAGAAGATGGCTCGGGTATTGCAATGGCCCTCGGCTGATTTTTGGATGCGAATGGAGAATCGCTATCGGGAGGGTGTTCGGAAAGGAAGGAACATAGATTCGCGGGCGTATTGGCGTGAGGAATCGCGCAGGCGAAAAGCGGCGGGTGGTGTCGCGCATTCGGTGCATCGGCAAGTTGCCGTCGCGCGATGAGGGTCGTCGTCGGCGATAAAAAGTTCGCCAAAGTTCTTGATGATGATCGGGAAATGAATAAGGTCTATGGCGATCGCATCGGTAGAAAAATTCGGCGACGATTGGAGCAAATGCTCTCCGCCGAAACGCTGGAATCATTGCGTTATCAAGGCGGCCGCTGCCACGAATTGAAGGGCAATCGGCAAGGACAATTGGCGATGGATTTATCGCATCCGCATCGTTTAATTTTTGCGCCGCTGCCGCCGATTCCACTGCGCGGCGACGGCGGTCTGGATTGGAAAAAGGTAACGGAAATCCGTATAATGGAAATTGCGGATTATCACTGATGCCGAAAAAGCGGCGGTGAATTTACGGCGCGAATCCGCCGCTATTCAAACAGCCAGAAGTAGCCGTAGCCGACAATAAACGCCGGAATCGCGCTGTATAAAGTAGCGATTATCGCCGCTTTCGGAGCGACCGCAATTGTCGGAAAAAGGGCGTCGCCGTCGTTGGAAATGGCGTTTGCCAATTGCGCCGATAGCGGAATTAATCCATTCAAATACAGAGTCGTTACGACAATTTGCGGTCCGCAGCCGGGTATGAATCCCACCAGAATTGCAATCAGCGGAACAAATCCCGCCCATGCGGAAAACATCGCCTCTAAATCCAGACCGGCATAGGCGACCATTAATTCGTAGGCGAGGAAGCCGCAAATCACCCAGAAAGTAACAAAGTTTGTAGTGTCGGCGACGCGCCGCCCTAATCCTCGCTGTTTGGAAATGCACAGGCGAATGTCCGACAGCGGATTCAAAGTCCACATTAAAATCGCCAGCATTGCCGCCGTAATGCCGAGAGGCGCGACCCAATTCATTCCGGTCGCCTGCATCACCAGCGCGCCGGCATCAATTTGAAAGGCGACCAGCACGCCGATAATCGCCCCCGGAATAAACAGCGCCATCCACAATTTATAGAACGGCGCCAGCAGGGGATTTTCTTCCACTGTTTCTTCGCCGTCGCAGTAGTCGGCGCGGATTCGCAGAAAATCTTCGCCGTGGACGAAATTAATAATATGGCCGGAAATAATGCCGACCGGCAGGCAGATTCCAAAAACCGCCAATGCCGTCGCTGGATCTTTCGCCAGCAGAAGAAAGGCGGCGTCGCCCATCGTGGCGGTCAGGACGGCGACCACGCCGCCGAAACTCATATGGCCGCGAACATATTGCGTGGTGACAATAATCGCCCCGCCGCATCCGGGCAGGGCGCCCAGAAGAGCTGCAATGGTCACTTGCCATCGGCGATGCCGCCTCAGTATTTCGCCCAAATCGCGCCTTCGCACGCGCTCAAAAAACATCAGCGCCGCCAGTGTGCCGGCGACAAAAACGCTCACTTGATAGTAGGCGTCGGTGAGCGACTTAATCGCAATGTCGCGCAAAGTGGAATTGGACGCCAGCATCGCCGCCACGGCGACCAGCGCCAGCGGCTTGGCGGGATTCAGATTGGCGGCAATCTGATTAATGCCGCGCTTGATGACGACGGTATTCATCGCATCGGCATTATACTCTAAGTCTGCTTCGCGCGCGCCGAAATTTCGCGGAATTTTTTTCCGCGCAGATTGAATTTTTGATGGCCCGAATCGGCTTTTACATTGACGGACTCAATGTCTATTGAACTCGTAATTTTTTTACGCCGCTGTGCCGCCGACGGTCAGCGAATCAATTTTTACCGTCGGCTGCCCGACTCCGACCGGCACCCATTGTCCGTTTTTGCCGCAGGTGCCGATTCCCGGATCCAGCGAAAAATCCCCTCCGACCATGGATATTTTTCGCATTGCCGCCGGGCCGTTGCCTACAATTGTCGCGCCTTTGACGACCGGGCCGAGTTTGCCGTCTTCAATTAAATACGCCTCCGAAGCGACAAAAACAAAATTGCCGTTGGTGATGTCAACTTCGCCGCCGCCGAAATTCGCCGCGTAGAGTCCGCGTTTGACCGAGCCGATAATTTCTTCCGCCGCGCATTTTCCGGCGGGCATAAAGGTATTTGTCATTCGCGGCATTGGCGGATGCGCGTAGGATTCGCGGCGGCCGTTGCCGGTCGGCGAAACGCCCATTAAATGCGCGTTGTGCATATCCTGCAGATAGCCGCGCAGAATTCCGTTTTCAATTAATACATTTTCGCGCGCCGCGATTCCTTCGTCGTCGCAATTCAGCGAGCCGCGGCGGTTGGGAATTGCGCCGTGATCAATTACTGTCACGCCGTCCGCCGCTACTTTTTCGCCGATTTTGCCGCTGAATGCCGATTGTCCTTTGCGATTGAAATCGCCTTCCAATCCGTGTCCGACCGCTTCATGCAGAAGGATTCCAGCCCATCCGCCGCCAAGCACAACCGGCATTACGCCGGCGGGAGCGGGGGCGGCGTCTAATTTAAGAATCGCTTCGCGGGCGGCGTCTTGGGCGTAGTGCGAAATTTTTTCGTCGTCAAAAAATTCCAATCCGGCGCGCGCGCCGCCGCCCGACGACCCTTTTTCCCGCCTGCCGTTTTTTTGCGCGATGACCTCCGCCGACAGCCGCACCAGCGGACGCACATCGGCGGCGATGCCTCCGTCGGCGCGGACAATCAGCACGACTTCAAATTTAACCGCGAGCGTCGCCATTACATTTTCCACCCGCGAATCCGCCGCCCGGGCTTTTTCATCCAGCAATTTGAGAAGATGAATTTTGCGCGCATCGTCGGCGGTTGCCATCGGATTGATCGGCGGATAGCGCAGCGCGAATTCGGGCGACGACGGCAGCCGAGTGGTTTTCAGCGGCGACGCTTGAATCGCCGCCGCCCGCGAAACTTCGCGAATTCGCCCGACGCTTTTTGCGCTGATTTCGTCGGCGTGCGCGAAAGCCGTCGCTTCGCCGCAGATCGCCCGCAAACCCGCGCCCTGCTCAATGGAGAAATCGCCGGTTTTAACTTCGCTTTCTTCCAGATGCCACGATTCGGCGGCGATTCGCTGCAGATAAATATCGGCGAAATCCGCCCGGCGCGCTTCCGCCCCGGCGAGCGACGCCAGCGATTCCGCCGTCAATTCGGCGGGCGAGAGCAGTGTTTCCGTCGCCGACTGCATCGCCGTCATGGATTTTTCTGTTGGATTGTTAATCATTTTCCAATTCTAACCCGATTGGAAAATTAATTAATCGCGCCCGGGACGCGCAAGGCGAATAAGGGAATTTCCGCGTCAAAGCGCGATTCGCCTTCGCCGCCCGATGTGCTTTCGCCGCTTGCACCGGCGGAATCGCGGCGCATTTCGTAACTGCCGCGCATTGTGCCGACCGGCGTTGGCAGCACAACATGGCTCGTATACATGTAATTTTCGCCCGGCGCGATTCGCGGCTGTTCGCCGACCACGCCCGCCCCGCGCACTTCCTGCGTGCGATTGTCGCCGTCCGTTATCAGCCAGCGGCGCGACATCAGGCGCACCGCTGATTCGCCCAGATTGCTTATCGTAATTGTGTAGGCGAAGCAGTATCCTTCGTCTACCGGCGCATCGCGAATGTAGGACGGCGCAACGCGCACGCGCACCTGCGAATCGGCGGTGCGGGTGACGGCTTCAAATTCATCCTTCATCGGCTATAATGCGCGGCGGAGTCGGAGTCGGAAATGCAATCTTCTCTCATCGCGGCGAGCATTCTGTCCGCCGATTTTACCCGCATCGGCGAGGAAGTCCAAGCCGCGCGCGAAGCCGGGGCGGAATGGATTCATTTGGATGTGATGGATAATCATTTCGTCCCCAATTTAACTTTCGGCCCGCCGCTGGCGCGCGCCCTGCGAAAGCATTGCGAAGGCGCGTTTTTGGATGTCCATTTAATGGCGGAGCCGGCGGATTCGCTCATCGCCCCATTCGCCGACGCCGGGGCGAATCTCATTTCTTTTCATCCCGAAGCGGCGCGGCATATTGACCGAGTCCTTGCCGATATTAAATCGCGCGGCATAAAGGCGGGGCTGGCTTTTAATCCGGCGACGCCGCTGGATTATCTGCAATGGACGATGGAAAAAATTGACCTCGCCCTGATAATGACGGTAAATCCCGGCTTCGGCGGGCAGGCGTTTATTCCGGAAATGACCCAAAAAATCCGCGCCGCGCGGCATCTTTTAGATTCCGCCCAAAGTCCCGCCCGACTGCAAGTGGACGGCGGCATCAAAGCGGAAAATATCGCCTCCGTCGCCTCCGCCGGGGCGGATACTTTTGTCGTCGGCAGCGCGATTTTTCAATCCGAAAATTACCCCGCCGCCGTCGCTAATTTGCGAAAAGGAATCCATTCGGCGGAAAAAAATGATTAACGCCGTCCGCAGGACACCCGCCGTCAGCCGGACATTTTCGCCGCGCGGAATTTTATTTGATCTTGATGGCACGCTGATTGATACGCTGCCGGATTTAACCGAAGCCGCCCGCCGGGCTCTCGCCGAATTAAAAATGAAAACGGTGTCGCTGGAAGAGGCGCGCAGTTTTGTCGGCGATGGTGTGCCGCGATTCGTCAAGCGTCTTCTCACTCGCCAATGGTGGGGGGAGCCGGAAGAATCGCTTTTGCGGCGCGCGCGGAAATTAATGGATTCGCACTATGCGGCCGTCATTGCCGAGAGGCAATTCGCCGCCGATGATAATTCCGATTCGCCGCGGGCGGGCGAAATTTATCCCGGCGTTTTGCGGACTCTGGCGTATTTTTCCGGACGCGGAATCGCTTTGGGCTGCGTTACCAACAAGCCGATGCGGTTTGCGAATCCCATTTTGCGCGCCGCGAATCTGCATCATTTTTTCGGAGCGGTTGTTTGCGGCGATTCGCTGCCGGAAAAAAAGCCGCATCCGCTGCCGATTGTTTACGCCTGCGAGCGATTGGGCATTTCGCCGCCTCAGGCGATGATGGTGGGCGATTCCATCGCCGACGCCCGCGCCGCCAGAGCGGCCGGCTGCGAATGGATTGCGGTCGCTTACGGCTATCATCACCGCACCGGCATAGACGCTTTGGAGGCGTCGGCGGTCGCCGAAAAATTTGATGATTTGCAAAAATTCGCGCCGAATGCATTTTGATAAGTGCCGAAAAAACAATTTGAAAAAATTGCGGCTTTTCTGAATTTGTGCCCCAAAAATCAAAAAAGGAGCAGGGTGATGAACATGCAATTCTTCAACTTCAAATTGACCGTCATTTTGGCGGCGGCGATAAATTCTGCTAATATCGCGTTAGCGAATTAATTGCCGATGGAAGAATGAACGCATTGGAAGTTTCGGATCTGCGAAAGTCCTATTTCGCCAATTCGGTGCTGGACGGCTTAAATTTTGCCGTTGCCGCCGGAGAATTTTTCGGCTTCGCCGGAGTGAATGGAGCGGGCAAGAGCACTTTTTTGAAGTGCCTGCTGGATTTCTGCCATTATGAATCCGGCGAAATTCGGCTGTTCGGTGTGCCGTCTCGTCGGCGGTCGGCGCGCGCGAAAATCGCTTTTTTGCCGGAGCGGTTTGTGCCGCCGTATTATTTAAGCGGGGGTGAATTTTTGCGGCTGATGTTAAAATTGCAGTCGCTGCCGTTTTCGCATGATGCCGCCTGCGAAATGCTGCGGAATTTGGATTTGGATCTTGCCGCCCTCAAAAAGCCGGTGCGGTCGTTTTCCAAGGGGATGACGCAAAAGCTGGGTCTTGCCGCTTGTTTTCTGGCGCAAAAGGATTTTTACATTCTGGACGAGCCGATGAGCGGCTTGGATCCAAAGGCGCGGGCGTTGGTCAAGCGGGAATTTCGCCGCCTGCGGGAGCGAGGCGCGACATTATTTTTCACTTCGCACGCCCTTGCCGACATAGACGAAGTGTGCGAGCGAATGGCGGTTTTGCATGGCGGACAAGTGGCGTTTATCGGCGCGCCGAGTTTTTTCCGCTCCGAATACGCCGCCGACGGCACGCTGGAAGACGCCTATCTCCGCTGCATCGGCGTGCATTAATGCCGATGCGATAAGCCGAATCAAAAAACAAAAAATCAAAAAAAATTCAATTTGACGGCGGCTTGGGCTATAATGATATTTCCTGTTTTACATCATCCGGGAGGAGCAGCAATGCAACGCAGACAATTTCTCAAAAACGCCGGATTCGCCGCTGTCGGGGCGACCGCCATTAATGCCGTCGCGCCCGCCATCGCTGCGGAATCTTACCAGTGGCGAATGGTGACCACATGGCCTAAGGATTTTCCCGGGCTCGGCACGGGGGCGAATCGCCTCGCGCAATACATCACCGATTTGTCCGACGGACGATTGAAAGTGACGGTCTACGGCGGGGGCGAAGTGGTTCCGCCGCTGGAATCGTTTGACGCCGTTTCCGGCGGCACCGCCGAAATGGGTCACGGCGCCGCTTACTATTGGAAAGGCAAAACCGAAGCCGCGCAATTTTTCGCCGCTGTGCCGTTTGGATTGTCCGCGCAGGAAACCAACGGCTGGGTCTACCACGGCGGCGGACAAAAATTGTGGGACGAGGTTTACGCCGATTTCGGCTTAAAGCCCTTTCTTGCCGGCAACACCGGCGTGCAGATGGGCGGCTGGTTCAATCGCGAAATTAATTCGCTGGCGGATTTGAAGGGGCTCAAAATGCGAATCCCCGGACTCGGCGGGCAGGTAATGGGCGAAGTGGGCGCGACTCCCAAGTTGCTTCCCGGCGGCGAAATTTTCACATCGCTGCAGTCGGGCGCGATTGATGCGACGGAATGGGTCGGACCATACAACGATTTGGCATTCGGCTTTTACAAGGTCGCCAAGTTTTACTATTATCCGGGATGGCACGAGCCCGGCACCGCGCTGGAATGCTTTGTTAATAAAGCCGCCTTTGAAGCGTTGCCGAAGGATTTGCAGGCGGTGGTGGAAGTCGCCTGCCAGGCCGCCAACAACGATATGCTTGCCGACTTTACGGCGCGCAACGGCGCCGCTTTGGGCGTTCTTGTCAACGAGCATAAAGTGCAGGTGAAGAAATTCCCGGATGAGGTTTTGCGCGCGCTCAAAAGAGTAAGCGACGATGTTGTCGCCGATGTAGCAGGCAGGGATTCGTTGACGCGCAAGGTGCACGATTCCTTCGCCGATTTTCGCGGCAAGGTATCCAAGTGGACCGATTTATCGGAGACGGCTTTCGCGCTTGCGCGGAATTTATAGTCGTCGGTTATCAGTTGCGGGCGGCGCAAATGCCGCGTCGTCCGTGATGATTCGCGGAATCATTTACCGCATTGAGTCGGCGAATGAATGCATCGGCCGCGCCGTATCGTATCTGTCGGCGGCGATGGTGGCGGTCACATTTTCCATCATCGTATTTGCTTACTTCCAGAGGGGATGGATCTGGATGCAGGAGTTGGTTACTTATATGCACGGAATTTTATTCACTTCCGCCGCCGCCTACACGCTTGCCCGCGACGAGCATGTGCGGATTGATGTCTTCTACGCCAAATTCGGCGCGCGCGGAAAGGCGTGGGTGAATCTTTTGGGGGGGATGTTTTTATTGATTCCGACTTGTCTTGTTATTGCTTATTTTTCTTTTTCTTATGTTGCCGATTCGTGGAAGATACTGGAGTCATCTAATGAATCCGGCGGCATACCCGGCAATTTTATTTTGAAGACCTTTATCTTAGTTTTTGTCACGCTGGTTGCATTGCAGGGCGTTGCGATTATTTTGCGAAGCGGATTAATCCTTTTCGGCGATGGGGAAAATTCGGGCGGCAGGGTTGATTCGGGTGGCGAAAATTAATGCTATAATCCCGCCAGCGAAGCAAAGCGGCCGCACAACGGAAAAAGAATCCAATCGCGTCCGCGTATCGCAGAAGTGCTAACATGTTGAAAAACCTGACAATTCAAAATTTCCGCGGCCTTTCCGACCTCTCGTTGGAAGGGCTTGGGCGGTTTAATGTCCTGCTCGGGGCGAACAACGCCGGAAAGACCTCTGTCTTGGAGGCGGTGCATATGTTGCCGGAGTTGGGAGGGAATATTGTCTCGACAACCGACCTCGTCCGCAACTTCATGGCTGATTCGACCCAGCAGTCCATATATTGCTTTTACTCGCTTGACATAGAGCGAAAAATCAATATTTCCGCCGACACTTTTCTAGGAGGGACAAGGAAGTTGTGCATACTCTCTGCCCACAAAGCAGAGAGTCGGCTTTTTGCTGCGCCCGGTTTTGACAAACGGTTGCCCAAATCCGGCGTCCGACTGCCCAATGGTTACAAATTGAGAAAATTGCATTGTGACCTGCAGGTAAGATCTCCTAATGGACAATCGGCGGGAATCGGCTTTAACTTTGTTATTAATAACATGGGGGAATCCGAGCCCGATGATATTGAAGGTGATTATCGTGCGTATAGCATAGAAATAGCGAGAGAGCCGTTTACTGCCGCATATTCTGTTCCGGGGTCTCGTGGGGAAGTCGATGCTTTGAATAGTGTCATCGGTAATAAACGAAAATCACATCTCTTGAAAGCTGTTCAAAGAGTTGAACCGCGCATTGTTGACTGTGCAGTTATCGGCTCCGAAATTTACTTGGATATCGGCATAAGCGGATTAATTCCAATCAATATGTTCGGAGACGGAATTAAGAGCATATTTGGGATTCTGTCCCTTGTTTATGCAGGAGAAAACCAAATTATGCTTGTCGACCAGATAGAGGATGGCTTGCATTTCAAGGCGGTTCGTCCGTTGCTGGAAGCATTAATCGCCGCGTCGCGGGATGACGACATTCAATTCTTCATCGCTACGCACGATTTGGAAGTTCTGCAGGCGATTCGAGAAATTACGGAAAGCGACAAGTTTTCCGATTTCCAGCCGGAGATTCGCTGCTATCATCTCGGCAGGGATAAAGAGGGCGCTATCCGGTCGTATCGCTATGATTACGAGCAATTTGAACATTGCATCGGCAGTGCAATTGAAATTCGCTGATGACGATAAAGCTGCCCGCTGTTGCCATTTGGGTTGAGGGAAAGTCCGACGAAAAATTCGTCGGTGATTTTCTCAATCATCTCAATTTTTCCTTGTCCGAGGAAGCCATTGTCATTACCCCAATTGGTGGCGGCGTTGCCAAACTGCCCAAAATTGAATCTCCCCTTTCGATTCTCAAAAATCAGGACGCGACGAATCTCCTCATCTTGGATGCCAATGGCGATTTCGATTCCTGCTGCAAAGCGGTTGAAGAAGCAAAGGCGAAGCCGCTTGCCTTTGACTATTATTTTCTTCTGCCCAATCATCGGGATTCGGGCTGCCTTGAAACGCTGCTTGAGTCCGTTGCGGTGGACGCACATCGCGGCATTTTTGAATGCTTTGGCGACTATGAAAAGTGCATTAAAGAAAAATCCGCCGAATACAATACTCCCGATCTTAAGGCGCGGATATACGCTTACTGCGAGGCGTTGACAAGCGTAGGCAATCAAGAAAAGCAGGATTATTGCAACTCGGCGCATTGGAATTTGGATTCGCCCGCCCTTGACCCGCTTAAGAAATTTCTGCGAAAACATCTGTCGTAATGCCTACGCTTGATTGGATTGGAAAAGGGGCGGTGATTAATCATCATCGCGAAGTGCCGTATCACCTGCTACGATGCAACGGCGGACTCTCCGCCGGCAACGCCGACGCCGGCAATCTGCTCGTGCAAGGCGATAATCTCCTCGCACTCAAAGCCCTCCTGCCCTACTACGCCGGACGAGTCAAATGCATCTACATTGATCCGCCCTACAACACCGGCAACGAAAAATGGGCATACAACGACAAAGTCAACAGCCCGACAATTCGCAAGTGGCTTGATAAGGTCGTCGGCGGCGAAACCGAAGATTTGTGCCGTCACGATAAGTGGCTGTGCATGATGTATCCGCGTTTGTATCTTTTGCGTCGCTTTCTCGCCGAAGACGGCGCGATTTTTATTTCTATTGATGACAACGAACAGCATCGCCTGCGGATGATGATGGATGAAATCTTTGGTGGGAAAAACCACATCGCCGAATTGGGTTGGCAGAAAAAATTTTCTCGCCAAAGCGATGCCGCTTTTTTTTCCGATACATTTGAATACATAATTGTTTATGCCAAAGACAAAGGTAATTTCTCTATCAATTTACTTCCCCGAACAGAAAAGCAGGATAGCCGGTACGCTAATCCTGACAATGATTCGCGTGGAATTTGGTCTCCGGATAATATGGTGGTTAAAACCTACAGCCGGGAATATGACTACCCAATTACGACTCCTACGGGCCGAGAAGTAAATCCCGCACGCGGATTTTGCTGGCGTTTTTCTAAAACCAAATTTGCCCAATTGGTCGCGGAGAATCGCATCTGGTTTGGAAAAACCGGCAACAATGTTCCGCGGCTGAAAAGATTCCTTGCCGATGTGCAACAGGGACTCGTGCCAACAACGCTTTGGCTTCGTGATTTTGCGGGCGATACGCAAGAGGCAGTGAGAGAAGTGAAAAACATTCTTACCGAGGGCAAGTTTGACAGTCCCAAGCCGGTCAAACTTATCAAACAAATTTTGCGAATCGCAACAGACAAAGAATCTATTGTTCTTGATTCTTTTACTGGTTCCGGCACGGCTGCTCATGCCGTCCTTGCATTAAACAAGGAAGACGGCGGCAATCGCAAATTCATCTGTGTGGAAATGGATAACAATATCTGCCGCAATATCACCGCCGAGCGGATCGCGCGCGTCGTTAATGGCTATAAGGCGAATGGCAAAGGCGAGCGAGTAGAAGGACTCGGCGGCGGTTTTCGCTTTTGCACTTTGGGTGCGCCGCTGTTTAATGCCGAAGGAAAAATCGGCGGCGAGGTTAAGTTTTCCGATCTTGCGGCGCATATTTTCTTTTGCGAAACCGGTTCGCCGATTCCGAAGCGGGCGGCATCGCCGTTAATCGGCGTTTATAATGGCGAGGCGATTTACTTGTTATTTAACGGCATTCTCGGCGACAAGCGTGTGGACGGCGGAAATGTGTTGACATCAAAGACGCTTGTTCAATTGCCGCCGCATAGTGGGCATAAAATTGTTTACGGCGAGGGTTGCCGCATATCCGAATCCCGCCTGCGTCGCGAAAAAATCACCTTTCGCCAATTGCCCTACGACATTCAAACGACATGACGATAACGCTCCACGACTATCAAAACGCCGCGCTGGATTCGCTGCGGGATTATTTCTGCAAGGTTCAGGAATTGGACGATGCGGATATGGCGTTTTATGGCGTCGCCAAGCGCGCTTACTATTCTGCGCCGGAAATGGGGGCAGTGCCATATGTGTGCATTAAAGTTCCGACTGGCGGCGGCAAGACGCTAATTGCGGCAAATGCGCTCGGCGTGACGCGCGAATACACTCAGGCGGAGTCGGCGACATTTCTGTGGCTTGCGCCGACGGGCGCCATCGTAGAGCAGACGCTCAAACATTTGAAGAATCCGCGCAGCCCTTATCATCAGGCGGTAAAAGGAAAATTCGGCGATATTTCGGTGATGAGCATCGCCGAAGCGTTGCATGCGAGTCCGCCGGACATAAGCGGCGGGGCGTGGATTGTAGTGGGGACATTTCAATCGTCCCGACGCAAAAGCACCGGAGAGTTAAAAATTTACAGCGAGTCCGGAGCGTTAATGCCGCATTTTCAAGGGGAAACAGGCGAAAAGACGCTCGCTAATTTGCTGAAGAAACGCCGTCCGGTTGTTATTTCGGACGAGGCGCACAATGCCGGGACTGATCTTTCGTTTAAGACGCTGTCGCGGTTTGATCCCGCCTGCATTATTGAGTTTACGGCGACGCCGCAGATGACGCATAATCCGGCGAAGGGCCTATTTGCGAGCAATGTTCTGCATCAAACCTCCGCTTTTGAATTGAAGAAAGCGGAAATGGTAAAACTGCCGATTAATTTATACACGGATTCTAATCTGCCGAATATCATTCGCGCGGCTGTAAACAAGCGCGGCGAATTGGCGGATATCGCCGATGAGAATGAAAAGGAAACCGGCGAATACATTCGCCCGATTGTGCTTTATCAAGCGCAATCCGAAAATCAAAATACGCCGCCGAAAGAATTGAAGCGGATGCTTGTCAATGATTTTAAGGTTCCGGAGAAGCACATCGCCATCGCCACCGGCGAAATCCACGAGTTGCCGAAAAACATTCTTTCGCGCGATTGCGAAGTTCGCCACATTATCACTAAGCAGGCGCTCGCCGAAGGGTGGGATTGCCCTTTCGCATATGTTCTTTGCAGCGTCGCTAATATCGGTTCGCCGAAATCGGTTGAGCAGATTCTTGGGCGTGTTTTACGGATGCCGCAAGCGAAAAGGAAATCGCGCGAGGAATTGAATTGGTCATACGCTTTCGCCGTCTCGCCGAATTTTTATGAAGCCGCTGCTTTGCTTAAAACTGTTCTTGTTGACCGCGCGGGCTTTGAAAGAATCGCGGCGGATAAATCCGTCCACGATGCGCGCTCCTCGGACACTTTGCCGGGGATGGACAAAGAATCGCCCGCACCCGAATCGGCAAATGAGGGAAAGTCGCTTACTGTGCCGATGCTGGCGATTCGCGTCGGCAAGCAATTGCAGATAGTGGATGAGGATCATTTTTTAGAAGCCGAATGGAATCTCGCCGACTGCGATGCCGCATTGAATGAAAGCGCACTTTTGGAAAAGTCCGCAACCGCCGGAAAAGTGGATATTGGCGAAAGCCGAACAATTGAGATGCGCCAATTTTCGGCGAATCTCAATCGCCAAATGATGCGGCTGTACTCCGATGCCAATTGGGAGCGATCTCATTTAATTTCTTGGCTGGATCAAAAGTTTCCGCATCCGGATATTCCGCAGCATCAATCGGTCGCGTTTATTGGCCGTGCGCTGTCAAACTTAATTGACGAAAAAAAACTGACGATGGCGCAGCTTGCGGGCGTCCGTTTTCGCCTTGTCGGCGCGCTCGCCGACAGAATTGCCGAGCATCGCCGCGAACAAAAAATGCGCGGCTATCAGGCGGTCATCATTAAAAATAAAAGCCGCTTGCTGGTGGAATTTGACGCGTCGGTGTGCCTAAATCTCACTGTCGACAAATACGCCCCCGACCCTTCCAAATGCGATAAGCGTAATTTTGAAAAGCATTTATTTTCCATCGTCGGACAATTGGATAATGATGAGGAAGCCCAATGCGCTTGCCTTCTTGACCAATTGCCGCAAGTGGAAGTTTGGCTGCGGAATTTGTCGAAGCGGCCGGATACTTCTTTTTGGCTGCCAACTCCCGATGGCCGCTTTTATCCCGATTTTGTCGCGCGATTGCACGACGGACGGATTCTTGTTGTTGAATACAAGGGCGCGCATCTGTGGGACGGCGAAAAGGATAAACGCGACATCGGCGAGGTTTGGGCGAAGTGCAGCAAGGGAAAGTGCATTTTCGTCATGCCGAAAGGCCCCGATTGGGCGGAGATTAAAAACGCAATTGCGCCGAAGAAAAAATCCGCGCGCAAGGCGAATTAACTCATCCGCCATTTGATACAATCGCGGCGGGTCGGCAAATCAAGTGGAAGCCGCGATTCCTTTTTTAATGTTCGCCTTTGTCATCGGCATTTTGATGACGGGCTATCCGGTCGCGTTTGCGCTGGCCGGCGGGGCGCTGATATTCGGCGCGATTGGCTATGTCGGCGGGTATTTTGACCACACTTTTTTAAGCGCGATTCCCCAGCGATTCTTCGGCATCATGCGCAACGAAACATTAATCGCCGTGCCGCTGTTTGTCGTCATGGGATTGATGCTGGAGCGCGGAAAAATATCCGAGCAATTGCTGGTGACAATGGGGCGATTGTTCGGCCGCATGCGGGGGGGATTGGCCGTTTCCATTTTTCTGGTCGGCGCGATTCTGGCCGCTTCCACCGGAATCGTCGGCGCGACTGTGGTGACGATGGGATTAATTTCATTGCCGGTAATGCTGCGCTATCGCTATCAGCCGGCGCTGGCATGCGGCGTTATTACGGCGTCCGGCACATTAGGGCAGATAATACCCCCTTCCATTGTCCTTGTGATTTTGGGCGATGTAATGAGCAATGCGAATCAAAAAGCGCAATTGGCGCAGGGCGATTTTTCGCCGGAGACGGTTTCGGTCGGCGATCTTTTCTTCGGCGCATTAATTCCGGGATTGATTTTAGTTGCGCTTTATATTGTATATGTTGTTTTTATCAGCGCGCTGCGCCCTTCGCTTGCGCCTTCCATGCGCGAAAGCGGCGACAAAGGAGTGGGGTGGAGCGAAATCATTCGCGTTTTAATGCCGCCTTTAATTTTGATTATGTGCGTTCTCGGCTCCATCTTAAGCGGCATCGCCACGCCGACGGAAGCGGCGGCGGTGGGAGGGGTCGGCGCTTTGCTGCTTGCTTGGGCGGCGGGGCAGCTTAATCGCAAAACCTTTACTGATGTTATGCGCCGCGCGACGCGAATCACCAGCATGATTTTTGTCATCTTAATCGGCGCGAATATCTTCTCTTTGGTATTTCGCGGATTCGGCGGCGATACGGCGGTGACGGATATGCTCAGCGCTTTGCCCGGCGGCGCTTTCGGCGCTTTTGCGGCGGTGATGATTCTAATGTTCTTTCTCGGATTCTTTTTGGATTTTATTGAGATTGTATTTGTCGTCGTGCCGATTGTCGCGCCGATACTTCTGCAATTGGGAATGGATCCCGTTTGGCTCGGCGTGATGATTGCGCTTAATCTGCAGACCTCATTTCTGACTCCGCCTTTTGGATTCGCGCTTTTTTACTTGCGCGGCGTGGCGCCTCCCTCCGTTTCCACCGGCGATATTTATCGCGGCGCGATGCCGTTTGTTTTGATACAATTGCTATTGCTCTCCGCCTTGTGGTTTTTCCCCGAAGCGGCGACTTGGCTGCCGAAAAAAATATACAGCCCCTGATATGAATAAAAAAGACGAAAGAAAAGCATCCGGCGGTTTTATGTCGGTTGCGGACGCGCGCGAATTTATTAATCATCGCGTATCGCCGATTGACGGCGCGGAAAAAATTCCGCTGCGGGAATCGCTTGGGCGAATTTGCGCGCGCGATGTTCTTTCGCCGATTGCCGTCCCCGGCCATGATAATTCGGCGATGGACGGCTTCGCCGCCCGCGTTGAAGATTTGAGCGAAGAACAAGAAACGCCGCTTATGGTCGTCGGCGAATCCTTCGCCGGACATTTCTTTGACGGCGAAATTAAAAGCGGCGAATGCGTCCGCATAATGACCGGCGCAATGATTCCCGTCGGCGCGGACATTATCATTCCGCGCGAAGAAACAAAGGGGGGAGGGGGGAGGGATGTTTTGATTTCTCCCGCGAAGCGCAGTCCTCGCCAGCATTTTCGATTTGCCGGAGAAGATTTGCGGTCGGGTGCAATTGCCGTTGCAAAAGGAACGCTGCTGCGTCCGGCGGAAATAGGATTGCTGGCTTCGCTCGGCTTGGAAGAAGTTGAAGTCAAGCCCAAATTGCGCGTCGCGTTTTTTTCCACCGGCGACGAAGTCCGTCCGCTTGGCGAATCCCTTCGCCCGGGCGAAGTATATGACAGCAATCGCCACACTTTATTCGGAATGATTTCGCGAATGGAATTTGAAGCAATTGATTTGGGCGTAATCGGCGACGATCCGTCGGCGCTGGAAGTTGCCTTGGATTCCGCCGCCGAATCCGCCGATGCGATTATCACCAGCGGAGGCGTTTCGGTCGGCGACGCGGATTTTGTGCGCGATATTCTCGCCCGCCGCGGCGAAGTATTGTTTTGGAAAGTCGCGATGAAGCCGGGTCGTCCGTTGGCTTACGGCAAAGTCGGCGGCGCGGATTTTTTCGGCTTGCCGGGGAATCCGGTTTCGGTGATGGTGACCTTTTATCAATTCGTCCGCGAAGCATTATGGCGGCGCGCCGGACGCATTGGAAATTTCACCTTGCCCGCCTTTGAAGTCGCGTGCGCGACACCGCTTAAAAAATCGGCGGGGCGCGCGGAATATCAGCGCGGAATTTTGAATCAGGACGACGACGGCAAATGGCAAGTCGCCGCCACCGGCGCGCAGGGGTCGGGCATTCTCACTTCCATGTCGCGGGCGAATTGCTTTATCGTCCTTGCCGAAAATCGCGGCGATGTGCAGGTCGGCGAAAAAGTTAAAGTGGAAATTTTTGAGGGAATTGTTTAACATTCGGCGATGACGATGCCAAAGCAAAAATCGCGGGCAATTCAATTCGCACCTGCTGTCGGCGGGATGCTGATGTTTGCGGTCGTCCTTGCCCTGTGCTGGGCGATGACGATTTCCATGTCGCTGGATTTCTACGCCGCTTTGAGCGGCGGCGCGCATTTGCATTCGTCCATGATTCTGCCGTCCGGCGAGTCGTGGAGCATCGCCTACTTTTTGATGGTATTCTTAATGTGGGCGATAATGATGGCGGCGATGATGCTGCCAAGCATGCTTGCCACGCTGCGCGCGCATTTTCAATTCGCATCGGCGAAAGGCGGCGGCGCGGCGGGTTTGTCGGCGATTCTCGCGCTGGGCTATTTGACGGTATGGGGGGGATTCAGTTTTGTCATTTCCATTATGCAGTATTTGCTTGCGCGCTTTGATTCTTTGGATTCGGCGATGTCCCTCAGCAATTCGGCGATGGGGGGGGGGATTTTAATTGCCGCCGGAATTTATCAATTCAGCGCGCTTAAAAATTCATGCTTAAAATACTGCCGCGAGCCGCTTTTCTTTTTCCTGTTGAATTGGCGAAAAGGAATCGACGGGGCATTTTTGATGGGAATTAAAAACGGCGTTTTTTGTCTGGGCTGCTGCTGGGCGATAATGCTGCTTTTATTCGCCGGCGGCGCGATGAATTTATGGTGGATAATTCCGCTGGCGATTTACGCCTGCGCGGAAAAAATACTGCCGCTGCCGATTTGGATTTACAAGGCCGCCGGGGGGGGGGCAATTGTCGGCGGCATTTTTCTAATTGCAATCTAAAAGGAGAAAGCGATGAATTGGAAAATTCGCGGCGAAGTAATTCTGAGCTGCAACTGCGACCTTTTCTGCCCCTGTGTTATTTCGCTGGGGCGGGCGCGGCCGTCGCAGGGATACTGCCATTCGTGGTGGGGAATTAAAATTCGCGAAGGCGAATGCCAAGGCGAAAAACTGGACGGCTTTAATGTCGGCATTTTGCTGGATGTCCCCGGCCGCATGGGCGAGGGCGACTGGACGGTCGCGCTTTACATTGACGAGCGCGCGGGCGATGCCGCCTTCAATTATCTCAATGAGATATTTACCGGCAGGGGAGGGGGGTCGCTTGGCATTTTGTCGCTGCTTATCGGCAATGTCCTCGGCGCGCAGAAGGCGGCGATTGATTTCGCCGAAACCGAAAGCGGCTGGCGAATGATAATTCCCAAGGTCGCGGACTGCGCGATTAATCGCATTCCCGGACGCCGTCCGGACGAATCGGTTGTCATTCGCAATTCGCAGTATTGGGTTGCGCCTGATATTACGGTCGCCGTCGGCGGAAAAAGCCGCGTGCGCGCTTTCGGGCGAGTTTGGAATTTTGACGGAATGAGCGCCGAGCATGCCGCTGTTGATTGGTCGAGCGATGGCTAATCTTTCCTTGTCGCTGGGTCCGGCCCGCTTGGGGGTTTCGCCGTATTTTGATTCCACCCTGAAATGGGGGGCGCAAGCGTTTACCGTCTACAATCACATGCTGATGCCGACGGTTTATGAATCGGCGGAAGCCGACTACAATTATATTGTCGGCGGCGTTACTTTGTGGGATGTCGCCGGTCAGCGGCAGGTGGAAATTCGCGGCCCGGATGCCGCCGCATTCGCGCAGTATTTAACGCCGCGCAATCTCGGCAATTTCGCGCCGGGGCGATGCCGCTACGCTGTAATCACCGATACAAGGGGGGGGGTCGTCAACGATCCGATATTGCTGCGGCTCGCCGACGATTGCATTTGGCTTTCCGCCGCCGACGCCGATTTGCTGCTGTGGTGCAGAGGAATCGCGCACGGCGGAAAATTCAATGTGTCAATTAATGAACCGGAAGGATATCCTTTGCAATTGCAGGGACCTCGCGCGATTGAAGCCGCCGCCGATATTTTCGGCGAATGGATATTAGATCTTGGCTATTTTCATTTGCGCGAATTTGAATGGGGGGGGACTCCTTTATTAATGTCGCGCACCGGATGGAGCGGCGAACTCGGCTTTGAAATTTATCTGCGCGATTCGTCCCGCGGCGATTGGCTGTGGGAAAGCATTATGTCGGCGGGCGAAAAATACGGAATCAAGCCCGCGTCGCCCTCGTCCATTCGCCGCATTGAGGGGGGATTAATTTCCTATCGCGCCGACGCGACCTTGGATGATAATCCTTATGAACTCGGCTTGGAAAGATTGGTTGACCTTGATGGCGGCTTTGATTTTGTCGGCAAATCCGCGCTTCAAAGAATTCATCGGCAGGGCGCGAATCGAAAATTAGTCGGCGTAATTATGGACGGCGAACCTTTTCCGTCGCCGAATGCGCGATGGTGGGATGCGCATGCCGACGGAAAAAAAATCGGCGAAGTGCGCAGTGCGGTTTATTCTCCCAACCTCAAGAAGAATATCGGAATGGCGATGCTGCAGATTTCATCTTTGAATTCGCCAAGCCGAATTGAAGTCCGAACCGAACACGGCGAAAGAGGGGCGGAGGTCTGCGATTTGCCGTTTATTGAAAGTCGCGCGCGCAATTCTGTCGGCGCGAATCAAAAATAATCGGGAGGAAAAAAATGGATAAAACCGGGCTCGGCAAAAACGCCGCCAATTATATTCCGCTAACGCCGATTAGTTTTCTGCGCCGCGCCGCCCGCATTGAGCCGAATCGGACGGCAGTGATATACGGCGATGTCGTCCGCACTTGGGAAGAGACGCGCCGCCGCTGCGCGCAATTGGCGTCGGCTTTGGCCAAGCATGGAGTCGGCCGCGGCGATGTTGTTTCCTGCGTCGCCGCCAACACGCCCGAATTATTAGAGGCGCATTTCGGCGTGCCGATGGCGGGCGGCGTTTTGAACGCCATTAATATCCGTTTGGATTCGCGCACGCTGCGCTATATTTTTGAGCATTCGGAAGCCAAGGTCATTTTGGCGGACTCCGAATTTTCATCCAAGGTTAAGGACGCGATTGCAGGCTTGCCGTCCAAGCCGCTGGTAATTGACATCGCCGATGCAGGGGGGGGAGGGGAGCGAATCGGCCGATATGATTACGAGGAATTCCTCGCGCATGCCGATGGCGAACTCTGCCTTATGCCCGAAGATGAATGGGAGCCGATTGCTCTTAATTACACTTCCGGCACAACCGGCAATCCGAAGGGAGTTATTTATCATCATCGCGGCTCTTATCTAATGTCCATGGGCAGCGCGGTCGCATGGGGAATGCGTGAGCGCGGCGTCTATCTTTATACCGTCCCAATGTTTCACTGCAACGGCTGGGGCTATGCTTGGACAAATACAATGCTGAGGGGAACTTTCGTCTGCATTCGCAAGATTGCCGCCGCCGATATTTTTAAGTTAATCGCCGAGCATCGCGTTGATTATCTTGGCGGCGCGCCGGTTGTTCTCAATTTATTAATTAATGCGCCCGCCGAAGAGCGGCGGCAATTCAATCATCCGATTAAAGTAATGACGGCGGGAGCCCCCCCTCCCGCTTCCACTTTAAGTGCGATGGCGGAAATGAGATTTGAAGTCACCCATGTTTATGGCCTCACCGAAACCTACGGACATACAATGCTTTCCGCATGGCGCGACGAATGGAATTCGCTTTCCGTCGCCGAGCAGGCGGAAATAAAAGCCAAGCAGGGCGTTGGCTATCCGATGCTGGAAGATTGGGATGTTGTGGACGAAAACCTTAAGTCGGTCGCCAAAGACGGAAAAACAATGGGTGAAATTGTTATGCGCGGCAACACCATTATGAGCGGCTATCTTAAAAACGAATCCGCCACGCGCGAATCTTTTAAAGATGGATGGTTTCGCACCGGCGATTTGGCGGTGGCGCATCCCGACGAATATGTGCAGGTGAAAGACCGCCTTAAAGATGTTGTCATTTCCGGCGGCGAAAACATTTCTTCCATAGAAGTGGAAAGCGCAATTTGCCGTCATTCTGCGGTTTTGCTGGCGGCGGTCGTCGCCAAGCCCGACGATAAATGGGGCGAAACCCCCTGCGCCTTTGTGGAATTAAAAAACAGCGCGAATGTAACTGCGGATGAGATTATCGCATTTTGCCGCAGGCATTTGGCGGGCTTCAAGTGTCCGCGTTATGTCGTCTTCGGCGAATTGCCCAAGACCGCCACCGGCAAAATCAAAAAATACGAATTGCGCGAAAAAGCGAAGGATATTTAATTCGCCGACGCATATTTTCGCCCAAAATTAAAATCGGCAAAGGGGGTTGACAAATAAAACAAAATGCGGTATAATGCGCAAAATCAAAAAGCGCGGCGCAACTTGTGATTACTCCGAAGCCGGAAATGCGCGGAAAAGATTCTTTGGCGGTTGCCGTTGAATCCATTTCGGTTTGCACTTCCATTTATTTTCATTTTAATTTGTCCTTGCCGATGGTCGGCAGGGGCAGGCGTCGCGACTTTGAATCGCGCGCGCGATGCGGGCTGAATTCGGTCTGGAAATCGGTGATGGGCGTGGACGCTGAATTTGACAAGAATCGGCGCGGCTTGACTGTCGCTGTTGAAATTGACCGGAAAGAGTGTGTTTCTTCGGCGATGCTGTCACAGGCGACGGCGATTCTGGAAAGAGTTTTGTCGGACGAGGGCGTCAGCGTCACGGTCTCCGATTCGCGGCATTGATTCTGTGCTGGATTCGGGGGGTTGACTTTTTCGCAGAGATGTGGTATAATAATGAAAACGCGGAGAAATGCGATGAACGAACAAAATCAGAACGGCGAGAAAATCGGCAAATTAGAGAGCGTCGAACTCAGGGAAGTTTGGCGTCATGAGGCGTCGGACTTGACGCCTTGGCTTTTCGAGAATCTTGAAATTCTCGCGGAGGCGTTGAATTTCGGAACACTTAATCCCGAAGAGAAGGAGAAAAGCGTCGGTGAGTTTTCCGCTGACATTGTCGCCACCGACAGCGACGGCAATGCGGTTCTCATCGAAAATCAACTGGAAAGAACCGACCATAGCCATTTGGGGCAAATCCTTACCTATGTCGCCAATATCGGCGATATTAAAGCCGCAGTTTGGATCTCCAAAGAGCCACGCGCCGAACACCGGAAAGCCATTGAGTGGCTGAACGAAACGGCTGCTGGCATTGATTTCTACCTCGTTAAAGTGGAGGCGTATCGCATTGGTGATTCGCGCCCGGCACCCAAATTCACAGTCATCGCAGGTCCCAGTGAAATCTCCCAAATCGTCGGTGGAGAAAGAACAAATGCGGCCAAACAGAAAATGCGTCACCGGGAGTTTTGGTCGAGCATGTTGGATAAGGCCCGAGTGCGCGTGAATGATCTTCCTGTTAAGCATGCTGTATTAACTCCTACCCTTAATTGGTGGATTAATTTTGAGGCCGCCCGCGGACTGTATTATAGTTACGATATTGGCGAGCGCACGGCGATGGTGAGCTTGGCGATTTACGACCGGAAGCCGCAAGAAAGTATGCGGGTATATGATCAGCTGAAATCGCATAAGGCCGAAATTGAAAGCGATTACGACGGCAAATTGCATTGGGGGCGCTACACAAAGTCCTGCCGAATTTCCCAAAAATTCAGCATCGGCTTGAATTCGCCTGATAAGTGGGACGACCTGCACGACCTTATGATTGACGCGATGATTCGTCTTCATCGCGCCTTGGACAAGCATGTCCAGCAACTGCCAAAGTGAAATGAGAATTGCAAAGCAAAGCGATTGAAAAACCACACCCGGTGGGTCGGAGATTAAACTCCGCCCTGCGCTTTCGCGTTTTAATCGGCGGATTCTTCCGCCCATTCGCGGGGGCGGAGGAAGTCAAGGTATAGTTTTTCTTCCGGGCTTCCTTTTTGCGGATGCCAATTGTATCGCCAATTAACGATAGGCGGCAATGACATTAAAATAGATTCCGTCCGTCCGCCCGACTGCAAGCCAAATAGAGTCCCTCTGTCATAAATCAAATTGAATTCAACATAGCGGCCGCGGCGCATCAATTGAAATTGTCGCTCGCGCTCGCAGAAGGGGGTGCCGCATCTTTTTTGCAGAAGGGGGGGGTATGCTTTTAGGAAGGCATCCGCCGCGCTTTGGGCGAATGCAAAACTAAAATCAAAGTTGCGCTCGCAGAAGTCGTCGTAGAAAATTCCGCCGATGCCTCTTGGTTCATTGCGATGGCGCAGAAAAAAATACTCGTCGCATTGGCGCTTAAATTTCGGATAATAATCGCCGCCGAATTCATCCAGCGCCGATTTGCAGGCGCGATGAAAATGTCGGCAATCTTCTTCAAAGCCGTAATAGGGAGTGAGATCCATTCCTCCTCCGAACCACCATACCCCCCCCCCCCCCTCCTGCGGAGGCGCATCCTCCCGCGGAGGCGCATCCTTTTGCGGGGCGGAATCTTTTTGCGCGGAAAAAAAGCGGACATTCAAATGCGCGGTCGGCGCGTAGGGATTTCGCGGATGAATGACGGCCGAAACGCCCATCGCTTGAAAAGGAAGTCCGGCGATTTCCGGGCGGTGCGCACTGGCCGACGGCGGCAGCGAATTGCCGCGCACTCGCGAATAATTGACTCCGCCGCGCTCTATAATTTTTCCATTTTCCAGCAGCATTGCGCGGCCGCCGCCGAGTCGGTTTTGCCAGTTGTCGGCGATGAATGGCGCGCCGTCAATATCGGCGAGGGCATCGGCGATTCGCTTTTGCAAATCTTCAAGATAATCGGCGACCGAATCGGGAGTCATTTTTTTTCGTGCGATAATGCGGATTGTATCGCCGCTTTGCCGTGTCCGCCGAATTTTTATATTTCGCTCATGCGCTCGCCGACCGCGCGCGCGAAGTGTCGCTGAAATTTTTTCGGCGGGGAGTCGCCGTTGAAAGCAAAGACGACGCCTCGCCCGTTACGCGCGCCGACCGCGAATGCGAAATTGCCATACGCGAAATGCTCGCCGACAAATACCCGTCGCACGCCGTTGTGGGCGAAGAATTCGGCGCAACCGGCAGCGCGGAATTGCAATGGGTGATTGACCCCATCGACGGCACGCGCAGTTTTGTCACCGGCAGTCCGCTTTTTTGCACGCTGATTGCGCTGACGCGCGGCGGAATTCCGATTGTCGGCGTAATTGATGTCCCCGCCCTCGGCGAAAGATGGGCCGCCGCCGAAGGAATCGCCGCCGAATTCAACGGCGGATTATGCCGCGCTTCCGACTGCAAAAAAATCGCCGACGCGACCGTTACAACAACGACTCTCGGCTGGGGTGATGCATCGGAAGATTCCGCGCTGACTCGCTTAATGTCCGCCTGCCGCACTTCGCGATTGGGCGGAGATTCTTTTAATTACGGCTGCGTCGCCGCCGGTTTCGCCGATATTGCCGTTGATACGGCGATGAAGCCGCACGATTTTCTGGCGCTGGCGCCTATCGTTTCGGCGGCGGGCGGCGTAATTTCGGATTGGGAAAATCGCCCGCTGACTTCGCAAAGCGGCGAGCAGGTAATTGCATCGGCGACTTCCGAATTGCATCATCAGGCGCTGCGCGCGCTTAATAATGAAAAGTGAAGATGCGCCGAATCGTCCGCAAGGGCGCGGACTCGCGGCGGTTTTCGGCAAGGGAATTTGCATGGGAATCGCCGATGTCATCCCCGGCGTTTCCGGCGGCACCGTCGCGCTTTTGCTCGGAATTACCGGGCGGCTGGTCGCCGCCATTCGGATGATTGCCACTCCGACTCCGTGGCTAATTCTCGCGCGCGGCGAAGGTCGGCTTTTTTTGCGCGCCGTCTCCGCCGATTTTCTCTGCGCCCTCGTCGCCGGAATTTTCGCCGCCGTTTTTTTATTCGCGCATCTTTTGCATCAACTTTTAGAATCGCATGCACATTTGCTGCTTGGATTTTTTTTCGGACTTGTCGCCGCGTCGGTCTTTGCTGTTTTGATGCGATTGCAAAATCATCGCGCGATTTATATTCCGGTTTTTTTCGCCGCCGCATTCTTGGCTTTTTTAATTGTATCGCTTCGTCCGGCCGATGGAATCTTCGGGGCATCGCCGGATTTGTCGGCGTTTTTTATCAGCGGCGCACTCGCTATTTGCGCGATGATTCTGCCCGGCATCTCCGGCAGTTTTATCCTTTTAATTTTGGGAATGTATCCGGATGTGTTATCGGCGGTGCGTGAATTAAAATCGGCGATGCTTCTAACATTTGTAATGGGATGCGGCGTCGGACTTTTATTGTTTTCGCATTTTCTGCATTTTCTGCTAAGGCGATTCCACGACGCAACCTTGGCCGCTCTTGCCGGTGCGATGCTTGGTGCAATTCCCGCCTTGTGGCCGTGGAAGGAAAAAGTCGGCGGCGCAAAGGCGATTTTATCTTCTAATGTTTCGCCCGCCGAATTTGCAATTGCCACTGGCGAATCTAATTTGCCGATGGTTTTAATCTTGGCAATTGCCGGAATGATTCTTGTTTTTATTTTTGAATTCGCCGGACGGAAAAAATCCAATATTAATTAGCGGACGCAGAGCATCGGCACGAGGAATTTGACCTTTAAGGTGGAAAATTCGCGAGTTGTCGGCGGAAAAAACAGCCGCCGAATCGATTAGGCGAAGTCGGAAAGCGGGCGGATAAATTCGCGCCATTCGCTGCGGCGGACGCGACGGAAAAATTGGGCGTCGGCGGTGACTACAACGCCGCCGGTTACTTCGGCAAGAGCGAGAAAAATGCAGTCGTAGACCGGATGCCGCAGAATTTTTGCCATTTCAAAGGCGCGCAGGAAAAGTTCAAAGGGCGCGGATTTTAATTCCAGCAGTCCGCCGCGCAATTCTTTGCGAAATTCGGCTATCGCCTTTTTTGCTTGCGCTGAGGTGATGTCGCCGAGCCGCAGTTTTTTCCATACGGCGTTAAAAAATTCGGCGAGCATTAAATCCGGCGCAATCATTTGCACGGGACTGTACATCAGCGATTTCGCCGAATGCGAATCCTCTTCGTCGAGGAATCCTTTGACGACGATATTGGTATCAGGGATGACCGCCATCGCGCATTTGCCGGATGATGTCGGTGCTGTCGAATCGTCCTCTCGGCGACATTGCGCGAATTTTATCGCGCCGCTTGGCGGCCGCCTTTCGCACGGCGAGCGACGGCGGCGGTTTTTTGCGAATCTCGCGGACCCAGCGGCGCAATTCCGGCGATGCCCAAGACGGAATGGGCTTCGCTGGCGGAGGATTCAAATTAGGCAATTCTCCGTTGGCTTTTTTCATAAAAAGAATTATATCGCATTCGGCGTGGGGATTCCATCGTCCGCAAAAAATCGGTAGGCGCGATTGGATTCGAACCAACGACCTCTACCATGTCAAGGTAGCGCTCTAACCAACTGAGCTACGCGCCTGCGGATGCGGTGCCGAGAGAGGGACTCGAACCCTCACGCCGTCGCCGGCACCGGATTTTGAGTCCGGCGCGTCTGCCAATTCCGCCATCTCGGCCGCAGGCGGGATTATCCGCTATTGCGGACAAATGCGCGAGTCGGAATGTTAAAATTATCGGATGGCGAATTTGGATTCGGCGGCTATTGTTGTTTTTACCGAGCGTCACCGCGAATCGGTCAAGCGTCTGTGGCGGCGTGTTTTTCCGTCGGCGCGCGACGCTGATTTGGAGCGCGACATCAATCAGGCGATGGCGTTTTATCCCGACCTGCTGCTGGTCGCCGAAAGCGAAGGCGAAATTTGCGGAACGGCAATGAGCGGCTACGACGGGCATCGCGGCTGGATTTACTATCTCGCCGTCGCTCCGAATATGCGCGGACACGGACTCGCAAAGCGATTGGTGAAGGAATCCGAATCGCGCCTTGCGCGGCTCGGCTGCGCGAAAGTTAATCTGCAGGTGCGCGCCAATAATCGCGATGCCGTCGGCTTTTACATTCGCTGCGGCTACCGAATGGAAGATCGCATCAGTTTCGGCAAGCGGCTGTGAAGCGGGGAATTTTTATCGTCGGCACCGACACCGGCGTCGGCAAAACGCTGGCGGCGTGCGCGATTTTGCATCTGTGCGAAAAACAGGGACTGCGGGCGGTCGGAATGAAGCCGGTCGCCGCCGGATTTTCGCCGGACGAAAAAATTTCCGAAGACGCCCGCCTGCTGATGAAAGCGTCAAATATCCGCGCAGATTTGCGCGATGTAAATCCAATTTCGCTCGCCTCGCCGATTGCGCCGCACATCGCCGCCGTCCGCGAAAACGCCAAGATGGAATGGGCGGCGATTGAATCCGCCTATCGCCGACTCGCCGCCGCCGCTGATTTTGTCGTCGTTGAAGGCGTCGGCGGATTGAAAACGCCGCTCCGATTTAATTCGGATGCGGACGATTTTGACGCCTCGCAAATGGCAAAGCGATTCGGTTTGCCGATTGCGCTTGTTGTCGGCATTCGGCTGGGCTGCCTTAATCATGCAATTCTGACGGCGGAATCCATAACCGCCTGCGGCTTGCGCTTGGCGGGCTGGATTGGCGTCCGCATTGATTCGCGGATGGAGGCGGCGGAGGAAAATATCGCCTCTTTATCCCGATTAATTCCCGCGCCGAATTGGGGGATTATTCCTTATTTATCGCCGCCGATTTTTTCCGCCGCCGCCGATTTTTTATCGCCGGATTGGGCGTAGGGAAAGTTCGCGCAGTTGGGATTCTTCCGCCAGTGCGGGCGCTTCGGTTAAGGGGCATTGTCCTCGCTGCGTCTTGGGAAAAGCAATAACCTCGCGAATGGATTCCTCGCCCGCCAGCATTTGGACGATTCGGTCAAAGCCAAAAGCGATTCCGCCGTGCGGCGGCATTCCGGAATCCAACGCCGACAGCAAAAAGCCGAATCGCTCGCGCGCCGCTGATTCGCTAACGCCCAACGCCGCCAGCGTCCGCAATTGCGTTTCGCTGCGATGAATGCGAATGGAGCCGCCGCCGAGTTCGCGTCCGTTCAAAACCAAATCGTAAGCGCGAGAGCCGACGGCATCGGGGTTTTCTTCCAGCAATTTTTCATCGCCTTCTTTCGGAGCAGTGAATGGATGATGCTTGGCATTCCACGCGCCCGACTCAAAATCGCGTTCAAACAGCGGAAAATCGGTTATCCAAACCGGACAAAATTCACCGCCGGCGAATCCGCGTTCGCGTCCCAATTTGACTCGCAAAGCGGCGAGCGATTCGTCCGCAATATCGCGCCGTCCCGCGCCGAAAAAAATGATGTCGCCGTCGGCGATGGCGGTTTTTTCCGCGATGATTTTCTGCTCTTCCGCCGAGAGAAATTTAAGAATCGGCGAGGTTAAATTTCCGTTTTCGCATTTGATGTAGGCGAGTCCTTTCGCGCCGAAGTTGGCGACGAATTTTGTCAGGTCGTCAATTTCGCGCCGCGTTAAATTCGCTCCGCCGGGCAGTCGCAAAGCGGCGACGCGGCCGTCGGGCGATTGCGCCGCTTCTCGGAAAATTTTGAATTCGGATTTTTTCATCGCGTCGGTTAATTCGGCGAGTTCAAGGGGAATCGTCAAATCGGGGCGGTCGGTGCCGAATCTTCGCATCGCCTCGTCGTAGGTCATTTTGGGGAAAGAGTCGGCGAGGGAAATTCCGGCGGCGTTGAAAATCGCGCGAATTAAATTTTCGGCGAGAGTCATTACATCGTCTTCATTGATAAACGACATTTCCAAATCTATCTGGGTGAATTCGGGCTGGCGGTCGGCGCGCAAATCTTCATCGCGGAAGCAGCGTGCGATTTGATAGTATTTTTCCACGCCGCCCGCCATCAGCACCTGCTTGAATAATTGCGGCGACTGCGGCAGGGCGTAGAAATGGCCGGGATGCATTCGGCTCGGCACTAGAAAATCGCGCGCGCCTTCGGGGGCGGAGCGGGTGAGCATCGGCGTTTCAATTTCCAAGAATCCGTGCGCGTCCAGAAAATCGCGGGTGGTTTTGGCGGCTTGATGTCGCAGGCGCAAATTAGCGAGGGGCTTATCGCGCCGCAAATCAATCGTCCGATGGCGAAAGCGGGATTCTTCGGAAAGCCCCTCGTCGGCGGGCGTGAAAGGCGCATCGGCGGCGGCGTTGAGAATTTCAATTTTTTCCGCCGCCAATTCCACTTTGCCGCTGGCGAGCGACGAATTTTCCGTGCCCGCCGGACGGCGGCGAATTGTCCCGAAAACTCGGGTCACATCTTCTCGGTGAAGTCGGCTGGCGATTTCAAAGACATTCCCGGCGGCGGGGTCGGCGACGATTTGAAGGAGTCCTTCGCGGTCGCGCAGGTCAAAAAAAACAACGCCGCCGTGGTCGCGCCGGCGATGCATCCAGCCGCACACGGCAAGTTTTCGCCCGATATGGCGTTCGCTGATTTGTCCGCAGAATTCGTCGCGCATTGCCAAATCCTGAATTTTATCACCTGCGAATTTGGCGGGGCGACTCATTGCTCGCCGTCATTCTTTTTTCAATGGCGGATAAAAATCCCCGCAGCAGATTCACTTCCGAAACATCCGGCTCGGCGCGCTCCAATAAAAGCCGCAGGCGCAAAGCGAGCGGATGCGAATCGCCGTCGCGCGAAAATTCCGCTTGACGCATTACCCGTTCGGCGTGCTCAAACAGACGGCGCTTGTAGTCGGCGGTCGGCATTTCGCGGACGATTTCCGGCGCGCTTTCCGAATCCGACAAATCCTCCGCCGCCCGGCGAAATTCATATACGGCGACCTGCGCCGCCTGCGCTAAATTAAGCGACCGATAATTCGGATTCGCCGGAATTTCGGCGAGAATGGATGCGCGTCCGGTATCGGCGTTGGAGAGTCCGCTTTTTTCGCCGCCGAAAAGCAGGGCGATTTCGCCGCCGTTTTGGGCTTTCATTGCTGCTTGGCGCATTGCGTCGTAAACCGGCAAAAGCGGCGGCGCGAATCCGCGGCGGCGCCCCGTAAATGCGAAAACAAATGCGCAATCGGCGAGGGCGTCGTCCAGCGATTTGGCGATTGCGGCCGCATCCAAAATTTCCGTTGCGCCGACGGCGAGGACGCGCGCCTGCGAATCAATTTCCGTCTTCGGCGAAGCGAGGACGAGTTTGGAAATTCCCATCGTTTTCATCGCTCTTGCGCATGCGCCGATGTTGCCCGAATGCGTTGTTTCGCACAGCACGATTCGCGCGCGCGACAGAATCTTTTCAATGCTGCTCATCGCTTGCCGCAGGTTTCGCACGAAGGGTCGCGGGCGAGTCGCACTTCGCGGATTCGCATATCGCGCGCGTCCAAAATCAGCAGACGCCCGGCGAGCGTCGCCGCATTGGGAATCGCCAGAATTTTTATCGCTTCCGCCGCCTGCAGACAGCCGATCGCGCCCGCCAGCGGCGCCAGCACGCCCATCAAGGCGCAGCGGGCTTCTTCCGCATTTGCCGATTCCGCAAACAGGCAGCCGTAGCACGGCGAATCGCTCCGTCGAAAATCAAACGCCGTCACTTGCCCGTCGAATCCGCCCGCCGCTCCGAATATCAGCGGTTTTTTTTCGGCGATGCAGGCGCGATTAATTAAATGCCGCGACGCGAAATTATCGCTGCCGTCAATTACGACATCGGCGGCGGCGACTCGCATTCTCGCGTTTTTTTCAGTGATTCGCTCGGCGACGGCGGCGATTTTAATTTGCGGATTAATTTCCAGCAGCGACCGCTTCGCCGACTCCACCTTCAATTCGCCGATGGATTTTTCGCGATGCAGAATCTGTCTTTGCAGATTCGTCAGATCTACGGTGTCGTTGTCGCAGATGGTAATTTCGCCGACGCCGGCCGCGGCCAGATAGAGTGCAGCCGGACATCCGAGTCCGCCGGCACCGACAATCAAGGCGCGCGAATTCAGCAGTTGTTCTTGTCCTTCAACGCCGATATCATCCAGCAGAATGTGTCGGCTATATTTTTCCAGTTGCCGGTCGTTCATTTTTTCATTCATCATCTTTGCATTGGCGCAAAAATAAGGGCGGATGATTGCCGGAATTCCCGCCTTCGTTTGCGCGGGGATGGGCGAAATTTGGCTTTAATTATAACAGCATATTCGGATTTTGCGGACGATTTACCGCTGGCATTGCGGACAAAAATAAGTTGCGCGCCGGGACTGGAAAATGCGCCTTATCGCCGACCCGCATCGGCGGCAGGATTCGTCCGCCCGGCCATAAACGCGCCATCGCATTTGAAAATATCCCGGCGCGCCGTCGCCGCCGACAAAATCCCGCAGCGTGCTGCCGCCCGCTTTTATCGCCGACCGCAAAATCGCCTTGACCGACCGCGATAATTTTTCGCATCGCGCGGCGGATAATTTTCCGGCGGCGACCGTCGGGCGAATGCCGGCGCGATGCAGCGATTCGCTTGCGTAAATGTTTCCGACCCCGGCGACGATTTGCGAATTCATCAGTATATTTTTAACCGCCGCAATGCGTCCGCGAGTCCTTTGAAAAAAATAGCCGCCGTTAAATTCATCGGACAGCGGCTCCGGTCCAAGTCCGGCAAGCAGCGGATGCGAAAGCGGAAATTCATCGGCAATCAATGCAAGGCCGAATCTTCGCGGGTCGTTAAATCGCAGAACGCCGCCGTCGTCCAGCAGCATTTCCCAATGATCGTGGCGGCGGCGGACGGAATTGGAATCGCGCAGGCAAAGCGTCCCGGACATTCCAAGATGTATTATTAAATGCGCGCCGTCCAAATTAAACAGCAGATATTTTCCGCGCCGCGAAATGTCCGCGACCATTCGCCCCCGCAGTTGGCGGGCGAAATTAGCATCAATCGGACGGCGCAGGCGCGAATCAAAAACCTTAACGCGCGCGATTCGGCGCCCCTGCAAATGCGGCAAAAGACCGCGCTTTACCGTTTCCACTTCGGGCAATTCAGGCATCGGAAAAAATAATTAAGATGCGGCGCAGGCGCGAAAAAAACCGGCCAAGTCGCGATGGCGGTTTATATTTCCAAAGCCCGCATCCGCAAGAATTCGCATGCACGATTCGGATTGATTATAGCCGTGCTCAATTATTAATTGTCCGCCGCCGGAAAGATGCAAAAGCGACTCGCGCGCGATTTTGCGAATCGCCTTGAGTCCGTCCCCCCCCCCTTCTTTTCCGACAAGGGCAATTCGCGGTTCAAAGGCGACATCGCCCAAGGAAAGATGAATATCATCGTCGGCGATATACGGCGGATTGCAGACTATCAAATCAAATTTCGCGCCGCTCAATTCCGCGAGCCAGTCGCTTTTAATGAATTGAATTTCCGCTTGGAGCCGCTTTGCATTTTTGCGCGCGACAGCCAGAGCGTCCATGCAAATATCGGACGCGATAACAATTGCATTGGGGCGATTCTTTTTAATGGAAATGGCCAGCGCGCCGCAGCCGCAGCCCAAATCCAAAACCCGCGCGCGGTTTTTTAAGGGAAGAATTTGCAAAGCAAGGTCGGCCAGAATTTCCGTTTCCGGGCGCGGAATTAAAGTCGCCGGGGTCACTGCAAATTTAATTCCGTAGAATTCGCGCGCGCCGGTAATATAGGCAATCGGCTCGCCGCCGAGGCGGCGGACAAGCAGCGCATTAAATCGGCGGACAGAATCGCCGTTAAGCGATTCGCGCTCGCGAATGAGAATGGATTCCGCCGATAAATTAGCGGCGGCGGAAAGCAAAAGCCGCGCTTCAATTGTCGCCGTCGTTAAATTGATGCTAAGCGACGCGCGAATTTTTTCGGCGGCGTCGGCGATTGATTCGCCGAAAGTTCTTTCGCGTTCGCGGGGGGGAGGGGAAAATTTAAGCATCGGCGCGGCAAAGGTCTTTAATGTCTTCCATTCGTTTTGCGCGGGCGAGGGCGTCCAGCAGTTCATTCAAATCGCCCTCCATAATTTCGTTGATTTTGTAGAGGGTGAGATTAATGCGATGGTCGCTGATTCGCCCCTGCGGAAAATTGTAGGTGCGAATTCGGTCGGAGCGGTCGCCGCTGCCGACGAGCCGTTTTCTTTCCTGCGATTCTTTTTCGCGTCTTTCCGCGATTGCTTTGGCGCGGAGCCGCGCCCGCAGAATCGCCATTGCCCGCTCGCGATTTTTATGCTGCGAGCGGTCGTCCTGACATTCCACCGCCAAGCCGCTTGGCAGATGGGTAATTCGCACCGCCGAATCCGTCGTATTGACATGCTGCCCGCCCGCCCCCGACGAGCGAAAAGTATCCACCCGAATATCCTGCGGACGAAGGGCGATGTCGCCCCGGTCGTCCGCTTCCGGCAGCACGGCGACGGTGCAGACGGATGTGTGGATTCGCCCCTGCGATTCAGTCGCCGGCACCCGCTGCACACGATGGGCGCCCGATTCAAATTTCATTTTTCCATAGATATTTTTGCCGGCGATGCGGACGATAATTTCGCGGTAGCCGCCCACTTCGCCCGCCGACTGCGAAACCGCCTCCGTTTTCCAGCCCTGCGATTCTGCGTAGCGCGAATACATGCGGAATAAATCAGCGGCGAACAGGCACGATTCATTGCCCCCGACGGCGGCGCGAATTTCCAAAAAGGCGCCGCGAGGGTCGTCTTCGTCGCCGCCGAGAATCATTTCCTCCAATTCGTCGGCGAGCGATTTCGCCTGCGCCCGCAGATTTTCCGCCTCTTCATCGGCGAGGGCGGCCAATTCGGAATCAGCGTCGCCGCGCATTAATTCAGCGTCGGCGAGGCGCGAATCAACCGCCCGCCATTCGCGGTATTTTTCCACCGACGCCGCCAGTTCGCCGTATTCCCGACGCAGTTGATTCGCCGAGGCGCCGTCGGCGTCGGGGCGGGCGAGGGCGCGCGAAATTTCGGCGAGGCGCACCGCCGATTTGTCCAGCCGCTCGCGCAGACGGGGATTCATCGTCGTCATCAAAAAGAATTATGACACGGAAGCCCGCCCGAAAAAATCCTGAAAAGGGTTGATAAAACCCGAAAATTAGAATATAATCCAAAAAAATTTTTTTTCAATGGAGAACTAAAATGAACGACTCCGCGACTCCGCGACTCCGCGTCAATGCGGCTTTCGGCGATTTCTGTCGCTGATTAATTTCGCGGCGGTCTCCGCCGTGATGCTGGCGGCGTCCGGCTGCCACAAGGATTCGTTTGACTTTGACGAATTCACCCGCCCGACGGCGGCGACTCCCGATGACGGCACGGAATTGCCGCCGACTCCCAATATCCGCATATCGTCATTGTCCGCCGACACCATCCAAGAGGGCGATGCCGTCGTCTTGAGGATAAATTCCGATGCCGATGCACCCGCAGACGGACTCGCTGTGATGATTACAATCGCCGGAGCGATGGACGGCGAATTTACTGCAAATGCCCCGGCGACTTGCACGAATCTCGTTTGCACCGTCAGGATTCTGCGGGGCAACAGGCGGGTGGATTTGGTGTTAATGCCGACTTCCGATGCCGCCGTGGAAAATTCGGAAAGGTGGACAGCGTCTCTCGTTGATGGTGGCAGCAATTACAATTTTGCCGCAAATAATAATGTCGCCTTTGACATTACCGACCCGCCGACTCCCGGCCCGATGATGCCTTTGCCGGAGGTTGACATTATTGCGACTTCCGATTCGGTGGTGGAAGGCAATCCCGTCGTCTTAGTGATAACTTCCGACCTTGCCGCCCCGTCCACCGGACTCCCTGTGGATATTAATATCGGCGTGGCGATGAACGGCGAATTTACTTTTACTGCAACTGGGCCGGTGACTTGCACGAATCTCCTCGTCTGCACCGTCACCATTCCGTCGGGCATGCTAATGGTGAGATTGACTCTGACGCCGCTTTCCGATTTCTCCACCGAACCCGGCGAAAGGTGGACGGCGACTCTGGTGGACGACGACGACAACGACTACAATCTGGACGCTGGAAATAATAATGTCGGCTTTGACATTACCGACTTGATTGCTGCCGTCGGCATTGCTACTTCCAATACGGGAATAGAGGGCGGGGCGGCGGTGACTCTAACCATCACTTCCTCCGAACCCGTTCCCGCCACCCTCACCGGCGGACTCATTGTCACCATTAATATCGGCGTGGCGGACGACGGCGAATTCACTTCCGCCAACTGCATTGCTCTCGTTTGCGAAGTGGTAATTGATCCGACCGAAACGACTGCCATATTAATCATCACGCCATCACCCGATACTGCCCCTGAAGGCGGCTCGGAAGATTGGACGGCGACAATTGCCCCCGACACAGATAATAATATTTTCACGGTTGATTCCAGCACCGATAACGCAGTATTCGCCGTTGCCAATATGCTGCCGCCGGTAGTGGATAGCACGGATCTCGACGACTTAAACGCCTACAACACGCCGACCGCTTTGTCGGTGAATGCGATGCGGGCGGGAGTAGAATCGGCTTCTGTCGGTGCCATTGGAGGCTTTCAATACAACGATGCCGACGGCAATCCCCGTGTGCTGGTGGAAAGATTGGACTTCGCCAATTTGGGAATTTGGATAAACGGCGACATTACCGCTGCCGATTTTAACTTCGCCCCTCTCAATATAAATGTCGTCACGCCGCCGACAACCTCTTCTGCTCTTCCCACTGCGACTTATGCTTTGGAAGGCGAAATGACTTACAACGGCAATCGCTTTTATCCCGATGGTGCATTGATGGCCGACTTCGCTAATGCCGAAGTTTCCGGAGAAATCTCGTTGGACGGACAAGAAGCCGCCGATGATTTTGGCGGCACAACACTCGCCGATGGCACAACCCCCATAACCAATAGCGACAACCTTACTCTTGGGCTTAACGCAGCCGGTATTTCGGGCGGGTTCAGCGGGGCTCTTAACATAATCACCGCCGAAGGCTTTTTCTCTTCGCTGTCCGGCAGACCGACAGGAACTTACAGCGGCCGATTTAACGATGACATCCCTAACTACAATGCGGCGACGGCTACTCCGCAGGAAGTATCGGGCATTTTCGGCGGCATTACCGATGCCAATGGCAATACATTAAACGGCGGCTTTCTCGGCCAATGTTCCGCAGATTGCAGATTGCCCAATATTATCGGCATATCGTCGTCCGCCGACACCATCCAAGAAGGCGGACAAGTCGTCTTGTTGATAACTTCCAGCATCGCCGCCCCGACAGGCGGACTCACCGTCACCATTAACATCGGCGTGGCGGATGCAACCGAATTCACTTCCGGCACTCCCCCCCAATGTAATGGACTCGTTTGCGAAGTGGTAATTGCGGCGACCGAAATGTCCGCCGAATTAACTCTCACGGCTTTATCCGGCGATGAAGCGGAAAATGTTGAAATGTGGACAGCAACAATTGAACCCGACACTGCGATTTTTAATGTTGATTCCGCCAACGACGACGCTACCTTTAGCATTGCCGACGACACTTTTTCCCTTGCGGTAAATGGCAGAACACTCGCCGAATTAAATGCCCTTATCACGCCGACCACTTTGGCGGCGGATGCGATTCGCAATCGTGCATCGGAGACCATTAGAGGAGCCGCTATTACTGGCTCTCGCTATAACGACGCTTCCAACATGCCGCAGATATATGTGCAAATGCTGGAATTCGCCGCTCTCGGCATTTGGGTTAATGGCAATGATCCGGATATTGGCGTATTTGACCACATCAACTACGACTATGCCTTTCTTGGCGATAATGCCGTTGCCACTTTGCCAACCAGCGGCTCGGCGTCTTACAGCATTGAAGGCGACGCCATTTATAAAGGCGTCAATTTCTTTCCCGATGGTATTATATCGGCGAACTTCGGAACGGGGGGAAATGTTAATGTTTTAATATCTGCTGACGGCAGCAATGCTACGAATCGAGCTGATGATTACGGCGATGCCAATGCGATGGTGCCGATGACCGGCGGTGGAATGCGGCCAGCGACGGCCACTGATAATATAAATATCCAATTCACTGGCACAATCATCGGCAACGAATTTCAAGGCACGCCGATAATCACCGGTGGCGGTTTTTTCGCCGACTTGGCGGGGTTTGATAGTGCGGCATCGTCCTTTTCCGGCAGATTTTACGATTCTGTCCCCAACCCGGCGACAGCACCCCGTGAATTGGCTGGCGTTATGGAAATCGTGGACGACGACGGCAATTTGAACATGGGCTTTCTGGGCAGACGCCCATAATCAAAATTCCCTGCGGGTGGGGGATTAATCCGCCACCCGAACATTCCAAAATCCGACTCGTGCCGACGCTCTGCGTCGGCATGCGTGATTCGGACGCTCTGCGTCCGCTAATAAATCAAAGTCAAATTAAGAACGCAGAGCATTCTGGCATTGCGTGCCACCGCAGAGCAGTGGCACGAGGAATTTGGGTTTTGGGAATGTTCGGGGCGAGGATTAATCTTCGCCCCGCCGCCTGCGGCGGATTGCGGACGCAGAGCATCGGCACGAGGAATTTGGGTTTGATTAATTTCCTTTGACGGCGGAAATGACGGCGGCAATTAAATCTTCGCGGGCGACCGTTTTTTGCTCGCCGCCACGCAGGGGTTTGATGGTAATTTTGTTTTCTTTCACTTCGTCTTCGCCGATGATTGCGGCAAATTCCGCCCCGCAGGAATCGGCTTTTTTTAATTGCTTGGAAAGATTTCCGCCGCCGAGGTGACGCATCGTCCGAATTTCGGCCTGTCTTAATTCTTCGGCGATGGAATCCGCATATTGTCCGACGGCGGGATTGGATTCTTTTTCGGCGGCGGCGGCATAATCGGCGGCGGCGACATAATCGGCGATGGCGACATAAACTTGCGGCGAATCGTCGTTCGGAAAAGCCGTTGATTTTGATTTTTGCATTAGTGCGAGCAGTCGTTCCAAGCCGGCGGCGAAGCCGCATCCCGGCGTTGGCGTTCCGCCTAATTGGGCGATGAGTCCGTCGTATCGTCCGCCGCCGCAGACGGCGTTTTGGCGGGCGTCGTCGCCTTTGACGGTCCATTCAAACACTGTTAAATTGTAGTAGTCCAGCCCGCGCACCAATCGCGGATTTTCGCGGAAGGCGACTCCCGCCGCCGTTAATTTTTCGCAGACGGAATCTACAAAGCGTCGCGAATCCTTTCCCAATTCATTTTTTAATGCGGGTGCATTTTGGGCGATTTCGGCTGTTTTCGGATCTTTGCTGTCGAGGATTCGCAGGGGATTGTCGGCGATTCGGCGGCGGGCGGAATCGTCCAAATCATCGCGGTATTTTTCAAAGTAGGCGGAAAGTTTTCGGCGATGAATCGCCCGTTCTTGGGCGTCGCCGAGATTATTAATTTCCAGCGACAGCAAATTGTCCACGCCTAAATTTTTCCATAGGCGTCGGCACATTATCAGCAATTCGGCGTCAATGGCGGGCGACGAAAAGCCGACGGCTTCGGCGTCCAGTTGATGGAATTGGCGGTATCGCCCCCGCTGCGGACGCTCCCGCCGAAACATCGGCCCGATGCAAAAAACCCGCGCTTGGCTTCGCGCGAGTCCGTTTTCAATGAGTGCGCGGGCGATGCCGACGGTGGCTTCCGGCCGCAGAGCGAGCGGCTCGCCGCCGAGGTCGGAAAAGGCGTACATTTCTTTTTCCACCAAATCGGAATGCTCGCCCAATTGACGCGAAAATAATTCGGCGCGCTCCACAATGGGCGGACGAATTTCGCGGTAGCCGAAAAGACGAAAGCATTCGCAGGCGGCGTTTTCGGCCTGCCGCCAGAGGCGCGACTCATCGGGCGAAACATCGCGCATTCCGCGCACGGCTTGAATTTCGCTTTTCATTCTAATTTATGCTGCTGCTGCGGGGCGGATTTTGAATTATCGCAGATGCGCCAAAGTCGCGCATGAAAGATTCGGCGGTGAAATTTTCGCTGTTCAATACGCAATCGGCAGCGGATCAAACTGCGCCATAAGTGCCATACGGCGACCGTCCGCCAAGGACGCCACCGTTCCGCCGCCATTTCTAATTCTTCGCGCGACAGCGGCTCGCCGTCGTGATAGGATTTTGACATCGCCCGCCGCAGTCCGACATCGTCCAGCGGCAGAATGTCGGGGCGCAGCAGATGAAACATTAAAAACATTTGCGCCGTCCACAAGCCGATGCCGCGCGCGCGCATCAGCGATTCCGCCGCTTTGCCGTCGTCCATTTGCGCGAGTTGGGCGCTGTTGAATTCGCCCCGCAAAAATCGCTCCGCCAGCGCAATCGCGTATTCGGCTTTTTTTCCCGATAGTCCGCATTCGCGCAGTGGCGAAAGTCCGGCGGCGATAATTCTCTTGGGAGTCGGCTCGCCGATTTGCAAATGAATTCGCCGCCAAATGCTCGCTCCGGCCTTCACCGAAATCTGCTGGTTGACGATGGATTGCAGCAGCGTTTGATACGCTTCGCCGCGCGACGCGAGTCCGGGCTCATCGGCGTAGCGCGCGATTATCGGACGCAAAATGGAATCGCGGCGGGCAAGCGTTTCGCCCGCTTCGCGCCAGTAATCGGGAGTTTTCATCCGTTGATTCTGCGCGATTCGCCGACTGTCCGCAAGCGTTATACAATCCGCATTATGCGCCAGTATCTTGACCTGCTCGCCGACATTCGCCAAAGCGGCGTGCGCAAAAGCGACCGCACCGGCACCGGCACAATTAGCGTCTTCGGTCGGCAGGCGCGGTTGAATCTGCGCGACGGCTTTCCGCTTCTCACCACCAAGCGCGTGCATATTAAAAGCGTCGTCGCGGAAATGCTGTGGCTTTTGCGCGGCGAAACCAATATCCGTCCGCTGCAGAAAGAAGGCGTTGCCATTTGGAATGAATGGGCCGATAAGAAAGGCGAATTAGGTCCGATATACGGCCGCCAATGGCGGGCTTGGCCGTCGTCCGAAAGGGGGGGGGGGGGGATAGATCAAATCGCCAATGCGGTTGAACAGATTAAGCGCAATCCGGATTCGCGCCGCATCGTCGTCACGGCGATGAATGTCGCCGATTTCCCCGACGACGCTTTATCGCCTCCAGAAAATGCGTCGCAGGGAAAAATGGCGTTAATGCCGTGCCACTCCTTTTTTCAATTCTATGTTAATCAGGGAATGCTTTCCTGTCTTCTTTACTGCCGAAGTCAGGATGTCTTTCTCGGCACGCCTTTTAATTGGGCGGGATACGCTCTGCTTGTTTATATGATGGCGCAGCAGTGCGATCTTTCCCCCGGCGAATTAATCTGGACGGGGGGGGATTGCCATTTGTATTTGAATCATCTTTCGCAGGCGGAATTGCAATTGTCGCGCGAGCCGAAGGCGCCTCCTCAATTAATCATTCGCCGCCGTCCGCCGAGCATCTTTGATTATGAATTGGACGACTTTGAATTCGTCGGCTACGACCCCGCCCCTCCCATCGCCGCCCCGATTTCAATATGAAACCGACACTTTCCATTGTCGTCGCCGCCGGGTTAACACCAAAGGGATTCGCCATTGGTTTTAACAATCGACTCCCTTGGCATGTGCCAGAGGACCTGCAGCGATTCAAAAAAATCACTTGGGGGCATCATCTCATCGTCGGACGAAAAACTTTTGAGTCCATTGGCAAGCCATTGCCGAATCGCGTCTCGGTTATCGTCAGCCGAGACAAGGAATACACCGTCAAGGAAGAATATCGCCCCTTATGCGTGGTGGTGAATTCCATCGAGGCGGCGTTTGATTTCTGTCGAGAGCAGGAGCGGATCTTCGTCATCGGAGGCGCGCAAATCTATGCTCAAACGATAGATTTTTGCGACCGAATCTATCTCACCGAGATCACTTACGGAAAACTGGTTCCCTCTTTGATCGATGTATTCGAGAGCGATGCTCTGTTCCCTGCAATCGGTGACGAGTGGGAAATTGAAAAAAAAGAAGGAAAAAAGCGCGGAAAAATTAAAAAGAAATACGGTGACTTACACTACCAATTCGTTACATATAAACGAAAATGAAAAAACACCGCATTGCGATTCTATTGTCGGCGATTGCCTTGGCAATGCCGTCGCATGCCGATTCGCCCAAGGTTGTCGTCACGATTAAGCCGGTGCATTCGCTGGCGGCGGCGGTGATGAAGGGGGTCGGCGAACCGTCGCTTTTAATTGACGGCGCGCAGTCGCCGCATCATTTTCATTTGAAGCCGTCGGACGCGCGGCGGCTGCACAATGCCGACTTGCTGGTGCGGGTGGACGACCGCTTGGAAAATTTTCTCGCGGGCATTTTGGATTCGCTTTCCGAAAAAACGCGCGCGATGACTCTCGCCGAAGAAATTGATTCCCGCTTTTTGCTGTCCATCCGCGAAGGCGGAATCTGGGACTCGCATGAACATAAGGAAGAATCCGAACATCACGACGAGCCTCACAGCGACGATAATCATCGCCGAATCGATTCGCATCTTTGGCTGTCGCCCAAGGTCGCGGAAAAAATTGCGGAAGCCATCGCCGATGAATTAATTGCGATTGACAAAGAAAACGCCCGGCATTACCGCGAAAATTTGCGCGCATTAAAAATCAAACTCGCCGCGCTTGACGACGAGATTAACAAACGACTCGCGCAAGTTCATGAGCGGCGATTTTTGGTGTTTCACGATGCCTATCAATACTTTGAAAGCGATTACAATTTGAACGCGGCGGGGTCAATTAAAATTACGCCGCATGCTCCTCTTTCGGCGTTGCATTTGCGGCGGCTGAAAGAAATAAAAGAGGGGGGGGGGGGGATTGTCTGCGTTTTCGCCGAACCGCAATTTGATTCGCGGGCGACTCGGCGATTGGCGGAGGAAATCGGCGTGCGCTTCGGAATTGCCGACCCCCTTGGCGCGAAAATTATTGCGGGCGAATCGGCTTACTTTGAAATAATGCGCGACCTTGCCGATTCATTCGCCGAATGCCTCATCGGCGATTTTAATTAAAGATATTCGGCGGCGAGAATCTCCGCCAACTGCACTGCATTAAGCGCCCCGCCCTTGCGGACATTGTCGCCGACAATCCATAAATTAAGTCCGCGCGGATGCGAAATATCCTCGCGGATTCGACCGACAAAAACATCATCCGCGCCCGCCGCGTGCTCGGACGGCGTGGGATACCCCCCTCCTTTCCTTTCGTCAATCACGCGAATTCCGGGCGCGTCCGACAGCAATTGCCGCGCATCTTCGGCGGATAATTTTTCGCGCGTTTCTATGTGCGCAGCGATGGAGTGGCCGTAAAACACCGGCACGCGCACCGCCGTCGGATTGACTTCAATTGTTTCGTCGCCGAAAATTCTGCGCGTTTCCCAGACCATTTTCATTTCTTCGCGGGTGTAGCCGTTTTCCATAAAGCGGTCAATATGCGGTATCGCATTAAATGCGATGCGCGCCGGAAAAATTTCCTTTTTTTCTTCGCGTCCTTCCAAAAGAGCGGCCGACTGTCTTGCTAATTCATCGACCGCGCGGGCGCCGGCGCCCGATACCGCCTGATAGGTGGCGGCATTAATGCGGACGATTTTCGCCACCCGATGCAGAGGATAAAGCGCAAGAGTCATCTGCATCGTGGAGCAATTAGGATTGGCGACAATGCCCCGATTTTTGTAATTCGCCAAGGATTGCGGATTAATTTCGGCGACGACCAGCGGCACATTTTCATCGCGGCGAAATTGCGATGAGTTGTCCACCACAACGCATCCGGCTTTTGCGGCAAGCGGCGCGAATTCGGCGGCGACCTCTCCGCCGGCGGAAAACAAAGCAATTTGCGCGCGCGAAAAATCAAAGGTGGACAAATCGCCCACTGAAATTTCGTCTCCGCCAAACTCAACCTTGCGTCCGACCGAGCGGCTTGACGCCAAAGGATAAAACGATTGCACAGGAAAATTCCGCTCTTCCAGAATCTTCGCCATTTCGCCGCCGACGGCGCCGGTTGCGCCGACAACCGCGACATTCCATTTTTTTGCCTTCGCCATTTTTCTACCGCAAACGCGCGACGACGGCATCGCCCATTTCGCGCGCGCCGACAATTTTTTGATCCCCCCCCCCCCCCTCTGAAGCGATGTCGGGAGTGCGGAATCCATCGTCCAAAACCGCCGACACAGCCGATTCAATTCGCAGAGCATTTTGCTCGTCGCTGAAAGAATGACGCAGCATCATCGCCGCCGACAGAATCATCGCCAACGGATTCGCCGAATTCTTTCCGGCGATATCGGGCGCGGAGCCATGCACCGGCTCAAATACCCCCCCCCCCCCCGATTCGCCCAAGGACGCCGACGGCAGCATTCCGATTGAACCCGTCAAAGTCGCGGCTTCGTCGGAAAGAATGTCGCCGAAAAGATTGCCGGCAAGCACAACATCAAATTGCCGGGGATCGCGCGCTAATTGCATCGCCGCATTATCAACATACAAATGCCAAAGCGAAACATCGGAATAATCATCGGCGACGCGGCTTACCACTTCGCGCCACAAGATGCTGGATTCCAAAACATTGGCCTTATCCACCGAGCAAAGATTGCGGCGGCGGCGGCGGGAGGATTCAAAAGCGACGCGGGCGACCCGCGCAATTTCATCTTCGGAATAGCGCAGCGTATTGACGCCGACTCTGCCTCCCCCCCCCCCTTCATGTTCGGAAGGAAAAATGCCGCGCGGCTCGCCGAAGTAAATTCCGCCGGTTAATTCGCGGACGATTAATATATCCAAGCCCTCAACCAATTCGCGCTTTAACGGCGATGCATCGGCAAGCGAAGGATGACAAATCGCCGGCCGCAGATTCGCAAATAAGCCGAGTCCTCGGCGCAACCCAAGAAGCCCCCTCTCCGGTCTTTGGGGGGGGGGCAGCGAATCATACTGCGGCGCGCCGACCGCCCCCAGCAAAACCGCATCGGCGGATTTGGCAAGGGATAAAGTCGCTTGGGGCAAGGGCTCGCCGACATCATCTATCGCCGCCCCGCCGACAAGGGCGCGCTCAAATTCAATTCCGCAATCAAGGGCGGACAAAACTTTTTCGGCTTCGGCGGCGACTTCCGGACCGATGCCGTCGCCGGGCAGAAGGAGAATCTTTTTCATTCAAACACCCAAGGTTCTTGATTTTGCCGACGCGACTCATAAGCCCGAATGTCGTCGGCATAAGAAAGAGTCAGCGCGATGTCATCCAATCCTTTTAGCAGGCGATGGCGCGCGGCATCGTCAATTTCAAATTCAATTGATTCGCCGCTTGGAGTTGTTATTAATTTGGATTCCAAATCAATTTGCAGGCGATAACCCAAGGCCGCCGCAACTTCTTCAAACAATTTATCGGCGTCGGCGGAATCAATTGCGGCGGCAAGAAATCCATTTTGCGCGGCATTAATGCGAAAGATATCGCCGAAACTCGGCGCGACGACGGCGCAGAATCCATAGTCGGCGAGCGCCCAAACCGCATGTTCGCGCGAAGAGCCGCAGCCGAAATTCTCACGCGCCAGCAAAATTTCCGCGCCCTGATAGCGCGATTGATTAAGCACAAATTCATCGTTTTGCGGACGGATGGAATTATCCATTCCGATGTCGCCCCTATCCAAGTAGCGCCAGTCGTCAAACAGATTTGGCCCAAATCCCGCGCGCGAAATGGAGCGCAGAAATTGCTTGGGAATAATCTGGTCGGTGTCCACATTGGCGCGATCCAGCGGCGCGACTAATCCGTTGATGCGGCTAAACTTTTCCATCGCAAAATTCCAAGATCAATTATATCACAATGTGATATTATAAAAAAATGTTTCCTTTATGGTGGCACTGGTCGGTGCTGGGACTCGCGATATTAATTGGCGATGTCGCCGTTGCGGGCGGCACCGGGGTTATTTTGTGGTTTGGCGCGGGCGCCGTCGGCGTCGGCTTGTTTCTGCTGGCCGACCCCGATTTGCCCCTGTGGATTCAAATCTCGCTGTGGATGGGATTTTCCATCGCCCTGCTGATTTTATGGCTTGCCGTTTTCAAGCCGAGAGCGAATCGCCGCAGCATCGCCGCCGCCCGACAGGAAATTATCGGCGAAGTCGGCGTGGTGATTCGTGCCGGAAAAATTGACGAGGAAATTCGCGGTGCAATCCGATTCCAAAAGCCCATCGGCGGACGCGATGTTTGGCAATTCCAAGCCGATTCCGTTTTTTCTCCCGGCGAAAGAGCGACCGTCGCATCCGTAAACGACGACGGCGTTTTAATCGTCGGCAAGGAAAATTCATAATATAAAATAATATCGCGCGCGAATTTATGCGATAATCTCTCCGAAATCGAATCACCCATCGGAAGAAAAAATGATTACACTCCGCATCAACGGCGAAAATCGAACGGTGGATAACGACCCCGATACGCCTCTCCTCTGGGTTCTCCGCGAAACGCTCGGATTGACCGGCGTCAAATTCGGCTGCGGCGTTGCGTCGTGCGGGGCATGCACGGTTTACTTTAACGGCAATCCGATTCGCTCGTGCTCGCTGCCGCTGTCCGCCGCCGAAAACGCCGACATTACGACGATTGAAGGCGTCAGCGGAAAACACGCCGTCGCCGTCCGCAAGGCGTGGGACGAAATGCAAGTCCCTCAGTGCGGCTGGTGCCAATCGGGACAGATTATGTCGGCGGCGTTTTTGCTGTCGCAGAATCCGCGTCCGGACGATTCCGCCATTGACGCGCAAATGTCCGGCAATCTTTGCCGCTGCGCGACTTATCCCCGCATTCGCGCCGCCATTCATCGCGCTTCGCAAATTCTGGAGGCGTAGTTATGCGATTTTTCTCTCCCCAAATCACTCGCCGCGATTTTCTCAAAAGCGGCGGAATTGCCGCCGTCGCTCCGCTGACGGTCGGATTGAACGCCGTCGGCAAGGTCGCCATCGCCGATGGCAATGACGGACTCGTTTCGGATTTCGTCCGCGTTTTTCCGGACGACCGCGTGGTCGTCGTCGTGAAGCATGTGGAAGCCGGACAAGGCCCGACCACCGGCCTCGCCACTTTGGTCGCCGAAGAAATGAATGCCGACTGGGACAAAGTGGAAACCGTCTTCGCCCCCGCCGATAATTCGCGCTACGCGAATTTATTCTGGGGGACGCAAGGCACCGGCGGCTCCACGGCGATGGCGAATTCTTTCGCCCAGTATCGCAAAGCCGGAGCGGCTGCATTGGCAAGATTGAAATCGGCGGCGGCGGCGGAATGGCAAACGACTCCGCAAAAAATTCGGGCGGAAAACGGCGTTTTGCAATTCGGCGATAAGCGGGCGGCTTTCGGCGAAATGGCGGCTCACGCCGCTAAAATTCCGCTTGATGAATTTGAAGCGGCGGAGCCGACTCTTAAATCGCCGAAGGATTTTTCCTACATCGGCCGCGAAAAATTGCCGCGCAAAGATTTGTCCGGCAAAACCAACGGACAGGCAATGTATGCGATGGATTTTCGCCCCGACAATTTGCTTTACGCCGTTGTCGCCCGCTCGCCCAAATTCGGCGGGACGCTGAAAAATTTCAATGATTCCGAATCGCGCAAAATTAATGGATTCGCCGGAGCGAAAGCCATTCCGTCCGGCGTCGCCGTTTACGGCGAAACGCTGTGGGCGGCGATGAAAGCCCGTCGCGCCTTAAAAACGGAATGGGATTTTTCCGCCGCCGAAACGCGGTCGTCCGGGCAAATGCTCGCCGATTATTGGAAAGCGATGGAATCGCCCGGCATCGTCGCCCGCAGCGAAGGCGATGTTGACGCCGCCTTGAAGGCGTCGGCAAAAACGATAACGGCGGACTTTTCCGTTCCTTTTCTCGCCCACGCTCCGATGGAGCCGCTGAATTGCACGATGGAATTCCGCAATGGCAAAGCGACTCTGTGGGACGGCTGCCAAGCCCCCGGCTGGGTGCAAAAAGCGGTCGCGGGTGTTTTCGGAATCCCGCCGGAAAATGTGGACATTGTCTCGCTGTTTGCCGGAGGGACTTTCGGGCGGCGGGCGACTCCGACAAACGATTATCAGGTTGAAGCCGCCCACGCCTTAAAAAATTCGCCGTCGCCGAATCGTCCGCTGAAAACAATTTGGACTCGCGAAGACGACATTCAAGGCGGCTATTATCGTCCGATGTTTGTGCATCGCATTCATGCGGGAATTGATGCCGACGGCAATATTTCGGCGTGGCGGCAGAATCTGGCGGGCAAGTCCATTATTATCGGCACGCCGTTTGAGGGATTTTTAGTCAAGGACGGCGTAGATTCCACTTCGGTTGAAGGGGCGGCGAATCTGTCTTATGCATCTCCGAATATTTTTGCGGATGTCCGCAATATGCAAGAATCGCCGATTCCGGTTTTGTGGTGGCGGTCGGTCGGACACACGCACACGGCTTTTTCCACTGAATCGGCGATGGATATGCTGGCGGCAGCGGCGGGCGAAGATGCCGTAGATTTTCGCCTGCGTCATTTGTCCGACCATCCGCGTCATGCGGAAGTTTTGCGAGTCGCGGCGAATGCGGCCAAGTGGAATTCGCCCGCGCCCGCCGGACGATTCCGCGGAGTCGCCGTGCACGAATCCTTTAATTCCTTTGTCGCGCAAGTCGTCGAAATTTCGCTGAATAAAAAAGGCGAAGTCAAAGTGGAAAAAGTGACATGCGCGGTGGATTGCGGCATTGCAATTAATCCGGATATCGTCCGCGCGCAAATGGAAAGCGGAATCGGCTACGCCCTCGGCACGGCGATGCGGAATCAAATTGTCCTAAAAAACGGCGGCGAAGTCGCACAGACGAATTTCCCCAATTACAATCCGCTGCGAATCCATGAAATGCCCAAGGTGGAAACGCACATTGTTAATTCGGGCAATCCGCCGACGGGAGTCGGCGAGCCGGGCGTTCCGCCCTTGGCGCCCGCTTTGGCAGGCGCGATTTTTGCGGCGACCGGCAAGCGAGTGACGCATCTGCCTTTTGCGTCGCATGGAATTGCTTTCACATAAAAAAACACAGAGAGGAAAAATGCAAATGGAAGATTTGAATCTGCTGATTGTCAGCGCGGTCGTATTCGTGCTGGTGGCGGTGATTGTCGGCAACGGTGTGCGCACCGTGCCGCAGGGATACGAATGGGTTGTGGAGCGATTCGGCAAATACCGCCGCACGCTGCCGCCGGGCTTGTCGGTGATTATTCCGTTTTTTGACCGCGTGGCCTATCGGGTGGAAACGCGCGACATTCCGCTGGATATCGATCGGCAGGAAGTCATTACCAAAGACAACGCTGTCATTCAGACAAACGCCATCGCGTTTATTAAGGTGACCGACCCTGTCGCCGCCGTATACGGGATAACGGATTTTGTCGTCGGAGTGCGAAATTTGGTGCAAACTTCATTGCGCTCCATTATCGGGACGATGACGCTGGACGAAGCCCTGTCATCGCGCGAGCAAATCAAAGTCAAACTGCGCAATCAATTATCGGGCGAAATGCGCGATTGGGGACTGACATTGAAGTCGGTGGAAATACAGGATATTCAGCCGTCGTCGTCCATGCAGACGGCGATGGAGCAGCAAGCCGCCGCCGAGCGAGACCGCAAAGCAATGGTGACTCGCGCAGAAGGCGCAAAGCAATCGTCGATTCTTGAAGCGGAAGGCAGATTAGAATCCGCCAAACGCGACGCGCAAGCAGAAGTCGCATTAGCGGATGCCTCCAAAAAGGCAATTCTGCTCGTCAAGGAAACAACGACGGACGATGCCCTGCCTTTGGCATTTTTGCTCGGACAGCGATATATCGGGGCGATGCAGCACTTGGCGGAATCGCCCAACGGCAAGTTTATCGTCCTGCCCGCCGACTTGCAGGAAGCGGTAAAGGGACTGATGGCAAGAAAAAATTAAATTCGCCAACAATGCGGCTGGTCGTCGGCTCTGCGAGAACCGACCCGTGCAGGAGAGATTCGTCCCCGCCTTGCAAGATGAAAAAATTCCGCCGCTTGCGGGCTGGCGAAAATAAGGGTATAATCCCTCGCTTTTAAGGAGCGGTAAAAATGGCCAATACTCGTCAGGCGGCGAAACGCGACCGCCAAACTCTTAAGCGGCGACATCGCAATCGGGCGATGCGCACTCGCTTTCGCACCGCCGTCAAGCGGGCGAAAGAAGCGGTCGCCGCCGTCAAACTGACAGCGGTGGAATCCAGCCCCGCAGACGGCAGCCCCGCCAGCGGCAGCCCTGCGGACGGCGGCGGCGGCGTTGCGGTTGCCCGCGAAGCGATGCGTGAAATGGCAAGCATCACCGACCGCACGGTCGGCAAGGGCGGAATTCATAAAAATAAAGCGGCGCGCATTAAGCAGCGACTTGCCGCCGCCCTGAAAAAAACCGGCGCGCCGCCGATAATGAAAAGCGTTTAAACGATTGCGCCGGCGGGACGGTCGGCGTGGTCGCCGCGGTCGGCGGTGATTTTCCGCCATTCGTCTTCGTTGAGGTCGCTGGCGAGGAGGTTGTTGTCGTCGGCGAAGCGCATCAGGAATCGGTAGAGGCGTCCTTCCACGGATTCTAATTGGCGGTTCACCATCACGCATTTGGTGTTTTCGTGGTTGACGAGATGGACGAATTCGCCGAATCGCTGGGATTCTTCTTCGCCGAGGACTTGCATCGCGCCGACGAGTCGGTCGGCCCAGTCGCTGGGGCGAAAGCGCTTGCCGTCCTTAGTTTGGCCGGTAATTAAAACATAACGGCGATTTGCTTCGCCGCCGTTATTCATCTCGCCCTGCTTTTGAATTTTGTTGATTTTGGAATTGTATCGCGCCGCGCGGAAAAAATCAAGCGAATCGCGCATAATTGCGAAAAAAGAAAAAAATGCCGCGTCATTTCATCAGCATCAGCGACCTTTCCGAATCCGAATTGCGTCGGATTCTTTCCCGGGCGCACGCGTTAAAGCGCGAGTGGAAAAGCGGCGCAAGCCCCGAATCCCTCCGCGGGCGCGTGCTGACGATGATTTTTGAGAAAGCGTCCACGCGGACTCGCGTATCGTTTGAAGCCGGAATGGCGCAATTGGGCGGGCATGCGATTATGCTGGGCGCCGCCGATTCACAGTTGTCGCGCGGCGAGACGATTGACGATACCGCCCGCGTCGTTTCGCGCATGAGCGACGCCGTGATGATTCGCGCCGTTTCGCACAAAACGGTCGCGCGTTTCGCCGACGCCGCCGAATCGCCGACAATAAACGGACTCTCCGACTGCGGACATCCCTGCCAAATTTTGGCGGACATTATGACGGCGGAAGAATTGCTGGGCGATATTTGCGGCAAAATCATTTGCTGGGTCGGCGACTTCAACAATGTCTGCCGCACATGGCTGGAAGCGGCGGGGATTTTTCAATTTGAATTGCGCATCGCATCGCCGCCGAATTTTGCGCCGCCGTCCGCATTAATTAACGCCGCCGGAAAATTCGTCCGCGTGTTTCAAAATCCCTTCGCCGCCGCCGAAAACGCCGACATTGTCACCACGGATGTTTGGGTCAGCATGGGCGATGAATCCGACCGCGAGTCGCGGCTGGCCGCCTTTGCCGGATTTTCGGTCAATTCGGAATTGATGGCGCGGGCGAAAAAAAGCGCGATTTTTCTGCACTGCCTTCCCGCGCGGCGAGGCGAAGAAGTGTCGGCGGATGTGATGGACGGAAAGCAAAGCGAAGTTTGGCGGGAAGCGGAAAATCGCCTGCACGCCCAAAAAGCATTGCTGGAATTTTTAATTCTCGGCGAAAAATTTGACGAGAAAAAAAACAGAGGCGAACAATGAAAGGCGCAAAAAAAGTCGTCCTTGCTTATTCGGGCGGATTGGATACTTCGGTGATTCTGTCGTGGCTGCAGGAGGAATACGGCTGCGAAGTGGTGGCGTTTACGGCCGACATCGGGCAGGGCGAAGAAGTGGAGCCGGCGCGAATTAAAGCGAAAAAACTGGGCGCCGCCGCCGTTTTTGTAGAGGACTTGCGGGAGGAATTCGTCCGCGATTTTGTCTTTCCGATGCTGCGGGCGAATGCGGTTTACGAAGGCGAGTATTTGCTCGGCACTTCCATTGCGCGTCCGCTGATTGCGAAAAGGCAGGTGGAAATCGCGCGCGAAACGGATGCCGACGCCGTCGCCCATGGAGCCACCGGCAAAGGCAACGACCAAGTGCGATTTGAATTGGGCTATTACGCCCTCGCGCCGGACATTCGGGTGATTGCCCCGTGGCGCGAATGGAATTTAAATTCGCGCGAAAAACTTTTGGAATTCGCGTCGCGCCGCGGAATTGAAATTGAAGGCAAGCGGGAAGGCGAATCGCCGCCTTACAGCACGGACGCGAATCTTTTTCATATTTCCTACGAGGGCGGCGAATTGGAGAATCCGTCGCAATCTCCCGGCGAAAAAATGTGGCGTCGGACAAAATCCCCGCGCGCAGCCGACGCCGACGGCGAAGAAATTGAAATCGGATTTTCGCGCGGCGATGCGGCGACTCTCAACGGCGAATCGCTTTCGCCGTCGGCGATGCTGGAAACGCTGAATCAAATCGGCGGGCGCAATGGAATCGGCCGGGCGGATTTGGTGGAAAATCGCTATGTCGGAATGAAATCGCGCGGCTGCTACGAAACGCCGGGCGGGACGATTCTTCTGCGCGCGCATCGGGCGATGGAATCGCTGACCTTGGACCGCGAAATTATGCGCCTCAAAGACGACTTGATGCCGCGCTACGCCGCCTTAATTTACAACGGCTATTGGTGGAGTCCGGAGCGCGCTCTTTTGCAGCGGACGATTGACGATTCGCAGGCGGCGGTAAACGGCGTCGTGCGGCTGGATTTATATCGCGGAAATGTAACGGTGCGCGGGCGCGAATCGTCGGATTCGCTGTTTGATTCCGCCATCGCGACATTTGAAGACGACGCCGGCGTTTATAATCAGCGCGACGCGGAGGGATTTATCAAACTCAATGCCTTGCGTTTGCGCCTCGCCGCGAAGAAAAATCGGATCGGAAAATAAACGGCATTCGGCGAAAGATTGGAGAGAATCTCCGATTTGGAAATGAATGCGCGGCGGAATACTTTGCCGGTGAATTGGCCTAATCATTTTCGGCGGACTTGGGCGGCGAATTTTCTTTGGGATTTTCGCTGGGCCTTTGCGGCGTTTTTTGCGAGCCGCGCGATGTTCGCCGTCGCCGCTTTAATTTCCGATGCGCCCGCCGACGGCGCCTTGGATTTATGGTGCCGCTTTGATTGCGCGCATTACTTGGAAATTGCCGAAGTCGGCTACGCTTCGCAATTCGCGCCGGATATGGAAAGAGTCGGCGGATTGTGGGTGTTTTTTCCGCTGTATCCTTTGCTGGTCGGCGTGCTTTCAATAGAGGGGGGTGCGCTGTCGGCGCTTGCCGTCGGACTGATGATTTCCAACATCGCTTTTTTGGGCGCGCTGATTCTATTTCATCTTTTTCTGCGGCGCGAATTGGATTCTTCGCAGGCCGACCGCGGCGTTTTTCTGCTTGCTTTTATTCCGGTCAGTTTTTATTTTTCGTCGGCGTATGCCGAGTCGCTGTTTTTGTTTTTGCTGCTGGCGGTGTTTGTATTTTGCCAAAGAAAGCGATGGCTCGCCGCCGGCATAGCGGCCGCATTATTATCGGCGACTCGCGGCGTCGGCGTGTTTGTTGTTTTTCCGATGCTGCTTTATCTTTTGCGCGAGCGCGGATTCTTATCCGCCGCTTTGCATCTTCGTCCGCCGATGCCGGCGGCATTGGTCGGATTATCGCTTGCGCCTTTGGGATTATTCGCTTATATGGCTTATCTTCATTTTCATCTTGGCGATGCAATGGCTTTTGTCCATGCTCAGGCGCTTTGGTATCGCGAGCCGAATTTTCCATGGAAGGCGTTTTTTGATTTTATAGATTTTGAGCGCGGATGGGCGGCATTAAAAGATCCGCTTTATACGGCGATTGCATTAATTCTCGCCGCCGTCGCCGCCGCGCGCGGACGATATGAAGTCGCCTTGTTTGCGCTTCTGCAGATTGCATTGCCGCTGATTTACGGCTATCAATCTTATCCGCGATATATGATGGTGACATTCGCGCTGCCGATGGGCGCATTGATGCTCGCCGGCGGACGCGCCTTGCCGGTGTGGATTGCCGCCGCCATTTTGGCGGCGCTGAATTTTTACTGGGCGCTTTTATGGTTTGAAGGACATGGCCTCCTCGTCTAAAAAAAACCCGAAGAAATTCCGCCGCGCGAATTCCAATCGCCGCGCGCGGCGAATTAATTTTCCTGAGGTCGAATCGCCGCCGACTCAAAATGAATTCACTCGGCGCAAAATCGCCGCGACCTTGGCAATCTTAATTGCAATTGCGCTGGGCGGATTCTATTTGGCGGTTTTGAATTTCGCCGCCAACCCCCGCGTGGACGATTCTTATCGCGCATATTTTATTGAGCGGCGGACGGCGACGATGGGCGATTTTCTCCGCCGCTACCGCAATTGCTTAGTGGCGATGGTCGGCGTCGGCGATTCGCGCAGCGGAATTTCGCGCGCCGCTTTGAAGGAACTTCGCAATTGGCGAAGCGAAATCGCAGAAATGCGGCCGGGTGAAAATTACGCCGCCTTGTTTTTTCGCGGACGGCTTGTCGCCGAAAAAATATCGGCGTCGCCCATTCAAATTGCATTGCCGAAAGAAGCCAAACTCGCCGACGACTTTGCCCTTTCCGACACCTTGATTCTTTTTTCCGGCGGCGGAATTGGAAAAGCATTGCGCGGCGGCAAAGACGGAATCCAAAATTCGCCGCTGCCGAATACAATGCACATCGCCGTATTTGACGACGAATTGCGGCAATTGGCGCTTGGGCGATTCGCCTCCGTTTCGCGCGACCGCGACCTTGCTTATCTTCCGCCCGCCGATTCCTGCGGCGGCTAATGCGCCGATGAATTTTTTCCGCCATGAATTCGCCCCTCGCTTAATTAAAAGAGGGGGGGAGGGGGGAGAGGGGGTTGCGGTTGCGGTTTTTATCGCGCTGTATTTATTGCTCGCATGGAATTTCCGCTGGGCTGCGGACGACATTCATTTTTTCTTCCGCATGGCGGAAAATGCCGCCGAAGGCCGCGGCTTTTACTACACCCCGCCGAGCGGCGGCGAATCCGCCTACGGACAGGCGAACAGCAACTTTTTGTTTTCCGTCCTGCTTATCATTCCGTTTTTGGCGGACGCGAATCCTTATGAATTTTCGGCGGCGATTGAACTCGCTTTTCTGCCCGCGACCCTGCTGTTATTCTGGCAATTGAGCGGCGCAATTCTGCCGTCTTTGTTTTGGCGATGGAGGGCGTTAACTCTGCTTTCAATGAATTGGACTTTCTTCGGATTGACCACCGGCGGACTGGGAACGCCGACAACCATCTTTTGCGCGACGGCGTCTTTATTTTTGTTTTGGCGATTCTATCGTCTGCGCCGCCGCCGCGACTTGCTCAATTTGTCGCTGCTTTTCGGATTGGCGTCTTTGTTTCGCTGGGACGCCGGGGCTTTTTGTCTTCCATTGTGGGGCTTGTGCGTTTTATTAATTTTGCGCGGCCTCAAATTAAGCATAGGCGAAAAAGCAATTCAATTCGCATTGCTGACAATTCCCGCGGCGCTTTTTGTATTAATTGCCGGCGGCTTCAAATGGATTTATTACGGCAGTCCGCTGCCGCTTTCCTACTGGCACAAGGCGGCGGTGCCGGGAATTCCGATGCTTTGGTATGTGCAAAAAGGCGCGCTGTTTATCTATTCTTTTTTGGAATCCTACTGGCTGATATATTTGTCGCCGATTTTAATTTTCGGCTGGATGCGCGCGCGTAAATTAATTGCAAAGGAATCCAAAATGCTAATTGTCGCTGTTGTTGCAATGCTTGCCGGCTGGCTGCTGTATCTTTTAAGAATCGGCGGCGGCTATATTGAATTCCGATTTATCGCGCCGATGCTTCCTCCTTTGTATCTTTTAATTGCGCTTGCATTGGTGGGTCTTTCTTCCAAGAAAATCGCGTCGCTGTGCGCGATGATTTTTATCGCCGCGTCAATTGGGCACGGCATTTCATATAAGGAAAAGAATGCGATAGTTCCATTGCCGTCCCTTAATGACCGTCCGATTTTGCCTGATGAAATGGAATGGATTCGCTTCGGCCGGGAATTAAATCAATTATTCGGCGATTACAATTCTAATGTTCTTGTCGCAACGACCATCGGCGGCGCATTCGCTTATTATGGAAAACTGTTCGCCCTTGAAATGCATGGCTGGACTGATCGCGGAGTCATAGACAACGCCTACATCTGCACCGTGCATTACGATTGCGACGGCAAAATCGGACATTTGCTGTATCCGCGCCCGGATTATTTAGTGTCGCGCGGCGTTAATTTAGTATTCGGTCATTTGGATTTTTGGGAGCAGCGCGTTCTTGCGCTGCCGCCGCGCGATGCACTTAAGATTCATATTAGCGCAAACGCCGCAAAATTAACAGCCGACCGCTTTTTCGCAAATGCCGAATTGAAGCCGGATAAATTCAAGGACGGCATTCCGCTGCCCGCCGCCGCGCAATTGGTCGCTTTTCGGACGGATTACCGGCGAATTATCTATGCCGTTTATCTTGTCCGCAATTCTTATTTGGATGATTTTTTCGCCGCCAATGATATTCTGCGCATTCCGCTTTTTCCGCCCGGACGGAATCGGCTTGGCGTTTTTGTCCGCGCCGAAAATTAAAGGCGGGCATAATTCCGCGATGCCGATTTTGCGGTCGCTTCCGCCGCCGCAGATTTAATTAAGAATCGCCGTTGCGCTTTCGCCGGCGCTGTGCTATAAAAAATCACCAGTGAAATTGGAGGAATTTAATAATGTCCGGAATTGAATCCGTTTTGCGCGAGACGCGCCAATTTGAACCGTCGGCGGAATTTTCCGCCCGCGCGAATGTGTCCGGCCGCGACGCTCGCGACAAACTCGCCGCCGAAGCCGAAGCCGATTGGGAAGGATTCTGGGGACGCCGCGCCCGCTCGCTGATTGAGTGGACGACGCCATTCGCCAAAGTTTTCGACGGCGCCAACGCTCCGTTTTTCAAGTGGTTTCCCGACGGCGAATTAAACGCCTCGGCGAATTGCCTTGACCGCCACTTAACAGAGCGCGGCGACAAAACCGCGATTATCTTTGAGTCGGACGAGGGCGAATCCCAGCGAATTTCCTACCGCGAATTGCATGGGCAGGTTTGCCGATTCGCCAACGCCTTAAAATCGCTCGGCGCGAATCGGGGCGACCGCATCGTCATCTATATGCCGATGCGATTTGAAGCGGTCGCGGCGATGCAGGCGTGCGCGCGCATTGGGGCGATTCATTCGGTCGTCTTCGGCGGATTTTCCGCGAAAAGTTTGGAAGACCGAATCAATGACGCGCAGGCGTCGTTTGTCATTACCGCCGACGAAAGCCGGCGCGGAGGCAAATCCATTCCGCTGAAAAAAACGGTGGACGAAGCCCTCGCCGCCGGCTGCGATTCGGTCAAGAATGTTATTGTTTTGCGCCGCACCGGGGCGGATGTTTCAATGACAAAAGACCGCGATGTTTGGTGGCACGAAGCCGTCGACGGCCAGCCGCCGGAATGCCCGCCGGAAAAAATGAACGCGGAAGATCCGCTTTTTATTCTTTACACTTCCGGCTCCACCGGCAAGCCGAAAGGCGTGCAGCACAGCACCGGCGGCTATTTGCTCGGCGCGATAATGACGATGCAAGGCGTCTTTGATTATCACGACGACGATGTTTTCTGGTGCACCGCCGATGTCGGCTGGGTGACCGGGCACACTTATATTTGCTACGGTCCGCTTTCGGTCGGGGCGACGCAGGTTATTTTTGAAGGCGTGCCGACTTATCCCAATGCCGGCCGCTTTTGGGAGATTATCCAAAAGCACAAGGTGACCACTTTCTACACCGCGCCGACGGCGATTCGCTCGCTGATTAAAGCCGGGGGCGACAAGCCCGCCGAATATGATTTATCGTCGCTGCGGCTTTTGGGGACGGTCGGCGAACCGATAAATCCGGAAGCGTGGATGTGGTATTTTAATGTCGTCGGCAAAAGCCGCTGTCCGATTGTGGATACTTGGTGGCAGACCGAAACTGGCAGCATTTTAATTTCGCCGCTGCCGGGGGCGATTGCGATTAAGCCCGGCTCCTGCACGCTTCCGCTGCCGGGAATCTTTGCGGCGATTGTGGATGAATCCGGCAAGGAATCGGAGCGCGGAGAAGGCGGCTTTCTCGTCATTAAAAAACCGTGGCCGTCGCAGTTGCGGACGATTTGGGGGGATCCCGACCGCTTTCGCAAAACTTACTATCCGTCCGACATTGCCGGGGGAAAGTTCTATGTCGCCGGCGATTCGGCTCAGTGCGACGACGACGGTTACTTTTGGATTATGGGTCGCATTGATGATGTGCTTAATGTTTCCGGCCATCGCTTGGGGACGATGGAAATTGAATCGGCGTTGGTCGCGAATCCCAAAGTGGCGGAAGCGGCTGTTGTCGGCCGTCCGGACGAATTAACCGGCGAATCAATTGCGGCGTTTGTCGTATTAAAGGGTGCGCGCCCCAAAGGCGAAGCGGCGGCGAATCTCACCAAAGAATTGCGCGATTGGGTGGCGAAGGAAATCGGTCCGATTGCGCGTCCGCAGGAAATTCGCTTTGGCGACAATCTGCCGAAAACGCGCTCCGGCAAAATTATGCGGCGATTATTGCGCGCTCTCGCGCGCGGGGAGGAAATTTCGCAGGACACTTCCACGCTGGAAAACCCCGCCATTTTGGAGCAACTGCGAGGATGAAAAATTGCGGTAGAATTTCGGCGACAATGCGCTGCGACATATACATTGAGCAAGGCGGCAATGGCTACGGTGCCTACGCGCCGACTCTCCCCAGTTGCATCGCCGTCGCCGAAGAGAATCGTCCGCGCAAGTCGCGCGCCGTTTCGCGCAAAAAATTCGCCGCAGAGCACGCCGCCGCATAATTTTCACCGAGCGGATTCGTCTCGGATGGAAAAGCACGCCCGCCGATTTCTCATCGCCACTCTTGCGGTGACCGCTATTCTAATTGCGGCGACTATCGTCCTGCCCAAGCCGCTGGCGGAGGTTATCGTTTCCGACGAGGAATGCCTTGTGGAGTCGCTGTCCGGCGTATTTTGGTGGCTTGCCGTGATTGCGATGATTTTCGCGTCAATCAAGCGGGGGGGAGGAGGATGGAGCGCCGCTTATGTTGTTGTTTTGGCGGCGGCCGGATTCCGCGAAGAGCATCTGCGAAGGGAAATTCTCAGCAGCGACCTTAATCCAATGAAGCCGCTGTTTTGGATCAGCGAGCAGACGCCGCTGGCGGAAAAATTTCTTGTCGCCGCTGTTTTTATCGCGCTTATTGCGAGCATTATTAAATTGCTGATTGTTGATTCGCGGCTGCTTTTCGCCGGACTTAGAAAATTCAATTGGACGGCGATTGCTGTTTTTATTGCGCTGTCGCTTTTGGGAGTCGCGCAATTTCTGGACGACGGCGAAGATATTCTTGGTTTTTTCGGTTTGGAAAACAACGCGCGCGCTGCTTATATATTTGTGGTTTTTGAAGAGACAATGGAATTCTGCGCGGCGGCGATTATTTTCGAAATGACCTTGTTGCATTTTTTGCGGCGATATTCTTTAATTGCGCCGTGATTAAAAAAATCCTCATTGCGAATCGGGGGGAAATTGCGGTGCGTCTTGTGCGCGCGTGCAGTGAACTCGGCATTAGGTCGGTCGCGATTTATTCCGACGCCGACCGCAACGCATTGCATGTTAAAAAAGCCGACGAGGCCTATCACATCAGCGCCGAGCCGCTGCGGGGCTATTTGGACGCCCCCAAGATTGCGAACCTTGCGGTTGCTTTGGATTGCGACGCCGTGCATCCGGGCTACGGATTCCTTTCCGAAAATCCGCTGCTTGCCGAGCGATGCGCAAGAAGAGGCGTGAAATTTATCGGCCCGCCGAGCCGCGTCATTTCAATGATGGGTGACAAAATTGCAGCGCGAAAATTGATGATTGAATCCGGCGTGCCGGTCGTGCCGGGCAGCGAAGATAATTTAAAAAGCGCCGCCGCCGCCGTGAAACTCGCCGGCAAAATCGGCTATCCGATAATGTTAAAAGCCACAGGGGGGGGGGGGGGCAGGGGCATTCGCCGATGCGACGATGCTGATTCCGTCCGCCGCAATTTCGCCCGTGTTGTTTCCGAAGCGGAAAAGGCGTTTGGCCGCGCCGAAGTTTTTATGGAAAAATGCATTATTAATCCGCGCCATATAGAAGTGCAGATTCTGGCCGACTCCCAAGGCGAGATCGTCCATTTATACGAGCGCGATTGCTCCATTCAAAGGCGCAATCAAAAGTTAATTGAGATTGCGCCGTCGCCGCAATTGGATGATTCCGCCCGCGCCAAAGTTTGCGAATTCGCCGTGCAGGCGGCGCGCGCCGCAAACTATCAAAACGCCGGCACGGTGGAATTTCTTTTTGATGAAAATAACGAATTCTATTTTATGGAAATGAACACGCGGCTTCAAGTTGAGCATCCGGTCACCGAGCAGATTACCGGCATTGATATTGTGCGCGAACAGATACAAATCGCCGACGGCGAGCCGCTTTCGGTTAAGCAAGGCGACATTAACTATCGCGGATTTGCGATGGAGTTTCGCGTTAATGCCGAAGATCCGCGCAGTGATTTTTTGCCGTCGTTTGGCCGCGTCACGCGCTATTATGCACCCGGCGGACCGGGGGTGCGAACAGACGCCGCCATTTATACCGGCTATGTTATTCCTCCTTATTATGATTCCATGTGCGCGAAATTAACTGTGTGGGCTTTGGATTGGCCGGGCGTTGTGGAGCGGGGAAGGCGCGCATTAACGGATATGGGCGTTTCCGGAGTCAAGACGACAATTCCGTATTACCTGCGAATTCTTGCCCATGAAGATTTTCGCGCCGCGCGATTTAATACCGGCTTTGTGGAATCGCATCCGGAGTTGACGCATTATAAGACGGAGTGTCCGCGCGAAGACCTTGCGCTTGCCATCGCCGCCGCAATGGTGAGTCATTCGGGAATGTAAAAGCGAATGAAGAATTAAAATCCATCCTGTGGGGGGGGGGAGGGGGGGGATTAATTAATCTTTTTTATTTTCTTGCGCGCCTGCATCCATTCGGGATTCGGCGCTGGGCGGGACAAGCACCGCAGCGGCGGATTCGGCGATTTGACGCCAGATTAAATCATCCACTGCAATATTGGAATTAAGCGATCTTATTTTTTGCGCTTCCATTTCCTGCGCTTCTTTGCCGTCGCAGGCGGGAAAATCAATCGCGCAATTGTCGGCGGCGATTATTCCCAAGTCGGCGATTTCAGGAGGAGAGTGCTGAAGAGTCAATCCTTTCGCCGCAAAATATCCCCGCGCGAATTGTGCGCGCCGATTCGTTTCCCCGCTTCGCCAGCGAATTAAAAAACTCATCTTGTCTTTTGCATGCCGATGCAAATGTGGAATTAAAAACATCGGACTGCGCGAATTGCGAATGATAATTCGCGCGGCGGAATTGCTTCGCCGGGCCAAGTCGGCGATATAATCGGCGATGCCGCCGCCGCAAAAGGCGAGCGATTTTCCGGCGAGATCAATTTCATTGCCGTTGGAAAGCGGCGCGATTGAAAAAGAACCTTGGCATTGCATAATGTCGGCGGCGAAATGCGCAAGCGCGCCAATGCCCCGCGATTCCAGCCATGCCGCCGCCCATCCGCCTTCGGAATCCGCGCCTGCGGGAACGCCATGCGCTTCCAAAGATTTTTGGCAAAGCCGTTCAATTTCGTCTTGGGAAACTTGCATCAATGAAAGCGGGTGAGAATTATTAATGCGCCTTAAGTGCGGCGAAGGACCAATCATCATCGGCGTTAATTAATTCATCGGCGAGGGGGGCGCCTTGGCAAAAATTAACGCGCAGCCAGCGATCGGATTTGGGATCGTATTTATATGCGCCCAAGAAGGAAAGTTTGCATCGCAAAATATTAAGCGGCAGCAAATCGGCGGAGAGAAGGTCGCCGCGAATTTCACCGTAAGGCGAATTGGCGAGCATCTGCGCGCGGGCGGCGATGCCCCGCAAATCCGGGCGCGCAAGGAAGAATTCCGCCGAACCCATTTCAAGAGATTTTGAATTAAGCGAATCAAGCGCATTATGCAAAAGAACAATTTGCCGCGCGACATCAATTCGCATTTCTTTTTCCGCGCCGTCTTGCCGATTGCGGACGCCCAATCTTGGCTCTTCTTTTTCGGTGGAGCGATACCAGAAATAATAATCGTCCTTGTCTTTTTGCCGGGCCGTCAATGCCCAGCCGTAGCGGGATTCCACCAGCGACTTTAATTCGCCGAGCGAAATCGCCGGCGCGCAGGCGGGCGAATCATCCACCGTCATAGCGTCCTGCAAATCATCGGCGACCAAAGGATTCGCCTCTATGATTAAGGAATGAATCAATTCCTCCAATTGCGGACATTGAAATTTTATCGTCCGACGGCAAACCGACTCCCAAGGTCGCGCAAACGATTCTATCCTTTTCTCTTTGCGGGAGAATTCGGCTTTAAGCATTTCCAAAGATTCGCTCATCTGCTTATTGACGGCGCGCTGATTGTCGTCGTCGGTTTGCCATTCTTCAATGTGCCGTTGCGCGCGGATAAGCAGAGATGCAAACCGCGCGGACGATTCTTCGTCGGCAATTGGAATTGATATAGCGCGGGCGATTGCCATTTCGCGCGCCTTAATCCAATTATTAATAAGCAGCGGCCGTTTGATTAAAAAAGGCGCCATGCCGAGTCCGGTGGCATTGCCGATGCCGAGCATTCGCGCAATCGGCCGGGACAAGGCCGCCGCATTCGGCGAAAGGCGGCGGGCGATATGCTCCGCCAAATCCAAAGTAAATTGGCGAATAAGATAAACCGCCAGCATTTCCGCGCCGAAGGGGGGAGGGGCTGCCAGCGCGCGCGCTTTATTAATTCCGGCGATGCCGAATTTGCCGTTGCCATAAACCGCCGTTGTTCGCATTAGATATCCAGCCCGCAGAATCTCCGACGGCGGCGGCTGCTTTCCGGCGGCGAGCAATTCTACGACGCGATTAAATAATCGCGCGCTTTTGTTGGCCCGACTCACCACAATTTCTTTGGGTGTGTATCGTCCGAATTCCTGACGCGTAACTTGCGCGCGCAATCTGCTGATGTCGTCCGCGTTTGCTTTGCCGTCTAATAATGCAAAGCAGGAGTCCCATTTTTCCGCGATAACGCGGTCGCTGCGATCTTCCGCCGCCAGCGGCTGGCTGAATGCAAGCAGCGAAATAATTCCTCCCGGCGCGCGCGCTTCATAAACGGCGCAGCCGAATCCATTGTCGTCCATATCAAATTTAACGCGGACGATTTTCCATTTCTCGCGGCGCATCCGCCGAAGCAGCGCGTGAATGAAACTGAGTCGCGTCGGAAAAAATGCGCCCAAGCGGACGGGCTGCATCACTATTTCCGGCGGACGCAGGGGAGGGGGGGGGGGGTTATTTATCGTTTGCGGGACCAAAGGATTTCTCAAAATAGTTAAGCCAATTGCCGCCCATTATGGCGTCAATTTCATCTTGATTAAATCCCGCCTTGCGCAAGCCGCCGGCGACTCCGGCAAAATCGGAATTGGAGCGAAACCAAGACGGCGGCGACGGCCACTGCGGCGATTTTTCTTGAGATGACGGAAATCGCCAGCGTCCGTTGCGCATCCATAAAAGCGCGTCCGACCCCCGTCCTTGGCAAAGGTCGCTGCCGATGGCTAATCCGCCGACGCCAAATGCTTCCGCGAGTTGCGCCGTCATTTCGCAGAATTCATCCAATGTGCATTCCGAACCGCCGCGCAAATGCGGCGCATAAAAACTAAATCCCAAAACGCCGCCGCTTTCCCAAAGTGCGCGCAAAACATTATTGGATTTATTTCGCTCGCATGGATGCCACGCCGACGGATTCGCATGAGTAATTGCAATTGGCCGCGCTGATATTTCAATTGCCTCCAAAGTTGACCGCTCGCCGCTGTGCGACATATCCACGGCCATTCCGACGCGATTCATCTCTTTTATCACTTCAATTCCAAAGCGGCTTAATCCGCCGTCATTCGGCTCGTAGCACCCCCCCCCCAGAAGCGATTGATTGTTGTAGGTCAATTGCATAAAGCGGACGCCGAGTTTGTGAAACACTTCCACAAGGGAAAGGTCGTCTTCTATCGGCGAGCAATTTTGGAAGCCGAGAATAATCCCGGTTTTGTTTTGGACGATGGCGCGGCGGACATCGGCGGCGCTGCCGGCCGGAATGATAAGGTCGGAATGAATTTGAAAGCGCCGATTCCACGCGGCAATTTCGGCGATTGCTTCGCGGCAATTTTCATGATAAGCGACGGTCGCATGCGCGGCGGCGACCCTCCCTCCTTTCATTTCGCAAAAAATTTCGCGCGACCAATTGCAGAATTGCAGTCCGTCAATTATCACGATGGCGCGCCCGGCCGGCGATATGCGGTTTTGAATTTAGTGTAGAAATCGGCGGCGGCCTTTCCCTGCTCCGCGCCGCCGAAGCCGGATTTTTTCCAGCCGCCGAAAGGCACATGATAATCCGTGCCCGCCGTCGGCAGATTAATCATCACGCATCCCGAATTGCTGCGGCGGCGAAAATCGCATGCGCGGGAAAGCGAGCGGGTGACAATGCCGGCGGTGAGTCCAAAGTCGCAGTCGTTGGCGACGGCGACCGCTTCATCGTAGTCGGCGACTTCAATTATGCATGCAATCGGCGCAAACATTTCCTCCCGATTTACCCGCATGTCATTTTTAGAATTGACAAGCAAGGCGGGCGACATAAAATGACCTTGGGTTTTTCGCGTCAATGCTTCGCCGCCGAACATTAGTTTGCATCCTTCGCTTTCGGCGAGTTTGACATAATCAAGATTCTCGCGCAATTTATCGCCGCTGATGACCGGGCCGATTTGCGTTTGCGCATCAAGGGCGTGTCCGACTCGCCGCATTTTTAATTCTTCGGACAATTGGCGCGCGAATGATTCGGCGATGCTGCGATGCGCGATGAGCCGGCTGGATGCCGTGCATTTTTGCCCCGACCCCGAATATCCTCCGGCGATGGCGCATTCCACTGCAAGCGGGATGTCGGCGTCGTCCATAATTATTAATGGATTTTTTCCGCCCATTTCCAATTGAAATTTGGCGAGCCGCATCGCGCAAATTTTTGCGACCCCCCCCCCTGTCGCCGACGAGCCGGTAAATGAAACGGCGTCCACATCTTTATGCGCGGCGAGATTTTTTCCGGCGTCGGCGCCGCCCATCGTCAAATTAAAAACGCCGCGCGGAAAATTATGGCGCGCAATTATTTCGGCGAAAATATGAGATGCGGCCGGCGTCAGCGGCGACGGCTTCCACACCACCGCATTGCCGAAAGCAAGCGCCGGGGCGATTTTCCAAGCCGCCGTCGCCAGCGGAAAATTCCACGGCGAAATAACGGCGACAACGCCCAGCGGCTCTCGGCGCGTTTCAATTTCCACCCCCCCTCTCACCGAATCAATGGATTCGCCGCTCAGCCGAAAAATTTCGGCGGCGTAGTATTGAAAGAATTGACCGGCGCGATTCGCCTCGCCGATTCCTTCGGCGAGCGGCTTGCCGGATTCGCGCGAAATTAATTCGCCGATGTCATTCGCCCGCGCACGCAATTCGCCCCCGACCGCCGACAGCAATTCGGCGCGCATTTCCATCCCCCCCCCCCCCCATTTGACGGACGCTTCGCATGCCGATGAGACCGCATCTTCAATTTGCGATTCATCGGCGGCGGCGAAAACGCCGACAATATCATTTGTGTCGGAAGGATTAATGTTTTCAATCGCGTCCTCGCCGCCGGCCCATTCCCCGGCGATGAAATTATTTTTGACGGAAGATGTCATTGTATTAGCGCCTCCACTTTATTAATGATGTCGGCGTTAATATTAACGCCTTCGCTTTCGGCTTTTTTCCGATTCGCGAATCGGCGCGAACCCGGAATTCGCGCGCCTTTCTGCAATTCAATTGCGCCGGTTATCTTTTGAATTGATTCGCCGAATTGTCCGCCGAAAGTTTGCGGATTAAACGCGATGAAAAATTGCCCGGTGCGGGGGGGACCCCCCTTATCTCCCGAAAACGGACTCGCATCAATTCCCAAGGTCGCGCCCGCGAGCGCGGCGGCGAAAACTTCCGTCATTAATCCCGCCCCGAATCCTTTGTATCCGCCCGCGGGCGACATTGTGCCTTTTAAGGCAAGGTCGGGATTTGTTGTCGGCTTGCCTTCGGAATCCAAAGCCCATCCTTCGGACAGCAATTTATTTTCGCGCGCGCGCATCATTACTTCGCTTTTGGCGACGACGCTTGCGCTTTGATCAATTACAAAGGCGACCCCCCCCCCCCCGTCCGGCGATGCAAGCGAAAAAGGATTCGTCCCGACAATCGCGCGCGACCCCCCCCAAGGCGCGATGGAAGCGGGCGCGTTGGTAAATCCAAGCCCGACTAATTCCGCCGACGCTAATTGTTCGGTGTGATAGCCGAGAATTCCGCAGTTGTAGGAATTGCGCACGGCGAGGGATGCAACGCCGAATTCTTTCGCCGCCGGAATCAATTCGGCAAACCCCTGCGCGATGGCGGCATGCGCGAATCCGCAGGCGGCGTCGGCGACAAAAACCGTCGGCGATTTTTTCGCAACGGCGGGAATTGCCTTGCCGTTGACTTTTCCGCATTGCAAATGCAGGCAGTAGGTCGGCACATAGACGAGTCCGTGGCTTTTGATTCCGTCGCATTCGGCGGCGGCGACGGCGCGCGCGAGGGAGGCGGCTTGCAGGTCGTTTGCGCCGCAGGCGGCGAGCGCCCGCATTGCCAGCGATTCAATTTCGGCGATTCGCATTGCTGTCGTTTCGGCCACGATTCTCTTTGGAAAAAATGCGGAAAGATTTTACCCTATTTCAAATTCGTCCGTCGGCACGGCGGATTCATCCATTGCTGCCGTTTCGTCCGCGATTTTTTCGGGAAAGCGGGATGGAATCAAATCCATTCCGCCGCCGATTTGTCAATCAGCGGCATTTGGAAAATGGTGAAGGCAATCGCATTCGCCGCATTTTCCAGCGTGCGAATTTCGGAAAGATCAAGCGTCCGGCCCTTGCGCGATTTCAAGTATTTTTGCAGCGGATAATAGCCGCCAATTTGAAACTCCCACACTTCCTCCGGAATCGGTGCGAAATATTGCGTCGCATTTATTTGCGCTTTGCCGCCATCGGCATCGGAATATGTAATGCGCGTGACTTCGTTATTGCCGTCGCCCTTGTATTTGGCGAGATTGTTTTTGCCGGGGATTTTTCGGCGCAAGTGGGCGGCGATTAATTCGTCGCCGAGTTTGGCGAGTTTATTAAATGTTTTCGCGTCGGGCGGGAGTGGTATGCGGGGAAAATCGGCGCGCAAAAAGTCGGCGTATTTTTTGCGATAAGTCGGCGAATGCAGTATCGCGTAAATGTAGCCGAGAATCTGTTCGGGCGACGGTTTGCCGCCGACTGCTTCATTCATTCGGCGGCGAAATGCGGGTGCGATGTTTTCTTCGCGTGCCTGATTATCGGTTTTTCCTTCGGGGTAGGTGTAAAGCGGAAAGAGATAGGCAAGGCCTTTGTTGCTCAAAGTCATCCTGCTATCAATTATAGTGTCGGTCACGAAAGCGTGATTAAACACGCCTTCGGCTACTTGCCGCACACTAATCAACCCAAGGTTATTCTCTTTCTCCATCATATGGCACATCAATTTTTTACGCGCCCTTTCCAGCAAATCCGGATCGTAATATATTTCGCGCATGTCAAAGGGACGATAGGAAATTTGACGCGCCTTTTGGAAGTCAAACTTGACATCGCAATTCGATTCAATGGAGCGATGCAATGCTTCAATCTTATGCTGAATAAAAATTTTGTCACCGGAGGTGACAATACCGACACCATTAACCGGAAAAATGGAGACGACCGAATCAAATTGTTTGTAACGCACCGCCATTCTTTCATTGCGCGGAATGAAAAGGTAGTACGGCGGCGACGAGGCGACTTTTCGCCATTTGACGGCGTTAAATTCGCGCGCGATGCATTCGGCGTATTTATGTTTTCGCGTTCCCCACAAGTCGGCGTGATATACTCCGCGAGTTAATCCATTTTTTTTCACCATAATGGAAACAGCAACTCCCTGCTGAATGTCAAAGACATTCTCGTCTTTTCCACCGTCGGGTGCGCGTTCTTTCTTGTTGGAATTGCCGTGCAAATCCAGAAAGTAAAGGCGATTGAAAGTTCGCATTAAACTTTGCCGCATTCCGCGAAAGGTGACATTGTCCAAAAAAGCATGATTGGTAATCACGGCGACAATTCCCTCCGGCGAATTATCCATCTTCCATTGTGCGAAGCGGATGAATTTGACATAATCATCCTGCAGTCCTTTCGGATTCCTTTCGCCCAAGGGAGCGCCGTCAACTTCATAGTAACCTTCTATTTTTTTGTCAGGAATCCCTTTGACTAATCCTTGAATCCAATCGCTGGTGTTTTGCGATTGATAGGAATACGGCGGATTGCCGGTAATGACCAGCACCGGATTATCTTTGACGCGCTGCGCGTTTTTTGTTTCGCGCGCGAGTGCGGGCAGGACATGCGGAATTTCGTCGGTCTTGTCGACCGGCTCCAAAGTATTGGTAAGATAAACGCCGAGTCGCTCGCGGTCGCGCAATTCACATTCGGAATCGCGGAGCAATTGCGACAGTTTCAAATGCGCGATAGTATAGGGGGCGATAAGATACTCAAAGCCATGGAAATGCGTCAGGATATGGTCGCGCATGAGAAGCCGCCGTTCGGATTTGCCTTTGCCGTTCAAAACGCGGCGGATGGATTCGGCGAGGAAAGTGCCGGTGCCGGCGGCGAAATCCAAGACGGTAACCCGTTCGTCGGCAAGTTTGCGCGGCATTTGGAAATCGTCCCGCAAAACAGATTCCACTGCGCCGACGATAAAATGCACGACTTCCGGCGGCGTGTAATAAACTCCCCTCCGCTCGCGCAAAAGAGGGTCGTAGGATTTCAAAAATTCCTCGTAAAAATAAATATAGGGATCGGATTCGCCATTGCGCGAAAACGACAGCGATTGCTTAATAGCGGCGATGTCCATTCCGTTGACGACGGCAAGTGCTTCTTCCACAATCCATCGCGACTGCGGATGTTCGGCATCGCCCAAATCACGCAGAAAAACCACCATTTCGCGGATGAGTGCGAATGCGCGCGGGATGTTTATGTCTATGGTCGGGAGGTCAATTGGTTTTCCGGTCGGCGCGTTGAGTCGGGCCAAAAACAGGCCGTAAATTAAGGTTTGCGAAAAAGCGTCGGCGAATTCTTTTTTATCCAAATCGCGCAGGGCGATGCTGCAGAAAGTTCCGTAGAGTCCGCGCAATTTTTCGGCAAGGTCGGATTTTCTCTGAATTTCTTCGCGCAAAAAATCGCGCAGATAAACGCATCGTTTCGCAAGAGCGTCCGCTAATTCTTTCGCGTTGGCGACTTTGAGCGGCGGCGCGTCGAAAAAATCGCGCAGCAAAATCGCTGTTTCGTTTGCGCCGCTGCGGGAAAAATTGCCGCCGATTTCGCCGATTCGCGCGCGTGCTTTTTCGCTGTTGCCGCGCAAATGAATCCACAGCAGACCGTCGGTCACCAGCAGATTGCCGGTTAATTTTTGATAGCGGCGAATCTGTTCGCTTTTGAGTGTGTCGTTCAAATTCGCGCCCGGCTGCTTGCATTCCACATAGCCGACAATGCCGCCGCCCAAATCGCTTGCTCTGAAATCCGGCGCGCCGAATTCCGTTTTTCGCGCGGGTTCGTTGATGACTGTCGCCTTTTTCCCCGCCGCCGCCGTCAGCAATTTTTCCAGCGCGGGACGATAAGAATGCTCGGTGGCATCGTCCGCGCCGCCAATTTTCTGCATCTCCCGAAAAAAGTCGGGTAGCAGTTTGGCGATTTCGTCCTTGCCGTTCATAGCGGGATTATACAATAATTCGCGCGACGGCGGTTGTCAATGTAAAATATCGGGATGAGCGAGAGCGATAAAAAAATAGGCGTTACGGAATTGGTTCTGCGCGACGGGCATCAGTCGCTGATTGCGACGCGCCTGCAAACCGAAGATATGCTGCCCATCTGCGGACGGCTGAATCGCGTCGGCTTCTGGTCGCTGGAAGTTTGGGGGGGGGCAACCTTTGATTCGTGCGTGCGGTTTCTGCGCGAAGATCCTTGGGAACGACTCCGTAAATTGCGCCGCGCAATTCCGGATACGCAACTGCAAATGCTGCTGCGCGGACAGAATCTTGTCGGCTACCGGCATTACGCCGACGATGTCGTCGCGGCATTTGTCAAGCAAAGCGCAAAATGCGGAATGGATGTCTTTCGCATCTTTGATGCGCTTAATGATTTCCGCAATATGAAGTCGGCAATTCGCGCGGTCAAAGAATCCAAACGCCATGCGCAGGGAACAATCTGCTATACGACAAGTCCGGCGCATACGATTGAAGGATTTGTCGCGCTCGCCAAGCAACTCGCCGACGCCGGCTGCGACAGCATCGCCATTAAAGATATGGCGGGGATTATGACTCCGAATGCCTGCGGCAATTTGGTTTCGGCGATTAAAAAGGAGGTTGCTCTTCCTTTGCATGTGCATAGTCATTATACTTCCGGACTCGCGGCGATGTGCCTGATGCGCGCGGCGGAATCGGGGGCGGATGTCATTGATACGGCGATATCATCATTCGCCGAAGGCGCGAGTCATCCGGCGACGGAAACAATGGCGGCGGCTCTTAACCTTGGGCTGGATATGAATCTGCTCGGCGAAATCGCCGCGTATTTTCAGCATGTCCGAAAAAAATACTGGCAGTTTGAAAGTGAATATACCGGCGTGGATCCCCGCGTTTTGGAGCATCATGTGCCGGGCGGAATGATTTCCAATCTTTCCAATCAATTGCGCGAGCAGGGCGCATTGGATAAGATGAATTCGGTGCTGGAAGAAATTCCCAAGGTGCGCCGCGACCTTGGGTATCCGCCGCTTGTGACTCCGGCGTCGCAGATTGTCGCCACGCAGGCGGTGCTTAATGTTCTTCTCGGCGAGCGATACAAAAGCGTGACCAAAGAAGTTAAGAATTATCTTCTCGGATTCTACGGCGAAGCGCCCGGCGAAATTGATTCGGAAGTGCTAAAAAAAGCCGTCGGCGATTCGCAGAAAAAGGAGAAGGGGGCAATTCAACTCGGCGACGAAATGGAGCGGCTGCAAAGCGAATCGGATTCCTTCGCGCGCGGCGACGAAGATGTTCTTACCTATGCAATGTTTCCCGACCTTGGGAAAGTGTTTTTGCAGGAGCGCGCCGCCGGACAATTAAAGCCGGAGTCGCTTCTGCCCCCCCCCCCTCCCGCATCGGAAGAATCGCCGAAGATTGAAAGCGCCGCGCCGAGCGAATTTCGCATCACCGTGCATGGCGAAACTTATCATATTCGCGTGACCGGAGTCGGCCATCGCGGCGCCGAGCAGCGTCCGTTTTATGTAACGGTGGACGGCGTGCCGGAAGAAGTTTTAGTCGAGACGCTGGAAGAAGTGCCGACGGATTCGGCGGCGGAGAAAAAATCCGCAGTGCGGTCGGGGGGGGGGGGGGGGCGTCCGCGCGCGAGCAAGCCCGGACAAGTAACAACGGCAATGCCGGGGACGGTCGTGGAAGTTCTGGTGAGCCAAGGACAGGAAGTTAAGTCCGGCGATCCGGTTCTGGTCGTGGAAGCAATGAAAATGGAAAGCGAAATTCAAGCGCCGATAGACGGAACGGTCGTCGGCGTTTTAGTGGCGAAAGGCGACGCCGTTACGCCGGATGAAGTGCTGATTGAAATCGGCCATTGATTCGCGCTGAATTTTTGATGATAAAATTGGGCAGGGAGAATATATTTTAGGAGAGATGGCCGAGCGGTCGAAGGCGCGCGCCTGGAAAGTGCGTATGCGGTTTATAGCTGCATCGTGGGTTCGAATCCCACTCTCTCCGCCTTTTCTGTTTTTCTTTGCGCTTGATTATGTTTTTACGCGATGCCGAGTTGACGCTTGCGTCGTCCGGCCCATCCGGTGATGAGATAGTCGGCGATAAGACCCATAAATGCAACGCACAATCCGATAACCAATCCGGCGCCGGCGTCGTTGTCGGCGCGCGCGCGAAAAATTTCCTGCCCCAAATCCTGCGTGCCGATAAACGCCGCAATAACAACCATAAATAAACCGAACAGCACAGTCTGATTGACGCCCAGCATAATCTCCGGAAAAGCCAGCGGCAGCCGCACTTTCCATAGCAATTGATGAGGAGCGCAGCCGGACATAATCGCGGCTTCTATGGTTTCTTTGGGCACTTGCCGCAGGCCGAATATCGTGTAGCGCATCGCGGGAATAATCGCGTAAATGACGATGGCGGTAATGGCGGCGACATCGCCGACTCGGAACAGCATAATCACCGGAATTAAATAAATGAAAGACGGAAAAGTTTGCATTGTGTCGCAGATAAAAACAGCCGCGCGCGCGCGGCGCTTGGAGCCCGCCGCCCAAATGCCAAGAGGGACGCCGACGGCAATGCAAATCAGCACGGAGAAAGTCACCATATAAGCCGTGATGGCGGCGCGCTCCCAATATCCGGAAAGCGGAATAAACAGCAGCAGGGCGCACGGCACCAGAATCGCCCTCCAGCCGACCATCCGCCAGCCCAGTCCGGCAACCAGCGCGGCGACCGCCAGCCACGGCGTCCATTGAAACATTCGGCGCATCGGAATAAGAATATGCTCCAAGAATCCGTCGCGGAAAAAAGCAAGCGAGTCGTAATAATTCACGGTGATATAATCCACTAATCCGTCCCAAATTGGCGCGGTGGTTATAGTCATGGATTTCGGGGGCGACTGCATTGCGGGAAAAATAGCGGCAAGAATAAAAGCAATTGCGATAATTGCCGCCGCGGCGACCGCCGCCGGATGCGTTTTCCAAAACGGCCCGGATTCGCGATGAGTCGGCTGACGCTCCGCCAGCGCCGTGCTTAGCCGATCCAGCATTATCGCCATAAAAACAATGGCGACGCCGATTTCAAAAGCCCGTCCGATTTGCAAAGAATTCAGCCGCGCGAGCAGGTCGTGTCCAAGCCCTTTTGTGCCGATAAAAGAAGCGATGACGACCATCGCCAAGCATTGCATAATTACTTGATTGACGCCTATCATCAGCGCTTTGCGCGCCGCCGGAATTTCCACTTTCCAAAGCATCTGCCGCGATGTGCATCCCGCCATTCGTCCGGCTTCCAGCACTTCATTGGAAACGCCCTGCAGTCCGAGCAAAGTCAATCGCGCCATCGGCGGAATGGCGAATAAAATTGTGGCGATGACTCCCGCCTTGTGAGAAACGCCGACAAAAACCGCCACCGGAATTAAATAAGAAAAATGCGGCAGCGATTGCATGACATTAAGAATCGGCCGAAGCGCGCGCTCAAACCATCGCGATCGGTTCGCAAAAATTCCCAAGGCCAGTCCAATTCCTCCGGCGATGGGAGCGGCGACCAAAACCGCCGACAGGGTTATCATGGATAATTTCCATTTGCCGAACAGCGCCAGATAAAGAACGCATCCTCCCGCCAAAAGAGCCAGCCGCGGCCCTTTCAGCCGCCAGCCCAGCAGGGCGGCAAGTCCGACTACTGCAATCCACGGCAGCGGCGGCAGCGGCTTGAATCCTGCGATGAGAATTCCATCCGCGAAATCCAGCGGCCATTCCACCACCGAGGCAATCGCGCGGGTTAAATCCTTGAATGTGAATCCTGCGAAGATTTCCTCGCGCTTGAGAAAATCCACCAGTCCGTTAATCCAATCGACAAACGGAACGACAAGATTTTCCGGCCACAGCAACGCCCATTCCGGCAGCGTCGGCTTAGCCGCCAGCAATGCGGCAAAGGGCAGCAATGCGACGACGGTGCGAGTCGCCGACGAATTTCGCCAAAAATTTGCGACGGTCATTTTTCGCCGGAAGGCGGCCCAAACAGCGTTTCAATTACGCGGTCGCGACGGACGACTCCCGTCCAATTGCCGTCCGAATCCACCACCCGCATCGGTTTTTTCGCGATGAGAATTCGCCTTGCCGCCGCCGCTAATTTATCGTCCTGTGAAATTTCGCCTTCGGCGTCTTCGTTTTCGTTTGGCGATTCTGTCACGCTGCCGACGGTGAGAATTTTTTCCCGCGAAACTTCCTTTGTAAATTCGCGGACATAATCGGTCTGCGGATTAAGCACCAGCGACTCCGGCGTGCCAATTTGAACGATGCCGCCTTCATACATAATGGCGATGCGGTCGGCGAGACGGATGGCTTCGTCAAAGTCGTGCGTGATGAAGATGATGGTTTTTTGCAGGAGCCCTTGCAGACGCAAAAATTCATTTTGCATTTCCCGGCGAATGAGCGGATCCAAGGCGGAAAACGGCTCGTCCAAAAACCATAGATCGGGCTTGACCGCCAGCGAGCGGGCGATTCCGACCCGCTGCTGCTGTCCGCCGGACAGTTCGCGGGGATAGTAATTTTCCCGTCCGCGCAATCCGACAAGATCAAGCATTTCCGTCGCCTGCGATTCTCTTTCGCGCAGAGCGACTCCCTGCACTTCCAGCGGAAAAGCGACATTCTGCAGAACCGTGCGATGCGGCAAAAGCGCAAAATGCTGGAATACCATTCCCATCCGATGTCGCCGCAATTCAATTAATTCCGACGGTGTTTTGCGAAGCAGGTCGCGTCCTTCAAACAAAATTTCGCCGCCGGTCGGCTCAATGAGTCGGGACAGGCATCGCACCAGCGTGGATTTTCCGGAGCCGGAAAGCCCCATCACCACTAAAATTTCGCCCGGAAAAACTTCCAGCGATACATCGCGCACAGCGGCGATGCAGCCCGCTTCTTTAACGGCGGCGATGGACGGCGCCCCGCTGTGGCGGCGAATTAATCCGCCCGCGTCGTCCCCGTAAATTTTCCAAAGAGCGCGGCACGAAACGATGGGCGCGGCTTTGTTCACGGCGAAAAACGGGCGCGGGGGAAAGCGGCTGTCTTTTCCCCGCCGCGATGATTCTCGTCAAGCCGGAAAAATCCGGCGGACTGTCAGCCCTTCAGCCAAGGCCGCCATTTGGCTTCGTGTTCGGCGAGCCATTTCTCGGCGGCTTCTTCCGTTTCAATTTGATCCACATCAACCCACTTGGCCATCAGAGCCAAATCAGCGTTGGTGAAATTCATCCGCTGAAGAATTTTGTAGGCCTCCGGATATTCGCCCGGGAATCCTTTCCACACGCCGGTTTTGAGATAGCCGTTTTTAGGATTGCCGCAGTCGTATTTTTTATCGGGATTAATTCCCCACGACGCATCCGTTCTGCACAGCCCTTCGGCATCGGATTCGGGAAATTCAATGAATTTTCCTTCGTAGGCCGCTTCTACGAAATTGGGCGTCCAATTGAAATGGACGATCGGCGCTTTGCGCTTGACCGCCGAATCCAATTCAGCCCAAATGGCCGCCGCCGAGCCGGCGTTGATGACTACAAAATCCATCCTCAGCCCTTCCACTCGTTCGGCGTCGCCTTTGAGCCAGTCGACCGGTCCGCCGAGAAATCGCCCTTTGGGTTTGGTTTCCGGCGTGGCGAATTTTTCGGCGCAGGCGTTCAGCGCTTTCCAATCGGGCAGACCGGGGCAAATTTCCTCCACATGAATGGGATACCACCATTCTTCGCGCGTGACGGCGTCGTGGGTGGCGGCGTCAATGACGCAGCCGTCCTTGACCTGCTTTTCAAATGCCACGCCGAATGCGCCTTCCCACACTTCATGCACCAAGTGAATGTCGCCTTCGCACATGGACTGATAGACCACTTGGCTGTCGGAGGGGACATATTCGGTTTCAAAGCCGGCCTCGTTGAGGATTTTTCCGACCACATGGGCGCCGACGATTTGACTGGACCAGTTATGCGTCGGAATTTTAATGGGCTCGGCGGCCATTGCCGTCCCGGCGAAAATCGCGCCGCCGCTGATTAAAGCAATCAACGCCTTGTACGCAAAATGATTCGTTTTCATTTTTGACTCCTTTTGTTGGCTGTCCCGTCCTAAAAAAATTTTTCACGGGACACGGCGGAATTGTAGCACATCCTATCCCGCAAAATAACCGCCCGCAAAATCCCGCGGTTAATTTTTTTTCCGGGAAATTGCGGTATAATCTTTTCGGATTTTGGATGGCGCGACCGATTTGGCTGAAACACAAAAACCGCCGATTGCCGCGTCCGTGATGTCTCGAAAAAAAAGGAGAGCAAAATTATGACGAGAGTGGCTGTTATTGGCGCGGGTCCGTGCGGTCTTGGGCAGATGCGCGCTTTTGCACTGGCGCGCGAGCGAGGGGAGAAAATCCCCGAAGTGGTGTGCTTTGAAAAGCAGAGCGATTGGGGCGGTCTGTGGAATTACAACTGGCGCACCGGCGTGGACGACTACGGCGAGCCGATGCACGGCAGCATGTACCGCTTTCTGTGGTCCAACGGCCCCAAGGAGTGCTTGGAGTTCGCCGACTACACCTTTGATGAGCACTTCAAGCGGTCGATTCCGTCGTTTCCGCCGCGCGATGTCCTGCGCGACTATATCGTCGGTCGCGCCGAAAAAAGCAATCTTCGCGCGATGACAAAATTCAACACGGTTGTCCGTCGCGTGGAATTTTTGGACGGCGCGGAAAAATTTCAGGTGACGGCGACCGACCAAAAAAACGGCGATGGCATTGTCGAAGAGTTTGACTATGTCGTCATTTCCACCGGACATTTTTCGGTTCCCAACATGCCGCATTTTGACGGCGTGGAAGAATTCCAAGGCCGTGTCCTGCACTCGCACGATTTTCGAAATGCGGAAGAATTCGCCGGACAGAATCTGCTTGTGGTGGGAAGCAGTTACTCCGCCGAGGATATCGCCCTGCAATGCCACAAATACGGCGCGAAGTCGGTGACCATCAGTTATCGCACAAAGCCGATGGGATTCAAGTGGCCGGAAACGATGGAGGAAGTCCCCCTCCTGACTCGCTTGGACGGCAAAACCGCCCATTTCAAAGAAGGCGGCAGCCGCGAAGTGGACGCGGTCATTCTCTGCACCGGCTACCAGCATGCCTTTCCGTTTTTGGAGGAGCGGCTGGCGTTGAAAACGCGGAATCGCCTCTATCCGCCGAATCTCTACAAGGGAATCTTTTGGGAAGACAACCCGCGTCTGATGTATCTGGGGATGCAGGACCAGTATTACACTTTCAGCATGTTTGATGCACAAGCATGGTTTGCGCGGGATGTGATGCTTGGCAAAATCGTCCTGCCGTCGCGGACGGAAATGGCCGCGGACATCGCCAAGTGGACGGCGCGCGAAGAAAAACTCGCCGACCCGTTTGAGGACATTGACTTTCAGGCCGACTACACCCGTGATTTGTGCGCTGCCACCGACTATCCCCAATTTGATTTGGATATGACGGCGGAAATGTTTAAGAAGTGGGAGCATGACAAGGAGCGCAGCATCGTCGGCTACCGCGATCAGTCATTCAAGTCGCCGTGCACCGGCACCGATGCGCCGATGCATCATACAACATGGATGCGAGCGATGGACGATTCCTTGGGAGTGTTTTTGAATCAGCCGGGCGTGTAAAAACCGGACGCTAAAGTGCAGCCGATTCTGGCGTGCGAATCGCTAACGATGCGTTTCGGCGGCTTGGTGGCTGTCGATGATTTTAGTTTCACCGTGGAGTCCGGTGAAATTCGGGGGCTTATCGGCCCTAATGGCGCAGGCAAAACGACGCTTTTCAATGTCATCAGCGGTTTTTACAAGCCGACGGCGGGGCGGATTTTGTTTGAAGGCCGCGATATTTCCGGCTTGCCTATGAGCGCTGTCGCGGCGGGCGGACTTGTCCGCACTTTTCAGCATTCCGCGTTATTTCGGGAACTTACCCTGCTGGAAAATATTCTTGCCGGCTGTCATCTGCAGCAGCGGCCGGGATTTTTTTCGGCGGTCTTAGGGCTGGCCCATCGGCGGCGGGGGGAAGTTGCCGAGCGCGCGCTTGAGATTCTTGATTTTTTCGGACTCGCCGACCGTCGCAGCGACCGCGCGGACGAATTGTCCCACGGCATGCAGCGCGTCTTGGGAATGGCCATCGCTATGGCGGCCGAACCGAAAGTCCTCCTTCTGGACGAACCCTTTACCGGAATGAATCCGGAAGAAACTCGGGAGATGATGGATCTGACGCTGAAAATTCAAAGCGAAGGAATTACTCTCCTTTTAGTGGAGCATGACATGCGCGCGGTGATGGGCTTGTGCAAGCGCATCACCGTCGTCAATTTCGGCCGCCTGCTTTTTGAAGGCGCGCCGGAGGAAATCCGCACTCATCCGGAAGTGATAGAGGCCTATCTGGGAATGAAAGATGCTGTTTAGAATGGAAAGCGCGGTCGTGCAATACGGCACGGTCGTGGCTTTGCGCGGAATCGAAATGGAGGTTCCCCGCAATTCCATCGTCACAATTGTGGGCGCCAACGGCGCCGGAAAGACGACGGCATTGCGCGCGGCTTCCGGACTCAATCGACTCAGCGACGGTGCAATTTGGTTTGATGGACGCCGAATTGACTCTCTCCTTCCGGAGGAAATTGTCGCCTTGGGAATCGCCCATGTGCCGGAGGGTCGCCGTGTTTTTCCCGATTTGACTGCAGAGGAAAATCTTCGCCTCGGCGCGTTTTTGCGGCGCGACCGATATGATGCAGAGTCCGACCTGCGCGACATTTATCATCGTTTTCCCCGGCTGAAAGAGCGGCGAACGCAGCGCGCCAAAACAATGTCCGGAGGAGAGCAGCAAATGCTCGCTATCGGCCGCGCACTGATGGCTAAGCCGCGTTTGCTTTTGCTCGACGAACCGTCTATGGGGCTTTCGCCGGTGATGGTGGCGGAAATTGCGCGCATTATTCGCGACATTCACGAGCGCGGCGTATCGGTCGTCCTTGTGGAGCAAAATGCCGAACTTGCTCTGAATCTTGCCGATTACGCTTATGTTCTCGAAACCGGACGCATTGCATTGGATGGACCCGCGACCGAATTACGCAGCAACGACCATGTCCGAAAGGCCTATCTCGGCGGCTGACGAACGCGAATTAGCCGCCGCTTTGGCGGCGGGATGGAGCGAATCGGACTTGGACTGGGAAATTAAATTGGAGCGTGCCGCGGATTTCGCTCTGCAAGGGGATTTTGCGCAAGCGTCAATTTTATGGAATCGCTGCCTTGAAATCGCGCGGAAAAATTTCCCTCCCGACGATCCGCGCATGGGGACAAGTTTGGCTAATGTCGGATTCGCGCTCCGACAAAATGACCGAGAAACAGACGCCGCCGCGATATTTAACGAAGCGCGCCGAATATGGGCGGTCAGTCCGGCGTGGATTGACCGAATGCGTCCGGAAAATCCCGCGCGCAGTTCCGTTCATCATTTTCGAATGGAAATCAAAAACCGCCGAATTTATCAGGCGAATGCGCGTCGTCGTCTGCATGACTTTGCGGCGGAAGCGCGGCGAACATTAAAGCAACTCGCCGACGGCGGCAGCGGCGATGCAATCGTCGCCGACAATCTTGTTCGCTGGCGTGCGGAAAAGCCCCCGATTTTCGGCGACAGCCGCAAACTGCTCGCCGCGTGCCTGCTTTTGGCGAAATCAATTCGCCCTTGAATTAATGCTTTCGCCTTTTACGAATCCAGCGCGTTGTCGCGCTCCCATTCGGAAAAATGCCGCATATAGCCGTTCCATTCTTCCGTTTTTAACTTGACATAGGCGGCGACGAATTCCGCGCCGAGCCATTTTTTCATCGTCGTGTTTTTTTCTAAGGCGCGCAGGGCGTCGAGAAGATTCAGCGGCAGCCGCGAAGCATTTTTGATTTTATGGCCTTCGGCGTACATATCAATGTCCAAGCGTTTTCCCGGCGAAATTTTGCGTTCTATTCCTTCGCAGCCGGCGGCGATAATCGCGGCCTGCAGCAAATACGGATTTGCCGCGCCGTCGGCCAGCCGAACTTCCAGCCGGTCGCCCGCCGGAATGCGAATCATGTGCGTCCGATTATTGCCGCCGTAAGTGACCGTGTTGGGCGACCAAGTCGCGCCGGAACTTGTCCGCGGCGCATTGATTCGCTTATAACTGTTGACGACCGGATTCGTAATAGCGGTCATTCCCGCCGCATTTTCCAGCAGCCCGCCGATGAAATGGTAAGCGGACGCCGAAAGTCCGAGTTCACCTTCGCCGTCTTCAAACAAATTGCGGGATTCTTCCCACAGCGAAATATGGCAATGGCATCCATTGCCGGTGAGTTGAGGCATCGGCTTGGGCATGAATGTCGCGCGAAGCCCGTATTTTTCGGCGACGGCGCGCGTCATAAATTTAAAAAAAGCGTGGCGGTCGGCGGTGACAAGGGCATCGGCGTATTCCCAATTCATTTCAAATTGTCCGTTGGCGTCTTCGTGGTCGTTTTGATACGCCCCCCAATTGAGATTCTGCATGTAGTCGCAAATTTCCGCAATCATATCCCCGCGACGCATCAGTGATTGCTGGTCGTAGCACGGTTTCGGCTGGCGGTCGGCGGAATCGGCGAGCGATTTTCCGTCGGCGGTTAGCACAAAGAATTCGCACTCTACGCCGCTTTTCACCTGCTTTTCCGCCCGCGATAAAACCGATTGCAGCACGACGCGAGGCGCATGCGGCACGGGCGCGCCGTTGATGTGCGGGTCGGCGGCGACCCAAGCCACTTCCGGTTTCCATGGCAATTGGATGACGCTTGCCGCGTCCGGAATCGCCAGCATATCGGGGTCGGCCGGCGTCATATCAAGATGCGCGGCGAAGCCGGCGAAGCCAGCCCCATCGCGCTGCATTCCGGCGATGGCACTGGCGGGCGCAAGTTTGGCGCGCGCGACTCCGAATAAATCAGTGAAACTAATTAGAAAATATCGCACGCCGTTATCGGCGGCGAATTTCTCTAAATCAATGGCGGACATGCTTTTTCTTGCCTCTTCCGAAATTTCAAGCGGACGCGATTTTATCACAACGCCGCCGATGAATTTGGCGGGTCACTCGCGCTTGCAGGAAATATCCGGCTCTTCCGATTCTTCCAAATGGCGCGCCAAACGGTGACCGGCAAATACGGCGTGCGCGATAAGCCCGGGCGATTCGCAATCGCCAACGCGAAAAACGCGGCGAATTCCGCTGTCGGCAATCGACTCGGTTTGCGCACTCAGCGAATAAAAAAGTTCATCATTCGGTATCCGCGAAGTGACGACGACCAGCGATGCCGCTTCAAATCGCTGTATTTTTCCGCTATGGACGGATTCGCAATACGCTTCCGCGCCGTCAAATTTCGCAAGCGACATGGCGCATTCCAAATGGATTCCCAAATCAAACATTCGCCGCGTTAATTTTTCCTGCTCCAAAGTCAGGCGAGTCCAGCGGGCGAAAATAGCGTGCGGTGTGACAATGCGAATCTCGCCGCCGTCGGCGCGCAATTTTTCCGCCAAAGACGCGGACAAATAAGAGCCGTCGTCGTCGTAAATGACGACCGGGCTGTTAATGTTAACGCCGTCCATAATATCGTCGGGGGTAAAAATGCCGGGCAACGACGGGTCAAGAATCGGCGTTAAATGCCGTCGGCCAATTCCGTCCCGGCGCCATCGTGCACCTGTGGCGCAGACGACATAACGCGCACCGACATTAAAAACATCTTCGGCGGAAAGTATGGATGCCGGATAGATTTCCGCATCCATCATTTTTTGCAATTGTCCGACCCGGTAATCGCGCACGCGAATCCATTCGGATAAGCCGGGCAGGCGGCTTTCGCGCAGGACTCTGCCGCCCAATTGTTTTTCGGATTCCGCCAGCATCACCGAATAGCCGCGACGGGCGAGCGTTAATGCGCATTCCAAACCGGCGGGGCCGCCGCCGATTATCAATGCCGATTCACCGCCGCCGTCGCGCGCGATTTTCTCCGGATGCCAACCGCGACGCCACTCTTCCATAATGGTCGGATTTTGCGTGCAGCGCATGGCGGTAAAACTATTTTCTCCCGCTACGCAGATATTGCAGCCGATGCATTCGCGGATTTCATCCGTCCGCCCCTCCTCAATTTTTCGGGGCAGAAACGGGTCGGCGATGGACGGGCGCGCCGCGCCGATAAAATCAATAATCCCGCGCTTGACCTGCGAAAGCATTGTGTCGGGAGATGTAAATCGCCCCACGCCGACCACCGGCTTGGTGGTTATGGATTTAACAAAGGCGATATGCTCCTCCTCGTGTCCTTCTTTGGCGAATCGGGAGGTGGCGGAATCCTGCGACCAATCATTGAGATTAACATCCCACAAATCCGGCGCTTCGGCGTTTGACGCGATAATGTCGCGCAATTCGTCCGGTTCAATAATGGGATTGGCAGTTAACTGGGCGACGGCGATTCGCACCGCTACGGCGCATTTATCGCCGACGGCTTCGCGCGTCTCTTCCAGCAACTCCCGAAACAATCGCGTGCGATTATTAAAATTGCCGCCGTATTCGTCGCTGCGATCGTTAATCTTCGGCGAAAAAAATTGCGAGATGATGGAATTTTCGTGCAGGCAGTACAAATAGATAATGTCAAATCCGGCGCGCTTGGCGCGAATTGCGGCTTCGCGGTGGCGTCGGCGAAAATTCTTAATGTCGCCCTTGTCCATTCGGCGGGATTGGCGGGGATCAATGGATTCCATCGTCATTCGGCTGGAAGGACCAAGCGGCGAATGGCGGGTGATTCGGTTGGCGGCGGCAATTCCAAAGTGCGCCAATTCGCATCCTGCCAATGCGCCGTGGCGATGCACGCGCTCGGTCATTTCCATTTGCGAGGGCAAATCTTCGTCGCTCCAGAGTCGCACCGCCGGAAACGGGCTGATGTCGCTCCATGCGTCGACCATCATATTTTCGGTGCAGACGACGCCCCAGCCGCCTTCGGCTTTAACTTCGCGCATGGCGGCGACCGCCATCGGCGACCAGTCGCCGGCGCCGTTGCAATGCGGCGTCTGATAAAAGCGATTCTTGGCGACGACCGGGCCAATCCGGACGGATTCAAACAGCAAATCGTAGCGCGGATCGCGCGCCATTTTTCACGCGCACCGAAGCGATTATGCGAACCACCACCGCTCGGCGACGCGCATGCCGTCCAAATCCAAATTGCCGCCCACCCGATCGCCGTGCGCCAATTTATCCGAATAGGCGTTGACATAATGGGCGAACATTGGAATAACCGCGCCTCCTTCGTTATGGAGGATTAACTGCATTTCGCCGTACATTTCGCGTCGTTTGGCGTCGTCCAATTCAGCGCGGGCCGCCAGCAGCAATTCGTCAAAGCGCGGTATGGATTGAAAGGTTTCATTCCACGCTGCGCCGCTGAGATAAGTGATGGAAAAGATTTGATCCTCCGGCGGACGCCCGGCCCAATAACTGAACGACCACGGCTTTTTCATCCACACATTCGCCCAGTAGCCGTCGTTGGGTTCGCGCACGACATTAATGTTAATTCCCGCTTTGGCGGCGTGCTCCTTGTAAAGGACGGCGGAATCGACGCAGCCGGCGAAAGCCGCCTCGGCGGCGGACAAATCCACATTCAATTCGCCGATGCCCGCTTTTTTAAGATAATGGCGCGCCTTGTCCGGATCGTATTGACGCTGCGGAATATCCGCGTTGAAGTAGCGATGCGCCGGGGCTATCGGATTGTCGTTGCCGACGCTGCCGAATCCGCGCAGAACAATTTTAAGAATCGCCTCGCGATCAATCGCATGCTTTAATGCCAGACGCACATTATTGTCGTCAAACGGCGAGACCATCGTATTCATCGGAATCGTGTAATGCTGCGTGCCTTTGGTTTCTTCCACCACGACGCCGCTTGATTTTTTGAGCAGATGCACCGTTTTCAAATCGCAGCGGTCAATGTAATCGACGGCGCTTGTCCGCAATGCGTTGGTGCGCGCCACCACATCGGCGATAACCAGCATTTCGGCCGAATCAAAATAGGGCCGTCCTTCCCTGAAATAATTCGGATTGCGCGACATCTTGCAGCCGACTCCGGCTTTGTAATCTTCAAGCGCAAACGGCCCCGCCCCGACGCCGGAAGCGGCGTTAACTTTGCCGTCCTTAGCGGGCATAATGACAAGGCGAAAATCCGAAAGCAAAAACGGAAAATCGGCGTTGCCGCTTTCCAGCGTCACTTCCACCGAATGCGAATCCAACGCCTTCAGCGATTTAATCGGATCCACCGTCACCTTCGCCGACGAGCCGGATTTTTCGTCGCGATGATGATTCAGCGAAGCGATGACATCGTCCGCCGTCATCGTCTTGCCGTCGTGAAAGACAACATCCTTGTGCAGGCGGAAAATCCATTTGACCGCGCCGGGCCCGGCTTCCCACTCGGTGGCAAGCATCGGCAGCAGCGCGCCGTCCGCGCTCACTTCGGTCAGCGAACAGTGCAAGGTGCCGCCGACTCCCTGCATGAAGGAATTTTCGTAAGTCGCCGGATCGAGCGAATCGGTCGTGCTGCCGCCGCCGATACCAAGACGGAAATGTCCGCCGCGCTTCGGCTCGGCGGCTTGCGCGCTCAGTATTCCTGCCGGCAAAACCGAAGCCGCTCCGACAGCGGCGGTGGATTGCAGAAAACGCCGCCGCGAAAATTCGCGCGCCTCGGGAGAAATGATAATCGTCATTGCGATTCTCCGGTTGATAAAGTGACGAGAATCATATCAGCAAACTGCCGAATTTCGCGAAAAAGTCAAGGTTGCTCGCCGATAAAATAAGATATAATTATCCCATCGCCGACAAAACAGATTCGGCCGCCCCATCTTTAAGCGCGATTTTTCTTTCGCACTTTTCCTATTAATGCGGCGAAGCGCGGGGCGAGTTCTTCCAGTCCGCCGGGCAGAAACAGCACGGCGGCGATGAGAATCGCGCCGTAAAACAAAGGCCGCGCCTGCTCGAATCCCAATTCGCGGAGGATAATTTCGTTGATTAGAGTCAAAGTCACCGCGCCGATAATCGGGCCGTAAATCGTTGATGTGCCGCCGACAATCACCCATGCAAGGACGAATATCATTTCTTCAATGTTGAATCGGCCGGGGCTGACCGCGCCGATGTAATGCGCCAGCAGAGCCCCCGACAATCCGGCGAAAAATGAAGCGACGACAAAAGCCGTCGTCCGATATTTGCGGATGACAACGCCGACCGATTCCGCCGTTCGGTCCTGCCAATGCACGGCGTGCAAGGTCAATCCCAGCGGCGAATGCTCCGCGCGCCGCAGAATCCAAATGGATGCAATCGTCACAAGCAGGCAAAGGTAGTAGTAATTCTGCGGTTCGTAAAAGTCAATTGTCGCAAAGCCCAAATCAACGCTTGGAAATTCCGGCACCGATTTAATGCCTTTTGTTCCGCCGAACGGCTCGCGAAAACGCTTCCATAGCAGGCGAATAATTTCTCCCGCCGCAAACGAGCCGATAAGAAAATAAAAGCCCTTCATTCGGAAAAGCGGAAAACTCAATGCGTAGGCGACAGCGGCGGCGATGCATGCGCCAAGCGGCATCGCCAGCGGAACCGGCACGCCGAATCGTTTGGCGCACAAAGCGCTGGCATAGGCGCCGACTCCCATCATTACGACATGCCCCAGCGACCATTCGCCGACAAGGACAAGAAAACGGTAACTCACGACCAGCAAAACATTGATGACAAGAAACACTGCAATTTCCCTTTGGGAGAACGACAGCGCATGCGGCAGCGCAAGCAGCGCGACGATAAGAATCGCCCAGCCAATGAATTTGGGCGCGGCGCGAAAATCAGGCACGCTCTTGGTATCCAAACAGCCCGACTGGACGAACAATCAGCACGGCTAGCATTAGCGTAAGTCCGACGATGTCGGCGGTGACCCCATCGAAGAAAGTGGTTACAAAAGTGTGGACGAAAGCGTACAAAACGGCCGCAACGACCGCGCCTTCCAAACTGCCGATGCCGCCGACGATAATGACGATAAAAGCGGCAACGATGACCGGATGTCCCATCAGCGGATTGGGCGGCACCAGCGGCGCCGTTAATGCTCCCGCCGTTCCGGCCAGCGCGGCACCAATGGCCATCGCCCAGCGGGCGCATCGCCGAATGGAAATTCCTTGCAAAGCGGCGGCCTCCGGATCTTGCGCGCATGCGCGCAGCGCCCAGCCGAAGCGGGTGCGATGCAAAAACCACCACAGCATTCCCAGCAAAAGGAATGTGGCGGCAATCACAACAAACCGTTGGACCGGCAAAGTTGCGCCGCCTATTTCAATGACAGCTTTGGTCGGCGACGGCACATGCTCCGGACGAACGCCGAAAAATATGGAAATCAGCGCCTGCAGAATCAGCAAAAATCCGATGGAAGCCACAAGTCCGCCAAGCGGATTATCGCGCAAAGGACGAAAGAGTCCGCGCTCCATTCCCGCGCCGACAAGCCCGACAAGGACAAATCCGGCGATGACGGCGACAAAAAAGGGCGCATTTTCTTTTGCGTAAACGGCGACCACGACATAGGCCCCGAGCATGTATAACTCGCCGTGCGCAAAGTTGATGATGCCCATCACTCCGAATATAAGAACGAGTCCGACGGCGATAAGGGCTGTGTAGCTTGCCGCATAGGCGGCGTTGAGGATGGTCTGCAAAAGCAGGTCAAACATTGCGCGAAATCAAAAGGCACAGCGGACGGCGGAAAAAAGAATCAGCCGTCCGCGTGAAAATCCGCGGGTTAGCCCCGCTGATAATACATCTGCCCTCTGGCTTCCATGTGCTTGATGAGAAGATCGCCGTGCTTCTTCCACCATTCGGGGATGTTTTTGAACGCTTTGATTCGCGCTTTGCCGCTTTCAATGACGACGACCGGCCAGTCGCCGACAAGGGCGTTGTCGATGCCAAACAATTCTTTTCCCCACCATTCGGCGTCGCCGAAAGCATGGGGGGCTTTGCCGCTGCTTTTCATCGCGCGCAAAACATCCGCCGGTTCTGCGCTGCCGGCGCGCTCTACGCCCGCTTTCCACAGATCCGCAATGGATGCGTATTCCCACGACACGGCGCTCCACGAACCGGGAAACCGCCGCTGATATTCGTCCCAAAATCCTTTCGGGTCGGAAAAGTTGACGCGGGAATCTATCAGCGCGGGGTCGTCAAAATCGGGGAACTGAAAAACGAATCCCTCCATAAATTCCGCCGAAGTTTTGTCGATGATTTTCTGGTAGAAATCCGCCGTGCAGGAGATGATGCGTCCCTTGTAGCCCTGCAGAAACAATTGCTCGCAAATGCCGTGGACATAAGGTTCGTAGCAGGTGTCAAGACAGACGATGTCCGGCTTCTGTGCGATAAGTCCGGTGACGATAGGCGCAAAGTCGGTCGTTGCCGGATCGAAAAATACCGCGTCATCCACTGGTCGAATTCCTTCGGCTTCAAAGGCGGCTTCGTAGGTTGCCACCGAGGGCGTGCCGAGGTAATCGTCCTGCGCGCAGATGACATAGGACTTAAGGCCGGGGGCGGTTTCCGCCAGCCACTGCACGCCGGTGACATTGTAGATGGGATGCACCTCCGCAGGGGCCAGCAGGGTTTTGGTATCGGGAGTCAGATCGCTGGGGAGCAGGGTGGAAAACAGCATTCCTTCGCGCTCGGCGATTTTGGCCGCGCCGGGCCAGGTGTCGCCGCCGAGCATCATGACGAATTTGACGCCGTCTTCCTTGATGAGTTTGGTTGCTCCCGTGCGCGCTTTGGCGGCATCGTATTCGTTGTCGTAGGCGATGAATTCCACATTGTGCGGCTTGCCGCCGATGTTGATGCCGCCGCTGGTGTTGACTTTTTCGGCCCACAGCAGGCAGCCGTCCAGACCGGGTTTTCCCCATGCGGCGACATCGCCGGTCAGCGGCGCCAAAAATCCGATTTTCACGACATCGCGTTCGGCCGCAATTGCCACCGACGGCAGCAGCCGTCCGACGACCGCCGCTCCGGCGCTTGCCGCCGCAACTCCCAGCAGCCGACGCCGAGTCAATTTCATTTTCGGCGCGGTATTCGCCGATTTGTTTTCATTGTCCATTTTTCGCTCCTTGTGATTTTGCATTGCATGGTTGTGTTTTGCCATTCGGAAAAATCTCCAATGGCGGGATTATTTTAGCAGTTTTTCTCCGCAAAATCGACTCTTTTTTATATTTTCGGGCCAATGCGGCTGCGACCGCGGCTTTTTTCATTCCGGGGATTAGAAAAAAGAGTTTGGAATCAAAGGGCAAAATCGCATTTGCCGCTTGCCGGATTCTGCGCGCAAAGCCCATTCCGCCCTTTTTGCGGATTCAACCGGACGGAAAACGGACGGCAGCAGGGTCGCAGCATTGGCGAATCCCGGGCCCTTTTACTCCCGCCGATTCGCTCGGCTGTTGCTTAGGCATTGAAATCGCAGCGCAACCCGCAGGGCGAGTCAATGCAAGTTTTTCGCCGACGAAACGGGGCGATTACCCTATCGCGGACAGGACGGACTTGGCCGCCGTAACGCCGCTATTGTGCGCGCCCGCGACGGTCGCCCAATTTGTTTCGCTGCAAGCTTCTCCTGCGAAGTGGATTCGCCCGCCGACCGACTCTCTTAAGACATTCCTCATGCCGAATTTGCCCGGCTCAGCAGATGCGTAAGAACCATGAAAAAACGGATTCAATCCCCATGCCGTCGCATCCGCTTTAATGAATTGCCGATCCACTTCCGAACCGAAAATCTTGCGCAACTCGGAAAGCGCAAAATCTATGGATGCCGCCCGCCCTTCCTTTTCCAATGCGCGCGCAAACTCGCCGCCCACATCCGCATAGGATAAATTGCTGCCGGAAACATTCACCAACGCTATCATTCCTTTCGGCGATTTCGCGCCTTTGGAATTGATTTTATAAATCAGGTAGCCGTCGCCGCCTATGCCAAAAAAATTTTGGCGAAACTGCAGAGCGATATGATTGTAAATTGCCATCGAAATTCCATGGAATGATTCCTGTTTGGCAAGCGGCAGCGGCGGATCAAAGCGTATTTCCTCATTTGCCAGAACGCCGGTTGATACGGTGACGATGCACGCTTTCGCTGATAGATCGCCTTGGGCGGTTTCAATTGAAACGCCTTGTCGTCCCCATTTTATTTTTTCAACTTTGGCGGACAAATGCACCGGCACATCTTTGGCGCTATGCGCCAAAAGTGCGCCGTATCCTTCCTTGCAATAGTATTTGGTTCCGCGAAAAACATTGAAGAAATCCGCGCAGGAAAAGTGGTCAAAGTCCTTTGCAATTTCATAAGCACCAATGACAAGGTGGACGGTATCATGCCATTCGCCCATATCCGGCATAATCGATGCAGGGCTGACATCTTTTCCTTGCTGCCCCGCCTTGCTTATGGCGGCGAATGCGCGTTTTTCTGCGGCGTCAAACGCCGCTTGTTCTTCATTCGTCGCCTTGCGATTGCCGATGTATAAAATGGCATCCTCAGGGCAGTGATACATCGCAAATCCGTTTTTTCTGCCGTATTCAAGATGCGGACTGGTTTCGCCGTAGTAGAGCCAATGCGCTCCGATGTCATACGGAATCCCAAAGATGGAGGCGTCGGTGTGCGCCCGTCCGCCGATTCGGTCGGCGGCTTCAATAATCGCCACGGTGCTGCCGCTTTCAAGAATCGTTTTGCCCGCTGCAATTCCGGCGGCGCCGGCTCCGATGACGACGATATCAGGATTAGTCGGAAAAGCGATGCGTGTCACTGCTGCATCCTTGTCCATTCATCTTTCCGGGAAATTTTTATGCTGCTTTGATTCGCGTCCACGCCTCGTCCAGCAGACGGTCATAATCTTCGCCTTTGTAGGTGTAAACTTCCAGTTTCTCCTTGATGGATTCGGGCGGGAATATTGCGGGGTCTTCCAGATAATCCGCCGACATGAATTTCCAAGCGGCGGCGTTGGGAGTCGCAAACTGAATGTAATCGGCGATGGCCGCTCCGGCTTCGGCGTCCAGCAGATAATTGATGAATGCGTGGGCATTTTCCGGATGCGGTGCGTCGGTCGGAATGCACAAGGCATCTTCCCACAGCAGTGACCCTTCCTTCGGCACGACATAAGCAATGTCGTCGTCCTCCGCCATTATTTGAAGGACATCGCCGTTGAATTCCATCACTAAATCCACTTCGCCGGAAAGCAGCAAATTCTGCCCTTCGCTGGCGGAAAATGCTTTGATGTGCTGCTTCTGCCGAATTAGCAATTCGGTCGTCTGCTGAATTATCGACGGATCGGTGTTGTTCACCGAATAGCCGAGATATTTATACGCGAGGGGAAACACCTCGCCGGGGCTGTCCAAAATGGCGGTGCGGCCGGCATAGCGGTCGGACTCAAACAGCCACTTCCACGAATCGGGGACGCCGTCCACCTTTGACTTGCGGTAGCCGATGCCTGTCGTCCCCCACATGTAGGGCAGCGAATAGCGCCGGCCGGGGTCAAAAACCACATCGAGGAAAAATGGGTCAATATTGGCGATGTTGGGAATTTTGCCGTGATTCAGCGGCTGCACAATTCCGACCTTGCGCATTTGCTCAACGATGTCATTGCTCGGCACAATGACATCGTAACCCGGATTCCCCTCGCGCAATTTGGCGAAGAGTTCGTCGTTATCGGCGAAGAGATCGGTCTTCACCGCAATGCCGGTCTCGGCTTTGAAATCGGCGATAGTGGTTTCACCGATGTAGTCGGACCAGTTGTAGAAGTTGAGTTTCTTCTCCTCAACGGCGATGGCGCGCGAATTGATGAGAGTCAACCCGGCGGCGACGGCGCCCATTCCGCCCAAAAAGCGGCGGCGGGAAAAGCAATGATGTTCCATGATTACCTCCAAAGGCAAAAGCAAGGACTTGCATTATATCAGCAAACTTCCGAATTTCGCGAAAAAGTCAAGGTTGCTTGACGATAAAATAAGATATAATTATCCCATCGCCGACAAAACAGATTCGGCTGTCGCAACGCCGCTTTTATGGGCGCCCGCGACGGTCGCCCAATCGTCTTCACTTAATGCTTCGCCTGCAAAAAAGATTCGCTCGCCGACCGGCTGTTTTAAGACGCTTCGCATCTTGTATTTTCCGGGCTCGGCGGATGCATAAGAGCCGTGAAAAAGCGGATTCAATCCCCACGCCGTCGCATCCGCTTTAATGAATTGCCGATCCACTTCCGAACCGAAAATCTTGCGCAACTCGGAAAGCGCAAAATCTATGGATGCCGCCCGCCCTTCCTTTTCCAATGCGCGGGCGAATTCGCCGCCCACATCCGCATAGGATAAATTGTCGCCGGAAGCGTTAACCAATGTAATCATCCCTCTGGATGATTTTGCTCCTGTGGAGTTAATCTTATAGAGCAAATAGCCGTCTTCGTTTATGCCGAAGAAATTCTGACGGAATTGCAGCGCAATGTGATTGTAGATTCCCATCGAGATTCCGTGGAATGATTCCTGTTTGGCAAGCGGCAGCGGCGGGTCAAAGTGTATTCCTTCATTTGCCAGAACGCCGGTTGACACGGTGACGATGCACGCTTTCGCCGATAGATCGCCTTGGGCGGTTTCAATTGAAACGCCTTGTCCGCCCCATTTTATTTTTTCAACTTTGGCGGACAAACGCACCGGCACATCTTTGGCGCTATGCACAAATAGCGCACCGAATCCTTCTTTGCAATAGTAATCAGTTCCATCTTCACTATTGAACCAATCTTGGCAGGAGAAGTGATCATAATCCTTTGCCATTTCGTAGGGGCCGACGGCGAGGTGAACAGTGTCATGCCATTCGCCCGTATTCGGCACAACCGATGCAGGACTGACATCTTTTCCGCGCTGTCCTGCTTTTTCTATGGCGGCGTAGGTGTTGTCTTCTGCGGACTCAAAAGCCGCATATTCTTCTTTTGTCGCTGGGCGGCTGCCGATGTATAAAATCCTGTCTGCAGGGGATTTATACATTGTGAATCCGTTATCTTTTCCGTATTTGAGAAACGGATTCGTTTCGCCGTAGTGCAGCCAATGCGCCCCCGCATCATACGGAATGCCGAAAGTGGAAGTGTCGGAGACGACTCGTCCGCCGATTCGGTCGGCGGCTTCAATAATCGCCACGGTTCGGCCGCTTTCAAGAATCGTTTTGCCCGCCGCAATTCCGGCGGCACCCGCTCCAATAACGACGACATCGGGATTGGCCGGAAAATCAGCGCGACTCAACAAGGACGAATTCAACAGCAACACTGAACCGCCGATTAAGAAACGGCGGCGACTCACCGGCGTTTCCTGCCGAACCTCCCTGATTGTATTGTCAATGTCTTGCATAATTCCTCTGTGAGGTTTTAGCGGATGCGGCGATTATATCCGCTTGGGAGTAGAATCATCCAATAGTCCGCATTTTTTTATGCGGCGTGTTGTGTTTTTTTGACGCCGAAATACTATGCGCGCGGCTTTTCCTTTTGAGGGTCGTAGAATGGAAAGGGGACGACGACGGCGGGCAAACGCTTTTGATGGCCGTCCAATTTGCCGACTTGCACATTTGTTCCGTGCTGTGAATGCTGTGATGCGATTCGGCACAAAGCGATGTTTTTGGCAAGAATGGGAGAACGGGTCGCGCTGGTAATAACGCCAATTTGCTGGCGGTTAATAAAGACGGGATCGCCGTGCGATGCGGTTTCTTCGCCGGACAATTCCAAGCCGATTAGAGTTCGCTGGGGATTCGCCTTGCGGGATTCTAATGCGGCGCGGCCGATAAAATCCTCCGGGTTATTTTTCAGGGCGACAGTAAAGCCGATGCCGGCTTCAAACGGATCGGTCTGGTCGTCAAATTCATAGCCGGCGAAAACAAGGCCGGCTTCAATTCTCACCATATCCAGAGCGTCAAAGCCGAAGGGGATTAATCCATGCGGCCCGCCCGCCATGATGACTTTATCCCAAACCGCCGGCGCATCTTTGGGATGGCAAAAGATTTCGTAGCCGAGTTCGCCGGTGTATCCGGTGCGGGAGACGAGTATTGCCGCGCCTTGCGAATCGCTGATGCGTCCGACGGTAAAACGGAACCAATCCAATTCGGTCAACTTTGGGCGGTCGGGCGGAGTCCATAGAATTTCTTTGAGGATGTCGCGGCTCATCGGTCCCTGCACGGCGATGTTATGCAATTGGTCGGTGGAGGGCTTGACGCGGACATTCAAATTTAATTCTTTCGCCTGCTTTTGCAGCCATTCGCCGCTGGCGTCCGAGCCGCCGATCCAGCGAAAATTATTATCGCCCAAGCGAAAGACGGTGCCGTCGTCAATCATTGTTCCGGTGTCGTAGCACATCGCCGTATAGACGACTTGCCCCGTTCCCAGACGCCGAATGTTTCGGGTGAGACAGTGCTGCAAAAGCGATTCGGCGTCGGGGCCGAGTATCTCAAATTTCCGCAGGGGGGAAAGATCCATCACGACCGCTTTTTCGCGGCACGCCCAATACTCCGCCATCGCGCCGTGAGAAGTGTATTGCGAGGGCAGCCAGTATCCGCCGTATTCAATAAAGTCGCGGGTGAGTTCCGCGGTTTTGGCGTGAAAGCCGGTTTCTTTTGTCATTTCTGCCTCCGAGTCGGTTCGTTTGCGAAAGAAAATTGATTTTTTGGCGCGCAAATCAGGGGGGTAAGTTCGCACATGAATTTCGGTCGGATTCCAGCCGTTGGCGGGATACACATCGTCCGGGCAGGCGGACGACACGCAAACCAAATCGGTCAATGCGCGAAGCAGGACATAATCGCCGGGACGCGACCACGGCTCGTCAGTGGCGAAAGTTTGCGTGCGCTCGCAGAATTCGGAATTGAAAAAGAAATTCATACTCATCCAGCCGCGCCGAGGGGCGACGCCATAAGGACTCAGCGCGCCGTTGAAATTGTCCGAGCAATTGACATGTCCGGGATAGCCCAAATCTTCGTAGTATTTCGCGCTGCAGGCGAGCCCGAAAGCATCGTGACGCGAGCAGGAATCCTGCACAATTTCCATCAGCGGCTGAAAATTCTGGTCGTGGTATTTGGAATGTAATCCCGGCATCGGATGAGAGCGGCCGGCCAAAGTGCGGCTGGCGGTTACATCCAAGCATCGTTCTGCGCCTTTGTCCAGCGATGCCGCGCAAAATGCCTGAAAGTCGGTGCATTGCCGGCCTTCCACATCAATAATTTGAATCCACTCCCCGGCGCGGACATTGTAAGCGCGAGCAGTGGCGCGATTAATGCGAAAATCCTCGCGCATCGCTGCCAAAGGAGGAGGCAATGCCGACGGTTCGCCTTCCGTCGGTAGCGCGATTCGCTCTACAAAAACGACCAGCGAAGTCGGCGGATTGCATCCATCCACCGGCATATCGTCGCCGGGAGCGATTATTATTACTGTCGCCGATTCGGCGGCGACAAAATCCGCTTCGTCGCCGGCTTGGCTTTCCGCCCCGAATCGTTTTATGGAGCGGAGGGAATCAAGAGAAATGCCAATCGCGTCCAAAGATTCGCGCAGATGCAAAGCGGCGGCATCGCCCCGCAAAAGCAGCGATGTAATTCCTTCGCCCCGACCGTCGCCCCGGACGCTCAGCAATTCGGGCTGGCAAATTCCATCGGCTGTGCGGCACGCGATAATTTCCGCCGTTTGTCCGCCTTCAGAATCCATCACGCGCAAGCGGTCGCCGGCTTGCATTCGCACGACCAGCGAGCCCAGCCCCGGCAGCGAATACCGCTCTACGCCCGGCGGCAGCGATAGAATTCCGGGGCGCAAAACGCGCGCATCGTCATTCAGAAAACGCGGACGAATGGCGGTCATTTCACGCAGTCCGAATCAGCATTTTCCGTAGGTCTGCTTTAAGTCGACCAGCGGATGGCGTCGGGACATTTGAAATTTAACCAGCAATTCGCGCGCGAGCATATCCCGCCCATGCTGGTCGTCCGGCAATTGGACATTATCCGGCACGGTCACCCAGCCGTTGATGTTGCGGTCGAAAACCGCCGGTCGTCCTTCTTCGTATCCCATGTGGACATCTTCCAGCCAATTGAGATCGCGCCAGCCCATCACTTCCATATAGCGGCGGAGAAACGGCGTGACGCGGCTCATATCCGGCAGCAGATTCACATCGTAGCGATAGCCGATATGCTGCGATTCGTCTTTTTTTGTCATGGCATTTTCCCTTAGAAGCGGGTCATATCGGGGCGGCCGACGGTGTGTCGTGTGCCGGCGAGCGGCACCATCGCCATCGCCGACGCTTCCATTGTCAGAGCCGCCAAGTCCTCCGGCTCCAAACTGTGGATGTTGGTTTTTCCGCAGGCGCGCGCCATCATTTGGCATTCAATGGTCAGCGTGTGAAGAAAATTATAAACGCGCTCCGCTCCTTTGTCGGGATTCAAGCGGACGCGCAATTTAGGATCCTGCGTGGCGATTCCGACCGGACAGCGGCCAGTATGACAATGATAGCAATTCCCCGCCGGAACGCCCACTTCGGCTTCGTAGTTGGATTCGGGAATGTCCCTGTTGCAATTAAGGGCGATAAGTCCGGCGTGTCCAATGGCGATCGCATCGGCGCCCAAAGCCAATGCTTTGGCGACATCGCCGCCGCTGCGAATGCCGCCCGCATAAACCAAACTGATATCGCCGCTTTTGCCGACATCGTCCAGTGCTTGGCGGGCTTGGCGAATAGCGGCGATTCCCGGCACGCCGGTTTCTTCGGTTGCCAGATGCGGGCCGGCGCCGGTGCCGCCTTCCATTCCGTCAATGTAAATCATATCGGGATCGGTTTTGGCGGCCATTCGCACATCGTCGTATACCCGGGCGGCGCCGAGTTTAAGTTGGATGGGAATTTCCCAATCGGTCGCTTCGCGAATTTCTTCAATCTTAAGCGCCAAATCATCGGGGCCCAGCCAGTCGGGATGACGGGCGGGCGAACGCTGGTCGATTCCCGCCGGTAGGGAGCGCATTTCGGCGACTTGGTCGGTGACTTTCTGCCCCATCAAATGGCCGCCGAGACCGACTTTACATCCTTGTCCGATAAAAAATTCGCAGGCGTCGGCGACTTGCAAATGATGCGGATTGAATCCGTAGCGCGACTGAATGCATTGATAAAACCACTTGGAAGAGTAGCGGCGCTCATCCGGAATCATTCCGCCTTCGCCGGAGCAGGTGGCGCTGCCGGCCATCGTAGCGCCTCGCGCCAGCGCCATTTTCGCTTCGTAGGAAAGCGCCCCAAAACTCATTCCGGTGATATAGACCGGAATGTCCAATTCCAGCGGACGCTTGGCGCGCGGACCGAGAATCGTTTTCGTCAGGCATTTTTCGCGGTAGCCCTCAATGACAAATCGAGTCAGCGTGCCGGGCAGAAAAGTCAAATCGTCCCACGACGGAATCGGCTTAAACAGCGAAAATCCGCGCATGCGGTAGCGTCCCAATTCCGCTTTAATGTGGATGTCGTTGATGACATCCGGCGTAAACATAAAACTGCGGCCAAGCACATGGCGGGCGTTGTCGGTGGGATTTTTCATCGCTTTTCCTTTTTGCCTCAGAGGACGAGTTTCTTTTCGGACGGCTCCAAACTGTCGTAATTCCACAGCCGCTTGGCGGAGACGATTTTTTTCATATTTTCCGCGCCGTTGGGAAATTCCATTCCGTAAATGGCGAGTTTGGCGGAAAGCCAGCGAATGTCCGATTCGGTCATTTCGGCTTCGGTGGCGTCCACGCCCAAACTGGCGATTTTGCCGCCGACAAAAATGAGTCCGTCATACATCGTATCGCCGAGATTCGCTCTGGCGTCGCCGAGAATTATCATTCGGCCGCGCTGCATCATAAAGCCGGAAAACGCGCCGCTGCGCCCGCCGACCAGAATCGTGCCGCCTTTCATGCACACCCCGGTGCGCGCGCCGACATCGCCGCGGCAAACCAAATCCCCCCCCCGAATCGCCGCCCCGAAAGTGGAGCCGGCGTTTTTGTCCACCACGACCGCGCCGGACATCATATTTTCCGCGCACGACCAGCCGACCCGTCCGGTGATGCGAACCACCGGCCCGTCAATCAAGCCGCAGCCGAAATATCCCAAACTGCCGGCAATGGTGAGACGCAGACGATTAAGAATTCCCACGGCGACCGAATGCTTTGCACCCGGATTGTCCACCCGAATAGAGCCGATGCCTTCCGCCATCAGCGCGCGAATTTTAGCGTTGATGTCGCGCGCTGTCATATTGGCGGCGTCAAACGCGGCTTCTTTTTCAAAGTCAACTTCCGGCGCGGTCGGATAGGTGAAATTTTCCGCCTCTTCGGGCGAGAAGAAAATTTCCTGCGAGCGTCCGCTAAGTTGCTCGCCGCGCATTTCGACGGATGCAGTCAATTTACTTTCCATGCTAAAACTTCTCCTTCGTAGGGATCGTAGGTGTCAATTTCGCGTGGGAAGACGCTGCGAATTGCAACCTCTTCGGATGCCATGGCGATGAAGTTGTCCCCTTCGTAAAGCACCATCGGCTTTGCCGCCATAACATCTTTCGCCATTCCGAGCGCATCGCCGGTGGCGACGACATAAGTGAAGACGCCGTCCAATTCGCTGATGGAGCGGTGCATCGCCTCTTCCAAATCGTCGCCCCGATCCATTCGGTCGGCGACATAAACCGCGATGAGTTCGCTGTCGCAGTCGGACAGAAAACGGTGCCCGCGACGCTCCATCGCGCGGCGGAAAGTCCAGTAATTCGTTAACTGGCCGTTGTGAACCACCGAAATATCGCTGAACGGATAAGCCCAATACGGATGCGCCGAGCGAATATCCACGGCGGATTCGGTCGCCATTCGCGTGTGGCCGATGGCGTGCGTGCCGCGAAAATTTTCCAGTCCGTAGCGTTTGCCGACCGCCGATGCATCGCCCAGATCCTTCACTAATTCCAAGGTGCTGCCCAGCGAGATGACTTCTACATTGTCAATGTCCTCCAAGTAGTCGATGAGCGCCTTGATGTTTTCCGGCGGATTGAATCGCACGCGGCAGGCGTATTCGGAGGGCTCCTGCATTTCCAGAATCTCCGCGCCGCATTCTTTGAATCGCCGCTCCATTTCCGCTTTGCGTTCGCGAATTTGATGGTGAATGTTGAATCCGCGCGACAAGTCCGCCTGCTCGGCGAATTTGATTCGCATCACGCGCGCATCGCCGACGCCGTCGCCGTAAAGTGCAAAGCCGGTGGAATCCGGCCCGCGATGCTTTAATGCCTGAAGCATCCGCGTCATTTCTTCGCCGATGCCGGCTGAGCCGCCGCGATGAATTAATCCCGCAATTCCGCACATTGTCAGATTCTCCTTTTTAATTAGGGGAGGCAATCCCAGTAGGTTTCCAAGTCCCAATGCGTAACGGTGGCGAGAAATTTTTCCCACTCGTCGCGCTTGTAGTGCATGAAAACGCGATACATATCGCCGGGCAATGCGCTTTTAATCACTTTGTCTTCGGACAGTCGATCCAATGCTTCGCCGAAAGTCAGCGGCAATTTTTTCACTTGTTTGCCCTGTTCCATCGCTTCGTAGATGTTGCGCGATTCCGGCTCGCCCGGATCCAATTTGCGGGCGAGTCCGTCGTCAAACGCCGCCAGAATCACCGACGACATCAAGTAGGGATTGACCGCCGAATCCACCGCCCGATACTCAAATCGTCCCGGCGCCGAAACGCGCAGTCCGCATGTGCGATTTTGATAGCCCCAATCGGCGTAAACAGGCGCCCAGAATCCGGTGTCCCACAGCCGCCGGTAGGAATTAACAGTGGAGCATCCGATGGCCGTTAATGCGGGCAGGTGGTCTATTACGCCGCCGATGCAGTGCAGTCCGACCTTGCCGGGTTTTTTGCCGCTTTTCTTGTCCGGCATGAAAAGATTTTCGCCGCCGCAGGCGTGCGTGAATGTCCCCCCCATTCCGGGCAGATTCTTGGGGGAAAATCCAAGCGGCAGAACTTTGTCCTGTCCGCCTTTCCACAGCGATAAATTATGGTGGCAGCCGGAAGCGGAAACGCCCATAAACGGCTTGGACATAAAGCACGCGATGAGGTCAAATTCGCGGGCGACTTGCGCGCAAATTTGGCGGTAGGTCGTCAGTCGGTCGCAGGTTCGCAGGGCGTCGTCAAATTGAAAATTCAATTCCAATTGGCCGGGGGCGTCTTCGTGGTCGCCCTGCACCATATCGAGCCCCATTGCTCTGCCGTATTCCACGACTCGCAGGACGATCGGACGCAGCATTTCAAATTGATCAATGTGATAGCAATTCGGCTTGGTGTAGCCGCCGTCCGGCAGTCCGTCCGCGCCGCGTTTGAGCCACATCATTTCCGGTTCGGTTCCTTCGCGCAATTGCATTCCATGTTTTTTGCGGAAAAGTTGATGCTGGCGGCGCAAATTGCCGCGGCAGTCGGAAGTCAGCGCGCCGCCCGGATCGTCATCCTCTTCGCGATTGCGAAAGCAAGTGCAAAATACCCGCGCGACCCGCTTGTCCCACGGCAATTGCACAAAAGTTTCCGGATCGGGAATGCCGACTAATTCCGACGCCTCCGGCCCGTAGCCGATGTAATTGCGATGGCGGTCCGTAAACAGATTCGCCGTGGAGCCGTAAACCAATTGGAATCCGCGCTCGGCGATTTGCTCCCAATGGTCGGCCGGCACGCCCTTGCCGACAATTCGCCCCGTCACCGAAACGAATTGGTAGTAGATGTATTGAATGCCGAGAGCATTAATTTTGGCGCGCACTTGACGCACCGCATCGGCGCGGCCGGCTTGCGCCGTATGCTCTTCCAGAGCGGTTTTTATTTTCATGGATTTTTTCCTTTCAACTCCAAGGGAATGGGCTGTTGCTGGTCGGATGCAATTCGCCGTCGGCGTAGCGCGAAAAGCGAAACGGCGCGAGCAGCCGTTCTTCTTTTCCCATCAATTCGCCCGCGACCAGCGCGCCGACTCCCAGCATTTTATAGCCATGATTGGAATCGGCGATGAAATAAGCGTTTTCGCAGAATCGGTCAAACACCGGAAAACTGTCGGCGGTGAAGCAGCCGATTCCTCCTGACGGCTCCTTGCCGAAAAGTGCGGCTTTGTTTTCAAATCGCTTTTGCGCGAAAGCCAATGCCGCGCACCACATCTGCGCGAAATCCTCCCCCACTACAAATTCCGGCGACGCCGGACCGTAGGGATCCACCGTCACTTCGTCCGCCGGACGCTCAACCTTGCGGGGAGCCGCGCCGCCCTGCACGCCGTTGAAGTGAAAATCCGGCTTGTAATAAATTCCCCATCTGTTTTCGCGGATGACTTTGCCGTTTGCCCGAAGCGGCTCATCGCTGTCCAAATGCACGACCGGCGGCATTTTGCCGTTATTGTCGGTGAGATAATCCGGCGGCACGCTCAGCGTGCCTTCCTGCAGTGCCCAGTAGCGCCACATGGGAATATCGTCGCGTGTTTGTCCGTTGGCTTTTACGGTAATTTTGTCGGGCAATTCCAGCATATCCCAAAGCGATTTGACCCACGGCCCCGCCGCAATGACAACTTGTCCGCATTCTACGCGACCCTTGTCGGTGATGACCGCCGTCACTGCGGACGATTGACTGGCGCGTTCAAATCCGGTGACGGCGACGCCGGAAAAAATTCGCGCGCCGAGCGATTCGGCCTTGGCCGCCAGACCGCGCACCGACGCCATATTGTTGGCGTAGCCGCCGCGTTTTTCGTGAAGCACCGCCGCCACGCCGGACGCTTGCCAGTCGTGAAAAATTCCTTTCATATAGGAATCGCTTTCGCGCGCGCCCAGAATCAATTCTGATTCGTAGCCGATGTCGCGCTGCTCTTGATGGATTTGCTCTGCGTCCTGCCGCATGGATTCCGGGCAGATTTGCAGATAGCCCACGCCGTGATAACTGAAAGCCGCCGGATCGCTTTCCCACATTTCCACGCTATGCGCCATTAATTTGCGCATCGCCGGCTGAAAATAATTGTTGCGGACGACTCCGCAGGCGATGCCGCTGGCGCCCGCTCCCGGCGCGGTTTTGTCCACGACGATGATGTCGTCGCCGCGCCCTCTTAGCGACGCCAGATTCCACGCCGTCGACAAGCCGTGAATGCCGGCTCCGACAACGATAAATTCAGCGCTTTGGGGGAGCATCAGTCGCCGCTGCCGGACGACTCCCTTTCGCGGGCGTCCAGTTTTCGCAGAGTGTCTTCCTCTTCGCGCTTTTCGGCGCGAATTTGCCAGACATGCCAGCCAATCCACGCGACAAAGCCCAGCAGCACCATCAGCCATTCGCTTCCGACAAAGGGATAAATGGGGCCGATTTCGGCGAGATTCGTCGCCCAAGTTTCAACGGGTGTCGTAGACATGATGTTTTCTCCTTATTAGACGGCGAGGGCGGCTTCTTTTTCCGCTCTCGCAATTTCCTCGTTGGCGACGCGAATGTCTTCCGCTTCCGCGAAATCCAGTCCGACAATCTCCAGTTTTTTCGGCACGCGCAGCATTCCGGCGGATTTCAGCGCCTTGGAAACCACCCACGCCGGTGCGAATCCCAGCACGAAAAACATAATAATCGCGCCGACAAATTGCCCCAGCGGATTAATCGCCGCATACCCTTCAAAGGGGGAGGACGGATGACCCCACAGCATAAATCCGGCGATGACCAGACCCGCGAATCCCGCGTAGCCATGCACCGCCACTGCGCCGACGACATCGTCAATTTTGAATTTGCGCTCCACCCAGAAGTGCATTTTGTAGGCGATGAAAACGCCGACGCCGGCGATAAAAAACGCCTGCATCGGATGATACAAATCATTGCCGGCCGAGGCGGTGATGAGTCCGGCAAGGCCGCCGGAGTATGTCCAAAAAGCATGTCCGCGCGACACCATATAGCCCGCCAGCAGGCCGCCCGCCAGCGACATCAAAAAGTTGAATGTGATGGCCGACAGCGTCGTCGGAGTCAAATAGATATTGGTGGCGGTAAAAGTGACGCCCGTCGCTCCGATGTCGGCTTCGCTGATAATCGGCACATTGCAGGCGGCGTAAAAGCCCCAAAAGCCGCAGTAAATCAGAAACAGGCCGACGGTGACCATCCACGGATTGCGCGGCGGAATATCGCGCGGAGTCCCGTCTGCGGTGAATTTGCCGATGCGCGGGCCAAGATTTAAAAGCACCGCCAATGCCGCTCCGCCGGTGATGGCGTGAATGACTCCGGAAGCGTAGGCATCGTGATAGCCCAAAAGTTTGACCATCCAGCCGTCCCAATGCCAGCCCCACGAGGCGTCAATAACCCAAGTGACCGACCCGACCAAAACGGCGATAATCCAAAACGCCGACGAGCGAATCCGCTCTATCACCGCACCGGAAACGATGGATGCCGCCGTCCAGGCAAACAGCACAAACGCCGCCCAGAAAACGCCGTTGATGCGCGCCCAGAAAGCGTTGTCGTCCGCCGTTACGACGCCTTCGGTGCCCGGCGGGCCGCCGAGATGCGAACCCATTAATTCGCTCCACGGCAGGGCGTTGGGGGCGGCGACAAGCCCTTTTCCCTCAAAAATAAAGGGGCCGTTGGGAAAAGCGAAATAAATCCACCATCCGAAGAGGTAGAAAGTGATGGTCACCAGCGGGATGAGCATCGTGTTTTTCAGCAGCGTGTGCATCATATTCTTCTGACGCGAGACACCCACCTCGTAGAGGCAGAACCCCACATGAATGAGGAACATCAAGGGGACGGTCAGCCAATAGTAAAATTCCGTGAAAATCACGGTCAAGGCGCCAATGTCGGTATCCATCGATTTTCTCCTTCTTCTTGTTTTGCGGCGGCGGACGCGAAAAATTCGCGCTTCGCCCCTCTTCCGCATGAATTAATACCACAATATTTTCAATCGGTCAAAAAAAATACGATATTTTTTGCGCGGCGGAAATGCCGAAAATTCGTCTTTTGCAGATGTATTTTTGGATAAGCGTTGTCGGGCGATGCGTCCCGGCGGGCGTCATAAATGGAGAACGGTTTTCAGCCATTCGGCTGCGGCGTTTACATCGGAGAGGGATTCCACTTTAAAACCTTTCCGACGGCGGTCAATTTTTTCGCCCGCTAATTTCGCCGACCAGCCGCCGCTGCCGGACATTACCGCAATTGGCTTTCCAATTTGCCATGCGAAAGCAATTTCGGAAAGCGTTCCCGAGCCGCCTCTTACGCCGATGCAGGCGTCGCCGGCCCGGGCGACCAGCAAATTGCGAAACAGGCCGAGTCCGGTCGGAATGACGATGTCAATAAATGAATTAGCATCGGTGAATTTATCCGACGGAATAATGCCGATTGTGCCGCCCGGTTCGTATCTTTCTGCGGATTTTGCGCCGCGGCAGACGGCGGTCATCACGCCGCCGAGTCCGCCGCAGACGATTCGGCAGTTTAGGTTCGCAATCTCCCGCCCAAGATCTTCGCACAGCGACTCAACTTTGGGCGCGCCGGAAAGATCGCTGGAACCGAAGACGGAAATGGACGGCATTCTTTTCATTCGGCGCATTATAGCGGCAATGCAGACGATTATAATCGCGGCATGCCCCCCCTCGCCTCGACTTTCACCTTGATGTATCATCGCGTTTGCGACAGGAATCCGCAGACGGAAGCGTATTTTCGCCTTGGCACCGCCATCGCACCAGAGGTTTTTCGCCGTCAATTGGAATGGCTGGCGGAGCGTTTTTTATTTTGCGCCCCATCGGAAATGTTTTGCGGCGTGCGCCGTTGGCGTCCTGTCCGCGGCCGAACCACAGCGGCGGCTCGGCGAGCGGAACCGCAACGCACTGCGGCACATAAAACGACCAGCCGTCGTAGCCGGAAAGCCACGCCATATTGGCCGGGTCGGTGACAATCAGCAATTCAATTCCGCGCGACTCCATTGCCGCGCGGGTTTTGTTGAGTCGGGAATCAAACTCGGCCCGTTCAAAATGAAGAATCGGCGCGGACATAATTAAGTCACGGTAATAATAGATTCGCCGCCCGCTTTTCTTTCCCGCAATTCGCCGATGACAGAGGCATGGGCAAAATGGCTTTCGCGGAAAATTGATATGACAGAATCAACATCAGCCGACCCGCAAGTAATTAAAAGTCCGCCGCTTGTTTGAGGGTCGGCAAGCATATTTTGCTTCCACGATTCTGCGTCCGAATTAAAATAAACGGAGTCGCTATAACTTTTCCAATTGCGCGACGAAGCCCCGGTGACCACACCTTCTCTTGCGAATGCGGCGGCGGATGCCATCAGCGGAATCTTTTCAAATTCAATTGCCGCATCGCAATTTGACGCGCGGCAAACCTCCAGTAAATGTCCGAGAAGACCAAAGCCGGTGACATCCGTCATCGCATGTATTTTACGGCCTTCGGCGAGAATTGCGCCGACGGAATTAAGTTGCGTTGTTTGGCGAATCATTTCTTCGTAATCAGTTTTATTCAATTGATTCTTTTTTAATGCCGCACTTAAAATGCCGACGCCGAGCGGTTTTCCCAAGATTATCGCGTCGCCAATTTTTCCCGACGCATTAGTGGTAATATGATTCGGATGCGCGCGGCCGATTGCGATTAATCCGTATATCGGTTCAATTGAATCAATGGAATGTCCCCCTGCAATTGGAATGCCGGCGCTGTGGCAGATGCTTTCGCCGCCCGCAATGATGTCGCCGATTATTTTCGATGACAATTGCGCGAGCGGCATCGCCAAAATCGCCAAGGCAAACAGCGGACGCGCGCCCATGGCATAAATGTCGGAAAGGGCATTGGCGGCGGCGATGCGGCCGAAGTCGCGCGGGTCGTCGACAATCGGCGTAAAAAAATCGGCGGTGGCGGCAATTGCGGTTTCTTTGTTTAATTGATAGACCGCGGCATCGTCGGAATCAATGTTGCCGACAAGCAAAGCCGACGGCAAAGGAAAGGTCGCCGCTGATTTTTCGCGCGCGCACGCGAGCAAATCCCGTAGAATTGACGGGGCGATTTTGCAGCCGCACCCTCCTCCGTGCGATAATTCGGTGAGGCGCATTATTATTTTCGCGCGAGAATCATGTTCGCAAATGTATCACAAATCGGCGAGTTTGACGACATTATTGATGTCCGAACGCCCGCCGAATTCACCGCCGACCGCATTCCCGGCGCGGTTAATTTGCCGGCGCTTTACGACGCGCAGCGGCGAATCATCGGCGCGCTTTACCGCGAGTCGGCGTTTGAAGCGAAAAAACAAGGCGCGGCATTGGTCGCCGAAAACATCGCATCGCATCTGCAGAACACCTTGGCGAATCGCGGGGATAAATGGCGTCCATTAATATACTGCTGGCGAGGAGGACAGCGCAGCGGGGCGGTCGTTGAAGTCCTTCGCCGAATCGGCTGGCCGGCCGAACAATTGGAAGGCGGCTACAAATCTTATCGCCGATGGGTGATGCAAATCATCGCCGACCGCGCGCCGCAATTGTCTTTGATTGTTTTGCGCGGACGCACCGGCGTCGGCAAAACGCTGCTGCTGAATGCGATTAACAATTCGGGCGGGCAAATTTTGGATTTGGAATTTCTCGCCGCTCATCGCGGTTCGGTTTTTGGATTTAATCATAATGATTCGCAGCCGACTCAGCGGCGATTTGAAACGACTCTGGCCGCCGAATTGATTCAATTCAATTTGGAATCGCCGGTGTTTGTGGAATCGGAAAGCCGCAAAATCGGCGATATCCATTTGCCGTCGCCTTTGCTTGTTAATATGCGGTCGTCGCCGTCGGTGGAAGTGCGGGCGGAAATGGAGATGAGAGTCGCCCATATTCTTAAGGAATACAAGCGCTTCGCCGACGATTCCGAAGTGTTTGAAAAAACCATCGGACGATTGATGCCTTTTGCCGGCCGCCGCCGAATCGCCGAATGGCAATTAATGCATCGGCGCGGACAAGCCGCTGCATTAACTCGCGACCTTCTGGAAAGTTTTTATGATGTGGGATACGGCAAATCGCTCGCGCGAAATTATTCGCATGGCGGGGAAGGGGAGGGGGTAGTGGAAGTTAATCCCAATGATGCCGAATCCATCCGCATCGCCGCCGAAAAAATTATCGGCGAATCGGAGGCGGATGAGTTAATCGGCAAAGCCCGCCGCGCCTTGTATCCGACGGCGCATAAATTAAGCGAATAAAAATAAAGTGGCCTGATGCTCCGGGTCTGGAATTCATCGGCGTATGGGAATTGGTCGGCAAATTAATTGACGGACGATGCGGATCGTTTTTGCGAGAACCAACTCGCCGCGTTTTATCGGATTTTTTTGCGCTATAATGCGCAGCGAAGAAATGGAATCCGCCGAATTTTCCCATTCCTCCGACGACTTGAAATCGCGCGCCGCCGATGTGGTGCGCGCCGCCATTCGCGCCGGGGCGGAATCGGCGGAAGCGCATATCTCGGAAACCATCGGCTTTTCCGTTGCGGCCAGACGCGGCAAAGGCGAAGAAGTATCGCTCAGTCACGAAAAATCACTGTCGCTGGCGGCGTTTGTAAATGGCCGCCGAGGAAGCGCATCGTCCAGCGATTTGTCGGCGGATTCGGCGGCGCAGGCGGCGAGTCGGGCGGTGGCGATTGCGCGCAACAGCGCCGCGGATTCGTGCTTCGGACTCGCCGACAAAAATCTTCTCGCCCGCGAATTTCCGAATTTGCTGCTGTGGCATCCTTGGGAAATTTCGCTGGAGACCGCCCGCGAATTGGCGATTGAATGCGAAGCCGCCGCTTGGGATTCGCATCCTAAAATTTCGCGCGACAAAAGCGAAGGGGCGGAAGTTTTCAGCGGCGGGTCGCACTCCGCCTATGCGAATTCCGACGGCTTTTGCGCCGCCGAATCGTCCACGCAGCACGGACTTTCATGCGGCGCGCTGGCGGAATCCAACGGCGAAATGGAGCGCGACGGCTGGTCGACTCGCATGCGCGATTTTCGCGAATTAGAATCGGCGAAGGCGGTCGGCGAAAAAGCGGGCGCAAGGGCGGCGGCAAAATTGGGCGCGCGCCCCTTGGCGACGGTCACGGCGGCGGCGATGTTTGAATCGCCGGTATCGCATTCGCTTATCGGCTGCATTGTCGGAGCGGCAAGCGGCGGACGGCTTTATCGCAACCTAAGTTTTTTGGACAAGGATTCCATCGGCAGGCAAATTGCGGCTTCGCACTTTTCATTAAGAGAAGATCCTTATGTTCCGAAAGGAATCGCCAGCGCGTCCTACGACGACGAAGGCGTGGCGACAAAATCGCGCGATGCCGTCCGCGACGGAATTCTGCAGGGATGGTTTCTTAATAGTTATTCCGCCCGCAGATTAAAAACCCAAACAACCGGCCACGCGGGCGGCGCGCATAATTTAATCGCCAAAGGAAAAACGATTTCGCGCGAAGAGATGATTAAAACAATGCAGCGCGGAATTATCATCACCGAATTAATGGGGCAAGGGGCGAATCTATTAACCGGAGATTACTCCCGCGCCGCCGGAGGATTCTGGGTTGAGAACGGCGAAATAAAGCATCCGGTGCGGGAAGTCACCGTCGCCGGCGATTTGCGCGAAATGCTGATGCGAATTGCCGCCGTCGGCGATGATGCCCTAACGCGCGGAGCAATTACCTGCGGGTCATTATTAATAGATGAAATTACAATAGGGGGGGGGGGGCGTGATAATTGATTTCACCGAATTGAATTCCGCCGATGCGTATTTTGCGATGACGCAGGCGGTTATTCCGCGTCCGGTGGCGTGGACGCTCACGCAAAACGACGGCGGCGGATTTAATCTCGCGCCGTTTTCTTATTTTAATGCGGTCTGCTCGTCGCCGCCGCTGGTGATGATTTCCATCGGCCTGCAGCCGGACGGCGGAATCAAAGACACGCTGGCCAACATTCGCCGCAGCCGCCGCTTTGTCGCGCATATTGCGTCCGGAGAAATGCTGCATTCGCTGAATGAAAGTTCGGCGACTCTGCCCTACGGCGAATCGGAAATTGCGCGGCTGAATCTTCCTCTCGCCGAATTTGACTTTGCATTGCCGCGCGTTGAAAAATGCAAACTCGCATTAGGATGCGAATTGTTTGAATTAAAAGCATTGGGAAAAAAGCAGTCGCTGATATTCGGCGAAATTAAAAAAATGTTCGCGGATGATTCGGCGGCGTTCATTGATGAAAAAAACCGCATTAGAATCGCCGCCGAAAAGATTAATCCGGTCTGCCGCTTGGGAGCGAATGAGTACGCATCCTTCGGCGATAAAATTTTTCTTCGCCGCCCGAAATAATTCGGCGAATTAAAAATTCATCAAAGCGAGAATCGCGCCGCCGAAAATAATGCGATACCAGCCGAAGATTCTAAAATTGTGCGCGGCGATGAATTTTAACAGCGCGCGAATAACAATCAATGCGCTGACAAAAGCCGCCGCCCCCCCCACGATGATTTCATAAGCGGAATCCACCGACACGCCGCTTTGATAAAAGTCGTAGAATGCGGCGGCGAACATCGTCGGAATTGCAAGAAAGAAGGAAAATTCCGTCGCCGTCCGGCGCGAAAGTCCGGTCAGCATTCCGCCGATAATCGTCGCTCCGGCGCGCGAAATCCCCGGAATTAATGCCGCCGTTTGCGCGAATCCAACCATCAGCGCATCGCGCCAATTCATATCGTCGGTTGCTTCCACCTTTGCTTTTCGCGGACGCGATTCAACAATAAGAATAAAAACACCGCCGACGATTAATGCAATGGCGACGGTCGTCACCGAAAAAAGATGCTCCTTAATAATTCGGTAGGCGAAAACGCCGACGACGGCGGCGGGCAAAAAAGCAACGGCAAGATTTAAGGCGAATCGCCAAGATGATTTATCGCGCCGAAAAAATCCGGCGGCGACGCGATGCAATCGCGCGCGATATTCCCAGCACACCGCCAGAATCGCCCCCAATTGGATGCAGACGGTAAATGCTTCGCTTTCAAAGGACAGCATTTTTTCGGCGACGATTAAATGGCCGGTGCTGGAAATCGGCAGAAATTCGGTGACGCCTTCCACCAATCCCAGCAGAGCCGCTTTGATGAGCGAATTAATATCCATCGCTTTTATAGGCGAATTGAAATCAAGAAGGGGGAGGGGGAGAGGGGGGTTATGCTTTCGGCAGAGTCAGTCCGCGCTGGCGCTGATATTTGCCGTTGCGGTCTTTGTAGGAAACTTCGCACGCTTCGTCGGCTTCTAAAAAGATAACCTGAGCGACTCCTTCGTTGGCGTATATTTTTGCGGGCAGGGGGGTCGTGTTGGAAAATTCCAAAGTAACATGCCCTTCCCATTCCGGCTCCAAAGGAGTAACATTAACAATGATTCCGCAGCGGGCGTAAGTTGATTTGCCGAGGCAAATCGTCAGCACTTGGCGGGGAATTCTAAAGTATTCCACAGTGGACGCCAGCGCGAAGGAATTCGGCGGAATGATGCAGCATTCGCCCCGATGCTCCACAAAAGACGCCGGGTCAAAGTTTTTCGGATCCACCACCGTGCTGTTGAGATTAGTGAAGATGCGGAATTCTTCGGCGCATCGCAGGTCGTATCCGTAACTGGAAGTGCCGAAAGAAATCACGCGCGCGCCGTCGGCGACGGAAACTTGCGACGGCTCAAACGGCTCAATCATTCCGCATTCTTCGGCCATTCGCCGAATCCATTTGTCGGATTTAATTGACATTGGATGTTTCCATATTTATGGACGCCATTGCCGCATCCGAATTCTTTCGGCACAGCAAAAGCATTTTATAAAAATGAGAAGGGTCGTGAGGAGTCAGAATTTCGGCGCGGCGCGGAAAATGCCAATCGTGCAATCGCGAAATCCAAAATCGCAAAGCCGCCATGCGCATCGCAGCGGGCAGCATATCTAATTCCATTCCATTAAGCGGACGGCGGCGGCGGTATCCTTCAATCAATGATGCAAGCCGCGCTTCGTCAAATCCTTCGTCGGGATTGCCGCCGCGAATGCACCAGTCGTTTATGCAGACGGCAAGGTCGTAAATTAATAGATCGTCGCCGCCGAAATAAAAATCAATGACGCCATTAATTTTACCGTTTTGCCACAGCACATTGTTGCGGAATAAATCGCAATGGCACGCGCCGCTCGGCAGGGATGAAAAATCCCCCTGAGATTGAAAAGCAATTTCGTCGGCGAGAAGGCGGCGCGAATCCGAATCCAATTTGTCGGCGATTTTTTCCGCCGTTTTTTTCCGCCATTTTGCTCCGCGCGGATTTTCCATTCGGCGGTTGAAATCGGCGGCGGCAAGATGCAGGTCGGCGACGGCTTCGCCCATTTGTTTGCATTCGGCGGATGTCGGCGCGGGGCGAAATTCACCCTCCACGAAAGGGACGACCGCCGCGGGTTTTTCATCGTTCCAGCGGGCGGCGAATTCGCCGTTTTTTTTCATTGGATTAATTCGCTGATGCGGTTTTGGCACCGGCATTTTTTTGTCGGCGAGATGGGCGGCGAAAGCCAATTGCCAGCCGACGACGGCAAAATCCCACACTTCAAAAATAGTGAAGATGCGGCGGCGTCCGTCGTCCGATTCAAAAGCGTAGTTGCTGTTTTCAATTCCGTCGGCGATGGGGCGGGGCGGCGAGGCGGCGTCGATTCCGTAATTCGCGGCGAGCCACGAAGCGAAAGCGTCCGGCGAAACTGCGGTGAAAACCGCCACTGTCAGCGGCGTCCGGGCTTAAGCCGGAGAAACCGCCACATTCGCAATTCGCCGGCGGAATCGCGCTCTTCAATGCGGCTTTGCGCCGCCGATTGTTCGCGGTAAAAAAAGGTCGGGGCGCTGTCGGAGAGAAATTCCACCACGATGTCGCCGTTGGGGAGGAATCGCTCGCGCACGCGAAAAGCGGGCGATTTTTTTTCTTCGGCGACGATGGGCGATTCCGATTCCGCGGATTCTTCGGCGCGGGACGCCGACCCCGCCGCCAGAATCGCCAGCAGAAAAAGCGAAAAAAAAGGCAAGCCGCGCGCGGCTTTTTGTATTAGAATCATTACCCGATTATACACCCTGACCGAATGACTGACTCCGCCGCCCGCAAAAGCAATCTTATCTGGCTTGATCTGGAAATGTCCGGATTGAATCCCGACTCCGACCGCATTCTGGAATTGGCCTGCGCGGTCACCGACGAGCGGCTGCGCATTATTGCCGAGTCGCCGTCGTGGGCGATTCGCCAGCCGGATTCGCTGCTGGAAAAAATGGACGAGTGGAACACATCCACCCATACCAAAAGCGGATTAATTGCGCGCGTGCGGGATTCGTCGCTGACTGAAGCCGCTGTGGAATCGCTGGCGCTGGATTTTCTGCGCGCGCATGTGGACGATAATTGTTCGCCGCTGTGCGGCAATTCCATCTGTCAAGACCGGCGTTTTTTATTCCGCTACATGCGGCGGCTGGAAGTTTTTTTCCATTACCGGAATTTTGATGTCAGCACCTTAAAGATTGTCGCTCAGCGATGGCGGCCGGAAGTCGTCAAAGGATTCAGCAAGGGCGGCAAGCACGAGGCGCTTTCGGATGTGCGCGAATCGATTGACGAAATGCGCTACTATTTGGAGCGGCTGATTGTCCAATGATTCCGCGCGATGACGAATCCGAATTGTCGCCGTCGCGCCGGCTAAGGCGGGGCGGAATCGGAATGATAATCGCCGGCTGGGCGGTGGCGATTATCGCGGCAACGCTTTTTTTCAGCAATGTCTTGGAGCGGCGGGCGAATCCGAATCGCGCCGACATTCTGAATTCGCAAAGCGATGAATTAATTCTGCAGCAAAACGCCAACGGGCATTATTTCGCCGAAGGGACCATCAACGGCCATCCGGCGGTTTTTCTGCTGGATACCGGCGCGACTCAAATCGCCGTTTCGCAGCGGCTGGCCGATGAATTAAATTTGACGGTCAGCGGACAGGCAGCCGTCAGCACGGCCAACGGAGTGGTCGTCGCCGGCCGGACCCGAATTGATTCTCTGCGAATCGGCCCAATTGAATTCCGCGATGTGGCGGCGGTAGTCGCCCCGAATTTGCCGGATGAAATTCTGCTGGGCATGAACGCCTTAAAGCAACTTGATTTCACGCAGCAGCACGGCGAATTAATCCTTCGCCGCCGTTATTAATTCGCAGGCGATTATCCCGCAATCATCGTGTTTGAGCCGAAATATCGGAATTCGCGTTTCATTCCCGCCAATTCGCTTGGGTTCAATTTCAGCCGTCCGCTGTCCAGATTCGCTTTATTCTTTTGCGATGCCACCCATTCGTCGGCATCTTGCAAAGTGGTCAGCGTGATGGAGACGCCTTCGCAAAGATAATGAGTCGGAATCACCATTTTGGGATTCATTCGCGCGACAATTTCATCGCCCTGCTTATAACTCAAAATGTGCTGCGAATCGTCAACCGGAAGCGTCAGCACATCTATATCGCCCAATTGCGACATCGCGTAATTCGCGGGATTATGGCGGTTATCGCCCCAAATGAGAATCCGCATTCCGCCGGTTTCAACGACATACATGGACATATCCATATGTCCGGGATTATTCGGCGGGCAGGGCTCCGCCCCGAATTCCTTGATGACATTCGTCCATTGATACCAGCCCGGAGCGGAGCAGGCGTGCTTGTCGGCGATGCCGAGTATTCGCACATCGCCAAAGCGATATTCGCCGACCATTCGGTCCAGCAGCATCACTGCTTCCAGACGATCAATCGCATCGTGGTCAAAGTGGGCGTGGGTGGAAAGTCCAATGTCCACTTTGGTTTTGGGGAATTCTTTGGGATACCACACGCCCCAATATCCGGAAGGATCGTTGCGCCACGGATCAAACATCATCGTCACGCCCTGCGGCGAAGTGATTTTGAACGCGCAATGGCCGAAGTATTCCAAGGACACTTCGCCTTTCGCCGAGGGGTCGGCAACGCCCTTTTCCTGCTGGACGATGACGCCGTTATTGTTATCGGGCTGCTGCCATGCGACCGAACCTCCCGCCGGACAAGTTGGTCCTTCCGCATTCGCCGCCGAAATCGCCGGAAGCGAAGCGGTCAATCCGCCTAACGCCGCCGCCCGCTTGAAAAAGCCGCGACGCGACAATTCGTTCTTTATCGTTTTTGCCATTTTATTTCTCCTTGCCGGAAATCCGACTGTGGGGTTGGTATGCAAATTGTAATCGGTTTTTGCCGACGACGCCGAATGCGTCCTTTGCCGAAATTTTGAGGCATTATACATTGAATTTTATTCTGCTGCAAGTCGTCGGAAAAAAATCCTGTTAAAATCCGCTCGTGCCTGATTTTCAATCCGCCATTCCGAAGCAGTTTGATCCGCATGCGGCGGAGTCGCGTCTTTACGCCGAGTGGGAAAAAAATGGCCGCTTCGATTCTTCGCCTCAGTCCGGCCGCGAATCCTACTGCATTCTGCTGCCGCCGCCGAATGTCACCGGCACGCTTCACATGGGGCACGCTTTTCAGCATACGCTGATGGACGCTTTGATTCGTCATCGCCGAATGCGCGGACAAAATACTCTTTGGCAGGCGGGCACCGATCATGCCGGCATCGCTACGCAGATTGTCGTTACGCGGGAATTAGAGCGCGAAGGCATTAATTCCGCCGAACTTTCGCGCGATGAATTCCTTCGCCATGTTTGGAAATGGAAGGAGCATTCCGGCTCGGTGATTACTCGCCAGATGCGTCGGCTGGGAGCGTCGTGCGATTGGTCGCGCGAGCGATTTACGATGGACGATTCGCTTTCCAAAACCGTCGCCGCCGCTTTTGTGCAATTGCATCGCGAAGGATTAATTTATCGCGGCAAGCGTTTGGTTAATTGGGATCCGGTGCTGCTTACCGCCGTTTCGGATTTGGAGGTCGCCGCCGAGGAAGAAGACGGCAAAATGTATCATGTCCGCTATCCTTTTACCGACGATGAAAGCAAATATATGGTTATCGCCACAACCCGGCCGGAAACAATTCTGTTGATGGCGCGCTGGCGGTGCATCCTAATGATTCGCGTTTTAAGAACTTAATAGGCCGTCGTGTTTGGGTGCCGATGACGGAGCCGCGCCGCGCCATTGAAATTATCGCCGATGAGCATGTGGATCCAGAATTCGGCTCCGGCTGCGTTAAGATATCGGCGGCGCATGATTTTGATGATTATCAGGTTTATCTGCGCCATTCCGACAAAAATATTCCATTGATTGTATTGTTTACACTCGACGCGAAAATGAATGAAAACGCCCCTCCGCGCTATCGCGGATTGGACAGATACGAAGCGCGCCGAAGAATGGTGGAGGATTTTAAGCAAGCCGGACTTCTTGTTAAAGTCGCGCCGCATCGCTATAAATTGCCGCGCGGCGACCGCTCCGGCGCAGTCGTGGAGCCGATGCTGACGGATCAATGGTTCGTCAAAATGCAAAATCTCGCCGAATTGGGGTTGGAAGCCGCGCGCAAAGGCGAAGTTAAATTCACCCCCCCCAATTGGCGCGTTGTATATGAGCAATGGCTGCATAACATTCAGGATTGGTGCATTTCCCGGCAATTGGTTTGGGGGCATCAAATTCCGGCGTGGCATTGCGCGGACGGAAAAATAATTGTCGCGCATAATGAAGAGGAAGCGCGCGAACTCGCAGGGGGGGGGGGGGATATGTCGCGCGATCCCGATGTGCTGGACACTTGGTTTTCGTCCGCCTTGTGGCCTTTTTCCACGCTGGACTGGCCGGATAAAAGCAATCCGCATTTTCGCAGTTATTTTCCGACTTCGGTTTTGGTGACCGGCTTTGACATCATCTTTTTCTGGGTCGCCCGAATGGTGATGATGACCAAGCATTTCGTCGGCGAAGCGCCTTTCCGCGAAGTGTATATCACCGGACTCGTGCGCGATTCCGAAGGCGACAAGATGAGCAAATCCAAGGGCAACATTTTGGATCCTTTGGATTTAATTGATGGCGCGTCGTTGGATTCGCTTGTGCAAAGCCGCATCGCCGGATTAATGAATCCCAATCAGGCGAAGCAAATTGAACAGGCCACCCGCCGTCAATTTCCGCGGGGGATTCCGTCCTATGGGGCGGATGCTTTGCGCTTTACTTTTGCGTCTTTGGCGTCGCACGGACGCGATATTAAATTTGATCTAAGCCGCTGCGAGGGCTACCGCAACTTCTGCAATAAACTGTGGAATGCCGCTCGTTTTGTTCTTGGCGTATGCGCGGATTTTACCCCCCCCCCCCCCCTTTCCGATGATTCTTTTTCCTTTGCCGACCGCTGGATTATCAGCCGCCTGCAGCGCGCCGAATCCGCCGTCGCCCGCGAATTCGCAAACTATCGCTTTGATCTTCTCGCGCAGGCGATTTATCAATTAGTGTGGGACGAATACTGCGATTGGTATGTTGAAGCCGCCAAGGTTCAATTAAAAGACGGCGACGCCAATTCGCGCCTTGCGACTCAGCAAACATTGCTGCGCGCATTAGAGGCGATTTTACGGCTTGCGCATCCGCTGATTCCTTTTATCACCGAAGAATTATGGCAAAGAGTCGCGCCGCTTGCCGGAGTGAAAAATTCGCCGTCGCTGATGCTGGCGCGCTATCCCGAATCCAATCCGCAAAAAATTAATGAAGATGCCGAGCGCAAAATGAATTCAATGATGAAAATTATTGACGCCGTCCGCCGCTTGCGAAGCGAATCCGGCATTGCGCCGTCGGCGCGAATTCCGCTGATGGCGGAGGGCGACCGCGCGTTATTTTCGCCTTATCTTCGCTATGTGCCGTCGCTGGCGCGCGTTTCCGAAATTTCCTTCGGCGAATCCAACGCCGCCCTGCCGAGTGCATCGGCGGAGGGATTTCGCTTGTCATTGAATGTGCAGATTAACCGCGAAGCCGAGCGCGCGCGCATCGCCGCATTATTGAGTCGCTTGGAAAAGGAAGCCGCTGCTGTCTCGGCTAAATTGGAGAATCCGGAATTCATCGCCAAGGCCCCGGCGGCGGTGGTGGCAAAGAGAAGAATGCAATTAGATTCCCTCATTCGCGAGCGCGACGGCTTGCGCGAAGAAATGTCGCGCCTTTAATTTTGCCGAAGATTCGCGGACGGATTACGCAAAAAATCATGGACTGGAAAACCGTAAAAAATTGGTGCGAAGCAAAGCGTCTTGCCATTCGGCAATGGATTGCCGCGCGCGACACGGACGGCAAAATCGTCGCCGTCTTGTGGGAGTCGGCGGCTTATGCGGCGGTCGCCGCTTTTGTGCTTGGGCTGTTTTTGGGCGCGGAAAAATTTCGCGACATCGCTTTGGCGATGGCGGCGATTTTGGGCTTTCCGCTTTTATTTCAGCGGACTCGGGCGGCGTCGCTGCAGGCGGAAACGGATTCGCGTCGGCGAATGGCGGAGGCGTATTCTCAAGCCGCCGCCCTTTTCTCAAAAGCGGTGTTGCCGCTGCGTCTTGCCGGACTCTACGCCTTGTGGAAAATTGCGGAAGAAGATCCGGAAAATCATCATATCCAGATTATGCAAATTCTCTGCGCTTTCGTCCGCAACCCGATGCCGCTTGAAAATTGGGAGCCGAAGGAAACGGGCGACTTGCCGCTCACGATTCGTCCGGACTTGGAAGCTGTGATGAATCTGCTGGGGAAACGCAATGAAAAGCAGCGAGAGCAGGAATCCGCCGTTAATTACAAAATGGATTTCAAAGGCGCGAATCTTCAAAATTTCGATTTGCGCGCCGGTGACTGGCGTTTTGCCTCTTTTGTGGGTGCGGATTTGCGCGGAGTTGAATTTGATATTTCGGATATGCGGGGAGCACAATTCACCAGCGCAAATTTGGGCATGACTTCTTTCCACCTAGTCGATTTGCGGGAAGCGTCTTTTCCTCAAGCCGAAATTGACGAAAGCACATTTTTTGATGAGGCGGCAATGAATGGTGCAACGCTTAGTAGAATAAGAGGTGATCTTAGTCGCCTCGAAAACGGAGTAATATTAACCAAAGATGGGGAGATTATGCATTCCGAGGAATCTTCCCAAGGGAATGAACACACTGCTAAAATGCAGCGCAGGGATATCCAAGAATGGGAAGAGAAAAGACGGCAGATTGCAAAGCCGCTCATTAGCAAGCGATACTTGCCGAATCTCTCCGCATTTTGATTCGGCGGATTTCGCTGTCGCTCTATCCGCCCTACGGTGATTATTGACAGGCGAATTCGTCAAGGACATCACGACCTAACAGCCCTTTTCCGTCGCCGATTGACACCGGAAAATTCCCTGTCAATTCGCCGCCCAAAGAGATATTAGCGGAGCCGGTTTTATGGACTACGACGGAATTATCCGCCAGCGTAAATTCCGCTTCGCCGGTTGGCTGGACTCCCGCCGCTCTCGCCTGTTGATATGATAAAGCAGTTATGCTTGCGCCGGTGTCAATGAGCAGAGTCATCGCTACGCCGTTGACTCGGACAATTTGCTCCGGCTTACTGCGAATGATATTAAAGCAACTCGGCGACGCCAAACCCGACCCGTCTTCGAAAATCTTGACGGCATTCCACTGCTTGTTTTGTCTGGCAAGATCCAGCGGAATGCTGCCGTAATCATCCGTTGCGTTAATGTATGCGCCGTGCTTAATCAGCACCGTAATCACTTCGGCATGTCCTCTTCTTGCCGCCGAGTGAAGCGGAGTCCGGCCGTCATTATCCGTCGCATTGACATCCGCCCCCGCTTGGAGAAGGACAGAAATCACTTCGGCTTTTCCGAGTCTTACCGCCTCGTGAAGCGGAGTCTCGCCGCCATTATCTTTCGCATTGACATCTGCACCCGCTTGGACAAGGGCAGGAATCGAAACTTCGGCGTGTTTCCAATATACCGCCGTGTGAAGAGGAGTCTCGCCGTTATCCTCTTTCGCGTTGACATCCGCCCCTGCTTGGACAAGGACAGGAATAATTTCGGTTTTTCCCCAAAATGCCGCCGTGTGAAGCGGAGTCTTGCCGCTATCCTCTTTCGCGTTGACATCCGCCCCGGCTTTGACAAGGACAGGAATCACTTCGGCATTTCCCCAAGATGCCGCCGTGTGAAGCGGAGTAAAGCCGTTATCCGCTTTCGCGTTGACATCCGCCCCGGCTTTGACAAGGACAGGAATCACTTCGGCATTTCCCTCAAATGCCGCCGAGTGAAGCGGAGTAAAGCTGTTATTATCTTTCGCGTTGACATCCGCCCCGGCTTTGACAAGGACAGGAATCACTTCGGCATTTCCCTCAGATGCCGCCGAGTAAAGCGGAGTAAAGCCGCCATTATCTTTCGCATTGACATCCGCCCCTGCTTGGATAAGGACAGGAATCACTTCGGCATTTCCGTAATATGCCGCCCAGTGAAGCGGAGTTCTATCGCCATTATCTTTCGCGTTGACATCTGCTCTGGCGTTAATCATCGCCTGCATGTTGGTGGCAGTAAAGGATTGCCACTTGGCTTTGACTTCTTCCCACTTTTTCGCCGCCCGCAAATCCTCAAAGAGGAGGCACTTTGGATTCGCCTTGCAGTCGGGCAGATGGGAGTCGGCGTTAGCCGTGCCGACGGCGACTCCGACGAGCAAAATCACGGCGACCGTTGCCAGCGGTAGGATTTTCAACAGGGCGATGGGATTCATTTTTCCAATTGCCGCATTAAATTCCGGCGTCTTTGAGCAGGTTATCAAAAGTGTCGAAGCGGTCGCCTTTGCCGGATTCCAATTCGCGGATGGCGGCTTTCGTTTCGCGGTTGGGAGTCGTCGGATTCGCGCTGCACAGCGGACAAGAATCAGCGGCGGGCGATTTTTTCATTCGGCGCGAATTCGCGCGGGGTAGAATGGCGGTGACTCGTGACATTTTTTTTCCGCAAGTTTTTTTATTTTACATCGGCGCGATTTGCCTGTCAAGTTTTTATGCTATACTTTTTCACGGAGATTTTGAGAAATGGCGACTGTCACCCTTGCGGGCGAACTTGTAAATTTGTCGGGCGATTTGCCCATTGTCGGCGAATCCGCGCCGGAGTTTGTCCTTGCCGACGATGCCATGCGCGATGTCCGTCTTGCCGATTTTGCCGGACGACGCAAAATCCTCAACATTTTTCCCAGTTTGGATACGCCGGTTTGCGCGGAATCCGTGCGGCAATTTAGTCGGCGGGTGGATTCGCAGGCGAATGCGGCGATGCTTACCGTGTCTATGGATTTGCCGTTTGCGTCGTGGCGATTTTGCGATTCGCTCGGCTTAAAAAATGTTATTCCTGTTTCGGCTTTTCGCGCGCCCGAATTCGGCGACGACTACGGCGTGCGAATACTGGACGGCAAATTGCGCGGCTTGCTGGCAAGGGCGGTCGTTGTAATTAATTCGGGCGATGCCGTCGTTTATGCGCAACTCGTCCCGGAAATTAAACAGGAGCCGGATTACGAATCCGCCATCGCCGCATTGACTGCGGCGGATTGATTTTTTCGCACCGACACGGAGGAAAAAAATGAAAGCATTTTCGCGCGCCGCGATTTTTGTCTTGGCGGCTTTTGCCGCCGCCGTTTCCATCGCCGACACGCTGGACGATGTCAAGCAGAAAGGATTCCTGCAATGCGGAGTTTCGCAGGGTCTGCCCGGCTTTTCCAATTTTGACGACGCCGGCAATTGGAGCGGCTTGGATGTGGATGTCTGCCGCGCCGTCGCCGCCGCCGTTTTCGGCGATGCGGAAAAATACAAGATTACGCCGCTGTCGTCCAAGGAGCGATTCACCGCGCTCAAATCGGGCGAAGTTGATGTCCTTTCGCGCGTGACGACATGGACGATGACTCGCGATACGCAGCACGGCGATTTTAGCGGCGTCAATTACTACGACGGACAAGGATTGATGGTGCGAAAATCGCTCGGCGTCAAAAGCGCAAAAGAATTGGACGGGGCGTCGCTCTGCACCAACACCGGCACAACAACGGAATTAAATATCACCGATTATTTTCGCGCCGCCGGAATGCAATTTGAATTAGTGCCGTTTGAAAAATCGGCGGAGGCGCTCGCCGCTTACGAAGTCGGCCGCTGCGATGTTTATACCACCGATCAATCCGCCCTTTACGCGCAGCGTCTGCGATTGGCGAATTTTGACGATCACCTTGTTTTGCCGGAAGTTATTTCCAAAGAGCCGCTGGGCCCGATGGTGCGCCACGGCGATAATCGCTGGGCCGACATCGTGCGGTGGTCGCTTAATGCGATGATAAATGCGGAGGAATTAGGCGTCGGTTCGGCGAATGCATCGCAAATGCGCGAATCCAAAAATCCGCAGATTCGGCGTTTGCTCGGCGTTGATGGTTCATTCGGCGATGATATGGGAATTCCCAATGATTGGGCGTTTGCGATTATTTCGCAGGTGGGAAATTACAGCGAAAGTTTTGAGCGTCATGTCGGCGTTGATTCGCCTTTGGGAATTCGGCGGGGACTAAACGCTTTGTGGAAAGACGGCGGCATTCTGTATGCTCCTCCGATTCGCTGATGCGTCCGAAAAAAAACACTTATGTCGGCGGATTGACTGCTGCTTAATCCGTCGGCAGGATTAGCACTTCGCCGTTTTTAATCATATTCAGACGCCAGCGGGCAAGCGACTCCAATCGCGACGGGTCGGTCTTCAACTCGCGAATGCGGGTGCGAGTAAGCGCATTCTCCACTTGTAATTTATCGTTGTCGCTCCGGCGATCCGCAATAGCGGCGGACAATTTATTGACGCGCCGCAGTCCGTCGTCGCCGAAGTGAATTCCGAATTGCAGCCAGCCCAAGGCGGCCAGCAAAACAGCGATTAATGCAATGCGCGTCATCGCAAATGCCGAAAAGCCGCGCGTCCGGCGAAGCGGGCGGAATCGCCCAATTCCTCCTCAATGCGAAGCAGTTGATTGTATTTGGCGACGCGCTCGCCGCGGCACGGCGCTCCTGTTTTTATTTGTCCGGCGCCGAAGGCGACGGCGATGTCGGCGATTATGGAATCATCCGTGTCGCCGGAGCGATGCGATAAAATAAAGGAATAGCCGAAGGCATTGGCAATTTCCATCGCGCGAATTGTTTCGCTTAAAGTGCCGATTTGATTCGGCTTGATTAAAATTGCATTGGCGGCGCCGCGTGCAATTCCCTCGCGCAGAATTTTGGGATTCGTCGCAAACAAATCGTCGCCGACTAATTGCGTAGTTGCGCCGAGCGAGTTGGTCAGCAATTTCCATCCATCCCAATCGTTTTCGGCCATTCCGTCTTCAATGCTAATCAGCGGAAATTCCCGCGACCATTTTTGGAATCGGGCGGTTAATTCGGCGGCGGAAAAATCCTTTTTTTCCAGACGATAATTATCGTCCTTGTAAAATTCCGAAGCGGCGCAATCAACGGCAAGATAGGCGTCTTCGCCCGGACGGTAGCCGGCGGATTCTATCGCCTGCATAATTAAAGCCAAGGCGGATTCGGAATCGGGAAGGTCGGGCGCAAAGCCGCCTTCGTCGCCGACCGCCGTTGAGAGTCCGCGCGATTTAAGCATTTCCGCAAGGGCGCGATAAACTTCAGCGCCGCATCTGAGCGAATCGGAAAAGGTTTCAAAGCCCGCCGGGACGACCATAAATTCCTGCACATCCAAATTATTATTCGCATGCGCGCCGCCGTTGATGATATTCATCAAGGGGACCGGAAGAATCGGCGGGCCGAGTCCGCCAAGATAGCGAAAGAAAGAAAGACCGCACGATTCCGCCGCCGCCTTCGCCGCCGCCAGCGACACGGCGACAATGGCATTCGCGCCCAAGCGCGATTTGTTTTCCGCGCCGTCAAGCGCGATTAATGTTTCATCAAGAAGCGATTGCTCGCGCGCATCTAATTCTATTAAGGCGTCGGCAATTTCGCCGTTGATATTGTCGACCGCCTTGGCGACTCCTTTTCCGCGATAGCGCGAATCGCCGTCGCGCAATTCAGCCGCTTCGCAGCCGCCGACGGATGCGCCCGAAGGCGCGCAAGCGCGGCCGATGCTGCCGTCTTCCAAAATAATTTCGGCTTCCACAGTGGGATTGCCGCGGGAGTCCAGAATCTCTCGACCGGTTATTTCCGCAATTGCGCTCATCTCAATTTTAATTATACGCGAATTCAATTGGGATTTTCGGCGCGAATCTTTTTAATGAGTCCGCGCGCGGCGTTCTCAATTAAATCCAAAACGAAATCAAAGCCGCCGTCGCCGCCGAAGTAGGGGTCGGGAATTTCCGCGCTGCGGGCGGCGCTATGCATTTCGGAATGCTCGGCGAATTCCAAGAAGAGACGAATCTCCGCATTGCAATTCGGCGGGGCGGCGGCTTTAAGAAAAGCGAGATTGTCCGCGTCCATCGCCAGAATTAAATCAAAGTCGGCAAAGTCCGATTCTTCCACGCGGCGCGAGCGAATCGGCGATAAATCGTATCCCCGATTCGCGGCGGCGGCGGCGGCGCGCGAATCCGGCGGCGATCCAATGTGATAGCCATGAGTCCCCGCCGAATCAATTTCAATTTGAAAAGACGCCCCCCCCCCCTCGTCGGCAAGACGACGCATCACGCCTTCCGCCGTCGGCGAGCGGCAGATATTTCCCATGCAGACGAAAAGGATTCTTTTCTTTTGCTTATTCATTTTTATTCCGTCAGTTTGCCGTCTATTAATGCAAAGCGGCGCGAGAGTTTGGAGATTAATCCCTCGTCGTGACTCGCCAGAATTAATGCGACGCCGGATTCATCGTTTAACTGCAGAAGCAAATCAAACACGCGAGTGGCGGTTTTGCGGTCAAGGTTGCCGGTCGGCTCGTCGGCGATAATGCAATTCGGCGAGCCGGCAATGGCCCGCGCAATCGCCGCCCGCTGCCGCTCTCCGCCGGAAAGCCGGCCGGGGGGTTTGCCTGCATGATTCGCAAGCCCGACTTTTTCCAATGCCTCCATTGCAATTTGCGTGCATTCGGAAGATGGCAGGCGGCGCGCATAAAGCGGCATCGCCGCATTTTCCAAGGCGGTGAATTCGGCAAGCAAATGATGAAATTGATAAACAAAGCCCAAATGCAGATTTCGCATGCGACCCGCCTCCGCCGCCGACAGCGACGACATATCGCGTCCGTTTAATTCAACCGACCCCAAATCAGGGCGCGCCAGTCCGCCGAGCAAATGCAGCAGCGTGCTTTTTCCCGCGCCGGATACGCCGACAATGCCCGCGCTCCCCCCCCCCTCCATTGTGAAATTGATTCCGTCCAAAACCGCCTGACGGCCGTCGCCGCTGGGATAGGATTTATAAACTTCCCGCGCCGCGAGAGTGAATTCCCTCTCACTCATGGCGAAGAATTTCCGTCGGCAGAATTCGCGATGCGCGCCAGCTTGGATACAAGGTCGCTGCCAAACTTAAAAACAAGGCGAGTCCGCCAACGCGCATCACATCGCCCAAATCAACTTCGGATGGAATTTGCGTAAGATGATAAACATCGCCCGGAAATAAACTGAATCCCAATTGCATTTCCAGCCACGAAACGAGCGCATCAACATTCGCCGCCAGAAAAAGTCCGGCGAGCACCCCCCCCCCCACGCCGACGATTCCAATCATCGCGCCCTGCAGCATAAAAATGCGGACGATCCCCCCCGGTGTAATTCCGACCGTGCGCAAAATGGCGATATCGCCCCTTTTGTCGCGCACCATCGTCACCAAAGCGGAAACGATATTAAAAGCGGCGACCGCGACAATCAGCGATAAAATAATAAACATCACTCTTTTTTCCACCGCCAAGGCGCGGAAAAGATTCTGATGGCTTTGCGTCCAATCGTGAAGATAAAACCCCTGCGCCTTGTCTTTTAATTCAATGGCGACCCGCGGCGCATCGTAGACATCATTAAGCCGCAGCCGCACGGTGCTGACCGATTCGCCCATGCGAAAAAGCGTCTGCGCGTCGGCGATATGTATAAACATAATGTTGGAATCATACTGATGCATTCCCGACTCAAAAATCGCCGCGATGGAAAATCGCTTTAACCTTGGGAGAATTCCGGCGGGCGTCACTTGCCCCTGCGGCGCGACCAGCAGCACGCTGTCGCCGACTTTGAGTCCGAGGCGGCTGGCTAAATCCCCGCCGATAAGCGCGCGGAATTCGCCGGGCGCGAGCGAATCCAGCGTTGCGCCGTCGCGCAGATAATCCGCCAAATCGCTCACTTCGCTTTCGCGGTTGGGCAGAACGCCGCGCACTAAAACGCCGCGCACACGGCCGCTTTTGGAAAGCAATCCCTGCCGATTTACATTCGGCGCGGCGGCGAGAACATCCGCATGCGCAATTAAAGAATCGGCGACCGCCCGCCAGTCGGCAATGTCGCCCGCATCGGCGACCGCCTCCAGATGCGAAGCGACGCTGAGAATCCGTCCGCGCAATTCGTTTTGGAATCCGTTGATGACCGCCATCACCACCACCAGCGCAGCGACGCCCAGCGCAATCCCCAGCGCCGAAATCAGCGATACAAACGAGACAAAGCGATCATGCCGACCGCTCAGCGTATACCGCAATCCGATGAGAAATTCATAATGCATCAGCGGCGAATTCTACTCCATCGCCAAGCCGCTTGGCAATAAATTAAAATGACTTGCGCCAATGAAATGCCTTGCGCCGATGCGTCGCTTTTGCAATTAAAACGCGAAAGCTCGGGGTGGAGTTTTTAACGCCGGCTCGGACATTCCAAAAAAAATAGAATCCTCGTCGCGACGCTCTGCGTCGTGACGCAGTATTGGGACGCTCCTGCGTCCCGAATCTGTCCGGCAAATTGAAATTCGTCGGTGGATTTAATTAGCGGACGCAGAGCGTCGGCACGAGAAAAAATTCGTAGGGCGGATAGAGCGTCAGCGAAATCCGCCGAATCAAATTGGAGAGAATCGGCGGGTATCGCTTTGCGGCTTGTTGCCGCTCCGCTCCACCCGCCCTACGGCGACTGAGAAACATTCCAAGTCTCCGTTTTCCAAATTCTTTTCTCTGATGGATTCCCGGAAAATCGTCATCAGGGATTAGCCCTCTGATACGATTCGCATTGACTCGCGATGGTCAAGGGCGGCGACGCAAATGCGTTACCGCCGCTCAACATTACTCGTCTCGGACTTTCAGCGGGATGTAGACCTGTCGAAGCATCTCGCCTTTGGAGAAGACATCCATCTCCAAAAGCAGTTTGCCGTCCGTCATAATGATTCGGTGAAACAGCGTGTATGCCTCCTTCCGATTTTTATCGGGATTGTGATGCCAGATGAAATTTTCGGCATCTTTCTCGGTGGCGTCTTTTATTTTCATTTTTTTCTCCATGCCGACTCAAAGGCGCGGCGAGCCCATTTGAAAAGTATAGCACATCAAGCCGTATTATTGGCGTTTGCCAAGAAAGCCCAAGTGCAATTCGTCCGCACCTCCGCCGATGCTGGTGTGAAAAGAGCCGGATAATTCGGCGGGTGCTTCGCTGGCGGGATTATAGTCGCTGGTGTCGTGAAATCTACCGCTGAAAAAACTGCGAGGGGTTATTCTATTCAGGTCAGCGAAAAATCCACCGGCGATTATAAAAAACCTTGTGGCTTCGAGTCCACTTCTGGTAATATTGCCATTAAATGATATGTCAAAATCATCCGAGAAGATTACCCGCCGTAGTCCGCCTTGACCATCAGGCACCATCGCATTGTCATCGCCGAATTCATTGCAGCAGTGGAACCCATCAGCACTGAGTGCTCCATTCCACATTCCGGTGTTAAAATTCATATGCCATAGGCCATCGGGGTAAAAATTAACACCGCGCCAAGTGGCATCGCCTTCCACATCGTAGAACACTGACCCTCTATTATTTACGGGAGTCGGCGGCATGACAATATTGTCGGAAAGTGAAGCGTAGTTAAAATCATTATCCGTCACTACTCCATTTATCCAAATTCCCAGATGGGCGTATTCCAAACTCTGGACAAAAGCGACGGTGGCAGAATCGGCATTTGCATAGGCGAAGCCGGTAATGGTAATCGCCATCCTGTGTATAGAGGTGCTATCATCGTCTCCGCCCGCTCGGATTTGATTCTGCGCCAGCGGAATCGGCGTGATAAAGGCATTTAATTCAGAAAGGGCGTATTGTCTTTCTCCCGCCAAAAAGAGCGGGAAAGGCAAATTAGAAACGGCAAGGCGGAAATTGTCGCCTGCGTTGCAAGCCGACGAGCATTGCCCAATTCGCACTTGCCAATTCTCGATATTTTCTACGGAATCGCTGCCAAGAGGGGAAAGAATCAATTCGGCAATCGTCATTCCTTCCGGAATCGTCACTTCGCAAGTTAGTCCGGAGCAATCGGCGGCGGTGAATTCAGCCGCGTCTGCCCCGCTAACAAAAAGCGTGACAGTGAGTCCACCTGTCCCCGCCGGAATATCGGAAGTCACCGTCAAACGCACTTCATCGCCCTCAATAACACCGCTAAATCCCTCAATGCGGATATTGGGAGTCAAACCGGGAGTCGGCAATGTTGACGGTGCATCTCTGACGACAAAGATTATTAATGATTGTTCTCGGCTTTCTTGATAATCATCGCTGTCGCCGAGGCGGATAGTCCAAGTTTCCGATGTTTCGGTTGTGCTGTCCGCTCTCGGCGTAATGACGATAACGGCTTCCCGCCGCCCCGCCGGAATGAAGACGGTGCAGACGACTCCCGTGCAAGCGGAAGAATCAATGTCATTCGGCAATGCCCCGTCCACATTCACGCGGACAGGGAGTCCGCCTTCGGGTGCGGGAATGTCGGAAGTTGCGCGAATTCGCACTTCGCCGCCTTCCACCGGATTGCCCTCGGCCTGCACGGCAACGATGGGAGTGCGAGTCGGATTCGGGACGACGCCCGGATTCATATTCGCCGCCGCCGACCCACCGCCGCCACCACCACAAGCGGACAAGGGAATTGTGATAGCAATGACGAGAATCGCCATCACCGCTTTAATTTCGCGAATCGTCGGCGAAAATTCGGTGGCGGCGCGCCCGCAGATTCGCCGGAGCAGGACGAGCGCAATCGCAATTGCGCCGAGCAAATTATTTGACGGCATTGTCGTCTCCCTTTGTATGCATAAGTCAACAGCCCGCTCCTCCTGGAGCCGGGCAGAGCATACATTTCAGGATAACTGAGAGTCCCGCCTATTCCCCGCGCCGGGGGATCAATCCCGCCGTTTTACTGGGTGTTTTATTCAACGAGCCACCCGACAAGCGGGCGACCCTGAAACATATGCGAGCGGAATTTTCCACCAATTACGGCCATTTGTCAACTTTTCGCAATTTTTTTCGGATTCGCTGTCGGAATGCAATCAGTGCTTGCCGAGAAAGCCGCCGCGCAATTCATTGCCTTCGGAATCCATAACGCCGCCGAAAATGCCGGATAATTCTTTCGGAAACCCTGCCGCCGAATCGCCGCCGACATAAGTTGAGACATCATCGTTAAATCGTCCGATGTATGTTCCCCCATTCTGATTAAGCAGTCCGGAGAAAATTCCGCGCGCCTCTTGGACATATAAAACGCCGTCAAAGCCGCCGTCGCGAATAAATCCTCCCGTAGCGGGGGTATTGTCGGAAAATCCCAAACTCAAAATATCCATGGAGTCTACCCGGGAATTGTCGGCGCGAGTCATTCCGCCAAAATCATCGCCGGGCTGATTGCCGTTTGAGCTTAATCCGCCGAGAATTCTGCCGTCATTGAAGTTTGCGACCAGAACGCCGTCGGGATAAAAGCGATTGCCCTTATAAACGGCTTCGCCTTCAATATAGTAATTCGCCGTGCCGATGCCGGCGGCGGCGGTCGGGGGGATATCAACGACATTTTCTTTCAAATGGGCGAACTCCAATTGAGAGTCGGCGGGGTCGCCATTAATCCACATGCCCAGATGGGCGAATTCTAATTTTTCGGCCAGCAGGCGAATCGTTCCGCTGCGGTCGCTGTATTGGAATCCGACAATGTCCAGGGGAGCCCGCGAGGGGATGTCGTCATCGCCCTTTTTGCCCGCGCGAAGTGCGTCGCCGGAAAGCTCCACCGGGTCGGTTCCTTCCGTCATTGCGTAGTCATCCAAATCGGCGAGAGTCGTTGCCGGGATCGCTGGCGGGGGATCGGTCGGCGGGATGATCGGCGGGCCGAAATTATCGCCGTCGCCGCTGTTGGCGAGCACCAAAACGCCGCCGCCCAAAAGGCCGGCGGCAAAGAATGCGCCAAAATCGTTATCCTCATCTTCCGAAGCGGAATTGAATCCGCTGCAGCCGGACAGCAGCAAGCTGACGGCGAAAATAAAAATCGCCGCATTAATGCTGGTTGTTTTCATTGATTTCCTCCTTGTCTTGTCGCTCTGAATCGCGACATTGAAAATTATACGCGCAAAAAATCGGAATTGCAACCCCGCCATGCAAATTTTTTATTCCCGCGATTCGCGCAGCATTTCGGCGGCGTGGGCGCGGGTCGTTTTGGTGATTCGCGCTCCTCCCAGCATGCGGGCGATTTCCTCTTCGCGCTCGGAATCGGAAAGCAAAGTCACCAGCGCCGTCCGGCCATCGCGGCCTTGCGAAGGCGCAACCCTGAATTGCGAATCCGCGCACGCCGCCACCTGAGCCAAATGCGTCACGCATAAAACCTGCCGCCGCAAGCCCAATTCTTTCAGCATCGCGCCGACCGTCGATGCCACTCCCCCTCCCACGCCGGAATCAATTTCATCAAAGATAACCGCCGACGATTCCATTTCGTTCGCCGATTTTTTTCCGCTTTTTCCGCTGCTGGCGGCGATAAAAAGCGCCAGTCCGACTCGCGACAATTCGCCGCCGCTCGCCACTTCTTTCAGCGGGCCGGGGGCGACTCGCGCGCGCGTGGAAATCATAAATAAAACATTCTCCCGCCCCCCCGCCGACGGCTCGGCGAGAGGAGATAATCGCACTTCAAATTTCGCGTCGGGCATCGCAAGACGGCGGAGCAATTTGGTCGCGGACGAATTTAATTCGCGCGATGCGGCGGCTCGTCGGCGGCTTAATTCGGCGGCGGCGGCGGCGTAATTTTCTTCCGTTTTTTTTTCGCGCTTTTTTAATTCGGCGATGTTTTCCGCCTTGGCGATGGCGTCGCGCGAAGCGATTTTTTCATCGCGCAATTCTCCAAGATGAGATGCATCGGCAAGGCGGTATTTGCGCGCCAGCCGATGCGACTCTGCGATAAAAGATTCGGCGGCGGCGAGATTCTGCGGGTCGGATTCCAAAGATTCCGCCGCATGCGAAATTTCGCGGCGGACTTCATCCAAAGCGGCTTGGCTTTCCGCCAGTGATTTTTTGGCGTTGATTAAAGAAGAATCCAACCGGCTTAATTCATTAAGCGACTTTTGCATTTCGGCGAGGCGGGAAAGAATTCCGCCGTCGTTTTCCAAAGACGCGAGCGCGTGATTGCATCCGTCCATAATGTCGGCGGCGTTTTGCAGGCGGGTTAATTGCGCGTTAAATGCCGTCCATTTTTCCAAAGCGAATCCGAGCGAATCCAACTCGGCAATTTCCTCGTCCAATTGCGCGCGCAAAAGGGAATTCTCCGTGGATTTTTCCATCGCCGTTTGGAGATTCTGCTTGGCTTCTTTCCACTCATTAAATTTTGCGCGGACGGAATCGGCAAGGACGGACGCCCCGGCGAATTCATCCAAGAATTTTTTTTGATTCGCCGGACGAATAAGCGAATAGTTTTCGTGCTGTCCGCAGATATCAATTATCGGCGCAACGCATTCGGCAAGCATGGATGCAGTTGAGGCGCGTCCATTAATAAACGCGCGCGAGCGGCGGTTATCTTGTGAAATAATGCGGCGGACAATTAAATCATCGCCCGAATCCAAAGCATTGCTTTCCAGCCACTGGCGAATGCGCGGCAGATTCCCAAGGTCAAATTGGGCTTCCACTTCGGCGGCGGAGGCGCCGGGGCGGATGACTTTGCCTGCGACTCTTTCGCCCCGCAGAAGTGAGATGGCATCCACCAAGACGGATTTTCCCGCGCCGGTTTCGCCGGTGAGCGCGCCGAAGCCGCCGCTGAAAGAAAGCGACGCTTCTTCTATTAATACAAAGTCGCGCACGGCAAGCGCGGCGAGCATCATCCCCCCCAGCCCAATTTCATCCGCAGGGTATTGTAGTAATCGTGGTCGGCGGGATGGCAGATTCGCAGCGCCCGCTTGTGCCTGCGGATTTTAATGACATCGCCGACGGCAAGGCGGCTGTCAATTTGACCGTCTATGTGCAGCCGCGCATGGCGCGCCTTAGCAAGGCGAATTTCAATTTCGCTCGCCGGTCCAATCACCAAAGGACGATGCGTCAGCGAATGCGGACACAGCGGCACCAGCGTAATGCAGTCCAAATTCGGCTGCACAATCGGACCGCCGGCCGACATCGCATATGCGGTGGAGCCGGTCGGCGTTGAAACGATTAATCCGTCGGAGCGCTGGCGAAAAGCGAGGATGCCATCGACAAGCACTTCAACATCCAAAAGAATTCCGGCTTCGCCGCGGCTTACGACAATATCATTCACCGCCGTCTGCGGCGATGACAAAGGCTGTTTTCCTTGTCTTAGCAATTCGCACGACAGCATCATTCGCTGACTTTCCGAATGCGCGCCCGCCAGAATTTTTTCCAAGGTCGCCGTCATTTCTTCCAAGGCGATGTCGGTGAGGAATCCCAGAAGACCTAAATTGACGCCGACCAGCGGAATGCCGCGCGGCGCCAGCACGCGGGCGATGCGAATAAAAGTGCCGTCGCCGCCGACGACAATCGCCAAATCGGCCCGCACCGCCGATAATTCCGCAATGGGAAATTCTTTGATTTTTCCGGCGATGGCGGTTTCCGATTCCACCGTCACTTTTAATTTGCGCGCCTGCAATTCGCGCGCGAGCGATTCCACCGAGCGGGCGACTCCCGCGCTGCGGTATTTTCCGGCGAGCAAAATGCGCCGGAATTTTTTTGCCGAAGATTCGGCGCGGCTCATTCTTCGCGTCCGTAAAAGCGAATGCCGCGGGCGATTCGCGCGCGCCCCTGCTCCCGGCGATGACGGTTGGAATCGCGCAGCGAATAAACGCAGCCGCAGTATTCCTGCTGATAAAAATTTTCGCGCTTGGCGATTTCCACCATTCGTCCGCTGCCGCCTTTTTTCCGCCAATTGAATGTCCAATAGGCAAGTCCGGAATGGCGGTTGGCGGCGCGCATTCCGCAGCGATTAATCTGCTCCATATCTTTCCATTTGGAAATGCCGAGCGTGCTGCAAAAAACCGAAAAACCGTTGGCGGCGGCGAATGCGGCGGTGCGCTCAAAGCGAATGTCAAAGCACGCCGTGCATCGCGCCCCGCGTTCCGGCTCGTTTTCCAAGCCGCGAGTCCGCGCGAACCATCGCTCCGTGTCGTAGTCGGCGTCGACAAAATTGACGCCGAGTTTTTCGCAGAAGCGAATGTTTTCCTGCTTGCGAATTTCGTATTCTTCGGCGGGATGAATGTTGGGATTGTAGAAGAACACCGTCGGCTGAATTTTTGCGGCGGCGAGCGCCTCCATAATTTCTCCGGCGCACGGCGCGCAGCAGGAATGAAGCAGAATGCGGCCGGCGTCGCCGGGGGCGGCGAGTGCTGTCGGACGCTGATAATCGGCGAGCGAATGCGGATTCATTATTTAATCCTTGCGGTTATGTCCTGCGGGGACGATATTATCCCGTGCGAATTATAGCCGATTCGCCGCCGTCGGCGGATGAATTCGGCGATGCCCAATCGCCGCCGAAGCCGCCGCCGCCGGGAGTTTTAATGACAAAAATATCGCCCGGACTCATTTGCGATTCGGCCGCTCCGCCGAGTTCTTCAATTTCGCCGTTTGCGCGGACGATTGAATTTTCGCCGCATTCGCCGTCGCCGCCGCCGCAGATTCCATGCGGCGCGACTTTCCGCCGGCCCGACAAAATATTCGCCCGCCCCGATTCTAAAAATTTGATTCTGCGAATCGCGCCGTCGCCGCCGCGTTTTTTTCCGCCGCCGCCGCTGCCTTTCCGAATGGAAAATTCCTCGACGAGAACCGGATAGCGCCATTCCAAAACTTCGGGGTCGGTCAATCGCGAATTCGTCATGTGAACTTGCGACGCCGAAATGCCGTCGGCTTCGCGGCTTGCCCCTCCTCCTCCGCAGATTGTTTCGTAGTATTGTCCGCCGCCGGCGCCAAAGGTGAAATTGTTGCAGGTTCCCTGAGATGCCGCAATTTTTCCCAAGGCCGCAAAAATAGCGTCGGCGATAATTTGGGATGTTTCCACATTTCCCGCCACAACCGCCGCCGGCGGCCTTGGCGACAGCAAAGAGCCGCGCGGAATCCTTAATTTAACCGGACGCATTAATCCGTCGTTTAATGGAATGTCTTCGCCGAGAAGCGCGCGCAGACAATAAATAACCGCCGCCCTTACAACCGCCGACGGCGCATTAAAATTTCCGGAATGCATAGATGAGGTTCCGCCGAAATCAAAAATCGCATCGCCGCGTTTGCGGTTGATTTTAATCGCGACCTTAATGATTGCGCCGTCGTCTAATTCGCATTTGAATTCGCCTTCGGGCAAAGTTTTGATAAGACGGCGCGCCGCGCCTTCGGCGTTTTTCCGAATATGCAGAAAGTAATCGCGCACTGTCGCCGCGCCGAATTCCGCCGCCGCCCGCAAAAGCGCGCGCTCTCCGGCTGCGCAAGCCGCCGCCTGCGCTTTTAAGTCGGCGATGTTTTGATTCGGATTGCGCGCCGGATATTTTGTATTTGTCAATGCGATTCGCGCATCCTTTTCCATAAACTTTCCGTCGGCGATAAGGGGGCGAAAATCAATCAGCGCGCCTTCTTCTTCAATGCGCCGACTCGCCGCAGGCATTGAGCCGGGCGAGATTCCGCCGATGTCGGCGTGATGTCCGCGCGCGGCGACAAAGCAGTTGGGAATACCCCCCCCTCCTTTCTTGCCGCTAAAACGAATCGGCTTTATCACCGTCACATCAGGAAGATGCGTTCCGCCGGCATAAGGTGAATTTTGCATATAAACATCGCCGCGATTAAGTCCCGATGGAGACAGGCGAATCAGCGCGCGAACCGTTTCGCTCATTGAACCCAAATGCACCGGAATATGCGGGGCGTTTGCAATCAGCGCGCCGTCGCCGTCAAACAATGCGCACGAAAAATCCAGCCGCTCGCGGATATTAACCGAACTTGCGGCGGCGCGCAGCACTTCGCCCATTTCTTCGGCAATCGCCATAAAGCGATGATTGAAAACTTCAATTAAAGCCGGGTCGGGTTTTTTCATAAGGGCGATTCTTTTCGGCGATTTTATCGGCGCGCGCGACAGCAATAAATCGCCGCCGCTTAAGAGTTGCACTTTCCAATTTTTTTCCGCGACGACGGTGTTATCTTTCATCACAATAACCGCCGGGCCGGAGATGCGCGAATTGCCCGGCATTTTTTCCCAAGCATAAAAAGGAGTTATATGCCATTCGCCGCCGAAATAAACTTCTTCGCGGCTGAGAATCGCATCCGAAAGTTTATGCGTGATTGCCTTCTTTCTTTCCGGCGGCGGCATTGGAGTTTTTATCATCGCTTCAATTTCCGCCAGCGCGACGACGATTTTTCTTCCCGATTCGCGGTATCCAAAACGACGGCGATGGCGGCTTTCAAATTCGCGCCGCATTTTTTCGAATGAACTCGGAGCGACGGCGAGACGCGCTTCCGCGCCGTCATAGCGGCAATAAAGCCGACGAGTGACGGTGACTTTTTCATCGTCATCCTTCCCCTCTTTTGACAATTCTTTTCTTGCCTGCTTTTCCAAAGAATTAAGAATTGCATTGCACGCGGCGGATTCTTCCAATGGAATTTCAATTGTGGAATGGCGAATTATACCGACATCAGCGACTCCAATTCCCCAAGCCGACAAAGCCCCGGCGAATCTGCGGACAAGGACTTTCCGCACTTCCAGCAAATCCGCGACCGCGCATGCATGCTGTCCCGCCGCCCCGCCGAATGCATTTAAGACGCAGGAGCGGACATCAAATCCGCGGGCGACAGTAATGCGGCGAATCGCGCCGGCCATTGCTTCTGCGGAGATTCTTAAGAATCCTTCGGCGGCTTGCGGCGGCGACAATTGCTTTCCAATTGCAAAGGACGCCTTCTTTGCCATTGAATTAAATTTGCGCGCGACAACCTTGTCATCCAAAGGCAAATTGCCGTCCCCGCCAAAAACATCAGGAAAGAATTCCGGCCGCAATCTGCCGAGCAAAACATTGCAGTCGGTGATGGTCAGGGGTCCCCCCCCCCTATAACAGGCCGGCCCCGGCGACGCCCCCGCCGACTGCGGCCCGACTGTTAATCGTCCGTCATGCACCTGCGCAATGGACCCCCCCCCCGAAGCGACGGTATGAATGGAAAGCATCGGCGCATAAAGCCGCACGCCGCCTATTTCATTTTCCAAGGCGCGTTCAAATTCCCCGGCGAAATGGCAGACATCCGCCGAAGTGCCGCCCATATCCAATCCGACGACCTTGGGAGTTTTTTTTCCGCCGATAATTGCCGACGAATATGCGGTCGCAATTGCTCCGCCGGCGGGGCCGGAAAGCACGGCGTCCTTTGCCATCAGCGAATCCGCCGAGGCCAAAGAGCCGCCCGATTGCATAAACAAGATGCGCACGCCGGATTCAACTTCATCGCGCAATCGCGAAACAAAAGCGGCGAGTCGGGGCGATAAATACGCTTCGGCGACGGCGGTGTCGCCGCGCGGAATTAATTTCATCATCGCCGCAACTTCATGACTGCAGACGACATTTGCAAATCCAATTGCGCGCGCAATCTTTGCAATTTGTTTTTCGTGATTCGGATGGCGGTAGCCATGCATAAGGGCAATCGCCAAAGTATTGCATCCGCGCTTGCGAATCTTAATTAAAGAAGCGCGGGCGGATTTTTCATTAAGGCGACGGACGATGCCACCGCGCGCGCCGATTCTTTCGTCAATTTCAGCAACGGCAAAAAACAGCGGCGGCGGACGATGATCATTCGGCGAAAAAATGCGCGGACGATTTTGATAGCCGATAATCAACGCATCGCCGAATCCGCGCGTAATGGCGAGGGCGGGCGGTTCGCCGTCGCGCTCCAAGAGGGCGTTGGTGGCGAGGGTGGTGCCGATTCTAATTTCCGCAACCTGCGCCGACGAAATGCGCGCATCGCGGGCGATTCCCAAAAATTCGCGCGCCGCCGCGAGTCCGGATTCGCCGCCGTCGCGCGGTCCGGCGAGTGTTTTTTTCGCCGCCGCCTGCCCCGACGGCGACACCGCAATAACATCGGTGAAAGTGCCGCCGCGATCAATCCAGAATCGCCATTTTTTCGCCATTGATTTTTATTTTCCCCCGCGCATTTTACCGACTCAAAGCGGCGATTTGACTCGGCGGCGAATTTTGAGGCATAATGCTCTTGATTCTGTCCATCGGAGTGCAGGATCAGGAAAATATTATTCAGGCAAAGAATATACCGCGTTATTTCCGGTCACAATGCATATGACATCCGATACGGCGGAGAAATTTCCACTTTTGGCCTTGTGCGTGAAAGTGATGCGGCGCACTTTCTTTTTGGAAAATGCATCCAGATAGGCGTGAATTTTCCTTTTCAGCAAGGCGGGATTGCGCTTTAATTTCCATGAATTATCAAAGTCGTCAATGTTCGCCAAGACGACGAACAGCCGATTGGATGCATCAAAGCGCATTTCGCCTTGTTGTTCGTAAAGGTTTTGGATTAGCGGCGCTGGATCATTTTGGCACTCCCGCAAAAGTTTTTTGCGAAAGTCCCAAAGCCGGACGAGACACTGTATGTTTTGCGCATCGCCGCCAATTTTAATCCTTTCGGCGATTTCATATGCGATGTCCTTGGGCCTACCGGAGGTGTCAAACGGCAAGCCGTATTTTTTAGCTGCCGCTTTCAATTCCGCCAGTTCGCTGGCAAGACCTTTTTCCTTGCGTTGTTGCTCCACAAAATTGGCGGGCAAGTAGGTGGTTTTCAGATCAAATGGAATGTCGTCGATGAAAAAGTCCACCTTTTTGACATTTCCGATGGCTGGCAAAACCTTGCTGTGTTGCCTGAAGATGTGTTCAATCAAGATGGTCGACCAGTGGTTATACCAGCTGCACAGCACATAGCCCTCCACAGCGCGCGGTATTTCGGTTTGCAACTGCTTGCTGATATCATCAAAGGCGCGAATCCTTTTGATATATCGGTCCACGAGGAATTTATCCAGCGCGTTGCTGTAATCGCCACCCCACGAAAACGCCTGCATTTTGTGCAGTTCAGAGGCGATGCTTTCCAATTCCGTTGGGGAGTACGCGTCGGCGGTTGCCTTGATGAATCGGTTTATGGTGCCGTGCGCTTTCTTCGCATCCGACGACAGGGCTCCGTAAAGGGCCCTAAATTGCTCTTGCAGTGTTCGTCCTTGCGGAGGCATTTCGGCGAATTGCCAAAAATTCTCCAGCAGCGGTTTTCTGGAGATGGATTTTATTTTGAGCCACAGCAAGCCAGTTTCAGACGACACCAGTTTTTCCATGGCGTCCGCGTTAAAAAGCGCATGGCACTCATCAAAGGGAGTCATTCGCATATGAGCAGATACTCCCGACTACCAGCCACGGAACCTTTGCCGCCTCTGGAAGTTTGATATGTATTTTCTTCCACGCGCACTTTTTTGTGGCGAGATGCCATTTTTACCAGCACATCCACCGGCGGGACAGAGCGGTCGTTATAACTGATAAGCCATTGCGGAATTTCATCGGACAGCGCAAATAACCGGCGAAACGATTGCGCTACTTCGCCGACCTTGTCAAAGCCGCTATATCGCGGCGGGTGGTATCGACGGTTGCCGTTGATGAATTTTTTATCCCGCCAATTTTCTACAAAGGTTTCCAGCAAGTGGTAAAATGCCTGATAGTCGGCATGACTTTTGCAGTAAGGCGGGTCGTAATAAGCCAAGTCAATTTTGCTGGCCAGTTTCGGCAAAATATCCAGAATGTTCGCGCGGTGGCTTTTGTTGGCGCGTCCATTGTCAAAAATAGCGGCGTTGTATTGCGGAACGAGTTGCAAAAACAAATCGCGGACGCGGCGGGCAATACTGGGATTGCGGCGGACACGGATGGGGTTTCGGGCGTATTCCATCGCCCGCAAATGAGCGAAATGCCCCATAATAGTTTTGCGGGTTAGTGACCGACACATCGCTGCAAGTGCGAGCGCACGTTTGCCGAGCGAAGAAATCTTGTCGGCGTTAGCACGAAAATTATCCAGCACGACGCATTCTTCTTTGGTGAAGAACACATCTTCAAATTTAAGCATCACATCGCCGCGATTGGGGTTGTCAGAAAACAGCAGTTCCAAATCGCCTTGCCGCAGCGTTTCATCGATGTTTTCGACGAGCGCGAGTCCGCCCTGATGGCACGAACACAAAAAATCGCAGGTATGGACGGCGTAGCCCGCCTTCTTCATCTCAAAGGCCACCGACTGCGAACCGCCAAATCCATCCAGAGCTGCGCCGCCGCCCGGTGGCACAAAACCCATAATCCACGGCAGCAGTTTGTGTTTGGCACCCAGATACTGCGGCTGCGGCATCTTAATGTGGCCGTAATTCGCGTTGCCCCCAAAGTCGATGGGCACCCGATACAATGCCAGATTGCTTTCTGTTTCTTCGCGCATTATCAATATTATATCAGTTTTCCCACCCATGGAATTCATTTGGTACAATTCAGAGTCGCTGAAATGTGCGTCTATTGTGCTAAATGCGCCTGCATCGGGATGTGGATGAAGCATTAATCGGCTTCCAAGTGTAGCAGGGTTAACGGCGCGATTTTCGCCGGATTTAATTTTTTATCCCCCGACCAGAGTGCCTTCGGATTCGCCGCGCAGCACCGATAGCAATGCGCCATGCTTGAAGATATTAAAAACATGAATCGGCAATTCGCGGTCGCGGCATAAAGTTAATGCGGTGGCGTCCATCACGCGCAATTTGCGGTGAATCGCTTCGTCGAAACTAATGCACGAAAAGGGCTCGGCGTCGGGATTTGTTTTGGGGTCGTCGGAATAGACGCCGTCCACTTTGGTGCCTTTGAGCAGAATTGACGCGCCCATTTCCGCCGCCCGCAGCGCCGCCGCCGTATCGGTGGTAAAAAACGGATTGCCGGTGCCGCCGGCGAAAATCACGACGCGGCCTTCCTGCAGATGGCGCTTCGCTTTATTGCGAATGTAGGGCGGGGCGATTTGCTCCATATTAAGCGCGGTTTGCAGGCGCGATTCCACGCCCGCCGCATTGAGGGCGTCGGCGAGCGCCATGCCGTTAATGACGGTGGCGAGCATTCCCATATAGTCGGCGGTGACGCGATTAATGCCGCGCTCGGCGGTGAGCGCGCCGCCGCGCACGATGTTTCCGCCGCCGACGACCAGCGCCAATTCCACGCCCATCGCCCGCGCATCGGAAATTTCGCCGACCAGAAATTGCAGTGTTTTGGCGTCAATGCCGTCGCCGCCACGCGAAGCGGATTCGCCCATCAGCGCCTCGCCGCTGAGTTTAAGAAGGACTCGGCGAGGAGGGGAAATGTCCGCCATTACGCCCCGGCGGGCGGTGATTCCGATTCGCCCAAAGCGAAAAGCGCAAAAGCATGAATCTTTGCGCCGCGCGAATCCAGCAATTTTCCAACCGCCGTCGACGGCTCTTTGATAAACGGCTGATGCAAAAGCGCCGTCTCTTGAAAAAATTTCCGCATACGGCCGTCGGCAATTTTTTCGGCGACATTCGGCGGCTTGCCGCTTTCTTTCGCCTGTGCGAGCGCAATTTCGCGCTCCTTTTGCACCGCCGATTCGGGGGCGTCTTCCGCCTGCAAATAGCGCGGACGCGCCGCCGCAATGTGCATGCAAATTTCGCGGCCCAGCGCGGAATCGCCATCAGCATCCGCCATTACGCCGATTTTTGCGCCGTGGTGAATGTAAAAAACCGGCGCGCCGCCCGCCTTAATTATTTTAAAGCGGCGAATGGCGATGTTTTCGCCGACCTTCATAATTAAATGCTGCCGTGCCGCTTCAATTTTTTCGCCGTCAATTTCGGCGTCGGCGAGGGCGGCTAAATTTTCGGGCTGATTTTTCGCCGCTGCTTCGGCGACCCGCTGGGCGAATTCGCCGAAATTGGAATCGCGCGCGACAAAATCCGTCTCGCAATTAATTTCCACCAGTGCGGCGAATTGTCCGCTGATGCCGCAGGCGATTGCACCTTCCGCCGCTTCGCGTCCGGCGATTTTACTGGCTTTTGCGCCGCTGCGAATTCGCAGCAAATCGCGGGCGCGGGCGATGTCGCCGTCGCATTCTTGCAGGGCGCGCTTGCAGTCCATCATTCCGAGTCCGGTCTGCTCGCGCAGGGCTTTGACATTTTGGGCGGAAATCGTCGTCATTTTTTTTTACATATCGGGAGGCGGCGGCTCTTCGCCGGCGGCGGCTGCGACTTCGCGCTCGCGGGCGCGGGCTTTGCCGTTGAGGACGGCGTCCGCCGCCGCGCGAAAATACGCCGCGATGGCTTCGCGCGAATCGTCGTTGCCCGGAATTACATGGTCAATTCCGGCGGGCGAATGATTCGTATCCACCACCGCCGCCACCGGAATGTTGAGTTTGTTCGCCTCCAGAATTGCTCCGCGATGCATTCCCGCGTCCACGACAAAGAGAGCGTCCGCCGGCGATGCCATATCGCGCACGCCGCCCAAACTGCGCATTAATTTATCGCGCCGCAAAACAAGGCGGATGCCTTCTTTTTTTGTCATTTCTTTGAGCGAGCCGTCTTTAATTTGCGCTTCCATTTTATTCAATTGCTCCACTGATTTTTTCACCGCCGCGAAATTCGTCAGCAATCCGCCCAGCCAGCGGTGATTGACAAAGGGCGAGCCGCAGCGTTCGGCTTCGCTCTGCACGATGTCCTCCGCTTGGCGCTTGGAGCAGACCATCAGCACCCGTCCGTCGTTCATCGCCGTGTGCGCGAGAAAGTCCGCCGCCGCCGCCAATCCTTGGCGGGTATGCTCCAAATTAATAATGTGCGTGCGATTGCGCGCGCCGTAAATGTAGGGCGCCATTTTCGGATTCCAGAATCTGGTGCGATGTCCGAAATGCGCCCCGGCGTTCATCAGGTCGCGTATTGAAAGTTCCATTATTCTTTTTCCTTCTGCGATTCGCCGTCGGATTCGGCGGTGATGGCTTCGGCGGTGGCGGATTCGGCGGCGACGGCGGCTTCGGCTGGAATCGGCGCGGTGCCTTCGGCAAGCACCGAAACCCGCAGCGACGACGCCAATTCCGCTCCCAGCGAAATAGCGACGCGATGCTCGCCGACTTCCTTAATCGACCCGTCTGGAATTGTTATTTGGCCTTTCTGCACTTCAAAGCCCTGTTCGGCGAGAGATTCCACAATGGTCGCCGCCGTAACCGAGCCGTAAAGCCGTCCGTCGGCGGCGGCGCGCATCGGCAATTGAAGAAGATAGCCGTCCAGCGTATCCGCCGTTTCCTTAATTTTGGCGGCGCGGACTTTTTGGACTTTTTCCAATTCGGTCCGCCGCTTGGCGAAAGCGGTGACGGCATCGGCGGTGGCGCGCTCGGCTTTGCCGCGCGGAATAAGAAAATTGCGCGCGTATCCTTTTCGCGCTTCCACCACCTCGCCGAGACGGCCGAGATTGGCGACATCCTCGTTCAAAATAATCCGCATCAGCGTTTTCCGAGATGGGCTTCGGTGTAGGGCAGAAACGCCAAATAGCGCGCCCGCTTGATGGCGTTTTCCAGCCGCCGCTGAAATTTCGCCGACACCCCCGAATAACGGCCGGGAACAATTTTGCCGTCGTCGGAAATATACTGCTTCAGCAGATCGACATCCTTGTAGTCAATTTCCACGACTCCGGCCGAGCGAAACGGACACGGCGGACGCCGGCGAAACATCGGACGCACCAATCCGACCCGCCGCTTTTTGCGAAAATTGCGCTTGCCGCCGAATCCGCCCCGCCTCATTCTTCTTCTCCGGTAGTATTTTCTTCCTGCTCCTGCAGCATCTTCATCGGACTTGCCGCCGTCACCGGACGATTGCGCCGAGTAATCAGCGTGCGCAGAACGGCGTCGTTGAAATTAAAATTTTCCTCTAATTTGCGGAGCGTGTCCGAGCCGCATTCCACATTCAGCAGAATGTAGTGCGCCTTGAAAACTTTTTGAATCGGATAGGACAGCTGCCGACGCCCCCAGTCCTCAAAGCGATGCACCGCTCCGCCGTCCTCAGTGATGAGGTCGCGGTAGCGGGTTGCCATCACGCCCACCCGATCGCTTTGATCGGGGTGAATGACGGCGACAATTTCGTAGTGTCGCACTGCTGTTTTCCTTGTGGACTTCGCGGCCCCACTAATTCGCGGAGCAAGGAATCGTGGGATAATACAGAAATTCGTCGGCGAATGCAAGAAAAAAAGAAAAAAAACGATTTTTTTTCGCATCTCGCGGCGTCGCATCGGACAAAAAATGACCGCAAATCGCGCCGCAATTTATGATTCTGTCGTCCGATTGTTCGGCGAATATCCCCAATTGCTGGCGGCGGACGAATCCGCATCGCCGCCGGAATCCGCCGATTTGACGCAGGCGAGGGAATCGCTGGCGGCGTTGATTCTGCCGCTGCACGAAGCCGATATCGCCGACCTGCTGGAAGCCCTGCCGCTTGACCGCCGCCGGGCGGCGTGGTCGGTTTTGCCGCCGGAGCGCACCGGCGCCGTGCTGGTGGAAGCGTCCGAAAGCGTCGCCGAAAATTTATTGGAGGAAATTTCCGAAGCCGCCCTCGCGCGCGGATTCGCCGGAATGGATATCAACGATGTCGCCGCCCTTTTGCGCGGCGCGACTCCGCTGACAAGAGCTCGGCTGATGCGACTCGCCGGACTCGCCGACCATCCCGAATTGCGCGCGAGTTTGTCCTTTGACGAAGACAGCATCGGCGGCGTGATGGACTTTCAGCCGGAAACCGTCCGCGCCGCCGAATCGGTCGGACAAATCCGCGAGCGACTCCAGCGCCTCGGCGAATTGCCCAGCCACTGCGACAAACTATTCGTGCTGGATGAATCCGACCGACTCGTCGGCGTGCTGCCCTTGAAGCGTCTTTTATTAAATCTTCCGGAAAAATTTGCGCGCGACATTATGGTCGGCGAAAGCATCCGTCAATTTTCCCCCGCCGATTCGGTGGAATCCGCAGCGGACGCCTTTGAACGATACGACTTAATTTCCGCCCCGGTCGTGGACGGCCAAAATAAAATTATCGGCCGGGTGACCATTGATGAAATTTTGAATCATGTCCAAAGCGAGCGGGAGCGCGGATTGCTGAGCGCCGCCGGCCTCGCCGAAGACGAGGATTTATTCGCTCCGCTTGCCCGCCGAATGCGCAATCGCTGGATTTGGATAGGCATTAATTTGCTCGCGGCGTTTTTTGTATCGCGCGTTGTCGGCGCGTTTGAAGGGACGATAGAAAAACTCGCCGCCTTGGCCTCGCTGATGCCGATTGTCGCCGGCATGAGCGGCAATGTCGGCAATCAAACGGCGACATTAATTATTCGCGCCTTGGCGCTTGGTCAATTCAAGCCGGACCATTGGCGCGCCGTGCTCAAAAACGAACTCGCGCTGGGGGCGGTGAATGGCGCATTGTGGGGCGGATTCGCCGGACTTTTCGCTTATGGACTTTACGAAAATATCGCCTTGGCGATGGTGCTGATGATTTCGATGTTATTGGGATTTATTGTTGCGGCGGCGGCGGGCTTTTGGATTCCGCTTTTAATGCAGAAACTTGGCCGCGATCCGGCATTAGGCGCGACGGTGGTCTTGACGGCGGTGACGGACAGCATGGGATTTTTCATTTTCCTCGGTTTGGGCGCGGCTTTTTTGTTTTGAAATTCCGTCCGATGGATTTGACTCGTTCCAACGCTCTGCATTGGAACGCCTGACTCGGATGCTCTGCGGCTGCTAATTAATTGAATGCAACGCGTTATTTATCAATTTTCTCCCGCAATTGGAGGTATCGCTGGCGGAGCGAATCCAAAACGCCCGCCCGCGCTCTAAGAGTCGCCTCGTCGGTAACCTTGCCTTCCTTCACCATTTTATCCAGCAAACTTTCCAGCCGATCATAAAGAAAAATAAATTCCTGAGGATCCTTCGCTTCGCCGCTTTCCAAAAGTCCGCTCAATAAGGCGGCGGCGGAATCGTATTCATCCAAATCTTCGCGCAGAAAAATATCCATCTGCCGTGCCCATGCGGGAACAATTTCGGGGTCGGATTTTTCGCGCAGCAATTGGGTTAATTCAAGGGCGAGTTTATCGTCCTTCAATTGATGGCGGGCGATGACCACGCAATGCGCAAGCCATTCCCAGCGGAGCGGATTTTCAATAAATTTATCGCGCACCCAATTGACCATTATTCGCTTGCGGGAGGGGTCGCCGACGCCGGCGTAAAGCCGCGCCGCCGACAGCAAAGGATAATCGGCGCGGGGATCTAAGGAAAGAATTCCCTCCAGCCATTCGACAAGGATGCTGTAATTCAATTCGCGAAACGGAATGCTGATTCCCGGCTGATTATCAAACGCCTGCAGATTCAGCATCAGCGCTTTGCTGAAAGCGATGGGGTCGCCGGCGGCGGCGACTCGCAAAGTGCTTTCGGGGGGGGGGGGGGTGAGATCCTGCGCACGCGCCTGCGGCGGCGGCTGCAATTGACTTAATGCAATTTGCCCGCCAATGCCGAGAAATATCGCCGCCCACACAATTAAAGGAACGACTCGCAGCGGCTGGTATTCTTCTTCAACAATAAAGCGAATTCGGAATTTCCGCTTTTTATTTTTATCGGAAGGGGGGGGGGGGGAGGGGGGCATCACAGATTCTTGCGGATGAAATCAAACATTCCGGCGGCGCCGATAAATCCGCAGTATATTGCGGTTTGCAGGGCGACAAAGGCAAGGTCGGAAAGTCCGCCGTCGCCGTAGACCAGCCATTCGGTGCGGGTGAATCTGTCCAGAGACGGCAGCACGGTGAACAAAGCATCCAGAATTTTTCCGATGACATAATTGCCGTAGGTGGGCAGAATGATTGTGCTTTTGCTGATTAATAAAATGGCGTCGCCGGCGCGCGACAGCAGATAAAAGAAAAAGGCGACGGTCAGCGAAGACGGAATCTGCTGATTGAAAGTCATCACGCAAAACAAACTGACTGTCGCCATTAATAGCAATTCGCAGGCGAGGGCGGCGCCCCACAAAAGCGCGTTGGCGGGTTCGGCGTGGAGGAGCATCGCGCCTGCAAAGACGGCGGCGAGTCCGACTCCGCAGCCGAAGAATCCGGCTAATTTTCCGCCGTAATAAATTGCGCGGCTAATCGGCAGCGACAAATACAATTCAAGGCATTTGTCGTTGAATTCGCGCACGATGGTGGAGACGACGAAAATCATCATCACAAAGACGGCGCAAAAGCGGTAAGCGGCGGCGAGCAGGGCGGTTTGAATTTCCGCGCTTTCGGTAATGGCGACATCGGCCAGAAAACTGGCGACGCCAACTCCGCCCACAGCGAAAACGGCGGCAATCCACACCACTCTATTCTTGAGGGCTTCGCGCATGGTAAACTGCGCCAGCGCGGCGATTTCGGCGATGGAATGCATTATCTTATTATAGCGATTTTGCGCGGCCTTTTTGCGCGGAAATTTTTTATATTATGCGAATGATTCGCGCCGCCCAAATTGATGCCGCGCTTTTGCGGGCGCGCTACCCGCTGGCTTTCTTTTTTCTCGCCGCCGCGATGGCGCCGGAAATTCCATGGTGGCGGGACGCCGCATGGGCGGCTTTTTTAATTGGCTTGCTGCTTCCGCGCGCGCCCCAATTGGCGGGCGAATCGCGGGCGATGTCGGCGAGCGTCCGCCGCGGAATCGGCTGCGGACTGCTGGCGGCGGCGGCCATTTATTCGGAATGGGGGCGCGCCTTTTCGCTGTGCATTGCCGCCGGATTAATCTTCGGCGAATTGCTTCTCGCCGATTCGCGGGCGGCATCGGCGGAGCGGCTGTTTGCCATTGTGCTGGCGACGGTCGTGCTGTGCTTTGGAATCGTCCCGCAAATTGCGCAGGCGGGGGATTCTGTTTTCTATCGTCAATTTTCCTTCTACGCCGCTTGGGGGCTTTGGGCGGCGATATTGCTGGCGAATTTGTCGGCGCGCCGCTCGGTGAATTTGGCGTCGGGGGATTTTCTCGCCGCCGCTATTTTTGCATTGCTGATGGCGACTTTGGCGCTTTCCATCACCGCTTTGTCGTCGCTCGGACGGCTGCCCTATCCGCAGGCGGTCGGGGCGGCGGCTTTGGGATTCGCCGTATTCGGAGCGGTGGCGGCAATGATGTGGCTGCCGCTCGGCGGACGCGGACTCTCGGATGCTTTTATGCGGCATGTGCTTTCGCTCGGCGTGCCGATGGAAGAATGGGTCGCCCGACTCGCCCGCCTCGCCGAAACTGAAGACGACGCCGATTCCCTTCTTGCCGGTGCAATGCGCGAATTGTCCTCGCTGCCGGCGATTGCCGGAGTCAGATGGCTCGCCGCCGACGGCAAAGAAAAATCCGTCGGCGACATTAAATCGCCGTATCGGGCGGAAATTCACATCGCTCCGATTCATGCTGTCGTCCATTCGCATCGTCCGGTGGGTCCGTCGGCGCGATTAAGTTATTCGCTGCTGATGCGCGTCGCCGCCGAGTATTATCTTTCCAAATTGCGCGAAGAGCGCGCCTCGCGCGACAATCTCGCCCGCGCCGTTTATGAAACAGGCGCGCGCCTCACGCACGACATCAAAAATATTCTACAGGCGATGCAGGGATTAATCGCCCTCGCGCGCGGCGGCGACGAAAAAGGAGTCGCCGTGGTGCGCCGACAACTTCCCGAATTGGCAAGGCGACTTGCAGTCACTTTGGAAAAATTAAAAGCCCCCGCCGCCGAAGAAATCACCGACCGCCGTCCGGCCAATTTGTGGTGGGAAGAAGCCCAAAAACGCCGAGCCGATTCGCCCGCCCGATTCATTTTAAGCGGCGATGCAATTGCCGATTGCGCCGTCCCCGCCGCATTGTTTGACCGCGCGTTGGATAATCTTTTGGAAAACGCCCTCGCCAAAAAAACCGAAAACGGCGATTTGGAAGTGACGGCGGAATTTCACTGCGACGAAAAAGGGGCGTCGCTGCGGGTCGCCGACAACGGCGATGCGGTCGCCGAAGCGACGGCGAATTTGCTTTTCAAGTCGCCGCTGAATTCGGAGACGGGCTTGGGAATTGGCTTATTTCACTTATCGCGCCAAGCGGAGGAATGCGGCTTTGAGGCGGTGCTGGAAGAAAATCGTCCGGGGAGAATTGTTTTCGCTTTGCGCCCCGCCGAAAAAGCCGATTCGGAAAAATAACAAATCAAATTTTTCGGGCGAATTTTCAATCCCGGCTTTGGGAATTATCCAATTCGCCCAAGCGAATAATTTCCACGCCGACTTCATTCACATCGTGATACAGGCGGGTTTTGGCGCAATAGACGCGGGCTTCGGCGGCGCCGAATTCACGCAGAATCACATCGGCGAATCGCTCCGCCAAATCTTCCACCAGTGCAAACCGCTCGTTTTTCAGCACTGCGCGCAGACGGGACAGCAGGGCGTCGTAATCCACTGCCGGACGCGCGTCGGATGCATTTTCGCCGTCGGACGAATCTTCCGATTCGGCGGCGACGATGATATCCATATCGGCGCGAATTTGCTGGCGGCAGTGCGCCTCGGCGGGATTTACGCCGATGACGGTTTCGCCGCGAAAATCGCGCACAATAATTTTTCGCCGCTTGGAATCGGTCATTGATTGAAGTGAGTCAAGGTTGCCTTGTTAGCGGATGCGTTCGGCGTCGGCGGAAAGCAATGATAACTTTTCCTCCATCCGCTCATAGCCGCGATCTAAATGATAAATGCGATGCACCATCGTTTCGCCTTTGGCCATCAGCCCCGCAATCACCAAAGAAGCCGAGGCGCGAAGGTCGGTCGCCATTACCGGCGCGCCGTTTAATTCGGCGACTCCCCGCACATGCGCCCGCCGTCCGCCCGCCGAAATGTCCGCGCCCATCCGAATTAATTCGGAAATGTGCATAAAGCGATTTTCAAAAATCGTCTCCGTAATTTCGCTTTCGCCGACGGCGATGCAATTCACCGCCGTCATCTGCGCCTGCATATCGGTCGGAAAACCGGGATAGGGCGCCGTTTCAATGCTGACCGCGCGCGGGCGATTTCGCATTTTGATGCGGATTGCATTTTCAACGCCTTCAATTTCCGCGCCCGATTTTTCAAGCGCCTCGGCGACCGGCCGCAAATGCGAAATGTCGGCGCCGTGAAGAATCGCCTCGCCGCCGACGGCGGCGACCGCGGCTAAATAAGTGCCGGCTTCAATGCGGTCGGGAATAATTTCGTGGTGAATTTCATTGGCGTTTTCGCCGAGCATTCGCCGTCCGCGAATTTGAATTCGGCTTGTGCCGGCGCCTTCAATGTCCGCGCCCATCGCTGTCAGCATTTCGGCGAGATTGACGATTTCCGGCTCGCGGGCGGCGTTTTCAATGATAGTTTCGCCGTCGGCCAGAGTCGCCGCCGCCATTAAATTTTCGGTGCCGGTGACGGTCGGCGAGGGCAGATTAATTTTTGCGCCGACGAGTTGTCCTTTTAAGAGTCGGGCGCGAATGTAGCCGTCTTCAATTTTAATGTCCGCGCCCATTTGCGAAAGGGCGCTGATGTGCCAGTCGATGGGACGAAGTCCAATCGCGCAGCCGCCGGGCAGCGACACTTCGGCGCGGCCGAATCTCGCCAGCAGCGGGCCAAGAGCCAGCACCGACGCGCGCATCGTTTTCACAAGGTCGTAGGGCGCGCGAATTCTTTTGATGTCGGCGGCGCGGACGATGACGGAGTCGCCGTCGCGATTCCATTCCGCGCCCAATTCGCCGAGAAGAGAGAGCGCGGTTTTGATGTCGCCCAGCGGCGGCACGCGCGCAATTCGGCACGGCGTCGCCGTCAGCAAACTGGCGAAAAGAGCGGGCAGGGCGGCGTTTTTTGCGCCGCTGATGGTAATTTCTCCGCTGAGCGGGCGTCCGCCGAGAATGCGAAGTTTATCCATTTTGATTCCGCCATTCGTCCGGCGTCAGCGTTTTCATTGAAAGCGCATGAATTTCGCCCGCCATTTTTTCGCCGAGCGCGCGGTAAATTAATTGATGGCGCGCAATGCGGGAAAGTCCGGCGAAATTATCGCTGACCACCAGCGCTTGAAAATGCGCGCCGTCGCCGGCGACTTCTAATTTTTCGCACGGAATTGCGGAGGCAATCCACTCGCGAATTTGCAGGGGATTTAGGTTATGCATTATGTCCTCACTTTGTAGCCGATTTTCAGCAGATAAAGAGCAAGCAGAGCGACCGCCGCCGTCGCCGCTAAAACCACTATCGCGCTTACGCCGACGGGAATGTCCGATTGATTAAAAAAGCCGTAGCGGAATCCGTCAATCATATAAAAAAACGGATTTAATTTTGACGCTTCGCGCCAAAACGGCGGCAGCGACTGAATGGAATAAAACACCCCCGACAAAAATGTCAGCGGCATAATAATGAAATTCTGAAACCCCGCCATGTGGTCGAATTTTTCCGACCACAGCCCGGCGATAATTCCCAGCGACGCCATCATCGTCCCGCTCATCAGCGCGAAAAATAAAACAATCAGCGGCGAAGCGATTGACGGACTCGCAAAAAAATAGCCGCCGACCAGCACGCCCGCCCCGACAACGACGCCGCGCAAAGTCGCCGCCCCCGCATAAGCCAAATAAAAAGCCGACGCCGAAATCGGCGGCAAAAGCAAAATCACAATATTGCCGCTTACTTTGGAATGCACCAAACTGGACGACGAATTGGCGAAGGCGTTTTGCAGCACGGACATCATTACAAGTCCGGGCACCAGAAAATCCGCGTAGCCGACATTCTCAAACACCTGCACGCGGTCGGCGAGAATGTGGGAAAAAATCAGCAGATACAAAAAAGCCCCCAGCACCGGCGCCATTACGGTCTGAAAGGCGACGCGCCAAAAGCGCAGAATTTCCTTGGCGAACAGCCCGCCGAAGCCGGACATTAAAACGCGCGGATTCATCGTCATGATTGATTGATAATGCGCACGAAGGCATCCTCCAAATCCGGCGGCGCGACTTTCATTTCGGCGACGGCGAGCCCCTCGGCGCGGGCGTCGGTGAGCAGGGATTCCACTTGGCCGTATCCTTGCAGGCACAATTCCCAAGTCCGGTCGGCTCTGGCGGCGGCGACGGAATTGCGCCATTTTTCCGGCGGCGGCGCGCCGTCGGCGAATTTAATTAAAAGGCGCACGGATTTTCCCGCCTTGGCGAGAAGGTCGGGGGTTTTTTCCAAGGCGACAATTCGCCCTTCCTTCATTAATGCGATTCGTCCGCACAATTCTTCGGCTTCCTGCAGGTAGTGGGTCGTAAGGACAATTGTATGCCCCTCGTTGTTTAATCGGCGAATGAATTGCCAAAGCGAAAGCCGCAGGTTGATGTCCACCCCGGCGGTCGGCTCGTCCAAAACGACGACGGGCGGACGATGCACCAAGGCCTGTGCAATCATTAATCGCCGCTTCATTCCGCCGGAAAGGGTGCGCGTGTTGGCGCGGGCTTTTTCGGAGAGGCCGAGCGTCGCCAGCAATTCTTCAATCCATTCGTCATTTTTGCGAATGCCGTAGTAGCGCGATTGAAATCGCAAACTTTCGCGCACAGTAAAAAACGGATCGTAGATGACTTCCTGCGGCACGACTCCGATATGGCGGCGGGCGGACAAACTGTCGCTAACGGCGTCCCTTCCTAAAATAAAGGCGCGCCCCGAATCCGGACGGCACAATCCGGCGAGGATGGAAATTAAAGTCGTTTTGCCGGCGCCGTTGGGGCCGAGCAGTCCGAAAAAATCGCCCTCGCCGACGGTGAAGGAAACATCGTCCAGAGCCCGCAGCGAACCGAAGGATTTGGTTAAATTACCGACGACAATCGCTTCGCCGGTCATTGCATTAATCCGCCGAACATGCGGGCGATTCCGCGCGGATTTTTGCCGACCATCTTCATCATTTTCTGCATCTGCTCAAATTGCTTCAGCAATTGATTGACGGCTTCCGCCGTCACCCCGGCGCCTTTGGCGATTCGCCGCTTGCGCGACGCCTTCAAAATTTCGGGGCGCTTTCTTTCGGCGGGAGTCATGGAAAGAATTGTCGCTTCCATTCGGACGAGATTTTTTTGACTTTCTTCGGCGGCTTCCGGCGAAATCGCCGCACCGCCGGGCAATTTGTCGGCGATGGATGCAATGCCGCCGAGTTTTTTCGCCTGCTGCATCTGCTCTAAAAAGTCGCTTAAATCCGTCCCGCGTTTTTGCGTCATTTTTTTGACCATGCGGCGGGCGGATTCGGCGTCGGTTTTTTGTTCGGCTTCTTCGACGAGAGTCAGCAAATCGCCCATGCCGAGAATTCGCGACGCCATTCGCTGCGGATGAAAGGATTCCAAGTCGTCTAATTTTTCGCCGACGCCGACGAATTTAATCGGCTTGCCCAGAATCGCCCGCGCCGACAAAGCCGCTCCGCCGCGCGAATCGCCGTCCAATTTGGAAAGGACGATTCCGCTCACCCGGACTTTTTCGGAAAATCCGCGGGCGGTGTTGACGGCATCCTGCCCCTGCATAGCGTCAATGGTCAGAAGCGTTTCGGCGGGTTTTATCAGCGACTGCAGGTCGGCGATTTCGCGCATCATTTCATCGTCCAGAATTGTGCGGCCGGCGGTGTCAATTAGAATCGCGTCGGCGAGTTTGCGTCGGGCGGCGGCGATGGCGTCCTTCGCCCGAATGCGCGCATCGCTGAATTCATCGCTTTGATGAAAGGGAATTTGGGCGGCGTCGGCGAGAATTTTTAATTGCTCAATGGCCGCCGGACGATGGATATCGCAACTGGCGAGCATCACGCGCTTTTTTTTTCGCTCGCGCAGATGCTTGGCGATTTTGGCGAGAGTCGTTGTTTTTCCCGACCCTTGCAGTCCGCAGATTAAAATCGCCGCCGGGGGAGTCGCGCGCAGATTCAGGGGCGAATCGGATTCGCCCATCATGAGGGTTAATTCGCGGTGGACGATTTTTATCAGCGTCTGTCCCGGCGTAAGCGAGCGGGCAATTTCGTCGCCGACCGCGCGCTGGCGCACCCGCTCGGTAAAATCGCGGACGACGGTAAGGGCGACATCGGCCTCTAAAAGGGCGACGCGAATGTCGCGCAGCGTGTCGGCGATGTTGTCTTCGGTGAGTCGGCCGGCTCCGCGGAGTTTTCTGATAACATCCGCAAATCGCTCGGTTATATTTTCCAGCATATCGGGCGCCTTTCACGACGCGGCTAAATGGCGATTCTACTCCATCTTGCCGGCGCGCTCGGCTACTTTGCGCTGGCGCTGATTTTTTACGGGCGATACCTCGCCCGCGATTCCGCTCCGCCGCGCCGATGGGAATGGGCGATTTTGCTTCCGCTTCTTGCGCACGCCGAATCGCTGCGTCGGGATTCATCGTTTGATGTGGCGGCGGCGGCGTCTTTTTTTCTGCTGTCCGCCGTAGCGGCGCAATGGATTTCTTCGCGAATCCAAAAGGGCGAATCGCAATTGTCCGCCGCGCCCTTGTATGTTTTGCTGCTGCCGCTGGCGGCGGTCGGAGTGCTTTTGCCGCTGGCGACGAGCGAATTGACGCCGCGCGAATTCGCCCCGTCGCCGATTTTCGCCGTGCATTTTTTTCTGGCGACTCTGTCTTACGCCTGCTCGCTGCTGGCGTTTTTGCAGTTGGGATTAATTCGCCTTGCCGAGCGAAGAATTGAGCGCGCCGCCCCGCCGCGATGGGTTTTAATTCCGCTGCTGGCGCGGGAGAATTCATGCTTTCGCGCCCTTGCCGCAAGTTTTATTCTGCTGACTTTAACTTTGGCCACGGGCGTCGTCGCATCGCTTGGCGAAGGCGGGGCGGCGTTTGCTTTCAATCATAAAAATTTATTCGCCGCTTTGACATGGCTGGTTTTCGGCGGCTTGCTGGGCGGACGGCGTCTTTACGGCTGGCGCGGCCGCACGGCGTTTAATTGGACGATGGCGGGATTCGTCTTTTTGGTGTTGAGTTATTTGGGCACGCAGGCGGTTTTGCAATTAATTCTGCATCGGCCGGATTGAAGTAATTATCTCGCTCTTGCCGAAGCGAACAGCAGCGTGATGGTCACCGACGATATGCCGTTTTTCGCTGCGTCCGCCGCAGCGAATGGCGGGAGTTTATTCGCCCTCTCACTGATTGTGTGTAATTGAATTCCTCGCCGATGCTTTGCGGTTTTAATTTTTTTCGCCATTATTCTTAAAAATAATTTTTCGGCGCTGGCAATTCTGATAAAATCCCGCTTCTTTACAAACAAGGGGAAACCAAATGTCGGCAGATATTGAAAATCGCGTGAAAAAAGTTGTCTCCGAGCAGCTCGGCGTGGAAGAGGCGAAAGTCGCTCTGGAGTCGCGCTTTGTGGACGACCTGGGCGCTGATTCGCTGGATACCGTGGAATTGGTGATGGCGCTGGAAGACGAGTTTGACTGCGAAATTCCCGACGAGGAAGTGGAAAAAATCCAAAGCGTCGGGCAGGCCGTTTCTTACATCGCCGACAAGCAGAGCGGCCAATAGGAGCGCGCCCGTGCCGCGGCGCAGGATAGTCGTCACTGGCTTGGGCGTCGTTTCGCCGCTCGGCAACACCGCCGATGAATCTTGGCGGCGCGTGCTGGCGGGCGAGTCCGGCGTGGGTGCCATCACCCGCTTTGACGCCGCCGACTTTCCGGTGCGAATCGCCGCCGAAGTGCGCGATTTCAATCCCACCGACTGGCTTTCGTCCAAAGACGCCCGCCACATGGATTCTTTCATTCACTATGGATTCGCCGCCGGGGTGCAGGCGGTGGCGGACGCCGGGCTTAGCGACTCCGAAGCGGACGCCGACCGCATCGGCGTTTCCATCGGCTCCGGCATCGGCGGTCTGCCGATGATTGAAAAAGTCCACGGGGTTTACCGCGATTTTGGCCCGCGCAAAATTTCGCCGTATTTTGTGCCGGCGTCCATTATTAATATGATTTCCGGTCATGTGTCCATTCGCTTTGGATTTGAAGGGCCGAATGTGGCGATGGTTTCCGCCTGCACGACGGCGACGCATTGCATCGGCGATTCGTTCAGAATGATTGAATACGGCGACGCCGATGTGATGATTGCGGGCGGGGCGGAATCCGCCATTTCGGCGCTGGGGATCGGCGGATTCGGAGCGGCAAGGGCGCTTTCTTTTAACAACGACGAGCCGCAAAAAGCCAGTCGTCCATGGGATTCCAAGCGCGACGGTTTTGTCATCGGCGAAGGCGCGGGCGTGATGGTCTTGGAAGAATACGAGCGCGCCAAAAAACGCGGCGCGAAAATTTACGCCGAACTCGCCGGCTACGGAATGAGCGCGGACGCCCATCACATTACCGCCCCGCGCGAAGACGGCAAAAGCGTCGTGCGATGCATGGCGGCGGCGATGAAAAATGCGGACATTCCGCCCGATGGCGTCCAATATATCAACGCCCATGCGACTTCCACGCCGCTCGGTGATTTGGCGGAAACACGGGCGATTCGGCAGTGCTTCGGCGGGCATGCCGACCGTTTAATGGTGAGTTCAACCAAATCCATGATTGGTCATTTGCTCGGCGCGGCCGGCGGGGTGGAGGCGGTTTTTACGGCGCTGTCGGTGCATCATCAAGCCGCCCCGCCGACAATTAATTTGGACGAGCCGGGCGAAGGATGCGATTTGGATTTTGTCCCCGGCGAAGCGCGCGATGCCAAAATTGACGCGGCATTGACTAATTCTTTCGGCTTCGGCGGCACTAACGCGACGCTGGTTTTTCGCCGGGTCTGATGCGTCTTAGCGGCGTCAGAATCAGCGGCTTTAAGTCCTTCGCCGACGGCGCGAATCTTAAATTGTCCGCCGGACGAATTGCCGTCGTCGGCCCCAACGGCTGCGGCAAATCCAACATCATAGATGCATTGCGCTGGGCGATGGGCGAAAGCCGCGCTTCGGCGCTGCGGGGCGAATCGCTGCAGGATGTCCTATTCAACGGGGCGGCCAGCCGTCCGGCGGCGGATTGGTGCGAAGTGGAATTGCGCCTTATCAACGATGGCAAGCGCGACCTTGGAATGTGGAGCCGCTATCCGCAAATTGCCGTCAAGCGCGAATTGCGGCGCGACGGGCAGTCGTCGTATTTCATTAACGGGCAGTCGGTGCGAAGGCGCGATGTCGCCGATTTATTCCGCGGCACCGGCGTCGGGGCGCGCGCCTACGGCGTGGTGGAGCAGGGAATGATCAGCCGCATCGTAGAATCCAATCCGCAGGAATTGCGCGCCCACTTGGAGGAAGCGGCGGGCGTTTCGCAGTATAAAGAGCGGCGGCGCGATTCAGAAAGACGGCTCGCCAACAGCCGCGAAAATCTGGCGCGCTTGGAAGATTCCGCAAGCGAATTGGAAAAGCGAATCGCCGCCCTCAAACGCCAATCCGGAGCCGCCGAGCGATACGCTAAATTGAATGCGCAAATCACCGAAAAGCGCGCGCTTTTGCTTTCCATTCGGCGCGAATCAGCGGCGGAAAAATTAACATCGGCGAAGGAAAGCGTCCGCGAATTGGGGGAAAAAATCGCCGCCCATCGCAGGCATGCCGATGAATTGCGGCGGGAAAGGCAAGCCGCCCGGACTCGCCTCGCCAATTTGACTCGCGCCGCCGAAGAATCGCGCGAGAATCTGCATTCGGCAAGGGCGCGCGTTTCCGAAATCACCCAGCGAATCGCGCATCTCTCGGAAAGCCGACGGCGCGTGGAATCGCAGTCGGCATCGCGGGAGGCGGAAATTGCCGCCGCCGCCGATTCGCTTAAAAAACTCGCCGACGAAAAAGCGGAATGGGAATTGAAATTAATAGAATCGCGGCGCGAATTAAAATCCGCCGAATCCGCCGCCGCCGACAATGCGTCCGCCCTTTCCGCCGCCGAAGAATTAAATCAAAAAGCCGCCCGCGAATTTGATTCCGCCCGCGAATCACTTTTTGAATCCCGCCGCGCCTTGGAATCCGAAATCGCCCGCGCCGAATTATCGTCGACGGAATCAGCGGAATCGGCGGCGCAAATTGCCCGCGCCGAAGCCGCCCTCGCTGAATTAAAAAATGAGGAAAACGAAAGCGCCCATTCCCAAGCGGCGCGAATCGCCGAAGAAGCGGCGGAATCGCTGGCGCAGAGCGAATCCGCCATCGTCGAAAAAACCGCCGCCGTCGCCGCCAGCGACGAAGTATTGGAATCGAAAACGGCGTCGCATCGCCGGACGGAAGCGGCAGCGTTGGCATTGCGCGCCGAAAAAGACGCGCTTTTGCGGGTCGGCGGCGCCGACGACAGCCGCCTGTCCGCTTTGGCGTCCGCTTCGCCGCTTAAAAATTCCGCCGACGATTCCAAGCCGACCCGCCTCGCCGCCTTGATGCGAATTCAAAATCGCGAATGGGAGCGCGCATTGGACGGCGCGCTTGGCCGTCGGGCGGCGGCGTTTGTGATTGAGTCGGTTGATGCCGTCGCCGCCGCCGCGCAAAAAAATCAAGCGCCGCCGGGGGTGGTTTTTGTGGAAAATCCGCCGGACGAATCTCCAAGCCAAAATGCGGATTCGGGCGATGCAAAATTTCCGACTTTGCTTGCCAAAATCGGCGCGCCGCCTCATTGGCGGAATTCGCTGTCGCGCTGGCTCGCCGGCGTTTATGCGGCGGACGACGACGAATCGGCTTTGGCAATTCGCCGCCGTCTCGGCGAGGGCGAGGCGGTCGTCACCAAATCCGGAAATTATTACGCCGCCGATTCCGCCCATTTTCACGGCGATGTCGTCGGCGGATTGGAATGGCAGAGCCGCCTGCGCGCATTGGGCGAATCGCTGTCGACGAAGGAAAAGGAATTAATTCAATCGCGCGAATCGCTGGCGAAGTCGAAAGCCAAATCGGAATTGGCGCGCGAAAATCTGCGGGCGGCGGAATCGGCAAGGGACGCCGCAAGGAAGATTCTGCACGAGTGCGAAATCGCCGCATCCAAATCCGCCGAGCGTCGCGAATGGGCGGCGGCACGGCGCGAATCAGCGGCGCGGTCGCTGGCGGATTTGCGGACGAGCCGGGCAAGATTGGAAGAATCCCGACTCGCCGCCGAAAAAAAATCCGCCGAATTAAAAACGGAAGAATACCGACTCGCCGACGCCTTAAAGCAAGCCGAAAAAGCGCGCGAATTGGCGGCGGAATCGCTTTCGCAAAAGCGCGAGGCGGCGCAGGAATCGGCGGCGCATCGGCAGCAATTCGCTTTCGCCGAAAGCCGCGCGCGCGAGCGTCTGGAGCGGCTGAATGCGGAAATGGAATCTCTCGGCGAGCGGCGCGGTCGCCTGCAGAAGGAAGCGTCCGAATTGAAAGATGAATTGTCGGCGATGAGCGAAGAGACGCTTTCGCAATCGCAAAAGGAAGCGGAGGAATCGCGCGCGGCGGCGGAGGAAAAATCGGCGCGGGACAAAATCGCACAGGAAAAAACCACGGCGGAAAACGATGAATTAGAGCGTCGCCGGGCGCAGACGGCGGCGGCAATTGAAAGCGCGCAGGAAGAAGCCGGGACGCGCCGCCTTGCCGAGCAGTCGCTGGAATCCGAAGCCGCGCGGCTGGACGATGCAATGGAGGAATTAAACATCGCCGAATCACGCATCGCCGAATTGCGGGCGGAATCGCCGCAAATGCCGGAATCGGATTTGGATGCGGATGTCGAAAATCTAACCCGCCGACGCGAAAAATTAGGCGCGATTAATTTTGCGGCGGCGGCGGAATTGGAATCGGATTCGGCCAAGCGGGATTTTTTGCGCGCGCAAATGGAGGATGTGTCGGCGGCGGCGACGGAATTAGAGCGGGCGATTCGTCGGCTTGACCGCGAAACCGAAGAGCGGCTGACCGCCGTGCGGACTCGGCTGGATGAAAAATTCGGCGAATTTTTCGCCCGCATGTTCGGCGGCGGACGAGGCAGCATTGAAGCGGTCGGCGAGACGGCGGAATCGGCCGGCTTTCAAATTCGGGCGCAGCCGCCGGGCAAGCGGGTGCAGAATATATCCGCGCTTTCCGGCGGTGAAAAATCGCTGGCGGCGGCGGCGTTTTTATTTGCGCTGTTTGCGCTTAATCCCGCCCCGTTCTGCCTGCTGGACGAAGTTGACGCCGCTTTGGATGAATCCAATACGCTGCGATTCTGCGAATTGCTGCGGCAGGTCGCCGCCGACACGCAGTGCCTGTTTGTCACGCACAACAAGACGACGGTGGAATCGGCGGTAGCGGAGCAATTAATCGGCGTAACGCAGACGGAGCGGGGCGTTTCGCGGCTGGTGACAGTGAATGTCGGCGAAGCGGCGAAAATGATTGAGCAAGACCGCAAGTCGCCGAGCGACCGCAAATCGCCGAGCGATCGCAAGCCGTCATCGCAAACGGAATCGGCGGCGGAATAATGGGCTGGCTGCTGCTGGTATTGATTGCCGTTTTTCCGCTTGTTCTCGGCGGCTGGCTTTACGCGCGCGGACGAAAATCGTCCGCCTCAAAATCTTCCGCGCCCGCTCCAAAAATAGAGCCGACAGTGCGCGAAGTCAAAGCCGAATCGCCCGCCGATTCGAGCCCGCCCATTCCCGGATTTATTGACAATGATTCGCCCGTCGCCGCTGTTTGGAGTTCGCCGCCATTGCCGCCCATCGCCGAAGAATTGCTGCGGGAGGATTTGCATTATGTCGTCCGCCTTTTTCCAGCCGACGAATCATCGCCGCCGGCCGAAGTCCGCATTTTTGCGCCGCTGGCGGACAAAATCGGCATACGCGCATCGCAGCGAATTTTCGGCTTGGACGAAAAGCGCGGCTGGATTCGCCTGCGCGGAACGGGCGCGCACAAGCATTGGATTTGGGCGACGCCATTGGTAAGCCGCGCCGGTCGGTTGGACGAAAAAAAAATGAACGCAATTGAAGCCGCGTTTAAAAAATTCGGCGAGGCGAATCGGCTGCGGACGATTTTTCCCGACAGCGCCATCGTCGCCGAACACGCCGGCCTGCTGGATAAATTCTGCTCGGAAGCGGATGTCCTGCTTTGTCTTTACGCGGTCAGTTTGAATCGCGCTCCGCAGTCGGCGGCGAAAATTGCGTCGCTGGCGGAATCGGAGGGATTTATTCGGGACGACCCCGGCGTTTTTGTCCGCTACCGCGACAATCAAAAATTATTCGCATTGAAAACGCGCCACGGAATGCCGCTGGGAAAAGGAGGGGACAGCGTCTCCGGCATTTCTTTTGAATTGGATTTGCCGCATGTATCGCGGCCCGGCGAAGGATTTTCCGAAATGGCGGAAACCGCCGACAAGATGGCCAAAGTGCTGCGGTTTACTTTGGTGGACGAGGAAAATAATCCGCTGACGCGCGATTCAATCACGCGAATTCGGACGCAGGCCGATGCGCTGCGAAAAAAAATGGACGACTACGGCGTAGTCGCCGGCGGGGCTTTGGCGCGGATTTTATTTTCGTGATGGCGGAAAAATCCGACGCCAAAAAAATCACCGCCCGCATTCGCCGCCTGCGGAAGGAAGTGGCGCGCCACAACGATTTGTATCACGCCGCCGATGCGCCCGAAATTTCCGACGCCGTCTTTGATTCGCTTTTCGCCGAATTAAATCGGCTGGAAGAATTGCATCCGGAATTGGCGAAAGGGGCTTCGCCGACCAAATCCGTCGGCGCAAAATTAGCGGGCGGATTTTCCGCTTTTTCGCATCCGACTCCGATGCTGTCCTTGAATAACGCCTTTGACGATTCGGATGTCGCCCAATTTGACAAGCGCGCCGGAGAAGCGTCGGGGGGGGCGGTCGCTTATGCGATGGAGCCGAAATTAGACGGCGTCGCCGTTAATTTAATTTACCGCAGCGGCGAATTGTCGGCGGCGGCGACTCGCGGCGACGGCAAAACCGGCGAAGATATTACGGCGAATTTGCGCGTGGTCAAAAGCGTTCCATTGCGTTTGAAAAGCGATTCGCCGCCGGAATTTTTAGAAGTGCGGGGCGAAGTGGTAATTTCCTTCGCCGATTTTGCTTCTCTGAATTTCGCGCAGGAAAAAACGGGCGGAAGAATTTTCGCCAATCCGCGCAACGCCGCCGCCGGCAGTTTGCGGCAATTGGATTCTTCGGTGACGGCTTTGCGTCCGCTGATTTTTTTCGCGCACGGACTCGGCAGAATGGAGGGCGGGAATCCTCCAAATTCGCAAAGCGAAGCGTTGAAAATGCTGGGGGATTTCGGCTTTCAAATTTGCGATCCGAGAGGCCGGGCGGAATCGCTGGCGGAATTGCTGGATTTTTCCGCGCGGGTGCGGGACGACAGAGCAAATTTTCCATACAGCATGGACGGCGTCGTTTATAAAATTGACGATTTCGCCGTGCAGCGAAAATTCGGGGCGACTTCGCGCGCGCCGCGATTTGCCGTCGCGCATAAATTTCCGTCCGAATTGGCGATAACAAAAATCAAGGCGATTGCCGTCCGTCCGGGGCGCACGGGCGTATTGACTCCGGTGGCGCGATTGCAGCCGATAACCGTCGGCGGCGTGGTCGTTTCCAACGCCACTTTGCACAATCGCGAAATCATCGCTAAAAAAGATGTGCGCGTCGGCGATTGGGTGGAAGTGCGGCGGGCGGGAGAAGTGATTCCGGAAGTCGTCCGCGTGCTGCCGGAAAAGCGCGAAAAGGAATTGCCGCCGTTTGAATTTCCGCTGATTTGTCCGTCGTGCGGAGCGAAGGCGGCGGAAGACGGAAGATTCGTCCGCTGTCCGAATCGCCGCTGTCCGGCGCAGGTGCGGGCGAGGATTCGGCATTTTGTGTCGCGCCGCGCGATGGATATTGACGGCTTCGGCAAAATGCTGGTGGAAAAATTAACGGAAGAAAAGCCCTCGCTGTCGCCGCCGGACATTTATGAATTGAAAAAAGACGAATTGATTAAATTGGAAAAATTCGCCGAAGTGTCGTCGGATAATCTTCTGCGGGCGATTGAAAAAAGCCGCGAAATTCCGCTGCCGAGATTTATTTTCGCGCTGGGAATTCCGGATGTCGGCGAAGCGACGGCGCGCGCTTTGGCGGATTTTTTCGGCGACGCCGCCGAATTATCCCGCACGAATCCGGAGGCGCTTTGCTATGTCGCCGATGTCGGATGGGAAGTGGCGACCAGCATTCGCGATTTTTTCGGCGACCCGCAAAACGCGCAAATGCTCGCCGATTTGCAAATGCGGGGAGTCGGCAAAGCGAATCCGCCGCCGCCGAAAATTCTGCCGATGGAAAAATTTATTAAATGGTGCGCGAAATTGCGAATGGAATCCGCCAAATCGGACGGCGTCCATTTAGTGAAAAGTTTGGCGGGGCGCGGATTCTTAAAGCCCTTCGCCGATGTAAGCCCCGCCCGAATTTTTTGGAATCGCGCCAATGGAAAAATCCAAGAATGCGGAGCGACTTTGGACCGTCATTTTCATTCGCTTTCGGAATTGCAGGCGGCGAATCAATCGCAATTAATCGCCGCTTTGCGAATCGGCGGCGGCGACAAATCTTCCGAAAGGGCGATTGATTCCATTGAAAGTTTTTTCGCCGATGATTGCTATCGTGGAATTCTCGCGCAATTTTCGCGGCTGGGATTGGAGTGGCGGTTTGACGCCGACGAAAAATCGGCGGGCGTTTTCGCCGGTAAAACTTTTGTGCTGACCGGCACGCTGGAAAATTTCACGCGCGACGAAGCCAAGCGGCAAATTGAATCGCACGGCGGAAAAGTGGCGGGCAGCGTTTCGGCGGCGACGAATGTTGTCGTCGTCGGCGAAAATTCGGGAGGTAAATTGCAGAAGGCGCAATTGCTCGGAATTAAAATTGCGGACGAAAAAGAATTCGCCAAAATGCTCGGCGGCGGCGAAGGCGGCGCGCGCTTATAATCCTAAAAGATGACAACTCAACTTTTGGAATTTGAGCGCGACTTGGAGCCGATTGAAGCCGAAATTGAAGGGCTGCGGCGGTCGGCGGACGCGCCCTCGCGGGAGATTCTGGCGCGAATTCGCGGGCGCGAATCGGAGCGCGGACGGCTGCTGAAAAAGATTTACGCCAAATTGAATGCGTGGGAAATTTGCCAAGTCGCCCGTCATCCGTCGCGTCCGCATTCTTTGGATTACATCAAGCGGCTGTTTTCGGATTTTGCCGAATTGCACGGCGACCGCGCATTCGGCGACGACAAAGCGATTGTCGCCGGACTCGGCTGGCTGCAGAGCGAGCCGGCGGCGGCGGTCGGCCATCAAAAGGGGCGCGGCACCGACGACAACATTTACCGCAATTTCGGCATGCCGCATCCGGAGGGCTACCGCAAATCTTTGCGGGTGATGAATCTCGCCGAAAAATTTTCGCTGCCGGTCATTGCCTTTGTGGATACGCCGGGCGCCTGGCCGGGAATCGGAGCGGAAGAGCGCGGGCAATCGGGCGCCATCGGCGAAAATTTGCGCCGAATGTCCACTCTGCAAACGCCGACCATTGCCGCCATTATTGGCGAAGGCGGCTCCGGCGGCGCGCTCGCTTTGGCGGTCGCCGACCATGTAATGATTCTGCAGCATTCCATTTATTCGGTTATTTCGCCGGAAGGATGCGCCTCCATTTTATGGAAAGACGGCAAGCGCGCCGCCGAATCCGCCGAAAACTTAGGGCTTTCCGCCCAGCGTTTATTAAAGATGAAATTAGTGGACGAAATTATTCCGGAGCCGCCCGGCGGAGCGCATCGCGATTCGGCTTTGGCGATAGCCGCCGTCGGCGAAAAAATCACCGCCGCTTTGGGCCGGTTGCAGAATCTTTCAACGGATGAATTGCTTTCCCGCCGCGCGGCCCGCTTTCGCAATTACGGATTCTTCACCGACGGCGGACGCTGATAATAACGCCGAATTGACCGAATCAGCGGCAACGCCGCCGCCGCTGAAATCCGCGCCGCCGGGTGAAATGTTTGAGGTGGTTAGTCGTCGTCCCGGTCGCGATATTTTTTGTGATGATAGCCCCATCCGCGTTTGGCGAATTTGCCAATCCAATGCGGCATTTCTTCCGCCATTTTTTCGCGCTGCTGAGGCGTTAATATCGCATGAAATTCCGCCGCTTTGACGGCGATGAAATTATGCCTTTCATCGCGATTTTCTTTGCGCGCGCGAATTACGGCGGCGACATCGTCCGCATTAATTTTATCGCGTCGCCAAAGGTCGGCCATTTCATTTGCGCGGGCGCGATGCTTTTCGCGGATGAATTCCCGCGCTTCGCCGGCCATCTTTTCCAGCGAGTCGCGCTGCGAATCGCTGAGATCCAATTTGCGGTCGACGCGTTCAATCATTCGTTCAAAATGGTCGTCCTTGCCGAAATTGGCGAATGCGGCGACGCCGCCGCCAATGACCAAAAATCCCGCGCCGACAACGGCGAGGGCGATAGTTGCTATACGCTTCATCGTGAACTCCTTTGGTTGAGTAAATCAAAACGCGGATAAATAATATCACGGACGGCATTAATTATCCTTTCTGGACGGCGGCAGATTGCAACAAATTGCATCGTCAAATCACCGCCGATTTTGGAATGTTCGAGTGGAGGATTAATCTCCGCCCCGCAGGAGGAAAATTTTGGCATTTTTGAGATTCGGCGTGATTTTTTCGCTATAATCGTTATTCTATTAAAAAGAGGAGTCAAGTGGAAATCGTGACTTTGGCGATAATTCTCGCCGTTGCTATTGTTCTCGGCATTATCGTTTTGCCGAGTTTCACCGTCGTCCGAACAAAAGCCGCCGCCGGATTCGCCGCCGTGACGATTTTTCTCGGCATCGCTGCTGTCGTCCCAGCGAATTCCGCCTCCCACTTGCCTAACTGCAAGACGGATTCGAACTGCCTTATTAAATTAGGATCCGCGTGGGAATCCGTGACTGCTGCCGAAATACAGACGATGATTGACTCAGGTGCAGATGTCAACGCGATGAATGATGACGGCTTGACTCCGCTTCATTTGGCGGTAATCCACAGAAACGCCGAAATTGTTTCTATTCTGATTAAGGCTTACGCATATCCGAGCCCGGGCGATTCTAACGGTGCCACACCTTTGGACATATCGGTAAACAAGGGATTTTCCGAGATTACATCGTTGCTTCAATCAGCAGGTGGTATAACCGCTTATGATAAGCAGCAGGCAAGGAAGAGGACCAAAAAGGAAAATTTTGAACGCAAGCAACTATCCGATGATGGGAGCGTGTTCTACAAATTTCTTTACAAGCCGATTTGCGAATCAAGATTCCGCTGCATAGTGATAGAGGCAACGGCTATTGAAGGATGCCCTCGCTCTCTCTATGTCAGCGTGATTCTCTTTGATAATGCAGGCCGAAATATCGGCTGGACTAACGATGTCACTCATGGATTGCAAAGAGGTGAAAAGGCGTTGCTTAATTTTCCCATTATTGAAAAAAATGTGGCTTCTTATAGAGTTGGAGAGATTTCCTGCCGCTGATTGACGCATTCCAACGCTCTGCGTCCGTAATCAGTCGTCTACCCATGCATTAGCAGGGCAAGGATGCGGTGCGTGATAAAATTTAGTTAATGGCGCTGTTGATTCAAAAATTCGGCGGGACTTCGGTGGGCGACGCCGAGCGAATTTGCGCGGTCGCCGAGCGAATCGCCCGCGCGCATCGCAATGGCGATTCGGTGGTCGCCGTCGTCTCGGCGATGTGCGGCGAAACCGACCGCCTGCTTTCTCTCGCCGCCGAGGTCGTCAAGCAAAGCGACGCGCGCGAAATAGATGCCGTCATTTCCACCGGCGAACAAGTGACGACCGGACTTCTGGCGATGGCTTTGCTCGACAAGGGAATTAACGCCCGCAGTTTTACCGGCGCGGCGGCGGGAATTGAAACCGATAATTCGCACACCAAAGCGCGAATCACAAACATCAGCATTGCCGCTTTGCGCGCGGCGATTAAAAACGGAATCATTCCGGTCGTCGCCGGTTTTCAGGGAATCAGCGTCGACGGCCGCGTAACGACTCTCGGCCGCGGCGGTTCCGATACGACGGCGGTCGCGCTTGCCGCCGCATTAAACGCAAGCGAATGCCAGATCTTCACCGATGTCGACGGCATTTACACAACCGATCCCCGCGTGGTGAATTCCGCGCGCCGTCTTTCCCGAATCACCTTTGAGGAAATTCTGGAGATGGCGTCTTTGGGCTCCAAGGTTCTGCAAATTCGCGCGGTGGAATTCGCCGGACGATACCGCGTGCCGCTGCGGGTTTTATCCTCCTTTGCCGACGGCGAAGGAACTTTAATTACTTATGAGGAGAATGGAAAAATGGAAAAGCCAGAAGTGTCCGGCGTCGCCTTCAATCGCGACGAAGCCAAGATTACCGTCGTTAATGCCCCCGACAAGCCCGGCGTGGCGCGCGCTATTTTCGGCGCGGTCGCCGATGCCGGCATTGATGTGGATATGATTATCCAAAACATCGGGGCGGACGGTAAAACCGATTTATCCTTCACCGTGCATCGGCGCGAATTTAATCATGCGATGAAAGCGGTAAGGTCGGCCGCCGCCGAAGTGCAGGCCGAAGCCGTGCGCGGGGCGCGCGATATCGCCAAGGTTTCCATCGTCGGCATCGGAATGAAATCGCATGCGGGAGTCGCGCGCCGAATGTTTGACGCCCTCGCCGAAGAAGGCATCAACATTCAAATGATTTCCACCTCCGAAATTAAAGTGTCGGTGGTCATCGACGAAAAGTATTTGGAATTGTCGGTGCGCGCTTTGCATAAGGCGTTTGCGCTTGACCGTCCGCCGCAAAAGGAAAAAGGCAGCGTGGCGGCGGCGGCGAAAGCCAAGGTTGCATCGTCGGCAAAAAAGCGATAGCCTGTGCAATTCTGCGGAGAGATGGCCGAGTGGCTGAAGGCGCTCCCCTGCTAAGGGAGTATAGGACTGACCGTTCTATCGAGGGTTCGAATCCCTCTCTCTCCGCCTATTATTAATCGTCGTCTCAAAAGTTGACGAATTGCGAGCATCAAGCGCGCAAAAAATCGCTCCGCTAACTTTTATACTCGGAAAACGACTCCAGCAATCCGGAGAATGAAGACGGACGATGCTTGCGAAATCCCTCGTCGTCGACGAAAACAAAATCAAATTTCACCTCCGACTGCAAGGCATTGACTTCTTCGCACCACTGCCGCAATCGCGCCATTTTGCGCGGGTCGTCCAAATCCTGCCTGCCTTTGGTTTCCGCAATGCAAACTTCCCCGTTCGCCCGCTTGACCAGAAAGTCCGGATGGTAATTCGCCGGTTCATTCTTGGCGTTGATGTAATCCAATTTAAAGCGGATGGCCTTGTAATTCTTGGCGAAAGAAATGATGTCATTGCATCCGTCAAGAAATTCCGCGAATTCCCGCTCGAATTCATTATCGCCCGCAATGCAATTAAGGATGCTTTTGTCGGGAATAATAATATGCGGCTCGCGATTCATAATGAACGGACGCATTTCACTCACCGCAATCCATTCGCGGATTTCGACTTTGCCGCTGTCGCGCACGGTAATCTTGTTGATTTCCGCCTTCAAAGTTTCAATTGCCGTCTTGGCGGCGGCGGGCTCCGCCAAATTGCGAAGCGCGTCAATGTCTTCCAAGTCAATCGGACGATCAAAAAGATAATCGCGGATGAATTCCTGCACCTTTCCATAAAGAATGTTATAGCCGCCGACCAGATGCAGCCCGCCGATTATCGTGCGCGTAAAATAACCGATGGCGCTGCGATAATCCGTCACCTTCACTTCATCCAGCGAAGTGGTGTGGGTGACATCCTCGGTAAGAATGTCGCGGAAAACAATCTCGCGATCTTCCGTCGGCGGAAATTTTTTATAGGCGACTTTCCGATGATGGAATTGCGCCGGATTAAGTTCGGCAAGGCCGCCGAATTCTCGGTGAATCCGAGGTGCCAGCATCGGAAAGCGAATGTCCAATTTGCCGATGTCCTTGCTGCTGTCCACTTCTATGAGCAGCGGGCCGCTTAGCGGGGCGTTTTCGCCCATCGGCGCAACTTCAAGCGTAACGCCGTCCTGCTGGATTTTTTCCACAAACTTCATAAACAGTTCCGTGCCGATAACGCTGACCTGTTCGTCGTGATTTTCCGCAGGATACATCCGCCGAATGCCCCGGCCAAGCGTCTGCTCCGGAAGGATTTTGGCTTCCGCCGTGTAAGCGCGCAATCCAACGATGGTCGTTACATTCCGCACATCCCATCCTTCGCGCAGCATTAGAACCGAAACGACGGCGCGATAAGGACTCTCCGCATTGTCAATATTGCCGGCATGCTTGCGAAGTTTTTTCAATTCTTCGGCAGCCTTTTTGGTGGAGGTGGCTTCCGAAATTTTGCCGCTGTTGTCTTTGGTATGTATGACTAAAACCTTGCCGCCGAATTCATCGGGGTATGCGTTTTCCAAATACGCGCCGACATCGTCGCAATTCTTAGTGTCGTCGGTCATTAAAAAGAGCACGGCGTTTCGCCCCATTTTGGAATGAACGGCGGCGGCTTTGCGCCATTCCTCCACGCCCAGACGGATATAATCGTCGTATCGCTTCGAGTAAATATCGCTGGGGAATTCTTTCAATTTATCGCGGCTTTCTTTGTCCGGCAGCACGGGACGCTTGACGACGCTTTGATAAATCGCCTCCACCAGCGGATAATCGGCGACGGTCTGCACAAAAATTGAGCCGTTGGTGTGCTTCGGTGTCGCGGTAAAATCCACTTGCAAAGAAAGCGCGCATCCCTTTTGCAAGAGGCGATTGCGAATATCCAGAATTGACTTAAACCACGCCATTTTCGGATCGTGAATATGATGCGCTTCGTCGTTGATAATCAGCAATTCATCAATATCGCGCACAATCCTGCCGAGATCCGCTTTGGAATCGGTGGTCTTTCCGGTCGGGCGTTTGCCGAGAAAATAATCCGAAAGATCGTCGTCTTCCATTGAAGGTTCGGAATCGCCGCCGACATAAACGCGATGAATGTTTGTAAGAAAGATATTGCCATTTGGCGGATGCGCGCGCACTTCGTCCTGAACATGAGTCCGCATTTGAAAATCGTCGCGCCAATTTCTGCCCTCAAAGCCGTTGTCCGGAAGAACCGGGTCGGCGTGGAAAATCCGCAATCCTTCAAAGTCGCGGCGCAATCGGTCAAGGACGATTATATTCGGCGCGATAAAAAGAATGTTGCGCGAAAGCTCGGAATTTTCCTCGTAGCATTTGTGAAAATAACTCCACGCGATAACCAAACTCATCACGCTGGTTTTGCCGCTGCCGGTCGCCATCTTGACGACATAGCGGCGCCATTCCTCGTCAAACATCTTCGGTGAAATTGCGCCCGACGAATCAAAGCGCATCAGGTCAAACTTATCTTTCGCCTTGGCGACTTCAAAAAGATAAATCACCGTTTCCATCGCCTCGCGCTGGGCGAAGTAGTAGCGGAATGGGGCTTCCGCGCCGTCGTCGCCGATTTTTTGGTGGGGGTTTTGGAACCACCATTTAAGCAGAGCGCGCGAAGTTTTGCTGACGCCTGCGTAATCGGAATCCCGCCATTCTTGAACAGCGCGACGCAACTTATCCACCAGCGGCGGCAGCAAACCATGCGGGATGCCCGCCAAATGCAAATCATCGCCCGGAGTCCAGCGGCTGTCCGGATGAAGGACAGCAATTGGCGACTCCGGAAAATTAGGCGGAATTGGCATCGGTTTCTTTTTTCACTTGTGCCGATTTTCTCTGCTGCTCTTTTTCTTCGGCAGTTCGGGAAATAGCCGCAAGATTGGCTTGCCGCTCGGCGCGATTAATATACCACTCCTTAATTAGGATTTCAATCAATCCAATCAATTGCTTGGCTTCGTCGGCATCCACTTCAATGATGAGGTCAGCATTCTTATCCATATGCGCGCCGATATTGCCAATTTTACGGACGCCGTCTATGGCTTGCCAAGTCAAGGAATCAACCTTATCCTTGATTGCCTCAATTTCGGCGTAAAGCGTGTTCTCTCCCGTCACGCTCCAAAAGTTGCGTATCATCCCTTGCAGGCACCGACGCGCCAGAGACGCCGCCGACTTGGGGCTGAGATCCGCGATGAGGCATGCCTCCTCGTAATCCGTCCGGATTTGCTGAGGCACATAATCCGGAAATGCCTTGGCAGTTGAGGACGGAATTAAATTCCATTCCTTGACCGTCTTTACGGAATCCATAAGGAAATGCGGCAAGTTGCGCAAGGACGGCGAGTTCTGCTGTCCAACTCCATCATCTTTCGGCCGGGAAATCCATGGTGGCGGATGTTGTTCTATAACCGTGCCGCCTTCTTTCAGAAAGCAGGACAGCGTATATTTTCCGCATTCCGGATTCGGGCAGGTGACAAACCGCACCATGAGTCCGTAAAAAAACTCACCGCTTCGGATGTGATTGACGATCGAGCCTTCGGCAACATTGCTGTCGGTAGCCATCGCGTTGCGCCCGCAGTGCGGGCAAGTCCAATGAAAAGGATCCGTCATGTCTTCACCTCCACGACTTTCATTGTATCATTGCCGAAGATGTCCACCACCTTCACCGCCACTTTGTAGCGGCGGCCTTTCTCTGCCTCTTTCGCCGCGCTTTTCAATTCCAGCGACCGATCACGCCGCGTCCGAAAACTTTGCCATTCGTTTTCAAAAACATAATTGCCCGTCCATTTTCCCTCCCATTCGCCGGTCGCTTCGTCTTTAACGCGAATCATTTCCCGCTTGCTTTCGTAGTCAAAATCCACCGACCAGTAATCAATCCAATCGTGCCAATTCGGAGTCAGAATCTCCTTCGAATAATCGCCGCGCGCGTCTTTCAGCACTTTGATAATTTGCCCCTTTTCCACGACGATTTTATGCCCCGTCTTCGTCAGTGACGCTTGCGCATTCGCCACCGAATCCTGCGAATAAAAAACCGAAAAATCGGCCAACTCCGCCGAAATTTTTCCGTCCTTTACATGCGTCCGCACTTCCATATAGGAAACATCATAAAAGACGACCTGATTCTTCTCCACCGCCCGCGCGTCAAACACTTCGCGCGGAATATGCTTAAGAGCAATGTCAACGCCTTGACTTTTCGCCTCGTCAATAATGTGGGGAACAAGATTCGTTTCAAAATCAAACGCCAGAATATCCGCGCGCGTGACTTTTAACCGAAGCGATTCGGCGATAACCTCCTCCGCATGGCGGCGCGAAACCGGCAAATCAATAGGACCAACCGCAACCATTCGCCCGGCTTTCCTGCCGTGAAAAGGCGGAATGTTTTCCGCCGCCTCCGCCCGATATGCGCGCAGAATTAATTCAATGTAATCCTTTTCCTTGCCGCGCAATTGCCGCTCCCGATTTTCATCGCTGAGATTCTTATTAACATCAACAAAATACTGCCGCTCGTATTTGCCGAGATTAAGCAATTGAAAAGCGCGGTAGTTTTTGCCGTCCGCTTTCAATTGACGCTGCACGGCTATCATCCGCTTGCGGGTGGTGTGGATGGCGAATTTGCCAAGGTCGGCGGTTATCCATCTGCGGCCAAGTTTTTCAGCGACGGCGGCGGTCGTGCCGGAGCCGCAGAAAAAATCAGCGACAATATCGCCTTCATTTGAGGATGCCTTAATAATGCGTTCTATCAACGCTTCCGGCTTTTGGGTGGGATAGCCGAGAATCTCAGGCGAATTAACAATCGTCTGGAAATTCGCAATATCGCTCCAAACAGAAGATACTGGCACTCCCTGTGTTTCGTCTAAGTAAAGTCGCCGATCTTTAGTAATTGATTTATATCTGCGTCCAGATTCATCCTGACTCGAAAACCGGGCCAGTTGATCTTTACTATACGGAAGAAATAGCTTATTGAACATGGGAACGCTGGCTTTAGAGTAATAGAAAATCGTTTCGTGACCGCGCACAAAATTATTTGCGAGTCCTTTAAATCCTGATGCTGCACTCATCATCCAAATAATTTCACGCCTATGCCCATCGACACCAAACACTTCATCCATCGCCAAGCGAATAAGCGAGTTGACGCGCCAATCGCAATGCACATAGATGCTGCCGTCGTCAGCGAGGAGGTCGTGCATCAATTGCAGGCGTTCGTAAATCATCGCGGCGAAGGAATCCGCCCCCCTTCCCCAAGTATCGCGGTATGCTAATTCTTCCAGCACATTCGGCCGCTTGGTAAAGGAGTCGCCGCCGACTTCAATTTTCATTGAGAAGTCCGCGCCGACATCAAACGGCGGGTCTATGTAGATGAGGCGGAGTCCGCCGGCTTTTTCAATTTCTTCGCGCATTGCGCCGCTGCGCAGGGATGCCAGAATTAATTTATTGTCGCCCCAGATGAGTTTATTGGTCCATCCGCGCAGTTGGCGTCCGCCGGGGTCAAACAAATCCGGCTGCGCGCGGATGACGGCTTCGCCGCGAGGTTCGTCCACTTGTTCAATGGTTTGAAACGGCAGGACGGTGCTGCACACTTCTGGGGTTTTGCCGTTCCAGACCAATTCCACTTCGCGCTTATCGCCGAAGAGGATGAAGCGGTATTTTTCCGGCAGCGGCTTGCGTTCACGCAGGAGGCGGCTGAGGTCGCGGATTTCCGCATCGGAAATGTCCAGTGATTCTTTCGGCATTGGGCGGCGAGTGTAGCATATTTGCGGCGGCGGGATTTTTTCGGCTACAATGCGGCGATGACGGCGACGATTCCCCCAATAATGCGGGCGATGATTCCGACCGGTCGCGGCGGATTGGAAAAATTTGAATTTAAAATTTTCGGGGCGAAATTTGATAAAATTCCGCTGATGCGCGCGATTTGGAAAAATTTCTCCGCGACGGCTTTGATTGCCGTCTTTGTCCTTTCTTGCGGAGCGTCGGCGCGCGCCGATGTCTATAGTTGCCCCGACGGCAAAGGCGGAAAAACGGTGACGAATGTCAAAAAAAATTCGCAGTGCGCCCTGCTTTTCCGCGATCAAAAAAAACCCGGCATAAAAGTGAATCCGAAGTCGCCCTCGGTGACGGTGCCGACTCCGTCGCCGAAAAATTTTCCCCGCGTCAATAAGGCGACTCAGCGAAAGCGCGACCTCCTGCGCCGCCAAATTCTGCGGGATGAATTTGACGGCGAGCAGCGTCTTGTTATTCAAGCCGAAAAAAATCTGCGCGAAACACTCGCCGCCGACTCCGCCGATAAAAAGCAAATCGCCGCTTTGCGCCGTCAATTGCGGCGTCATCAATTAAACATGACCGCCATTCGCCAAGAATTGCAGCGGCTTCGCTAAGTGCTGATTATTCCGGCGATAGACCTGCAAAACGGCCGCTGCGTGCGGCTGGAACAGGGCGATTTTAACCGCGCGACCGCCTTTTCCGACGACCCGCAGGCGACTGCAAATAAATGGCTGGACGACGGGGCGGCGCGCATTCATCTGGTTGATTTGGACGGCGCGCGGCAGGGGCGAATTGTCCATCGCAGGCAAATTGAAAGCGTCGCTGCGGCGGCTTGCGGACGGGCGGAATTGCAGGTCGGCGGCGGACTGCGGAATCTGTCGGCGATTCGCGAATGCTTTAACTTAGGGGCGGATTACGCTGTCGTCGGCACCGCTGCGATAGAAAATCCCTTTTTTTTGCGGGAAGCCTGCGATGAATTCAAAGGGCGAATTCTGCTCGGCTTGGATTCGCGCGACGGCGTCTTGGCAATTCGCGGATGGGAATCAAACAGCAAAATTCGCGCCGCGGATTTTGCGCGGGAATTGCCCAAAGAACTTGCGCTCGCCGGAATTATCCACACTGATATTTCCAAAGACGGAATGCAAAGCGGCGTTAACTTTTCCGAATCAATAGCATTGGCGAAAGAATCGAAAAGGTCAATTATCGCCAGCGGAGGGGTGAAATCTTTGGACGACATTCGCGCCGCCATTAAGTTTTCTGATTCGGGAATCGCCGGATTGATTATCGGAAAAGCAATTTACAGCGGCGAATTAAAATTGAAGGACGCCATTAAATTAACTTGCGATGCAGAAAGACAAGCGGAATTCTGTTCTTAATTATGCGGCGCCGGGCGTTTTGTCGCTTGCGCCTTATCAGCCCGGCAAGCCGCTCGGCGAGGCGGCGCGCGAATACGGAGTCGCGGATGCGATAAAACTCGCATCCAATGAAAATCCGCTGGGCTGCAGTCCGCGGGCGGCGGCGGCGATTGCCAAGGCGGACGCATCGGCGATTGCGCGCTATCCCGATTCCAACGCCGTCCAATTGCGCGGGCAACTGGCGGCGCGCTTGGGCGTTTCTTCGCCGCAAATTATTTTCGGCAACGGCTCCAATGATGTGCTGGAATTAGCCGCGCATTTAACGCTTCGCCCCGGCGCGAAAGGCGTGATGTCGGCGCATGCTTTCATCGTTTATTTTCTGGCGACCGTCAGCAGGGGGGGGGGGGCTGTAATTATTCCGGCGAAAAATTTCGCGCACGATTTAATGGAGATGGCGAAAGCATGCCGGGATAATTCCGCGCGCGTTGTTTTTCTCGCCAATCCCAACAATCCGACGGGAACTTGGCATCCTCCTGAATCTGTTTATGAATTTCTGCGCGCGATTCCGCCGCATGTGCTGATTGTCCTTGACGAGGCGTATCACGAATATGTCTGCGAAGGTCCGGGAGAAAGCATCAATTGGCTCGGCGAATTTCCCAATCTTTTAATAACCCGCACTTTTTCCAAAGTGCATGGACTCGCCGGCCTGCGAATCGGCTACGGCATCGGAGCGGCGGAATTAATTGATGTCTTAAACCGAATCCGCCAGCCGTTTAATGTCGGCGGACTCGCGCAGATGGCGGCTTCGGCGGCTTTGGAAGACGACGATTTTATTAATCGCAGCCGCAAAATTAACGCCGACGGAATGCATCAATTGGAAAATGGATTTAATGAACTCGGCGTTAATTTTATTCCGTCGCGCGGCAATTTTATTTGCTTTGAAGTCGGCGATGCGGCGAAGCAAATAAACGAATCGCTTTTGCGCGGCGGCGTTATCGTGCGCGAATTAGGAGGATATAAAATGCCTTCGCATTTGCGCGTGACAGTGGGGACGGAATCCGAAAACATTCGCTTCTTAAATCAATTGCGCTTGGCGATGAAAGGGGGGGGGAGCAAATGATGGAAAAAAATAAAAAAATAAAAAAAGAATTCACGCTTGGAATCGTCGGCGTTGGACTTATCGGCGGCTCTTTCGCCTTGGCGATGAAGCGCGCAGAGAAGGAAGGGGGGGGGGGATGCCGCGCAATTGGCTTTGACCGTTCGCGGGAGACGCTGGCGCGGGCGGAATCGCTCGGCGTGATTGACGCAATTGCGGATGATTTTTCCGCCGTCGGCGAATGCGATTTTATTCTTGTCGCCGCCCCGGTTCTGGCCTGCGAAGAAATTTTTTCCGCGCTGGCGAATCATCTTCATTCCGATTCTATTCTGCTGGACGCCGCCAGCGTAAAAGGCGAAATTGTCCGCGCCGCGCATCGTCAATTAGGAAAAAAAATCGCGCGCTTTGTTCCTTGCCATCCGGTTGCCGGCGCGGAATTCAGCGGCGTGGAATCCGCAAGGGCGAATTTGTTTGAAGGGCGCGAAGCAATTATTTGCGCGGAGCATTCGGACTCCGATGCAATTGAAAAAGTGGAATCATTATGGCGACTTGCGGGTGCGCGTCTTTGCAGAATGGACGCTGATTTTCACGACCGCATTTTCGGCGCGGTGAGTCATCTTCCGCATGCGCTTGCCTTTGCAATTGTTAATGCAGTCGGACGCAATGAAAAGCGCGATACTTTGCTGCGATTCGCCGCCAGCGGCTTTCGCGATTTCACCCGCATTGCAAGTTCGCATCCGGAAATGTGGCGCGATATATGCATCGCCAACAGGGAAAACATTCTTAATGCGATGAATGATTATCGCGGGCGATTGGATGCTTTGCAGTCGGCGATAGAAAGCGCCGACGGCGAATCGCTTTTGGAGCAATTTGATTTCGCCCGCCGTCTTCGCAACGATTGGCTGAAAACTTTGGAGAAATAATGCAGTTTGCAGTTGAGCCGGGGGGGGGGGTATGCGGCGAAATTCGGGTTGATTCGGACAAATCAATTTCGCATCGCGCAATTTTGCTTGCCGCTCTCGCCGAGGGCGAAAGCGAAATTATCAATCCGCTGATGGGCGGCGATGTGCAGTCGACCGCCGCCGCCGTTGCCGCCTGCGGCGCGCAGGTTAAAATGAATCAAAGGGGGGGGGGGGGGGATGTCTTATTAATTCGCGGCGGCGAATTGCGGAATCCGTCGGCGGATATTAACTGCGGAAACGCCGGCACTTTAATGCGTCTTTTTTGCGGAGTCGCCGCCGGACAAAATTTGCAATGCCGATTAATCGGCGATGATTCGCTGTCGCGCCGGCCGATGCGGCGGGTCGCCGACCCGTTGAATAAAATGGGCGCGGACATTCGCACATCCGCCGACGGCGCGGCGCCGATTGCTATTTATCCTTCGCAAAAATTGCGCGGCATTTCGCACGACCTTACAATTGCCAGCGCGCAGATTAAATCCGCCATTCTTCTTGCCGCACTTTTCGCCGACGGCGGCACAGTCATTCGCGAACCTTTGCCCAGCCGGGATCATACCGAGCGAATGCTTTCCGCATTCGGCGCGTCGGTAAAGGAAAATAATAATGGGGGGGGGGGGCATATTGTCAAAATTTCCGGCGGCGCGAATTTGCGCGCGACTCAAATTAGAATTCCGGCTGATATTTCATCGGCGGCTTTTTTCATTGTCGCGGCGAGCATTGCGGAGAAAAGCGAATTGCTATTAAGCGATGTTGGCATCAATCCGACTCGCGCGGGTGTTATTGAAATCCTTCGGCGAATGGGGGGGGATATTGAAATTATAAATCGCCGCGAATGGGGGGGGGAGGCCGTCGCCGATTTGCGGGTGCGGTCGGCGAAGTTAAAGGGAATTGAAATCGGCGGTGATTTGGTTCCTTCCGCCATTGATGAATTTCCCGCGATATTTATCGCCGCCGCAAACGCCGAAGGAAAGACCGTTCTCACCGGCGCGCGCGAATTGCGCGTGAAAGAAAGCGACCGCATTGCGGCAATGGCGGACGGACTCGCCGCCTTGGGAATTTCCGCCGAACCTTTGGAGGACGGCATTATAATTAACGGCGGAAAAATCAAAGGAGGCAGAGTGGAATCGCATGGCGACCATCGCATTGCAATGTCATTTGCGATAGCCGGAATCGCCGCTGCTGATTCGGTTGTTGTCGGCGGCTGCGAGAGCGTCTCAACATCTTTTCCGCGCTTTGTCGAGTTGGCGAAGCGGGCGGGAATTAAAATTTCCGTCGGCGAATAAATTTGCTATAATCGCGCAATGAAAAAGAAGCCGCCCCCAAAGCCGACGCCCGCAAAGCGCAAACTCGCGCGGGAGATTGAACGCGTGATGATTCCACCGACGCGCGAATCGCTGCTGGATTCGCTGCGGCAAATTACCCCCGGTGCCTTTGCCGACGGCAATTTTAATTTGCAGCAATTCGCCGACATCATCGGCATCGGCGAAACCGGCGGCGAGCGTTATCGCTTTGATTGGGCGGGAAAGCGGGAAGCCGTGGAAGTGCTGCAATCGCCGACAGCGTCCGCTTTAATTCCGCGCCGACAAGAATCAGCGGAGTTTGATTCCACCCGCAATATCTATATTGAGGGCGACAATCTGGAAGCGATGAAACTCCTTCTCACCGCCTATGCCGGGCGCGTGAAAATGATTTACATTGACCCCCCCTACAATACCGGCAACGACTTCATTTATGCGGATAACTTCCGCGACCCCTTAGGAGCATATTTGGAATTCAGCGGACAATTGGATTCGGACGGCAAGGCAAAATCGGCGAAAGCGAAAGAAGAGGAAAAGAAAATTAACGGGCGTGTGCATTCGCGCTGGCTTTCTATGATGTATCCGCGTTTGTTTGTGGCGCGCGAATTGTTGCGCGACGATGGCGTTATCTTTATTTCCATTGACGACAACGAAGTGCATCATCTGCGTCTGCTGATGAATATGGTTTTTGGCGAGGAAAATTTTATCTCTCAATTAATTCACCAACGCGCCAAAGGTGGAGGTCAAGCGAAGCATGTCGTCAAAGGTCACGATTACATTTTGCTTTACGCCAAAAATTTGACGAATGAAACCCAATTGAAGAGAAAGAAAGTCATTCAAAAAGAAATTATTGAGCGCGATGGGCGGCAATATCTCGTGGACGATGATGTTGTTCGCAAGGTTTTCGGAAAATACGACAAATCCCTTGGGGACAGAAGGTGCTTTTACGAAGAATTGCTTAAATACAAGAGCAAGGAAAAGAAGCAAGAAGTCGATGAAAACATCAGACAAGGGCGTTATTTTTTGAAGCCGCATAAAAGTGGCATGCGCCTCATTTGCGAATTGATTCCGCTGGAAGAAGCGAAATCAAAGATTTACTCCATAATCAAGGTTCTTTCCGAAAAAGGAAAAGAAGATTTGGAGGCATTGTCGGTTGTCGGATATGATTATCCAAAGCCGAAAGAATTGATTCAATTCCTTGTCGAATCTGCAACTGACGACACAAGTGACGATATTGTCCTTGATTTCTTTTCCGGTTCGGCGACGACGGCCCATGCCGTAATGGAATTAAATGCCGAGGATGGTGGCACTCGCCGCTGCATTTCAATTCAAATTCCCGAAGCCTGCGACGCTAAAAGCGAAGCGGCCAAGGCCGGCTACAAAACCATCGCTGATATTGGCAAGGAGCGAATTCGCCGCGCCGCCCAAAAAATCCGCGCACAAATTGATGCCGCCGAAAAGGAAGAATCCGGGCAAAAGAAAATTGAGCGGGAAGAATCCGAGCGAAAGGAATCGGCTGCGCCTCTTGATTTAGGTTTTCGCGTTTTCCAACTCGCCTGCAGTAATTTTCGCGAATGGTCGGGTGCCGCCAAAGGGACTCTGGAAAGTTGGAAGGTGGCCCAGCAAGCCGCCTTGGATTTGCTGCCCGATAAATTTGATGAAGAATCCGTCGTCGCCGAGATTATGCTCGCCGAAGGATGGACTTTGACTTGCCGAATGGAAAAATTGAAGAGCGGCAAAAATCTCGTCTGGCGAATAACCGACTCCGATTTCGCCGATGGGGAAAAAACAATGCACATCTGCTTGGACGATAAAATCGCGCCCGACCTCCACAGGCGGTTGGGCTTGACGGAGGATTCGGTTCTGGTTGTGCGCGACAAAGCATTGACGGATTCCCTCGCGGCGAATCTCGCGCTACAATGTCGGCTGAAAACGGTTTAACCGAAAACAGGAGAAACAAAAAATGCCGATGACGGTGAAAATCCAAGTGCAGCAAGGAAAAGTCCACCAAGATGGCGACACGACATATCGATCTGGATCACATGAAGTGGATACTCTCACCGCATGCAATCTTGCCGCAAACGATGTCATCGATTTGACTGAGATGCAGGCGCGATTGCTGCATGTCATTGATCTTGTCACTACATATGATCTGGAGGGGATTGACCACCCCAGACTCGGTGACGAATTGAATTTTCACCAGATCGTGCCGCTGATGGACAATGTCCAAGCCATGTTCAATAACATGACTTCGCTCGACGGTGTCCGCTTTCTGACGAATGAGGTTGCCGAACGCATCGGCATTTCCAGCATGGATTTTTTGAGGGCAATTGATGCGACAAAAAAATTCCGCACCAGTGACGGAAAACCTGCTTGGGAAAAGCACATCAACACAATCCACGATGCCCATGTTGAATTCATTCACGCGATTACTCCATTTGTCGGCGTAATTCAACTCCGGCTGATGGAAACATCCAAGGCGGGTGATATCATCAAGCAGGAGATTGAGTCCGTCAAGACGCAAGTGCTGAAGGAAATTGAAGGCCTCACAGCCGGATTTATGAGGCAAATAGATTCCCTTGATGAGATAAACGCCGCGCAACAAAAAGGGCTGGAAGCATTTGAGCGAACCCAAACCACTGCGGACAAGACAATCAAAAAATTCGTCGACGAATCCGAAAAGCAAATCGGCGAATTCGACTTGGCAAAGGATCAAAAACTCGCCGATCTGCAGGAGACGATTGATTCACTCGCGCCCAACATTGAGCGGCAAGCGCAATTTTTCCGCGACGAAGCGGGCGAACACAAGTGGCAAGCCTTCCGTTGGTTGAAAGCGACCGGCGTATCGCTGGGGTTCCTTCTCTTTTACGCGGGATATTTGATTTTCAGTGAGCCCGCTGATTTAGGAGATAACATTTCCTTAATCGTCCAATTAATTTTGGCCCGGGCGATTATGCTTGGCGCGCTCGGCTCGGCGATTTTTATGTGCGCGCGGAATTACCGCTCGCACCAGCACAATGCGGTCGTCAATAAGCATCGCGAAAACGCCCTGAAGACCTATCAGGCATTTCTCAAGGAAGCGGATGAATCCAAAGATCCGGCGACCAAGGCCATCATTTTGGACTACGCCGCCAAATGCATTTACGCACCGCAGGAAACCGGCTATGATAAAATCGGCGGCGGAAAGGATGCGACGCTTATTGACATTCGCCGAATTCTCGGCAAAACCGAGGGAGAATAGTAATGCGCTTTCGCTTTGACGCCGGACAAGAACATCAACTGCGCGCCATCGCCGCTATTGTCGGCGTGTTTGACGGACAGCACCTCCGCCAGCCGGCAATACAATATGCGGGCGGCGAAAATGCGCTTAAGTTCACTGCTCCCATTGCGCCCAACTTTTTGGATTTGGGCGACAGTCAAATTCTGGAGAATATCCGCCGCATTCAAATGCGGCACAACGAATCCGCCGTCTCCAAAATTGAGGTGGACGATGAACTGCGGAAAATCACTCACGCATTCGGCGATTCTGCCGACAATGGAATTGTCGCCGGACAAACTGTCGCTTTTCCAAATTTTTCGGTGGAGATGGAAACCGGCACCGGTAAAACATATGTTTTTCTGCGCGCCGCGCGGGAACTTGCCCGCGAATACGGCTTTTTGAAATTCATCGTTATTACGCCGTCGGTCGCCGTGCGCGAAGGAATTCTGCATGCTCTCGGCGCAACCGCCGAACACTTTGCCGCGATGGATTTTCAGCGTCTGCAATTCCGCCCCTACAATTCCGCCAAACTGGGAGATGTGGGGGATTTTGTCCGCGCGCTTTCGCCGCGCATGATGGTGATGACGGTGGCATCGTTTAATAAAGATGCCAATGTCATTCGCCGCGATTCGGATAAATTCTTGGGCGAGACGCCGCTGCATTTAATACAAGCCGCGCGTCCGATTTTAATTCTGGATGAGCCGCAGAATATGGAAAGCAAACTTTCTCAGGAATCACTTGCGCGCTTGAATCCGCTTTTTGCGCTGCGATTTAGCGCGACTCACCGCAATCCCTACAATTTAATTTACCGCATGAGTCCCGCCGAGGCGTATCGCGGGAGGCTTGTTAAGACATTAAGAATTGGCGAAGTCATTGCGGACAATACGGATGCTCCGCTCATTCGATTGGAAAGAATTGCCCGGCGAAGAGGCGGCGCGCTCGTTGCTTATATTATGCTGAATGTCCATGAAAATGGGATCGTGTCGAAAGTGACAAAACCGTTTCTGCCGGACGAGGATCTTGGCGAAAGATCACATTTGCCGGTATATGACGGAATCTCGGTGGACGATATTTTTTCCGAACCGGCAAAAATCGTTCTATCCAACGGACTCCAACTCGCGCCGGGCGAAGGAATTAATGACTCGCGAGAGGAGATTTTTCGCGCGCAAATTAGAATCACCGTTCGCGAGCATTTTCGCCGCCAAACTCGCCTGCGTGAAAAAGGCATCAAAGTGCTTTCGCTGTTTTTTATTGATCGGGTGAAAAATTATCAATCCGACGATGGCGACGATGAATTGATTCGCCGCCTATTTGAGGAATGCTTTGATGAATTAAAGCAGGGTAATTTGGAATGGCGAAATATGTCCGCCGCGCAAGTCCACACGGGCTATTTTGCAAAATCCCCCGGCGGCGATTCCGAAAAGGATGTGGGGGCATACGACCTTATTATGCGCGACAAGGAATCGCTGCTTTCCTTTGCATCCGACAGCGATGATGATGAAATCCGCCGCAAGCGGCAATTCGCTTTTATTTTTTCGCATTCCGCCTTGCGCGAAGGTTGGGATAATCCCAATATTTTCCAAATTTGCACATTAAACGAAGGCCAATCACTAATGCGGCGTCGGCAGGAAATTGGCCGCGGATTGCGGCTTGCCGTGAATCAAAAAGGAGAGCGCGTTTTTGATGACGATGTGAACATTCTCACCGTTATTCCCAGCGAATCGCATGCCAATTATGTAAAGGGCTATCAAATGGAAATTGCGGAGGATTACCGCGATGTGATTGAAGCCCGACTCGGCAAGCGTCTTGAAGATGCCACCGAAGAAGAGCGCGCCCAACTTGCCGAAATTTACGGCAAAGGCATTATTCCGCCCAAGCCCAAACCCATTGAACCGAGAATCGCCAAGCGCAACAACAGCATAGTGCTCAGCCCTGAATTTTCCGAACTGTGGCGGCGCATCGGACAGAAAACCTGCTATGCTGTTGATTTCAAGGATGAAGATCTAATCGGCAATGTTGTCCGTCGGCTCGGCGAAACGCAAATTGACAGCCCGCAAGTGCGAATCCGGCTCGCCAGAGTTGATATCAATAAAGAGGGGATATATTCCGCCACTGCGATAAGCGGCGCGAAGAGAGTCGCCGCACTGCATCGCCGCAGTCCGCTGCCGGATATTGTGTCTCTGACTTCGCGGCTGCTGGAAAACGGCAAGCCGAAAATGATGCTAACCCGGCGCACCTTGTTTGAAATATTTCGCCGCTCCCGATCCAATGCCGCGCTGAAAAATCCGACCGGATGGGCTGCCGCGGCTGCGCGCATTATCCGCGAGCAACTCGCCGAATTGATGACGGAAGGAATTGAATACGAAAGAATTGAAAATCAATTCTTCGAGTGGGAGCAGCACTTCGCCAGCGAGGAGCAAGAAATCGCTTCGGCCGCCATTGCCGAATTGAAAAAGGGAAATAAAACCCCTTACGACTTAATCGCCTGCGATTCCGGCGTAGAAAAGGAATTCGCGGAAAAAATTGCGAATCGAGAAGATGTTAAACTCTTTCTCAAACTTCCCCGCAAATTCACCGTGCCGACTCCGGTTGGCGACTACAACCCCGATTGGGCTCTCTTGCTGCAAGACGAAGATGGCGGCGAAAAACTTTATTTCATCGCGGAAACCAAAGGGGCAGCCGGAGATGGAATCATTAGATGGGGCAATCTGCGCGGTGATGAAGGACGCAAAATTAAGTGCGCGGCGCGGCATTTCGGCTCACGCCAATTTAATAAGAAAGGCGCGCTGTCCGGCGTTGACTATAAGGTCGTGCACAAAGCCGACGAAATAACATCATCGTAATTATTTTCCGCCGTCGAGGAGGTAAATGGCAAGGTCGGCGAAAAGGTTGGGGGAGAATTGCGCCTGCTTTCCTCCTTTTAAGAAAACGCGCTCTAAGATTCGCGCATTGGCGTCGGTGCAGAATCGCTCAAAATCGCTTATCGTGCAAAAGCGAACATTCGGAGTATTGTGCCATTCGTAAGGCAAATACGACGACACCGGCATCGTCCCCGTAAGCAATTGCAGACGCAAATTCCAGCAGCCGAAATTCGGAAAAGAAACTACCGCGCGACGGCCAACACGCATCATCTCACTAAGCAATCGGTCGGGACGCATCACCGCCTGCAAGGTCTGCGACAAAACAACCGCATCAAATTGATTTGCGGAAAATATGGAAAGCCCCTGCTCCACATCACCCTGAATCACATCCAAGCCGCGCGCGATGCATTCCACAATGTGCGAATCGGCAATGTCCACGCCGACTCCGCGCGCGCCTTTTCGCTCGCGCAAATAGGACAGAAGCGCGCCGTCGCCGCAGCCCAAGTCCAGCACTGTCGCGCCTTCATTAATCCATCGCGCGATATGCGGAAAATCAAACCGTTGAGAAGACGACGGCGTCATTATGCCTCCCCCCCCTCCCCCCTTGCGCGATTTTGCAGATACGCGCGCACAACGCGATGATACTGCTCGCCGGGAAGAAGAAAAGAATCATGCCCGCCCGCCGAATTGATTTCGGCAAAGCAAACGCGCGCTCGATTATTCAGCAGGGCGCGCGCAATTTCACGCGAGCGGCTCGACGGAAAACGCCAGTCGCTGGTGAAGGATACAATTAAAAAACCCGCGCGCACCGATGCTAATGCGCGCTCCAAATCCCCCTCCCATTCGTGCGCGGGGTCAAAATAATCCAAGGCGCGAGTCATTAATAAATAAGTGTTGGCGTCAAAGGCGCCGGAAAATTTTCGGCCTTGATGACGCAAATACGACTCCACTTCAAATTCAGTTTCATGATCAAATCGTTTCGCGGGCGCACGGCGGTCGCGGCCGAATTTCGCCGCTAAGGCATCGTCGGAAAGATAAGTAACATGCCCCAGCATTCGGGCGATGCCGAGTCCGCGTCGCGGCTTGGATTCATTCTGATAAAAATCCCCGCCGCAAAAATCGGGGTCGCGCATAATGGCCTGCCTTGCGATGTCATTAAAAGCGATGTTTTGCGCGGTCAGCTTTGCGGCGGCTGCAATTACGACGGCATGCCGCAATCTTTGCGGATGCGCAATCGCCCACTGCATCGCCTGCATTCCGCCCAAACTTCCGCCGACAACGGCGGCGAATTGAGCAATGCCGAGTCGGTCGGCAAGAAGCCGCTGCGACTCCACCCAATCTTCCACCGTCACCATCGGAAAGCGCGAACCGTAAGGAATTCCGCGCGCGGGATCCGCGGAAGACGGCCCGGTTGAACCATGGCATCCGCCGAGATTATTCGGCGACAATACAAAAAATTCACGCGTATCTATCGGCTTGCCGGGGCCGATAATGCTGTCCCACCATCCTTCGCTTTTGGGCGAATCCTGATAGATTCCGGCGGCGTGATGATTGCCGGAAAGCGCATGGCAAATTAAGATTGCATTGTCGGCGCGCGAATTTAATTCGCCGTAGGTTTCATAAACAATTTCCCATCGCGGAATTTCCGCGCCGCTGCGAAATTGAAACGGCGAATCAAATATCGCCCGCTGCGGAGCGACAACCCCGACGCTTTCCCCTTCTTCATTCATGACTTAAGGCGCAACGATGAAACCCGCAAGACCGGATTTAATCAGCAAAGAAAGCGCGGCATCAGCGGCGGCGCGACTCAAATAAGGGCCTAATCTCGCCAGATAAAGATTGCGCGAATCATCGCGGACGATTTTTAATTCATCCGCGCCGGACGGCGCATCAGCGGAAAAGCGGCTCTTGAAATTGTCGGCGTTGTCGGCAATTTGAAATGCGCCGACCTGCACATAAAATTCCGTTAATTCCGCTGGCGATTCGGGGGGGGGGGGGGTATCTTCTTTTTCGCTTTTAATTGCGACCGCCGATGATTCGTCTTTTTCAGAAGAGGGGGGGGGGGGGGATGAGTCGCCGTCGGGAAGGATGGATTCCACAATGATTTCGGCGATGCCGGATTCCACGACGCCGAGTTTTTTGGCGGCGGCATAGGAAAGATCAATTAATCTTCCGTAAAGAAAAGGGCCGCGGTCGTTTATGCGGACGATGGCGCTGCGGCCGTCGTCGGCGCGCGTAACTCGCGCATAAGACGGCAAAGGCAAGGTGCGATGCGCCGCCGTCATTTGGAACATATCGTAAATTTCGCCGGAAGCGGTGGCGTTGCCGTGGTAGCGTCGGCCATACCACGAGGCGAATCCGCGCTCGCGATAAGGGGCGAGTTGGCGCATCGGCGAAAAAGTTTTGCCGAAGACAGTATAAGGCCGATTGCGCTTGGGATTAATCGGCTCAAAGCGCGGAACGGCATCCGACAAATCCAAGGATTCCGGCTCCAATTCCGGCGGGCCGTCGTCAAGATAATACTTTCCGTCGCTTGACGGCGAAGGGGGGGGGGGGGGGGGGGGGGGGAAGATTCGGGCGGCGAGGTTTTAATTTCGCAGCCGCTTAATGCGGCGGCGAAAAGCATCATCGCAAAAATTCGCGCGGGGATTCGCGTCATCGGCTTTTTCCGCTTGCGCGCGAAACGGCAAGCAAAACGCCGAATCCTAAAAATGCGCTCATCATTGCCGTGCCGCCGTAACTCATTAATGGCAGCGGCGAGCCGACCACCGGCAACAGTCCGCTGACCATTCCCAAGTTAACAAAGAGTCCGGCGAAAAAGGCCAAAGCCAAAGAGCCGGCGGCGAGTCGGCCGAAAGAATCCGGCGACCCCCATGCAAGAGAGAAGCCGCGCATGACAATCATTAAAGCCGCCGCCAAAAAGACAAGACATCCGACAAATCCGAATTCTTCGGCGAAAACGGCAAAGATAAAATCGGTGTGCCGCTCCGGCAGAAAACCCAATTGCGCCTGCGTTCCCTGCTGCCATCCTTTTCCCCAAAGGCCGCCGGAGCCGACGGCGATTGTCGATTGAATGGTGTGATATCCCGAGCCGAGCGGGTCGCGGTCGGGATCAAACAAGGTAAGGATGCGAGTTTTTTGATAATCTTTCAGAAGGTAAATCCACCCCACCGGCGCCGAGGCCAAGGCGGCGATAAAGAGTCCGGCGATTAATCGCCAATTTAATCCGGCGAGGAATATCACAAAGAATCCGGCGGCGGCGAGAAGGACGGCAGTGCCAAGGTCAGGCTGATTTAATACCAGCAAAACCGGCATCGCCAAAATGGCGGCGGCGATGCAATGATGCGGCCATCTTGGATTTTCAAAGCGGGCGTAAAACCACGCCAGCGCAAGCGGCGCGGCGATTTTCATAAACTCGGAGGGCTGCAGACGATAGCCGCCGACCTGCAGCCATCGCTTTGCGTTATTAATTTCCGCGCCGAAAAAATGCACGAACAGCAGCGCGGCCAAAGTGATTCCGTAAATCAGCGGGGCGGCGTATTCCACATATTTCAGGCGGACAAGGCCGATGGCAAACATCAGCAAAATAGCGGCGGCGGCGAAATTCAATTGCCGCCAAAAATAAACGCCGCCGTCGCTGGCGCTGTATAAGGCGAAGAATCCCATCGCCAAGGCGACGCCGACGGCAAAAAGCAAAGGCCAGTCAATTCCCGCCGCGAATCCAATTCGGCGGTGCGAATCATTTGCGCTTGATAAGCCGCTAATTCGCATCTTCCAATTCCAATTCGGATTCTCCTTGGGATTCTAATCCCAAGGTTGATTCGGATTCAATCGACGCTGTTTCTTCGTCGGCGAATGATAGTCCGGCGATGTCAATTAAATACTTGTCCATCACGCGGCGCACCAAAGGACCGGCGATGCGTCCGCCGCTGCCGCCGTGCTCAACAATGGCCGCCACCGCAATTAAGGGACGGTCGGCGGGAGCGTATCCGACAAACCATGCGTGGTCGCGCAGATGCTCCGGCAAATCTTCGTTTTTAATTCGTTTGCCGGAATCATCCAATTGAAGTCGCGATACTTGGGCGGTGCCGGTTTTTCCGGCGATGGCGTATAAACTTTCGCGCCCGACTCGCGGGGCGGTGCCGCCGGGAAGAGTCACCGCCGCCAATGCTTCGCGGACGATTCTTAAATTCTCGCCGTTAAATCGCCCCGGCGCTTCAGCGGGAAAATACGCATTCGCAGGGGAGGGGGGGGAGGGGGGGGATTCTGCGCTGTCGGAAAAGAATTGAGATGCGGAAGATTCCGTCCTTGGCGAAATGTCATCGGCTGATTCTTCGCGCCTTAATAAATGCGGACGAATCTCCTTGCCGCCGTTGGCGATCATCGCCATTGCGCGCGCCAGTTGCAGCGGCGTTACTTGCATATATCCCTGTCCGACGCCGACGGCGATGGTGTCTCCCGGAAACCATTGCTCGCCGACGGCTTCTTCCTTCCAATAAGACGACGGCAAAACGCCGGTTTTTTCGCCGTCCAAATCAACGCCGGTGATGCTGCCGAATCCAAAGGGTGCGAGTCCGCCGCTTAATTCATCAACGCCGACATCATGCGCCAATTGATAATAAAAAGAATTCACCGAGCGGACAATTGACTTTTTAATGTCAACTTGCCCATGTCCTCCGGCTTTCCAATCATGAAAGATATGCTTGGGCGTTAAGGCGAAATGACCGATGCTTTTGTAAGTGTAATCCAAATCCCGCCAGCCCCGCTCCAAGGCGGCCAAGGCTATGAAGGGTTTAATGGTAGACCCCGGCGCGTATTGTCCGTAAATGGCGCGATGCACCAGCGGCTTGCCCGCCGATTCGTTTAAGGCGCGCCACGAATCCGAATCCAATCCGGCGACGAAATTATTGATGTCAAATCGCGGGCTGCTGGCGAGGGCGAGGATTTCGCCGTTTTCCGCGTCCAGCGCGACAATCGCTCCGCGCCGGTCGGCGAGAAGGGATTCGGCGAATCTTTGCAATTCAATATCCATCGTCAAATAAACATCGCCGCCGCGCGACGGGGCTTTTCGCCGGACGCTGCTCATTACTCGCCCATGCGCGTCCACTTGGGCTTCTATGAGTCCGGGCTGTCCGTGCAGAGTGCGCTCGTGAATTGACTCCACGCCGGTTTTGCCGATGTAGCGGGAGCCGCGATAGCGGCGAGTCAAACCCTGCGCTTTAATTTTTTCCTTGTCGGATTCGGCGATGCGTCCGACATGGCCGATAACATGCGCCGCCGAATCGCGAAATGGATAATGCCGCGCAAGGCGCGCCTCCAAAACAATTTCCGGAAATTGATACTGCGCGCCGATAAAAGCGGCGACTTCCTTTTCGTCCAAAAAATCGCGGATGACAATTTCGCCTTCGTAGATGTCGCTTTTGGCGGCGCGCTTCAATCGCTTGACGGCAGTCGGCGGGACGCGCACGGCGGCGCGCAGGACGGGCAATTTTTCCAAAACGGCGGCGGCGGAATCGGAAACAACCGACAAGGAATAGCGCGGCACATTGTCGGCTAAAATCACGCCGTTGCGGTCGACAATCAATCCCCTCGCCGGCGGCGCCGGCAGGACGGTAATTAAATTTTCCTGCGACCGCTCGCTAAAATGCTCAAAGCGTCCAACCTGCAAATGCGCCCAGCGCACCGACAATCCGGCGGCGGCGGCGACGACAATCAGCGCCGATAAAATCAGCCGCAGATGAAAAGCAGCCCTTTGCGAATCGCTCAGGCGCATCTAACGATTCACAAATTGCAATTGATTCCGCAGAATGCCAATCAGCGCGGGCAGCGCAAACCACATCGCCGCCCCGACGACGCACGGCAGAAAATGCCGCCAATGCAATTCGGCGTCCTCAATAAAATAACTGACGGCGAAAAGCGTGGCCTGACCCGCCGCCAGCACAATGAAAACATTCACCGCCTGCTGCCACAAATCCAGCACGACAAAGCGGCTGCGCAGCGAATTGACCATCAGCGCAATTACGGCGTAAGCCAGCGCGTGCTGTCCCAGAGTGGCGGCGTAGGCGAGGTCGCTCATCAGGCCGAGCACAAAAGCGGCGGTGTAATTAATCAGCCGCTCGCGGTGCATCAACCAATACACCAGCAAAAGCGCGACAAAATCCGGCTTGTAGGAAAACAGCAAATCACGGTAAGGCAGCATATTCAGCGCCAGCGCGATAAAAAACGACAGCAGAATCACCGCCGCATTCGTCGGCTTTTCCAGCGACCACCGCGATTCCGAATGATAATCAATCATTTTTCGTCACCCGCGAAATCGGCGATGATTCCGGCGGCGATTCTTCGCCGGTAAAAATCAGCAAGGCGCGATGCTGAGCGAGGCGGGCTTTGGGCTTCGCCCGCGCCGACAAAAAAGCGTCGCCGGGTATGCGCCGCACTTCGGTCACTTCGGCGACCGGAAGTCCGGCCGGAAAAACGCCGCCGCCGTCCGTTACCAGCGAATCGCCGAGGCGAATGTCGGCGTTGCCGGGAATGTAGAATAATCGCAAAAGTCCGCTGCCGTCGCCGCCGCCGCGCGCAAGCGCGAGTTGTCCGCTGCGAACGATGCGCGCCGCCACCCACATTCGCGAATCAGTGAGAAGTGTGACATGGCTGCTGTCCGCGTCCACGCGGGTAATTTGCCCGACGACTCCCGCCAAATCAAAAACGCCCTGTCCGGCGCGCAAGCCGTGATTCGCCCCCTTATTCAAAATGGCGCGGTCCGTGAAAGGCAAACTCGCCGTATTGACGACTTCGGCGACGGCGGCTTTTTCGCTGATGGATTCGCGGGCGCCGAGCAAATCGCGCAGGCGGCGATTTTCGGCGGCGAGAGAATTCGTCCGCGATAGCCGCGCTTTTACGGCGAGCAATTCCTCTTCCAATTCGCGCCGTTCTTCCGTCAGCGTTGCGCGGACGCGCAGATAATTGCGCGATGCTTCGGCGATTTGACCCGGCAGGTTGGCGGCAAGCCGCACCGGAGCGACCGCCAGCGAAAGCCGCTGCCGCACATCGTCAAAAGCCGCGTAGCGAATGTCCGCAAAAATCAGCCCCAGCGATGCAATCGCCGTCAGCAGAAAACGAATCAGCGAGCTCTTGTCCACCGCCTTTCCAATTACGAAAACACGCCGCCGCCGATGTTGTCAATAAAGCGCAAAGCCGCGCCGCATCCGCGCGCAACGCAGGTGAGGGGATCTTCGGCGATTTTTACCGGCAGCCCGGTTTCCTTCTGCAGGCGAACATCTATATTGCGAATTAAGGCGCCGCCGCCGGTGAGCATAATTCCCCGCGCGGCGATGTCGCCGGACAATTCGGGCGGGGTTTTTTCCAAGCCATGGCGCACCGCCTGAACGATTTGGCGCATCGGCTCGTTGATGGCATCCAGAACTTCGCCGCTATTAATTTTGAACGCGCGCGGAACGCCCTCGCCGACATGCCGTCCGCTGACGGTAATTTCGCGAATATCCTGATCCGGATGCGCCACGGCGATGCGCTTTTTAACTTCTTCCGCCGTCCCTTCGCCGATGGCGATGCCGTGCTGCTGGCGGACATATGCAATAATCGCTTCGTCAATTTTATCGCCGCCGGCGTGAATCGCTTCTCCATGCACGAGTCCGCCCAGCGACACGATTCCAATTTCCGTCGTCCCGCCGCCGATGTCGACGACCATAGATCCGCTGGGCTCGTTGACCGGCAAGTCGCAGCCGATGGCCGCCGCCATTGGCTCTTCAATTAAATACACTTTGGTCGCTCCGGCGTTGAGGGTGGATTCGCGAATCGCCCGCCGCTCCACCTGCGTCGCCGAGCATGGGACGCATACGATAATTCGCGGTCCCGGCGTAAACCATTTTGCGCCGTGGGCTCTTTTGATGAAGGCGTTGAGCATCTGCTCCGTCACTTCAAAATCGGCGATGACGCCGTCCTTCAGCGGGCGCATCGCCACGATGTTGCCCGGCGTGCGGCCGAGCATTTCTTTTGCTCCGTGGCCGATGTCGCGCATCGTTTTTTTCTGCCCTTGCTGTTCTATGGCGACGACCGAGGGCTCGTTCAAAACGATGCCTTTCTTGTCAACATAGATGATGGTGTTGGCGGTGCCGAGGTCAATTGCCATATCGCTGGCGAGCCATCCGCGCAAAATACCGAACATTGCTTAAATCCTTTCTCGTTGGAATCCGCATTTTACCCGATTTTTTCGGCGGCGGCGGCGGCATTGTTATAAAATATTTCGCTTTGTGAATTTCGCCTGTTATGTCGCGCTGGCTGCTGCCCGAATATATTGAAGACGCTCCGCCCGCCCTTGCTCGGCGGATGGAGCGCGCGCGCCGGATTCTGCTGGACTGGCTGGCCGCGCACGATTATCAACTCGTCATCCCGCCGCTGGCGGAGCATTGGGATTCACTCGCGCGCGGCGGCGAATCCGGCGGCGACTTGGATTCGCGCACCTTCAAATTCACCGACACAATGAGCGGACGCACCCTCGGCGTGCGCGCCGACATTACGCCCCAAGCCGCCCGCATTGACGCCGAAATGCAAATCAGCGGCGCGAATCGCCTGTGCTACTGCGGACCGACCCTTCTGACTCGTCCGCCTTTGCCTTGGCAAAGCCGCGAAATTATGCAGATCGGCGCGGAACTTTACGGCGTCAATGGAATCGACGGAGATTGGGAAAGCGTCTTTCTCGCCGTCGGCGGACTCGCCGAAATCGGACTCGCCGACCTTTACATTGATTTGGGACACGCCGGCGTTTTTAACGCGCTCGCCGAAAATCTGCCGACTCCGCTTGTCGCTGAATTGCGCGCCGCCGTTTCGCGCCGCGACTCAACGGCAATTCGGGAATTGAAAAGCGACATCGGCAATTCCGACCTCGCCGATGAATTCTGCGCGATGACGGAATTAAACGGCGACTCCGCAATCTTAAATTCCGCCCGCGAAAAAATTCGGCAGATGGATTCAGTTGCGGCATCTTTGGATGAATTGGAATCGCTCGGCGGAATTTTGGAAGGCGCCGGATTTTCGGTCGGCTACGACTTGGGCGAACTCGGCGGCTATGCTTATCACAGCGGCGCGGTTTTCTCCGTTTATGCCGGCGATTCTCTCGCCGCCCGCGGCGGACGATACGACAGCGACACCTTTGGAATCCTGCGGCCGTCGGTCGGCTTTACGATGGATTTGAAGCAACTCGCCGAAATGCTGACGGATGCCCCCCCCCCCCCCCTCCTGCGAATTCCCATCGTCGCCGACGATTCTAATTGGCGAAAAGCCGTTAATGAATTGCGAAGCGAAGGAAGGCGAATTCGCTTTGTCAATTCAAAAGAAAACTGCGCAGATTTAATGCGGAATGAAAATTCCGGCGCGTGGCAATTGCGGAAAAAAAAATGAGCGGCGCGGTCGCCGTCGTCGGCCTGCAATGGGGCGACGAAGGCAAGGGAAAAATTGTGGACTGGCTCGGCGCAAAAGCGCGTCACGCCGCGCGATTCCAAGGCGGTCACAACGCCGGACACACTTTGGTTCGCGGCGGCGAAAAAACTGTTCTTCATTTAATTCCGTCGGCGATTTTGCATCCCGACTGCATCTGCTATTTGGGCGCGGGCGTAGTGGTGAGTCCGCGCGCATTGATGGAGGAAATGAATTCGCTTTCTTCTCTCGGCGCGGAGACGGCGGGAAGATTCTACATAAGCGCGTCATGCGCCCTTGTTCTTCCTTATCACGAAGCATTGGATCGCGCGCGCGAAAAGCATGCGGGGGGGGGGGGGGGCATCGGCACGACTCTGCGCGGCATCGGCCCGGCGCATGAAGACAAGGCCGCGCGCCGCGCCATTCGCATCGGCGATTTAATTAATGGGGGGGGGGGTCGGCTCGCCGACAATTTGGATTATTACAATTTCCTTCTTACTCGCTACTACAATTCGGAATCAGTGGACAAAATTAAACTGCGCGAAGAATTGGCCGAATTCGCCGAGCGATTAAATCCTCTAATCGGCGATGTGCCGGGGCGATTGTCCGCGGCGCAAATGCGCGGCGAATCCATTCTTTTAGAAGGCGCGCAGGGCGCATTATTGGATTGCGAACAAGGAACTTATCCTTATGTTACTTCGGCGTCGTGTGTTGCGTCCGCATCGGGGGGGGGGCTGGGCGTCGCTTTGCATTCGGACATTTTGGGAGTCAGCAAGGCGTATTCCACGCGCGTCGGCAACGGGCCTTTCCCGACCGAATTAACCGGAATGATATCCGCCCAATTATCTTCGCGCGGCGACGAATTCGGCGCAACGACGGGGCGTCCGCGCCGCTGCGGCTGGCTGGACATTCCCGCTTTGCGTCATGCGTTGCGTATCAACGGCTGCGCGAACATTGCGGTGACAAAACTTGATGTGCTGGATGCGTTTGATGAAATCAAAATTTGCGTCGCCTATAAAATTGAAGACACCTTGCCTTTGCCTTTTGATTCCGCCGAAGCGCAGTCAAGCGATATTTTCCGCGAGGGGGGGGGGGGGCTTTTCGCCGATGCAAAAGACGCAAATGACAGCAGCGGGGGGGGGGCTGACGCGAAAGCCGCCGATAATGACAGGGATAAAATTGCCGATGGCAAGGTCGCAGATTTTTGCACACAATAACACTCCGAAGCAGGCGACACACTTGATTATTTTCCGGCTGATATTAATTTGCTGTCGCGTTGCCGTCCGATTTATGAGACACTGCCCGGCTGGAGGGAATCGACTGCGGGCGTAACGGATCGCGCGCAACGAATTGGCGAGAATTCCTTGCCGGCAGAATGCGCGACTCTATCTGCGACGAATTGAGGAATTGTCGGGCGCGGAAATTGACATCATTTCCACCGGCGCCGACCGTTTGCAATAACACTCCGCAATCGTCAATTAACACCTCCGAGCGCAAGCGAAATCCGCCGAATCAAATTTTAATGAATTCCAGCTGGATCACCGTCGCTGGGTTGAGCGCAAGCGAAATCCGCCGAATCAAATTTTAATGAATCAGTGGATATCGCTGCGCCGGCTTGTCGCCGACCACTTCTGACCCGCCGATTGAACGCTTAACCCGCCCTACGGGGATTTGTCCGGCGAATTGCGGAAACGACTTTGGCTTGCCCCTTGGCCGACCACTTCTGACCGCGATGCACTGCGTCAATTCTCGCTTGCTTTTCCGTTGGCGGCACACCCTGCTTTTTGTCGCGATTCGCGGCGGTAATTTTCGTGTGCACCGCCGCCGTGGATTTTTTCGCATTTGCCATTTTATTACTCCTGCCGATGCTCTCGGCTGTTGATTAAGCATAAAAATCATAGCACACCCGCAAGGGCGAGTCAACCCGTCCTACGATTCTACAGTGAAAGCGACTCTACTTTGTCGCTTTTGCGCCGCGCGAAATGCCGCAGGTGCCCGTGCGGACGGTCTCTATGATGTTCGCGCGGCCAATCGCCTCTAAAAATTTCCTATGATGTTCGCGCGCATCTAACTTTTCGCGGTCGCCGGTGATTTCGATGACATAAGTTTCCGCCGTCACATCAATGATGCGGCCGCGAAAGATTTCCGACAGGCGGCGCATTTCCTCGCGCAGAGAATCGCGCGCGCGGACTTTCACCATCATTAATTCGCGCTCCAAGTGGCCGGACTCGGTAATGTCCACCACCTTAAACACTTCTATTAATTTGTTCACCTGTTTGGTGATTTGCTCGATCACCGCATCCGAGCCCGCCGTCACTACGGTCATGCGCGACAGAGTCGGGTCTTCCGTCGGCGCGACGGTCAGGGATTCTATGTTGTAGCCGCGCGCCGAAAACAAACCGGCAATGCGCGACAACGCCCCCGCTTCGTTTTCCACGACAACCGATAAAATGCGGCGCATCACAAATCCTCCGCCAGAACCATCTCCGACAGTCCTTTGCCCGCCGCTATCATCGGATAAACATTTTCGGTCTGGTCGGTGACAAAATCCAAAAACACCAATTCATCTTTGCGGCGAAAAGCGTCGCGCAAAGCCGATTCAATATCTTTGGGATTTTCCACGCGCATTCCGACATGGCCGAAACTTTCGGCCAATTGCACAAAGTCGGGCAGGGCGTCCATGTAGGATTCGGCGTGGCGGTTGCCGTGAAAGAATTCCTGCCACTGCCGCACCATTCCCATATAGCGATTGTTAAGATTAATAATCTTAATCGGCAGGCGATACTGCTTGCAGGTGGATAATTCCTGTATGCACATTAATATGCTGGCTTCGCCGGTGACGCAGGCGACGGTGGCGTTGCGATGCGCTATCTGCACGCCCATCGCCGCGGGCAGCCCGAATCCCATCGTGCCGAGTCCGCCTGAATTAATCCATCGGCGCGGCTTGTCAAATTTATAGAATTGCGCCGCCCACATTTGATGCTGCCCGACATCGGAAGTGATGTATGCATCGCCTTTGGTTATTTTGTAAAGCGCCTCCATTACCCGCTGGGGCTTGATTAATTTGGAATCGCTTTTATATTTAAGGCAATCTTTGGCGCGCCATTCATCGATTCGCTTCCACCATTCGGCGAGCGATTCGGAATCGGGCAGATAACTTTTGATCTTGCCGTTTAAGTCGGCAAGGACGGCGGCGACATCGCCGACAATCGGCACATCAACCTGAACTCTTTTGGAAATGGAGGAAGGATCCACATCCATATGAATAATGCGCCGCTCTTCGCGCGCGAAATGCGAAGGATTGCCAATTACGCGGTCGTCAAAGCGCGCCCCGATAGCGACAAGGACATCGCAATACTGCATCGCCATATTGGCTTCGTAGGTGCCGTGCATGCCGAGCATTCCGACGAATTGCGAATCCGTCGCCGGATAGCCGCCGAGTCCCATCAGCGTATTAGTGACCGGACATTTTAAGGCGCGGACGAATTTCGCTAACTCGCGCGAAGCATCGCTTAAAATAACGCCGCCGCCGGCGTATATCATCGGACGCTTGGCGCTTTTAATTAACTTAAGCGCGCGCTTCATTTGCCCCGGATGGCCTTTGACGGTCGGATTATAAGAGCGCAGCGGGACTTCTTTGGGATAGGAAAATTCCGCCTTCGCCATTGTAATGTCCTTGGGAATATCCACCAGCACCGGGCCCGGCCGCCCGCTGCAGGCAATTTGAAACGCCTTGCGAATGGAAGGGGCGATATCTTCCGGCCGCTTCACCAGAATATTGTATTTAACGCACGGTCGCGTAATGCCGACGGTGTCCGCCTCTTGAAATGCATCCTGCCCGATGGCGTGCGACGGCACCTGCCCGGAAATAATCACCATCGGAATGGAATCCATATGCGCCGTAGCGATGCCGGTGACGGCGTTGGTTACGCCCGGGCCGGAAGTCACCAAGCACACGCCCGGACGCCCGGTCGCGCGGGCGTAGCCGTCGGCGGCGTGCGCCGCCCCCTGTTCATGGCGGACGAGAATATGCTTGACCTTCTTCTGCTTGAAGAGTTCGTCGTAGATAAACAGCACCGCGCCGCCCGGATAGCCGAAGATGAATTCCACCTTCTCTTCCTGCAGGCAGCGAATGGTGATTTCCGCCCCGGTTAATTCCATTGCGATTTTGCGTTGTCGTTGTTTTTGGAGTCCATTATTTTAATTCGTCCGCGATTATTTTGCAAGTATACTTGCAATGCCGTGAAAGTCGGATTTTTCGCAACCTGTCTGGTGGATTTAATGCGTCCGCGAATTGGATTCGCGGCGCTTAAATTGCTGCGCGAAGCGGGCGTTTCGCCCGTCGTTCCGCCGTCTCAAACCTGCTGCGGACAGCCCGCCTACAACAACGGCTATCGCGCGCAGGCGCGAATCCTCGCCAAAAAATGCGCGAAAGAATTCGCCGACTGCGACCGCGTCGTCGTTCCGTCCGGTTCATGCGCGGGAATGTTCCGCCGCCACTATCCCCAACTTTTTTCCGACGATGAATCCGTCCGCGAATCCATTTTGGAATTCGCCGCCAAGTGCCGCGAATTGACGGAATTTCTGGCGGAGATTAACTTTTCGCCCGCGCCCGTTGAATTTGACGGCGCAGTCGCCTATCACGATTCCTGCGCCGGACTGCGCGAATTAGGCGTGAAAGAATCGCCGCGCCGACTCCTTAAATCCGCCGGAATTCCAATTAAGGAAATGACGGAGTGCGAAGAATGCTGCGGCTTCGGCGGAACTTTCTCGGTTAAATTCGGCGAAGTGTCGTCCAAGATGGCGGCGCGAAAATGCCGGCGCATTCGCGAATCCGGCGCGGCGGCGGCGGCGATGGGCGATTTGGGCTGCATCCTCAACATTGAAGGGCGGCTGCGGCGGGAAGGCGACGAAGCGACGCGAATTCTGCACATCGCCGAAATTCTGGCGGGCGATTGCTAATGCAAATTGCCGCCGTCCATTTTAAGAAGCGCGCGGCGGCGGCGGTCGCCGATGAATTTCTGCAGGACGCATTAAATTCTTCGCGGGGAAAATTTGTGGACGGCCGCGCCCGTGCATTTTCCGCCCTTGCCGATTCGCCCGCGCATAATTTTGAATCGCTGAGCGAAGAGGCGAAAAATATCCGCGACCGCGCCATCGCGCGATTGGATTTTTATCTTGAAGAATTTGAACGCCGCGCCGTCGCCGCCGGATCGCAGGTTTTATGGGCGTCCGACGCCGCTTCCGCCTGCCGCCAGATCGTGGAAATCGCCAAGCGCCACAAAGTCAAGCGCGCCGTTAAATCCAAAACGATGGTCTCCGAAGAAATCGCATTGAACGATTCGCTGCTGGCGGCCGGCATTGAAGTGACCGAAACCGACCTTGGCGAATACATTCTGCAATTAGCGGGCGATTCGCCGACGCACATTATCGCTCCGGCGATTCATATCCGACTTGCGGAAGTATCCCGATTATTTTCCCAAGCCCACGGCGGCGAAAGCAAAAGCGGCATCGCCGAATTATGCAAGGAAGCCCGAACGCAATTGCGCCCGAAATTTCTTAATGCGGAAATGGGAATCACCGGCGCGAATTTTCTCATCAGCGAAAGCGGCACGGCGATGATGGTCACCAACGAAGGCAACGGCAGATTTTCGGCGACTCTTCCCAAGGTGCATATTACCGTCGCCGCCATTGATAAAATTATTCCGACTTGGCAAGATGCGGCGGTGATGCTGCGCCTGCTGCCGCGCTCCGCCACCGGACAGGAAATTACCAATTATGTCACCTTTGCAACCGGAATTAAAAAGGACAAGGATCCCGACGGCCCCTCGCATCATTATATTGTTTTAGTGGACGGCGGCCGCAGTCAATTGCTCGGCGGACCTTATCAGGAAATGCTGAGATGCATTCGCTGCGGCGCATGCATGAATCACTGTCCGGTTTATCAAACTGTGGGGGGGGGGGCTTACGGCTGGGTTTATCCCGGGCCGATGGGGGCGGTGCTGACGCCCGCCCTTGCCGGACTGCATCGCGCGCCCGACCTTCCGCATGCGACGACAGTTTGCGGCGCATGCGAATCCGTCTGTCCGGTGAAAATTCCATTGACAAGAATGATGCGCGATTTGCGCGAAGAAGAAGTCAACGGGGGAATTCGCCCGCCAACGGAAAAAATCCTCGTTTATCTTTGGGCGGCGTCGGCAAGATGGAGTTTCATTTATGATTTATGGACGCGAATAGCCGCGCGGATTTTATCCCGACTCGGCAAAGCGCATGGACGAATTGTTAAACTCCCTTTGGCGAATGGATGGTTTTGCGGGCGCGATTTAGAATCGCCCCCCGGCAAAACTTTCCGCGAACTTTATAAAAAAGAGGGGGGGGGGGTATGAAGCCGAAGATTGTCGCATTGGACGCCGTTACTTTGCGCGCGGAAATTGCGCGTCCGTCCATCGCCCACGAATGGATTGCGCACGACTTTACGCCGACGGATAAAATCGCCGGACGCATCCGCGATGCGACGGTCGTCGTTACAAACAAGGTTCCTTTGCGCGCCGATGATTTGTCGCATGCCGATAAATTAAAATTCATCGCCATCGGCGCGACCGGCTACGATATTGTTGATATTGCATTCTGCCGCGCGCATGGCATTCGCGTTTCCAATGTGCGCGGATATGCGAATCGCGGCGTCGCCGAGCATGCGCTGGCTTTGACCTTTTCGCTGCTGCGCGATATTAATGGCTATCATCGTCGCGCCGTGTCCGGCGAATGGTCGGCAAGCGGCGAATTCTCCCTGCGCGGACGGCCGATTGACGGAATCCTAAACAAGCAAATTGGAATTATCGGCGCCGGAAACTTAGGCCGCGCGACTGCGGCTTTATTTGAATCCGTCGGCGCGCGCGCAAAATTTCTCGCCCGCGATTCGGCGAAGGAGGGGGGGGGACTCATTCGCCTTCCGCTTGATGAATTGCTGGCGACCAGCGACATTATTTCTCTGCATTGCCCGCTGACGGCGGACAATCGCAATATGATAAACACGCGCGAATTTCAATTGATGAAGCAAAGCGCCGTCTTAATTAATACCGCCCGCGGCGATTTGGTTAATTCCGAGGCATTAATTTCCGCGCTGCAATCGGAGGAAATAAGCGGCGCGGGAATTGATGTATTGGACAAAGAGCCGCCGCCTTCCGACCATCCTCTGCTTGCCTGCAATCATCCGCGATTAATTGTCACGCCGCATATCGCTTGGGCGGGAAAGGATTCGCTGGCGGTTTTTGCCGCGCAATTAGCGGATAATATTAATCAATTCTTTGCCGGGACGCCGCGCAATTTAGTCGCATGAAAAAATATCTTCCGACCGACCGCGAGCGCATCTTCGCCGAAATTCGCCGGCGACTCGGCGGCGAAGATTCCGCCATCCCCCCCCCCCCCCCTTCCTCCGAATGGGAATTGCCGAAAGAATCGCCGACGGATTCGGATTCGCTTGCTGCGCGGTTTATTGAAAAAGCCGAGTCGTCTTTTTCCACAACGGCGGCGGCAAAAACGACGGCGGATATTCCGCGGCTCGCGCGCGAATATCTTGAGGTTAAGGGCATTCCCCCCCGAATTGTCTGCGCGCCGACGCTCGCCAATTTGAATTGGAAAAGCGCCGGCATTGACGCTGAATTTCGCGCGGCAAAAGAAGATGACGAAGTCGGCATAACCGGCGTTTTGTGCGCCGTCGCCGAAACCGGCTCGCTGATAACGGCAAGCGGGGCGGACAATCCGCTGACAATTTCGCTGCTGCCGCCGATGCATATCGCCGTTGTTTGGCGCGCGCAAATCGTCGCCGCTTTGGAAAACGCATGGCAAAGATTGTTTGCGGAATCGGCAATCAAAGCCAATCCCGCGAATCCCGTTGAGTCGGCGGATGCCTTCCAATTGCAGCGCGGCGAATCATCAAGCCCTAATTCTTCGGGCGGGGAGTCATCCTTTCCTTCTTCCGCCGTTGCGCGATTTAATCCGCCCCGGCAGATATGCTTTATTTCCGGCCCGTCGCGCACCGCCGACATTGAGCAAACTTTAACGCTTGGAATGCATGGCCCGTTGGCGGTGCATATCATCATCGCCGATGAGAATTAAATCACCGTCATCTTGACAACTTTGGAATATAAAAATAAAATATAAAAATGGCCAAGCCGAAAAAAAACAAGACGCTTTTAACCGCGCCTTTTGCCATTCACAATCCTTCGCGCCATAAGCGGGCGATGCTGCTGGATGCATTAAAACGCAGCCATCTCGCCTATACCAAAGCCCTTGCCGAATTCCTGCCGCGCGCCGCCGAATTAAAAGAAGATGCGGCGGGCAAATCGGTGCATGGCAAAATCGCCAATCGCATCACTAAATTTTTGAGACCGCTGCCGCTTTCGGCGGGAGCGAAAATAGGAATTGGCTACGACCTTGCCGGCGACTTGCTTTCCTATTTGGCTCTCCGCGAGGAGGACGAAAAAGAGAAAGCCAAACAAAAAGGCAACAAGACGGCGAAAAAGGAGCGTCCGCCCCGCCGTCCGCCGAGCGCGAGTCGCATTAATGACTCCGCCGACGAATTTGATTCCGTCCGTGAAAAAGTTGAGACGGCAATTACGCTGGAAGAAACGCGAGCGGCGCACGATGCACTTTTCAGCGTTCAGCGCATGGGAAAACTGCGCCCGCTTTCTTTTGTGGAAAATAGGGAGGCGGACGGATTCCTGCTGTTGTATTCGCCGGAGAAAATCCGCTTTTTTATCTGGCTTAATTTGCATCCGCATAGGCGTCCGCATAAATCGCGCTTTGCCTCGCCGATAAAAGTGGACGGATTGGTAAATGTCCGTGACTGTGCGCTCAAAGGATTGGCGTTGGAAAAAGGCGACCGAATTCATTTCACCAGAAAAACCGGCGCGGTTTTTCCGGTGGACTTCGGCGGCGATTATCAGATGAAGCGGTTTATTGAGCGCGGCGACTGCCATCCGCAAAGCGCAAAATTAATTCATCGCCGCGAAGCCGACCGCTTTGAAGTGATGATAACTTTTGAATTCGCCGTCCCCGCCGTTGCCACCGAAAATTATCTCGGCATAGACCGGGGAATGGATGTCCTCGCCGCCCTGTGCGTTGTGGATAAAAACGGCGCGGCGATGGAAGCCGAAATGCACGGCGGCGAATTTTTGCGGCAGCGGCAAAAAGAAGACGAAGAGCGGCAGAAAGAAATGCAGAAACGCGGCAAGCGATATTCCTCGCGGCGGCGAAGCAAACTCGCCGACGCGGAAATTCACACCATCGCAAATTCCGTCGTGGAAATGGCACAGCGGAATCGCGCGCAAGTCGTTATGGAAAATCTGGAGGGATTCAGCGGCGCGGCGAAAAAGCCGCAAGGCGGCGGTCGCGCCGGACGCGGATTCCGGCGCGGAATGAACCGCCGCCAATACGCCAAATTCGCGCGCTTTCTGGAATACAAATTGCCGATTGCCGGACTGCCGAAAGCGGTCGCCGTAGCGGCGGCTTACACTTCGCAAACCTGCCCGGAATGCGGGCATTGGGAAAAGGCGAATCGCCCGATTTACGAGCAGGACGGCAAAAACAAGCGCGACCGCTTTGAATGCCAAAAATGCCGCCATCGCGAACACGCCGACGCAAATGCGGCGCGGGTGATTGCACTTAAAAAAATGTGGTGGTATAATCTCCCTGAAAGAATTCATAAGGAAATCGCTGCTCTTCCCAAAGGAAGCCTTAAGAAATTCTTCGCTGATCTTTCAAAAACAGAACATGGTTTTGTCGCCTTTCTCCGCAACTTGCGGGGAAAACGGCAAAAAGGGGCCGATTAGTTTCGTGGCCCCGGTCGTTTGGTTTTGTGACCTCTCGGCACTGCGACGAAGCGGACCACCGCAGAAGTCGGCGGCGTTGCGCCGCCAATGGAAGCGGGCGGGCTTTTGCCCTCGTCCACGCGGAAAATGTCCGCGCGACGATACTTCGGAGTGGACAAAAAGCTTTCTGCGGATAAAAGAGCCGCGTCCATGCTGGCGCCGGTCTTGGACTTGGTCCGAAATCCCGCACTTTTTCGGAAATAATCGCCGCGAATTTAGTCGCTTACGGCGAATCGGATTCGGTGATTCCGATTTTTGGGAAGTGACGAAACACGCAGAGGATCCAGCAGAGCGCGATTGTCGATTCGGTGATTCCGATTTTTGGGAAGTGACGAAACAAAGGGAATCGTTCGATTGGACGGCGACGAGATTCGGTGATTCCGATTTTTGGGAAGTGACGAAACGGATGAATACTTCAATGCCTTCTGGGATCTGATTCGGTGATTCCGATTTTTGGGAAGTGACGAAACAGTGCCATTTATTTCCCTTCTGCTTCTGCTGATTCGGTGATTCCGATTTTTGGGAAGTGACGAAACGGAGCAGGACTTAACCGCCAGCCGAATCGGATTCGGTGATTCCGATTTTTGGGAAGTGACGAAACATAAGCACTTTGAGCCAATGCGGTTGGTGCGATTCGGTGATTCCGATTTTTGGGAAGTCTTACCATTTTGCTTTGAAGGAAAAAATGGCAAGACGATCCGTTGCGGCGGACGAAATATGTCCGGGCTGCCGACGCAAAAGCAATCCCAATCTTATTTCCGATAACTCCGACAAGGAGCGGCGATACGAAATTCCCGCATCCAATTCCCGTCCTGTCGCCGACAAGGACAGGGAATTATTCTGCGCTTCGCCATTGCGGTCGGGCGGCAAAAGCAACTTGGCTTCGCCGCCGACAACCCGCAGCGGCTGGTGCAGCGAGAACTCTAAAGAATCATCCCGCGAAAATAAATTATGGCGGCGAATTCCCAAGGTCCAACTTTCTGAATCCGCCCGCACATTGTCGGCGAATAGCACGCCGCCTTTGGCCTGCGTGATGCCCCGATAAAATGCCCCAAAAATTGCCGTTTTATCTTTTTCCCATTCCGCCCGCAAACCGGCGAATGCCGTGCGTCCGTCCGACAGCGAAAACGCCCCCTGTCCAAACGCTCCCAGCAGGCGGTCGCTTTCCGTCATCGCCCCCGCTTGGACTTGAACAGAAAATCCGCCGCTGTGCTTTTTATTTTTTGCGTTTTTTGCGTTTTTTGTGTTTTTGGCGGAATTGCCAATCGGTAAATCCCATTCAATCATGCCGACGGCGGCGGACGAATCGCCGATGGAATCCTCCCTGCCGCCCATCGCCGCCAATACGCGAAAACGCTGCGCCGGCGATTCCCATTCCGCCCGCCAGCCCCGCCGGACAAAGTTCATAAACGGCAGCCGCTTGGCTTCCGGCAAAACTGATTCGCCCGAATCAAAAACCGAGGGCAATAAATGGTCGTCGTAGGAAAATGAAAACGCCCCCGACCCCGCATGCGACGAGGCAAAGGAAAATCCGCTTGCGGCACTGTCAGGATTGTCGGCGAAAGTAAAAGCGTCCTGATGATGCACAAACCATTCGCCGCCGACAAAAGAAAATGCCCGCGATTTTCGCGTGCGTCCGAATCCGTCAATTCGCGCGGACGAATGATGCGAATCGTCGGCGGACGACAGCCCCTCTTTCAGCGGACGATGATAATAAATATTTCCCGATTCCGCTTTCAGCATTAAATCCACTTCGGCAAGCTGCGACGATAAGCCGTCGCCCATCGCCGCCGACGCGCGAAATTTAGCGTCCGATAATTGCCCCGCCTGCTGTCCGCTGCCATCGGCGACAAAGAGCGATCGGGCGTCCGCCGCCGCCCCGTCGCGATTGAGAATTCCCTGTCCGTAAAGGTCGGAATTCAACGGCGACGCGCCTGCGCCGCAAATGAAGGAAAGCGAATTGTCCTGCGTCACCGATTCGGCGATGCGATTTTCGCCGGTGGCGTCGTCCCGGCATTTGAAGGCGGTTTTGAATAGAATCTTTTGAATCGCCTGCGCTTCCTGCAGGCCGGATTCCGCCGTTACTTCGGCGGCGACCGCCACCACCCTCGGAGCGCTGGAACGGGATAAATAATTGCCGGGGTCGGCCCTCGCCCGAAACGGCGCCCGGCCTTCGGTCTGCTGCGTTCTATCCAAATAAACTCCCGAATTCAGGGAGGATTTCAAGTGAAAATCAACCGGCAAAATGGGCGGCGTGAGAATGTCCTCGTCCACCGCTGTAATGCACCATTCTTTGGCGATGCCGCAAACGCCGTAGTCGCCCGGATGCGTCGCATGCTTTTCCGGCAGGGCGTTATCTTCGGGCAATTCATCGGTGGTTAAAACGACCGCGCCGACGGCAATAATTTGATGCTTGGAATCCGATAAATCCGTCGCGGTGGTAATTTCGGAGAATGGATAAATTTCGCCGAGCGTTTTTGTCATCTGCGGATTTTGTCGGCAAATTTCGTCGTCGTGGCGGCACAGGGAAATTGTCAGAGTCGCGTTGGCGGGCGAAATCAGCGGAGTCGCCGCATGAAAGTCGGGGAAAAATTCGCTGTAAAACGGAATCACGGAAAGCACTTCTTCATTCGCCCGCAAAAATTCGGCGAGTGCCGCCGGGCCGCTTTCGCCGTTGATGTATGCGTTAATGCTGTCTTCGGTGAAACCATCAAGAGAGCCGCCTTCGGACGCCAAAGCGAGTCGGTAGGATTTATCGCCGCCGCGCAAGTTATGGCAGAGAACGGGGTCGTCTTTATTTTGTTCCTTGCAGAATCGCGTCGGCACATGCCAGCCGGGAAACATCATAATGCGCATTTTGTCGGCATTATGAGTTTCCGCCCATTGATTGTAGGCGGCGATGGCGGCGTATGCCTCGCGGTCTGTTTTGGGGCAGTCGGTCGGCGCATCAGCAATGCACTGCGATACAATTCTCGCCTGCGGACGCGCCGCTAAAATTTGTCCGGCGTAAACCACGCCGTCCGAATACTCCACGACAACTTGAAGGTCAACGGTAAAAGGGTCGGTAATTTCCGGCGCCCACGCGATAATCGCCCGCGTTTCAAAGTCGCCGTCGGCAATAACCCACGGACGGGAAGTTTCGTCCGGCTGCGGTGTAATCATCATTGAAAAAGAAAGCGTGAATTTTTCCGCCGCGCCGGGACGATGAAAAGCGTTGACATTTCCGCCGAAAGAAGAAGGCAAATAAACCCCATATTCGTCGCCGCCGAAAGAAACGAGAATGTCATCATCTTGCTGTCCGACTCTCGCCAGCAATTCGTCGTTTTCCAAAAAATCGCTGCCGGAAGGAGCGAGTCCGCCAAGCATCACAATCAGCGGTTCGGGCGGCGGCGGCTTATTGGCGGGCGATTCTTCGGCGGAATCGGCGCCGAATTGCGGAATCTGCGGCGGCAATTCTTTGCTCAATTTTCGCGTGGCTACCAGCCCATTGACCGGCAACGGCGCGATTCTGGATTCCGTCGTCCGTACATTCAGACGAATTTTGGTATCGCCGTCGGCCATTTCGGTGGTCGTATCGTCGTCGGCCATTTCGGTGGTCATATCGTCGTCGACTATTTCGGTGGTCGTATCGTCGTCGACCATTTCGGCGGTTGTATCGTCGTCGACCATTTCGGTGGTCGTATCGTCGTCGGCCATTTCGGTGGTCGTATCGTCGTCGACCATTTCGGTGGTCATATCGTCGTCGGCCATTTCGGTGGTCGTATCGTCGTCGACCATTTCGGGGGTCGTGTCGTCGATGACTATTTCGGGGGTCGTATCGTCGATGACTATTTCGGGGGTCGTATCGTCGTCGGCCATTTCGGGGGTCGTGTCGTCGATGACTATTTCGGGGGTCGTATCGTCGATGACTATTTCGGGGGTCGTGTCGTCGTCTCTGGTGATTTCTTCCGCATCGGTCTGCGGCCCGGACGAATCCGAATCCCGCCGCTGCGAATTCTGATTTCCGCCGGACTGAATTGGCCCCGTCGGCGAATTCGGCGAATTGGCGATGTCGCCCGGAAAGCCGACGGAAGATCCGCCTCCGCCTCCGCCGCCTCCGCAAGCGAAAAGAAGCCCCGTCATCAGCAGGCACAAAAAAATTCGCATCGCGGTTTTCATTTTTTTCTCCCGATTTTCCAAGCGGGTTGGTTCTCCTTAAAAAGCCGACCGCGCAATGCAGACGATTATAGCAAAAAACGGCATAAAAATCCCCCCACAATTCGGCGCAAAAAAACAGAGGGAAAATTTGTGCGCGGCGGCGGGGTTGAAAAAAACGGCAAAATCGCCTATATTTCGCGTTTTGCGTCCGACGATATTTATTAATGATGCGTCCGCTATCCGAATTTCTGCAAGGCAAAACGCTGCTCATCACCGGCGCGACCGGCTTTTTGGCGAAGGCATTCGCCGAAAAGATTCTGCGCGAAGCCCCGCAGGTGAGCCGCTTGAATCTGCTGATTCGCCCGCGCCCGGGCGACGCCGACGCGCAGGATTCCGTCGAGCGGCGGCTTGTGCGCGAAGTGATTAATTCATCCGTTTTTGACCGTCTTCGGCGCGAAAAAGGCGCCGCCGAATTTGACCGATTCGCGCGTGAAAAATTAACCGCCGTCGCCGGCGATTTGACGGCGGACAATTTGGGCATCGCTCCCGATTTGCGGAATCGCCTCGCCGCCGAAACCGACATCGTCGTCAACAGCGCGGCGACGGTTGTTTTCGACGAGCCGCTGGACGATGCACTGGCGCTCAATACAATAGGCGCGTCGCGCGTCGCCGCATTCGCCCGACAATGCAAAGACGCCGCTTTGGTGCATGTATCCACCGCTTATGTCAGCGGACAGCGCGCCGGAAAAATCGCCGAATCGCCACTGCCGCCCGGCTGCGCCATTTTTCCCGGCAAATTTAATTTGGACGACGAAATTGCCGCCGTCGCTGAATTCGCCCGAAAAATTGAAAAGGAATCCCGCCGCCCCGACAATCAGGCGAAAATTCGCCGCGCCGCCGCCCGCGCGAAGCGAAGCGAAAATTCGATGCGAAAAAAATGGCTGCGCGAAAAAATGGTCAAGCGCGGACTTGCGCGCGGAAAAGAATTGGGCTGGCACGATTCCTACACATTTACCAAAGCGATGGGCGAGCAGATTGTCGTCCGCGACCGCGGCAAAACGCCCCTTGCCATCGTCCGCCCGTCCATTATTGAAAGCAGCGTGCGCGAGCCGTCGCCGGGATGGCTGGACGGACTCAAAGTCACCGACCCTTTAATTGTGCATTACGGAAAAGGGCGGCTGCCGGATTTTCCCGCCGACCCGGAAGCGGTGATTGATATTATTCCGGTGGACTTAGTCGTCAACGCGATGCTTATCGCAATGCTGGGCGCGCGCGAATCGGAGCGTCCGCTGGTGTGCCATGTTGCCGCCGGTTCGCGCAATCCGGTTCGCGTGCGGCAGATTTTTGAATGGACCCGCGATTACTTTGCGGAAAATCCCATGCGCGACGGCGGCGGCCGTCCGATTACGCCGCCGCATTGGAAGTTTCCGAGCATGGCCGAATTTCGCCGCCGCTTTCGCCGCTATCAAATTCCGCTTTCGCTGTTTCTCAAAATGACCGAAAAAATCCCGCTGCCCTGGCCGGAGCGATGGAAAAACCGCGCCACTAAACTGTCGGCGGCGGTGGACAATCTGCTTTATCTCACCGAACTCTACGGCCCTTACGCGACTCTGCGATGCGAATTCCAAACGGAAGAATTGCATCGCCTGCACAATTCGCTTGCGGAATCCGACCGCGAGCGGCTTAATTGCGATGTTTCGCAAATTGACTGGCGCAGATATTTTCAGGAGATTCATATCCCCGGATTAAAAAGGCATGTCCTCAAAATGGAGGACGATGAAATCGCCGATGCACCGGGGGCGTCGTCGCCGCCCGCTCTGCAAACGGATTGGGATTAATCCCCCCCCCCTTTCTGCGACCATGACATCCGCCGCAAAAAAATCCGATGCGCCGATGCATCGCGAATTATTAAAAAATCCGGCGCAGATGCTGTCAATCTACGACCGCGCCGCCCAAGAATTAATAAGCGGCGTCCGTCCCGAAGGACATTTCAACGGAATGTCCGGCGATGAATTAAAATGGCCGGCAAGCGGCGACAATTCTTCCGCCGCCCATTCGCGCCGATTAAAAATCGCCGACGCCCTTTGCAAAGGCATCCCCCCCCTGCGCGATTCGCGATTGAAGGATTCTTATGAATCCCTCGCCGTCCGTCTGGACGAATATCATCGCTGCAATTTGCTTTACCTTGAATTGCGCCGCGAATTTATCGCCCGCAAAGCCGGCGGCGAGCGCGACTTCCTGCGCTTTTTTCAATCGCGCTATTTGTCGGCCTTGGGCGACAGCGAATTGTTTTCGCCCGAAAAAGGCGAAGCGTCCTTGGCGAATGAAATTAAAATAACCCGCGTGCCGCTTTCGCGCGCGCAGGCGGTGGCGGAATCCCTGCCCGAATCGGCGCCCGACGGCGACCCCCGCTGGGATGAAATATATCCATTCGAAAATTCATCGGCAACATTAAGGCAAGGCTTGCAAAAGGTCGCACGAGGCGCAGTGAACGCCGTCGCCGCCGGGGAATTACTGGCGACGCGGTACAACTATCTTAACAATTTCGCATGGCTTGGCGTTTCAATATGGCGGGTGATTCTGCAGGCGGATTCTATCCTTGCATATTTGCGAATCAAATCCTCCCCCCCCCCCCTTCGCGCGGCGGCGGAATTAGAAAGCGGCATTATCCTTGCCAAAAGCATGATGGTGGAATTTCTTCGCGCGCATCAGCAGGATCCCGCCAAATTGCGCCCGGAAGGATATTGGTATGGACAGCCCTACAGTTATCTCACCCGCGATATGATTGACCTTGCGATTAAACTTGCCAAGCGGACGAATTCATTAATTCACCGCGCAAAGACGGATGATATTAATAAAATCGCCCTGCCGTTTTTGCTCGCCGAATGCGCCGATGAAAAGCCGGATTCTTTCGGCGGCGCGCGATTTTTGGAATATCCGAATGTCGGCAAAACAAGCACCCCCCCCCCCCTGTCGCGAATAATGCGATTCGCAAAATGGATTCTGCTGTGCCGAAAATTCGGCAAACACAAGCGGCGTCTCGCCGAATTGAATTTAAGCGATGATGAGCGAATCGCCCGCGCATGGACTTTGGCGTGCGAATGGGCGGCGGGGACTTTGGATATTTTCGGCGTGCGCGTCAAAGTGCGAATTGATCCCCGCTTCAAGGCGGCGGCGCGCGCTCTTGATTTGGAAGGGGGGGGGGGGAGGCTTGTTTTTTTGCCGACGCATCAAAGCGTTCTGGATCATTATGTAATGTATCGCGCGCTGTCGTCGCCGGAATTGCTGGATGCTTTGGGATGGAAATCGCCGCGTCCTTGCGTTATTTTGGCGCGCACCGGACTTGCCAAATCGGCGAGCGTTTCCATTGGCGGGCGCGAAATTACAATCTTCGGCATGACCTCTTCGCGCTTTGACAATCTAATGGAAGAAGTTGACGGCTATGCATTTCTTCGCGGCGACGGGGGGGGGGGGGGGGTGATGGCCAAAGTTGCGGCGATAATGGAAAATCGTCCGGCATTAATTTATCCGCAGGCGACGACGGCGGCTTTTGCCAATCAATGCTTTCCTTTGCAGCATGCGGTGTTTGCCCAGATGCCGGAAAATGCGGCGATGGTGGCGGTCGGTTTGCGCGGAGTGCATTCGCTGTGGCCGAAGTGTCCGCGCGGTAATTTAAGAATCAATCCGGGCGTTGCGGAGGTTGCATTTGCGCCGCCGATTCCGGGCGATACGGCTTTGCTGCCGCGTCGCCGCGCTTTGCGTCCGCAGGCCGAATCGGCGGCGATGATGCAGGCGATTCACATTTCGCTTTTGCTCAGCCCCGAATTTCGCGGGGCGAAGTGAATTAAAAAGCCGCCCACAGCAGAAGAACGCCCAGCAGAGAAGTCATCGCGCCGAAAAAGCGAATCTGCCCCGGCTTCATTACAATAATCTGCGCCAGCACGCGCTGAAATGACTTCGGCGACATCAGCGGCAGCAATCCTTCCGCCAAGCAGCATACGCCGAGAATTATCAGCAGCAAAGAAAGTCCGCTCATTTTGATTTTGCGTTCAAGTCGGCAAAGCATCGGCGAAATATCGCCCTGCCTTTATTTTACGCGAAATTCGCCGCGCGAAAAAATTCAGCGGGGCGGATAATACGATATGACGGCAAAATCGCCCGCCGCTTCATAAAGCAGAGTAATCGCCGATGCGCCGCCGTTTCGCCACAGATAACTGTGTCCGCCTTCGCGCTTCGCTGTTAAAAGAATCCGGAATCGGACGGCGCGCTTTTTTGGAATAAATACTGCGCTGCACCGCCGAAATGCATATGCTCGCGGGCGGTCATAAATGGGCGATGCCGGCGGGATCCCCGCGAGCGAATTAATTATTTTTTGTCGCGCACGCCGTCTTCTTCTTTGAGATAACGGAAGAAATCAGTGTCCGGATCCAAGATTAAAAAATCGCGGCCGCCGCCCAAAGATCGGCGATACGCCTGCAGCGACCGATAAAAAGAATAAAAATCCGCATGCACCTCGTAAGCCGCCGCGTAAATGGCGGCTGCTTGGGCGTCGCCGTCGCCGCGAACTTTTTCGCCGTCGCGGACGGCTTCAGCCAGAATGATGGTGCGTCCTTTGTCGGCTTCGGCGCGGATTTTTTCCTTTTCGGCGTCGCCGGTGGAGCGCCGCTCGTTGGCGACTCGGCGGCGTTCTTCAATCATATTTTTGTAGACATTAGCCGAAACCTGCTGCGGCAATTCCACCCGCTTGACCCGCACATCAACCACTTCCACGCCGATGTCCTGCGCGCCGAGATTCGCCCTTTCGCGCACGACCGCCATTAATTCTTCGCGCTGGCCGGAAACGACTTCCTTCACCGTCCGCTTGCCGAATTCATCGCGCAGGCCGCGGTTGATAATTTCCAGCAGCCGTCCGACCGCCGCCCGCTCGCGTCCGCCCACGCTGATGTAATACTGCTGCGGATCCGAGATGCGCCACTTAATGTAGGAATCCACCAGCACATTTTCCTTTTCGGTGGTGATAAAGCGGTCGGGGTCTTTAGTGTCAATCGTCAGCACCCGCGAATCAAAGCGGCGGACATCATGCCACGGCGCCTTAAAATAAATGCCGGCGTTCTGCCGCACATCAACCACTTCGCCGAATTGCAGGACGAGCCCGCTCTCCCACGGATAAATAATAAACACCGAGGACGACAGCAGAATCCCCAGCGCGATAAAGCCGACGACGGCCATCATTAAACGATTCATCATCGCACTTCCTTTTCTATCTGCGATTGACCGCCGCCGAGTTCACGGCGCAGACGATCCTTCACTTCTTCCAAAGTCGGCAGAGAGCCGCCCGCCGACAGCGGCTGCCGTCCGCCCCCCTCTCCGCCCGACAACGGCGAAGCGGACGACGATGCCCCCCCCCCCCCTATCAATCGGTCAAGCGGAAGATAAATCAAATTGTTGGAGCCCTCTTTCTGGTCAATAAGAATTTTGCTGGAATTCGCAAAGACCTTTTCAATCACTTCCAAATACAGCCGGCGGCGGGTGACTTCGGGGGCTTTTATGTATTCGTCGGCGAGGCGGGTGAACCGCTCGGTTTCGCCCTCCGATTCGGCGATGACGGCGAGGCGGTATCCTTCGGCTTCCTGCTCGATTCGCGCCGCCATTCCGCGCGCGCGCGGAATGACATTATTGGCGTACGCCTGACCTTCGTTAATTTTCCGCTCGTGATCCTGCCTTGCTTTGATGGCGTCTTCAAAGGCGTCTTGAACCTGATCGGGCGGCTGCACATTCTGCACGGCGACCTGCTGCACTTGAATGCCGGTGCGATAGCGGTCCAAAATGCCCTGCATTAATAGTTTGGCTTCGGCGGCGATTTCTTCGCGGCCTTCGTAAAGCACGAAGTCAATTTTACTGCGCCCGACAATTTCCCGCATCGCCGTTTCGGCCACCTGCGCGACGGCCTCTTCCGGACTGCGATTTTCAAACAGATAATCCTCCGGATCCTTCAGCAGAAATTGCACGGCGAATTGAATGTCAATGATATTCAAATTATCAGTGAGCATCAGCGACTCGCGCGGAATTTTATTCTTGGGATTGTCGCGGTAGCCGATTTCCGAGCGGCGCACATTGGAGATATTAATAATGCGGTAATCCTCCACCAGCGGCAGATGCCAGCGAAGACCCGGCTCCGTCACCGCCACCGGATTTCCCAGCCGAAACAAAATGGCGCGCTCGCTGGCGTCCACCGTGTAAAAGCCCAGCACGAGATAAATCAGCACAATCGCCGACGCCGCCAGCGAGATAATAATTCGCGGATTCATCGGCAATTCCCGCGGCCGCGAAGGGCCGCCGTCGCCGCCGCCGCCGCCGCCGTTGTCGCGACTCTCCTGAAACGCCCCCCACGGATTCCCGCGCTTCGAGCCGCCGCCGCCGAATGCGCGGCGCAATCGCTCGGCGGTTTGCCGAAGCCATTCGTCCAAGTCGGGCGGGCCCTGTGCGAACCAGCCGAATCTTTCTTTTTTCTCTGCCATCTTCTGTGCCATCAAATTAATTAAGCGATGAATTAAAGTCATCCGCAGAATTGCCGAATCGCTTGGATATTTCCAAAAGCGACCGACGCAGCAGCGGAATCCCTTCGCCGGTGACGGCGGAAAGCCGCACCGCAGATATTCTACCACAATTATCGCGCTCAAGCGACGGCGAAATTCCGGCGCGGTCAATTTTATTCCACACAATAATTCGGGGCGAATCGCCCGCGCCGATTTGCGCCAGCGTTTCCTCCACTACGGCCAATTCGCGGTTGCAGGATGGACTGGAAGCGTCCGCCACAATCAAAAGGCAATCGGCGGCGGCGGCTTCGGCGAGAGTCGCGCGAAAGCCGGCAATCAAAGAATGCGGCAAATTGCGGATGAATCCCACCGTATCCGCGACGACAACCTGCGCCCCGCCGCCCACATTCGCCCGCCGCGCCGTGGAATCCAGCGTATCAAACAGGCGATTTCGCGCCGGTTTTTTTTCGCCCGCCAATTGATTAAACAAAGTGGATTTTCCGGCGTTGGTGTAGCCGACCAGCGATGCCGTCGTTGTCCCGCTTTGCCGCCGTCTTTTTTGGGCTTGGGTATTTCTGGCCTGCATCGCCGCGAGTCGACGCTCTAAATTTTTAATGCGGCGGTTGATTAGGCGGCGATCAATTTCCAATTGCTTTTCGCCCGGTCCGCCGCGCAGTCCGATTCCGCCCCGCTGTCTTTCCAAGTGCGTCCAGCCCCCGGCGAGTCGCGAAAGGGCGTAGCGATTCCTTGCTAATTCCACCTGCATTTTACCTTCGCCGCTTTGGGCTCGGCGGGCGAAAATATCCAGAATCAAACGGCTTCTATCAAGCACTTTGCAGCCGCAGGCGCGCTCTAAATTGCGCTGCTGTCCGGGCGATAAATCATGCGCGAATACGGCGGCATCCGCCGAAACGCCGTCGGCGAGGGCGCGCAATTCCTCCGCTTTTCCCCCCCCGATGAAAGTGGCGGGATGCGGCTTATCCCGCTTTGCCGTCAAAGCCGCCAGCGGAAAAATCCCCGCACTGCGGCACAGCGAATCCAACTCCGCCAAAGATTCCGCCGACGACAGCAAATCGCCATGCGACTGCATACCGCTTTGGGACGGCAAGCCGCTTTGGGACGGCAAGCCGCCTTGGGGCGACAAGCCGCTTTGGGGCGATGAATTGCGGCTTCGGCGAAATTCCACCGCCACCGTCACAGCCCGCGAATCGTCGTTCAGCATTTGCCGGAGTTAATCATTGCGGTGATTTTACCCGCTGTTTGCCGATTGACGCAAAAAATTAATTCGGCGATATAATGCGGCGATGAATTTAACGGCGAAAATTCAATTGGCGATTCTCGCCCTTGCAGCGGCGATTCCCTCGGCGAATGCCGCCGAAAACGATGCCGCCGCCGTCTTTGAAAAAGCGAAAAAATCCGTCGTCGTCGTGCGGGTTTTTGATGCCGACGATAATCAATCCGCACAGGGCAGCGGCGTTATTACCGCCGAAAATGAAGTGACCACAAATTGCCATGTCGTGGAAAATGCCGTGCGGGTGGAAGTCGTCCGTGAAGGCGAAGAAAAACCCATTGCGGCGGAAATCAAAAGCGGCGATGCCGGCCGTGATTTATGTTTGCTGTCGGCGAAAGGGCTGGCGAATGCGGCGAAGATTCGCAACGCCAAAGATTTGACGGTCGGCGAAAATGTTTATGCTATCGGGTCGCCGCAGGGATTTGAGTTTAGCATCAGCGGCGGAATTGTTTCGCAATTGCGGTCGCTGGGGGGGTCGCCGCCGTTGATTCAAACGGATGCCGCTATTTCGGAGGGATCGTCGGGCGGCGGCTTGTTTGACGGCGAAGGCAATCTGGTCGGCATCACCGCTTTTTATTACGAAGGCGGACAGAATCTTAACTTTGCGATTCCGTCCGAATGGATTGCCGATGCGCGTCTTAATGATTCGCCGTTTTCCAAATCCGAATCCGCCCCCCACATTTCGGCGGGTGCGTCTTTGGGTTTTCATGACAAGACGGTGGAATTGGAAAAGGCGGAAGATTGGAATGGAATGCTTGCCCATTGCAAGAGATGGACGGAAGCCGCACCGGAAGATTCAATTGCTTGGTATGTATTAGGCGTCGCTTACGGCAACCTTGACCGCACTAATGACGAGATTGCCGCTTACCGTGAAGCACTGCGGATAAATCCCGAACTTGCCGAAGCTTGGTATAACTTGGGCTTTACTTACAACAACCTTATCCGCCATGATGACGCGATTGCCGCTTACCGTGAAGCAGTGCGGATAAATTCCGAATATGCCGATGCTTGGTATAACTTGGGCATTGCTTATGCCGATCTTGACCGCTACGACGATGCTATTTCTGCTTACCGTGAAGCACTGCGGATAAATCCCGAACTCGCCATTGCTTGGTATAACTTGGGAGTCACTTACGACGACCTTGGCCGCTATGACGATGCTATTTCCGCCTATCGTGAAGCACTGCGGATAAATTCCGAATATGCCGATGCTTGGTATAACTTGGGCGTTGCTTATAAGAACCTTGCCCGCTACGACGATGCCATTGCCGCCTACCGTGAAGCACTGCGGATAAATTCCGAATATGCCGACGCTTGGAATAACTTGGGCAATACTTACGGCGACCTTGCCCGCTACGACGATGCCATTGCCGCCTACCGTGAAGCACTGCGGATAAATCCCGAACTTTCCGAAGCTTGGAATAACTTAGGCAATACTTACAGCAACCTTGGCCGCCACGACGATGCCATTGCCGCCTTGCGTGAAGCAGTGCGGATAAATCCCGAACTTGCCGACGCTTGGTATAACTTGGGCATTGCTTATAAGAACCTTGCCCGCTACGACGATGCCATTGCCGCCTATCGGGAAGCACTGCGGATAAATCCCGAAGATGCTCCGGCTTGGTATAACTTGGGCATTGCTTACGGCGACCTTGAACGCCACGATGATGCCATTGCCGCCTACCGTGAAGCATTGCGAATTAATACCGAACTTGTCGAGGCATGGAATAACTTGGGTGTTGCCTATACATTGTTGGAGCGTTATGATGACGCTATTGCTGCTGCTCGTGAAGCAGTGCGAATTAATCCCAACAACGCCAGCAGTTGGGGATTGCTGGGATTTATCTATGACAAACTTGGTCGCACAAAAGAAGCAGATGAGGCGAATCAAAAACACTTGCGCGCCAAGATTTTGAGCGGAGAATAGAACGATGCCGGACGAAAAGAAAAGCAGCGAAACCTCCGCCTATTGGTTGAAACTTGCCAAAGAGGGCAAGGATGAGTGGAATAGGGAGGTCGCCCAGCTTGCCGATTCCATCAGCCGCATTGATTTCAGCAATGCGAAAATTTTGGATACTATCGACTTCAGCGGATTCCACTTCCCCATGACAACGGATTTCACGGGGGCAACATTTCAATCCGAAGTCACTTTCGCGAATGCCGAATTCCACGGCGTCGCCATCTTTCATGCTGCCACATTCAATGCCGGTGCCTTTTTTGATGATGCGATTTTTTCGAAAATGGTAATTTTCAACGATACCACTTTTAAATTTTTGGCGAATTTCCGTGTCACTCAGTTTCAAGATTTAGTCGATTTTCATGGGACAAAATTTGACAGAGTCGCCGAATTTGAGGAGGCGATTTTCTATGCGCCACCCATGTTCAATGCTGATGGTTTGCACGGTTATATCCACTTTAATCGTGTTACCAAATTTGGCAAGCAATTCATTAATGTGAAAAGTCGGGGTGCTGAAGTCGCTTACCGAGAATTAAAATTGGGGATGAAACGGCTTGAAGCACATGCCGAAGAAGATGCGTTTTTTCGGCTGGAAATGCTGGCTCGCAAAAGTCAAGAGCCATGGGCAAGAAAATGGCTGTATTGGCTTTACGAATTTGCCTCCGATTACGGTCAGAGCATCTATCTCCCCGTTATGTGGTTGGGGGTGTTCTTTCTTGCCTTTCTTTGGTTTTACAACTTGTCTCCGCAATTCATCGGACTCGGCGAAGGATACGACGGCTATGTCAACGCCTTGCACTTGGCGTTGAAAGGGGCGTTTGTTCTGCCCGGAATGTTTGCGGGTGGATCATTGGAAAAAATCCAATTGAGCGGATTCGGAATCGTTCTTGCCGGAGTGCATTGGCTTTTGAGTGCGGTATCGTGGTTTTTGATGCTGCTTGGATTTCGCAATCGGTTCCGCCTGAAATAATCGATTCTTGCGGACGGATGATTAATCTCTGTCCCGGTCATTTCGATTATCCGTGCGAAAGGCGACTCGCAGGGGCGACCCGCAGACGCCTAATTTGTTTGCAAAGGCGCGCTCCAAATAGCGGCGATAATCGGCGGCGATAGCCGAAAGTCCAGCCCCATGGATAATAATCAGCGGCGGATTAATTCCGCCCTGATGGGCGTAGCGAAGACGCGGACGATTCTTTCCCGATGAAATTCTCGGCGGTTCACGGCGCGCGAGAATTTCCCCTAAAACTTGATTCACGAGGGCGGTGGAAAAATGCCGATTCGCGGCGTGCATGGCTTTTTGGACGGATTGAAAAACGGCGGAAAGTGCAAATTGGCGGGGGGCGACGGCGGATACAAAATGCGTTTTCGCCCATGCGGCAAAGGACAATTCGCGTGCAATTTGCGCTCTGCATTCGCGGCGGGCGAGGGCGGAAAGCAAGTCGCATTTATTCGCCAGCAAAACGGCGGCGCGGCCGGATTCATCAATGGCGGCGGCGATTTGCTTGTCTTGGAAGGAAACGCCCTCGGTGGCGTCCATCACCATTATAACGGCGTCGGCTTCGGCGATGGCAATTTTTGCCTGCGCGACGGCGAGTCGCTCAATATCTTCCGTTGTTTTTGCGGGGCGATGATTTTTCGGCGGACGAATTACCCGCCGCAATCGCCGACGGATTCCCGCCGTATCAATCAGCGTATACGCCGCTCCGCGCCGGTCAAAATCAATATGGACGCTGTCCCGCGTTGTGCCGGGCTTGGCGGAAACAATCATCCTGTCCGCCCCCAGCATTAAATTGGCGATGGTGGATTTGCCCGCATTTGGCCTTCCGACGAGGGCGATTTTTTTTCGCGCATCGGACGATTCGGCGGGCGGGATTTTGCAAAGGCGATTTTTAATGTCGTCCGTTAATTGTTCTACGCCGTCGCCCCGCAGGGCGGAAATGGCGGTGATTTCGGCGAATCCCAAGGCGTGAAATTCCGATGCCGCCTGCGCGAATGGAATGCCTTCGGTTTTATTGACGGCGACCCACAGCGGTTTTTTTCCCCATCGTCGGCGGATTCTTTCGGCGATAATTTTGTCGCTTTCGTGCAGGCCGATTCTGCCGTCGACGACTAAAATAATTGCATCTGATTCCGCCGCCGCTGATTCCGCCCGGGCGGCGACAATTGACGACAGCGAATCTTCTTCGCCTGCAATTCCGCCGGTATCCGTCACTTCAAATTCGCCGCCGGTTGCGCGGGCGATTAAAAAATCGCGGGTGATTCCCGGCGTCGCCGCCACAATCGCCCGCGCCGACCGCGAAAACAATTTCGCCCCCCGCCGGGGAGTCGCCGTCAAACGATTAAACAGCGACGATTTGCCTACATTCGGACGGCCAATCACGGCTACTTTCGGAAGTCGTCCGGCGGATTCTGCCGACGAAAAATTAGCGGACGATTCCGCGCACATCTTTTTTAAGAATCGAGGGCGCGCAATTCCACCATAAAAATTCCGCCGCGTGAAGTTTGCGCGATGAATCGGGGCGAATCGGAATCACCCAAAGCGGCGATGAAAATAATTGCGGAGGCGTCTAAATTTATTCTTGCGACCGCCGCTCCGTCGGACGAATTAAAAGCGTGAATGAATCCCTCGCCGTCGCCGACAAGGGCGAATCCGCCCGCCGCCGCCGGGGCCGACGGCATGCGGTTTTTCGTCTGCATTTGCCGCCAGCCGGCTGCGCCGTCCAGCAAGCCGAAGGAATGAAGCGCGCCTTCGCCGTCAATGGCGAAAAGCCGTCCGGATTGAGAATCGGCGGCGACTCGCAGCAGCGAGGAAAATTCGCGCAGCCACAAAACGCGCCCGCCGTCTTTGAGCAGACAGCCGATTCGCCCTTGATAGGAGGAGGCGCAAACGGCGTCGCCGACGATAACCGGAGCGGTAACATCGGCGATGGCGGAAATTTCCGAATCGCCCGACGGTTCGGCGAGGGGCGTGCTCCATAATTCTTCGCCGCTGTCGGCGCGCACGGCGACTAATTGTCCGCCGGGCAGTCCGGCGTAAAGCGCGCCCGCTTCGGCGATAACCTGCGAATCAGCGCGAATGCGAAATCGCGGCGACGCCGTCGGACTGTATCGCCAAAGCAATTCGCCCCGCCGCAGCGGAAACGCCGAAATTCGTCCATCGCCGCCCAAGGCAAAAAGACGCGCGCCCGACACCGCCGGTGCGCCCAAAATGGAGCCGGTTAATTGCGCCGACCATGCTTCTTCGCCGTCCTCGCCGACGACCCGCAAAACGCTGTCCGGGCCGGCGACGACAAAAAATTCCGCATCGCATCCGACTCCGGCGGCGACTTCGCCCCTCACTTTCGCCTGCGACAGAATTTCGCCGTCGTCAAGGCGAAGGCGAATCAGCGAGCCGTTGGCGGCAGCGGCGCACAGCGAATTCGTGCGAATGTCCGGCGTTAAATAAAATTTTCCGCCGCCGGTTTGCGCCTCCCACAGCACGGCGATTGCGCGCGTCGGCGAAAAATCCGCCAGCGGCTCCGGCGGCGGCAAATCGGGCGAACTCGCGCAGCCGCAAAGAGCGAGTGCGGCTGTTGCCGTCCATAATTTTCTGCTTTTTTTACTCACGATTTTTCCGCTTTTTCTGTTTTTTCCGTCTCGTCCGATTGTAATTCTTCCGCTTTTTCCGCCTCGTCCGTTTCGTCCGTCTCGTCCGCCGATTCGCCGAATCCCGCCGCCGGCAAAGATTGCAGCGCGCTTACTTTGGATTCTAAAATAGCGAGATACCGCCCCGCCTGACGCTGCTGAGCCGCCCTTGCCGCTTCCAAATAGCGCGCTCTTGCCGCTTCAACATCGCCTCTGGCGGCGAGGGCGTCGCCCGCCAAATCGTGATATAAAATTTCCAATCGTCCGGGCGCGGGGAGTCCTTCGTCCAAAAGCACGACCGCTTCCGCCGTTTGATTCTGGTCAATCATCACCGCCGCCAGACGCAGGCGGGCGATATGGCGAAATCCTTCGTCTTCGCTGTTTTGCAGAATTGTCCGCAGCGATTCCGCCGCGCCGTCAAAATCGCCCGATTGAAAACGCTTTCCGGCGAGTGCAAATGCGCCGACATCCCGATACGATTCCTCACCCGCCGACAGCACGCGCGAATAAGCGTCGGCGGCGGAATCCGAATCATCCTCAGCCAGCGATTCGCGCAATTCAAAAAACGCCGATGCCGCCGCTTCCGTCCGCTCCTGCGCCCGATTCTGAAAATAATAGTAGCCCGAAAGCGATGCCACAATCGCCGCCACAATCGCCGCCGCCGGACGCCAATAGCGCGCCGCCGTCAACCGCATTCGCTCCAATCGCTCGCGCTCTTCCGCATCCATCGCCATAGTGGAATCATACCGAATTGCCGCGCATCGCGCCCGAAAATTCTCAACAATCCAACGATGCACCGCAAAGACGGCGCATTTCGCTTTTCGCTTTCCCGATGCCGTAAAAATAATCCGCTGGATTAAAAACGGCGAATTGTTTAATTCGCAACTTTTTCGCGTATAATCGCTTTTTCCCAGTCAACCCGAACGGAGGATTATGATGAAAAAGACCAACCTCAAAATCGTCCTCGTGACGATTTTCGCCGCCCTTTTAAGCGGCTGCACATGGCTGAATACCGAAACCGAAGGCGGTATTTCCAGAGGCAAATTGATTGTTGGGATGGTGGCTTTCGGCGCCGGCATCGCCGGAATTGTCCACAGCGACAGCGACAGCGGCGACACGATTTTGCCGATTCGCCCCACGACGGGAGGCGGTGACACTTTGCCAGAGGTTGGCATTGCTACTTCCGATTCGGTGATGGAAGGCGGGGCGGTCGTCTTGACAATAACTTCCGACACTCGCGCCCCCACAAGCGGACTCGCTGTCGTCATTAATATCGGCGGCGTGGGGGTCGTTGCCGCCGACTTCACTTCCGACGACTGCACCGGACTCGTTTGCCAAGTGGTAATTCTACCGACCGATACGACCGCCGAATTGACTCTCACGGCGGCATTTGACACCGACGATAGCATCGCCGAAACATGGACGGCGATGATTATGCCTGACGCCGCTATTTTCAGCATTGACACCAACGCCGACGATGCGGATTTTCAAATTGACAATCCCGATTTATTGACGACTGCAACAAATGGCATTCCGCTTATTCAATTGGATGCCGCCGTCGATCCGACTCCTTTGGCGGCGAATCTGATTCGGGCGGGCGGCGATGAAAATAGTTCACGGGCGGCAATTCCCATTACCGGCTTTCGCTACGGCGATGCCGCCACTCCAAGGGCTTTCGTGCAGAAGTTGGATTTTGCCCATATCGGCATTTGGATAAACGGCAATCTCGCCGATAACAACTTTAGCTACGCTTGGCTTGGCGAAAATGTTGTCGCCCCCCCGGCAACCACCGACAGCCGAGGCGATGCGATATATGAGGTGGAGGGCGACGCCACCTATAAGGGCATTAACTTTTTTCCCGACGGCACGATGGTAATGCACTTTGATAGCAATACTTTTGATGTAACACTGAGCGCTTCCGCTCTTGATGAAGCTGATGATTTTGGCGGCACTCCTGTGACCGGCGGTGGAATTTTCGGGATCGCCATCGCCGCCGGCGCAATCACCGACGACGGCTTTGAGTTTACCGGAACGCCAATCTTGGGCCTCAACTCCGGATTTTTCTCCGATTTGGATGCCATTACCAGTTTTTCAATGTCGGGCAGATTTCACGATGATTCTGCCACCTACGACCCATCCATGGCCGCCCCGACTGAATTGTCCGGCGTTGCGGAAATCGTGGACGCCGAAGGCAATTTGAACATGGGCTTTCTCGGCAGACGGCGATAATTCCCTGCGGGTGGGGGATTAGGCGGATAGTCATACTCAGTGCAACACTGAATGGAGGTTGCGTTGGGCAAACGATTAACATTGGAAAAGCGACAGTTGATTGAGGGGCATCTGTCGGACGAGAGGTCGCTGCGGTGGATAGCGAGGGCTTTGGGTTTTGAAAACGGTCGGGGCGGGGATTTTAATTTTCGCCGTTGGATTTTTCGCCGCTGATTAATAATTCGTCGTCGTCGTTTTTACTTAAATAGGCGTCGCGGAGAATGTCGGCGATGGCGGAATCGTCGCCGCTGCGGGCGAGGGCGGCCATCGGCGGATGCAGCAATTTATTGGCGAGTCGGCGTGATAATTCCGCCATTATTTTTTCGGGGTCGCCGCCGGTGCGAATTTTAGCGAGGGCGATTTCTAATTCGCGCTGGCGGACGGAATCGGCGCGGGCGCGGACGGCGGAAACCAGCGGGGCGCGAGTGCGGGCTTGGAGCCATTCGCAGAATTTTTCCACATGCGCGTCAATAATGGCTTCGGCTTCGGCGACGGCGGATTCGCGTGTGCGCCGTGATTCGGCTGCAATTTCGCCGAGTCGGTCAATGGTGCAGAGGAAGACATCATCTAATTTTCCGACTTCTGATTCCACATTGCGCGGCACGGCGAGGTCTACGATAAGCATCGGACGATGCTTGCGCCGTTTGATGGCGCGTTCAATCATTCCTTTGCCGATAAGGGGCAATTCGCTGGCGGCGGCGGCTACGACGATATCAAACTCGGCGATGGAATCGGCGAGGGATTCTAATTCCAGCGGTCGCGCCCCGAATCGGCGTGCAAGAATTCGCGCGCGGGAGCGCGACGCCACCGCTAAATTTTTCATATTCCGCCCGCGAAAATGAGCGAGACCGGATTCGCACATTTCGCCCGCGCCGACAAAGAGGGCGGAAGATTCGGCGAGGTCGGGAAAAATATCGCGCGCTAATTTTACAATCAGGGAGGCAAAGGAAAGCGATTCGCGGGCGACGGCGGTTTCCGTTCGCACCTGCTTCGCCGCTGAAAAGGAATGTTCAAAGAGCCGATGCAAAACTGTCCGCAAAGTGCCGGCGCGTCGGGCGGCGGCGAATGCCTGTTTTAATTGTCCGGTGATTTCCGGTTCGCCGAGCATCATGGAATCCAATCCGCCGGCGACGCGAAAGATATGCCGCACGGCTTCGCGCTCGCCCAGCGTATACAAATGGGGAGCGGGCGAATCGCCGCCGGTCAGCCATTCGCGCACCGCCGCCGGAGAATCTGTGCGGCAGTAAATTTCGGTGCGATTGCAAGTGGAGACGAGTGCGGCTTCGCGCACCGGACAGCGTCGGGCGAGGTCGCCCAAGGCTTCGCGCCAGCGCGCCGATGGAATCGCCAGCCGCTCGCGCAGTGCAAGCGGTGCGGTTTGGTGGCTCGCGCCAATGGTAAATAACTGTGCCGCCGACATTCGCCCGCAGGCGGAAAATCAAAGGGCTATTTTACCGAATCATCCGCGTGGATGATGGCGGCGATGAATTTCCTTTAATCGCCTCGTCGCTACATGAGTGTAAATCTGCGTGGTGGTAATGCTGGCATGGCCGAGCATCATCTGCACCGCGCGAAGGTCGGCGCCGTTTTCAATCAAATGCGTCGCAAAGGAATGGCGCAGAATATGCGGCGAAATCGTCTTGGCGATTCCGGCTTTTAAGGCGCATCGCCGGACAATCACCCAAAACATTTGGCGCGACATCGGCTTTCCGTGGCCGGTCAAAAACAAATAATCCGATTGGCGTCCCTTCGCCAGAAGCGGACGCGATTGCAAAAGATAATCGCCCAATGCATCCGACGCCGCCTCGCCGACCGGCACCAGCCGCTCGCGGTCGCCCTTGCCGACGACCTGCAAGGCGTTGGCGTCCGGTTTCCAATTGGAAAATTCCAAGCCGACTAATTCAGAAGCGCGCAGTCCGGCGGCGTAAAGCAATTCCAGCATTGCGCGGTCGCGCGCGCCTCTCGGCGATTGAGAATCGGGGGCGGCAAGCAGCGCCTCCACTTCTGCCGACGACAGCGATTCCGTCAGCGGCTGCGGAATTTTCGCCGCCGGAATTTTCGCCGCCGGATTTCGCGCGATAATTTTTTCGCCGACCGCCATCGCGTAAAAATTGCGAAAAGCAGAAAGCGCGCGCGCGCACGAAGATGCCTCGCATCCCCGCCTTGCCATATCGGCGAGATGATTCTGCAGGTCGGATGCCGACGCTTTAATTAAGGATTTTCCGTTAAGGGAGCGCGAAAGCCCCTGCAAATCGGCGGCGTAGGCGTCGACGGTGCGCCGCGAAAATCGCCGGACAAAAACCAAATCGCGCTGAAATTGAGCGAGAATAAATTTATCGCTGTAATTCGGCGCGGTCATTTTTATCATTATAGGATGATTTATTTTGATTCATTCCTGCGCGCTTTCGTGCGCGAGAAGCCAGCGTTTGACTTCCAGTTGATGCCGTCCGTCCGAGCCCATAAAGCCGCCGATTCCGGCGGCGGCGACAACGCGATGACAGGGAATTAAAAGCGGCAGTCGATTCGCCCGGCACGCCCCGCCGACCGCCCTCGCCGACGATTTAATCATCGCCGCAATTTGGCCGTAGGCGCGGGATTCGCCCGCCGGAATCCTTAAAATTTCGCCCCACACTTTTTTGCAGTGGGGAGTCCCCCGCAGTAAAAACGGCAGGTTAAATTGAAATTTACCATCGCGCAGATACGCGCGAAATTGCTCGGCGGCTTCGGCGGCGAGCAGATTCTGCGGGGGCAAATCCGATGCCGAGCGCGGAAGATAATCAATGTCGGCGATGTAATGCTCGTCGCAGGAAACGCCCAAGGTTGCAAAGGGGGCTTTTAATTTCAATTGATACTTCATTTTTCATTTTTGATTTCGCGTCACAATAAATGTGTGGGCGATGAAAATTATCGTCATTAAAGCGCCAGCGGCGATTGTTGTCGGCGGGGGAATTTCGCTGACGGCGAGCCACAGCCAAAGGGGTCCGAGTCCCATTTCCAAAAGAAAGACGAGGCCGACTTCCGGCGGCGGCAGCAGGCGGCTTGCCAGATTCACCAAGGCAAAAGCCGTCGGCATTATTAATGCGCCGTTGAGGGCGAGTAAAAAAACCTGCGGGGACAATTCCAATGCGCCGGAAAAATCAGCGAATGGAATGCAGACCGCCGCCGCTATCGCCCCGCCGATGGCGATGCCGGGAATTGTATCCAAATTGCGGTGGCGGCGCGCGACGATGCTGCCTCCGGCGATGGAAAACGCCGTCGCCAGCGCAAACAAATCGCCCTGCAATCGGCCGCTGCCGAATCCGTCGGCGAAAATAAATCCGACTCCGAAGACGGCGAAGAAGGAGGCAATCCAAGTCGCCTTGGCAATTTTTTCACCGAGCAGAATTCGCGCGCCGACCGCCGACAGCAAAGGCGAGATGGATAAAATCACTAAGGCATTCGCTCCGTATGTGCTTTGAATCGCCAGCGGAAAACCAATGGCGCCGACGGCAAAGCAGATTCCGTAAGCCAGCGACGGGGCGAATCCGCCCGCCGCAAAAAGCCGTCCGCGCCGAAAAATCATCGCTATTCCGCCGATGACCAGCGCAATTAAAATTGATCTTGCGGCGATAATTCCCCAAGCGTCAATCGTTTGCATTATCACCCGCAGCATTAAAGCGTCGGGCGAAAGAACGGCGATGCCGACGATTGCCAAGGCGAGTCCTTTCGCGTGCGGGCTCATTCGGCAATTGTAGCAGTGATAAAATTCGCCGATGCTGCGCGTCGTTACGCTTAATCTCAACGGAATTCGCGCCGCTTTTCGCAAAGGATTCGGCGAATGGCTGGCGCAAATTAAGCCGGACATCGTCTGTATGCAGGAAATTCGCGCGCGCGATTCCGATCTTGATTCGTCAATGCGAAATCCCGCCGGCATGCGCGGTTATTTTCGCTTCGCCGAAAAGCCCGGCTATGCGGGCGTCGGCGTGTATTCGCGAATCAAGCCGCTGGCGGTCTGCGATTCCTTCGGCGATTCCGCAATTGATTCGGAAGGCCGCTATTTGCGCTTGGATTTTCCGCATTTCGCCGTTGCGTCCATTTATTTTCCATCGGGGACCAGCGGCGAATCGCGCCTGCAATTCAAATATCGGATGATGAATCTCGCCGATAAAAAAATCGCCGAATGGAAAAAAGATTCGCGGGAGCATCTTATCTGCGGCGATTTTAATATCGTCCATGCCAAGCGCGACATTTGCAATTGGCGGAGCAATCAAAAGAACAGCGGCTATCTGCCGAAGGAAAGAGCATGGATGAGCCGCCTTTTCGGAGCGCACGAATTCGCCGATGTTTTCCGCCGATTGAATTCGGATGATGAGCAATATACTTGGTGGTCTAATCGCGGGCGGGCGCGGGAGAAAAATGTCGGCTGGCGAATTGACTATCAAGCGGCGACCTTTAATTTAGCGTCCGCCGCCTGCCGCGGGGAAATTTTCAAGTCCTTGAATTTTTCCGATCATGCGCCGCTGATTATTGATTATCGCTTTGCGGGGGGGAGTCCAACCGCGCGAAAAAAAATGTTGACATTTCCGCCGCCGCCGCATAAAATATCCGCGCGGGGTGGAGCAGTCCGGTAGCTCGTCAGGCTCATAACCTGAAGGCCGCAGGTTCAAATCCTGCCCCCGCAACTTTTCTTTTACGGCGAAAATGATTCCGTATTGCCGTCGACCGCAAGCGTTTGTCCGGTAATGTTTTTCGCCGACGGCGAAGCCAGAAATACCGCCAGATTCGCAACATCGGCGGGCGTTACCCAGCGGCGCAGCGAAGTTCCTTTGGCGTAGACGCGGCGCATTTCTTCCGTCGTCGTTTTGCGGGCGGACGCTTCGGCGGCGAGGATTCGCTCCATTCTTTCGCCTTCAACGGCGCCCGGGCAAATCGCATTGACGCGGACGCCGCAGGGGCCGAGTTCCATCGCCATTGTTTTCATTAATCCGATGACGCCCCATTTCGCCGAGGCGTAGGGGCTTCGCATCGGATGCCCGAAAAGCCCGGAAGTGGACGCGGTAAAAAGCAGCACGCCGGATTTTTGCGATTGGAAAATTCGCGCCGCCCGCCGCGCAGTGAGAAACGCCCCGTTCAAATTGACCGCCAGCGTTTTTTGCCAGTCGCCGAAATCTATGTTTTCCGTCGGCCCGGCGGGTCCGCCGATTCCGGCGTTGGCGCAAACGACATCCGCGCCGCCCCATTTTTTGACGAGATAATCAAAGAAATCGTCCACTTCATTTTCGCGGGCGACATCCATTTTTTCCGCTATCGCATTCGGATGCGCGTCGGCGAAATCGGCGAGGGCTTGCTCATCAATATCGCACACGGCGACGCGCGCGCCGTCGGCGAGAAAGGCCTCGGCGATTGCCCTGCCGATTCCAGCCGCGCCCGCCGTTATAATCACTCGCATCGTCATCTGGAAATTATAGCCGCCGCTTTGTCTTTATTTTTAATTTGAATTGCTTGACAGCGGGCGAGGGAGGTTATAAATTTTGATTATGTCGGAATCTTTTTTCATCCTTGATTTTTTGCGCGGGCACTCGGCGATGCGTCCGGTCAAATGGATTCTTGTCCTTGCTGTTGCGCTGTCATTTATGGCGGCGGCGTCCGCTGCCGATGAAAAGGCGGAAATCGTCCTGATGGATTTTAGCGAGTCGTTTTCGCTGGACCCGCCGCCGGATGGCTGGCGGCATCGAGAATTCTGGACGCGGTCGCCGATGGAAATGTCGTTTGCGGTCAAGGACGGCGTGCCGTCGCTTCGCTTAGTCACCGACGACAGCGCATCAATGCTGTTTCGCCAAGTTAATGTCGCCCTTGCCGATTATCCTTTTCTGGCGTGGCGATGGCACATTGAACAGCCGATAGAAAGCGAAATTGACGAACGCACCGAAGACGGCGACGACCATCCGGCGCGGCTGTTTTTGACTTTCGAATCGGACGGCGGCGAATCGCGCAGTATGGAAATTATCTGGGGCAATCGGCTTTTGCAGGCGGGCGACTACAAATACATCGGCGATTTTCCGCACTACACCGCCAATGGCGGAATGGAAAATATCGGACGCTGGCACGCGGAAGAAGTTAATCTCGCGGAAATATACCGCAAAATCTGGGGCGATGCGGAAGGCATTCGCTTGGTGGATATTGCAATTTTCTGCGATTCGGACGAAACCGACGGCGGCAGCATCAGTTATTTCGCCGAGGTCCGCGCGCGGGCGGATTAATTCAGCAGAATAATCCCCCACATTAATCCCGCGTTGATAAAAGCCAAAAGCACCATTGCACTGCCGACATCTTTGGCTTTTTTCGCCAAGGCGGTTTTTTCTTCGCCGTGCAGATCCACCGCCGATTCAATGGCGGTGTTGGCGAGTTCGGCGATAAGAATCAGCACGACGCTGCCGACCAGAATCGCCCGATTCGCCCCGTCCGATTCAACCCAAAACGCCAGCGGAATTAAAATCGCCGACAGCATTAATTCCTGCCGAAAAGCCGCTTCGCCGCGAATGGCGGCGGCGAATCCGTCGCATGAAAAAATCATCGCCCGCGCAATTCGCGCGAGGAAATTTTGATTGGAATTTGTCGTCATCGCATTGTCTCCGTTGGCGAATATTATCGCGGCGGGTTATCATTTGGAAATGACGGCGGCGGCAATTCTCGGCGCAGGACAGATGGGGCGGGGAATCGCGGCGGTGTGCGCAATGGCGGGGACGGCCGCCGATATTTATGATTCCGATTCCGCCGCCGTTGCCTCGGCGAAGGAAAAAATCGCCGAAGATTTTTCCCGCCTTGTCCGAAAAAAAATCATCCCGCAAAAAAAAGCCGACGACGCCGCCGCCCGAATTCATCCGCGCAAATCGCTCGGCAAATGGCTCAGCCGGGCGGATTTTGTCATTGAAGCCATCGCCGAAGATTTTTCCGCCAAGCGAAAATTATTCGCCCGAGTCGCGGCGTTGATAAAACCGGGGGCGGTGATGGCGTCCAACACTTCATCGCTGTCGCTGACGAAACTGGCCGACGGCTTTCCCCGACCGTCCCGCACCGTCGGCATGCATTTTATGAATCCGCCGACGCTGATGCCTCTCGTGGAAATTATTCGGGGCGAAAAAACCGCCGATAAAACCATCGCCCGAGTCGTCCGCTTCGCCGAAAAATTAGGCAAGCGGACAATTATCGCCGCCGACCGTCCGGGCTTCGCCACTAATCGCCTGCTGATGCCGCTGATTAACGAAGCCGCATTCGCCCTTGATGAAAAAGTCGCCGACGCCGAATCCATTGATTTGGCGATGCATCTGGGTATGCGTCATCCGATGGGCCCGCTGGCCTTGGCGGATTTAATCGGACTGGATACCTGCCTTTCCGTTCTACAAATCTTAGAGTCGGGAATCGGCCATAAATTCCGTCCTTGTCCGCTGTTAATTCGGCTGGTGGAATCAGGAAAACTCGGCCGCAAAAGCGGCGAGGGATTCTATAAATATTAATCCGCCGCAGGCGGCAGGGTAAATATTAATCCGCCGCAGACGGCAGGGCGGGGAAAAACCTAAATAGAATCCTCGTGCCACTGCTCTGCGGTGGCACGCAATGCCAGAACGCTCTGCGTTCTTAATTTGATTTATTAGCGGACGCAGAGCGTCCGAATCACGCATGCCGACGCAGAGCATCGGCACGAGGAGTAATCGCGGCTGATTTTGGAATGTTCGGGTGGGGGATTAGGCGGATAGTCATACTCAGTGCAACACTGAATGGAGGTTGCGTTGGGCAAACGATTAACATTGGAAAAGCGACAGTTGATTGAGGGGCATCTGTCGGACGAGAGGTCGCTGCGGTGGATAGCGAGGGCTTTGGGCGTATCGGCATCGACCATCAGCCGCGAAGTGCGGCGCAATGGTGGGTGCGATGGTTATGATGCGGTGAGTGCGCAAGTGCGCTCGGCGGTAATGCGGGTGGGGATTGGGCCGCCGTTGGTGTCGGGGATGGCGTGGTCGGCGGCGCAAGCGGAGTTGGCGAAGCGGCATAGTCCGGAGCAGATTGCGGGGCATCGGTCGGATATTAGCGCGTCAACCATTCGCCGTCGGATAGCGGTGGAGCGGCTGCAGGGCGGAATGTCGCATCGGCATTTGCGGCGACGCGGCAAGCAGCGATTGTCGGCGGCGGCGCGCGCATTATGCCGCTGCAACAATATTCCGCATCGGATTCATTATGGACACCGCCCATTGGCGGCTGACGCGCGCAGCGAGAATGGTCATTGGGAAATGGATACCATGTGGGATATCGGCACGCATGGTCGCGCTGGCGCCCTTGTCTTAACAGACCGCAAAAGCCGCCTGACTTGTCTGGCAGCGTTGCCGAAACGCACCGCCCGCGCCGTTGCGCAAGCCGCTGTCACTCTGCTGAAGCCTCACCCGTGCCACTCCATCACCGCCGACAACGGCGGCGAATTCGCCAAGCATCATCTTATTACCCAAGCCCTCGGCGCGCCGGTGTTCTTTACCGATCCGGGCAGTCCCTGGCAGCGCGGCACCTGCGAAAACACCATCAGCCTAATCCGCGACCTCACCCCCAAACAGCGGCTCGGCTCAATGAACCCCGCCGCAATCCGCCGTATCGCCAATGCCATCAATCATCGACCAATGAAACTTCATCACTGGCAAACCCGATTCATGGCATCATCGCAACCATAACTTACCGTTGCACTGAGTATGACTATCCACATAATCCCCCACCCGCAGGTGCGGAATTAATCGCCCGCCGCACATCTTGTGAGGCATCTGCCGACAAAGCCAAAATACAAATTGCCGGTGCCGTCGCTGTCTGTGATTATCCCTGCACCTGCTATTTCGGAAGGATCTCCCGACGCCGTAGTATATCCCGCCACATCAACGAAAATAATCACATTATTTGGGGGGGGGGGGGTCATTCAAGTTTTTCATTTTTCACTGTTGGCGCCGGCGAATCGGCGTTTTGCTCTACGATTTGGATGAAGGCGTCGCGGGCGATGCTGGCCGGAATCGCAAAGCCGATTCCCTGCGCGATATGCCCCTGTCGGCGCGAATACAGGGCGCTGTTAATTCCCACCAGCCGGCCTTCCGTATCGGCCAGCGCGCCGCCGGAATTGCCGGGATTAATGGCGGCGTCGGTCTGGATAAAATTTTCAAAATGATTCAAGCCGAGCCGAGTGCGGCCGACCGCGCTGACGATTCCCATCGTCACCGTCTGCGAAAGCCCGAAAGGATTGCCGATAGCCATTACGATGTCGCCGACGCGCAATGCGCCGTCGTCGCCGAATGTGGCGGCGGGAAGATTGGCGGCGTCAATTTTCAAAACGGCGATGTCAATTTCGGCGTCCGCGCCGATGATTTCGGCGGAATGCACATCGCCGGTGTGCAGGGCGACTTCCACCGCCGCCGCGTTTACAATTACATGGCGGCTGGTGAGAATGTAGCCGTCGTCGCTGACAATAACGCCGGAGCCGAGATTATTAAGCGGCAATGCGAGGTCGGCATCGGCGGATTCCAAATCGCGGCTGTAAACGCTGACGACCGCCGGCAGCACATGCGAAAGCGCAGCGCCGTAGGAATCCACCCGCCGAATCGGCGTCGGCTGCGATTCGGCGACCTGCAGAATTACGCGCCGTCCGAATAAATCCGGCCGCACCGCCGCCGCCACCAGCGCAACGGCAAGCAGGATTGTCGTGGTCTGCGCGAATAAAAGCCAGAGTCGCCGCAGCATTCCGCCGCCGGAATTGGATTGAGAATCGAAATTGGAATCACTCATGATTTTTTTTCGGCGCATCCCTGCAAAAAAGCGGCTATGTCTTCCGCGTTTATTTCGCCTTTTGCGGCTCGGCAAGCGAGGTCAATTTTTTCGGCATCGCGCATTTGCACAGGCGAATCATTCATCTCCAAAAATGTCAGCATGCAAACAAGTGCAGTGCGCTTGTTGCCGTCCACAAACGGATGATTTCGGGCAATATGGAAAAGATACGCCGCCGCCATTTCCCACGGAAACGCGCGCAAATAACCGAAACTCATCGCGGCCTGCGGCGCGGCGATGGCGGATTCGAGCAAATCACGATCCCGCACGCCCGGCATTCCCCCGCCGTAATTGACGAGAATATAATCGTGAAGCTTGAGAGCATGATCCAAATTCACAAATTGCGGCGCGTCGGCACTCACATCTTGGCGAGGGCGCGCAGGACGGATTCGTTTTCGCGGCATACTTTAAGATACGCCGCCTCCGCCTTTTTGCGATTCGCCTCTTCGTCCGAAGTTTGGCGCGCGCGCGAAACGCCGCCGATTTGGCCGCGCACAAGCGATGCGCCTTCGGTTTTTTTTCGCATTGGAATCGTCTGCGCCATCGCGCGTGAATTATAACTTAATTCGCAGCGCAATTTCAATTCCGACCCGCATCAAAAAATCGCCGCTGTCATCGCTTATTTTTCGCCGAATTCCCCCCTTGAAAGGGCGGTGAAAAACTGCGATAATGTGCAATTGCGCCGTGCGAATTCGGCGTTTTTGTCAAAGCATATTATGAGTCCCGGAACGCAAACCATTCTGCAATTGCTCGGCGCGATTGCGCTTCTGCTGTGGGGATTGGATATGATTCGCGGCGGCGTGGCAAAGTCGCTCGGCTGGCGGCTGCGATTTTTAGCGGCGCGCGCAAGAGGACAATTGCTTTCGGCTTTCGGCGTCGGGGCGGGATTGGGCGCGTGCTTTCAATCCAGCACGGCGGCGATTCTGCTGGGCGGGTCGCTGGTGGTAAATGGCGTCCTTTCCACTTCGCAGGGACTCGCCCTTGCTTTGGGGGCGGATGTCGGTGCGACTCTGGCGGCGCAATTGCTCAGTTTTAATCTGCTCGCGATAGCGCCGTTTTTCGCCGTCGGCGGATTAATTTTAAGTCGCTTCGCCAAAAGCGAATCAGTGCGGCGCGCGGCTTTTGCATTATTTGGATTCGGTCTTGTAATTGTCGCGCTGGCGATGATTTTTTCCGCCACCGTGCCCATTCGCGAAGCGCCGCTCATGCGCGAAATTTTTATCGCATTGGAATCGGAAGCGCCGATTGCCGTCGTTGTTTTTGCTCTGCTGACTTTGCTTTGCCATTCGTCGCTGGCGGTTGTGCTGCTGATAATCGCGCTGGCGGGAGGCGGCGCCGTTTCGCTGGAATCGGCATTTTATATGACTCTCGGCGCAAATCTCGGCGCGGGACTGCCACCCCTTCTGGGGAGCATCGGCGAACAGGTTGAAATGCGCCGCATCACTTTGGGAAATGCGATTTTTCGATTTTGCGGCGTGCTGATTGTGTCGCCCTTTGCCGCCGCCGCCGCCGAATTCGCATCGGCTTCCGGCATTTCGCCGGTGCACGCCGTCGCACATTTTCACACTTTCATTAACTTGGCGATGGGCGTTTCATTCCTTCTATTAACGCCCGCCTGCGGACAATGGCTGGAGCGGCAACTGCGAAAAGTCGGCGCGGTCAACGAGTGGCAGCGAACCCGCTACTTAAAGCCGGAGCGCGCCCCGCAGGTCGGCCGCGCCCTCTCCGACGCCATCCGCGAAACGCTCAATATGGGCGACCTTGTCTCCAAAATGCTGGAGAACAGCTTTCAATTATTAAAAACCGACAACCGCGAATTGCGCGCCGAAATTGAAACGCTGGACGACGCCGTGGATTATCTCAACCGCGAAATTAAATTCTTCGTCGCCGACCTCCCCCCCGAAGGAATGAACGAGGACGACAAGCGGCGCGCCAATGTGGTGCTTTCCGTCATTACCCACTTGGAGCATATCGGCGACATTGTGGACAACAATATCCGCTCGGTCACGCGCCGCCTGAAAGAACGGCATGTGCGGTTTTCCGCCGACGGCATCGCCGAAATTCGCGAGTTGTATCAATTGATACAGGAGAATTTGCAGTCGTCGCTCGGCTTGCTGGTGTCGCAGGACCGCTCGCTGGCGGTGCAGATGCTGAAGAAAAAACGCGACATCAACAGCCGCTGCGAAAGCATGTTTCACAGCCATTTGAATCGCCTGCGCAAAGGCCGCGCCGAAAGCATTGAAACCAGTTCAATGCATCTGGATATGGTGCGCGACTTAAAGCGCATTAATGATCATGTGGTGGAGATGGCCGACAGCATTACCAGCGTCATCGGCGAGGACGCCGCCATCGCCGCCTGACTTTTTTCCGCCTCATTTCGCCGCTGGAATTGCGGCTTTAAAAAATGCACGGGGCGTTGACATTTTTTGCGGAGGCGGCTATAATGCGCTGCTATTATTTTTCGCGGACAATCGAGCGATGAAAACTTACAGTGCAACAGCAGGCGAAATTCGCCGCGATTGGCTTTTAGTCGACGCCCGCGGGCGCACGCTCGGACGGCTGGCGGCGGCGCTGGCGCATCGGCTTCGCGGCAAGCACAAGCCGGTCTTTTCGCCGCATTTAGACCACGGCGATTATGTCGTCGTCATTAACGCCGCCGATGTGCGGGTGACCGGAGCGAAGGAATCGGACAAAATGTATCATCGTCACAGCGGCTATCCGGGCGGATTGAAAAGCGCCTCGCTGGGCGAAATCCGCGCAAAAAAACCGGAGCGGCTGATTGAAAGCGCCGTGCGTGGAATGCTGCCCAAAGGGCCGCTCGGCCGTGCGATGTTTCGCAAATTAAAAGTTTATGCGGGCGAGGATCATCCTCACGCTCCGCAGTGCCCGCAGAAAATGGAGTTGTAATGGAAGAAGAAAAGTCCAAGGCGAAAAAACCGCGCACGGTCAAATCCGCCGCCGCCGCCGAATCCGAAAAACCGGCGGCGAAAAAAACCGCGCGCGCCGCCAAGCCGAAAGCCGCAGCGAAAAAATCCGCCGCGCCCAAGGAATCGGCGTCGTCCAAAGAAGCCAAACCGGCGGCGAAAAAACCGCGCACCAAAGCGGTGTCGTCCGTTAAAAAAGCCGCTGAAAAACCGGCGGCGGAATCCGCCGAGAAAGAGGCGCAAGTCGAGTCGCTGGCGGCGGAGTCGCCTGCGGTCGCGGAAAAGACGGCGGACGATGAATCGGCCAAGAAAATAACCGCCGCCGAAAAAGCCGACGAGAAAAAAGAAAAAGCGGAAAAATTCCGTCAGCGCGCCATCGCCGAGCAAAAATACGGCACCGGCCGCCGCAAGACGGCGGTGGCGCGGGTTTTTCTTCGGCTCGGCTACGGCAACATCACCGTCAACGGACGGACGGTGGAGCGGTATTTTACGCGCGACACTTCGCGCCGATTGGCGTTTCAGCCGCTGGCGGTGATTGACCGCGAAAAAGAATTTGACTTTTTAATCACCGTGCGCGGCGGCGGCGAAAGCGGCCAAGCGGGTGCGGTGCGCCACGGCGTTGCGCGCGCGCTGATTAAATTTGATGAATCGCTAAGGCCGATTCTGCGCGCCGCCGGATTAGTGCGGCGCGACCCGCGCGCAGTGGAGCGCAAAAAAGTCGGACTGCACAAGGCGCGCCGCGCCAAGCAGTTTTCCAAGCGCTGATTCCCGCCCCCGGCGGGGGATTTTTCGGAATGGATAAAATCCGCATCGGCGTGGTCGGCGGTGCCGGCTATGTCGGCGCGGAATTGCTGCGCCTGCTTTTTTCGCATCCAATGGCGGAGGTCGCCTGCGCCGTTTCGCGGAGTCAGGACGGCAAAAAAATCGCGGATGTTTTGCCCTCGTGCGAAGCGGCGGGCGGACTCGAATTTTGCGCCTACGACGAATCCCGCCTCGCCGAATGCGCCGCTGTTTTTCTGGCGATGCCGCATGGCGAATCCATGCCGATTGCCCCCCAACTCGCCGACAAGGGCGTCGCGGTAATTGACCTCGGCGCGGATTTTCGCCTGCATTCGGCGGACGATTGGAAAAAGCATTACGGCAAATCGCACGCGGCGGCGGCGTGGCTTGACCGCTCCGCCTACGGACTCACCGAAGCGAATCGCGCGCAAATTAAAAAGGCGAAAATTATCGCCTGTCCGGGCTGCTACGCAACGGCGATTCTGCTCGGCTTGATTCCATTAATTCAAGGCGGCGCGATTAAAAATCACGGCATCATCGCCGACGCCAAATCCGGCGTCAGCGGCGCCGGCAAAAAAAGCGGCCGCGACGATTTGCTGTTCGCCGATATGTTCGGCAATTTCAAGGCGTATTCCATCGGCGGACATCGGCACGAAGCGGAAATGATTCAATCTCTCGCCGAATTTTGCGGGGCGAATTCGCAGATGATTTTCATTCCGCATCTGCTGCCGACGGCGCGCGGAATCTATGCGACCTTGTATTGTCCGGCGGAAAAAAATTCCGCCGACGCCCGCGAATTGGCGGCATCGCATTACAAGGACGAGCCCTTTGTCAAAATTCTTCCCGATGGAATCGCGCCCGAATTGGCGGATGCGGTCGGCACCAACGAATGCCGCATCGGAATTTTTTCGCGCGAAGATTCAATCGTGGTTTTAGTCGCGCTGGATAATTTGCTGAAAGGGGCGGCGGGACAAGCAGTGCAGAATTTCAATTTGAAATTCGGATTGGACGAAACGCTCGGACTCGCCGCCGGGAAAATTCTGCGATGAACGATAGACGCTGGATGCGCGTCGCGGCGGATGTCAGCGAGTGGCTGACGCGAACGCGAATCGCCGTCGGCGGGGCATTGCTGGCGGCGGCGGCGGCGATGGCCTTTGGATTCTGGCTGGGACGATTTCATCCCGATTCCGATTACGCGGCGGCGGAAAAAAGATTTTCGCGCGCCCTTTCCGCCGTAGAGCGATTGGAAAACGAGCAGCGAAAAATGCGGCGCGAACGCGATGCGAATCGCACCCGCCTGCGGCTCGCCGAAAAAACCATCAATTCTCTCGGCGAAGAAATTGAGCGTCTGCACGCGGATTCGCTGGAACGCGGCGAAGAGTTGGCGTTTTATCGCCAAGTGTTGGCGGAGCAGAGCAATTCATCGGCGGCGGTGGCGATTCGCGGATTTGAGATTAATCCGGATTTTCGTCCCGACCGCTACCGCTTGTCGGCGGTGCTGGCGCGGGGCGAAAATCGGCGCGGCGAATTCAAGGGCGGCTTTGAGTTGGTTGTTACACTTCGCCGGGACGGGCGCAAGGAAACGCTTCGCCATCCTCCCGAAGGCGAAGAAAGCACGCTGGCTTTTCGTTTGTATTATGAAATTGACGAGCCCTTTGCAGCACCGCCGGGGGCGGAAATTGTCAATGCGCAATTGGTGATTTTCACCGACGACGGCAAGGTTATCGCTTCGCAGGAATTAATTGAAGAGCCGTCCGCCGTCAACGGCGACAGCGTCAATCCTTCTCCCCCCCTCGGCGGCGAATAATCAAAACGGCATTTGGAAGAATTGCTTTTCCGATTGCATAAACTTTCCGCCGAGACGCGCGGCGCAGCGATAAAATTCACCGACGGCTTCCCTCTCCAAATCGGAAAAAAATTGCGGCAGCCACGGCGAAAGATGCCGCTCAAAGAATCGCTTTTGTCGCGCAAAAGAAACGGCATCGGAATCGCGAATAAGAATCGCCATCGTTTCGCACAGCGATGCAGCGTGGTCTTCCGGCTCGCAAACGCCCTGCCGGCGCGAAATGCCGAGCGATTCCAAATCCGCCCGCAAAATCGCCAGCGGCTTTTCCATCAAAAATCCGGTTAGGTAAAACGAGCCGAACGGCACTAATTTTCCGCGTCCCAAGCCGATGAAAAGGTTTTGAAATTCATCGGCGAGCGACTCGGCGTCGGCGCGATTCGCGCATGCGGAAAAATCGGCAAGCGACTCGGCGATGCTTTTTTCATCGCGCGAATTACCCCCCCCCCCTCCCCCCCCCGACGCAATGACGGCAAGAATGCTTTGAGAAGGCGGCGACGCCAGCGATGCGGCGAGAATCGCATAAAGATTCGCCCGCGCTTCCGCCAGCGGAAAATCGTCGTCATTTGCGCTTGGCATTTTTTCCTCCGCCGTCGGCGAGCATAGCGGCGACTCGGCAATCTTCGCACATCCGCAGGCGGCGGCGGGCGGCGTCGTCTTGAAACATCCAATGCCCTTCTAATTTTTTTTCGATGCGCGCCAGCATTTTTGCGGCGGCGAAAGCTTTGCCGCAGGCGATGCAGCAAAACGGCTGCTCTTCGTAAAGCGTGCGAATTTGGCGGCGCGATTCGCGGTCATAAAGAATTCTCGGCGACAAAGAAACGGCGTCTTCGGGGCATACCGATTCGCAAAGTCCGCACTGTACGCAATTTTCCTCGATAAAGCGAAGGCGCGGAGAATCGCCGCCGTCGCGCAAAGCCGACGACGGACATGCGCCGACGCATGACATGCATAAGGTGCATTTTTCCGAATCAATTATAACTTCGCCGAAAGATGCGCCATTAGAAAGCGCAAAGAATTCCATCGGCGGCTTCGGCGAATGTTTTGCAAGATGGTCAAGAGCGGCGAAAAACATTTGCCGCTTGTCGTTGTTGGGGGCGAATGTCGCCGCCGAACAAAGCGGCGAAGACGGCGGAAAAATTTCATCATCAGAATTCAAAAGTGAAATCGCCGACTGCGGATAGCCTATTCCGGCAAGAATTTCGCGGGCGAATTTAATTTCGGATTCCACAGCAAGGCGCGCGGACGATTCGGATTTTTCGCCCGCCAAAACGCCGACTCCGCCCGCCCCGAAAGCCAAGGTCGCCGTCCAAACTTCAATTCCGATTGACGCGATTTCTTCTATCGCAAAAGGCAGGGTCTGCGGCGATAGTTTTCGCGCGCGCAAAAAGGAGGCGTCGTCGGCGCGATAAAAAAGCGCAAGCGGCGGGGCTTGTGCAAATGATTCGCCGAGCGATTCGCGATAGCAAACAAGCGCGTTTTTAATCGCCGACAAAGTATCCCGCGGACGCGGATAAGCGTAGCGAATGGCGCCCGTCGGACAGCCGCTTGCGCATGCGCCGCAACCTTGGCAAAGATTCGCGTCAACCTCAATTTTTTCGCCGCGCGATTCAATCGCCCGCGCCGGACAATTATCTATGCATTTATTGCAGCCGATAATTCCGCTCGACGAATGCGCGCAAATAGAAGCGTTGTATTCAAAGTATTTCGGCTTTTGGAAAACGCCGCAAAGTCCTTCGGCTTGGGCGATTCCATCGGCGATATTTTTCGGGGCGACAACGATGTATCCCGGCGGCGGCAGAGTCCGCAAAGGATTAAGTCGGCGCGCAACGGGAATTTTGCAGGCGTCAATGACAACATCAAACCGCGAATCTCCCGCCGCAAAAAAAAGCGGAGTCGGTTTATCAAGGTCGCGCAGAAAGAATTCAAAGCCGCCCAAATGCCCGCAAAAAGAATCGGCGGCGGCGTTAACGACGGCAATTCCGCCGATGTTTTTTTGCGTCGGCGAATCAATTGAGTCGTCCGCAATCCACAGCATTTTTTCCGCCGACGATTCGCGCAGCGCAGAAAGGGCGGTGGTTTCGTCCGCATCAACAATCAGCAGCAGGCGTCCGGCGGAGGAAAATTCCATCACGGCGGTCGGCTCCGGCCGATGCGACGCAATCGCCTCCAAAGCCGCTTTGCGGGCGGAATCAATTTGATGCAGAGTCGGAATCATCTTGGGATTCGGAATCGGAATGACCTTGGGAGTCGGAGTGACCTTGGGAATCCGCCGACGCTTTTTCTTCCGCCGATTCTTTCGGCAATTGATCGGAGTCGGCGTTGACCTTTTCTTTTAGCCGCTCAATTTCATTTTTCATATCGGCGGTGATGATGTCGCCCAGCGGAATGAAAGTGGAGAAGTCGTCGTCGTAGTCGTCCAGACCGTCGCGAATGTTGAATCGCGGCAGGCGGAAGATTTTTCGCAATGCGCGGCGGCGCAATTCTTCGCTGACGCCGGGCGAGAAAAAATCGCGCACATCGCTGGTTTCGCCGAGCGATTCCAAAGGCGGCATATCGGCGTCGCCGAGCGTCGCGACCTTGGGAGTCGCGGATGCATCTAATGCTGTTTTTTCTTCGCCGGATTTTTCCGCGCGCGCTTCGTCTTTCAATCGCGACCAGCGCGACAGAAAATTATCGCCGGTGATTTTATTGTCGGCGTCGGCGACCTTGGCAAAGTTATCTTTGGTTTTCGGCATAGCGTCGCTTGCGTTTTTTTTCGGGGTGATAATGGCGAATGACGAATTGCTCCACCGCCTGATAAATCGGCGGCGGCATTGCGGCGGAAAAGATGAGGTCGTCGACTTCGCCGTGGCCGGCGGCTTCGTCGCCGGAGGCGGTGAGCAGAATCGGGCGAAAGCCGTCGTCGTCTCGGCAGACGACGAATAAAACGGCGCGGTCGCCGCTTAAATTCGCCCAATAACTTTCCGCCAAATCGGAATGCAGCGAAAGCGAAAAGCCGCGCCATGCGATAATTTCAAAATCGCCGTCGCGCCGCAGAATTTCAAAATCGCCCGCCGATTTTTCTTCCGCCTTGTGCGCGACGACGCCCAACAATTCGCGCGATTCGCCTTGCCATTTTTGCGCTGCCGGCCGTCGCGAAAACAAAACGGCGAATCGCATTTGCGAAATGCCGCCGTTATTGTTGATGTCATTTGCGCTTGCCATTTTTTAATCATAGCGCATTTTAGACAATGGGACGAAAAAAATCCCGACCCAACATTTAATTTTTGCGGAGAGTATCGCCGTTTTTGAGAAGCCAAAAGACGCCATCAGGCACATCCAAAAATGACGGGTCATGCGTGCTCAATAAAACCGATGCCCCCCCCTTCCGCAAATCGGCAATCAAAGATGCAACCTTCTCCGCGCCTTCGCCGTCAAGATGCGCCGTCGGCTCGTCCAGCAAATACAGCAGCGGCGAAATAGCGCGCACCCGCGCCAGCGCAACCCGCCGCACTTCGCCGCCGGACAGCGACATCGCCGAACGCCCGGCAAGATGCGCTACGCCCGCCCACTTCATCGCCGCATTCGCCCGCTCGGCGACCTTGGTAAATTTTCCGCGCCGCAGTCCGTATTCAATGTTGGCGCGCACCGTCGCCGAAAATAAATAAGGCGATTGATGCAGATAAGTCATCCGCGAATCGGCGCGCCAGCGCCTGCGAATTACACCGTCAAATTCAAAATGCCCATGCGAATCCGGGCGCAAAAGTCCGGCGATGATTTTTAAGAAAGTCGTTTTTCCCGCGCCGTTTGCCCCCTGCAGAATCGCGCAGCCGCCCCGCGCAATTTCAAATTGGGCGACATTCAGCACAAGAGTCGCGCCGAAACTCTTTCGTAATTCGCGGATAAAAAGAAGGGGGGGGGGGGGAGTCATATTCTATTGCCTTTGCCCTGCGCGAAGGCGAGCAATAAATTCGCCGCAATGGCGAGCGCCATTAAAACCGCGCCGAGAGCGATTCCCTGCGCGAATGCGCCCTTGCCCGTTTCCAAGGCGATTGCCGTCGGAATGCTGCGCGTCGACCCGGCGATGTTGCCGCCGACCATCAGCGCGCAGCCGACTTCGGAAATGATTCTTCCAAAGCCGGTGAGAATGGCGGCGATGATTCCAAAACGCGCCTCGCCGATTTCCGTCATCGCCGCCCGCCATCGCGATGCGCCCAATGTTAATGCGGTCTCGCGCGCGCGCGAATCGTTTTTCTGCAAAGCCGCCAGCGAAAACGCCGATAAAATTGGAAAGGCGATTATCATCTGTCCGATCGCCATTGCTTTCGTCGTAAAAAGCAATTCCCACGCGCCCAGCGGGCCTCTTCGCGACAGCAGAAGATACAAAATGAGTCCGACAACGACGGTCGGAAAAGAAAGCAAACTCTGCAAGGCGACGACCGCGAGGCGACGACCGCGAAATTCAAAAGCGGCAAGCGCATAAGCGCAAGCGAGAGCAAGCGGAGTCGCCGCCATTAAAGCCGCCAGCGAAACGCCTAAGGAAACGGCGATGATTTGCCATAATTCGCGGTCGCCGGAAAACAGCAGCGCAAACGCTTCTCCGGTGGCGTCGGCGATGGGGCTCATTTTTTTTCGGCGGCGGGCTTGAAAAGCACTTCGCCGCGGACGCGGTATTCGCCGATTTTGCGCTGCGTCGCGGGCGAAATCAGCCATTCAATTAATTGATTTGCCAATGCAAAATTAACATGCGGATGGCGCTTTGGATTAACCGCAATAACGCCGTAAGGATTCGCCAGCCGCGGCTCGTTTTCCACCGCAACGGCAAGGTTTGTTTTATCGCGGAAAAACAGATAAGTGCCGCGGTCGGAAATGGTGTAGGCGCGCAATTCATCGGCGATTAAAATCGTCCGCCCCATTCCGACTCCGGCGGATTTATACCAAGATGAATCAAAGTTAATTTTTTCGCCGGATGCTTCGGCGGCGGCCCACCATAAAATTTTTTCGCGCTTGTGCGTGCCGGATTCGTCGCCGCGCGACACAAATCGCGCGCGCTTTTGGGCGATGGTCAGCAGCGATTCGGCGACATTCCGTCGGCCCCGAATGCCGGCGGAATCCTCTTCCGGCCCGAGAAGGATAAAGTCGTTTTCCATCACTAAAATTCTTTTAACGCCGAATCCGTCGCGGACGAATTTTTCCTCGTCAATTTGCGAATGCACCAGCAGAGCGTCGGCGTCGCCGTTTTCGCCGAGTTTCAAGGCGCGTCCGGTGCCGACCGGAATCACCCGCACTTGGCATTGGCATTCGCGCTCAAAATCGGGAAGGATTTCTTTCAGCAGCCCCGAATTTTCAGTGCTGGTCGTGGTGGCGAGACGCAATTCGCCGCCCGCTATCGCCGACAAAAAAGGCAAGGCGAAAGCAAAAACCGCGCATCGCAAAATCAATTGGAAAAATGACATGTTGCAGATTCTACCCGCTGCGATAAAATGCGAATGAAATTATGCAGGCGGCGCATTTCGGCGAATTTGATTATGTCGTAGTCGGGGCGGGCACCGCCGGCTGCGTGCTGGCGAATCGCCTATCCGCCGATTCTTCGCGCACCGTCCTGCTGCTGGAAGCGGGCGGCGAAGATAATTATCCGTGGATAAAAATTCCCATCGGCTATCTTTACACGATGATGAATCCACGCGTGGACTGGTGCTATCGCACGGAGCCGATTGCCGGACTCGGCGGCTTGTCTATGGATTATCCGCGCGGCCGCGTGCTGGGCGGGTCGTCGGCGATTAATGGAATGATTTACATGCGGGGACAAGCGGCCGATTACGACGGCTGGCGCGACCTCGGCAATGTCGGCTGGGGCTGGGAAGATGTCCTCCCGCACTTTCTGCGAATGGAGGATTACCACGGCGGCGCGGACGAATTCCATCAAGTCGGCGGCGAAATGCGCGTGGAACCGATGCGGATTTCATGGCCGATTTTGGATTCCTGCCGCCAAGCCGCCGTTGAAGCCGGATTCAAAAAAACAGAAGATTTTAATCGCGGCGACAACGAAGGATTCGGCTACTTTGAAGTCACGCAAAAAAATGGAACGCGATGGAGCGGCGCGCGCGGATTCTTAAAGCCAATTCGCCGACGCCCGAATCTTGCCGTCCTCACTCGCGCGCAGGCGACGAAAATTATTTTTGACGGCAAACGCGCCATCGGCGTGGAATTTCGGCGGGGCGAAGAATCCAAAATCGCGAAGGCGCGGGGCGAGGTCGTTCTTGCCGGGGGAGCGATAAACAGTCCGCAGTTGCTGCAATTGTCCGGTGTCGGTCCGGGCGAATTGCTGAGGGAATTCGGCGTTGCTCCGATTCGCGTTTGCGAATCCGTCGGCGAAAATTTGCAGGATCATCTTCAAATTCGTCCGGTGTTTCAAATTCAAAACGCCGTCACCGTTAATGAATTGGCGAATAGTTTAATCGGCCGCGCGCGAATGGGCTTGGAGTATTTAATGGGGCGTCGCGGACCGCTTGCCAGCGCGCCGAGTCAAATGGGCGGCTTTGTAAAAAGCAGCGGCGATGCGCCTCGCCCTGATTTGGAATTTCATCTGCAGCCGCTTTCCACCGACAAATTAGGCGGACGCGGACAGCGCAATTTCGGCCTGCATTCTTTTGCGGCGATTACGCTTTCGGTGTGCAATCTGCGCCCGAAAAGCCGCGGATATGTGCGAATTGAATCGTCCGACCCGCTGTCGCCGCCGCGCATTAATCCGAATTTTTTGGACGACGCGGACGACCGCAAAATCGCCGCGCTGTCGATTCGCGCCGCCCGAAAAATTGCGATGTCGCCGTCGCTTTCGCAAAAGCATTCGGCGGTTGAATTTCGCCCGGGCGCGAACATCAACGACGACGAAGAACTCGCCGCGGCGGCGGCTGGAATCGCGTCGTCAATTTTTCATCCGGTCGGCACTTGCCGGATGGGGGCGGACGATTCGGCGGTGGTGGACAGCCGCTTATGCGCGCGCGAATTAGAGCGTTTACGAATTGCGGATGCATCGGTGATGCCATTAATCACTTCCGGCAACACCAACGCCCCAACGGCGATGATTGCCGAAAAAGCCGCCGCCCTGATTTTATCGGATGCTAAAAAATAACCAAAGGCGCGGCACAATGTTATCGCCGGGACGCAAGAGCGACGCCGCCTAAAATCAATGCCATTCCGGCGACTTGAAATGCCAATATCGCTTCGCCCAAAACAAAAGCGGCTTCGGCGGCGGCGAAAATCGGCAGCAAATAATATATCGCGCCCGCCCGCACCGCGCCCACGCGGGACACTGCCGCATTCCAGCAGTAGTAGCAAAAAATCGACGCGATTAATCCCAAATACAAAATTCCGCCGACGATTTCCGCGCTCCACAAAATCGGGGGGGATGAAAACACAATTTGCTCGGCGGCGGCAAAAGGCAAAAGCACCGTCGCTCCGATGGCGACGCAGCAGGCGTGAAATGCCGTCATGCTCACCGCTTGCGGCTTTCGCCGAAGCGTCAGCGTGTAGGACGCCCAAATGAAAGCGGCGGCCAGCATCCACAAATCGCCTGCGGAAAAATCGGCGACCAGCCATAATCGCGGCTCGCCTTTGCCGATGAGAATCAGCAGTCCGCTCGCCGCTAAAAATGCTCCGGCGATTTGACTCGGCCCAACTTTTTCGCCGGTGAATGTCGGGGCGAGAGCCAGCGTAAAAATCGGCGACGCCGCCGCAATCAGCGACAAATTCGCCGCCGGGGTCGTCGCCGCCGCCGTGTAAATAAATGAATTAAAAAGCGCAACGCCCAAAATCGCCGACAATCCCACCAGCCGCCAATGCTTTCGCAGAAGCGGCCAGTCCCGCCGAATCGCCGGCAATCCGATAGGCAGCATTACGCAGGCGGCGACCAGCCATCGCAAAAAAGTCAGCGACAGCGGCGCAATGGCATCGGACAATCCGCGCGCGGCGACAAAATTAAATCCCCACGCGGCTATGGCGAGCAAAGCAAAAAAATAACCCGCAGCCCGCGCATCCGCGGAAGGAAAAAAAAGGGATTTATACACTTAACTGCGCCGGCGAATTTTTAGATTTGGGCGATTCTCAATTCTTTAATGATAAAGGATTTTAGCGCGGCGGACGCCGTTGAATTTGTCGGCGGCGATTTTTTTCTGCACTCCTGCGCGTGATTATAATCCTTGCCGCTTGAAAAAAGCGGGCGAAAAAAAAGCCCCGCGCGTCGGCGGGGCTTGGGAAAAAAACTTGGCGGCGTCCTACTCTCACGCGGGATAGACCCGCACTACCATCGGCGCTGAAGCGTTTCACGGTCCTGTTCGGAATGGAGAGGGGTGGTTCCGCTTCGCCATGGCCGCCAAGCAAACTGAATTAAATTCGCACATAAAAACAAACCGAGAATGCATCGCCATTTCCGAGCCCGGCGCATTTTTTGCGCACAGAGCCATGGAATCAAGCCGCACGATCAATTAGTACCGGTCAGCTTAACGCATTGCTGCGCTTCCACATCCGGCCTATCAACCTCGTATTCTGCGAGGGATCTTAAGGAGGGTTTAACCCTCGGGAGATCTCATCTTGGGGCGGGCTTCCCGCTTAGATGCCTTCAGCGGTTATCCCTTCCGGACTTGGCTACCCGGCTGTGCCACTGGCGTGACAACCGGTGCACCAGAGGTTCGTCCACTCCGGTCCTCTCGTACTGGGAGCAGACCCCCGCAAATCTCCAACGCCCTCTGCAGATAGGGACCGAACTGTCTCACGACGTTCTAAACCCAGCTCACGTACCACTTTAATCGGCGAACAGCCGAACCCTTGGGACCTGCTCCAGCCCCAGGATGTGATGAGCCGACATCGAGGTGCCAAACCCCGCCGTCGATGTGAACTCTTGGGCGGGATTAGCCTGTTATCCCCGGAGTACCTTTTATCCGTTGAGCGATGGCCCTTCCATAAAGTGCCACCGGATCACTATGACCCGCTTTCGCGCCTGCTCGACCCGTCGGTCTCGCAGTTAGGCGCGCTTTCGCCATTGCACATTCAGCGCGATTTCCGACCGCGCTAAGCACACCATTGCGCTCCTCCGTTACTCTTTGGGAGGAGACCGCCCCAGTCAAACTGCCCGCCATGCACGGTTCCCAATCCGGTTAACGGATTCGGGTTAGAACTCAAAATCGACAAGGGCGGTATTTCAAGGGCGACTCCGCGGCGGCTGGCGCCGCCGCTTCAATGTCTCCCGCCTATCCTACACAAGCCCATTCCGGGTTCAATGCAAAGCTGCAGTAAAGGTTCACGGGGTCTTTCCGTCTAGCAGAGGGTAGAATGCATCAGCACATCCATTTCAACTTCGCTGAGTCTCGGATGGAGACAGTGTGGCCATCGTTGCGCCATTCGTGCAGGTCGGAACTTACCCGACAAGGAATTTCGCTACCTTAGGACCGTTATAGTTACGGCCGCCATTGACCGGGGCTTCGATCAGGAGCTTCGCGCAAGCGCTAACCCCGTCAATTAACCTTCCGGCATTGGGCAGGCGTCACACCCTATACTTCCTCTTGCGAGTTTGCAGAGTGCTGTGTTTTTAATAAACAGTCGCAGCCACCGATTTACTGCGGCCCCCTCGCGCTCGGCCCGCCCCGAAGGGGGGTTTCACGCTGGCGGGGCGCACCTTCTCCCGAAGTTACGGTGCTATTTTGCCGAGTTCCTTCACCCGAGTTCTCTCAAGCGCCTTAGAATTTTCTTCCCGCCCACCTGTGTCGGTTTGCGGTACGGTCTTCGCCCAACTGAAGCTTAGAGGATTTTCCCGGGAGGTCGCGTCGCTTGCTTCCTCTGCTCTTGCGAGCAAAGTCGTCATCGCTTCTCACCGTCCCCTTCCGGATTTTCCTGGAAGGATCATACGGCTACCGGCTTGAACCGGGATATCCAACACCCGGCCAAGTTAGCGTCCTCCGTCTCCCCGTCGCATTGTGCGAAGGTATCGGAATGTTAACCGATTTCCCATCGACTACGGCTTTCGCCCTCGCCTTAGGGGCCGACTAACCCTGCGCCGATTAGCGTAGCGCAGGAAACCTTGGGCTTTCGGCGAAGGGGTTTTTCACCCCTTTTATCGCTACTCATGTCAGCATTCTCACTTCCCATATCTCCAGCGGCTTTTGCAACCCGCCTTCACAGACCTAGGGAACGCTCTCCTACCGCGCAATGAATTCCTAAGAATTATTGCGCCCGCGGCTTCGGCGCATGATTTGAGCCCCGTTACATTTTCCGCGCAGAAAAACTGAACCAGTGAGCTGTTACGCTTTCTTTCAAGGATGGCTGCTTCTAAGCCAACCTCCTGGCTGTCTGTGCCTTTCCACTTCGTTTCCCACTTAATCATGTCTTGGGGGCCTTAGCCGGCGGTCTGGGTTGTTTCCCTCTTGACACCGGACATTAGCACCCGATGTCTGTCTCCCGCGATACGCTTGCCGGTATTCGGAGTTTGCCATGGTTTGGTAAGTCGTGACGACCCCCTAGCCATAACAGTGCTCTACCCCCGGCGGCGACCTCGCGAGGCGCTACCTCAATAGCTTTCGGAGAGAACCAGCTATCTCCGGGTTTGATTGGCCTTTCACCCCTATTCACGGCTCATCCCCTGATTTTGCAACATCAGTGGGTTCGGACCTCCAGTTTGCTTTACCAAACCTTCATCCTGGCCATGAATAGATCACCCGGTTTCGGGTCTGCGTCCGGCGACTAAATCGCCCTGTTCGGACTCGGCTTCCCTGCGGCTCCCCTATACGGTTAACCTTGCCGCCGAACGCAACTCGCTGACCCATTATGCAAAAGGTACGCGGTCACCGGACAAGCCGGCTCCCACTGTTTGTATGCATGCGGTTTCAGGGTCTATTTCACTCCCCTCCCGGGGTTCTTTTCACCTTTCCCTCACGGTACTTGTTCGCTATCGGTCGATTACGAGTATTTAGCCTTGGAGGATGGGCCCCCCATATTCAGACAGGATAACACGTGTCCCGCCCTACTCATCGTCCGCCCATTGTGCAATCTTTCGCATACGGGGCTGTCACCCCCTTCGGCTCTCCTTTCCAGAAGATTCTGCTGGATTGCGCAACTTTTGCGGACACGGGCTGTTCCGGTTTCGCTCGCCGCTACTCCCGGAATCTCGGTTGATTTCTTTTCCTCCGGCTACTGAGATGTTTCAGTTCGCCGGGTTCGCTTCGCCACCCTATGAATTCAGATGACGATGACCCGCCTGCGCGAGTCGGGTTTCCCCATTCGGAAATCCCCGGATTGGCGCCTGTTTATCGGCTTCCCGGGGCTTATCGCAGATTGCCACGTCCTTCATCGCCTGTAATCGCCGAGGCATTCACCACACGCACTTAGTCGCTTGATTCCATGGCCCTGTGCGCCAAACGCAGAATTCCCTGCGCGGAAAAAAATTCCCGCGCAAAATCCCGCGAAGCGCAAGCCGGGCCTCGGATTGCGATGCATTCTCGGTTTGTTTCTATGCGAATTGTTAAAGAGCGGATACGGATTATAGCGCACTTCTCCCCCCGAATTCAATCCGCGACGAAAAAAAACCAACTTTTTTCGCTTGCTTTTGAAACCACAGTGCGAAGAGGATTATAATCGTCCATCGCTATGGAATTAAATTGGCTTGAAGATTTTGTACAGTTGGCGAGGTCGCACAATTTTTCGCGCGCCGCCGGCGAGCGAAACATTTCGCAGTCGGCGTTTTCGCGGCGCATTCGCGCGCTGGAGCACTGGCTCGGCGCACCGCTGATTAACCGCAGCTCCTATCCCGTTTCGCTTACCGAAGCCGGCGAGGAATTTCTGCCGACGGCGGTGGGACTCGTCGGCCAACTTTACGATTCCCGCGCCGCTTTCCGCCAAACCAAAAAAGCGGGCGAGCGCACCATCACTTTGGCGGCGCAGCATTCGCTATCGCTCGGGTTTTTTACCGGATGGATTGAAGATGTGGAGCGGCGCATCGGCACCATTGACATTCGCATGATCGCCGACAATCACTATGGCGCGATCCAATCACTAAGCAGAGGCGGCTGCGATTTCCTCCTCTGCTTCACTCATCCCGATATTGAATCAATGTCAAAAAGAATATTCCCCGGCGTCCTGCTCGGCGACGACCGCCTAATTCCAATCTCCGCCCCCGACGGCGCGAATCCGCAATTCGCTTTGCCGGGAAAAGCGTCGTCGCCCATTCCATACTTGTCCTACGGCAGCGAAACTTTTCTCGGCAAGGCGGTTAATCTTATTGTCCGTCGCCATCGCTGCGCTCTTGAATACAGTTACGAAACCAACTTCGCCGAGGCGCTGAAAAACATGGCGCTTTCCGGACGGGGAGTCGCATGGCTGCCGGAGCATTCCATCAAAGAAGAATTAGCGGCGGGAAAATTGATTCCAGCGGGCGGCGAAAAATGGCGCACGCGCTTGGACATTCGGCTGTTTCGCGCCAGCGATTCGCTGACGCCCATTGGCGAATTACTTTGGAAGACGGCATTAACTCTTTCCGCCGAAAATAATCATTCGTAATCGTCAAAATTGTATGCGAAATAAGCATCATCATTAACCGCGCAAGCGTGCTCTGCTTTCCGCCGAATTTTTCGACGACAAGCATCGGCGGGCGTTGTTTTTTCGTCTAAAATAAATTCGCGTGCTATATTAAGTTTGGATAATGCGATGAAAAAACAACCGAAAGGCGCCGATTGGGGCGACTATCATCGACAAACGACTGTCGGCAATTTCTACGACGAAATGCTAAACGACAGCGGTCAGCCGCGCTGGGCGTCGGCGGCGCTGTTTGAACACATTCGCGATATGCGAATGAATGACATCAGCGAAATGCAAGCCGAAGTCAACGCCGCCATTGATACGCTGGGAATTTCCTTCGCCGTCTACGATAGCAGCGCCGGACAGGATCGCGCATGGCCGCTGGATTTAATCCCCCGCGTCATAGACGGCGACACATGGGACGCCATCGCCGACGGACTCCAGCAGCGGCTGCGCGCCATCAATCTTTTTCTGCAGGACATCTACAACGACGGGCGCATTTTCAAAGACGGCCCGGTGCCCAAATCCCTGATTAAAAAATCGCCCCATTACCGGCGGCAATGCGAAGGGGCATCGCCGCCGCTGGGCGTTTGGGCGCACATTTGCGGCGCGGATTTAGTGCGCGACTCCGACGGCGTTTTCTATGTGCTGGAAGATAATCTGCGGGTGCCGTCCGGCATGTCTTATATGCTGGAAAATCGCGAAGTGATGTTTCGCGTCGCCGCTGATTTATTCAGCGAATGCGACATTCGTCCGGTGAGTCGCTATCCGCATCAATTGCGCACGGCTTTGGAAGCGCTTTCGCCCCGCATCGGCGAGTCGCCTTCTATTGTTGTGCTGACGCCGGGGCATTTCAATTCGGCTTATTTTGAGCATGTCTATCTGGCGCGGCAAATCGGCGCGCAATTGGCCGAAGGACCCGATATGACGGTGGTGGACGATATCGTTTATTTGCGCACCATCAGCGGACTCGCGCGGGTGGATGTCATTTACCGACGCGTGGACGATTGGTTTTTGGACCCGCAAGCGATGGATCCGGATTCGCACCTCGGCGTGCCGGGATTGATCAAAGCGTGGCGAAAAGGCAATGTCGCCATCGCCAATGCACCCGGCTGCGGAATCGCCGACGACAAAGTCATCTGCTCTTACATCCCCGACATCATCCGCTATTACACCGGCGAAGAGCCGATAATTCCCAATGTCCCAACTTATCTGCTGACCGACAAAAAAATCCGCGATAGGCTGTTCACCGATATGAGCCGCTATGTTTTCAAGCCCGCCAATGAAGCCGGCGGCTACGGCGTCGTTATCGGCCCGGCGGCGTCGCGCCGTCAATTGAATGAAACCAAGCGGAAAATTATCGCGAATCCGCGCGGCTTTGTCGCTCAGCCGCTGATTGCGCTTTCCACTTCGCCGACAGTTTGCGGACGAAAAATTGAGCCGCGCCATTTGGATTTGCGGCCATTTACGGTGCAGTCCGACCGCCTCGTCACCACCGACGGCGGACTTACGCGAGTCGCTCACAAGCGGGGGTCGTTTGTCGTTAATTCATCGCAAGGCGGCGGCAGCAAGGACACTTGGATTGCGGACCGCGTCGAAGGCGAAAATTGGGACGGCTGATGCTTTCTCGTCTTGCTTGGCAATTGTATTGGATTGGGCGGCATTTGGAGCGCGCCGAAATTACCTCGCGCGCCCTTCTCGCCTACGACATTCTGTCGATGCATCCGCAAGGGCGAAATTTAAGCGATTGGAATCGCCTGCTGGAAGCGCTCGGTCAAAGCGACGATTTCATTAAAAGCGGCGGCGATGTCGACGACGGCAAGCAGGTTTTTCGTTTTTTGTCGCGCGAAAAAAGCAACCCTAATTCTTTGCTCGGCTCGGTGGCGGCAATGCGCGGAGATATGCGCGCCGCTCGCGGACTCCTTCCCACCGAACTTTGGCAATACGGAGGACGGCTGCGCGATTTGGCTTCCGAACCCGCCGCCTCCGCCGGTCGCCGCCGATTAAATCTGGAGGATTTTATCCGTCTGTGCCGCGCCTCGGCGGGCGTAATTACAACAGCGATGCGGCGCGACACCGCCTTTCATTTTTGGCAAATCGGGCGGCGTCTGGAATGCGCCGACATGACCTGCCGCCTTCTTCTGGTGGAGGGATTAACCGACGACGGCGACAGCGGCGACGATTCGCCAATGGAAAATTTGCGCTGGGCGAATGTGCTATATGCCCTCGGACTCGCCGAGGCCTATCGCGACGCCGCCGCTGGCAGGCCCGTCACCGGCGCGCGAGTGACGGATTTTATTGTCAACGATTCCAAATTGCCCCGCTCAGTTTCCTTCTGCCTGACCGACACGCGCGACTGCCTGCAATTTCTCCCCGCCAACGAAAAGCCGCTGGCGGCAATGGCGCGCGCCGCAAAAGCGGCAAAAGCAACCCGCGGCGGCGAACGCGCCGCAATTCAATTGCGCCGCACCTTGTCGCTGATTGCGTTCGCCGCCGACGCCATCACCGCCGCTTATTTCGCCGGACTGAAATAAATGATTTGGCGATGCGAATGCGGAGAGCCGCTCGCTTTTACTTTGCTGCGCTGCCGTAATTGCCGACGGCCTTCGGTTTACAATCCGCGCGCCGGCGTGATGCAGACGCTCGACAGCGGGCTTTTTCGCTGCGCCAACATCGCCGCCCGATGCAATTGGCTGACGGACGAAAAAGGTGAATTCTGCTTCTCCTGCCGATTAACGCGGCTGATTCCACCGCAAACGACCGACAACCGACTCGCATGGCGGCGATTTGAACGCGCAAAACGGCGTCTTATCGCCGCCCTTTGGCGCTTGCAATTGCTGCCGCGCTATGCCGTCACCGCCAGCGGCAAGCGTTTGGAAATCAACCTCCTGCAGGACCGCCGCGACAATCCCTATGTGGAGGACGAATTTGTCCTTACCGGCCACATCAACGGCGTCATCGTCATTAATATGCGCGAGACCGACCTCCTGCGAGTGGAAGAAGCCCGACGGCAATTCCGCGAAAAATACCGCACGCTGCTCGGCAGTTTGCGGCACGAAAGCGGACATTATTTCTGGCAGGAAATAGTGTCGCCGAAACCTGAATCGCTGAATGAATTCCGCTCTCTCTTCGGCGACGAAAGACAGGATTACCAAGCCGCTCTTTCTCAATACTATCAAAAACTGCCGCGCGAGCATTCCGATTTCGCCAGCACCTACGCCCGAATGCATCCGCACGAAGATTGGGCCGAAACTTGGGCGCATTATCTTCACATGGAAGATGCCCTCGCTATGGCGACGGCGGCGGGCATGATTTTTCCGCCGACAACCGCAGACGAATTTGACGATATGCTCGCGCGATGGAAGCGATTAGCGGCGGTCGCCAACGCATTGACGACGGCATTGGGACATCGGCCGGCTTATCCTTTTCGCGTCACCGACGGCATCGCGAAAAAACTGCGCTTTGTGCATTTGCTGATTCGGCGGGAAACGGACAATTAAAATCCGTTATTTTATTCGGCTTTGGCGGCGACGACCTGCACCGATTTGTCGTCCGGCGGCGGCGTCGGCGATTTGCCGCTGTAGCCGATGTTGCGCTCAAATTCGCGCAGCCGCTTAATCACCGACAGCAATTCGGTAATCGTCGTCCAACTGCGAATTAAATACGCGACACTGTCCGACACCTCGCGAAAAGCATGAGATGCCTTCAGCATCACGCCAAGCCCAATTCCCCCCACAATCACCGCCGGGCCCATCATCACCAGCGGCACTAAAACCGCGCTCTGCAAATAGAAAATCCTCCACAAATCAAAATAGGCGTAATGCAAAAACAAGCGGAAATAATTAAGGCGGACGCCGGTAAATAATTCCACCATCGTCGGCATTGCCGCGTGGACTTTATCGTCTTCGGCGTAGACCAATTGCTTGCGGAATGCCGCTTCGCGCCTTTGATTGTTATATTCCAGTCCCGGCAATTTAATGCCGACGACATAGGAAATTAAAATGCCGCCGAACGACATCGCAATCACCACCCACACCAGCGATCCCGGAATGTCGCGCACATAAGGCAAATCCACATGCGACGACAGCATCCACAAAATAGGAGCGAAAGCGACAACCTTCAGAATCGATTCAAACAATTCCAAGCCCAGCGATTCCACGATGCGGGCGAAGCGGGCGGCGTCCTCTTGGATTCGCTGCGACGACCCTTCAATGTCGCTTGTCGTTTCGCGCCAGATCGGAAGATAAGTGAATGTCATCGCCTGCCGCCAGCGAAAGGCGTAGTGGCGCGAAAAGAAGCCGGAGAATGTCGCTATCGTAATGTAGAAGAATGCGATCCCCGCGAACTGAATCAGCGTGTCCCAAAAATCGCCCAAAGTAATGTCCGGGTCGGGCGCATTCTGCATCATATTGTAAAACTGCTCATACCATTCGTTGAGCAGAACCAGCATCTGCACCTGCGCCCACACGCTGGTGAACAGCACGGCAAGACCGCCCCAAGCCCACCAGGCCCATTCGCGCGACAGATAAAATGATCTCAGCATCGGCTTGCGAAAAAACAGCGAAAGGCGGATTTTACACGAATTTTGCAAAATTGTTGCCATCTGCGATAAAATGCGCTATCATCAATTGTGGAGAAAATTAGAATGGGCTCGCGAAATAACAGCCGATGGCACAATATCGAGAATCTGAAAAAATTGGGATTCCAGCAACTCGGCAACAGCACCGTGTTTTTTGGTCACGAGATATTCCTATTGTCAGCGGGAGTGTCGCCGGGCCAGCAGGGGGCATACTGGGTGGACATCCGAGAAGCCAATTTGCAGAGGATGGATTTGGAAAAATCCTTCTTTCTCCCCCGCATCGTGCCGGATAAATTCGTTTTTGAACCGATGGCGCGACTGGAAAAATTTCTGACGCCAGAACTCATGGACAATCGACCGAATTCCGGCAATGTGTGGGGGGTAGATTTGGACATCTGTGAAACGAAGCGGCTTGTCATTGTCCTCAACAAAAAGGGGCAAAGAGGACAGGTTAAATTGAAAACTCCCCTTCTGAATGCGGAGGAAATGTGCGCAAAAGTAAAAGCAATCCTTTTGCCGCAAAACTAATGCCGACCGCCGCCGTTAAAAAATTCGCTCTCGCTTTTGGGCGGGCGTTTGCGAGTCCGCGAATGTTTTTCGCCGCCCTGCTGTGGCTGATTGCGCTGCTTATTGTCGGCACCGTCTCCCAGCGGTATATCGGGCTTTATCAGTCGCACGCCAAATATTTTGCGTCGTTTATTTTTTGGGAGGGACCGCTGCCGCTTCCCGGCGGCTACGCTGTCCTTGCTTTAATTTCCGTCGGCTTAATCGCCCGCTTAATTTTTCGCACCGACTGGAAAAGGAAAGGCGAAATCGGCGTGATTATCATCCATCTGGGCGCTTTGCTTTTGCTGGTCGGCGGCGGACTCACGGCATTGACGGCGAGCGAAGGAAATATGGTCATCCGCGAAGGAAGCCGCTCTTCCGTAGTCAGCGACTACGATGATTTGGAATTCGCCTTAGTTAATGCCGACGACACCAATCGCGCCGCCGCTTTTGCCGAATCTCAAATTCGGCCGGGCGAAATTCTGCGCGATTCGTCCCTGCCCTTCGCCGTTGAAATTTTGAATTTCTGCCGCAACTGCGAAATTCGGCGGCTGCCGGAAAGCGATTCGCGGCGTCGCGGATTCGCCCGCAATTTTGATTTAATTCCCCAAACGCTCGCTAAGGAAAGCGCGGAAAATATCGGCGGCATTGTCTTTCGCATCAGCGGCGGCGAAGCCGAAGGCGTCTATGCGGTTTTTGAATTAATGCCGATTGAGCAAACCATCGCCGCCGACGGCAAACGGTTTATCGCCGTTATTCGGCGGCGGCAAACGCGCCTGCCTTTTGCTGTGCATTTAATTGATTTCGTCCGCGAGAATCATCCCGGCACCGACCTCGCCCGCCGCTTTCGCTCGGAAGTTTTGCTGATTGACGGCGGAACGGAAACCCGCCGCATCATCCGAATGAACGAACCGCTGCGGCATCGCGGCTATACTTTTTATCAGGCGTCGTTTATTGAGGGCGAAACCGAAGCGACCGTGCTGGCGACGGTGAAAAACGCCGGACGAATCTTTCCCTACGCCGCAAGCGTTATAATCTGCCTGGGACTATTAATGCACATGCTGCTGCGAATTCCGCGGCTCATCCGCGAAAAAAAATGAAGCGCCTTCTTATCGCATTTTCCATTTTCATAGCGGCGGCGATTCCGGCGAATGCGGCCGAATCGGCGGATGCCAATTCGCAGTGGGATGGCGGCGATTTCGCGCGGCTGCCAATTCTCAGCGGCGGAAGAATCAAGCCGCTGGATTCTTTCGCCCGCAATTATCTGCTGCTGTTTCGCGGACGCGAATCGGCGGATGATTTTGATTCTCCCATCGCATGGCTCGCCGAATTACTGTTTGACCCGGCCCGCTCATACAGCCGGCGCGTCTTCAAAATTTCCAGTCGGGCGGCGCGCGATTCGCTGTCGCTGCCGCATCGCGACGACGGACTCTACGCCTTCGACGAAATGGCGGCGGCCATTGAGCGCGAAGAAACAATGCTTTCCGCCCTCCAGCAGCGCGATCCTGATTCGTTTACGACCGACGAAAAGCAAACGGCGGAAGCGTATCTGAAAACACTTCACTATTTTGAATTGAGCCGCTCGCTTTCGCTTTTGCTGCCCGATTTTGCGGTGCATTCCCCCGAATTGTCGCGCGAATTATTAATTCCGGCGGGCGTTCCGCACACTTATTTGGAGATGCTTCCCGCGCAGCGAAAGTTTGAATCGCGCGCGCCGACCCTGCGCGAAACCATTAAAAACGGCGGGGAATTAAGCGAATCCGAAATTGAACTGGTCGCTCTTGCAAGGCGGCTTGACCTTGTGCGGCGCGACAGTCAAACGCGAATTTTTCGGGTGATTCCGCCGCAATGGGACGACAATAAAGAAGTTTGGCATTCGCCGTGGTCGCTGGTGGAAGAAGGGCGCGGCTCTCCGCAAAGCGCGCAATTATTTGCATTATGGAGTCAACTTGCGGCTGCTTACCGCGATTCCAACACCGCGCAATTTCATCAAGCGGCGGAGGAATTAAGAAAGGCGACTTTGACTCAATCAAACGCCAATTCGCCGCGATTGAATTTGGAATTCGCGCAGAATCAATTGCATCCGTTTTTATGGAGTTTGGGATTTTATCTTGCCGCTTTTCTCGTCTTGGCGGCGGGCTGGCTCGGCAAAGGTTTTCGGCGGACGGCGTTTGCGATGCTGTGCATCGGCGCGATGTTTCATCTGCTTGGAATTGCCGCGCGAATTTACATTATGTCGCGTCCGCCGGTGGCGACGATTTATGAATCGGTGATTTTTGTCGGACTGGTTGCGGTCGTCTTCGGCGTTTTATTGGAGCGCGCATTAAAAAACGGAATCGGCGTTTTAATCGGCGCAACCTTGGGAGCGGGACTGCATTTTATCGGGCGCGGCTACGCCGCCGAAGGCGATACGCTGCAAATGCTGGTCGCGGTTTTGAATACGAATTTTTGGCTGGCGACGCATGTCGTCTGCATGACAATCGGCTACGGCTGCGCCTTGGCGGGGGGGGTCGCCGGACATATTTATCTTCTGCGCCGCGCGTTTTTTTCCAACGATGACAAGCAGCGCGCACTGCATTCCAATATGCTCGGAATGACTTTATTCGCCGCATTCTTTTCAATGTTTGGGACGATACTCGGCGGCATTTGGGCGGATCAATCTTGGGGAAGATTCTGGGGATGGGATCCCAAAGAAAACGGCGCGCTGCTGATTGTTCTCTGGCTGTTTATGCTTCTGCATGGCCATGTCGCGCGGCTAATCGGCGGCAGAGGTTACGCGCTCGGAATGGTTTTTACCAACATTATTGTCGCGCTGGCGTGGTTCGGCGTAAATCTATTAAGCGTGGGATTGCACTCCTACGGATTCACCGACGGCGCGGCGATTAAACTCGCGCTTTTCTGCGGCGGCGAATTGCTGTTCGGCTTGTTCTTTTATCTTCTAATTGTTTTGCGCGAGCAGACGGCGGCGGCGAAAGATTCCAATTCCCCCCCCCCCTCCCCCCCCCTTCCAAGCGGACAGCAAAAGCAGGCGGCGATATGAATTCGCGCGCGATGAAAATAGCCGCTTTCGCAATGTTTGCGATAGTGACGGCAATGCTGCTTAAATACGGCGGCGTTTGGGATTTTGCATCCCCCCCCCCCCCCCCTGAAAAAGGAAACAATGAATGGCGCGCGCAAAACGCGCCGACGGCGCACTTTCAATTGTCCGGCGGCGGAACAACTTCCCTCGCCGATTTTCGCGGACGAGTCGTGCTGCTTAATTTCTGGGCGTCGTGGTGTCCGCCGTGCTTGGAGGAATTTCCGCGAATGTTTGACATCGTCTCCGCCAACGGGGGGGGGGTTGCGCTGCTTGCCGTTTCCAACGATTCGGAGCGCGAAGATATGGATAAATTTCTCGCCTTTCTCGGCGAGAGTCACGGCGATGTGATGAAAAGCGGCGATGTTGTTTTCGCATGGGATCCAACCTTGGAAATTACTCAGCAAACTTTTAATGTTGTGCGGTTGCCGGAAACTTTTATCATTGACAAAGATGCGCGAATCGTCCGCAAAGTAGTCGGTTCGGCGGCGTGGGAGAAGGGCGAAATTGACGATTACCTGCGCGCCCTCGCAAATGAAAAATGAAAACAAATAGCAACGGAGAATCATTATGTCCATCCCCCCCCCCCCCATTGCGACATTCGCCGCGTTTATTTTCGCCGCCGTGTTTTTTATCGGCGGAATGCCCGCCGAAGCGGCGAGTAAAAACGGCTTTGACCTTGCCGATTCGCTTGTCCCCGCCGACGAGATTCTGCAGGGCGGCCCGCCCCGCGACGGCATTCCCTCCATTGACCGCCCTCAATTCGTCGCCGCCGACGCCGCCGAATTCATCCAAGACGAAGACCGCATCCTCGGCGTAAACATTGGCAATGTCGCCAAGGCCTATCCCATTCGGATTCTTAATTGGCATGAAATTGTCAATGACTCAATCGGCGATTTTTATTTCGCCGTCACTTACTGTCCGCTGTGCGGCAGCGGAGTCGCATTTGATTCGCAGGTCGGCGGACGGCAATTAACCTTCGGCGTTTCCGGACTGCTTTACAACAGCGATGTTCTTTTATACGACCGCGAAACCGGATCCTTGTTTTCGCAAATTCTCGGACAGGCCGTCACCGGCGAATTGAAGGAAGAATTGCTGACTCCGATTCCGCTCGCGCATACGACTTGGGGAGATTGGAAAAACCGCCATCCGCAGACGCTTTTGCTTTCCGCCGACACCGGATTTAATCGCGATTACAATAGCAACCCTTACGCCGGATATGAGGAAACTCCGCAGACTTTCTTTCCGGTTCCGATTCCGCCGCAAGATTATCATCCTAAGGAAACCGTTATCGGAGTCAAGGTGGGCGCGGCTTTCAAGTGCTATCCCTATTCCGAATTGGAGAAAAACGGCGAGCGCGAATTCACCGACACTGTCAACGGAGAGCAATTATTAATTCGCTGGGATTCGGAAAATCGCGCGGGCGAAATTGCAAATGCAAAAGGCGAATTGATTCCGGTGGTGCGCGCCTTCTGGTTTGCATGGCATGCTTTTCATCCCGACACGAAAATTTTCCAAGCGAAATAAAAAACAAGCGCAAGCGGACTTGGATTCTAAAATTAAGATGTCGCGCGATTTTTTTCTGCCCGGCCGCTCGGCGGTTTATGCGCGGCATGCGGCGGCGGCGACTTCGCATCCTCTCGCCACAAATGAAGCGATTAGAATTCTAAATCGCGGCGGCAACGCCGTAGACGCCGCCTTGGCCGCCGCCGCCGTTTTATGCGTCGCCGAACCGCACATGACCGGAATCGGCGGCGACTGCTTTGCTCTTCTCAAAAAACCCGGCGGTGAAATTATCGCTTTAGACGGCGCGGGATGGCTGCCCAAATCATATTCTCCGGAATTTTTTGAGCGCGAAAATTTGCGGGAAATCGCCGCCGATTCGCCGCATGCCGTCACCGTGCCCGGCGCGATCGCCGCGTGGTGCAAACTTAATGAAGATTACGGCGCAATGCCGCTCGCGGAAATTTTAGAGGCGGCCATTGATTGCGCCGAAAACGGCTGCCCGGTCGCGCCGCGAGTCGCTTTTGATTGGGCGCGCGAATCGAAAAAACTTTCCCGCGACAAAGCAGCGCGCGAAATTTTTCTAAAGGGGGGATCCCCCCCCCGCGAAGGGCAAATTCATCGGCAGCCGAAACTTGCCGCGACTCTTCGCGCAATCGCCCAAGGAGGCCGCGATGCTTTTTACCAAGGCGACACCGCCTCCGACATTATCCGCCGTCTGCGCGAATTAGGCGGCAAGCACGAAGCGGACGACTTCGCCGAATACGACGCCGAATATGTCGCTCCCATCGCAGCCGACTATCGCGGCTTTTCCGTTTGGGAATGCCCCCCCAGCGGACAAGGAACAATTGCATTATTGATGCTTAATATAATGCGCGGATTTAATTGGAGCAGCATAAGCGACGCCGACTGCATCCATCTTTTCGCCGAAATCACAAAGCGCGCCTACGCCCTGCGCGACGACATTATCGGCGACCCAAGACAAAGCACCGATGAATGGAAATCGCTTCTTTCCGAAAAAACCGCGGCGCGAATTCGCGATGATATTAATATGCGCGCCGCCGATAATACCCTCCCCCCTCCCCCCCCCCCTGCCGAGCATCGCGACACGGTTTATCTTTGCGTAACGGACTCGGAAGGCGGCGCAGTATCTTTTATTAATAGCATCTTTCATCCCTTTGGAAGCGGAATTGTCGCGCCGAACAGCGGCATTCTTTTGCAGAATCGAGGGGCGGCTTTTTCGCTCATGCGCGGGCATCCCAACGCGGCCGATTCGCGCAGGCGCCCGCTGCATACGATTATTCCGGCGATGGCGCAAAGCGGCGATTCTTTGCTTTCCTTCGGCGTGATGGGAGGGGATTATCAGGCTGCGGGACACGCGCAGTTTCTAATGAATCTTCTTGACCTTAATTGCAATCTGCAGACGGCTTTGGATTTGCCGCGCACTTTCTGCCGCGACGGTTTGCTAATTGCGGAGCCGACTCTTTCCGATAAAATTCTCGCCGACCTTGCCAAGCGAGGACATAAGATTGCCGTCGCCGATTCGCCTTTGGGGGGGGGGCAGGCGATTCTGCATAATCGGCGCGAAGGCGTTATTACCGCCGCTTCCGATTTTCGCAAGGACGGACTCGCTTTGGGTTTTTAATAATGCCGACCTTTGATTTTTTCGCGCCGCTGCTGGCGTTTAATCTTATTGCGGCGACGACGCCGGGGCCGAACAATCTTATTGTCGTCGCCGTCGGCGCGCGCTTTGGATACCGCCGCGCATTGCCTTTTATCTTGGGCGTAACGGTCGGCTGGCCGCTGCTGCTGCTGGCGGTCGGCCTCGGATTGGGGGCGGTGTTTGAGCGCTATCCGCAAATTCATTCGGCGATGCGATTCGCCGGCGCGGGATTTTTGCTGTGGCTGTCATGGCGGGTCGCAACATCCGATTCAAGAGTAAGGAAGGAGCGCCGCCGTATCATTGGATTTTTGGAGGGGGCGGCGTTTCAATTTATTAATCCAAAGGGATGGTCGGTGGCGCTGGGAATTATTTCCGCTTTTACGGTGCCGGGCGCTGATCTTGCATGGCAGGTGTGGTGGATAGCGGCGATTAACGCTCCGATTGCATTTTTCGCTTTGCACTTATGGGCGATTTTTGGAATTGCGATTTCACGGCTTTTGGAATCACCCCGTTCGCGCCGTATTTTCAATGGCGCAATGGGCGCACTGCTTGCCCTTTCGGTCGGCTTGGTTTTTATTTAATACCGCAAAAGCACGGGGTGGGGATTATATGATTCGTCCGCAAAGGGAACAGACGGCTACTTAACCTCCATCTCAATGAAGATGATTTCGCGCTCCGACTTGTTCATCACATTATGTTCAACCCCGGCATTGCGGAAATAGGACTGTCCCCCCGTCAGCGGGAATTCTTTTTCTGCGCCGTCATTGTCGGCAATGGTCAAGACGCCATCCGTCATCGGAACGACAACATAGTCAAATTCGTGACGGTGATGTCCAGTGTGAGTGTTTGGCGGGAGTCGCCATTCGGTCACGCGCAACCGCTTGTTGTCAATCTGAACGGTAGGAATTCCGTTTTGCATCGGTTAATCCGGCGAATGTCCGAATTTTTTGAGCGCCCGCCAGCAAGTCGGCAGGAACACTGTCGCGATAGCAATTTTGCAGATTTCGCCCAGCATAAAAGGAGCGAGTCCAGCGGCAATTGCTTTTTCAAATCCGAGCAGATAAGCCAGCCAGCCGACACCGAAAACAAAAATGGTCGCAGTGCCGAGCGTCATCGCCGCCACCGTTTTAAGCGGTGACTTACTCCAACCCTGTTCGGCAAGCCATCCCATCAGCATTGCCGCCGTCAAGAATCCAAGCAAATAGCCGCCAGTCGGTCCAGCGAAATAGGCGAGTCCGCCTCCCTTGGCGAACACTGGAATTCCCATTGCGCCTTGCGCGAGATAAAACAGCACAGTCGCGCCGCCCAGCCGCCAGCCGTAAGCCATTCCAATGACCAGTACGACAAAGGTTTGCATCGTTACCGGCACCGGCCAGAACGGAATCTGAATCTTCGCCGACAAGGCGAGGATCACCGATCCCGCAAGCGCGAGAATTCCTAGCCGCAGCAAGCGATTGTCTGCGTGCGCCGGCCAAAGCGCGGCACTCAAAGTCAGGTTGTTTGTCGTTGCTTTCATTACAGCATCTCCCGATGGGTATTACTCAATCTCCACCGCCAGCGCATCCGCATCCAGCCCTTCTTCACCCTCTTTGATATGAACGGCTTTCACCACCCCGTCCACGGGCGACTCGTGCGGGACTTCAATTTTCATCACTTCCATGATGAACAGCGCATCGCCGGCTTTCACCGCGTCCCCGGGCTTGACCATGACTTTCCACATGTTGCCGGCGGTCTGGGTTCGGATTTCACTCGCCATTTCTGCTTCCTATGTTATGGATTCTTCGCTGCAAATTGTGCGCAACCGACGGGCCATTTCCTGCGCTTCGTCCACACTTATTGCTCTGAAGTTGTAAATCTCTCCCGGTTTGGATTGCCCTAATTTCCAAAATGCCGACTGCGGCACAGTGTAAGGGTTGATGAATCCGCCCATGCTGGGGCCATCGTTCACCAGAATAATTGGGGTTTGTCCGGCCAGATTAATCGCGCCGCAGGGATATCCTTGGTCAATAATATTGGACGGTTCGGCACCATGTTCCGGTGCCTTGCTGTGCGCTTTCTCTGTGAAAGTCCATTCCGGACCTTCCAAACGGAATCCGGTGCGGTCACTTTTGGCCGATAATTTCCAATCGGCGGAGAGAAACATTTTGTGTCCGGCATCGTCTACCCAATCATCGTTGGGGCCGGGGACAACTTCCACTGTCCACCGCTTCTCGGTAGAAATAACGGGGCGATTCGTCTCTTTGATTTTGCGCCCAGGGTTTCCCCTGCCATCGCCAACGGGAACGACTTGATCTTTTTGCAAAGCACGGCCTTCCATTCCGCCAACGCCGGCTTTGTGAAAGGTGGAGCGTGACCCCAGCCACGGTTCGGTTTGAATAGCCCCGGCAATGGCGATGTAGGCACGCGCGCCAATCTTTGCCGGTGACAGGGCGAGCGTCTGTCCAGCTTTGACGGCAACGCTTTCCCACATCGGCAACGGTTCGCCGTCAAGTTTGGGATTCATGTTGGCGCCAGTGACGGCGATGATTGTGGCGCGCTGAAATTTAAGAGTTGGTCCGATGAATTGGCATTCCAATCCGGCATCGCCGGGCTCGTTGCCGACCAGCACATTGGCGAGTCGAAACGACCAGCTGTCCATCGGTCCCGACGGCGGGAATCCTTGATTCCAAAATCCCAAGCGGCCGGGCCAATCTTGAACCGAAGTTTCCAATCCGGGTTTGATGACTTCCAGCATTTTGCGTTCCTCCTTCAAAACCGCTTGGTTTCGTCCAGTGACTCAACCCACGCTTTGTAGTTAGCCACCGAGAATTTTTGGTATTCCACCAGATTGTACTGGTAGGTTCCTTCTTCAACCTGCCGCTCGACTTCCTTGAACTCCTCTTCGGTGCAAGGGACGAATTTGACGCGATCGCCCGGCTTAAACAGGCAGATGGAATTCTCAAACACTGGAAAACTGCGCGCGGTGTCCCAAATCGGCACCGGGATGCGGGCGAAAATTTGATAGCCGCCCGGCAGATGCTCCGGATAAATCGCTGTTGATGCCCCGCCCATGCCGACCGTGCCTCTGGGAGTCCAAGTGCGTGGCGGATTATATTTGGGCGCGGTCAATTTGCATCGCGGATCCAGCGGCATCATAAACGGCAGACCCGGCCAAAAGCCAAGCGATGCCACCCAATATTCAGTGCCCGAATGCACGCGCGCGAATTGATGCACATCAGCGAGTCCGTTTAACTCGACGATGAACTCCGGATCCGGCGTCTTTGGGGCGATTTTAGCGATGTAATCGGCGACGCATTCTTTTGTCCACGAATCAAGGTAGACGGTTGGAAAAAAGAACACGCGGCTATCCATCACCAAGTTATCGGAAGGACCGAGCGATTCAATCAGCCGCGCCATTTCTTTTTTCAGGTCGGCGAAAGAAATTTCCGCCGGCTCGTAGTGCACGAGCATGGAAGCGAAGCAGGGCGCGGTTTCAATCACACCTTTGGTCTTATGCTCGCGGATGGCTCCGGCGAGTCCCTGCGCCGTAAAATTGAGTTCGAGATTCGTCGTATTCCCGAATTCAATCAAGAGATAGCGATCGCCGCCCGGCAGAAATTTCGGCTTGTCGTAAATCATTTTTCCAAGTGCATTATACACAAATTCCGCCGAATTGCATCAGCGAAAGCGAATCAAGTCAAATTTATTCAATAAGCGATGCTTTGTGCCGATCCACAAAATCCGTTGAAATTTTACCCGCGCAAAAATCGGGATTCGACAGGCAGCGGCGCAAGAATGCCAAATTGGATGCCGTTCCTTCAACCTGCGACTCGGCGAGAGCTGTCTGCATTCGGGAGACGGCGGCTTGACGATTTTTTCCATGGGCGATAATTTTGGCAATCATCGGGTCGTAGTGCGGCGTGACTGAATCGCCCTCGCTCACGCCGCTGTCAATCCGAAGTCCGTCAGCGGCTTTGGGAAATTTTAGTGTTTCCAATTTTCCCGGCGTCGGCAGAAACATCCTGCTGGGATTTTCAGCGTAAACGCGACACTCAATTGCGTGTCCATTTTGACGAATGTCCGGCTGTGAAATTTCGGACAAGTCGTCTCCGGCGGCGAGCCGCAACTGCAAAGCGACTAAGTCAACGCCTGTGGTTTCTTCGGTCACCGGATGTTCAACTTGTATTCGCGTATTCATTTCCAAAAAGAAAAAGTCGCCTGCTTCGCCGTCCACGACGAATTCCACCGTGCCCGCGCTCGCGTAATTTTCCCGTGTTGCCAGAGCGAGCGCCGCCTCTGCAAGTGACTGCCGAATCTCCCCGCTGAGATTCGGCGCGGGAGATTCTTCTATGATTTTTTGAAAGCGCCTCTGAATAGAGCAGTCGCGCTCAAAATAATGCACTGCCCGTCCGTCGCCGAATCCGAAAATCTGCACTTCCACATGGCGGGCGACGCGGACGAATCGCTCCAAAAAAATCCCATCGTCACCAAAAGCTCGCTTGGCTAATTCCTGCGTTGCCGCCGCAACTTTTTCCGCTTGCTCGGCATTTTCGGCGAGACGCATTCCAATTCCACCCCCGCCGGCAGCCGCCTTAATCAGAAGGGGAAAACCGATCCGATTCGCTGTTACGGCGAGATTCTGCATTGAGTCGGCGGTGAATCGCCCCGATCCCGGCAGCACTGGCACGCCGACGCATTTCGCGATTTTCCGCGCGCGCTCTTTGTCGCCCATTTTTCGAATAACCGCCGGATTCGGTCCCACCCAAATTAGGCCGGCTGATTGCACCGCTTCGGCGAAATCGGCGTTTTCGGCGAGAAATCCATAGCCCGGATGAACCGCTTCTGCGCCCGACAATTTTGCCGCTTCCATCAGACGACCGAAATGAAGATAACTTTCCCGCGGTTTTGCCGGGCCGATGTAATGCACCTCGTCCGCCAATTGAACATGCAACGCCTCCGCATCGGCATCGGAGTAAACCGCGACGGATTTAATGCCAAGCGCACGGCAGCTTTTGATGATGCGGCAAGCGATTTCACCGCGGTTAGCAATAAGGACGGTGCGCACGACAAAAACGGCTACGCCGAATCCAAATGCGCCGCCACCGCTTTGCGAACCGCCTGTGCGACTTCAACCGCATTGGGCGTGTCTGAATGGACGCAGATGGTGTCAGCACGCACGGGAATGTCAACGCCGTCAACCGATTTAGTAACGCCTTTCGTCACCGCCCGCAGGCACCTTTCAGCGGCATGCGCGGGCGGAACGGCATCATGCTCGCGGGTAATAATTAAGCCGCCATCCGAGCGATATTCCAAATCGGCATAGAACTCGGAAACGAAGCCGAGTCCGCGGGCGGAATAAACACTTTGGTGCAGTGTACCGCTCATGCCGAAAAGCGGAACGCCAAAAACTTCCGCCGCATCGCAGATTGCATGGGCAATTTCCTCGTCGCGCGCCGCCATTCCGTAAAGCATTCCATGCGGCTTGATGTGATTGAGCGCAATGCCTTCGGCCGCCAAAAATCCGGTTAGAGCGCCGACTTGGTAAATAATACAATTGGAGAGTTCGTCACGCCCCATCTTAATTTCGCGCCGTCCGAATCCCTGCCGGTCGGGTAGCGAGGGATGCGCGCCCACTTTGACTCCATGCGCTTTCGCCAGACCGACGGTGCGACGCATGTGATTGTAATCGGATGCGTGAAATCCGCATGCCACATTGGCCATGGAAATGAGCGGCATCAGCAACTCGTCGTCGCCCATTTTGTAGATGCCGAATGACTCGCCCATATCGCAATTGATCGCAGTTGTCATATTTTTCTCCGTGTTGCCGATGTGTTTATTTTCGCATTTTTCGCTTAGGATTTCACCGATGAGATGTAACGCAGCCGCAATTGATCGGCGATTACCGCCAGAATCAACAGCGCGCCCAGCACTACCGTCTGCAAATAGGATTCAATCCGAGCGAGATTCATTCCATTCTGCACCAGTCCGATAAACAGCGCGCCGAGAATCACATTTTCCAAGCGTCCGACTCCGCCGCGCAAACTGACGCCGGCAATTACGCAAGCGGCGATGGATTCCAGCGGCATGGACGCGCCGATGTTGGCCTCGCCGGTGTCCAAACGCGCCGTTAGCAGCATTCCGGCGACGGCGCTCATCAATCCGCACAGCACATAGGTGAGAAATAAAATCCGCCGCGTTCCAATGCCGGACAAAGCGGCGGCCTTGATATTGCCTCCCACCGCATATAAATGTCGTCCTTTGGGCGTCCAGTAAATGAAAAAATAAAGCGCGACGATGAGCAGCAATTCTATGTAGATTGGAGTCGGCAATCCAAGCCATTCGCCGAAGCCGAAAATGTCGCCGAATTCGGGCGGCATCCCATAGACTGGCACGCCGCCGGTCATGTAAAGCGCAATGCCGAATCCGACCGAAGCCATCCCCAAAGTCATCATAAACGGAGATACTCGAAACACCGATATGCCTACACCGTTTACGATGCCGATTGCCGTCCCGGCGGCGATTCCGGCTATGCACCCGCCAGCAATCGCCAGCCCGACCGCATCGGGGAAACCCGTGTAAAGCGCCACCATCGCCGAGGCGCCAGCCACCGAAGTGAGCGCGAGAATCGTGCCGACCGACAAGTCAAATCCGCCGGTTAAAAGCGCCAGCATCTGCCCCATTGACACGATGGTAAGATAAACCGACTGTCGCACCACATTGAGCAGGTTGCGCGTGGTCAGAAAATTGTCGGACAGCAGCGTGAATACGACAAAAGCTGCAAGCAGCAGAAACGGCAGCACGCCCAGCCGCACAAATAACCGCTTCAATAATTCGCCGACAGAATGGTGCATTAGGCCGCTTCCCGCTCAAAAAAATGAACCAGCACTCGCTCCTCGCTGATTTCTTCACGGGCCAACTCGGCGCGAATTTCGCCGCGATAAAAGACAAACAGACGATTGGAGAGATGAATTACTTCGGACAAATCGGAGGAAATTAAAATCACCGCCGCTCCCTGTTCGCACAATTCGCGAATGAATTGATAAATCGTGGCGCGCGTGCCTACATCTACGCCGACGGTTGGCTCGTCAAATGCGAAAAGATCAATCTCGCAGGTTAAGCTTTTCAATAGCATTACTTTCTGCTGATTGCCGCCGGAAAAATGCTCTGCTGCCTGCTCTATTTTCGGCGGCGTCAAATTGAGTCGGGCGGCGAGTGACTCCGCCAGTTTTTTTTCTTCGGCGCGCTTCAAAAATCCCCAGCGGGAAAGACGCCGTTCCAAAGCCGGCAATGCGATATTTTCGCGGCAGGGCTGCATCAGGCAAAGGCCTTCTTCGCGTCTGTCTGGCGGAAGATAAAAAAATCCGCGCTCCAGCATTTCACGCGGACCGAGTCCGGCGGTATCTTCGCCTTTGAAAATCACGCTGCCATCGGCAATCGGCGACAAGCCGAAGCAAGCCCGCGCAATTTCGGATTTGCCGGAGCCGACCAGCCCCGCCAACCCGACAATTTCCCCCCGTCGGACATTGATAGATGCGCCGCGCACTGTGCCGTCCGCCGTGGTCAAATTTTCCGCCGACAAAATTTCCTCGCCCACTTCAAAGCGAATCGATGGAAAAATTTCGGAGATAACTCGCCCTGTCATCAAGTGTATCAATTCTCCTTCGGACGCGGTTTTTGCGTCAATCGTAGCGATATGCTGTCCATCGCGCAACACGGTGATGCGATCGCCGATGCGCTGAATTTCATTCATGCGATGGGTGATGTAAATGACGCCCACGCCATCGGCTTTCAATTGCGCGATTAGTTTAAACAGCTGCTCGGTTTCGCGTTCGGTCAGGGACGCTGTCGGCTCGTCCAAAATTAAAATGGAAAGAGCGGAACGGAATGCTTTGGCGATTTCCACCATTTGCTGTTCCGCCCGTGTGAGCGCGCCGACTTTTTGATTCGGGGTCATTGGAAAACCGAGATTGCGGAGAATTTCCGCCGCGCTTTTTCGGAGATCTTTTTTTTGCAGAATTCCACGCCGCGTTTCCTCTGACCCGAGGAAAATATTTTCTTCCACGGTCATCTGCGGAATTAGTGAGAATTCCTGAAAAACTGCGCTGATGCCGAGTGAACGCGCGTGGTGAACCGAGTCCAGCCGCACTGCTTCGCCGCGAAAGTGAATCTCACCCGCCGTCGGCCGACCAGCCCCGGCAACCAGTGAAATCAGCGTTGACTTTCCCGCTCCGTTTTCGCCGAACAAGATATGCACCTCGCCCGGACGAAGGTCAAAATCAACCGCATCCAGAGCGAGAACGCCGGGGAATTCCTTGCTGATGCCGACAAGTTTAAGAATGGGCGGAGTCCCCTCGCAGGAGGACTCTGTCCGCGAATCCATCGGCCCCAGCGTTGTCGGGACCATTGCCGGAATTCCAATTTACTCTACACGGAAAACTGGCTTAAAGCCGTCCGGAGCCAGGGTTGAGCTGCTGTCAAAGTCAGCGACATTGTCCTGGCTGACGACAAACAAAGCGGGGCCGACATGCTTTTCGTAATCCTTTCCTTCAAGAACACGGACGGCCTGGTCAATCGCAATTCGTCCCTGAATTACCGTTGAATCCGTCGGTGCGGCGAGAATCTGCTTGCGGCGAATTCCCTGATGCACGCCCGGCGTGTAGTAGTAGGAGACGATTTTAATTTTGTCCGCCAGTCCGCGTGCCCGCAAAATGGAAACCGCCGCTTCCGCCGTCACCGCCGTGCCGACGATGTAGTCCAAATCGGGATGCGCCTCCAGCGTGTCCTCAATTAATTTGGATTGCACTTCCTTGCCGGTGTCGCCGTATTTGGTCTCGACGAGTTCAACGCCGCTGCCTTTGATGGCACCAATGAATCCGGTGTTGCCGGCTTCCACCCAGCCCGCTCCGGGCGGACCCGGAAACCACGCCGCCTTGACTTTTGCACCGCCTATCGGATGCAGATTGGCAACGAATTCGCCCGCTTTCGCGCCCATTTCACCGAAAGATACCAGCGACTTGGCCGATAATTCCGGCGACGACATGCCGTTGATGACATCAATCACTGGCACGCCCTTGCTGCGAATTTCCGAGATGAGATTATTCATTCCGTCAAAGGAAATCGCGCCGATAACCACGGCATCCGCTCCGGCGGCGATGCAGTCCTCAATCTGCGAAATCTGCGTATTGAGCTCAGTGTAGCCGCCAGCTTCCACCAACTGCATTTTGACGCCGAGTCGTTTCGCCTCGCTGACCACGCCGTAATCCACACCCAGCCAGTAGGCGTCTTTCATGTGCGGGAAAGACACGCAAATTTCGTACGGCTTGGACGCTTTTGCCAACGGCGTGTAGTCCAGTTTGGAGCGCGGGCTTTCCATGTTGAACGGCGGATCCCAAACCTCCACCGGATACGGCCACCAGTCGGCCGCAGACGAATGGGAAACCAGCAACACGCACATCACGCTGATGGCGGAAATTTTCTTCAGAAATTTCATCGTAACATCCTTTCGGTTGATAGGGCTTTGGATAATAACACATGGCTATCGTATAAAACGAATTAAAATAAATTTCCTTTTCAATCGTCGCTGCCGAATTTCGGTGGAAATACGCAAGGGAATTTTCAAAGCGGCAATCTGAAGCGCGTAAAAAAGGCGTGTAAAATTAGCGAATGTCACCAATGCTCTGCACCGCCGCCGAAGCCGTCCGCCGGGCCGGCAATCTGCTGCGCGATCGCTCGCGCGACCGCTCGCGGCTTTCCATCATCCGCAAAGGAAAAGGCGATTGGACCACCAACGCCGACCACGACGCCGAACAAATTATTATGGAAACCATCGCGCGAGTGTATCCGTCGCATGGATTCTTCGCCGAAGAAAGCGGCGCCCACGGCGACGCCGAATTGTGCTGGGCCATAGATCCGCTGGACGGCACTACAAATTTCATTCACGGCTATCCGCATTACGCCGTGTCGGCGGCGTTCTGCCGCAACGGCCGGCCGGAAGCGGGCGTCATCTACGACATCTGCCGAGACGACCTCTATTTCGCCGAGCGGGGCGGCGGGGCTTTCGTTAACGATCGCCGCCTGCGAATCAGCGAGCCGCGTCCGATAAGCGATTCGCTGTTTTTATCCACCGCCCAAGTCGGAAGCGAACATTGGCGATGGTCGCTGCTGACGGCGATGCGTCGGCGGTCGGCGGGAATTCGCCGAAGCGGGTCAACCGCCTTGGATTTCGCCCACGCCGCTGCTGGATTCGCCGATGGCATTTTCGGCGGGTCGGCGAAATTCTGGGACATCGCCGCCGGAATGCTATTAGTGCGGGAAGCGGGGGGATTCGTCGCTAATTTGGACGGCGGCTCCGATTTTCCCTTTCCGCATCCGACTGGATTTTTCGCCGCCGGAGGCGAAAAAATGGTCACCGAAATTCTGCGCGCCGCCCGGCGTCTTAAAGAAGAATCCGATGGCGCTGACTAACACCAGCGAATCGCCTCAGCATACGCCGCTTATGCAGCAGTATTTTCGGGTTAAGGCGGAGCATCCGAATATGCTGGTATTTTTCCGCATGGGCGATTTTTATGAAATGTTTTACGACGACGCCGTCCGCGCCTCGCGGCTGCTGGGAATTGTGCTGACGACGCGGGGCGAATCGGGGGGCAAGCCGGTGCAGATGGCGGGCGTGCCGCATCATTCGGTTGATCAGTATTTGTCGCGCCTCGTCAGGCAGGGCGAATCGGTGGCCATCTGCGAGCAAATCGGCGACCCCAAAGCATCGCTGAAAGGGCCGATTGAGCGGCGCGTCACCCGCATCGTCACCCCCGGCACGCTGACCGAATCCGGCTTGATGGACGAGCGGCAGGCGGCGATTGTAATGGCGGCTTTCACCCGCGAATCCACCGCTGGCTACGCTTGGATGGATTTGGCAAAAGGCGAATTTCGCGCCGGCGAATGCCCCATCGGACAACTCAGCGAAATCGCCGCCCGCATTAATCCGTCGGAAGCATTAGTGCCGGAAGGGGCGGATTCGCCCGCGCCCGCCGCCGCGCCCGCTTTTCTTCCGCCGTGGCATTTTGACGAGGAAGTCGGCAATCGGCTTTTGCGCGAGCATTTTCAAACGCAGACGCTGGACGGATTCGGCCTCGCCGATATGCCGCTGGCGGTCGCCGCCGCCGGTGCGCTTTACCGCTACGCCCGCCGCGCACAGCAGCGGGAATTGGCGAATGTCCGCGGCGTCTCCGCCGAGCGCGATTCGGATTACATCGGCATGACCGCATCCACCCGCCGCAGTTTGGAATTAACCGAAACGCTGTCCGGAAAATCCGCGCCGACGCTGTGCTCAATTTTAGATTCGTGCCAAAGCGGAATGGGCTCGCGCTTTCTGCGCCACACTTTGCATCATCCGCTGCGCGACCGTGAATTTTTAGAGGCGCGGCTCGCCGCCGTCGCCGCCATTAAAGATTCGCCGTCGCTTAAGGCAATTCGCGACCTGCTGGGAAAAGTCGCCGATGTGGAAAGAATCGCCGCCCGAATTTCCCTTGCCGCCGCTCGTCCGCGCGACCTCGCCGCTCTCCGCGAAACGCTGTCTTTGCTGCCGATTCTGCAAAGCGAATGCGCCGGGCTTGGCGTCGTCCGCTGGCGCGAAATCGCCGATTCCGCCGCGCCGCAGGATGAAATTCGCGGCTTGCTTCATCAGGCGATTGCGCCTTCTCCCGCATCGCAAGTGCGCGACGGCGGCGTTATCGCCGACGGCTACGATTCCAAATTAGACGAATTGCGCGCCCTGCAAAACGACGCCAGCGGTATCCGCGAAGAAATTCGCAACCGCGAAAGAATTCGCACCGGCGTTGCTTCGCTGCGCGTGGAATACAACAAAATTCACGGCTTTTTCATTGAACTGCCCCGCGCCCAAGCCGGCGCCGCCCCTCCCGATTATCAGCGGCGGCAAACTTTAAAGCACGCCGAGCGATACATTACGCCCGATTTGAAAGCGCTGGAATCGCGCGTGCTTTCCGCATCCGAGCGCGCCCTGTCGCTGGAAAAGCGACTCTACGACGAATTACTGCGGACTCTCGCCGAGCACGCCCCGAATCTTTCCCGACTCGCCGCCGCCATCGCCGAGGCGGATTTAATCGCCTGCTTCGCCGAGCAAGCCAACGCCCTTAATTGGAATCGCCCAATCTTTGTCGGCGGGACGGAATTAAAAATTATCGGCGGACGGCATCCGACGGTGGAAAATTCAGTCGAGCATTTTACGCCCAACGATGCTGAATTAAACGAGGCGCGTCGTCTTCTGCTGATAACAGGCCCTAACATGGGGGGAAAATCCACTTATTTGCGCCAAGTTGCGCTAATTGTTCTGCTGGCGCATTGCGGGTCGTTTGTGCCGGCGGAATCGGCAGAAATCGGCGAGATAGACCGCATTTTCACCCGCATCGGAGCCGCCGACGACCTCGCCGGCGGACGCTCAACTTTTATGGCGGAAATGGTTGAAGCCGCCGAAATTCTGCACAACGCTACGCCGTCAAGTTTGGTTTTGCTGGATGAATTAGGACGAGGCACATCAACCTACGACGGACTCTCGCTGGCGTGGTCGCTGGCGGAAAGATTGCTGGCGAAGAATCGCTCGCTGTCGCTTTTTGCGACGCACTATTTTGAATTGACTTATTTAGCCGACTCCGAATCAGCCGCCGTTAATCTGCATGTAGCGGCGCGCGAAATTGACGGACAAGTCGTTTTTCTGCACGAAGTCAAGCCCGGGGCGGCAAGCCGCAGTTACGGATTGGAGGTGGCATCGCTGGCGGGCGTGCCGCCGATGGTGGTGGAGAGGGCTCGGCAGTTGCTGGAGGCTTTGGAGGCAAAGCCCTCAGCGAGCGGCGGCTTGCCGCTATTTTCCAATCTTGACAAAATCGCCTGACCAATTTCGCTTTTCATTTTTTTGTTTTTTTTGTCTTTATAAATCGCCGACATTCCGCATCTAAAAAAATCCGAAGGATTAATTGCGATAAAATTCAGCGATGCGCGATTGGACGATTATCGCGGGGGCGGCGGCGATGACGGCGATTTTAGCCGTCTCCAATTATCTGGTGCGCTTTGCCATCAACGACTGGCTGACTTGGGCGGCGTTTACTTATCCGCTGGCTTTTTTGGTCGCCGACTGCGTTAATCGCTCGCGCGGAGCGAAAGCGGCGAGGCGGGTCGCGGCGATGGGATTTTTCTGCGGCGTGCCGCTTTCTTTTTTCTTCAATTATTTTACGCCCGATGAAGGCGCATCGGCGATGGATGCGATTTTATCCGCCGTCCGAATTGCCGCTGCTTCCGGCGGGGCTTTTTTGCTGGCGCAACTTTTGGATATTTCCATTTTTGACCGATTGCGCAAGCGCGAATGGTGGCGGGCGCCGCTGATTTCGTCGGCGGCGGGGTCGACGGCGGATACTTTCTTTTTCTTTTTCGTCGCATTCGCATTCAGCGGATTGCCGTGGATAACTTGGGCATTGGGCGATTTGGCGGCGAAAGCCGCGATGATAATTCTTCTCCTTCCGCCTTATCGCCTGTTTGCCGCCCGATTCGCCCCCGCCTGATTTTATTAAAATGAAGCCCCTCGTTTTTGCCTTTGATGTTTACGGCACGCTGGCGGACACCGCCGGCATTGCCGACGCATTGTCGCGTTATATGGATTCGCCGATGGCGCAAACTTTCGCACAAAAGTGGCGCGAAAAACAATTGGAATATACTTTCCGACGCGCATTAATGCGACGCTACGCCGATTTTGGAATATGCACCCGCGAGTCGCTGGATTTCGTCTGCGAGGCTATGCAGTTGAATTTGGACGATTCCGCCAGAGAATCCGTCATCGCCGAATACGCCCAATTGCCGCTGTTCGCCGACGCCCGCGAGGCTTTGGAATCGCTTAAAAAAAGCGGCGCGCGAATGTTCGCCTTTTCCAACGGCACCGAAAAAGCCGTGCGGACAATCCTGCAAAACGCCGACGCCCTGCATTTTTTTGAAGATGTCATCAGCGTGGACGCCATTAAAACCTTCAAGCCCGACCCTGCGGTTTACGCGCATTTTATCGCCCGCAGCGGCGCGGAAGAAGCGCGATGCTGGCTGATTTCCGGCAACGCCTTTGATGTCTTGGGCGCGATTAATTGCGGATGGAATGCCGCATGGGTGCGACGGAATGATTCCGCCGCTTGGGACGCTTGGAAAATTCCGCCGACCAAAATCATCGCCGATTTGCGCGAATTGGCGAATTTAATAAAAACCGCGTAGAATCCCCCGCGATGAAATCATTGATGTCATTCGCAAAACTTTTCTTCGCCGCCGTCGGCTTGGCGGCGACGGCTTTAATCGTCGGCGGCATTGCCGTGGATTTTTCATCGTTTGACCGCACGCAGGGCGGCTACGACCCCCCCTACACCGGCTGGACCGGCGAAACAATTGATTGGCAGACGGGCGATTTTACGACAGCCGGATTTGTCCGCCGCGGCTATATTATTGATACAATGCTGGATTGCACCAGCGGATTAATTACCTTTGATATTTTTCGACGGCACATTCCTTTTCGCAAAGTTTCGCAGCGGGCGATTATCGTCCACAAGCCGCGCGAGGCATGTTTGGAAAGAGGATTCGCCCCCGAATTTTAAGCAAATCAATTTCTCGCGACGATGCTTTGCGTCGGCACGCAGGCAAAGATTTTTATTTTCACCCACAACAAAGGAGAAAAACAATGCAGCACAGAACGCCCATCGCGGCGATTTTAAGCGCTCTCACCGCCCTCAAAAGAGGGGGGGGGGGGGGGGGGGGGGGTTATGCTTAAGAAACCCGGCGGCGCACTGCGCGCCTTTATCGGCGCGGGATTCTGCGCTGTGATTCTGTCGCTGTCCGCCTGTGCGAGCAAAGGTGCGGCCGACATTCCCATCGGTGGAATCATCAATGTCGGCGGCGGAGAAACGCCGAGACCGCAGCCCCTGCCCGTCGTCGCCGACACGACGATTCTGTCCGACTTGGGCACCGCTTCCATGATGCTGGATGCATCGGCAATTCGCATCGGCGGCGACAGCACTGCGTTCGGCCTCACCGAACGGCAATACGATTTTACCGACGGTTCCATTATCGTCCAGCAATTGCAATTCGCCCATCTCGGCGTTTGGATAACCGACGACGACGATATTGACAACAATGAGTTTCTCTATGCGAGTCTCAATGAAAATCCGCTGACGGCATTGCCGACTCCTGCTTCCAGCGTCGACACGGCAACTTACGATGTGGAAGGCGACGCCGTTTTTCGCGGCTTGCGTTTTTATCCCGACGGACAATTTGTGGCGGATTTCAACAACGGAGTTGTGGGGGGCTTACTTTCGGCCCGCGGCAACCCCGCCAATATTGACGATGATTTCGGCGTGGGGGCGACTCTTCCCAACGACAATCCGGTGACCGCCGCCGATTTTGTCGTCTTCACTTTTCTAGACCTTCCCATCAGCGGCGGCGGATTCACCGGAACCACATCCGACATTTTTATCGATGACTTCGGCGGTGGCGGGTTTTTTAGTACTATTAGAGGCGGCGGTTTTACCGGCAGTGGACGATTTCATGATGTGGATGGTTATATCGGCGGCGATTCAGCGACGGTCGCACCGGCGGAATTGTCGGGCGTTTTTGAGAGGAATGGCGTATTCGGCGGTTTTCTCGGCGAAATCCAGCCGTAATCAAAAACAATAACCTGCGGGTGGGGGATTATGTGGATAGTCATACTCAGTGCAACGGTAAGTTATGGTTGCGATGATGCCATGAATCGGGTTTGCCAGTGATGAAGTTTCATTGGTCGATGATTGATGGCATTGGCGATACGGCGGATTGCGGCGGGGTTCATTGAGCCGAGCCGCTGTTTGGGGGTGAGGTCGCGGATTAGGCTGATGGTGTTTTCGCAGGTGCCGCGCTGCCAGGGACTGCCCGGATCGGTAAAGAACACCGGCGCGCCGAGGGCTTGGGTAATAAGATGATGCTTGGCGAATTCGCCGCCGTTGTCGGCGGTGATGGAGTGGCACGGGTGAGGCTTCAGCAGAGTGACAGCGGCTTGCGCAACGGCGCGGGCGGTGCGTTTCGGCAACGCTGCCAGACAAGTCAGGCGGCTTTTGCGGTCTGTTAAGACAAGGGCGCCAGCGCGACCATGCGTGCCGATATCCCACATGGTATCCATTTCCCAATGACCATTCTCGCTGCGCGCGTCAGCCGCCAATGGGCGGTGTCCATAATGAATCCGATGCGGAATATTGTTGCAGCGGCATAATGCGCGCGCCGCCGCCGACAATCGCTGCTTGCCGCGTCGCCGCAAATGCCGATGCGACATTCCGCCCTGCAGCCGCTCCACCGCTATCCGACGGCGAATGGTTGACGCGCTAATATCCGACCGATGCCCCGCAATCTGCTCCGGACTATGCCGCTTCGCCAACTCCGCTTGCGCCGCCGACCACGCCATCCCCGACACCAACGGCGGCCCAATCCCCACCCGCATTACCGCCGAGCGCACTTGCGCACTCACCGCATCATAACCATCGCACCCACCATTGCGCCGCACTTCGCGGCTGATGGTCGATGCCGATACGCCCAAAGCCCTCGCTATCCACCGCAGCGACCTCTCGTCCGACAGATGCCCCTCAATCAACTGTCGCTTTTCCAATGTTAATCGTTTGCCCAACGCAACCTCCATTCAGTGTTGCACTGAGTATGACTATCCGCCTAATCCCCCACCCGAACATTCCAAAATCAGCCGTGATTGCGAATCGGATTCTGCATTTCGTTGGTCGGCGTGATTACCATGTCCAAGGGACTGTCGGTTCGGTCAAATCGCCGAGAATGATAATGCCGCCGCCGACATTCGCCCCAATCAGCGATTTCCGTTTGCGCGGCTTGCGGGCGGCAACAACGGATTTCGCCGCCGTTTTTTTCGCGCGGCGCGAATTGGAATTTATCGCCGATTTTTTGACGGCGGATTTTTTAATGACGGACGCTTTCATCGCAATTCAATGCTGAACATTAATAGCATCATTATAGCAATAAAAAATTTACGCCTCGTGCCGACGCTCTGCGTCGGCATGCGTGTTCGGACGCTCTGCGTCCGCCGATGGATATAAGAACGCAGAGCATTCTGGCATTGCGTGCCACCGCAGAGCAGTGGCACGAGGATTCTATTTTGTGTGCCACCGCAAAACATCAGCACGAGGATTTTATGGGATAGAATTCGCCGATGGACGAAGTGAAAAAAGTGAAAAAAAAATCCGTCGCCGTCTTCTATGCTGCATTAGCGGCGGCGTTTCTTATCGGACTCGGATTCTCGGCCATTGAAAAATACGGCGGGATGGGGGTCGTTTTTCATCGCTTCCTGCACAACACCGACGGACACCACGACAATGCCGAATCGTCCGCCGAATTCCGATTCTTAAACGGCGATGCGGCGACTCTGGCTGAAATTTTTCCGGGCGAAAAAAAACTCGTTAACTTTTGGGCGACATGGTGCGCGCCATGCCGTCACGAAATGCCGCTGCTGAATTCCGCCGAATCACCGGCGGCGAAAGCGGGCGCGCGAATTGTCGGCATCGCCATAGACCGCCCGGAAGCGGTGAGGATTTTTTTGGACGAGGTCGCCATCGGCTATCCAATTTTAATCGCCGGAATTCATGGATTCGGCGCGCTGAGTCAATTCGGCAACGAATCGGGCGCACTGCCCTACACCGTTTTGCTGGACGGCAGCGGCGAATCCATCGCCGATAAAATCGGCCCGTTCCATTCCGTTGATGAAGTAATTTCGTTCATCGGCGAAAATGGCGGAAGTTAGCGGCAAAATTCCGCAAGTTAAAAACAATTGGAAAAGTTTGCTATAATCCGCCGATGGATCTGCGAAAACTCAAAACGATTCTGGATTTATTTGAAAGTTCCAGCGTCACCGAATTGGAAATTACGGAGGGCGAAGACAAAGTGCGATTAAGCCGCACGATGTCGCCGATGCCGATTTCATCGTCGCCGCCGACTCCCGCCGCCGAATCGTCCGCGCTGCCGTCGGCGAATTTGGAAGAGGAAAAAGAAGCCGAAGCCGCCGCCGGTCATGTTGTGCGGGCGCCGATGGTCGGCACTTTTTACCGCGCTCCGGCGACGGACAAGCCGCCGTTTATTCGCGCCGGTCAGCGGGTGGAATCCGGTCAGACGCTGTGCATCGTGGAGGCGATGAAATTGATGAACGAAATTAAATCGCCGGTCGGCGGGACGGTCGCGCAGGTGCTGGTGGAAAACGGCGCGCCGGTCAGTTACGGCGATGCGCTGTTTGTCATTGAGTGAATGTTTGAAAAGATTCTCATCGCCAATCGCGGCGAAATCGCTTTGCGAATTCAGCGCGCCTGCCGCGAAATGGGCATTCGCACCGTCGTTGTTTATTCGGAGGCGGATGTCCACGCCAAGTATGTCAAACTTGCCGACGAGGCGGTGTGCATCGGCCCGCCGGAAGTTTCGCGCAGTTATCTGAATGCGGCGGCGTATATTTCCACCGCCGAAGTGACCGACGCCGAGGCGATTCATCCCGGTTACGGACTTCTTTCTGAAAACGCCGATTTCGCCGAACAGGTGGAAAAAAGCGGATTCGCCTTTATCGGGCCGAAGCCGGAAACGATGCGCCTTCTCGCCGACAAACTGGCGGCTAAGCGGACGATGAAAAAATTCGGCATCCCCAGTTTGCCCGGCGGCGATGCGCCGCTTTCGGAAGATATAGACGAATCCCGCAAAGAAGCGGCGGAAATCGGCTATCCGGTTTTAATCAAAGCCGCCCACGGCGGCGGCGGAAGAGGAATGCGCGTCGTCCATACGGAAGCCGCCCTGCCCAACGCCATCGCCACTTTGCGGGCGGAAGCGGCAAATGCTTTCGGCAACGACGCCCTTTATATGGAGCGGCTGCTGGAAAATCCGCGGCACATTGAAGTGCAGATTCTCGCCGACCGCCATCGCGGAGTCGTGCATTTGGGAACGCGCGAATGCTCGGTGCAGCGGCGGCATCAAAAAATCGCCGAAGAAGCCCCGGCGCCGCATCTGCCGAAAAAAATCGTCAACGCCGTCTGCGAAAAATGCGCCGACGCCTGCCGCAAAATCGACTATGTCGGCGCGGGAACTTTTGAATTTTTATACGACGGCGAAAAATTGCATTTCATCGAAATGAACGCGCGCCTTCAAGTCGAGCATCCGGTCACTGAAATGATTACCGGAATGGATATTGTGATTGAGCAGATTCGCGTCGCCGCCGGCGAGCCGCTTTCGGTGCGGCAGAAGGATATTATAATTCGCGGCCATGCGATTGAATGCAGAATTAATGCGGAGCATCCGCGCACTTTAATGCCGTCGCCGGGGATGGTGGTGAATTATCATCCCGCCGGCGGGCCGGGCGTGCGGGTGGATTCGCACTTATACAGTCATTATGCGGTGCCGCCGCATTATGATTCGCTGATTGGAAAATTAATCGTGCACGGGGCGACTCGCGCGCAGGCAATCGCCCGAATGCAAAGCGCCCTTTCCGAATTCGTGGTTGAGGGCGTGGAGACTAATATCCCTTTGCATCGCGATATTTTTCTCGACGCGGCTTTTATTCAAGGCGGCGTCGGCATCCATTATCTGGAAGAAAAATTAAGAAGAGAAAGAGGAGAGTGATTTCATCCTTCACAGCGCGGCTTTATGCGCATCGCCGGAATTATTTAATATCGTAGGGCGGGTGGAGCAAAGCGGCAGCAAGCCGCGCAGCGATACCCGCCGCTCTTCCGTAAAATACTTCTTGACGGGGATTTTTCATCCATGTCCAATTATCGGCGAATTCGCATTTCCGGCGGACGGTATTTCTTTACCGTCAATCTCGCCGACCGTCGCGCGCGACTGCTCATCGATTATATTGACTTGCTGCATCACGCTTTTCAAAAAGTGCAAAATCGGCATCCTTTCATTATGCTTGCGCATGTAATTCTGCCCGACCATTTGCATTGCATCTGGCGGTTGCCGCCGAGCGACAATGATTACTCCACTCGCTGGCGAATCATCAAAACCGAATTTTCCCTCACGCTTCCACCAGCGGCAAAGCCAATTCGCGGCGTTTGGCAGCGGCGTTTTTGGGAGCATGCAATTCGGGACGAGGAGGATTTTCGGCGGCACGCGGATTATATTCACTATAATCCAGTCAAGCATGGACACGCCGAAAGCGCATTGCAATGGCCGCATTCATCATTTCGCCGTTATGTTAGGGATGAAATTTATCCGCCGAATTGGGGAGTTGCGGATCCCTCGCCAAATATGGCGGCGGGTGAGCGTTAGATGGCGGGTATCGCTGCGCGGCTTGCTGCCGCTTTGCTCCACCCGCCCTACGGCATGAGAAGAGAAAGAGGGGAGTGATTTCGCTGATGAAAAATGCCGCTCGCTATTTTAATAAAACGGCGAGAAGTTGCTTGTGCGAATCCGTCAGCGAAGATTCAGGAGTGAGAATCGCGGAATCCAAAGCGCGGCGATAAGCGTCGTCAAGGGGGGGGGGGGCATCCAATAAACGATGCACCAAAGATTTCGCGCGCGCAATGCTTTCGCCGAATCTTGCTATCACCATTTCCACCGTCGCATGATGAGAAGGGTCGTCCATCCAGCAGTCGTAGTCGGTTGCAATTGCCAAGGTCGCGTAGCATAATTGCGCTTCGCGGGCGAGAAAAACCTCCGGCACATTCGTCATTCCCACAATATCAGCGCGGACGGAATCCCTAAGGAAAAAACTTTCGGCGCGAGTCCCCAAGCGCGGGCCTTCAACGCAGGCATAAACCTTATCTTTATGAAGGCGAATTTTTAATTCATCGGCCGCTTTCGCAAGGGCGGAAGTTAAATTCGGACACGCCGGATTCGCCGAAGAAATATGCGCGACCACCCCCCCTCCGAAAAAAGTGCGCGCGCGAATTCCTTTGGTGAAATCAAAATACTGAGATGGTGTAATAAAATCGCCCGGAGCAATTTCCTCGCGCAAACTGCCGACCGCCGACACTGCAATCACCTGCCTTGCGCCCGCTTCTTTCAACGCCCAAATGTTGGCGCGGTAATTAACTTCGGACGGAAGATATTGATGATGGTCGCCGTGGCGCGGAAGAAATATCGTCGTCTCCCCCCCCCCCTTTGCGAATGTCAGCGGCGCGGACGGTTCGCCGAAGGGCGTTTTAACTTCGCGCCGTTCGGCGATTTCCAAGCCGTCAATTTGATAAAAGCCGGTGCCGCCGATAACCGCCAGCACTATTCCTCCAAAAGGGCGCCGCCGCAGGAAGAGCCGGCGCCGGCGGTGCAGCCGTAGCAGTGATTGTCAAAGGCGATTCCGCGCGGCAGCGAATCCAAAGAATCAATCTGCCAGATTGTTTTGGGCGAGTAATTAATGGGAATTTCCAGCATCTGGTTGAAGTCGCAGTCGTAGATTTTTCCGTCCCAACTGATGGAAACCAATTCGGTGCACATTACGCCGAGCGCGGCTTTGGCGTTGAAGTTGTCAATCAGCAGCTGCATGTATTCGTCCAATTTATTTTCGCGCCGCAGATAATGGACATAGCGGCGAATCGGCATATTGGTAATGGTGTAGAGCGAATTGAATTCAACGCCCAAATGCTCGCGCAGGCGAATTTTGTAGTCGCTTTCCAATTGCGCCTGAGGCGGCGGCAAATGCTCGCCGACCGGATTGTAGACAAGGTTGAGAATCAAATCCGAATTGGGCATGCCGAAGCCGAGTTTGTTAAGCCGCTTTAACGCTTTCATGCTTTTGCCGAAGACGCCCCGACCTCGCTGCTTGTCCACATTTTCCGGCGAGTAGCAGGGCAGCGATGCAATCACTTGAATGCCGTGCTCGGCGAGAAATTCCGGCGTGTCGCTCTGTCCGGGCTGAAAGAAGACGGTGAGATTGCAGCGGTCCAGCACTGTTTTGCCGAGCCGACGGGCTTCGGCGGCGAATCGGCGAAAATGCGGATTTAATTCCGGCGCGCCGCCGGTAATGTCCACCGTGTCCGCATGCTCGGCGTCGGCCAGCAATTCAATCAGGCGGTCAACAGTGCGGCCGGTCATATTTTCGGTACGCTTCGGCCCGGCTTCCACATGGCAGTGCGAGCAGGCGAGGTCGCACTTGCGGCCGATATTGACTTGCAGCGTTTTAATTTTATCGCGCCGAATGCGAAGTTTGTGCTGCAGAATCGCATCTGTAAAATCCATCTGCTCGTCGGCGAGCGGCAAGACTGATGCGGGATTGTCAAAAATTTGAATCGGCAGAGCGGCGGGGGGATTCATATCAGCGTCCTCCTTTCGTCGGAAAAAACATCGCCGCGGCGACATAAAGAAAAGTGCAGGCGGCGAGTCCGAAAACATTCACGCCCAGCGAAAGCGCGTATTTTCCTTCGCCGAGCGGCATCCAATGAGGAAAAATTCCCGGCGCGGCGGCGAGCAAAACGCCGAGCGCGAGTCCGGTCCAAAACGACAAATGAAAACTCGCCGCCCCGGCGCGCTTGATAAACGCTAGCAGAAACACCGGCGCGAGTCCCATAATCATCGTGCCGCTGATGGTTGTCGCTTTGATAACAGCCGGGCCGATTCGCTCGTCGCCGATGTAAAAAGTCAGCAGCGGCAAAGTGCCGATGACGGCGACGGCGGCAATCGCCCATCGTCCGAATAGAATTTGCCGCGCGTCCGGTTCGCCGGTTTTTCGCGACCAATCGCGCGCGGTTAATTTGGCCGTGCTGGCGAATGTGGAATCCAAAGTGCTGCCGGCGGAGGTCAGCATCATTACATTAAAAACAATCAGCAGCGGCAGCGACACGGACGCCCCGATGCTTCCCATAATGTTGCCGCCGGAAAATCCAATCGTCCGCGCGTAAAAGCCGGTGAGTCCGAAAAGGACAATCACCAATCCGCCGACAAGTCCGGCAATTACAAACGCCTTCACCATCGTGCGCGGATTCGTAATAAAGGCGCGGTCGGTTAAAACGGGGTCGTGAAATCCGTAACTGAAAATTTGCGTGAAAGCGAGAAGGGCAAATGTGATTCCGCCCGCCACTTGGGCGTCGGTCGTTGTCGGATAGCCGTCGGCGAGAGTCGGATAAATCGCTCCGATGATGATGGAAAGAAGCACAATCGCAAACAGCATTTGGATTCCGTCGGTGAGCAAACTTCCGCGCAATCCGCTGCGGACGCTGTAAATTGCCGTGAACGCCGTAAAAATCAGCGCCGCCGACCAATAGCCGCCGCTGCCTTCGTCGCCGAAAAATAATCCGATGACTTTGGTGTTGGACCAAATCTCGTTGATGAGCCGGATGGAAATGGCGAAGAGAAAAAGTTTCATGCACACCGCACCGTAGCGGCGAATTAAAAAATCCGGCAGCGAGTGATAGCCCCCACGCACGCGCAGGCAATAAACGGCGGCCGCGACGACAATGAAACTCAAGTAATAAACCGAGTAGCCGAATCCCCCCCAAATGCCGAAAGCGTGAGTCAGCGACGCCGAATTGACGATGGATTTGGCGAAAATCCAAGAAATGGCCGCGCTTGCCGCCAGCAGCCACAAAGCGGGCTCGCGTCCGCTGGCCGCTGCACCGCTGAAAAATTGCGCGCGCGTCACCCGCCTCGGCGCGGCCCACCACACGACGGCCATGTAAAAAATGCCGGCGGCGGTTAGAGGAATCAATGGAGTCATTCTCGATTCTGCCTTTCAATTAAAAGATTTCCATTTTAGCAGGAATTCGGCTACGATACGCAACTCGCCGACAAGCGAAAACGAAAAGCAAAAAGCGAAATTTTCCAGCGACGAATCCGCAAGATGAAAACGGCGGCGATTTCAGCGATTATTCCCATCGCTTCAAACGAAACGATGTGGCGGCGGCTGGCGGACGAATTGGCGGATTCGCCGGCGGATTGGGAAATTATTGTCGCCGCCTCCGACCCGCCGACTGAATCCGTCCCCGACCGAATTAAATGGCTGCATTGCGATTCGCCCGGGCGTGCATCGCAGATGAATTTCGCCGCCGCCCATGCCGGCGGAAAATTTTTGTGGTTCGTCCACGCCGACAGCCGATTGTCCGAAGAGACTTTCGTCGCCTTGCCGTCGGCAATTTTGCGCCGCCCCAATGCGCTGCATTATTTTGACCTGCGATTTTACGACGGCGGAATTAAAATGCGCGCCAATGAATTCGGCGTTAAATTGCGATGCGCGATTTTTAAGAATCCCTTCGGTGACCAGGGACTCTGCATTCATCGCGATAATTTTTTCCGCGTCGGCGGCTACCCCGAAGACGCCCAATTCGGCGAAGACCATTTGTTTGTTTTGCGCGCGCAAAAATTCGGCGTTGAATTGAATCGCGTCGGCATTCCCATTTTTACCAGCGCGCGAAAATATCAATTGCAAGGATGGTGCCGCATTGTTTTTTCGCATCATCAAATATGGATTCGGCAATTTTTGGCGGAGCGGAAAAAATGAATTGCGCCCTTGCGATATTCGTCAAGACGCCGGAATTGTCGCCGGTTAAAACGCGCCTTGCCTCTTCAATTGGAAAGGAATCGGCGCGGGCGGTTTATGAGGAATCCATTCGCGCGACCGCCGCCGCCGCCCGCAGCGTCGCCGAATTGTCCAAAGGAAATATCATTCCGCATTGGGCTGTCGGAGAGGGGGGGGGGGTGAATCATTTCCGCTGGCAAGAATTCGCGCGATTGCACACCGGCGACGGCGGCTTGGGCGAAAGATTATGCAGGGTCTACGATGAATTGCGCGCGCGATTTTCGCGGGTGATTTTAATGGGCTCGGACAGTCCGCAAATTTCCCCTAAGGTGATTCTGCGCGCGGCTTCGGAGTCCGGGCATATTTTCGGCCCCGCCGCCGACGGCGGCTTTTATTTGTTTGCGAGCGAGGGGCGATTTCCGTCGGCGATGTGGCGGGAAGTTGAATACAGCCGCGACGACACAATGCGGCAATTGGCCGCCCGCATTAAAAGATTCGGCGATGATAATTCGCCGATTAATTATTTGCCGCCGCTGATTGATATTGACGATTTATTGTCGCTTGGGCAAGTCGCCGAAATTCTTTTGTCGGCCGACTTGCCTGAGCAGCGTCAAATGGCGAAGTGGCTTCAATCCAAAGATTTCAGCACGCGGGAGAGGCGGTCAAAAATTTGATCAATGTGCGATTTCTCCGCAATCAAAGGCGGCGACAGCGCAATCGTATCGGCCGTCACCCGAATTAAAAGATTCTCCTCATGAAAGCATTGCACAAAAGCGTCAAACGCCCGCGCCGACGGTTTGCCGGGAATCGATTCCAATTCAATCGCGCCGATTAATCCGATGTTGCGAATGTCAATAATGTGCGGCAGTCCTTTCAGCGAATGGAGTCCGTCTTCCCAATGCTGTCCGATTTCGCCGCTGGCGCGGTCAAGTAAATTTTCCGCGTCATAAACTTCCATTGCGCCGATGCCGGCGGCGGCGGCGAGCGGATGTCCAGAATAAGTGTAGCCGTGGAAAAGGTCAATTGCATCGCCTTCCGCCGAATCCAAAAACACCCGCCGAATTTTGTCGCGAATGGCGACTCCGCCCATCGGAGCGGCGCCGCTGGTGACGCCCTTGGCGAAAGCAATCATATCCGGCGCGACTCCGAAAAATTCAGCGGCGGTGCGCTTGCCGAGACGCCCGAAGCCGGTAATGACTTCGTCAAAAATCAGCAGAATGTCGTTGGCGTCGCAAATTTCGCGCAGGCGATTCAAATATCCCATCGGCGGAATTAAAACGCCGGTGGAGCCCGCCACCGGCTCCACAATCACCGCCGCAATGGAGGAAGCATCGTGCAAGGCGATGATATTCAGCAGCGCGTCGGCCAATTCCGCCCCGTGCTGCGGCTGTCCCCGCGTATAGGAATTGCGCGATAAATCGTGCGTGTGCGGCAGATGGTCGGTCTGCAGAAGATTGTTGAAAAACATTCGGTTCTTGGAAATGCCGCCCACCGAAATGCCGCCGAAGCCGACTCCATGATAGCCGCGATCGCGTCCGACCAGCCGCGTTTTGCCGCCGCATCCGCGAACTTTGTGATAGGCGAGCGCAATTTTAAGCGCGCTGTCCACCGCTTCCGAGCCGGAATTCGTCAGAAAAATCGCATTCAACTCCGGCGGAAAAACATCCGCCGCCAGTCGCTCCGACAATTCAAACGCCTTCGGATGACCCATTTGGAAAGTCGGGCCGAAATCCATCGCCGCCGCCTGCTCTTGAATCGCGCGGACAATTTGCGGGCGGCAATGCCCGGCGTTGCAGCACCACAGCCCGGAAGTCGCATCCAGAATATCTTCGCCGTCGGCGTTTTGGTAGTGCATATCCTTCGCCGAAACCAGCAGCCGCGGCTTGGCCTTAAAATTGCGATTGGACGAAAACGGCATCCAGAACGCCTGCATTGGGGGATTTTGCGTCATTTCTTTTTTCCTCGTCGGTGAAAAATTAGCGATGGGAATCATACTCCGCCGCCGCTCAATCGGCAATTGCGGACGATTTTTTTTCGCGCTCATTCAGCCACGACCGCAAAATTTCGCAGGCGGCGAGGGCGTCCTTATCTTTCCAATTGCCGCCCTCGCTGCGGGCGATAAATGTGGTCAGCCGCTCGTCGGCGAATTCAATCGGCAGATTAAATTCGCGCGACAATTTCCGGGCGAAAGATTCCGCCCGCCGAGTCATAGAATGCGATGCCCCGTCCAAATGGCGGGGAAGACCGACAACCAGCAGATTCGGCCGCCACTCGGCGATTAATTCAGCGATAAATTCCAACTGCTTTTTCCAGTCGCCCGACGCCGAATTCAGCGGACGGGCATTTTGAGTCAGCGTGCCGCCGATGGCGATGCCGGTGTGTTTTCGGCCGTAATCAAATCCCATAGCGATGATGTCGGCGGATTTTTTTTGCGCTTGCGTTTTCGGCGAATGCATCACAGCGGGCGAATTTAATCACAAATTAGAATCCTCGCGCCACTGCTCTGCGTCCCGAATCCATCGGCGGAATTAATTAGCGGATGCAGAGCGTCCGAGTCACGCATGCCGACGCCAAGCATCGGCACGAGGGATTTTGTTAAGCGCGGCCGGAAACGCCGGTGAGGGAGCCCCAATCAAATCCCAATCGGCGTGCTGCTCCGGCGAGTCGCTCGTCGGGCGGAAGTTCAAATAGAATTTGCTCGTCGGCGGCGATGGTCACCCATGCGTTGTCGGCAATTTCCCGCTCTAATTGTCCGGGCGCCCAGCCGCAGTAGCCGATGGTGAATTGCATTCGGCGGGGGGCGTCGGCGGAGGAAATGGCGGCGAGAATATCGCGCGAAGTGGTTACGCCGATTTCGTCTTTGCCGACATTGAGCGTCGCCCCGAAATGTCCCAGCGGCTGATGCAGAATAAAAACCTGCTCCGCCTGCACCGGTCCGCCGAATAAAACCGAATCTTTTTCCTGCGGCAGTGCCGGCGATTTCACTTCCAGCGATTCCAGCAATTCGGAAACGCGCATCGGCGACGGCTTGTTGACGACCAGACCGAATGCGCCTTCGTCGTCGTGCTTGCACAGATAGATGACCGCGTCGCTGAAAATCGATTCGCGCATTTGCGGCGTGGAAATTAAAAAATGATGGCTGAGATTCATCGGGCAAATCTTACCGCATTTTCATCGGACGGCGTTTAATTCGGCGAGGGCGGCGCGTGCGGATTCGGGCGTTTGCGCGCGGGCGACCCGCTTCGCCAAGGGCAGAAGACGCTTGATGTCGGCATCGGCGACGGCTTCCCGCACCGCCGGAATTTGATGGCTGCTCATGGAGAATCGCCGCAGTCCCAAGCACAAGCAGAGCCGCGTAAAATTGGCGTCGCCGGCAATTTCGCCGCACAGGGCGACTTCCCGCTTTTGCCTTTTCGCTTGGCTGACAGTCATTGAGAGCAGGCGCAAAACCGCCGGATGCAGCGGGTCGTAAAGCGGCGCAAGTTTTTCGTCGCCGCGGTCTATGGCAAGCGTGTATTGAATTAAATCGTTTGTGCCGATGGCGAAAAAATCCAACTGGCGGGCGAGAGCGGGCATTATAAAAACCGAAGCCGGCACTTCAATCATTCCGCCGATGGGCACGGCGGCGAGGATTCGCTCGGCGTCCGGGGCGGAATCAGCGGCGACGACTTGCGCCCGCGCGGCTGCAATAAAATTCGCCGCCTGCGTCATTTCCGACGGATGCGACAGCATCGGCAGCAAAATCTGCAGACGGCCAAATTTCGCGGCGCGATAAAGCGCGCGCAATTGCGACAGAAAAATTTGCGGCTCGGCCAAACAATAGCGAATCGCCCGCAAGCCCAAAGCCGGATTCGCCGCCGCCGATTCCGTCCGACCGCCGGGCATTTTATCCGCGCCCAAATCCAGCGTTCGAAAAGTCACCGGCAGCGGCGACATTTCGCGCAGAAGGGCGCGGTAGATTTCAAATTGCTCTTCTTCGTCCGGCTCGTCGTCGCGATTCAAAAATAAAAATTCGGTGCGAAAAAGCCCGATTCCGTCCGCGCCTTCGCGTCTGGCGGCTTCGGCTTCGGCGGGAAATTCAATGTTGGCCTGCAGCGAAACTTCCGCCCCGTCTCGGCTTTTAACAATAGGCGGCGATTTTTTCGGACGGCGATTTTTTTGAGCGGCGGACGAGGATTCCATCCGCGCTTTGGCGTCGCGCATAGCGGCGGGATCGGCGTTGATAATCAGGGCGTTGGCGTCGGCGTCAATGATAACGCGCTCGCCCTCGCGCACTTTGGCGAGTAATTCGCCGAGTCCGGCGAGGGCGGGAATTCCCATACTGCGCGCCAGAATGGCCGCATGCGAAGTCGGCCCGCCGCTGTCGGTGGCGAATCCTTCGTATCCGCGCCGCTTTAATTCAATGACATCGGCGGGGTCTAATTCTTTGGCGATTAAAATTCGCGCGCGACCGGCGCGTCTGTCCGGTTTTTTAGAAGGCGGCCGCGCGCCGCCCGCCATCGCCGTCAGCACGCGATTCATTACATGGACGATGTCGCCGCCGCGCTCCCGCAGATACGGGTCTTCCACGCGGCGAAAGTGCTCGCCAATTTCGTCCACTTGCTCTTTGAGCGCCCACTCGGCATTTTGTCCGCGCGCGGAAATTGTCCGCTTGGGCTTGTCGGCGATTAATTCATCGTTGAGCAATTGCAGATACAAATCTATGAAGGCGGTAATTTCGGCGGCGCCCGGCCGTCCGCGTTCTTGGGCTTTCATCGCTTCCAAATCGGCGCGGACGCTGCCGAGGGCGGCGTCAAAGCGGGCGATTTCATCGCCGACCTGCGCCTTCGGCACGCGGTAGCGCGGCACATCGGATTCGCCCGGATGCCACAAATGCGCGCGACCGGCGGCGATGCCCGGCGAAATGCCAATGCCGGCAAGTTTAGTTTGCATCCGAAGAATCCTCGCCGAATCCGCGCGCAAATAAATCGGCGACAGAATCGGCGGCGCGCTGCGCTTCCGATTTTTCCCCGCCGTTTGCGGCGACGATTAATTTTGTCCCTTGCGCGGCGGCGAGCATCAGCAGGGCGGTGATGCTTTTGGCGTCGGCGGACGCCCCGCCGGATTCGCGCCGCACGGAAATATCGCAGTCGGCGAAATCTCCCGCCATTCGGGCGAGCGTCGCCGCCGCGCGGGCGTGCAATCCCAATTCATTCACAACGGCGACCCGCCGCTCAACGGAATTCGGCGATGATTTTGCCGACGATTTTTTTGCAGTCCCGGTCATTTTTTTCCTCCGCAGATTCCGCGTTTGCCGGCGATGGCGGCGCGCTTGGCGGCTTCGGCCAGCGGACGGTCGCGGACGATAAGCGTCTCCAAAAGCATCGGCAGATTGACGCCGAAAACGCAGGCGATTTTTTCGCCGTCGGCGGCGCGGGCGGCGAATCGGCGGGCGGCATTTGCCGGAGTCGCGCCGAATAAATCGCACAGAATTACCACGCCGCCGCGATTTTTTAAGCGGACAATTTCGCGCCGCAATTTTTCTTCAATGTCCGACGGCTTATCGCCGTGCGAAACCGAAACCGCCGCCGCCGCGCCGGGCTTTTTTCCGAGAACATGCGCCGCGCTCTGCAGCAAAGCGCGCCCGACCATTCCCTGAGCAAGAACAACAACGCCTAATTCGCTCGCGCTCATTCCGCCGCCCGACACATTGAAAAAGAAAGATGAGATGAAAATTTTCCGCCTTGCGAAAAAGAAAAGGAAGAGCAATGCGCGCGGGAATAAGCCGCCGCAAATTCGGCGAAGCATTTGGGCAGAATGCATTCCTCCAAACTTTTCTGCGTAAAGATGAATCGTCCGTCGCAGACAAAGCCCAAGTCGGCCCAATTGACCTTGTTTAATTCTTCGCAAAGATGAATTAAATCGGCGCCGGAGTCCTTGGGAAAAATCGCCAGCACCGAGCCGTCGTAATCTTTCGCCGAATGAATAAAAAAGGGATTTTTTCTCCGCGTTTTAACATTGACATAAATGCGCGGACGCTCGGACTCAAAATGCGCGCGCCCCCATTGCCACCAATTGCTTTCGTCAAAGCGGCGAATTCTGCGCGCCATCAATTCTTTTTTATGTGCGAGCAGAGAGGGGGGGGGGGTATCGCCGCAAATCATTCTTCTTGTTTTGCCGGTCGCGGCGGTTTGGGAATAAACAAAATCGCGATTGCCGAATTGCGGGTCGGCGAAAACCTTGTCCATTCCGCTGACCGCCCCGACTTTGACGAAGGAAATATCGCGGAAAGGAATTGCATAGTCGCCGGATACAACGGCGAGTTGATTATTCATCAGCGAAAAAGTTTTGCCGTCGCTTGTGCGGCGAAAGAAGTTGTTTTTTTCAAACCGCCAAATCGCGCAATTGGGGGTGAAGTCGCCGAAGATTCGGGCGTCGCCCAAATCCTCAAAGTGCGTGATGGTGCCGCTTTCAAACAGCAGGCGATTCAATTGCGCGGCGGAGGTCGCTTTCATAAAGTCGCGCGGCGTGATGAAGATTAATTCGCCGCCGTCGCGCAGATGGCGCAATGATTTTTCTATAAAGAAAAGATATAAATTGCTGCGGCGGTCAAAGCGGGCGAGATTCAATTTCGCGCGCGTGGGGGGGGGGATGTCGCGAAAGCGGACATAGGGGGGGTTGCCGATAATCGCATCAAATTGGTTCTCGGCGGAATAGCCGAAAAAATCCATGCACAGCGCGCCGCTTTGATGGGCGAGTCGCGAATCAATTTCAACGCCGACGGCATTTTTTCCCAATCGGCGAAGAAACGCGCCGTCGCCGGCCGAGGGCTCCAGAATCGCGCCGGTGTTTTGCCGAAGCGCGAGCATTTTTTCCACCGCCCATTCGGGGGTGAAAACTTGCCCTAATGTTTTGACATCATTCGTCATTTGGGCGAATAGTTGGGAAATGTTTCTTTGAATTCAAGATAGATTTGCGCGCGTAATTTTGCCGATTCGCCGAGACACTCGAGTAGAAAATTTTGCGCTTCCGCAAAACTTCTTTCTTTTATTTGTCGATTATCTTTCCAGCAGCATTGGAACGGCAAATTGTTGCCATTGGGTTGCAGGGTGCGGAGTCCTTTAAGATTGGCCAGCACGACCTCTCCCGGTTCACTCTTATTGAAAACCAGAAAATAATAATCGCGATCATTTTCCGACATATCGTCGGAAAGATTAGAAAAAAACTCCCGCCAACGAATTTCATTGGCGAAGTTGGGTTCTTTGCCGGTAAGGGCGTAATAGAGACCCAGTTTGCAATTCAAGTTGTCGGCCGCGGGACTCATTTCCGTCACCTTGATGTTGACGGGGTACAGCACGCCGTTTTCCCTGATGGCGAAGTCCCACCAGTGACGCTTTTGGGGTGGAGCGATAACCTCACCGAACTCGGCGGTGATTATCTTCATGATTTCGCCCTCGTTTATTACCGAGGCGATTCTTCCGTTTTCGAGGGATTGTGAAAGGGTGACATATTGCCCTTTCATGTAATCCCGAATTCGGAGGAGGGTTTTGCTCTCGTGCATGTTGAAAATTTATCAATGTGTGACGGCGGAGTCAACTTCCCAAAATTCAATCCGTCACCGCACCGATGCTGGCGCTGGAAACGGCGCGGGCGTATTTTGCCAAGACGCCCCGATTCGGAAAAGTCGGCGGCGACCACAATTCGCGGCGGCGGGCGATTTCGGCATCGTCAACTTCCAAGGTTAGGCGCAATTCGTCGGCGTCAATGGTGATTGAGTCGTTTTCGCGGACGAGTCCGATTGTCCCGCCGACCGCCGCTTCGGGGGCGATATGCCCCACTACTAAGCCGTGCGTGCCGCCGGAAAATCTGCCGTCGGTTATCAGCCCGACGCTGTCGCCGAGTCCTTTGCCGATTATCGCCGATGTCGGCGCCAGCATTTCGCGCATGCCGGGTCCGCCTTTGGGTCCTTCTTGGCGAATTACCAGAATATCGCCGGGGCGAATTTTATCGTGCAGAATGGCGGCGAGTGCGTTTTCTTCCGATTCAAAAACCCGCGCCGGACCGCGCATTTTGCGGCTTTTGATTCCGGTGATTTTAGCGACGCATCCTTCTTCCGCCAGATTCCCGCGCAGAATCGCCAGATGACCCTGCGGATAAAGCGGATTTTCCATCGGCCGAATTACCTCCTGTCCGGCGGGCGGCGAAGGCGGAATATCGCTCAGTGTTTCGGCGACGGTTTTGCCGGAAATCGTTTGGCATTCGCCGTGCAGAATTCCATTTTCAAGGAGAATTTTCATCACTTGCGGAATGCCGCCGACGCGATGCAAATCCACTGTCACAAATTGTCCGGACGGCTTCATATCGCACAAAACCGGAGCGTACCGGCGAATTCGCTCGAAGTCGTCAATGGAAAATTCCACTTCGGCGGCGCGGGCGATTGCCAGTAAATGCAAAACGGCGTTGGTGGAGCCGCCGATTGCCATCACCACGGCGACGGCGTTTTCCAGCGATTTTCGCGTAATAATGTCGCGCGGACGAATTTGCTTTCGCACCGCTTCGGCGGCGGCGTAGGCGGAATCGGCGGCGCTGTCGGCTTTTTCAGAATCGGGCGCGGCCATTGTGGACGAGCCGGGCAGCGACATTCCCATCGCTTCAAACGCGCTGGACATCGTATTGGCGGTGAACATTCCGCCGCAGGAGCCCACGCCCGGACAGGCGCGCTTTTCAATTTCGCTGAATTCCTCTTCGGAAATTTTTCCCGCGCTGTGCTGTCCGACCGCTTCAAAACTGCTGACGACGGTTAAATCGCGTCCGCCGAATTTGCCGGGCATAATGGTTCCGCCGTAGACATAAATCGCCGGAATGTTCATTCGCGCGATAGCCATCATTCCGCCGGGCATATTTTTGTCGCAGCCGCCGACGACCACAACGCCGTCCATGCATTGCGCCGATGCCGCCGTCTCTATGGAATCCGCAATCACTTCGCGCGACACCAGCGAATATTTCATCCCCGGCGTTCCCATGGAAATGCCGTCGGAGACGGTAATCACGCCGAACATTTGCGGCATCGCGCCCGCTTCTTTGAGTGCGGATTCGGCGCGATGGGCGAGCAAATCCAATCCGGCGTTGCAGGGCGTAATCGTGCTGAATCCATTGGCGATGCCGATGATGGGCTTATTGAAGTCGTCGTCCGTAAATCCGACGGCGCGCAGCATCGCCCGATTCGGCGAGCGCGCCGCCCCTTGCGTGATGGCTCGGCTGTTAAAGTTGTCGGGCATTGATGAATCTCCGTTTTTCTAAACCGATCGCAATTTTAACGCATTAGCAACGATAGCGGAAAAATTAAAATTATGTTATTATTGCCAAGTGTCCAACAATTAAGGGAGGTGACATGAATGCTGTGGAAATGACGCGAGCCGAAAATTTCGGTGAGATTGACGCACGAGTCGCGTTGCTTAATTTTGAGCGACTCAAATGGAAGCTCAGCCATTCGGTGGAAGCCGCAATGATCGCTGAAGAATGCGAATTCGCCGCGCGCGAATACCGCCGGTTTCTTTCCTTGAAGCGGTTCTATCCCGATGCGAATCTCGTGCCGAGCCACCTTCTGGACAAATTCTGGCATGCGCACATTCTCGATACTCGCGCTTATATGCGTGACTGCGAGTTCCTTTTTGGGGGATACTTGCATCACTCTCCTTTTTTCGGCGAGTACGGCGAAGAAAGTCAGGAAGAGTTGAATGCGGGATTCGAAAAAACAAAGATGCTTTACGAAAAGCATTTCGGCACATACCCTGAATCAGCAGACATCGGCAGGTGTCACGATAAACCATGCCACGCACCGACTCCTTGTCGCTGCCGATAAATCGACGGTGAGGATAATGCCGTATTAAAGGCGGGAGCATTTGCTCCCGCCTTTTTCTTATCTCCTCCACATTTCACTTGCCGCCGCCGAGAAACATTTTATACGCCGGATTTTCCGCCTCGCGATGATAAGGATAGCCAAGGTCGTCCAAGAATTTCTGAAACTCGCCCAACTCGCCCGACGGCACCTGCACACCCGTCAAAACACGACCATAATCCGCCCCATGATTGCGATAATGAAATAAGGATATATTCCATCCCTGTCCCATCTTGGAAAGAAAATTCGCCAGTGCGCCCGGACGCTCCGGAAATTCAAAGCGATACAATCGCTCATTTGTCGCATGCGAAGAATGTCCGCCGACCATGTGGCGAATGTGAAGTTTGGCGAGTTCATCACCCGATAAATCCATCGCTGTGCAACCTTCTTTATTTAATGCGCGAATGATGTCGGCGGCTTCGCTCGCCTTGGCGATTTCAATTCCCACAAACACATGCGCGATTTTGGGGTCGGAGATTCGGTAGTTGAATTCGGTGATGCTGCGCTTGCCCAAAAGCGCGCAGAATCGGCGGAAACTGCCCGGCTTTTCCGGGATTGTCGCCGCGATTAACGCTTCTCTTCTTTCGCCTAATTCCGCGCGTTCGGCGACGAATCGCAATCTGTCAAAGTTCATATTCGCGCCGCAGGAAACGGCGGCTAATGTTTTTCCGCGCGCATTTGTTTTCGCGCAGTATGCTTTTGCGCCCGCGACTCCAAGCGCGCCGGCGGGTTCAACGACCACTCGCGTTTCATCGTAAATATCCTTGATGGCGGCGCAGATGGCGTCGTTGTCCACGACAATCACATCGTCCAGTAATTCCCTGCAAAGTTGAAACGGGATTTTTCCGGCGCGCTTGACAGCGACCGCATCGGCGAAAATTCCCACTTGCTTTAATGTCACCAGCCGACCCGCATCCAAAGCCGCGCGCATGCAGGCGGCGTCCGTCGGCTCCACGCCGATGATTTTAATTTGCGGACGAAGCGCCTTCGCGTAGGCGGCAATTCCGGCGATGAGCCCCCCCCCTCCGACGGCGGCGAAAATCGCATGCAGCGGCGCCGGATGCGCCCGCAGAATCTCGGCGGCGACCGTGCCCTGTCCGGCGATGACATCGGCATCGTCAAAGGGATGAATAAAAGTCGCGCCTTCTTCGCGCGCGAGATTCTTGGCGTAGATAAAGGATTCGTTCACATCGTCGCCGTGCAGAATCACTTTCGCCCCCCGCGCGCGCACCGAATCAATTTTGATTTTCTGCGTGTAGCGCGGCATCACCACGACCGCGCGGCATCCCAGACGCTTGGCGGCAAGCGCGACTCCCTGCGCATGATTCCCCGCCGACGCCGCCACAACGCCGCACGCAAGACGCGCCGCCGTCATTTGCGTCATCTTGTGATACGCGCCGCGAATTTTGAAGGAAAAAATCTCCTGCAAATCCTCCCGCTTCAAAAATACCCGATTCCCCAAAGCCGCCGACAGCAGCGGCGCCGGCGACAGCGGCGTTTCGCGCACGAGATCGTAAATTCGCGTGTTGATGATGTTCTTGACAATGCGCCCCTGCATTCGGCGATTATACATCGTCGCCGGTGAATGCGAAAAACCGCAATGACCTTGCCTTCGCTAAATTATTAAAGCGATGATAAAATTGGCGGACGATGAGCGATGCACTCAAAAAATCGGCGGCGCAAGCGGCGATGGAATTTATTTCGCCGGGGGTCGTTCTCGGCGTGGGGACGGGCTCTACGGTGAATCACTTCATTGATTTTCTGCCGCCGCTGCGGAAAAAAATTGAAGTCGCCGTGGCGAGTTCGGAGGCGACTCGGCAGCGGCTGGATGCCGCCGGAATTCCCTGCGTGAATTTTAATGAAGTCGGCGAAATCGCCTTGTATGTCGACGGCGCGGACGAAATTGACGGCAATCTTCAAATGATTAAAGGCGGCGGCGGAGCGCTGGCGCGCGAAAAAATTCTGGCGGCGGCGGCGAAGCAATTCATCTGCATCGCCGACGAAAGCAAGCGGGTGGGGCAACTCGGCCGATTTCCGCTGCCGGTGGAAGTGATTCCGATGGCGCGCAGTTTTGTCGCAAGGCGTCTCGCCGTTTTGGGCGATCCGTCGTGGCGCGAAGATTTTATCACCGACAACGGCAATTGGATTTTGGATGTTTCCAATCTGCAAATTCTTAATGCCGTCCAAATGGAAAATGAATTCGCGCAAATTCCCGGCCTTGTTGAAAGCGGAATCTTCGCCCGCCGTCCGGCGGATTTGGCGATCGTCGCGGGGGGGGGGGGGGTGGAGATTCTAAAAAGATAAGGGCGGTTATTTTTTGTCCGCATTTAATTTTTCGGGAGACGGCTTGCCCGAATTCAAATGGCGGGAGAACTCGCCAAGGACGGCGGTATAAACGGCGCGCTTAAAAAACGCCGCTTCGCGCAATGTCCGGCGATGGTCGTACCATTTCCATTCTTCAAATTCGGGCGCATCGCTGTTGAGAAGTTTGATGTCGCCGTCGCCGCCGATAAATCGCAGCAGGAACCAAATTTGCTTTTGTCCGCGATAATTTTTAGGGTCGCGCCGCAGATATTTGGGGACTTCGTAGCGCAGCCAATCGCGTGTGCGAGCGAGCAATTGCACTTGTTCGCGGACGATTCCGGTTTCTTCGTGGAGTTCCCGATACATTGCGTCCTGCGGCGATTCGCCGTCCAGAATGCCGCCTTGCGGAAATTGCCAAAATCGCTGATTAATTCGCCGCGCCCAAAAAACTTTGCCGGCGGGATTAACCAGAACGATTCCAACATTGGGACGGTAGCCGTCGTTTGGTGGCATTGCAGAATCAAATTAAAAAAATGTCGGCGGCATTTTACCGCAAATGCGCGCCGTTTATTTTTCCGCAATCTCCGCCGACTCGCCGACGCGGACGGAATCAAATAATTCAATAATGTCGGCGTTGCGCATGCGAATGCAGCCGATGGAGCCCGGCTTTCCCATCACCGCTGAATCCGGCGCGCCGTGAATGTAAATAAATCGGCGCATCGTATCCACATCGCCGAGTCGGTTTTTGCCGATTTCGCAGCCGGAAAGCCAAAGGATGCGCGTTAAAATCCAATCGCGCCCCGGCGATTCGCGCGATAATTCCGGCGAGTATATTTCGCCGGTCGGTCGGCGTCCGGCAAACACCGTATTTTCGGCCATTCCGTCGCCGATTTTCGCGCGAATAATATGCCGTCCGCGAGGCGTCTTAAAACTTCCGCTTTGCTCGCCGCTTCCGTTTTGGGACGACGAGATGCGGTAGGTTTTTATCATCCCCCCCCCCTCGCGCAATTCCAAAATTTGCCGGGCGAGATTAATGAAGATGCGGTTTTTTTCCATCATCGCCGCTCGGCGAAAAACGCCCGCAAGAGTCGCGCGGATTCTTCCGCTAAAATTCCGCCGCGCGAAATGAGATGATGATTCAATCGCCGGTCGGCGACTAAATCAACAATGCTTCCGCATGCGCCGGCTTTGTCATCGTTTGCGCCGAAAAACAAGGACGACAATCGCGCATGAAAAATCGCTCCCGCGCACATTGCGCACGGCTCCAAAGTTGCGTAAATCGCGCAGCCGGGCAGGCGATAATTGCCGACGGCATCAAAGGCGCATCGCAAGGCGGCAATTTCCGCATGCGCCGTGCCGTCTTTGTTTGCGATGGTGCAATTCATTCCTTCGCCGATTATTTTTCCGTCGGCGTCGGCGACGACCGCCCCCACCGGCACTTCGCCTTTGTCAAACGCCTGCTCAGCAAGAGCGAGCGCGCGCCGCATCAGCGATTCGGAAAAGTCATCCCCCCCCCCCCCTTGCTTATGAAAAGAATTCGCTGATTCCATTTATGCTTTTTCAGCCGTGCGCGATTCCCATTTTTTCGTGATAGCGCTGATGATGCGCCTCCGCCGGATAAAATTGAGATGCGGCGGTTATTTCGGTCGCAATCGGACGGCTGAATTGCGATGCAAATTCGCGCTTGGATTTTTCGGCGGCGAGCCGCTGCTCCTCGTCCAAATAAAAAATCGCCGAGCGATACTGCGTGCCGACATCCGGGCCTTGCCGATTAATTTGCGTCGGGTCGTGCATTTGCCAAAAGGCGGCGAGCAATTCATCGTAGGAAACGCCCGACGGGTCAAAGGCAATTTCCACCGCTTCGGCGTGGCCGGTATTGCCGCCGCAAACTTCGCGGTAAGTCGGATTGCGCGAATGTCCGCCGGTGTAGCCCGACTGCACCTCGGCGACTCCGGGCAGACGGCGGAACGCCGCCTCAATTCCCCAAAAGCAGCCGGCGGCGAAAATCGCGCGCTTGATTTGATTCGTCATTTTTTTCTCCAAGCAAAAATTCAATGGATGCATTATAATCTAATTTTAATGATGACGCGGTCGGTTATTTTTTTTGCGGCGATTCTTTTCGCGCTTTTGCCGTCCGCCGCTTTGGCGGAAAGCGTGACCGTCCTTGCCAACGGCAACGCACTCGGCGGCGGTGAATGGAAATATCACGCTTTTAGCGGCATCGCCCCGACCGACTACGCCGCCGCTTATGACGAATCGCTGGGCGCAAATGCTCTTGTCGCCGAAAGCGCGCGGGGGGCTTCCGGATTCACCCGCCGCGTTAAAATTGATTTGCGAAAAACGCCTTATATGCATTTTCGCTGGCGAGTGGATGCCGCCGGAAAGGGATTTGATGAAAAAGAAAAAAGCGGCGACGATTTTGCCTTTCGCGTTTATCTCATCGCCAAATCCGGCCTGATAAAACACCGCCTGCTTAATTTAGTCCGCAGCCACGGCGAATCGCGGGGGACGAATTGGCGAAGTCCGTACAGCCGAATGCTGAGCGAAATTCAAACCTTTGTTTTCGCCGATGCCAATGATGCATTGGGCGAATGGCATATTGCCAAACTTAACGCCGCCGACCTTTGGAAGAAAATTTTCGGCGAAGACGCGGGCGAAATCGGCGGCGTCGCCATTATGACCGACGGCGATAACGCCGGCGTTCAAATGAAGGCGCGCTACGGCGAAATCATTTTTTCCAATTCCGCCGAGTCGCCTTTTAATAAATAAACTTCCTTTTTTTTCTGTTCATTATATTAAGTTGCGGTGCGGAAGATTGAGATTAATCCCGCAGTTGCTGCAGAATCAATCCGCCGGAGATTTTTTGCCGCCGCGATGCGATGCGCCCGCGCCCTTAAGCAATCGCTGCTTTTCGCGCGCCCACTCTTTGTTGCGGATGGATTCGCGCTTGTCATGCTGCCGCTTGCCTTTGGCAAGCCCGACCTCAACTTTAATTTTTCCGCGCGTCAGATGCAGATTAAGCGGCAGCAAAGTCCATCCCGCCTCGCGCACCCGTCCGATAAGACGGCGAATTTCGCGGCGATGCAAAAGCAATTTCCGGCTGCGCGAAGGATCGGGCTGAACATGCGTGGACGCGGATATCAGCGGACTTACATGGCAATTCAGCAGATGCAATTCCGCGCCGCTGACAACAACATAACTTTCATGCAATTGCGCGCGGCCGCTGCGCATTGCCTTGACTTCCCAGCCCAGCAGCGACACACCCGCTTCAAATCGCTCGGCGATAAAATAGTTGTGCTCGGCGCGGCGATTGACGGCGAGAAACTTTGCGCTTTCGCTATTCGCTTTCATTGAGAGAAGGGGGGGGAGGGGGGTATATTTCGCGGGCGCGGACGATAAAAGCATCGGCGAAATTTTCAAAGATGCGGCGAAAAACGCCGCCGACTAATCCATTAAGAAAGCGGCCGGAAAAACCGTATTCCAAAAAGAATTCCGCGCGGCATCGGCCGTCGCGCAATTCTTCAAACTTCCAGAATCCATCCAGATGAGAAAGCGGCCCTTCGGCGAGATGCATTTCAATGGAATGCGGCCGGCGATGCACATTATGCGTGGCGAACCGCCGATGCAGTCCGTGATAATTGACATCCAAAGACGCTTCCACCAATTCATCGCCGGGCGAATCGGCGGGGCGGCGGCTCACCGAAGCCGATGCGCACCACGGCAAAAATCGCGGATAAGATTCAATGTCGTCCGCCAAGGCGAACATATCGGCGGCGGAAAACGGCGCAATCACAACGCGGCGGACGCGCATTAATCGGAATAGCGATTAGAGTCGGCGAAATTTTCAAAGCGCGTGTAATCCTTTAAGAAAGTCAATTTCACCGAGCCGGTCGGGCCGTTGCGCTGCTTGCCGATAATGACTTCCGCGGTATTCTTGTCCGGCGTGTCGGGGTTGTGCACTTCTTCGCGGTAAATGAAAAGAATTAAATCGGCGTCCTGCTCAATGGAGCCGGAATCGCGCAAGTCGGACAAAAACGGCCGATTGTTCGGGCGCGAATCCACCGCGCGATTCAATTGCGAAAGCGCAATCACCGGTGTGTTTAATTCCCGCGCCAATGATTTTAATCCGCGCGAAATAGAAGAAACTTCCAAGGCGCGATTATCATTGCGCTCGGCGGGGTTGCCGTCCATTAATTGAAGATAATCCACAATTATCATTCCCAATTCAAGATTCTGCCGACGCAGATTCTGCGTCCATCGGCGGGTGCGGGCGCGCACTTCCATAATATTAAGCAGTCCGCTTTCATCGATGAAAATGGGAAAGTTCATTACTTTGTCCACCACGCCGTAGATGCTGCTGACATCCTCGTCGCTTAATTTGTGCTTGCGATAGCGCTGCTGGTCGACGCGGGCTTCGGTGCAGAGCAGGCGCATAATTAATTGCTCCTTGGCCATTTCCATGCTGAAGATGCCGACGGCCGCCCCCCCCCCCCCCTTGCCGCCGAATTCGGCGGCATGGCGCGCGATATTAAGCGCCAAGGAAGTTTTTCCCATGCTCGGACGGCCGGCGATGATAATTAAATCGCCGGGCTGAAAGCCGGTGGTGAGATTGTCCAAATCATTAAATCCCGACGGAATGCCGGTGATTCCGCTTTTGTTTTCGCTATTAATGACTTCGTTGAGCCGATTCATAAATTCCGACTTGCTCGCCATCAGCGAAGCCAATTCGCCCGTCCCGTGCATGTAATGCTCGCCGATGGCGAAAACGCGGGTTTCAATTTCATCCAGAATTTTCTGCGGCGGGCGGCCTTGGGGAAAATACGCCGCTTCCAAGCCGCTGTTTAATTCGGAAATCGTCTTCCGCAGCATCGCGCATTTGCGGACAATCTCCGCATAGTGCCGAATGTTGGCCGGCGCCGACGACACCTGCGTTAAATCGGCCAGATATTCCGCGCCGCCGACTTCGTCCAATTGCCGTCTTTCGCGCAGGCGGCTGGCGACGGTCACCGCGTCGGCGGGCTTATTTTCGTCCATCAGCGAAATAATTTCACCGAAGATAATTCGGTGGCGCGGGGCGTAAAAATCGTCAATGCCGGCAACGCCGTCAATTTTTTCAGCGAGAGCGTTGTCCGTGAGAAGCGCGCCCAAAACCGACCGCTCCGATTCTTCGTCGGCGGGCGGACGCTTTAAGCCGCGTCCAAAATCGTCATTCGGCTCAATTAATTCCATCGCCGATTCACCCTGTCCGATGCCGCCGAAATTTTTGCGGGATTAATTTCGCCATTCGGCAGCAGCGACAGCCACGGATTTTTTTCGCCGCCGAATTTAATCTGCGGAATTTCCTCCATCTCGCGCCAGAATTCATCGCCGTCGGGCGCGGACGAATTGCATAGCAGAGTCAAATCGCATCCCGCCGCCAACGCTTTGCGGACGCGAAACGCTTCGCTTTCATCGCCGAATTTTGCGCCCGCCATTGCCAAGTCGTCGCTGATGACGAGCCCGCCGAATCGCAGGCGATGGCGCAGAATTTCGCCCAGCCATTTCGGCGAAAAAGTCGCCGGGGCGGAATCAACTTTGGAATAGCGAATGTGGGCGGTCATCATGGCGGGCATTGGGCGGCGAAAAAATTCAGTGAAAGGCATTATATCCGCCGCCGCCAATTCGTCATAGCCGCGCGAATCTTCGGGCGATGCCAAATGCGAATCCGCCCGCACTCCGCCGTGTCCGGGAAAATGCTTGCCGCAATGCGACATGCCCGCCGCCGCCATTCCATCGGCGAATGCGCCCGCCAATTTTGCCACCCGCCCCGGGTCGCTTCCAAAAGCGCGGTCGCCGATAATTTTGCTTTCGCCCAGATTCAAATCCAAAACCGGCGCAAAATTAAAATCCACGCCCGCCAATCGCAATTCGCCCGCCGCCGCGAATCCGCAGTCAAAGGCGGCTTGGACGGATTCTTTTTCGCCGTCAATTTCCCCCACCGCCCCCATCGGCGGAAGCGAAGAAAATCCATCGCCGCGAAATCGCTGCACCCGTCCGCCTTCGTGGTCGGCTGCGACAAGCAGCCGCCGTCCGGCATGGCGATGAATTTCCGCCGTCAAATTCCGCAACTGCATCGCCGACTCAAAATTGCGCGAAAACAAAATCACTCCGCCGACCGCTTTGCGGCGAAGCCGCCGAATGTCGCCGTCGGACAGTATTTTGCCGGAAACATCAATCATCAATCGCGCCGCCGTCATCCCTCCAAAACGACCGAAGCAAAAGCGAATCCGCCGTCGTCGGCGAGCGAAAGACGGCAATGCACAATCCCTCTCGCGCTCATCAATTGCGAAAGCGAAGGCGAAAAATAAAAGTCCGGCGCGCCCGCCGAATTATTGGCGACTCCAATCGCCGACAGCAAAACCGGCGAGCGAAAGCCAATTCCCAACGCCTTGGCAAGCGCCTCCTTAGCGGCGAATCGCTTGGCGACAAACGCCGCCGCCCGCCAATTCCGCGAGCGAAAATTGGCGGATGATTCCATCGGCGGAAAAAATCCCCGCCGCGAAAATTCAGCGCATTCGGATTCCGTCAGCACGCGATTCAAAAATCGCGGACGGCGGCGAATGGCTTCCGCCACCCGCGAAACCGCCAGAATGTCCGCGCCGATTCCCAGAATCATTGCCGCCGCCGCATCGCCGCTTTCATTTCGGCGACCGCCTCTTTCAGCCCGATAAAAAGCGCGCGGGCGACAATTGCATGGCCGATATTCAATTCCGCAATCTCGCCGATTTCGCAAACTTGGCCGACATTATCCAAGCGCAATCCATGCCCGGCATTGACTTTAAGATTCAATTCGGCGGCGATGCGGGCGGCGGACGCAATCGGCGAAATATCGCCGTCGGCGGCGAAAACGCCGGTGTGCAATTCCACGCAATCCGCCCCCGCTTTGGCGGCGGCGAGTATCTGCGATTCATCCGCGTCCACAAACAGCGAAACTTCCATTCCGCCTTCTTTGCATTCGGCGACGGCGCGGGCGATTGCGCCCGAATTTTCCGCCACATTCAAGCCGCCTTCGGTGGTTAATTCTTCGCGTTTTTCCGGCACGAGGCAAACGGCTTTGGGCGATTCGCGCTTTGCAATCGCCGTCATTTCCGCCGTCGGCGCAATTTCCAAATTGAGATGCGTTGAAATGGCGGCGGCGATTCTCGGCAAATCATCGTCCAAAATATGGCGGCGGTCTTCCCGCAAATGGACGGTGATGAAATCCGCCCCGCCCATTTCGGCGAGTCGCGCGGCTTCGGCGGGATTGGGATACGAGACGCGACGCGCCTGCCGAATCGTCGCAATGTGGTCAATGTTGACGCCGAGTTTTTTCATTTTCTTTTTTTATGATTATCAGCATTCGCGCCCGATTCCAAGCCGCGCGAGCATTTGCGCGTCGTCCTGCCAGCGGCGGCGAATTTTAACGCGGACGCGCAGCATTATTTTTTCGCCGAATTTTCGCTCCATTGCAAGGCGCGCTTCGGCGGCGGCGCGCTTCATCATTTCTCCGCCTTTGCCGATGACGATGGCTTTCTGCGATTTTTTATCCACCAGCACTTCGGCGTCAATTTCCAAAATGCCGTCGCGCATTTCCATCCGCGCAATTTCCACGGCGACGGCGTAGGGAATTTCCTCGCCGAGAAGGCGGAATAATTTTTCGCGCAATAATTCGGCGGCGAAAAAATGCGGGTCGGAATCGCCGTCGCCGTCGCCGTAAAGACGGGGCGAATGCGGCAGCAAATCAGCGAGGGCGGAAAGCAGCGCATTCAAGCCGTCGCCGGTTTTTGCGCTGACCGGCGCAATCGCCGAAAATTCGCGGCGCGCCGACAAATCGGCGATAAACGGCAGCAGCATGTTTTTGTTTTTAATCAAATCAATTTTATTAATCGCCGCAATCGCCGGACGATTCTTCGGCACAAGCGACAGCGCATGGGCGTCGCCGTCATTCCATTTTGCGGCTTCGGCGACGAATAAAGCAATGTCGCTTTGCGCCAGAATGCGCGCCGCGCTTTGATTCATTTTTTGATGGATAAGGGCGCGTCCGCCGCCGTGAAGTCCGGGCGTGTCCAGAAAAATTATCTGCGCCGAATCGCCGTTGACAATCCCCCGCACGATTCCGCGAGTCGTCTGGCGGCGCGGAGAAGTAATGCTGATTTTTTCGCCGATCATCGCATTGAGCAGCGACGATTTGCCGACATTCGCGCGTCCGCCGATTGCCACAAATCCGCAGCGGTCCTTGGGCGATTCCGCATTGGACGATTCTAATTCTGCGCTGGCGGCGGCGGAAGTCATTGTAAAATTTTACTCTTCCTCGCGGGCGAGGGCGAGGGTCGCCGCGCGCATTTCGGCTTCGCGCAGATTCGCGCCTTCGGCGCGGGCGACTTCATCGCCGTTAATTCGGCACGACACTTCAAAATGCGGGAGATGGTCTTCGCCGCTTTTTTTTTCCAAATGATAGGTCGGCGCGCCGAGTCCGGCGGCCTGCATTTTTTCCTGCAATTGCGATTTGGGGTCTTTGGGGGCGATGACGAATTCATCGTCGGCGAGGACGGATTCAAATAATTCACCGACGGTTTTGCGCGCGGATTCAATGCCGCCGTCCAGCAGAGTCGCGCCGATAAGCGATTCTAATGCGCCCGCGAGAATGGATCCTTTCAGCCGTCCGCCGCCGCACATTTCCGAGCGGCCGAGCCGAATGCAATCGCCCAAATTCAATCGCCGTGCGGCATTCGCCAGCGATTTATCGGACACCAATCGCGACCGCAGAAAGGTTAATTCGCCCTCGTCTTTTTGCGGAAAGCGGCGGTAGAGAATTTCGGAAAGCGTCATTTCCAGCACGGCGTCGCCCAGCCATTCCAGCCGCTCATTGTGCGGACGGCCGAAACTGCGATGCGTCAATGCTTGCTTTTGCAATTCGGCATCGGAAAAGCGATGCGGAAAATCATTCATTTTTTTCATCGCCGGATTCGGCTTTGGATTCGGAAATTTCCTCCAAAGCCAGTGAGCGGCCGATTCTTTTCCAATCGCTGAAACTAATGCCGATGCGAAAGGCCGGGCCGATTAAATTTTCGCGCGGGACGAATCCCCACACGCGGCTGTCGCTGCTGTGATGGCGGTTGTCGCCCAGCACAAAATAATGATCCGCCGGGACTCGCCTGCCATAAGGCGGCGATTCGCGACTGCCGAGAAAAATCGGATGCCGGCCGGAATCGCCTATGTTTTCCCACAGCAGAGTCCGCGAATCATCAAATTGCGAATCGGCGGTTTTCTGCCCGAGCGGAATGCCGTCAATAAAAACGCGGTCGCCGCGATAAGAGACAAATTCGCCGGGCAGTCCGATAATTCGCTTGATGTAAAATAAATCCTCGTCCGGCGGATAGCGAAAGACGACAATTTCGCCGCGCATCGGCAATCTGCCGCCGCCCATTCGCCAGTCCAAAACCGGAAAGCGAAAGCCGTAGTCGTTTTTATCCACAAAGACGAAATCGCCCGACTGCAGAGTTGGCTCCATAGACGCTGACGGTATGCGAAACCATTCTACGATAAACGCCCGCAAAATAAAAAACGCCAGCAGAATAAAAAAGGCGTCGCGCGACCAGTATAAAATCTGCCGATGCGACGGCGAAAATCGGCGGCGTCCGACGGCGAGCCGCAGGGCGAAAATTCGCCAAAAAAATGCGATGGAAGAATTCGCCCCGGCGAGCCATTTAAGAGCGAATCGCGCAAGCCGTCCGCGCGAATTTTTAGGATGCGAAAATCCGCGCCGGGCAATTGCCGTCCACAGAAAAGCGAGCCGCGTCCATAAAAATTTCTTGGGGGCAAGATTCAGCCATCGGCGAAGGGCGCGCGGAATCGGGCGCGCATGGCGGGCTCGGCGGCGCATCGCCGCAAAAATCAAATACGCAATTCCGCTGGCGAGAGTCGCATAGAAAAACAACTCGTCGGGCGTAATGAGGGAAAAAAGCCAATCCACTTAACGCTTCGCTTTTTCGCTTGCAGATGCCCCTCCGCCGGCGGGCGCGCCGCCGTGGAGCATCGCCAAAAAAGCCGACTGCGGAATATCCACATTGCCGAGCCGCTTCATTCTTTTTTTGCCGGCTTTTTGCTTTTCCAGTAATTTCTTTTTGCGGGTGATATCGCCGCCGTAGCATTTGGCGAGGACATTTTTTCGCAGCGCGCGCACCGTTTCGCGGGCGACAATTTTTCCGCCGACGGCGGCCTGCACGGCGACTTCAAACATTTGGCGCGGAATTAATTCGCGCATGCGTCCGGCGGTTTCGCGTCCTCTTCGCTCGGCGTCGGCGCGCGGCACCATCATTGCGAGGGCGTCCACTTTTTCGCCGTTGACCAGCACTTCCAATTTAACGATGTCGGCGGCGCGCCATCCTTGAAAATCATAATCCAAAGACGCCCGTCCGCGGCTGGCCGATTTCATCCGCGAAAAAAATCCGGTAAATAATTCGGCGAGCGGAATGTCAAACCGCAGCATCGCCTGACCGTCCACATGCTCCACGCGAATTCCGTCGCCGCGGCTTTCGGCGGCGAGAGTCATTAATTTTCCCAAATACTCGGACGGGGTGACGACCGTCGCCGCTGCGACCGGCTCCCGAATTTCACGGATTTTATCGCGCGATGGAAGTTTGCCGGGATTGTCAATCACCGCCGAATTGCCGTCCGTCAGCGCAATTTCGTAGGCGACTCCCGGGGCGGTGACGACTAATTCCATTCCGTATTCGCGCTCTAATCTTTCCTGCACAATTTCCATGTGCAGAAGGCCGAGGAATCCGCATCGCAGTCCCGTGCCGAGCGCGGGCGACCGTTCCGGCTCAAACGACAGCGAAGCGTCGTTGAGGTGCAATTTTTCCATCGCTTCGCGCAGCGGCTCGTAATTGCGATTTTCGGCGGGATACAAACTGGCGAAAACGCGCGGCTTGATTTCGCTGAATCCGGGCAGGGCGAATTCGGCGGGGCGCGACGCGCGAGTGACAGTGTCCCCGACCCGCGCCTGACGAATATCGCGAATTCCCGCGATAATGTAGCCGACTTCGCCCGCCGACAACTTTTCGCGCGGCGACGGGCGCGGCGTGAAAACGCCTAATTTTTCGCAGATGAATTCGCCGCCGTCGGCGAACAGCCGAATTTTTTCCCCGCGATTTAATGCGCCGTCGTGCATTCGGACGAGCATTACTACGCCGACATAATTGTCAAACCATGCGTCCACCACGCGCGCGCGCAAATTCGCCGAAGGGTCGCCGGACGGCGGCGGAATCTCGCGGACAATTTTCTCCAGAATTTCCTTAGCGCCGTCGCCGGTTTTCGCGCTGGTTAAAAGGGCGTTTTCGGCGTCAATGCCGAGCATCTCTTCAATTTCTTTGCGGGCGCGGGCGGGGTCGGCGGCGGCGAGATCAATTTTATTCAGCACCGGCAGCATCGCAACATTCAGCGAATCAGCGGCGGCGCAGGTGGCGATAGTTTGCGCTTCCACGCCTTGGGCGGCGTCCACCACAATTAATGCCCCTTCGCAGGCGGCGAGGGCGCGCGAAACTTCATGCGAAAAATCCACATGTCCGGGCGTGTCAATTAAATTCAAAATATAATCTTCGCCGTTGGCGGCGCGGTAATTAAGGGCGGCGGTTTGGGCTTTAATGGTAATGCCGCGCTCGCGTTCAAGGTCCATCGTATCGAGCACTTGGCTGGTCATTTCGCGCTCGGCGAGGCCGCCGCACAGGCGGATAAAACAGTCGGCCAGCGTAGACTTGCCGTGGTCAATATGCGCGATGATGGAAAAATTGCGAATGTTCTGCACGGCGCGAAGAATCGCCATTTTAACCGACTTAAAAAATTCGCGTCGGAAAAACAGAAAAATTACGGACGCGGAGCATTAAAACGAGAAAAATTGACAAGCGATAAAAAACAACGCGCCGAAAAATAAATTTGAAAAAGTTGTAATTTTTTCGAATTTGTGCTATAAAAATCAAACCGGAGGAACGAAATGAAAATTTCCACTTTTGGCATCGCCGTCGTTTCAGCGGTAATGATTACGATTCCCGCCTGCGGCGGCGGCGGCGGCGGATCGTTTTCGCCGACGACGAATGAAGTCGTCACAGGCGAACCCACTGGCGTCAACATTGTCGCTATTGCGTCGTCCGGAGACCCTCGGGAATTCCTGAATGTGGAATCCGTCCTTTCGATTTTTCCCGGAAGGGATGTGTCTCCTCTGCCCGGCGGAGACATTGGCATTAGGGTTGACAATATACGGCCCGCCCCCGCGGGCGGCGTTGCCGTCCGTGTGACGCTTAATGAGGATGCAGGGCCCTTAGAGGTTGTTGGAGGGCGAACCGATCAAGTGGAATGCGACCAATTCTTCTGCACCATCACAATTCCGCAGGGCGAGCGGGATATTTATGTCGTGCTGCGTCCGCGCGTCGTAATCCCTGATGACGAAACGCCTTCTGAGGTGGCCGACCGTCTTGCCAGAGAAGCCGAGCGGGAAGAAGTCGAAGCAAATCGAATCGCTCGGGAAGAAGCCGAGCGACTTGAAATGGAGCGACTTGCTGCCGAAGAAGAAGCCCGTCTTGCTGCCGAAGAAGAAGCCCGTCTTGCCGCCAACGAGATGGAGCGTCTTGCCGCAGAAGCGGAATTGCGGCGACTCGAAGAAGCGGCGCGTATCGCCCGCGAAGGCAGTGAAGGAATAGCGATACCGGCGGGGAGAGGTTTCGTCCGAAGTTTGGACTACACCGCCATTGGACTTTGGCTTGACAATGGCAATTATCATTTAGACGGGGGTGAAACCAACGCCCGCGCGCCATACTATACTCAATTCATACGCAACAATGAAGTCAGTGAGTCATTGCCGATAAGCGGTATGGCAACTTACAATATGGAAGGAGATGCCATCTATCGGGGAGTTCGGTTTTTCCCCGACGGCGCGATAACAATGGACTTTGAACAGTTAAGTTGGGAGGGGCATATCAGCGCGAGTGGAGGCGATGTCAATCGCGCGGATGATTTTGGCAGTGCCACAGCGATGGTGCCGGACGGCAATGGCGTTCCGCGCGTGGCGACTTCAAATGATTTCTTTGAGATGAGAATTACTAATAGCGTAATTCAGCCAAATTATTATTCCGGTGATAATGATAATAATGCTCATCGTTACAGCATCACTGAAGGAGTGCTCGTAACAATTAATACGGAATTTGGAAATGTGCCCGAGGTGGTAGGAGGCGGATTTTTTGCTGACTTGGATAACACTGATAACACTCCCGATTTAGAGCGAGCATACTATTTTCACGGCACTTTCAGTAATGCCCCTGGTTATAACTCCTCGCAAGGTGCGCCGAGCGAATTGTCCGGGATTTTTGGAATACTGACTCAAGAGGACAATAATAATATGATAGGGGCTTTTCTCGGCAGTCGGCGCGACGATAATTAATCGCAGTCAATGAGTCGTTCCGGCATGTGTCGGCGGGCGTAATTGAGATATACTTTCTGCTCTAAGAACAAGGCGAATAAATCCTTGTCAATTTCGCCGTCGCTTTCCATCGCGCGCATAATATGCAGGACTTTGGAAAGAGGCATTTCTTTGCGATAGGGACGATCCCACGCGGACAAACCTTCAAAGCGGTCGGCAATTCCCAAGATGCGTGCGGGGACGGACATTTGGTCGCCGGTTAATTTATTGGGATAGCCGCTGCCATTAATGTTTTCGTGATGTCCGCCGGCGTATTCGGCGACGCGCCGCAAATCACGCGGCCACGGCAGGGATTTTAATAAGCGGATGGAAATGGAAACATGCTCTTCCATTATTTTGCGCTCTTCCGGATTCAAAGTGCCGCGCTTAACGGCAAGCGATTTGCAATCTTCCTCGTCCAGCAGGCATCCCGCGCCGTCGGCTTTGATGGCGGCTAATGCGGCGAGGCGTTTTTGTTCTTGTTCGCCGCCCATAAAGATTTCGCCGCGATTGCATTTTTCCAAGAATTCCAAATCGCCACTGCATTGAGCGTCAAATTCGGCGATGGCGCCGTCGTTTTCAATGTCGTTCAGTATTTTTTCGTAGCCGAATTCGCGCAGTTTTCGGCGCAGATGATTCAATTGAAAATTCAAGCGCAAAGCGGCGAAGCGGGCGCGGACTAATTCAATTTTATCAAACACCTTCTGCAGTTTCGTCTGCTTGTCCAGAACATGAACGGGGGTGATAATTTTGCCGATATCGTGCAGCAAAGCGGACATTTCCAATTCGCGCCGGTCGTCGTCGGTCATGGAAAAATCCTTAAATTTTCCTTCTTTGATTTCGGCGACGGCTTGGGCGAACATCATCGTCAATAAAGTCACGCGTCGGCAGTGGCCGGAAGTGTGGGCGGATTTTTCATCAATGGCGACGCCGACCATTCGCACGACCGAGATCAGTAAATTTTCCGCTTCGGCGACCAGCAGGGCGTTGTTAAGCACCATTCCCATCTGTGCTGACAGGGCTTCAATAAAGCGAATTTGCGCGGGATCAAAATCCGATCCGCCGCCGCCCGCCGCCCCGGCATTAACTAATTGGACGATTCCAATTACGCGGTCGTCGTGGGCGAACAGCGGCACGGTCAATAGCGATCGGGTTTCGTAATGATGCTCTTGGTCAAATCGGCGGACTTGCGCGAAATCGTAGCCGCCGTCTTCGGCGATGCTGTTAATAAGAACCGGCTTGCGATTCAAATACGCGCTGACGGAAACTGTCTGCCGTCGGGCGGCGCCGGATTCATCGTAAAGCGGGACGGAAATAATTCCCTCAATGTTAAGGGGGTCAAAGTCGTCCACCGAATTTTCCATTCCCAATTTGCGATTGACGAGAACGACGATTTTCAAGCAGCGGTTTTTTTCGTCAACGATGTAAAGCGAGCCGCCTTCGGCGTCGGCGGCGTCCTGCGTCGCCTGCAGAATGCGGCGGAATAACTGCGGAAAGGAATGCCCGCGCGAAAGCGCCATCCCCACCGAAATCAGCGTTTCCAGCGGGTCGGAGGATAATGTCGTTCGGCTGTCGCCCATTGCAAAAGCAGCGGCGGCGGGCGAAAAATCAGCGCGCCTTAACGGCGCGCTTCGGTCCCAATTTTTCCCGAATCCGCGCGGATTTTCCGCTGCGGGCGCGCAGATAATATAATTTCGCACGGCGGACATCGCCGTGCCGCAAAACTTTAACGCTGGTGACCAGCGGCGAATGCGTTTGAAAAGTGCGCTCAACGCCCTCGCCGGACGCCATCTTGCGGATGATAAACGCCGAATTCAAGCCGCGATTTTTTTTGGCGATGACGACGCCTTCAAAATTCTGCACGCGCTTCGCGCCGCCTTCAACGACAGAAACGCCCACCGCCACCGTATCGCCGGGGCCGAAAGGCGGCAGCGGTTTTTCCAGCCGCTTCATTTCTTCGCGCTCTAATTCTTTAATGATGTTCATCGCAATTCCGAGTCGGGATTAATGCTTAACTTTATCATAATTTCGCGCATTTCAGCGGAAATTTTTCCGCGCTGAATTGCATTGCGAATTAATTCCGGACGGCGATTCCATGTCCGCCGAATTGATTCCTCCAGCCGCCAGCGGCGAATCGCCGAATGGTCGCCGGATAAAAGCGGCGGCGGAACTTTTTCGCCCTCAAAAATTTCCGGCCGGGTGTAGCACGGCGAATCCAAAAGAAAATCGCCGATGGCAAACGAATCCTCGCCCGCCGATTCGGGATTGCCCAGCACGCCCGGCCGCAGACGCAGCACTGAATCCATCACCGCCATCGCCGCAAATTCGCCGCCGGACAAAACAAAATCGCCCAGCGAAATTTCCTCGTCGGCGAATTGGCGGATAATTCTTTCGTCAATTCCGCGATAGCGTCCGCACAAAAGCGCGAGCGATTCCGCTTGGGCGAATCGGCGGGAATCGGCGTGATTGAAAATTTTTCCCTGCGGCGAAAGAAAAATCAGCGGCGCATCGCATTCTTTTCGCATCGCCCGAATGGCGTCGGCGAGGGGAGGGGGGCGCATCACCATTCCGCTGCCGCCGCCGAAGGGTCGGTCGTCGGTGTTGGCGCGGGCGTCTTCGCAGAAATCGCGCGGATTCCAAAATTTTGCGGAGGCGATGCCATCGCGAAAAGCCCGTCCGCTTACGCCGCAATTCATCAGCGGCGCAAACATTTCGGAAAATAAAGTGATGATGTGAAAGCGCATTTTTAATCCTCCCAATGCGCGAAAATTTTTCCGGCGGACAAATCCACCCGCAGAATATGGGCGTCCGCAAATGGAATCAGCCGCTCGCTTTTGCCTTCGCCGACCGCCATCACCGCATTTGCCGGAGCCGAAAAAACGGCGGAAACATTTCCCAAATTAATTCCGTCCTGATTGATGACGGCGAGTCCCTGCAAATCCGCGAAATAAAATTCGCCGTCGGGCGGCGGCGGCATTTCGCTGCGGGGAACGGCGATGAATTGTCCGCGCATCGCCTCGGCTGAATCGCGGTCGTCAATCCCGCGAATTTTAGCGAGAAGGGATTCGCCGTGAATTTGCGATTCCGTCATTTCTTTCGTCGTCCAATTTTTTTCGTCGTCCGAAAAAAACCAGCGGGGATAATTAGAAAGGGAGTCGCGGTTTTGCGTAAACGGCTTCACCCGAATCCAACCGCGAATTCCGTGCGCGCCGGCGATGCGCCCCATAACGACGCATTTGTCGGACGGCGGCGCGGGCAATTTTATTCGGCGGACGGCGCGGCCGGTTCCGCCGCCGAAACCTGCCGCTTGAATTGGCGGGCGAGACGCATAACCGTCGGCGACGGCTTTGCGCCGCGCGATTTCCAAAAATCCAGCCGCTGCAAATCCAGCCGCAGTTTGGGCTCGTCGCCCCCGGCGACCGGATTGGAGAATCCAATTCGCTCAATGAATCGCCCGTCGCGGGGCATGCGCGAGTCGGCGACGACTACGCTGTAAAAAGGCCGTCTTTTCGCGCCGCCGCGACTAAGCCGAATCACCACCATTTGCAATATCCCATTTTTCGGAAAGAGCGGTATTATACGCCAAACGCTCGGCGAAATCATTTAGTAGAATCAAAATAATCAAAAACAAAAAACAAAAAATTACGGCGATGAAAATTCCGATGGAAATTTTTCGCCAGCGGCGGCGGCGGCTGGCGAAAGAAATGCGCGACGGCGCGGCGTTAATTTTATCGTCGCCTCCGTCTAAGCGCGGGCGCGACTCCGAATATCCGTATCGCCCCGACAGCCGCTTTTTATATTTAAGCGGATTCGCCGAGCCGGAATCGGCGGTCGTCGTTTTTGCCGAAAACGGAAAATTCATCCGCGACCTCATCTACTGCCGCCCGCGCGATTCCCAATCCGAGCAATGGACGGGACGGCGTCTCGGCCCCGTCGCCGCTAAAAACCGCCTGCAATTTGACGAAGCAAAGCCGATTGCCAAACTCGCCGACGACCTCCCCGAATTGCTTTCGCAAGCGGGAAATTTATTTTACGCCCTCGGCGCGAACGCTCAATTTGATGCGCGAATTCTGCCGCTGATTGCCGCCAAGCGCGAGCGAACTCGCGGATTCGGCAAGGGCAAAAAAATTCTCGCCGCCGTCCGCGACCCCTGCCCGCTGATTGATGAAATGCGAATTATCAAGGACGACTATGAAATTTCGCTGATGCGCGAAGCCGCCCGCATAACCGCCGAAGCCCATCGGCAGGCGATGCGCGCCGCCGTTTCCGCCGCCGCCGAAAATGAAATTGAAGCCGCCATCGTCCGCGTTTACCGCGAAGCCAACGCCGACCATGCTTTTTCGCCGATTGTCGCCGCCGGTGCAAACGCCTGCATTCTGCATTATGATTCCAACCGCCGAAAAATTCGGCGGGGCGATTTAATTTTAATTGACTCCGGCTGCGAATTCAACGGCTACGCCGCCGATGTTACGCGGACGATTCCATCGCGCGGAAAATTTTCATCGCCGCAACGGGATGTAATGGAAATTGTCCTTGCCGCCCAAGCGGCGGCGATTGCCAAAATCAAGCCCGGCGCGCGATGCGATTCCCCCCAAAAAGTCGCCCTGCGAATTCTGTGCGAAGGACTGCGCGAATTAAAATTATGCCGCGGCAATGCTGATGCCATAATTCGCCGACGCGATTACAATCGCTTTTACATGCACGAAATCGGCCATTGGCTCGGAATGGATGTGCACGATGTCGGCTCATATAACGACGCCGACGGCAAGCCCCGCCGCTTCGCCGCCGGAATGGCGATGACAATTGAGCCGGGACTTTACATTCCCGCCGCCGCCGACATTCCCCCCCCCCTTCGCGGAATCGGCGTGCGCATTGAAGACGATATCTTAATTACAAAAAGCGGACGCGAAAATCTTAGCGCCGACGCCCCCAAATCGCCCCGCGACATTGAAGGATGGATGAATTGAATGACATTATTATTGTCGGCGCCGGTCCGGTCGGCTCGCTTGCCGCCGTCCTTGCGAGGCAGGCCCGTCCGGATTTGCGGATAAAAATTCTGGACCGCGATTCCGCGCCCACCGAAAGCGGCAAAACCGTCGCCCTTACTTTTTCGTCGCGCCGAATATTGGAGGATGCGGGCGTTTGGGATTCCATTTCCAATTGCGTCGCGCCGATAATTGAAGCGCGGACAACTTACCAAAGATGCTTCGGACGCGGAATCATTCGCGCCGCCGATGCCGATGTCGACGCGCTCGGCTATGCGATTCCGCTTTCTATTCTGCATCGCGCGATGCGAAAATTCGCCGATGATTTGCTTGTCGCTCCGGCGACATTGCAAAGCATCGAAAAAAAGGGGGGGGGCATTGAATTAAAAATCGCCAAAGAAAGCGGCGAAACGGAATCGCTGCTGTGCCGTCTTTTAATTCTCGCCGCTGAATTTTCGCCGCCGATTCTGCCCGCCGATTTTTCCGCGCATTCTTTCGCCTACAAGCAGGCGGCAATTTCCTGCGAAGCCCATGCCGATAATTTGCGCGACGGCGAATCGCATGAGCGATTCGCATCCGGCGGCGTAATTGCCATTGTCCCGCGCCGCGAAGAATCGTCCGATAAAAATTGCGCGCTGATTTGGTGCGCGCCGACGGATTCCGCATTGCGTCTTTCACAAATGGACGACGCCTCTTTTATCGCCGCCGTCGGCGAAGAATGCGGCGGGGCGACTCCGCTAATTGTTTCTGTCGGCCCGCGGCGCGCCCATAAATTGCAGATGCGGATTGTCCGACCGATTGCGCGCGGCGGCATTTTATTAATCGGTCAAGGCGCGCAGACGGTGCATCCTATTGGCGCGCAGGGATTGAATTTGGGATTCCGCGACGCCCGCGAATTTTCCCGAATCTTGGCCGATTCCAATGTGCAAAATGCGGACGAAATTTCGCGCTTATGCAATTGTTACCGCGCCGCCCGCCGCCGCGACCGAATTAGCGTTATCGCCGCGACTCATGGATTTTCCGGAATGGTGCCGTTGTCGTCGACTCCGCCTCGTCAGATAATTGCATTGGCGGCGACGATGATGGAAATGTCTTGCGGAATTCGCGGATTTTTTGCGCGCCGAATGATTTTTGGCGGATGAAAAAACGCGCGCGAAATTTTCGGAAATCCGCTATTGATAGTCCGCCGACCCGGGCGGAAGCGAATCGTCCGGCGATTTGCAGGGGTCGGTGCGATCAGTGGCGTCGGAGAATCCGCACCAAAATTCTCCGGGATTTTGCAGTCGTCTTTGGCATTCGCCGAAGCCGCGAATCCACCCCCGCTTGTAATCGGCGTCGTCGGCGAATCGCGCTTTGTCCTTGCGGAATTGATAGGTGATATTTCCGGCGGAATGATATCCGCTGTCGCAGCCGTCCGTAAAGCCGAGCCGAAAAGCGAATGTTCCGGCGGGCACGCCGGGAAATTCCGCCATGCATCCCGCAGCGGCGAAAATTAAAGCGACGGCGATTATTTTTGCGCCTGAAATATTCATCGCTCAAAAATGGTGGAGGCGGGGGGATTCGAACCCCCGTCCGCAGGTCCTTGACAGACGGCTCTACACGCTTAGTCCGACAATTAATTTGACGCCGCCGTTCCCCGTCGGACCCGGAATCGGCTGCGCGATCGGCTGAAATTTAACGAAAAAACGGCGCCGCATCATTTTTCGCGAGTTTGCTGTTTATGACCCGATCATCCCATCCGCAAACCGATGGGGACCGAGTTTGGCGGGGTTTAAGCCGCCAAAGCGAAACGAGAGTCGTTCGCGTTTGTTTTTGTTTCAAGCGGTTTAACAAGACGCTTGCGCTTGGCGTGCCCCGCATGCTTCGTAACTTGCGTCGAAGCCGGTGCGCCCCCATTCGCCGATATTATACCCCGATTCCGCCGCCGACCGCAATTATTTTTCGCCGCCGCAAAATTAATGTGACTTTTTTGTCACGCCTTCGGAGCATCGGCGCGAGGATAAAATTCTGAATTTATTTTGATTTTTTCCCGATTCGGCGGAAATGGGCGAAAAATGTGGTAAATTTCCTTTTCCGTTTTTATCGGAGAAAATGCGTTGCGGGTCGTGCCGACTTGCCCTTTTTCTCTGCGCAAGGGGGGGGGGGGGGGGGGGGGGGGGGGTTACGGTATTATCGGGAGATCCGGACGAAGTAGCCGGTGCAGGGATAATCACAGACGACGAAGGCGATTTGCATTTTGGCTTTCTCGGCAGATGCAACCGACAATGTGGGCCGTGAAATTAATTTCGCATTTGCGGGGCGGGGATTAATTTCCGCCCCGCCGCCTGCGTCGACTCGCCCTACGCAATTGGAATTGATTACGCTTTCGGGACGGTGGCGATAAAGGAATCGCGCTCGCTGATTTTATCAAACCAATCCGACAATGCCGGATGCGACCGCCGCCAAGTAAAATCCGGCAGGCGAAAATCCAAGAATCCAAGCGCGCAGCCGAGTGCGATATCGCCCAAATTAAGTTCTTGGCGGATTCGCTTGTCAATTGTTTCGGAGAATTTAGCGACGCCCCGTTTGGCTTTTTCCAATTGCCAATCGCGCCATTCCGCCGGAACATTTTCCGCCCCGCCGAGAATTCGTCCGGCCATTATGACTGTTGTGGCGGCGTCGGTAATTCCGTCGGCGAGTGATTCGCGGGATTTCACTATCGCCCGCAATTGGGGTTCGGCGGGAATTAATCGCGGTTCGCCGCTTTGGGCGTCCAGAAATTCCGCGATGGCGCGCGAATCAATAATCTTTTCGCCGCCGCTTAAAACCAGCACCGGAATTTTATTCAGCGGATTGTAGGCGACGACTCCGGCGTTGTTTTCCCAAGGATTCGCCCCTTCGGTTTCCACATGCGGAAAGCCCTCGCCGAGCGATTTTTCGGCGATGACAATGCGCGCCTTGCGGGCGTAGGGACTTGTGGAAGTTATCAGCAGTTTCATTGTTGCTTTCTCCTTTGATGCTTTGTTGTCGGAATTTTTTCCGGCGGCGGTATTTTCCCCGCTATCGGACGGAATGTCAAAAATAGAAGGAAGCGGATTAAAGTCGCCGCCCAGAGTCGCCTGCGGATTATCGGCGAGGACGGATAATTTTTCACTGCCGCCGAACATTCGCTCGACAATTTCGCCGACGGACATCAGCCGCTCGAATCTGCCCTGCGGCACGATGCGCCATTGCGGACGCGATTTTTTCACGCCGTCCGAATTTTCCCGATCCTCGCGGGCGATGGGATGCCGCGCAATCGGCGGCAGCGGCTCGCCGGGCGGACCGCCGAACCAGCGGAATTCTTCAAATGCCATCGTCGCTTCATCAACGACCAGCCACACTGCGCAGCCGCCGGGCTTCGCCGATAAATTCACATGCACCTTCACGCTGGAAGTGCGGCTGCGCGACGATTTTGTCTTAAGCATAATGTGACGGACAATTCCGCCCCGCTCCATTACAAGATGATAGCCCGACCCGGCGCCGTCGGCGCGCGGATGGGAAATTTCAATGGGCGTATTTTGCATCCATGCGCACCGCATTATTTCGCTTAAAAAAAGATGCTGCGATACCGCCTCCCACTCCGATGCCCGATGCGCCCGCTTGTCGTCGTCTTCGCTCATTCCCGGACGAGTTTCAAATCCGTTTCAAAACCAACCCCGGCGACTTCGCAGGCAATTTTGATCTTTTCAATGGCATCGATTTGGCTGATAACCGTTGCAAACCACCAGCCATTAACCAATTGCCGCGAGCTTTCCGTCAGATGAGGACTGTAGGGATAAAGTGCCTCTCTCCGCGGATCGACGAGTCGCCTTCTATCTGTGTCGGTTCTGATTTTGAAACGCGCCAAGAATCCAGCATCTCTTTCTTGGAAGAGATTCAAGACGCCTTCCAAAACGGAATTGACGTGACGGAATCGGTAGGGTTTGCCTTCAAAGACAAACCCGACAAGTTTTCCATCCCCTCTTTTGCCATCCTTGCTATCAATTGTATCCGGTGGCGGTGGATCCCAAATAATCGGCCCCCTGTCCTGCTCTCCATTCGGAGGAAAATTGCCAGCAATATCCCTAAGGAAATTCTCCGCTTGTTCGAGTCCGGGTTTATGGCCGCACATATCAGCCACTTTTTCCACAAGCACATCTCGCACCAATTCGTTGGGTTGCGTCAAGATTTCTCGCCACGCTTTCGGAATTGCACGCTGTATTTTGCGTTCTTTTTCTTTGCCTTGAATTTGCTTCTGCGCCCATTCCAGTGATTCGCCGGAGTAGACGGATGTTCTCGCTAAGCATTTTTCAAACACTTCGGCGCATTCCGTCGGATCTCGCTTCATGAGAGCCAGCGTATAAAACTCTCGCTCGTTGGGTCCCCCTGTGCCCACGCACAAGTAAAATTTCCAATCCTTCCCATCGGTTAAGATCAGCATCGGGACGCCATGGTGAAAGGCGTAGTTAAACAATTGGTGCGCGGCACCTTCAATTCCACCGATTCTCTTGGCTTCAATGAAGACAAGAGGGCTGCCATCGTCACGGCACAGTGCGAAATCCACTCTCCCACCACTGGGGATCGTGAATTGTTGCCTGACGATTTTGGGGTTAAAAATATCCCACCCCAAATCACGCAGAATCGGTTGAACGATTCCCTGCTCGACAGCCCGCTCATCAATGTAATCGCCTCTTTTGATTCTGGCGACGATTTGTTCGATGGTCGGTTTTAACGCCTCTTTCATGAGTTTTCTCGCTGGTTCCGGTTTGCGGAGATTTTACCACATTGCGCGCGCTGGCGGAGGGCGTGATCTATTAAAACAAGCGCGAGCATTGCTTCAACAATTGGAGTCGCGCGCACGCCGACGCAAGGGTCGTGGCGGCCGGTCGTGGAAACCGACGACGCTTCGCCCTTTGCATTAATCGTTTGCTTTTTATGGCGAATGCTGGAAGTCGGCTTGAATGCAACAGCGGCGACAATATCCTGTCCGGTGGAAATGCCGCCCAGAATTCCGCCGGCGTTGTTGGATAGGAATCCGTCCGGCGATATTTCGTCGCTATGTTCAATTCCGGACTGCGCAACGGCGGAAAATCCCGCGCCGATTTCCACTCCCTTAGCGGCGTTGATGCTCATTAAAGCGGAGGCGATGTCGGCGTCCAATCTATTAAAAACCGGCTCGCCGAGTCCGGGCGGAATGCCCTCGGCGACGACTTCAATTTTCGCGCCGCACGAATCGCCGGCGCGCCGCAATTCTTCTATCTTCAATTCTAATTGCGGAATGATGTCCGCGTCGGCGGCGAAAAAGGAATTGCGATTAACCTCATCCCAATTTTTGCATGGGATGTTAATGCCGCCCATTTGGGCGAGTCGTCCGCGAATGGTTGCGCCTAAATTTTCCGCAAGCCATTTTTTAGCGATGGCGCCGGCGGCGACTCGCGCCGCCGTTTCGCGCGCGGATGCGCGTCCGCCGCCGCGATGGTCGCGGATTCCGTATTTTTTATAATAAGTAAAATCCGCATGGCCGGGGCGAAAAACTTCGCGCAGCGATTCGTAATCGCGCGGCCGCTGGTCGCAATTGCGAATTAAAATTGCAATCGGCGCGCCGGTGGTTTTGCCCTCAAAAACACCCGACAGAATCTCCGCCGTATCCGGCTCCCGTCTTTGCGATACATTCTTGGACGACCCCGGACGGCGGCGGTTCAATTCAATTTGTATCGCCGATTCATCCAGCGAAAGAAGCGGCGGACAGCCGTCCACTACGCAGCCGACCGCCGGCCCGTGGCTTTCGCCGAAAGTGGACACTTGAAAATTTTTTCCGAAAACGCTGCCGGACATCGCCCTTAATTATAAACGCTTTTTTTTACAGGACGGATTTTATTAAAAGCCGCGCGCGCCGGACGCCGTTGAATTCGTCGGCGACGACGCGGTAAACCGCCCTTATGTTTTTGCCGACGGAAAGCGCCTTTGACGGCGAATTGCCCTTGAATTGAATTCCGCCGAATTGCATTCCGTCCTTGCCCAGAGTCAGCATTTGATGCCCGTTCATTGTTTCGCGAATGCTGCGCAATTTAAATTCGCCGATGAATTGCGGCGGCGGAAATCCTTCGCCCCATATTGACTGCTCCAATACAGCGGCGGTATCAAAGGTTAATTGATCGGCGGCTGGCTCGCCGTCTATGGTTATTTTTCGGCGCGGCGAAATCTTTTCCGCATCTTGGCAATGCTTGGCGAAAGCATCGGCGAATCCCTTCCAATTGCCTTCGGCGACGACAATCCCCGCCGCCATTTTATGCCCGCCGAATTTTTCCATCAAAGTTGGAAATTCATCGGCGAGATTGCCAAGGGCGCGATGCAAATCAAATCCATCAACCGACCTTGCCGAACCTTTTAATAAATCGGACGATGTTTTTTTGGTAAAGATAACCGTCGGGCGATTCGTCCGCTCGGCGATTCGCGCCGCGACAATTCCAATTACCCCTTCATGCCAGTCATCATTTTTAAGAGCGATGCCCGAAGGCACCTTGGGCAATTCCGAAAGCGCATTAAGAACTTTGGCTTCGGTTTCGCTTTGGATGTCGCGCCGCCGCGTATTCAATTCGCACAGTCTCATCGCCGCATTTTTTGCCGAAGTATAATCGTCGGCGAGCAGGCAATTGAGCGCCGCATCAATTTCACTTAATCGTCCGGCGGCGTTGATTCGGGGGGCGATGCGAAACCCTAAATCTTCGGCGGTCGCGCGCTTGCAATTTCTGTTTGATGCTTCAAACAAGGCGAGAATTCCGGGGCGGCATTTGCCGGCGCGAATGCGCGCGAGCCCCTGCGAAACAAACACGCGATTATTCGCGTCCAGATTAACGCTGTCGGCGATTGTTCCCAAGGCGACTAAATCCATTTTATCAATTAAATTAATGTCGCCGCCTTTGTGATTGCGCGACTTCAATTCTTTGCGAAGAGACGCCATCGCATAAAAAGCGACTCCAACTCCGGCAAGGTTCCGCCCCGATGAATTGCGCGGCGGCATATTGGGATTAACAATAACATCGGCATCGGGCAAAGGCGAATTGATTCCGGGAAGATGATGGTCGGTTATGCAAACTTTCATTTTTAATTCGCGCGCGATTTTAACGCCTTCGGCGGCGGAGATGCCGTTATCCACTGTCATTAGAATTGTCGCGCCTGATGCTTTGGCTTCCTGCGCGAGGGGGGGGGTAAGTCCGTATCCTTCTTGGCGGTTGGGAATTCGCAATTGACATTCGCCGCCCATTTGCCTGATGGATTCGGCGGCGAGGACGGCGGCGGTCATTCCGTCGGCATCGTAGTCGCCGAGGATAAAAATCTTTTCGCGGGCGATAACGGCGTCGGCGAGAAGTTTGCCGAATTCAGCGAGATTCGGTATTTCATCCGGCGAATGCAAAGATGAAAGAGACGGGGCAATTTCCGACCGCGCGCGAATTCCACGCGCAGCGAAAACCCTTGCGGCAAGCGAAGGCAGCCCCTCGTCCATAAGTTTGGCGGCGGCGTCTTCGCAGGTTTCCCGCCTTACAATTTCAATTTCAGAATTCATCGCAGGGCGGATTGTATCGGAAAATTAAGGCGGGGGCGCATTTTTTTTCGCGGTCGCTGACGAACGCTGAATTTTCTGCTATAATAGCGGCGAATTTTGGCGAGGAAGAAAACCAATGACCAACGCTGCCGCTGTCTTTGAAAAGGCGAAAAAATCCGTCGTCGTCGTGCGGGTCTTTGACTCGCATGGCAATCAATCCGTGCTGGGCAGCGGCGTCATTACGGCGGAAAACGAAGTGACGACAAATCTCCATGTCGTGCAGGGTGTGCAAGATGGCTCCCGTGTGGAAGTTTCCCAAGAGGGCGAGGAAAAAGCGATTGTGGTGGAAGTTTCGCACATCCAATTTATCGTCGGGCGGGATTTGTGCCTGCTGTCGGTGGAGGGCTTGACGCAAGTGGCGAAGATTCGGGCTGCAAAAGATTTGAAAGAGGGCGAGAGTGTTTTCGCCATCGGGGCGCCGCTGGAATTGGAGGGTACCATCACCAGCGGAATTGTTTCGCGATTGGAGGCATTTGGCGAGTTGCCGCCGCTGATACAAACGGATGCCGCTATTTCGGCGGGATCGTCGGGCGGCGGCTTGTTTGACGGCGAAGGCAATCTGGTCGGCATCACCACTGATTCTTACGAGAAAGGACAGAATCTCAACCGTGCGATTCCATCCGAATGGATTGCCGATGCGCGTCTTAATCAATCGCCGTTTTCTAAATCCGCCCCCCAAATTTCGGCGGGGTCGTCTTTGGATTTTTTTGATAAGGTGTTGGAATTGCAAGAGGTAGAAGATTGGAATGGAATGGTTGCCCATTGCAAAGAATGGACAAAAGCCGAACCGGGAAATCCGGATGCCTTGTATGGATTAGGCGTTGCTTACAGCAACATTAACCGCTATGATGACGCCATCACCGCCTACGGTAAAGCACTGCGGATAAATCCCGAAAATGCCGAAACTTGGTATAACTTAGGCGTTGCTTACTACAACCTTAAACGCTACGACGACGCCATTGCCGCCTACGGTAAAGCACTGCAGACAAAACCTGAATATGTCAAGGCGTTGAATAACTTGGGCATGGCCTACAGCAATCTTGGCCGCCTTGATGATGCCATTGCCGCCTACGATAAAGCACTGCGGATAAATCCCGAATTTGCTGATGCTTGGTATAACTTGGGCAGTACTTACGGCAATTTTGGCCGCCCTGATGATGCCATTGCTGCTTTCCTTGAAGCACTGCAGATAAATCCCAAATTTGCCGCCGCTTGGAAAAACCTAAGCACTGCTTACCGCCAAGCCGGACGCAACGCCGAGGCGGACGAGGCGAATCAAAAACACCTGCGCGCCAAGATTCTGAGCGAAAAATAAATTCGCGCATTCCCGCGAATCGGCGAGGAATTATACGCCGTCAATTTCCCGCATTAATTCGGCGGTGCGGGCGAGGGCGGCAAGAATTCGGCAATAATGCCTAATGTCGGCATTCTCCAATTTTCGCCCCCTGCGATCCTTCAGCCACTTCTGCGCCGGATAATAACCGCCAATGCAAAAATCCCACGCCTCGCGCAAAACGCCTCCAAAATATTGGCCGCCGTTAATGAATACCTTCCCCATCGCCGAATTATCCTTGTCATCGGCGAATCGCGGTTTGGTAATTTCATTTGTCCCCGCTTCCGGAAAATTGAATTGGGCGTTTTGAATTCCGCCCGACCTCAGCAAATGCGTTTCGCGCAACTCGCCGCCAATCGCCGATAAGCGGCGAAAATAGGCGGCATCGCGCGGATAAGGAATGCGCGGAAAATCAATCTTTAATAACTCGGCGAATTTCCGGCGATATTCCGGGCTGTGCAGAGTCGCATAGATGTAATTAAAAATTTGTCCCGGTGAGATGGTATTTTCGCCGCGCTTTTCTTCGGCGATAAATTTCATTCCGATTTTTGCGGCAAATGCTTCCGCAACCCCATCCTTGAAATTCGGACGCACCTCTTTCCTTTTGGTATCATAAAACCATAAGGGGAAAACATAAGTTTGGTCACTCGCCGCATGTATGTCAGCGATGTGGGGAGTGACAAAAACGCGGTCAAAATCGTGCATTGGTGGAATTGTTCGCGAAGTCATTAAGCCGATATTATCTCGATTGGCGAAATGACACATTGTGTCATAACCGGGGCGACTGATAATTTTGGGATCATAATAAATCCAGCGATTGTCAAACGGGCGATATTGAATCTCCCGAATCAATTCATCAGAGAATTTTGCCACTTTGATTTTTCCCTTAAATTTGTAGCCGCTTGAATCCTTGACATTAAAGCGGGCAGCAAATTCCCCGTCATACTCGCCGGACAGCAGCCGCTTGATTCTTTCCGCAAGAATTGCACGGTCAAAATCAACCATTAATTGATCGCGGTCGGTTTTAACACCGGAATTATGATTGGTAAAGAAGTCGGTAATTTTGATTCCTTTGTCATATTCTTTCTGCGCCGAAAAATCCTTCGGCGTGAAAAAGAAGTAACGCGCGCACGGCGAAAGCGTTTCCCATTCCACGCTTTTCAAATTGCTTTGCAGAAGGAATTCATATTTTCCTTTGCGCTTGCCGTAGCAGTCGGCATAGAAAACTTTCGCATCGCTTTCATCTTCGGAGGTTTTAATCATCACCGAAATGCTAACGCCCTGCCGAATGTCAAAGACATTATTGTCCACGCCGCCGTCGGGGGCGGTTTCTTTTATGCGCGCGTTGCCGTGCAGATTGAGAATATAAATTTTGTCAAAGGTGCGCAGCAAATGCCGCCGCATCCGCCGATGCGTGACGCCGTCCAGAAAGGAATTGTTGGTAATCATTCCGACAATTCCACTTTTATTTTTCTCAATAAAATGCTCGGCAAAGCGGATAAATTTAATGTAGTCGTCGTCTAAATTGAGTTTTCTTTCGCGCAGTCCTTCTTTGTATTCCGCGAGCAGATGTTCAATCCATGCGCCGCGATTCATTGTGCTGACGCTGTAAGGCGGATTGCCGATTACGACCATCACCGGGGCATCGCGCTTAACTTCGTCGGCGCGCCGTCCTTCTTCGGCGAGATAAGGAAAGAGGGCGGATGTTCCCTGTCCGTAATCGCGGTCGGCGAATTCCAAACTGTTGGTTAAATAAACGCCGAGTCGTCCGCCGTTTGAGAGCGGCGCGCCGGTTTCCGCCAGCACGAGTCCCAATTTCAAATGGCAGATGGCATATGCGCTCATCATATATTCAAAGCCGTGCAGACGCGGAATTAAATCATCGCGGGCGTATTCGGGCCACATTCCTTTATTGGATGCAAAGGAATCAAATACCCGCCGAATCGCGCGCGCCAGAAAAGTGCCGGTGCCGGTCGCCGGGTCAAGAATTTGCACGCGATGAATTTCTTTTTCTTCGCGCTTGCCTTTCGGGCCGACGGTAATTTTTATTTTGGAGGAGTCGGCGAGTCCGTCAAGGTTGAAGTCATTCCGCAGGGAATCATCGGCGGCGCGGACGATAAAATCCACAACTGCTTCGGGGGTGTAATAAACGCCGCGCGACTTGCGCTTTTTAGGGTCGTAATGGCGGAGAAAAGTTTCGTAGAAATGAATCAGGGGGTCGTCGCGGCCGCCCGCTTCGCCGAATTCTTTAAGCACTTCTTCCAATTGGCAGACGCGAAACATTTCGGCGAGCGAATCCGCAATCCAACTAATGCGTCCGTCCATATCGGGCCCGGCGATTCGGTTGAAAAATATCCGCAGCAATTCGTTTTCAATGGGCAGTAATTCCCATGCGTTTTTGCGGCTGAAATTTTTCTTCTGCTGAGCCGATGCTTCCGAGCATGCGGCGAAAAGTCCGTAGGCGACGGTCTGCGCGAAAATATCGGCGAATTGATCTTCGGGAAGGTCTTTAATTAAAATGTCGGAAAACGCCTTATGCTCCGCCGCCAATTGCTTCGCCGCTGAGATGCTGTTTTCGGCGTCTTCTTTTAATGCGCGCAAAACCGCTTCGCGCAATAGTTGGGCTTTCGCCGCCATCATTGAGGCGAGTTGATTCGCGCCGACGGCGACGGTCACTCCGCGCTTGCAGAATTCGGCGAAAAAATCGGGGAAGAGTCGGCAGCCGTCGGCGCTGCGCTTTAATTTTCCGTCTTCAATGGCGGCAAGGCGCAGGGTTTTTTTCGCGCCGCCGCCATAGGCGCGGAATTCCAAATAGTCGGTGAGCATTACATTGTCCAGCCCTTCAAAATAGCGGCGCAGTTGGTCGCTTTTTTCGGCGGCGTCCAGCGAAATGCCGATGTCTTTGGTTTCAATAAAGCAGCCGGTCGGCATTGTGCCGCGCGTCAGCATTAAATCGGGCGCGCCGCAAGCGCGATGAGACGGCTCGTTAATCGGATTAATCTCCGGCTGCAAAGCGCGAATCAATTGCATCAGCGACTCGCGGTAACTGGACTCGGTGGCTTGTCCGCTGCGGCGGAGATCGTCAATCGCTTTGAGATATTCGCTGACTGCCATTGCGCTGCAAGAATCGCCCCGCGCCGATTTTAATTTATCGGCGGATTTTGCCGCAGATTAGGTCGTCCGGCGAGTAGCGCGGACGGCGGGCTTTTTCGCCAACGGCTTGCGGACGGCGGATTTTTTCTCGCTGTTATTTTTCGCGGCGCGGTTTTTGATGGCGCGATCTTCCGCCAGCAATTTTTGCCAATGCGCTTCGGCGGTTTTTTCGTCGCCGAGCCACCAATTGACCAGACGACCGCCGACATACAGCACGCCCTTGCCATCGCGCAGATTCATGCTCGGTCCGTTATACGGTGTTAATTTTGTTTTCATTTTTTCATTATAGCACGAAGATCGACTCTTTCAATCAAGCCCCATTCATTTATCGCTTGTGCGCAGTGCAAAACGAATTCTGTCACCGATAGATGCGCTCGCCACCGCATATTTTTCTGTTTGCCGAACATCATCGCGTAATCAATCGGCAGATGCGGAAAGCGCAGGTGCTTGCCGAATTGAATGTCGTGCATGTGAATGATTTTGTTGCATGCTTCACGCGGAGTCAGAGTCCGTGCGACAGCGGATTCCCCCCGCCACAATCTTCCGCAGGAGCCCGACCGCAGGACGCTTTTGCCGGTTTCTTCCGTTATTGCGTCGTCCAGCAGGCGGACTTTGAAAGCGACGGCATACATTCTCTCAGTGATTCCGGAGAGCAAGTGCACGCTTGTCAATCGCGTCATTGAGCTTTCATCTTCGCCGATAATTTCCGCCAGCGCGGGCAGAGTCGCGGTGATGTGCCACAGCAATTGCACATCCTCGCCCGCCGATGCGGCGTGAATCATAAACGGCGTTTTCTTCATTGCATCTAATCAGCGGGCGATGCCGATTTTTATCAGCCGCCTTTTTGAGGGATGAAATTATCCTTCCACTTGCGAAGCGCCGCAAAAACTTCCGCGCGCGACGACAACTCCCGTCCGGCAAAATGCGACGCCGATTTAATCACCGCCGATTCGTCCGTGCGAATGAATGGATTCGTCGCCAATTCGTCGGCGATTGTCGACGGGATGGTTGGAATGTTTTGAGCGCGCTTTTCTTTGGCGTTGTTTTCCAGCGCGATGATGTCGGCGTTTTGCGGCTCCACTTCGCGCGCGAAAGAGATGTTGCCGAGCGTGTATTCGTGTCCGCAAAAGAATCGCGTGGCGCCGGGAAGGGCGGCAAGTTTGGCGAGGGATTCGCTCATTTGCTCCGGCGTGCCTTCAAACATTCGTCCGCAGCCGCAGGCGAAAAGGGCGTCGCCGCAGAACAGAATGTCCTCGCCGAAAAAGGAAATATGTCCGGAAGTGTGGCCGGGCGTGTCAATCACTTTCATTTGCCAGTCGCCGCCGAAGAGCGAGACGGATTCGCCCTCGCGCAATTGGCGGTGGACGCCGAGGATGGATTCGCCCGCCGGGCCGAAAACTTCGGCATCGGGAAATCGGCTTTTTAATTCGGCGAGTCCGTCAATGTGGTCGCCGTGGTGATGCGTAATTAAAATCGCCGAGGGCGACAAGCCCTGCGATTCCAAATGCGCCAGCACAGGAGCGGCTTCGCCGGGGTCAACCACGACGGCGTCGCCATCGCGGGCGGCAATAAAGATATAATTGTCGGACAGCGCCGGAATGACGGCAATCTTTTGCATTGTTGGTTCTCCTTTTGTTGGAATGTTCGGAAAATGAAATGTTAATGGAAACGGCGGCGCATCGCAACTTTACGCCGGACGGATGGCATGCGACCGCGCTCGGCCGCTGGGTCGCTCTGTGCGAGCAGCGTTACTGCGATCGGACGGTGCGCCGAATTTTCGGCTACTACGCCCTGCAATTAGGGATGCCGCAGCGCGCCCTGCTGAGGCGGTCGCCGGTTTCGCGCCGCGCGAAAATCGGCCGGGAAGGCGGCTGCGATGTGCGCGCCGACCCGGAGCATCTGCCGTTTTCCGCCGACAGCGTGGACTTAATTGTTCTGGCGCATACTCTGGAATCGGCGAAAGATCCCCATCAAGTTTTGCGCGAAGCCGTCCGCGTTCTGCGTCCGGAAGGAAGATTAATCGTCGTTGGATTCAATCCGATAAGTTTGTTCGGTCTGCGGCGGCTCGCGGAATGGCGGGGCGAATATCCATGGCGCGCCGGATTTCTCGGACTCGCCCGCCTGAAAGATTGGCTGCGTCTTTTGGATATGGCGATTGTCGGCGGCGGATTCGCGGGTTATTCTCCGCCATGGAACGGACGAATTAAACGATTGGAAAAAGCCGGTGCGCGATGGTGGCCAGCAATGGGCGGCGTTTATTTTGTTCATGCCGCCAAGCGAATTCCCGGCGCCCGCTTAATTATGCCAAAATGGCGCGCGCGAATTTCGGCGACGCGCGATTTGCCGAATCCCGCCTCGTCGAATCGCGATGGAGGGCTGCAATGAGCGAATTCGTCACCATTTACACCGACGGCTCCTGTCTTGGAAATCCCGGCCCGGGCGGCTGGGGCGCGCTCTTGCAATGGAAAGAAAATCGACGCGAACTCTTCGGCGGCGAAGCGGCCAGCACGAATAATCGGATGGAATTAACCGCCGTCATTTCCGCCTTGAACACTTTGAAGCGTCCGTGCAATGTAGAATTGTTTACGGATTCGGAATATGTCCGGCGGGGAATTTGCGAATGGATGCCGCAATGGCGAATTCGCGGATGGCGCACCGCCGCCAAAAAGCCGGTGAAAAACGCCGACTTGTGGGTCGCGCTAATTGAAGCGGAAAATCGCCATTATGTTCGCTGGCATTGGGTGCGCGCACACGACGGCAATCCCGGCAACGAAGCCGCCGATATGCTGGCGCGCCGCGGAATGGAAATCGCCGCCGAAAAAAACAGCGGCGCGGAATCTCATTCCGAATCCGCCAATTCCGATAAGGAGCAAAAAAATGAAGCAGATATTTCTTGACACCGAAACCACCGGCTTGGATCCGGCGGAAGGCCATCGCATCGTGGAAGTGGCGGCGGTCGCTTATTTTAAGCGCGTCCCCATTGAAGGCGACGACGGCGTCTTTCATTTTTTTCTGGATCCGGAGCGGGACATTGAAGCCGAAGCGGAGCGCGTCCACGGCATTACCGCCGACTCCTTGAAAGGCAAGCCCAAATTCGCCGACATCGCCGCCGACCTTGCGGATTTTCTGCGCGGGTCGGAAGTCATCATCCACAACGCTGAATTTGACCGCGTTTTTTTGGACAGCGAATTTCATCGCTGCGACTTGCCGCCTTTGGAAAAATCCGTTAAAAAAATCACCGATTCGCTTTTAATGGCGCGCAAAATGTATCCGGGCATGCGCAATTCTTTGGATGCTTTATGCGAAAGACTCGGCATAGATATTTCCGCCCGCAGCCGCCACAGCGCACTGCTGGATACGAATCTGCTGGCGAAGGTTTATCTGGCGATGACGCGCGGACAATCCGGATTGGAATTGCCGGAAGATCAGCGCGCCGCCAGATTCGCCTCGGCGCATTCCAGCGCGGAAGGAATTAAAGTAATTATTCTCCCCGCCGCCGCCGAAGAATCCGCACTTCATGAATCAATCATGCGCGACATTCGCGCCGCAAAAAAATCAAAGGCGGCTTGAAAAAAACGCATCTCCATTTTCTTGGAATCTGCGGCACCTTAATGGCGGGCGCCGCCCGACTCGCGCGCGAATTAAATTATGAAGTCAGCGGCACCGACAGCGCCTTTTATCCGCCGATGAATTCGCAATTGCGCGCGCTGAATATTAAATGCCATCAAGGATTTGACGCCGACATTAAGTCGCGTCCGGCCGATATTTACATCGTCGGCAATGCAATTAGCCGGGGAAATCCGCTGATGGAATCGCTGATGGATTCGGGCTTGCCTTATCTTTCCGCCCCCCAGTGGATTTTTGAATCGGCCTTGCGTCCGCGCGGAAAAAAGGTTATCGCCGTCGCCGGCACGCACGGCAAAACAACGGCGGCGTCAATGCTCGCGTGGATTCTGGAATGCGCCGGCAAATCGCCCGGATTCTTAATCGGCGGAATGCCCGGCAACTTTGAATCGTCGGCGCGATTCGGCGAGGGCGAATTCTTTGTCGCCGAAGCCGACGAATATGATTCGGCTTTTTTTGACAAGCGGCCCAAGTTTCTGCACTGCCGCCCGCACATCGCCATGATGACGAATTTGGAATTTGACCACGCCGACATTTACCCCGACTTGTCCTCCATTAAAAAGCAGTTTCATTATTTTGTCCGCACGATTCCAAGCGGCGGCGCGATTGTCGCCAACGCCGCCTGCCCGAATTTGCGCGAAGTTCTGGCGATGGGCTGCTGGACAAAAAAAACCTTTTTTTTCGGAGAAGGCGGAAAATGGCAATGGGAATTTGACGGCAAGAATGTCGCAGTAATTTGCAACGGCGAAGCCGCCGCCAAAATAATCGCGCCGCATTTTTTCGGCGAAATGAATCGCGCGAATGCAATCGCCGCCATCGCCGCCGCCGACGAATGCGGAATCCCCCCCGATATTTCGGCGACAGCATTGTCAACTTTTCGCTCCGCCGCCCGCCGTCTGCAGAAAATTGCGGGCGATTCGGAATCGGCGGAATTGTTTGACGACTTCGCCCATCATCCGACGGCCATTGCCTGCGCGATTTCGGCCTTGCGGGAAATGCGCCCGAATCGCCGTGTTCTGGCGGTTTTTGAGCCGCGCTCAAACACAATGCGGGCGGGCGTTTGGCGGAATCAATTGGCTAATTCGCTCGCCGACGCCGATTTAATTTTCGCCTTGGACGGCGGCAATTTGAAGTGGTCGCTGGCGGATTCGCTGGCGAATCTTCCCGCGAAAATTTTCAATTCGCCCGATGAATTGCATTCGGCGGTGATGGCGTCGGCGGAAAAATCCGACTGCATTTTAATGATGAGCAACGGCGATTTCTGCGGACTGCGCGCGCGACTGCGCGATTCGCTCGGCGTGATAAACTGATAATTGAGATGCGATTTTTCGCGCTGCTGCTGGCGGTTTTTATTAATTCTTTCCGCGACCCGCGCGGGGCTTCGCGCTTGCAGCGGCAATTTTTACGCGCCATTGAATCTTTGGAAGAGTACGGACTCGGCGCAAATGCGCTGTGGATTGCCGTCGTCGCCGCTCCCGCCGCCGTTGTTTTTATTTTGGACATCGCACTGTCAAATGCCGCCCCGCCGATTGCGCTTGCGCTGCAGGTTGTCGTCCTTGCCTCGTGCTTGCAGACGGAAAGATTCCGCTATTTTTCCGGACGCCTTTTGCAGGCGCTTTACAGCAACGACGCCGAGCAGGCGCGCTATCTGCTCAGCGAATGGGGCGACGAAGGATTCGCGGCGACAAGAACTCCCTTTGACGGAAACGCTTTTGCGACTTCCCGCAGCGGCGACGCCTTGCCGCCGGCGGATGCACTTGCCGCCTGCGCCCGAAGATTTTACGCCGATGTGCTGGCGATTATTTTCTGGTTTGCCGTGCTGGGAGCGGGCGGTGCAATCGCATATGCGGCGAATCGCGCTTTTTCGCGCCGCTATCGCGCACCGTCGACGATGGATGCAATCTTGGAATGGCCGCCCTCATTCGCCGTTGTTTTGTGCTATGCCTTGGTCGGACATTTTACGGCGGTGTGGCGATTTTTACTGCGTCCCGACCCGGTTGCCGCTGCCGGCGCCGCCGCCGAATTGGATGGCCGCGCGGTGGTATTGGAGCGCATTCCAATTTTTCAGCGATTGCTGGTGCGGGCGTTTGTGGCTGCTTTGGCGGCGGCTGGCGCGTTATCGCTGATTTAATTAATTCGCCTGCACTCCGCCGACAAGCGGCAGGGCGGAGTTTTAATTCAAGCCAGCGATTCGCCGATTCTTTCCATCGCCTGCCGAAGAGCAGAATCAGCGGCGGCGAAAGAAATGCGAAAACATCCCGCCATTCCAAACGCCGACCCCGGCACGGCGGCAACGCCGGCGGCATCCAACAGATATTCGCAAAAGGCGATGTCGTTGGCGTCGGCGATTTTGCCTTCGCTGTGCAATCGCGAAATGGCGGCGCGGGCATCGGGGAAAGCGTAAAACGCTCCGGCAATCAGCGGACAGGAAATTCCGCTGGCGGCGTTTAATTTTTCGCGCACCATTTGCCGCCGCTGGTCAAACGCTTGGAGCATCGGCGCGATACATTCCGTCCCCGAATTTAATGCGGCGGCGGCGGCGGCTTGGGCAATGGAGCAAGGGTTGGAAGTCGCCTGCGATTGAATTTTGGTCATCGCTTTAATTAAAGATTCTTCTCCCGCCGCGTAGCCGATTCTCCAGCCGGTCATAGCGAATGCTTTGGAAACGCCGTTAATGACAATTGTCCGATTCGTCAAATCAGGGCAGGCGTTGGCGATGTTGGCGAAGCGTTTTCCATCGTAGAGAATATGCTCGTAGATGTCGTCGCTGACGATGAGGACGCGCGGAAATCGGCGCAGCGATTCTCCCAAGGACGACAATTCATCTTCGGTATAAACCGCCCCCGACGGATTGCTCGGACTATTAAGAATCATTAATTTGGTTTTTGCGGTGAGCGATTCAGCGAGCGACTCGGCGGTGATTTTGTAGCCGTCTTCCGGCCCCGCCGAAACAACGACGGGCTTGCCGTCGGCGAACAAAGCCATATCCGGATAAGAAACCCAATAAGGGGCGGGGATGATGACTTCGTCGCCGGGATTAAGCGACGCCTGCATTAAATTCATAATGGCGTGCTTGGCGCCGGCGCTGGCGGCGATTTGTGCGGGCGAAAATTCCAAATTGTTTTCGCGGCGGAGTTTGTCGGCGATGGCCTGCTTTAATTCGGGCGTGCCGCCGACGGCGGTGTATTTGGTTTGGCCGTCGCGAATGGCTTGGACGGCGGCTTCTTTGATGTGCGGGGGGGTGTCGAAGTCGGGCTCGCCGGAGCCGAGGTTGATGATGTCGCGTCCTTGCGCTTTCAGTTCTTGGGCGCGCGTGCTGACGGCGATAGTCGGGGAAGATTTAATGCGCCCTGCGCGCTCGGACAATTCCATTTTTCATTCTCCATTTGGCAAAGGGATATTTTACTCCCGCTTGAATCCTCGCGCCGATGCGGAGCATAGGGATGAGTCAATTCCGCGGTGATATAATTCCCGCCGCGAAATTTTTGCCGCCCTATGTTTACGCATCCTCAATTTGATCCGATTGCCTTTGAGATTTCCATCCGCTGGTACGGGCTGATGTATCTCGCCGGATTCGCCTTGATGCTGATGCTCGGACGGCTTCACATTCGCCGCGCGGGCGCCAAGGGCATTCCATCCACACTGCCCGACGACCTCCTTTTATACGGCGTTTTCGGCGTCGTCATCGGCGGCCGGCTCGGCTATGCAATCTTCTATGAACCGATGCAATTCATCGGCGACCCCCTCGCCATCATTCGCGTTTGGGAAGGCGGAATGTCCTTTCACGGCGGATTAGTCGGCGCGATTCTGGCGGCGTGGTGGGTCGCCAGAGGATACCGCATTCCCTTTTTGCGCGTCTTGGATTTTCTCGCACCGCTTGCGCCTCCCGGACTTGGACTCGGCCGTCTTGGCAATTTCATCAACGCCGAATTATGGGGGCGTCCCACCGATGCAAAATGGGGGGTTGTTTTTCCCAATGTGGATTCGCTGCCGCGCCATCCTTCTCAATTATATGAATTCGCTTTGGAGGGCGTTTTGTTGTTTGCGATTTTATGGTGGCTTTCATCCAAACTGCGCCCCGCCGGATTCGTGGGGGGGATGTTTGTTTTCGGCTATGGCATTGTCCGCTTTATCATTGAATTCTTTCGCGAGCCGGACGCGCAATTGGGAATTCTATGGCTCGGGTTTTCAATGGGGCAATGGCTTTCCCTGCCGATGATTCTGGCCGGCTTATTTTTGATATTCCGCCAAAAAATACAAGTGCCTGTTAATGCGACTCCCCCCCCCCCCCCCCCCCCCCCCCCTCTCGCGAATCGGATGCGCCGAATCAAATTCGGAATGCGCCGCCTTCGCCGCCGAAGCATAAAAAGAAAAAGCATCGGCGTTAATTGCCGCGCTTTGCCGGGCGCAATCAACTTAAAATAGTCGGGCGGGAGATGCACTCCCGCCCGAACAATTGGAATAATCCGAAGCCGAATTAAATTCGGCAACGAGGATTAGTAGCCCACATACGACTCGGGATAGCCGATAAGCCCCAGATAAGCATGCTTGGTGTTGCTTACATTCTTGCCTTCCGGACGCGATGCGCGAATTTCATAGGGCGAATTATGCCGCTCCAAAACTCCGCCGCCCGCCAGCACATCGTAAACTGTCATCGTGTGCGTGTTGTAGGCGCCCGAAACATAGGCGTATTTGTTGTCGGCGGTGACAAAAATATCCTTAGTATCAGGAGCGGCGGTTCCGCGCCGCAGAACGCTTGTGCGATGAGTCAGGCGCGCGCCTGAAACTTCAAAAACCGACAGTGAGTTTTGGGAAAAACTTGCCGCGTAAAGAAGGTTGCCGTCTTTGCTTATCCAACTCCAGCAGGATTCTTCGCCGTGTCCGGGAAGTCCGCCGGTGCCGCTGGCTTTGCCGCCGCCGGAACTGAAAGCGGCGGAATCGGCAACGCCGAGAGCCGTTATGCTGTGCTCGGATTTTTCTTCGGCGACATTAAAATTAGTCGCGTAAATAAAGTCGCCGCCGAGTCCCCACGAAAAGCCGATGGTGCCGGATACGCCGGTTTCCTCGTAAAAGCGGGGATTCTCAAAAGCGATTTCGTTGCCGCTGATTTTAGCGTCGTAAAGATAAACCCGGCTCGGGCTTTGATAAGACGAATTCGCCAGCGCCGCCAAATGCGGAACGCCCCAAAGACCAACAGCAATATGCCGTCCGTCCGGACTGAAAGCGACCTGCGAAGGACCGCCATTAAGCCCCGAATTGAAAGTCACACCGCCCGACGCCGGAGTCAGCACGCCATTGCTGAATTTGAATACGCGGACATTTCGCTCGTCGGAATTCGCCAGCGATTCGCCGAGCCGCTTGCCGTATTGATCGGTGCAGTCCTTCACGCCGCCGCCATCTTTCGGCGTCAGGCAGAGAGGATTGCTGTGCTGATTGGCGACCAAAATCCAAGTCGTCCCGCCGCTTTGCAGATAATCAACGCTGACCGGCCGAATGCCGCCGCTGTCAATATTCTGCACGCCTTCCACCGATGAATCCTGATCAACCCGATCCAGTTTTGCGCCGCCGGACATAATCTTGAAAACGCTCACGCTGCCGTGACCGTCCTTGATTCCGGATTCGCCCTTGGCATCGCCGGCGTTAATGACCAGCAAATAATCGCCGATGACGCGCATCGCGCTTTGGCTGTCAAAGTCGCCGTCATCGGCATCGCCGACGCCGCGTGTGCGGTAAGCGTTGGTTTGCTCAATCCCGCCGTTTCCGACTTTCATCACCAAAACGATATTACCGTCGGCGTCATTCGTGCTGGTGTACAAATGTGATTGATTTTCCGCCGCATAAGCGAAAACGCTCGTAGCGAAAAGAAATGCGACCAGTGTCGCTTTGGCGAAATTCGCCAGATTGGTTGCGGTCATCAGAGATTTCCTTTTGATTGAATCCTTAAAGAACAAGGCTCCTATATCTAATTATACGCTTAAATTTATCCAAATTTGGAAAAAACCGAAAAAATCTCCTTTTCCCGTTGATTGTTGTTTTTTCACGATTCCCGCATTATCCGCTCGGCGCGGGCGACTTGCGGGCAATTCCGCAAAGCGTCAAGCAGGGACGACAAATGCGGTTCATCGCGAATGTCAACGACAAATTCCATCGCGACATATTCGTTTTCCAATTGCCCTCCGGCGAAATTAAAACTGACGATGTTCACGCTTTCGCCGCTGATAATCTGAGTCATCATTCCGGCGATGCCGCGCCGGTTTTCGCATTCCACGCTGATGGCGGAATGGAAGAGCCGCGCGCGGGCGGTTTCGTCCCATGCGACATCAATCCATTTTTCCGATTTTTTGTTCATCTTAAGAGCGGCCGGGCAAAGATGCGAATGCACAATCAATCCCTTGTCTTTTTGCAGGACGGCGATAATCGGCTCCGGCGGAATCGGCCGGCAGCATTGCGACAGGCGAATGGCCGTATTGCCGGCGCCGGCGATTGTCATCGGCCCTAATTCGCCGTTGACTCGGCTGGCGTTTTTGCGGGTGCGGGCGGCTCTTTTAATTAAGGCGCGGGCGGCGATTTCGGCGATGACCGTCCCCAATCCGATGCGGCGGAATAATTCTTCGCGGCTGGCAAGATTTTGGCTTGCCAAGAAGGCGCGCCATTCTTCGTCGGCGATGTCGTCGGTTGTCGCGTCTTTTTTAGCGAGGGCGCGCAGCAGTAATTTTCTGCCGAGCGCGGCCGATTCCTGCCCCTGCGTCGTGCGAAGAATGTGGCGAATGTGCGACCTTGCCTTCGCCGTTATTACATAGCCGAGCCAATGCGGCATCGGAGCGGCGGAATCGGAAGCGATCACTTCAACCATATCGCCGGTTTCCAATTTGGCGGCGATGGGCATGTGCTGTCCGTTAATTTTCGCCGCCGATGCGCGGTCGCCCAAATCGGTGTGAATCGCATAGGCGAAATCCAACGCCGTCGCCCCTCGCGGCATCGTGACAATTTTGCCCTTGGGAGTCAGGGCGTAAATTTCATCGGGGAATAAATCAATTTTGACATGCTCCAAAAATTCGCGCGCTCCGGTGTTTTCGGCGTGCAGTTTAATTAAACTCTGCAGCCGCAGATTCGCCTGCTGCTGCACCTGCGAAGCGTCCGCCCCGCCCTGCTTGTAAAGCCAATGAGCGGCGACTCCGTTTTCGGCGGCGTCGTGCATGGCGGCGTGCGAATCTGCAGTTCAATTTTAATTCCCGCCTCGCCGACCACCGTCGTATGCAGCGACTGGTAGCCGTTGGATTTGGGAATGGCAATGTAATCCTTAAATTTCTGCGGCACCGGACGAAATAATTGATGCACCGCCCCCAAAGCCAAATAGCAGCCGAGCCGGTCCGGGGCGATAATGCGAAAACCGACGATGTCCTCCACTTCCGCAAACGACAGGCGATTTTGCTCCATCTTGCGATAAATGCTGTAAAGATTTTTTTTGCGGCTGGAAACGCGAACGGCAACGCTGGATTCGGCGAGGCCTTTTTCAATTGTCGCTTGCGCGCGCGCGACCGCGCGACGGCTGCCCGCCGCCGAATTTTTAAGCGCCTTCACCAAAGTCTGCCAGCGGCGCGGATGCAAATGACGAAAAGCTAAATTCTGCATTTCATCGCGGACGGCGGCGAGGCCGAATCGCTCGGCAATCGGGGCGTAAATATCCAGCGTTTCAGCGGCGACCCGCCGTCGGCGAGGGGCGGCGACGGCGGCAAGCGTCCGCATATTATGAAGACGGTCGGCCAGTTTAATGAAAATCACCCGAAAATCGCGCGCGACGGCAAGAAGCATTTTGCGGAAATTTTCCGCCTGCCTTTCTTCCACGCTGCGCGATTCCAACCGCTCCATTTTGGAGACGCCGTCCACCATTCGGGCGACATCGCCGCCGAATGCGCCTTCCACTTCGGCGAGTGTGCGGGGGGTGTCTTCTACAACATCGTGCAGAAGGGCGGCGATGACGGTTTGCGAATCCAGCCGCCAATCGGCCAGAATATCGGCGACGGTCGCCGGATGCGAAACAAAAGGCGCGCCCGAATCGCGCCGCTGACCGGCATGGGCGGCTTCGGAATAGCGGTAGGCGGCTTCTACCTTATCCAGCTCGGCGGCGGGAAGATAAGTCGCCAATTTGCGCTTAAGCGCGGCGACCTCGGCCATTATTCGTCCGGCTTTTCAATGAGCACGCCGTCTGCTTCGGGCGGCTCCGGCTCGTCGGGGGATTCGGCTTCGGGGGCGGCGGCGGCGGCGATAACAGCGGCGGCTTCTTCTTCCGGTGCCGGATTCAGCACAGTTTCGCCCTTGGCAATTTCGCGCAGAGCGACGACGACTGGCTTGTCGCCGTCGACGGGGACTTTGGATTCCATCCCGCTTAAAATTTCGCGCGCACGGTCGGCGGCGCCGAAGGCCAATTCAAAATGATTCTCGCATCGCTGGATGCAGTCGTCAACGGTTGTTCTTGCCATTATGTTTTTTTGCGTTATTTTTGGCGGCGATTCGCGCCGCGCGGACAATCGCCCGAAAATCGGCGACCGCCGAATTCAAGTCGTCATTAATTATAACATAGTCAAATTCTCCGGCGTGGCGAATTTCCTCTTCGGCGTTTTTCATTCGCTTGGCGATAGTCGCCGCCGAATCCTGACCGCGGCGGATGAGCCGCTCCTGCAGGGCGTCGGGCGAAGGTGGCATGACAAAAATCGAAACCGCCCCGTCGATTCGCCGCCGCACCTGCGATGCGCCCTGCCAGTCAATTTCCAAAAGCACATCGCGCCCGCTTTGAGTTTGCTCGCGGACCCAGCGGGCGTCCGTGCCGTAGCGGCCGCCATGGACGACGGCCGATTCTAAAAATTTTCCGGCGTCCGCCATATTTTGGAATTCGTCCTCGTCGGCGAAAAAGTAATCGCGGCCGTGAATTTCGCCCGGACGCGGCGCGCGCGTCGTGTGCGAAACAGAAAGCGCCATGCCGTCTTCTTTTTGCAGTCGGCGCGAAATGGAAGTTTTTCCCGCCCCCGACGGCGCCGATAAAATAAACAGCAATCCGTCCTGTTCGTCGGCGCTTTGGGCGGCGGCGATTTTCGCAGTGGTGGATTTTTGGGGCGCGCGATCGGAAGTCATTGGTCGGCGGTCGGATGGGGCGAATCGTCGGACGGGTGAATTTTATTAATTATAAACGCATCGCCGCCGATTTGGTTTTTTCGGCTGAAATTCTGATAAAATGCGAAAAGTTTGGAAAAAACGACAATGCCTCGCGTCGCAGTTATTGGATCCCGCGCGAATGCGCGCAGTATTAAAAAGCCGTCCGCGAAACGGGCGCGCGATGCTTATTTCTGCCCGATTTGCGACGCCGACCCGCCGCCGGTTCCCAATCGCGAAACGATTGAAGCGATTTTAGAAGCGGAGCGCGACGCCAAGGCGGGCCGTCTTCGCATGTTCAAAAATTTCGCGGAATACCGGAAGTTCTGGGATTCGGAAGGACTTTGATGTGCGCAGAATTCTGCAGACCGGCCGCTATGCACGCGAAAAAAAGCGGGCGGAAAAACGCGGGAAAAATCTTGAAAAATTAGACCGCATCGTCCGGCAATTGGCGATGGGCGAGCCGCTGGCTAAAAAACACAAGCCGCATATTCTTGTCGGCAATTGGCGCGGACACTGGGAATGCCACATTGAATCCGATTGGCTGCTGGTTTATCAGCAGACCGACGACGAAATTATCCTCATTCGCACCGGCAAACATGACGAAATTCTCCGTTGAAAAATAAATTTGCCGATGAAAGAAATTTAGCGTTATAATCGCATCGTCTGTGAAATTTGCGGGAAAGCGAAAATCGCACCGAAGGAGATAACCGCCCCGATGGAAAACTCTCAGGTAACCAAGACCGCAAATAGAGACGCATCTGGAGAGCAAGCGCATTTTATTTTGCGCTTCACCGAAGGAGTAAACCCGAAAAAAAGGGTGAATCTCTCAGGTTCCCGGACAGGTGGGGGCATAAAATGACGACGCCCGAATAGGCGGGCGCGTCCGAAAGAAATTATGTCCGACATTCAAGTGCGAAAAACACTGCTGGATTCTATTCACCGCGCGGCGGATGCGCGGATGGTGGAATTCGCCGGCTGGATTCTGCCGATGCAATTCGGCGGCGGCGGCTTCCTGCGGGAGCATCGCCATACCCGCGAATCGGCATCGCTGTTTGATGTCTCCCACATGGGGCAATTAATTTTGCGGGGGGAAAATCGCGCGGCGGCGATGGAAAAAATCACGCCCGCCGCCATCGGCGGACTCGCTCCGGGCAAGGCGAAATATACGCTGATGCTCAACGAAAACGGCGGAGTCGTGGACGACCTTATCGTCGCCAACGACGGCGATGCCATTTTTCTCGTCGTCAACGCCGCCCGCTACGACGAAGATTTGGCGCACTTGAAAGCGAATCTTCCCGCCGACTGCAAGTTGGAATCGGCGAAAGACGGCGACGGTGAAAATTTTGCGCTGGTCGCTTTGCAAGGGCCGCGCGCCGCTGAATCGCTGCGGACTCTCTGCGATGAATCCGATTCGCTGGCGTTTATGGAAGCGGCGTGGATGCCGGTCGGCGGCGTCCATTGCCGAGTCGCCCGCACCGGCTACACCGGCGAGGACGGCTTTGAAATTTCCATTCCGTCGGCGTCGGCGGAATCCATTTGCCGCCGTCTTTTGGAATTGGAAGCGGTGTCGCCCGCCGGTTTGGGCGCGCGCGATTCGCTGCGGCTGGAAGCCGGACTCTGCCTCTACGGCAATGATTTGGATGAAACTACAACGCCCGCCGAAGCCGGATTAATGTGGACGATTCCCAAATCCCGCCGCGAATCCGGCGGCTTTGTCGGATTTGAAAAAGTCAAGCGGCAAATGGAAAGCGGAGCCGCCCGCCGCCGAGTCGGACTCAAGCCCGACGGTAAAATTCCCGTCCGCAGCGGTGCGATTCTGCTGGACGATAACGGCGGCGAAATCGGCGTGGTCACCAGCGGAGTTTTTTCGCCGACTTTGGAATCGCCGATAGCGATGGGCTATGTCGCCGCCGAATTATCGGATGTCGGCGGGGTCGTTTTTGCCGAAGTGCGCGGGCGGAAAATCACCTGTCAAATTGCCGCCCTGCCGTTTGTGCCGCGCGGAAAATCGGCGGGCTGAAAAGAAAAAAGTTTTTTTCGAGAAGAGAGGAAGGAATCATGAGCGAGAAAAAATTCTCCACCGACCACGAGTGGGTGGAAGATTGCGGCGGCGGCGTTTTTCGCGTCGGCGTCACCGACTACGCCCAAGAGCAATTGGGCGATGTCGTTTTAGTGGAATTGCCGGATGTCGGGCGAACCGTCAAGAAAGGCGAAGATTGCGCCGTGGTGGAATCGGTCAAGGCGGCGAGCGATGTCTACGCTCCGGCGGGCGGCGACATTACCGCCGTCAACGACAAATTAAACGACGACCCGTCGCTGATTAACACCGCCGCTGAATCCGAAGGCTGGCTGATGGATATTCGCGTCGCCGACCCCGCCGACTTGGAAGGACTGATGGACGCCGACGCCTATCGGGCGTTTACGCAGGAAGCGTCATGAAAAAAAACGAATCGGCGGCGGCTGTCGGCGAATTCGCCCGCCGTCATTTGGGTCCGTCCGACTCCGAAACGGCGCGAATGCTGGAATTTGTCGGCGCGGAATCGCTGGACGCCCTCGTGCGCGAAGCGATGCCGCCGGCGATTTTTGACGACAATCCGCCCGACCTCGGCCAGCCGCTGTCGGAGCGCGAAGCCCTTGCCGCCCTCGCCGAAGCCGCCGACGAAAATGCGGCGTTCACTTCCATGATTGGACTCGGCTACTACGGCACGGAAACGCCCGCTGTCGCTCGGCGAGGCGTCTTGGAAAATCCGGGCTGGTATACCGCCTACACGCCTTATCAGCCGGAAATTTCGCAGGGGCGATTGGAAATGCTTTTGAATTTCCAAACCGCCATCGCCGATTTGACCGCATTGCCAATGGCGAATGCATCGCTGCTGGACGAAGCCACCGCCGCCGCCGAAGCGATGACGCTCTTGCGGCGGAGCAATAAAAAATCCGACGGCGCGAAATTTCTGGTGCACAACGACATTTTTCCGCAGACGCTGGCGGTGCTTAAAACGCGCGCGAAGCCGATGGAAATTGAAATTGTCCTTACTTCGCCGGACAAATTCGCGGAGAATTCGGAAGGCGCTTTCGGGGCGTTTTTCTGTTATCCGTCCGCCGACGGAAAAATTGCGGATTATTCCGCCGTCGTTTCGCAGTTGCGCGAAAAAGGAATCGGCTGCGCCTGCGCGACGGATTTGCTCGCTCTTGCTCTTGTTATTCCGCCGGGCGAAATGGGCTTTGATGTCGCCGTGGGGTCGTCTCAGCGATTCGGCGTATCGCTGGGATTCGGCGGGCCGCATGCGGCGTTTATGGCTTTTCGCAAGGAATCTCAGCGATTCACGCCCGGCAGAATTGTCGGCGTATCGCGCGATTCGCGCGGTCGGCGGGCGCATCGTCTGGCTTTGCAAACGCGCGAGCAGCATATTCGGCGGGAAAAGGCGACTTCCAACATTTGCACCGCCCAAGTTTTGCCGGCGGTGATGGCGGCTTGCTTCGCTGTCTATCACGGCGGCGACGGCGTGCGCGACATTGCGAATCGCGTCCATCGCCATGCGGCGGCTTTGGCGAGAGGGCTTGCCAAACTTGGATTTTCAACGCCGTCGGATTCCTTTTTTGATACGCTGCGAATCGCAGCCGACGATGCGGAAAAAATCGTCGGCAAGGCGCGCGATGAATCTCAAATTAATCTTCTTCTTGCCGACGAAAAAACCGTCGGAATTAGCGCGGACGAATTGACGACTCCCACGCACATTGCCGCCGTTTTGCGCGCTTTCGGCGGAAAAGGCGACGAAGCCGACGATGAAAACGCGGGCGCAATTCCTGAATCCCTTTTGCGAAAATCGGATTATTTGACGCATTCGGTTTTTCGCCGCCATCGCACCGAATTTGAAATGCTGCGGTATTTGCGGCGATTGGCGGCGAAGGACATCGCCCTTGACCGCTCCATGATTCCGCTGGGCTCATGCACGATGAAACTCAACGCCGCCGCCGAAATGACGCCGATAACATGGCGGAATTTCGCCGACATTCATCCATTCGCTCCGCCGAATCAATCGCGCGGCTATCGGCGGGTAATGGTGGAATTGGCGGATTTGCTGGCGCGATTGACCGGATTTGACAGCGTATCTTTGCAGCCCAACGCCGGGTCGCAGGGCGAATTTTCCGGGCTTTTGGCGATTCGCCATTATCACGACAGCCGTGGCGAATCGCATCGCCGCGTGTGTTTAATTCCGGATTCCGCCCACGGCACGAATCCGGCAAGTGCGATTATGGCGGGAATGACAGTGGAATCGCTGGGCGTCCACGCCAACGGCTCCATCAACACGACGGACTTGCGCGAAAAAATTGAAAAGCACGGCGATAATTTAGCGGCATTGATGGTGACTTATCCGTCCACTTGCGGCGTTTTCGGCGCGCGAATTGTGCAGGTCTGCGAAATAATTCACCAAGCCGGCGGGCAGGTTTATATGGACGGCGCCAACTTAAACGCCTTGGTCGGAGTCGCCCGTCCGGGCAAATTCGGGGCGGATGTTTCGCATATTAATCTGCACAAAACTTTCTGCATTCCGCATGGCGGCGGCGGGCCGGGAATGGGGCCGATTGGCGTTAAATCCCATCTCGCTCCATTTTTGCCGAATCATCCGCTGGAAAATGAGGCGGGGCCGGCGACGGGTCCGGGGGCGGTGTCGGCCGCACCTTGGGGGTCGCCGCTGATTTTGCTCATCTCATATCTTTACATTCGGATGATGGGCGGCGACGGACTCCGCCGGGCGACGCAACTCGCCATCTTAAACGCCAACTACGCCGCCAAGCGAATCGCTTCGGCGTATCCGCTGGTTTATCGGGGATTGAATAATCGCGTCGCCCACGAATGCGTCGCCGACCCCCGCCCGCTGAAAAAAACCGCCGCCGTGGGCGTGGAAGATATCGCCAAGCGGCTGGTGGATTACGGCTATCACGCCCCGACTGTATCCTTTCCGGTGATGGGGGCGATGATGATTGAGCCGACCGAATCCGAATCGCAGTCGGAAATTGACCGATTCTGCGACGCACTCCTTTCCATTCGACAAGAAATCGCCAAAGTGGAAAACGGCGAATGGCCGCAAGACGACAATCCGCTGATTAACGCTCCGCATCCGGCGGCGGATTTATTGGGCGAATGGAATCATGCGTATTCGCGGGAAGAAGCGGCGTATCCGTCGGCGGAAAATGCGGCGAAAAAAAATGCGGAGATGGAAAATTCATCGGCGAATTCCAAAGCGGCAAGCGGCCGCGGAATTCGCGAAGACAAATATTGGCCGCCGGTATCGCGCATTGATCAAGTGTGGGGCGACCGCAATTTAATCTGCACCTGCCCGCCCGATGGCGATTGACATTTATCGCTGGCGAGCGTAATTTTGCGGCGGAGAATTTGCCGCCGTGCCTACGATTCGCATATTGCTGATTGCGTTTTCCCTCGCCGTTTTTGCGGGCGGAGTCGCCGATGAAAACGCCGATGGAATCGCCCCCGCCCCGACTCCGTTTTTTCTGCCCTCGTGGTTTAAGGATAGTTTCCTTGACATCGGCGACGACGCCCAAGAAGCGGCGGAATCGGGCCGCGCCCTGATGGTTTTTTTTCATCTGGAAAATTGCCCCTACTGCGCGAAAATGCTGCGCGATTCTTTCGCCGCCGACTCGCCCAACGCCGCCTTCATCAGGGAAAAATTTGACTGCGTCGCCGTAGATGTGCGCGGAAATTTAGAGGTCAATTGGCAGGGAAAAGAAATGACGGAGCGTGAATTCGCCCATCAAATGGACGCAAAATATACGCCGACCATCGTTTTCTTTGACGGCGAAGGGGCGACTCTGCTGACCGTCATTGGCTACCGCAAGCCCGAATCTTTTCGCCGGACTTTGGGATATGTCGCCGAAAAGCACTATCGGCGAATCGACCACGACGAATTTCTTTTTTCCTCCGATTAATTTGACTCTGGGAAAAATGGGGTATACAAATGGGATATACTTTTCGGGGAAATGAAAATGGAGGATGAAAAAATCATCGCCGCCGAAGTCCAGAAACTTCGCGGCGTTGAGCGGCGGGAATTTCTGCGAAAAGGAATCGCCTTTGCTGGCGGCGGCGTTTTGGCATCCGCATCGGCAGCGGCGGCATCAGAGAGCGAATCCCTCGCTGTCCCGACTTGGACAAAATCGCTGGGGCGGGGAGTCGCAACTGTTCCTTATGGAATGCCATCGTCGCACGAATCGCATGTCGTCCGCCGAAATGTGCCGTGGCTCACGGCGGATACTATTTCTTCCGTCAGTTTTACGCCGCTACACGAATTGCATGGAATCATCACTCCCAACGGCTTGGTGTTTGAGCGATTCCACGCGGGTGTGCCGGAGATTCCGCCACAGTCGCATCGTCTGCTGATTCACGGAATGGTATCGCGTCCGCTAATTTGGACGATGGACGATTTAATGCGCTTTCCTTCCGAGTCCGTCATTCGTTTTATAGAATGCCCCGCCAACGGCGGAATGGAATGGCGCGGCGCGCAAATGGAAGCCCTGCAATTTACCCATGGAATGATAGCGTGCTGCGAATGGACGGGCATTCCTCTTTCCGTTCTTCTTAACGAAGCGGGATTATCCCCCAAAGCCAAGTGGCTGCTGGCAGAAGGAGCGGATGGAGCGGCAATGACGCGCAGCATTCCACTGGAAAAGGCACTGGATGATTCGCTTGTCGTTTATGCTCAAAACGGCGAAAAATTGCGTCCGGAGCAGGGTTATCCCCTGCGTCTCCTTAATCCCGGATGGGAGGGCAACACTTCGGTGAAATGGCTTCGCCGCCTTAAAATCGGCGACAAACCATGGCATCACCGAGAGGAAACTTCCAAATACACCGACCTTATGCCCGACGGTCTCGCCCGACGATTTACTTGGGTGCAGGAATGCAATTCCGTCATTACTTCGCCTTGCCCGGAAAACCCTTGGCGCGGCGTCGGAGGGAATTCGGTTTTGGAAATTCAGGGGCTTGCGTGGTCGGGTCGGGGGCTTGTCAAGCGGGTGGATATTTCCGACGATGGCGGCGTTAACTGGCGACAGGCGCGACTGAAAGGAATTGTCCTTCCCAAGGCGCTCACCCGATTTGGCTTGGAATATCGCTGGGACGGCGCGCCCAAACTTCTGCAGAGTCGCGCCGTGGACGAAACTGGCTATGTCCAGCCGACTCTTTCGCAATTACGAAAAGTCCGCGGAGTGGAATCCATCTATCACAAAAACGCCATACAAACTTGGCGGCTTGACGCCGACGGCGGAGTTTTCAATGTCCAAATCGGCTAGGTGCGGGATGGCGATTTTATTTTTTGCTTCTGCGATTCAACCGGCGGATTCGTTCGCCGATCCCCAATTCGGATTCGGGCGCGAAGCGACGGCGGAAGAAATTGCCGCATGGGACATTGATATTCGCTTTGACGGAGTCGGACTGCCTTCCGGCAACGGCTCGGCGGAGCAGGGCGAAATTATTTATGAAGCCAAATGCGCGTCGTGTCACGGCACTTTCGGCGAGGGCGAAGGACGCTGGCCGGCCCTTGTCGGCGGCGAAGATACGCTTGTCGGACAAGGCGATGTCCGTCCGGAAAAAACCGTCGGCAGTTATTGGCCTTACGCGCCGCCGCTGTTTGACTACATCCGCCGGGCGATGCCCTACAATGCGCCGCAATCGCTGAGCGATGACGAGGTCTACGCGCTGATCGCCTATATTTTCAATTTGAACGGCTTTGTTGACGACGATTTCGTCGCCGATAAAAAATCACTCGCGGCAATTGAAATGCCGAACCGCGGTAATTTTGTTGACGACCCGCGCCCCGATGTGCATAATAAACCCTGCATGAGAAATTGCGCGGACGAGAATCAATTGCGGCTGATTGAATCCATCACTGGCGTCACGCCGCTTGCGCATTTGTCCGGCGATGAAAGCGGGGCGGCATCGCCGACTGTCGCCGTCGATTCGCCTGGGGCTGCGGTTTATCAGCGCGCCTGCATTGTCTGTCATTTGAATGGCGTTGGCGATGCGCCGCTAGTCGGCGCGGAATTCGCCGAGCAATGGCGCAAGCGATTCGCCGACGCGGATGGCGTTGACGGCTTAATTAAGTCCGTCGTCGCCGGAAAAGGATTAATGCCGCCGCGCGCGGGAAATTCGTCACTGTCGGACGATGAAATTTCTGCGGCGACGCAATATATTTTGACCTCAAGCGGGGTCGAAGTTCACTAACCCGAAAAGGAGGAAAGATGAATTTTTTTCTGCGACATTTAGCGAGTGCGGTAATTGCCGCATCCGCTGTTTTTACGGCGACGGCGTGGTCCGGCGGCGATGGCGAGGTGGATCGCGGCGCGATTCTGGCGTTGTCGTGCACGGCTTGCCATGGCCCGGAAGGACGCAGCGCGGGAGCAATTCCCTCGTTGTGGGGGCGCGACGCGGCGTTTATCGCCGAGTCGATGCGTGAATTTCGCGCCGGCACGCGCGAAGCAACGGTGATGAATCGTATCGCCAAAGGATACAGCGACGAAGAAATTCTCGCACTTGCCGCCTATTTCGGCGGCATCGGAGGTGGAAAATGAACCGACGGAAATTTTGCGGCGCGCTTGCGCTGACGCCGCTCGCTGGGGCGATTTCGGGATGCGCCGGCATTGGGCATCGTCTCGGCGTCGGACGCAAAGTCGCCGTTATTGGCGGCGGATTCGGCGGGGCGACGGCGGCCGGCTATCTGAAGAAATTCCTGCCGCACACGGAAGTTACGCTGATTGCGGAAAACGAAGCATTTCACACCTGCCCGTTTTCCAATTTGGTCCTCGGCGGAATTCGGCGGATGGATTCCATTCGCCATGGCTACGGCAATCTGGCGAAGCAAGGAGTCCGCGTGATTCATTCCCGCGCCAGCCGAGTCGACGGAAAACATGGGCGGGTAATTTTGGCCGACGGTGCGGAAATTCGATTTGACCGCGCGGTTGTTTCGCCCGGCATTGACTTCCATTTTGATCGCATGCCCGGATATTCCAAGGCGGATGCTGAGCGGATTCCGCATTCGTGGAAAGCCGGAAAGCAGACCGAAATTTTGCGGCGTCAATTAGAGGCGATGCCGGATGGCGGCACGGCGATTATTCTTCCTCCCGCGAATCCGTTTCGCTGTCCGCCCGGCCCATATGAGCGGGCGAGCATGATGGCGCATTATTTCAGCGTCGCCAAGCCGCGCGCGAAAGTGTTGATTCTGGATGCCAAGGAAAAATTTTCCAAGCAGCCGCTTTTCACTGACGGCTGGAATCAACTCTACGGCGACAGCATTGAATGGCGGTCGGCGGAAGCGGGCGGGCTGGTGGAAGCGATTAATCCGCAAACTCGGATCGTGCAGACGGAATTCGGCGAGGAAAAAGGCGATGTCGTCAATTACATTCCGCCGCAACGGGCGGGCGATGTGGCGATTAATTCGGGTCTTGCCGACGATTCCGGCTGGTGTCCGATAAACACGGTGACATTTGAGTCGTCGCAAATGCCGAATGTGCATGTCATCGGCGATTCTGCAATTGCGGCGAAAATGCCGAAATCGGGCTTTTCCGCCAACAGTCAGGGCAAAATTGCCGCGGCGGCGATTGCGGCCGTTTTCGCCGGACGCGAGCCATTGGCGGGGTCGTTTGCAAACACCTGCTACAGTTTTGTCGCGCCCGACTATGCGATTTCGGTGGCGGCAGTTTATCAATCGGTCGGAAGCGGAACGATTACGCCGGTAAAAGGGGCGGGCGGAGTCAGTCCGCGCGGCGAGGACGGGAATTTCCGCAAACGCGAAGCCGAATACGCGCAGGGATGGTATGATTCCATCATCAAGGATATGTTCGGCTGATGCGAAAAAGCATAGCGACATTTCGCGCCGTTATTTTTGCGGCGATTCTGTTTGCACTGTCGGCATCCTCGCTGGCGGCATCGGATGACGCTGCGAAAGGCGAGGAGATTTTCTTCAAGCGCAAGGGCAGTGGCGTGGGCAATTGCATTGCATGCCACGCCACCGCCGGAGCGGATTCGCCGGGCAATTTGGGCCCGCCGATTTTCGGCGTGAAAGAGCGGTTTCCCAATCGCGACGATTTGCGTGCGCGGCTGTGGGATCCGACTCAATTCAATCCCATTTCGGCGATGCCGCCTTTCGGCAAGCACGGCATTTTGAATGCGGAAGAAATTGAACACCTGCTGGATTTCCTTTACACTCTGTAAAGAGGAGAAACAAATGACAACAACACAACGGCGAGGATTCTTGCGAATGGCGGCGGCAATAGCCGCGCTTGCCGCTTTGCCAATAAAAGCGGTCCGCGCGGCGTGGCCAACAGACGCTTTCAGCGCGGATAAAATTTCGGTGGCGATTGAGTCGCTTTACGGCTCGCCGTCGTTTGAGGAATCGGACGGCGTTCAATTGAAAGCGCCCGAAATTGCGGAGAATGGGGCGATCGTGCCGATAACGGTCAATGCGAATTTTCCGGCGAAAAGCATTGCCGTGCTGGTGGAGAAGAATCCGCAGTCTCTGGCGGCATCGTTTTCGCCGAGCGGGGGCTTGCCTTCGACAAGCGTTTCCACGCGCATTAAAATAGGCGAATCGTCTATGGTTGTGGCGGTCGCTCAAACGGCGGATGGCAAAATTTTGGGCGCGTCCAAGTTGGTCAAGGTGACCATCGGCGGATGCGGCGGCTAATCGGAGACGGCGATGAAAATCAAAGCGAAAGTCAAAGACGGGCGAGTGGAAGTCAAATTGCTCGCCAAGCATCCGATGGAAACCGGCTTCCGCAAAAGCGCGGACGGCGGCAAAATTCCGGCGCATTACATTGAGGAACTTGTCGGCGAAATTAGCGGTCGGCAGGTTTTCAAGGCGCATCTCGGTCCGGCGGTCTCCAAGAATCCCTACCTCAAATTTTACTGCGATGGGGTGGTCGGCGATACGGTGCGCTGCAGCTGGACGGACAACATCGGCGACTCGGCGACCGCCGAGGCGGAAGTCAAATGATCTGCGCTAAGTGGTCGGCGATTTTCCCGCCTGTGGCGGGCATTGCGCTGGCAATTCTGTCGGCGGGCGGAATCGCGCAGGCGGAAAACGCCATCAATCCCGAAGCCGACCGGGAAGCGTTTGTCCGCTATTTTCAAGCCCGCTTTCCGCAAGTGCAATTGGACGATTTTGCCAACGGCGTTTACGCCATTGACGATCAATCGCGCGCGCAGTGGGAAGACATAGAGGAATTTCCGCCCTACGAAGAAGCGGTGGATTCGGGCGAGATTCTGTTTCACACACCGTTTGCCAACGGCAAATCCTACGCTGACTGCTTTGTCAACGGCGGCATCGGCATTCGGCAGAATTATCCCCAGTTCGACGAGGCGCGAGGCGAAGTGATTACGCTGGAATTGGCAATCAATGAGTGCCGCGAAAAACACGGCGAAGAGCCGCTTAAATGGGAAGTGGGCGATATTGCTCATTTGTCGGCGTATATGGCGTTTACTTCCCGCGGAAAAAGATTTAGCATCAAAATTCCGAATGAGGCGGCGCGTCAAAAGTATGAAGAGGGCAAGCGCTTTTATTACAGCAAGCGCGGCTATCTCAATAATTCGTGCGCGACTTGCCATGTTCAAGGAGCGGGCAAGCGGGTTCGCACTGAAGTTCTGCATCCGGCACTGGGCGAAATTACCGCGTGGCCGACTTTTCGCTTGAAGTGGGGACATATCGCCACTTTGCACAAGCGAATCAGCCGCTGTCACCGTGACCAGGGGGCTAAGCGTTTTCAGGCGCAGGATGAGCGCTACCGCAATGTCGAGTATTTTATGGCTTACATGTCAAATGGAATCCCGGTTAACGGTCCGGGAGTGCGAAAATGACGGCAGAAAAAACGGCGCGCAAAATCGTCCGCATTTTCGCCGCTGGAATTTTTATTGCGGCGATGAATTTAGCGGCGGCATCGGAGCCGACGAAAGAGTCGGTCGACGCTTTAATTGCCGAAGCCGAAGCCGTCCGACAGCGCGCTGCCGAAGCGGAATTTGAGTGGCGCTTTACCGGCAAATACATCAAAGAGGCGAAAGAAAAACTCGCCGCCGATGACATTAAAGGCGCGCATGCGCTGGCGTCCCGCGCCAAGCGCGAAGGCGAATTAGCCGTGGAGCAGTCGGAAACTGCAAGTCGCGTCTGGTCTTTGGCGGTGCCGCGATAATCGCAATAGAATGAATCGGCGGGAATTTCTGCAGATTCTCGCCGCCGCCAGCGCCGCCGGAATTCTGCCCCACTCGTCCGCTTCGGCAAAAGGGCTGCCGACGAATTTTTATGATTTCGCGCCGTTTGGCGATGTCCGCTTTCTGCACACCGCCGATACTCACGCGCAATTGCTGCCGATATATTTCCGCGAGCCGAATGTCAATCTCGGTATTGGCGATGCGCGTGGAAAGCCGCCGCATTTGGTCGGCGAGCGGTTGCTTTCTTACTATGGCATTCCGGTCGGCGGTGCGCTGGCGCATGCATTTTCTCATGTCGGCTTTGACGAATTGGCGCGCCGCTTCGGACGAGTCGGCGGCTTTTCGCATTTGGCGACCCTCTCTAAGAAATTACGCGGCGAATATGGGCGCCATCGCACTTTGCATTTGGACAGCGGCGATATGTGGCAGGGATCCGCCACCGCCCTTTATAATCGCGGACGCGATATGGTGCGCGCCGCCAACTTGCTCGGCGTGGAGGCAATGACGGGGCATTGGGAATTCACTTATCCCGAAGCCGAAATTCGCGCTAATATCGCCGCATTTGACGGCGACTTCGTCGCTCAAAATATTGTCGTTAAAGAGGAATCGCAGTTTGACGGCGCGCCGGTTTTCGACGAAGAAACCGGACAGGCATTTCCGCCGTTTGTGATGAAAAATCTTGACGGCCGGCGAATCGCAATTATCGGGCAGGCATTTCCTTATACGCCGATTGCCAATCCGCAGCGATTTATTCCCGACTGGGAATTCGGCATGCGCGCCGATTCGCTTGCCGTCCTTGTCCGCCAATTGCGCGAGCGCGAAAAGCCGGATTTGGTCGTCCTTCTTTCTCACAACGGAGCGGATGCGGATGTTGCGCTGGCTGGACGCGTGGGAGGAATTGATGTCATTCTTGGCGGTCACACGCACGACGCGCTTTTTAATCCGCTGATTGCCTCTTCGCCCAACGGCGCGACTCTGATTGCCCACGGCGGGGCCAGCGGAAAATTTCTCGGCTGTTTGGATGTCAAAATTGCGGACGGCGGCGGCATGGGCGATTTTCGCTATCGCCTGCTACCAGTGTTTTCTGAATATCTTGCGCCGGACGCGGAAATGGAATCGCTGATTAAGGAGATTCGCGCGCCTTATGAAAAAGAATTAAGCGAAGAATTAACCTTTGCCGGTGAAACGCTTTTTCGCCGAGGCAGTTTTAACGGCACGCTTGATCAAGTTATCGCCGACGCTTTGCGTGCGAGATTGGATTCTCAAATTGCGCTGTCGCCCGGATTTCGCTGGGGGGCGACAATCCTCTCCGGCGATATGGTGCGAATGGAAGATGTGATGAACGCCACCGCAATGAATTATCCTGAAACTTATGTCCGCGAAATGAGCGGCGCCGAGATTAAATTAATAATGGAGGATGTCGCCGACAATATGTTTAATCCCGACCCGTTTTATCGGCAAGGCGGCGATATGGTGCGCGTGAGCGGAATGCGCTACGGCATTGATCGGCAGGAGGCGATAGGGCGGCGAATTTACGATTTGCGCCTAAATACCGGCGAGCCGCTCGCCGCCGACAAGCGATACAAAGTGGCGGGATGGGCGACCGCTTCGCTGTCGTCGGGGCGTCCGGTGTGGGATGAAGTCGCGGATTATCTGCGCGCGACCGATGCTATTGCATCGTCCGATTTTGAATTGAATTTGCCTCGCCTGCGAAACGCGCGAAACGATCCGAGCATCGCCGATTATCCCGAAGAATTGCTGGAATAAAAAGCAAAATTCACGCCCGCAATTTATTGCTGGAATCGTCCACCGTAATTCATCGGCAAATTTCGCCGACGAATTTCGCTCAAAACGGCAGGGAGAATCCAACCGCAAAAAAATCTTCGCCTTGATTCGGCTTTTTGCCCAAGCCCAATTTGCTGCCGTTGGAAAAATGCCAGAAACTCAAAAACACTTCGCCGCCTTGAAAAATAACGCCCGCCGATAAATTTAATCCGATGCTCCATCGGGTCGCCGTGCGAACGGTTTTATCGCCGAAAAAAGGCCCGCCGACGGCTCGCGCGAAAAATTTTCCGCCGCCGAAAATTTGCTTGTATCCCGCCGTCGCTCCGACGACGGTATTGTCGGAATAGGGGCTGCTCCATCTTGCGGCGGCGACTCCCAATTCCACATTGCGGACGGATTCAATTTCCGTCGCCGCCCGAATCATGCCGAATTGTCCGCCGCCGCCGTAGGGCGAAGCGGCGAAAATTTTCGCCGACCCGCCGCCTTCAACCGAAATGCTGCCCGCCGCCGCCGCCGATGACGCCGCCAGAATCGCCCACAAAAAAACGGCTGCGCGATTCACCCAATTTTTTCAGGCGGACGAAATCCGCTTATTGATCCATCGCCGCATCAAAATGCTCGCCGACGGTTTTCCAATTGACGATTTGCCAAAACGCCTTAATGTAGTCCGGGCGGCGATTTTGGTATTTGAGATAGTAGGCGTGCTCCCACACATCCACCCCCAGAATGGGAATTCCGCGCGCGGATTCATCGATGACATCCATCAGCGGATTATCCTGATTCGGCGTGGAAACCACTTTCAACTGGCGGTCTTTGACGATGAGCCACGCGAAGCCGGAGCCGAATCGGGCGATTCCGGCGGCGGATATTTCCTCGCGTAATTTATCGGCGGAGCCGAAGGCGCGATCAACTTCTCCCGCCAGCGAGCCGACCGGCTCGCCGCCGCCGTCGGGCGACATCATATTCCAAAAAGCGCAGTGATTGAAGTAGCCGCCGGCGTTGTTGCGCACCGCCGCTCCGTAATTGGAAACGCGCGCGAGAACGCGCTCAATCGGCAGCGCCAGCGCTTCCGTGCCTTCCAGAGCGGCGACCATTTTGTCGTAGTAGGCGCGATGATGCTTGCCGTGATGGATAGTCATCGTCATTGCGTCAATGTGCGGCTCCAGCGCATCGGGCGCGTAGGGCAATTCCGGAAATTCAAATCCCATGGCTTTTTCCTCTCGTGTTCTTTTTTCGCGGACGAAAAGTATAGCACGGCTGATAGAATCCCGCGCCATGCGAATTTTCCGCGATTGCAAATCCGACGATTCCGCCCGACTCGCCCTCGCGGTGGGCAATTTTGACGGCGTCCACTTGGGGCATCGCGCTCTGATTGCGCGACTCAAAAAACTCGCCGATGCGCGGAATCTGGCGGCGGCGGCGGTCACTTTTGAGCCGCATCCGCTGGAATTTTTCAAGCCGCAAACGCCTCATCCGCGGCTCACTACGCTGCGCGAAAAAATGCTGAAACTCCGCGCGCTTGGAATTTCCCGCGTCTACGCGCTTCCATTTAACGCCCGACTCGCCGCAACTTCGGCGGAAAAATTTGCGGAAAAATTACTGTCGGCGGGCGCGAAATTGTTTTTGGTCGGCGAGGATTTTCGCTTCGGCGCGGGGCGAAAAGGCGACGCTGATTTTCTGGCGAAAATGGCGGCGAATCAGGGCGCGGAAGTTTTGCGAATGCCGTCCGTCGCCGACTCCGGCGGCGGGCGAATTTCCAGCGCGCGCGCGCGTCGGCTTTTGGCGTCGGGTGATTTTTCCGCCGCCGCTAAAATTCTCGGCGAGCCGTTTTGCATAAGCGGCCGCGTGATTCGGGGCGATGGCGTCGGCGGCTCGCGCTTGGGCTTTCCGACCGCAAATTTGCATCGCCGATGCTTTCCGCCGTGCGCCGGAATTTTTGCGGCATGGGCGAAAATTGACGGCGATAAAAAACCCATTCCGGCGGCGGTCAGCATTGGAATTCGTCCGACTGTTAATTCGTCGGAGGATTCGGCGGCGCGAATTCCAATTGTGGAGGCGCACTTGCTGGATTTTTCCGGCGACCTCTATGGAAAGCGAATGTCGCTGGAATTCGTCGAAAAATTGCGCGATGAAATTCGCTACAAAAATCTGGACGACCTTGCCGCCGCCATTGCCGAGGATGTCCGCCGCATCGCCGAAATTCTGCGACAATAACGCGCAGAATTCGGCGACGCGATTTTTTCGCTCAGTGATAGCGCACTTTAATGCGCGTCCGGCGTTCTCGCGTGACTGGGTAGCAAGTGACGACTTCTCCATCGTCACCCATCACCACCGTCCAGCCGACGAGGTGGTCAAGCCGCTGAATTATCGGCTTCGCCTCCGGATTCGCCGTGCCGAATTCGCGCAGAATATCGCGGCGGGCTTTGTCCGCATTGCGATTCCCAAAGAAAAACGCGCCCCCGCCGAGGTGCTTTCCATAGCGGCGAATCATACTCAAATCCTCTTCGCTTTTGCCGCGCTGCTGCATTCGGACGGCACCGTGCTTGGTGTATTTCATTGTTCGCCTCCCGTTTTTTGGAGATGCGCGTTGGCAGAGTGATTTCTCGCACAGCGCAACCAGTAGCGATACTTTGCCACCACTGCGCTTGGCGTGCGCGATAGCAAGATTCGCCGCACTTCCGTCGCAATTTCGCCGTTGCGTCGTTCCGGATTTTGTCGAATCAATTCGCAAATTTTCTTGCCGACTGGCGCGAGACGACCGGATTGCGGCAAAATCCCAGCGGCGGTTAAAACCGCCCGACAGTCGGCGACGAATTCCGGGCTTGCATTTGAATTCGGGATTCTGGACCGTGCGATTGCGGCGATTTCTGTTTTGGAACGAGACGGATTTTGTCGCACTAAATCGCAGATCACCTTGCCGACATTATCGGGCGCGATGGGGAGAGAGTCGCCGTTAGACGACGGGGCCGCCTCGCTTTGCGATTCGCTTAAATTGTGCGCCCTTGCCATTCGCAGATAGGCGCGCATCGCGCTTTGGTAATTGCTGATGTAGGAAATTTTGACTTCCTTTTTCAGCAACTCCCGCCCGATTCCCTCAATCGTCGCTTCGCTGTGAATCAATTCGGGCGTGATGTCCGCTTCCAGCCACAAGGAAACGCTTTCCAAGTAGCCGATGTAGCAGCCCACGGAATGGGGAGTCAGTCGGCCGAGTCCGACCAAAAATTTGAGGTAAAGGCAGTGGTGAAAAATCATCGAATTTCTCCGCGTTGTAAGTGACAAGATTATCATACCATATTTTTACTTTTCCCTATTATGAAAAAATAAAACTTTTACATTATGTGTGGAATTTTAACAACAACGGTTCCCTTGCGGGCTACAACGCCTTTCTGCCCGATTCGGCGGTGCGGATGCGAATGACGCGCTCAATTTCCGATACCAGAATTTTGCCGTCGCCGGGTTCGCCGCTTAGCATTGCTTCGCGCAAGGCGGCGACGGTGGCGTCGGCTTGCTCCGACGCGACGACCATTTCTAAAGCGACTCGCGGCAGCAATCGCGCAACAGCAGACGACGGCGAATTTGCCGACGCGGAATCCTTCGCTTTAATCGGCAGGCGTCCCGCGCCGGATGCTTCGGTTACTGTCATTCCGCGCGCGCCGTTGGCAAGCAATTCGTCGGCGATATTCTGCCATTCCAGCGGACGCAAAAACGCCGTTATCTTGCGGAATTCCGTCATTTTTCGCGCCGCCGACTCCGTCTCGAAAAATCCGCCGATTTTTTTACGCGGCGAGAAGAGTCGCCGAGTCGCGGTATTTCATTCCCAAAGATTTCGCCGCTTGCAGGCAGGTAAGATGTCCGTCGGCGACATTGACTCCGGCGAGAAGATGCGGATTGTCGGCGACGGCGCGATGCCATCCCTTGTCGGCGAGGTCGAGAATGTGCGGCAGAGTCGCGTTATTGAGGGCATAAGTAGAAGTGCGCGGCACCGCGCCCGGCATATTCGTCACGCAGTAATGGACGACGCCGTGCTTGATATAAACGGGCTTGTCGTGAGTAGTCGGGCGGGCGGTGGCGACGCATCCGCCTTGGTCAATGGCGACATCCACAATAACCGCGCCGAGGCGCATCGCTTTGACAATTTCCTCCGAAATTAATTTAGGGGCGGCGGCGCCCGGAATCAGCACGCCGCCAATAACGACATCGGCGGCGCGGGCGTATTCTTCAATCGTCGCTGAATTAGAATGCGCGGTTTTAACTTGGCCGTTAAATTCAGCGTTGAGGCGGTCCATCGTAGCGGGCGATTTTTCCATTACCGTCACATCGCCGCCCATGCCGACGGCAATTCGCGCGGCGTTTCGTCCGACCATTCCGCCGCCCAAAACCAGAATTTTCGCCGGGGCGACGCCGGGGACTCCGCCGATTAATTTGCCGCATCCGCCGATAGTTTTCTGCAGGCAAAACGCCGCCGCCTGCGCCGACAATCTTCCGGCGACCTGCGACATCGGCGCGAGCAGCGGCAGTCCGCCGATGGAATCGGTGACAGTTTCGTAGGCGATGCAAACTGCGCCGCTCTTAATTAAATCCCGCGTCTGCGCGCGGTCGGCGGCGAGATGCAGATAAGTGAACAGCGTTTGTCCGCGTCCGAGTCGTTTTCGCTCTTCGGCGAGCGGCTCTTTGACTTTGACGATTAATTCGGCGCGGTCGTAAACTTCGGCGGCGTTTTTGGCGATGGCCGCACCGGCTCGGCGATAGTCGTCGTCGGACGCCCCGATGCCGATTCCGGCGTTTTTTTCCACCAGCGGCTTGTGGCCGTGAAGGCGCGCCTCGCCGATGGCGGCGGGAGTCATTCCGACGCGATATTCATGATTTTTGATTTCTTTGGGAACGCCGATGAGCATTCTTAACTCCTCCGTTGATTGTCCGCCTTTCGGCGAATTGGAATTTAATTATACGCCGCCTCAATTAAAAAAACCGCCGCAAATGCAGGCGGATTTTAATTTTCGCGCAAGCCGAGGACATCCTGCATATCAAAAAGTCCGGTTTTTTTTCCGCGCAGGAAGCGCGCCGCGCGCAAGGCGCCAAGGGCGAAATTCGTCCGGCTCGCCGCCCGATGCGTTATTTCCAAACGCTCGCCCGGACCGGCAAAAATCGCCGTGTGCTCGCCGACAATCTCTCCGCCCCGCATCACCGAAAAACCGATTTCGCCCGTTTTGCGAATGCCGTTGCGACTTCCAATGGCAGCCGCCGACGGTATTTTTTTTCCGGCGGCGCGCGCCAGAATCTCCCCCATTTTCAAAGCGGTGCCGGAAGGGGCATCGCGCTTGCCGCGATGATGCGCCTCGCTGATTTCAGCGTCGTAATCTTCGCCCAAGGCGCGGGCGGCGAGAGGAAGAAGAGAAAATAAAACATTTACGCCGACGCTCATATTCGGGGCGAAAACCACCGCGATTTTTTTGGCGGCGGCGGCGATGGCGCGCTCGCCGGCAGCACCGAGTCCGGTCGTGCCGACGACGGCGTTAACGCCCGCTTTTTTGCAGCAGGCAAGATGCTCCAAAGCGGACAACGGAGTCGTGAAATCAATCAGCACATCAACGGCGCGCCAGTCAATTTTGTCGGCGGATACGGCGGCGATTCCGCCGACGGGCTCAATTTTTTTTTGGGAGGAGGCGCTTTCGCTGGCGGCGGCGAGAGTCATATCCGCCGCGGATTGGACGGCATTGGCGATGGTTTTTCCCATTCGTCCGCCGATTCCGCCGACGGCGATTCTTAAGGGTGATTGGAATTTAGTCACGGCGATTCCGCTTGTTCGCCTTCAATAATTTGCGTTAATCCGCCGTTTGCAAAGACGAGCTCAAGGCGTCGGTCGTCGGCGAGTTTTCCGGCTTCGCGCCGCTGAAAAACATAATACCAAATGGAATTTCGCAGGGCGACGGTCTGCGGCGTGCCGAGCAGGGCGCGCACTTGCGGCTGAGTCATGCCGATTTTTAATTCGCCGACGCGCGCCGCCGCCGCATCGTTGCCCTGCCGAATTTCAATCTTGTAGGGAAAATTAGTGCAGCCGCACAGCGGCAGAATCAGCGCGAATGCAGCGAAGAGTCGTTTCATTGGATGGCGAAAATTAGCGGTTGGGCGTATAATGCAAGCGTGAATTTTAGCACGGCGCGGCGCAAAAAATGACGGGGCGCGATCCTGAATTAAAAAAAGCGGCGGAAGAAAACGCCGCCCGCGTCCTGCGCGAATCCGGACTCAAAGCCACCGCCGCCCGCGCTCAAATTTTGTCGGCGATGGGAAATGAAGACAAGCCGCTGGCCGCCGCCGACATCTACCGCCGACTCGCTGGGGCGATTGGAATCGCCACCGTGTATCGCTCGCTGGCCGCTTTCGCCCGCGCCGGAATCGCCCAGCGTCTGCCCGCCGACGGCGGCGAAGCCCGCTTTGAATTGCATCCCGGCGCCGCCCACAGTCAATTGGTCTGCACGAAATGCGGCAAAATTGAAGAGGTCGCCGACCCCGGCATTGAGCGGTTGAAAGCGCGGGTTTTTCGCAAAAGCGGATTCGCCGACGGCAATCATTCGCTTTATTTTTACGCCGACTGCCGCCGTCAAGAATGCGATTCTTAATTGTCATCGCCGTTGCATTCGCCTTTGCCAATGCGGAATCGGCGGGCGGAATTGAGTCGCTGCGGCGGCTTTCCGAATCCACCCCCATGGGCGTCGCCGAATTCGCCCAGAAAGTTTTTGACGAAGACGGCGAAATAATTGACGAATCGTCCGGTCGCCTGTGGTTTTCGCGGCCCGATAAATTCCGCTTGGAATACAGCGGGTCGCACGAGGAAATCATCGCCGCCGACGGCGAAACGGTGTGGGTTTTTTTTCCCGATTTGAATCAAGTGACAATTCGCCCCTTCGCCGATTTGCGCGGCCAAAGCGCGATGGCGCTTTTATCCGGCGACGAAATTGAAAAGGATTTCATCCTTGCTTCCGGCTTCGCCCGCGCCGACGCGAATCCCGAAAACGGACTCATTTGGGTGACGGCGACGCCGAAAAAATCGGGCGGCAATTTTCGCACGATTCGGCTCGGCTTCGCCGCCGACAAACTTTATGCGATGGTGATGGAAGACGCACTCGGCAACGAATCGCATCTTATTTTCAGCCGATTTGAAGCGAAGGAGGTTTCGGATTCTTTATTTCATTTCACGCCTCCTCCCGGCGCGGATATCATTGAAGAAGAGCATTAGCATTAGCGATTGCGCGAATTTTTACTTCAGCATCCGATTTTCCAGCGACGGCAATTGACGGCGCGATTCGATTAGAAAAACCGGATCTAATTCGGCGATGGCGAATCCTTCGTCGTTTTTTAATTGCGCGATGATTTCGCCCCACGGATTAATAATCGCGCTGTGTCCCCAAGTTTTGCGTCCGCCGGGATGTTCGCCGCATTGCGCCGGCGCCAAAACATACGCCAAATTTTCCGCCGCGCGCGCGCGCAGCAGCAAATCCCAATGCGCCCGCCCGGTCGGCCGCGTAAACGCCGACGGCGCGGCAATAATATCCGGCTGATTCATCGCGCGGTAAAGTTCGGGAAAACGCAAATCGTAGCAGACCGAAAGCCCAAGCCGCGCAATGGGCAAATCAATTGCAACGACTGAATCCCCCGCTTCCATTGTTCTTGTTTCATCGACGGATTCGCGCGCGCCGCGATAGCGGAAAAGATGCATTTTGTCGTAGCGCGCCAGTCTCCCGCCGTCGGGCGAAAAAAGAATGCTCGCGTTCTTAACTTTTCCCAAGGTCGCGGAGGCGATGGGGATTGTCCCGCCGATTAAATAAACCTTATGCGACTTTGCGGAATCGGAAAGAAAGGATTCAATCTCATCCGACCGCTCGGCGACGCGCAGTTTGAGGGATTCGTCGGCGGACAAGGCGGGGAAAAATTCCGGCAAGGCGACCAGCAACGCGCCTTCATTAGCCGCCGCCGAAATAAGATCGCCGGCGCGCTTCAAGTTCAAATCAACCGAATCGCCCGACGACATCTGCACCGCCGCCGCCTTGAATTTCTTCATCGCTCTTCTTCCCCCCCCCCTCCTAATGTATCTTTGGAAAGCGCGCCGACTTCCGCATAGACCGGATTGCTCCAAGGTCCGGTTATGGTGAAATCATAGGCGCCTATTTCCGAGATGGGCTTTTCAAAAATTTTCCCAAGAACCCATGTCGTCGCCGCAAGGGGGGGGGTGATTCCTGAGAGTCCCGTGGCGAGGGTGATAAGTCCAATTGATGCCTGTCCCGGCCGCACTCGTCCGCGAATGTTGTAATGCTCATCGGTGATGTCGGCGAGTCCGGTCATTGATACAACCGCTTCGCGGCTTTCCAATCTCATATCGCGAGTGCGGGCGACTCCGTTTGCTATTTCAATTTGCGCGCTGATTTCGCCGAATTCCACCCCTTCCTTAAGCGCGTCGGCGAATCCCAAGGAAAACAGCGACTGCGGCGAAAACAAAGCGAGCAATTTTGAGGTGCCGGGATCGGTTTTCAAATATCTCACTTCGCGGCAGATTAAATTCAAATTGCCCGACAAGGTCATTGGCCGCCAATCAGCGATCCCCCCCCCCCATGCGATTTGGCCGCTTAAATCAAAAGAACCGGAAGCGAGAGTTTCAGGATAGCCAAGGTTGTCGAAAAACCGCACGGCGTCATTCGCCTTAAGAGAAAGCGAAACCATCGCCGAATTTTCCTCGTTGATAAATCCCTTGGTTGCAAGCGCGTTGCCGCCTTCCGTCAGCGAAAAATTATGAATCCGCCAGCCGCCGGATTCGGGAGCGCCGGCGATTTTTAATTCTCCTAAATTCCATCCGCGATAGAAAAATTCATCCGCCGTTAAATTAATAGGGGGGAAGGGGAAAAGAGAATTGCCTTGCGAAGAAGGTTCTAATTCCGATTCCGATTTTTCATTTCGCCCCGGCACATTGATGCGCGAAAAATGCGCGGAGATTCGCTCGCCGTCCCAAATCATGCGACCGGCGGCGGCGTCCGATTCCACAGTAATAATTGCTTCTCCCTCTTCATTGGAAGAAATATCCAAGGATAAAACCTCATGCGAAATTCCGAATAGAATAGAATCCGTCGCCGTAATCTCCGCGCGGCGAATGCCCCCCCCCCCCCCCTCGCCAAGGGCAAGCCATTCATCAAGGTCGGCGTTATTTAATTTTCCGGCGACGATAATTCCCTTTTCGCCGCTGTCAATCGGCGGCGGAGCGTTGATGCCGATTGCGCCCCGCCAATTTTCCGACGAAAATAATTTCGCCCGCGCGAGTCCGTCTTTGTAATGAATATCGGCGGCGGCATCGGGAGTCCAATTGATTTTAAGAGCCGCCTTTTCTTCGGAAGCTTTGCCGAGGGGGGGGGGCAAATTGACGGCGACTCCCTCCATCGCCGTTTCTATTATTATCGCCGTTTTTAATTCTTCTTCGCGCCACGACAATGTGTAATCGGATTCGCCGAAAGCCCAATCAGATAAGGATTTTACGCCGAGCAAATCGGCGGCGTTGGCGACATTAATTCGGCTATTAATTAAAATTTCGCGATGCGACGGCGCAAGCGAAATTGAAATTACCGCCGATTCGCCGAGAAAATTCGCCCGCGCCTGTCCGATTGCATTGTCGCCGTCAAATTGAATTTCGCCCGATGCATCATCAAACAGAATTAGCCCCCCCCCTCCTGCAACTGAGATTCGGTTTTTCTGCGGACGGTAGAAAATTAAATAGCGCGCGTCATCAGGATTATCCATCGGCAAATCCAGCGACAGCGACAGCGATGCCGTCCCTCTCGCCGAAAATCCGGCGGCGGCAATTTCATCGGCGATTTCCCGCGCCGCCGGAAAAAGCGGCATCGCCGCAAAATAATCCTCCGACCTTGCGGCGGACTCAACATCCAAAGTCAAACGCAATTCATCGGCGGAAAGATTCGGAATGCTTCCGGCAACGCGAGCGACCGTCAATCCCGCCGTCCCCCCCTCTCCCTCAAAAGCGAGGGATGTATTTTCAAAGGCAATTCGTCCCGACGCATTTTCCAAAGGCGGCCATTCGCCGAGCGCGTAATCCAAAGTCAAATCTTCAAAATCGCCGCCGATAAAAAACACTCCCCCCCCCTCGGCGAAAGGAATGTTTTGCGGATTTCCCTCAACGCGAAATTCCCACTCCGATAATTTTCCGCCGACGACCGCATTGCCAAGCCATTCGCGGGTTTCTTTGGAGAGCGCAAACGGCAGATAGCGTCCGATCGATTCTGCATTCGCATTGCTTATTCCGCCTTGTATATCCAAGATTGAATCGCCCGATTTGCTTCCGGCAATTGTTCCCGCCATTCGCGCCGACAAATCCTTATTATGCGCGTCGGCATGAAAGATGCTTAAATTCCAATCGTCATTACTGTGATTCCATTCGCCCGCCACCTGCGCGCGAATTGCCGTTAATGATTCGGCAAACCAAGTCGGCGCAGTTAGAGTCGGATTGTCGGCATCAAATGCAAAGTTTATATTGTCCAAGGTGAAGCCATTAATAAATGAAATATCCGCATTGGCGGATATGTTTTCCGCCAACAAAGAAGGAGATTCTCCTCCCCCTTCGTAATTGAATTTTGATGAGGTTGCGCGAATTGTCGCATTGCTTTTATCATCGCCGAATTCGCCCCATATTTGCGCGGACAAATTCCGCCATTTGGCGGGCACAAGTCCCAAGGACGAAGAAACCTCGTCGGCGGAAATATAAAAGCGGCCTTTGCGGCCGTCCGCGTCGGCGATGGCGATGACTGTCATTGCATTTGCAATTGAATTGGTTTCTCCCGATGCGCGAAATTGAATGGCGCCGTCTTTCCATATCGTTGCAATTTCCAATCCGCCGATGTCCAGCGGCGGCAGGTTTTCGGAGTCATCGCGAAAAATAATGCGGGCGTTTTTAAGAAGCGCGCGGGCGTCGCGAATCGGCGGCGATTCGCCGAGCGGAAGGGGGGCGATTCCGCTAATCTCGCCGTCTTTGCCTTTGCGAATGAAGATTTGCGGATTGATTAATTCAACGGCGAATCCTTCGCGCCACAGCGATTCCATTTTGGCGGAATCGGGCGATTGAATTAATGATTTTAATTCGGCGAAGGATTCAGGCAGGCGGCTGATTCTCGCCCTTGCCGAATCCGCCCGCAAAATGGCTTCGTTGTTTTGGTCAATGACGGCGATGTCGGCGACGCGCAGATAGATTCCGCCGCGCGCGATTCGCAAATTAATATCGCCGATTTCCGCGCGCGCGCCGGGCAGATAAACGGCGAGCGAATCATTGATAAATTCGCCTCCTCGCATGGCGTAGCCGGGCAGATAAAATCTGACGGCGAGCGAAATCGCTGCGGCGGCAAGCGCGAGCAGAATCATCGCCGCCGCCGCCAATCGCAGCGGCAAAAATAGCAGGCGAAGCAGCGGCATCTTGGGCGAATTTGTCATCGCGGCGAACAGTCCATAGAATTGAATTATATGACGACTGCGCCACTTGATTGCGCCGAGAGATTCAGCGACTACGCCCGCGCGTCATTGCAAGGCAATTCCGCCCTGCGCGATGAAATCGCAAATCTGGCGGCGTCGCCCTTTTCGCCGAAAAAAATGGCGGACGCCCTGCACAATGCCGACGATTCACGCTCGCTTGCCGCTGCAATGCGACGACTCCGCCGCCGCGTTTTTTTAACGACGATGACGCGCGACCTCAACGGCGATGCCGACCTCGCGGAAGTAATCTCAACAATGACCGCCCTCGCCGATTTATGCATCGCCCGCGGCGCGGAGATTTTATTTCGCGAACTCGCCGAGCGGCACGGCAATCCCGACCAGCCGCTGGCGGTCGTGGCGATGGGAAAACTCGGCGGCGGCGAATTGAATGTATCGTCGGATATTGATTTGATTTTTTTATATCCTCGCGCCGATGCAAACGCCGAGCAATTTTTTGTCCGGCTGGGGCGGCGTCTGATTGCACTCTTGGAGCAGCCGGATGAAAACGGCTTTGTTTTTCGCGTGGATATGCGGCTGCGCCCCTACGGCGGCGACGGCCGACTTGCCGTCAGTTACGCCGAATTGGAAAAATATTTCTACGAAACCGCGCGCGGATGGGAAAGATACGCTTGGATAAAGGCGCGGGTCGTCATCGGCGAAGCGCGCGAATTGGAAGAAATTGTCACGCCGTTTGTTTATCGCAAATATTTGGATGTCGGAACGGTGGACGACATTCGCCGCATGCGCGAGCAAATTCGCGCTGAATCCTCGGCGAAGGCGGTCGCCGACAACATTAAAATCGGACGCGGCGGAATCCGCGACATTGAATTTTTCGCGCAGGCGTTTCAACTTTTGCGGGGCGGACAGCATCCGCCTTTGCAGACGACGCGCACTTTGGACGCCCTCGCCGAATTGTCAAAGCAAAATTGGGTTGAGGAAAAAACCGCGCAAACGCTCGCCGACTGCTACGATTTTTTCCGCCGCTTGGAGCATCGCCTGCAGTATCGCGCCGACCGCCAAACATGCGATTTGCCGCGCGATTCCGAAAGCCGCCGTTTGATTGCAGAAGCGATGGAATTCGCCGATTTTGATTCCCTCGCCGACGCTGTTAATGACCGCCGCGAAATTGTGTCGCGGGCGGTCGACGGATTGCTGGACGAGCCGACGCAAAGCGAGCGTCCGCTTATCGCCCGCGCATGGCAGAGCGACGACGCTGAATCGCTTTCCTTAATTCTCGCCGCCGCCGGATTGGGGCGCGATTCGCCCGCCGCCGCCGAGCAATTGCTGCGAATAAAAAAAGGCCGGGTGTATCGTCAATTGTCGCCGCCGCGGCAGGAATCCGTCGCCGATTTAATTCCGCCGCTGGTCGCCGCCGCCGTGGATGGAGCGCATCCGCCGGAATTGCTGGGACGGCTGAAAGACGCTTTGGAAACGCTTGCGCGGCATAGTTCCTACTTGAATATTCTGCTCCGCTATCCGGAAGTTTTTTCCGATATGGCGAAATTATTCGGCGCCGGCTCATGGGCGTTTAAGCATCTGAAAGCCCGCCCTGACGCTTTGGTCCGACTCGTGGAAGGCGAATCCGGCGCGCCCGACTGGCAGCGCGAAAGCGACCGACTCGCCGCCCAATTCGCACGCGCATCCGCCGATGAAGAGCGGCTGGAAATTCTTCGCGTCTTCAAAGATCGCGCGGTGCTGCGCGTTTTAATGGCGGAAATTTTTGAGAATCTGCCGGTCGCTTCCGTATCCGACCGCTTGTCCGAATTGGCCGACATCGTCCTTTCACGCCTGCTGGAATTCGCGTGGGAAAGTTTGGGCGACACGCGGCATCGGGAGAATCCGCAATTCGCCGCCGTCGGCTACGGACGATGCGGCGCGAAAGAAATGGGCTACGGCTCCGATTTGGATTTGATTTTTTTATACGAAGACGACCGCCCGGAAGCGGCGGCGGTCTACGCCAAACTTGCCCGACGCCTCCTTTTCCTTCTCGGCGAGCACGGCGGCGCGGGACTTTACGATGTTGATTTGCGACTGCGACCCGACGGAGCAGGCGGCGTAACCGTCAGTTCACTGGATGGATTCGCCGACTATCAGCGAAAATCCGCGCAACTGTGGGAGCATCAGGCATTGACGCGCGCGCGATTTATCGCCGGCGACGAAAGCATCGGCGAAAAATTTGAGCGCGACCGCATCGCCATTTTAACGATGCCGCGCGACCCCTCGTCGCTGGCGCGCGAAATTGCCGCCATGCGCGGGCGAATCGTCCGCGAATTAGGCGCGCGCGACCCCGCTAAATTTGACTTGAAACGCGACCCCGGCGGAATGATTGATGTGGAATTCGTCGCTCAGCATGCTGTGCTGGCGCATTCCAGCCGCGTCGCTGAATTGCGCGGAAATATCGGAACTTTGGCTCTCTTGCGGCGCGCCGCCGCCGCCGGAATTCTACCCGCCGACCTCGCCGCCGCCGCACACGACTCATATACGCACTATCGCCGAATCGCTCATTTTTTGCGATTGGATGAGCGTCCGCTATCCGTGCCGATGTCGGAATCGCTGGGCCGTTCGCGTGCGCGCGTCATTGAATTGTGGGACACCGCCATCGACGCCTTGTGCATTTAATGAATTGATAAAAAAATCTTCGCGCCGATGCATCGCCGATGTGGTATAATGGATTTGTCGCCGTTGGGCTTTGGGGAAAAAAGAAAATGTCGGCAAAGAAAAAAATCGCTCTCGCTTTGACGGTTGCGCTGGGATTTGGCGCGATACTGCATTCGGTCCACGATTATCCGCAGACGCGGTATGTCGCTGTTGGCTTTGCGGCGGGCGAGCGTCCGGGCTGGCAAGTGGCGTTTTATTTTCTCAACGAAGCGGGGGCGGGACTGCGCTACGCCGTCACCGGCAACACGCGCCACATGCACCATTTTCCCAGCGAAAAATTTTTGCGGGAGGCGTTTCGGGCTGATTTCGACCGCCTGCGGACTCTCGCTTATCAGGGCGGAATTTCCGCGCAGATTCGCTTGGCCGAAATGTATCGCAGCGGAATCGGGGTAATGCCGGACGGCGAAAGAGCGTCGTTTTGGTTTGCCGTCGTTTCGCTGCGCGCCGAAGAAAATGAGGACGCGATCGTTTACGCCGACTGGGAAAAATGGCGTCAATTGGATTGGCGGCTGCGCGGTCAAACTAATTCGGCGATGCGCGAATTAGCATTTGCGCGGGCGAAGCGGGCCATTAACGGCGTGCGGACTCTCGCGCCGCCGCTAAAACGGCAGGACGGCGTTTAAGTTAAGCGCCGCTAAGTTTTCGCGAAATTCGCCTTCAATGCGGGCGCGGGCGGAATCGGTTGCGCCTTCAAAACGGAAAATTAAATTAGCGGCAGTGTTGGAGGCGCGCGCCAAGCCGAATCCGTCGTCGTATTCCGCGCGCAGTCCGTCGATTTCCACGATTCTTTTGGCGGTCGGAAAATTCGCCTGCCGCCGCAATTGAGCGATTAATTCAAACGGCGACTCGCCCTTTTCCAAACGAATCTGCAATTCCGGCGATGCCGACGAATTGGGAATGCCGCGCATTAAATTTTTCATTCCACCCGCCGCATCCGCCAGCGAAAGCAATCGCGCTCCGGCGTAAAGGGCGTCGTCAAATCCCGGCCAGCCGTCGCGAAAGAAAAAATGACCGCTCATTTCGCCGCCGAGAGGCGCATCCATTTCGCGCATTTTCGCTTTGATAAACGAATGCCCAGTGCGGCACATCGCCGGAATTCCGCCATGGCGAAGAATCCACGGCGCAAGATGCATCGTGCATTTAACATCAAAAACGACCGCCCCTCCTCCTTTTTTTCGCGAAAGCGAATCGCGGGCGAAAGCCATCAGCAGGCGGTCGGGAGCGATGATTCCGTCGTGCGGCGAAATCACGCCCAAGCGGTCGCCGTCGCCGTCAAAGGCGAAAGCGGCATCGGCGTTTGCGCGATTCAAAGCGAATTCGGCGTCGCGCAAATTATCGGGATTCGCCGGGTCGGGATGATGATTGGGAAAATTGCCGTCCACTTCGCAGAATAAATTTTCCGTTTCGCAGCCGAGTGCGCGAAATAATTCAGGCGCAATCGCCCCGGCGACTCCGTTGCCGCAATCCAAAACAATTTTCATCGGACGATGCAAAGTCAAGTTTTCGCGGACGGCTTTAATGTAATCGTCCTTGACATTGGCGGATTCTTCCGGCGGCGGCGAATCGCTTTGGGGATAATCGCCCTTGACGATTCGGCGGTGCAGGTCGGCGACGGCTTCGCCCGCCAGCGTTTCGCCGTTGAGCATTATTTTAATGCCGTTGTGCGATTTGGGATTGTGGCTGCCGGTTACCATCGCACCGCTGGCGTCGGCGAGTCGGTGGGCGGCGAAATACAAAAGCGGAGTGGGGGCGAGTCCGATATTGACGACGCCGATTCCGCTTTCGCGAATGCCTAAGGAAAGTGCGGCGGCGAGAGTCGGGCTGGAAATTCTTCCATCGCGGCCGACGGCGAGACGGCGAATTTTTTTCGCCGCCGCCGCCCCGCCGAGAGCCCGTCCAATTAAGCGCGCGCCTTTTTCCGTCAGCGATTCGCCGAAGACGCCCCGAATATCGTAGGCGCGAAAAATTTCGGCGGGGGGATTCATTGCGCTTCGGAAAAAAATTGCGCGACCCGCAGGGGGAGCCAATTTTTCGGAGCACCGACAAATCCGGCGTGACCGCCGTGCTTCGTCCGCAGAAAGCAAACGGACGGCGGCGATTCGTCGGTGGTCGGCAGCGAATCGGGCGGAATCAGCGGGTCGTTGAGGGCGTTGATGCAGAGGAGCGGCGTTTTAATTTTCTGCAAATCCCATCGCACGGAGGCGCGCCGCCAGTAGTCGTCCACATCGGCGAATCCGTGCATCGGGGCGGTGTAGACGGAATCAAATTCGCGCAGCGTGCGGGCTTTTTTCAAGCGGCGAAGGTCGGCGATAAAAGGAAAGCGGCGGGCTTTTTCGCGGACTTTGGCTTTGAGCGTGCGCAGAAAATGAGCGGCGTAAATGGCGCGATTCAAATTCATTCGGCGGTCAATTTCGCGGCCGCATCGCATTAAATCAAAGGGCGAGCAGAGGGTCGCCGCCGCGCGAATTTCGGTCTGGTCGGGATGCTCAATTAATCGCTTCATCAATGCCGCCCCGCCGAGCGAAACGCCGACGGCGAATAAATGCCGCGCATGGACAAAAACGCTTTTGGCGTATCGCGCGAGCCATGCAATTTCGGCGTCGTCGGCGGCGTGGTAGGCGCGCGGGAGGCGATTCATCATTCCGCCGCAGGTGCGAAAATTCGGCGCGGCGACCGACCAGCCCAGCGAGGCAAAATGCTCGGCGAAAGCCCGCACGCTGCGGCTTTGCGAATCGCCCTCCAATCCGTGAAAGAGAATGACGGCGTCGCGTCCGGCGTCGCCCAGAATGCAGTCCATCGCGATAATGTCGCTGTCCGGCGTTTCGGCAATTTCGCGCTGATAGGCGAGCGGGATCGAGCGATGCGCCGTGTGCGGCAGCGCCGTTTCTAAATGGCGATGCGGCAGCCACCGCGAGCGGCGAAAATCGGGATCGGCGGAAAATTTCATCATCGTATTTTAATTCATCGGCGGCGGTGCGTTTTGGATTATCATAGCGTCCGCGATGGCGGTTAAATTTATCTTCATTACTGGCGGGGTTGTGTCGTCTCTGGGAAAAGGAATCGCGGCGGCGTCGCTGGCGGCGGTGCTGGAAGCGCGCGGGCTGTCGGTCGTCCTCGTTAAACTGGATCCCTACATCAATGTGGATCCGGGGACGATGAGCCCCTATCAGCACGGCGAAGTTTTTGTAACGCAGGACGGCGCGGAAACAGATTTGGACTTGGGGCATTACGAGCGATTCACCACCCGCCGAATGAGCCGCCGCAACAACTTTACCGCCGGACAAGTCTACAAGGAAGTTATCGACCGCGAGCGCAAGGGCGATTATCTCGGCGCGACCGTGCAGGTCATCCCCCACATTACCGACGAAATTAAAGCGTCCATCGCGCGCGCGCTGGACGATGATTCGCAGGTGGCGATTGCGGAAATCGGCGGCACCGTCGGCGACATCGAATCGCTGCCGTTTTTGGAAGCGGCAAGGCAAATGCGATTGGAGCGCAGCCCGGAAGACACCTGCTTTATCCATGTCACTCTTCTGCCTTTTGTGGAATCGGCCGGCGAAGCGAAAACAAAGCCGACCCAGCATTCGGTGAAAGCATTGCGCGAAATTGGAATTCAGCCCGACCTGCTGCTTTGCCGCGTGCGCGATTCGCTTTCCGAAGATCATCAAAAAAAGATCGCCTTGTTCAGTAATTTGAATCCGAATGCGGTCTTTGCCGCGCCCGATGTTAAAAGCGTTTATTCTCTGCCGATTAATTATTCGGAGGCGGGAATTGATAAAGCCGTCTGCGCGCGTTTGAATTTATCCCCCCCCCCCCCCCGTCTTGACGAATGGCGCGACATTAATCATCGCTTGGAAAATCCGACGGCGCGGGCGAAAATTGGAATCGTCGGCAAATATGTCCGCCTTACCGAATCGTATAAATCTCTTAATGAAGCCGTTGTTCACGCCGGCATTCGCACGGCGACGGCGGTGGACATAGATTACATTAACGCCGAAGAATTAATTGATGATGTTGATTCCCGGCTCGCTTCCTGCGACGGTATAATCATCCCCGGCGGATTCGGCGACAGGGGCGCATCGGGCAAGATGGCCGCCGTTCAATACGCCCGCGAAAACGGCGTTCCTTATTTGGGAATTTGCGTTGGAATGCAGGTCGCCGTTATTGAATTCGCGCGCCATTGCGCCGGCATTAAAAACGCCGACAGCACCGAATTTAATCCGCAGACGGAATCTCCGGTGATTGCGATGCTTGCCGAATGGAAGGATGCCGAAGGTGAAATTATCCAAAGGGGAGGGGGGGGGGGCGACCTTGGCGGCACGATGCGGCTCGGCGATGAAGAATGCGCATTCGCCGAAGCGAGCCGCCTGCGAAAAATATACGGCAGGGATTCGGCTGCGGAAAGGCATCGCCATCGCTATGAATTAAACAATCGCTACCGCGAAAAATTAATCGCCGCCGGAATGCTAATCGCCGCCGTCTCCGTTAAGGACGGACTTTGCGAAGCGGTGGAATTGCCGATGCATCCTTGGTTTATCGCCTGCCAATTTCATCCCGAATTCACTTCAACGCCGAGGAAGGGACATCCTTTGTTCTGCAGTTTTATAGAAGCGGCCAGGTCGCGCCGCGAATCTGCGGAAGGGGGGGGGGGGGTGCGGGCGGCGTGAATCTGTGCGGCTTTGATGTCGGATTGAATCGCCCGCTGTTTTTAATTGCGGGGCCGTGCGCGATTGAATCGCGCGAAATGGCGATGGAATCCGCCGGTCGCCTTGTGGAAATTTGCGCGCGATTTAATGCGCCGTTTATTTTCAAGTCATCGTTTGACAAGGCGAATCGCTCGTCGGCTGATTCGCCGCGCGGAATCGGAATGGAGGGGGGGCTTAAAATTCTCGCCGACATTAAAAGCGAATTCGGAATTGCGGTGACGACCGATGTTCACTTGCCTTCGCAGGCGGACGAAGTTGCGGAAGTTGCGGACATTCTGCAGATACCCGCTTTTCTGTGCCGCCAGACCGATCTTATTTCCGCATGCGCAAAAACGGGGCGCGCGATTAATATTAAGAAGGGGCAATTTGCCGCGCCGAATGATATGAATGAAATTGTAAAAAAGGCGAGGGGGGGGGGGGCGGAAAAAATTCTGCTGTGCGAGCGCGGCGCGAGTTTCGGATATAACAATCTTGTCGCCGATATGCGGTCGCTTGTGATAATGCGCGAATGCAATTGTCCGGTAGTGTTTGACGCCACTCATTCGGTGCAATTGCCGGGCGCCTTGGGAAATAAAAGCGGCGGCAGCCGTCCGTTGGCGGCGGCGTTGATGAGGGCGGCGGTCGCCGTTGGAATTGCGGGCTTGTTTATTGAGGCGCATCCTAATCCGCAGAAGGCGTCGTCGGATTCTGCGGTTCAAATTCCGCTTTCAATGATGCCGGAGATTTTGGAATCCGCTTTGGAAATTGATGCTGTCGTCAAGTCGCGCGCGCGCGATGGCTGGCTGGAAGAGCGATTGCCGTCGTGACTGAAAATCGCCCGGAAGTCGCGCGGCCGCTGGCCGGAATCGCCCTGATGGTTTTGGCGATGCAATTAGTTGCAGTTACCGACGCCGCCGCTAAAATTTTATCGGCCGATTATTCGGTGCTGCAAATTTCGTGGGCGCGATGCTTTTTTCAATTTATATTTTTGCTGCCGATTTTTCTTGTGCGCCACAAGCCGCGAATCGCCGCGGTGAAAATTCAGCCGCGCGCGATTCTTCGCCATTCAATTAGGGGGGGGCTGTTTGCCGCGGCGATGTCGTCTTTTTTCGTCGCCATACGCGACAATCCCATTCCGGATTCTTTGGCGGTTTTATTTATATCGCCTTTATTTGTTACGGCGGCGGCGCCTTTTCTGCTGCGCGAATCGTTTGATTGGCGGAGGGGGGCGGCGGTCGTCTTGGGATTCCTTGGTGTTCTTGCCGTGTTAAGGCCGGGCGGTGATTTTCGCCCGACAATTCTTTTTGCCTTAATGGCCGGCATTTGCTACGGCGGATACATTATGGCGACGCGCGAATCAGCCCGTCGTTTGCCGCCTTTGCTCACGGCGTTTTACGCGATGACGGCGGCGGCGATTCTAATGACTCCGTTTGCCATTTTGAATTGGACGCCGCCCGATTTGCGGGGATGGCTGATAATGTCGGTGATGGGATTGTTGGGCGCGTTTGGTCATTATTTTATTGCAAAGTCGTGCGAGTTCGCCAGCGCATCTTTAATCGCGCCTTTTAATTACAGTGAATTAATTTGCGCGGTCTTATTGAGTTATTTTGTTTTCAATCATTTCCCTGACGGCTGGACATGGGGGGGGATTTTACTGATTGTCGGAAGCGGCGTTTATGTTTCCATTCGCGAGTATCGTCGCCGTCCTCTCGTCCGCGCCCCGCTGGCGGGGGATATTTAACACGCGAATTCTGCCAGCCACGAAAATTTAACGCGGTCGCGAATTTTAAGGGTATAATCCGAGTATGCCGGTGCAAGCAGTAAAAAGCCATCCGAAAGTGCCGCCGCCGTTTTCCAAGGCGATGGCGGGGCGAATTTTGAAGCGCGACGGCTATCGCTGCGTGATGTGCGGCAACGGCGAAAAAGAAGGCGCGTATTTGCAGGTTTGTTCGCTTTACCCGAAAAGCCACAACAGCGGACTCTGCCTCGCCGATGGCGCGGTTTTCTGCGAAAAGCACGGCGCGATGGTTAAGCGTCACGGTCCGTTGGGCGCGGCGGGAATGATGTTCGCCGACCTCGGCAAAAAAGCCGAAAAAATCGGCGATTCGGAGATGGCGAATTTCTGCGGCGAAGCATCGCAAGCATTAGGAAAGTAGGGCAATGCCGCGTGATAGCAAAATAATGAGCATCAGCGAGTCGGAGATAGAAGACGCTCTCGTTGGGAATCTTGATTTGCTGGCGAAATATTTTGGCGACAGCGAATTGCCGAAATTAATTGATCGCCAACTGCACTTGGATGGCGGCGAAAAACGGCTTGACTTATTGCTTGCCCGGGGCAAGCGGCTTGCCCTTGTTGAATTGAAAGCGACTGCGTTTGCAGACCAGCATCTGCGTCAAACGCTGGACTATCGGCTGCGTCTGCAGAAAATGCAGATTGCCGGAAAATTGATGTCGGGGGAGATTGACGCTTACCTTTTTGTCACGGCGGCACCCGCCGCTAAAATCAGAGCGGCGAAAGCGGCGGGAGTGCAAACGGTCATTTACGATCCTCTGGAAATTATGCGCGCCTACTTTCAGCGAATGTCCAAACTTTCCCCGTTCCTCGAAATCAAGGCGAAAGATCACGGCATTTACAGTATCGCGCGTCTGATTCCTCCTATGATTAAAATGTCCGAGGGAGTCACTCTTCGAGAAGAAATAGCGAAGCAGCTGAATATGCGCGATATTTCTGCTTATCATTTGCTTACGGGTTGCCAAGAATTCGGCTTGGCGCGCAGTAGCGGGCGTCACTGGTTTTTAACCGATTTTGGCAATGAATTTATTGCGGCGAAAGAGAGCACTCCGTCCGCGAAAAAATTATCACCTTTGCAAAAAGAAAAAATTCGGTTGTTTATTTCCAAGCACCCTTTTTATTCCTCGTCCGTGTTTGGAATTTACGCCATAGTGGAGTGCGCTTTTTTGTTGTCGCGTAATTCTTATCCCATTGAGATTGATGGGCTGAAAAATAATTTTTTGATGGTGAGCGGAAAATTGAACGAATGGCGCGGTCCCGCTATTAATAGGAGAACTTTGAGTTTTCTTCGCTTTGCGATAGAATTGGATTTGCTCGGCAGAATTGGCAGCAAGGCGGTGATTACTCCCGCTGGCTTTCGCTTTATCCTAACGATGCAATTGCATAAGGGGATAGAGATGATAGAGGGGCTTTCTTTTCACGACAACTCATAGCGATGGTGTGCCTTTTTGAGAAAACCGAATGCATCGGCGACAAGCGATTATCGCAATTCGCCGATGCCGTTTTGCGCGTCTACGAGCAGCACAACATCAACGGTCACATCCCATGGAAAAAGTGACTCCGCCCACTGCGATCACCGTTGACAAGGAGGTGAGTTTTAACAATAAGCGATTCTCCTACGAGGATTTGAAGCAAATCGCTTTCCTTATCAAAAAGGCGATGATGAAGTTTGAGAAACTTCACCTCAACATCACCTTTTCTCTGCCGGACTCCCTGCAGAGGACGGACTCTTTCGAGATCTTTGAGGATGTGAACTTTTTCCCTCAGTGCAAAATCCACGCCTTAGGGATTCGTTGTCAGGAATGGGGGGGAGACACCCTGATATCCGTTGATATCAGACACGGCGAGCATGCGCGTTTCTCCGTTACCGGAGAAAAGAATTGGGTTGCCTCTACCGAGGCGGCTATCTATGAATTAATGGGAAATGTGCCACCGTCATGCCCCAGAGGGCTAATAATCCCTGCTATGCTTCTGTATCTCATAAGCACTCTTGTCTTTTTCTTCCTTTTCTTATTCGGCATTGGTTTCCTTCGGGATTTGGGGGACTACTGGATAAAGGATACTACTCTTGCTGAACCCCTTGGCGGTTTCGGGTCCGTGGTTTACCTTGTATTAATTACTATCATGGCTGCGAGCCCGGCCAGCATTTTGGGTTCCAAGTTCATCGGGCTATGGCCCAATATTGACATTGACACGGGACCGGAGCATCTAAAAAAAGAAAAAATCATGCGTCGATGGATTAACAAGGGGATAATAATTCTTTCAATAATCTTGCCCCTTATTCTGTCCGTGATTTCTTTATTGGATGATTAGGCGGTGTTTCCGCAAAACATTGTCCAGACGGTGGACATGCTTGCGTTCGCGAATCGGCGGTGATAGAATACGCCGCCGATGACCGATGCCGATAAAAAATCTCTGCGCGAACAGTATGACTCGCTGTTTGTGCCGCTTTATGCGCCTGCGCCGCCGCTTTTCGTTAGCGCGAAAGGCGCGCGCATTACCGCCGACGATGGGCGCGAATTTATTGATTTAAGCGGCGGCATCGCCGTTGTTTCTCTCGGACATTGCGCGCCGCCAATTGCCGATGCACTCGCCGACCAATCGCGCAAACTCTGGCACACATCCAATCTTTACGCGAGCGAAGCCCCATTGCGGTTCGCCGAATCATTAGTCGCGCACACTTTCGCCGAGCGCGTCTTTCTTTGCAATTCGGGCGCGGAAGCGAATGAGGCGGCATTAAAACTCGCGCGCAAATTCGGCGTTTCCCAAGATGCGAATAAATATGCCGTCCTTGCCTTTGATGGAGGATTCCATGGACGAATCGGACTCGCCCTCGCCGCATCGGGACAGGAAAAATTAAAACAAGGATTAGGTCCGCTTGCGCCGGGATTTCGCCATTCTGAATTTAATAATTTATCCGCCGCCGAAAAAGCGATGGATAAAAATATCTGCGCCGTCATTGTGGAATCGGTGCAGGGCGAAGCGGGCATTAATCTCGCCGACAATTCCTTTCTGCGGGGACTTAAGTATCTTTGCGAAAAATACAATGCGCTATTAATCTTTGACGAGGTGCAGACGGGAGTCGGCAGATGCGGCGCGCTTTATGATTATATGAATTGCGATGTCATTCCGGATATATTAACCACCGCCAAAGGTTTGGGGGGGGGGTTCCCGGTGGCGGCGATGCTGTCGTCGGCGAAGGCGGCGGCGGTATTTTCCATTGGCGACCACGGCACGACATTCGGCGGCAATGCGCTGGCGGCGCGAGTCGCCAATGAAATTATTAATATCGTCGCTGATTCGCAATTCATTAATGGCATTCGGCAAAGAGGCGAAATAATGATGTCGCGTCTTGGGGAAATAAATTCGCGCCGCAAATGTTTTTCCGACATTCGCGGAAAAGGAATGCTGGTCGGCTGCGATTTGCGCGACGGCATTAAAATCGCCGATGTGCGCGCCGCCGCATTGGATAAAAATGTTTTGGTTCTTTCCGCCGGAAAAAACACGCTGCGGCTTGCGCCGCCGCTTAATATCGCGCTTGAAGATTTAGCGGAGGGACTCGCGCGGTTGGATTCCGCGCTCGGTCAATTCGCCGATTAGATTAGGGATGCAATCCGGCGATGTATTCCGCCAGCGCGGAAATTTCGTCTTCGCTGAGTCGGGCGGAGATGGTGTTCATTACGGCATTTTTGCGTTCGCCGTTTTGGAAGGCGCGCAGTGCGTTCGCCGTATATTGCGAATCCTGCCCGCCAAGGCGCGGATTCAAAGGCGGAATGCCCGCGCCGGTCGGACTGTGGCAAGCCGCGCACGACGGAATGTCGCGCGCCGCAATTCCGCCGCGATAAATTCGCTCGCCTATCCTTGCCAATGCTTCGTCGGCGGCGCCGGCGACGGCGGGTTTTTGCGCGGACAAATAAACGGCGAGGTCGGCAATTTCATCGTCGGAAAGCGGGGCGGCGAGTCCCAGCATAATCGCATTTTTTCGGGAGCCGTCGCGATAAGCGCGCAATTGCGCCTGCAGATATTCGGCGTGCTGTCCGGCAAGAGACGGCTGAGCCGCCGTTGCCGTGTTGCCGTTTTCGCCGTGGCAGGCGATGCAAACTTGACGATACTTCGCCTCGCCCGAAGCGGCGTCGCCGACGATAAAGGGCGTTTGCTCTTCGGCGAAAGCGGCGGCGAAAACGAAAGCGAAAATGAGGGTCGCGGATTTTTTCATCACGGCGCGAATTTTACCGCATTTTTTTCATCGCGTTCAAAAAATGTCCACGCTGCGTTTTGAGTTGAGCGCGCCTGTCGCGTCGGCTTTGCCTGCGGAATCGGGGACGGAGATTGCGATTGTCGGCCGTTCCAACGCCGGAAAATCCAGCGCCTTGAATGCGATTTTTTCGCGCGGACTCGCCCGCGTTTCGGGCGCGCCCGGACGGACTCGCGCGGTCAATTGCTATTGTTTCGCGGACGGCGCGCGAATGTTTGATTTGCCCGGCTACGGCTACGCCGCCGCGCCGAAAAAAATGCGCGCAAGTTGGCGTCCGCTGTCCGAAGCGTGCTTGAGCCGCCCAAGCGTCCGCGCAATAATTTTAGTGGTGGATTGCCGCCGCGGACTCGGCGAAATGGATAGCCGACTTTTGGAATGGCTCGCGCCGATGAAAAAATCCGTGCATATTTTGCTGGCGAAATCGGACAAACTCAATCGCGCCGAATCCTTGCGCGTATTGGAATCGTCGGCGCAAAAAGCCCAAGAATGCATGGCGGAAAAAGCGGCAAAAAAAGGCGGAAAAGCCAAAGAAGGCGGCAGCGTGAAAAAAAGCGATATCGCGGTGACGGTTCAATTATTTTCCGCTCTTAAGAAAGCGGGCGTTGTTGAAGCCCGTGAAAAAATCCGATCGCTGCTTGCCTCCTAATCCGAGGCTAATTATATGCGAAGGTGATTTCCTGCAATTTCATTTCGCGAGTCACTCGCCGCATAACTTCAATCGGACAGGGCGAACCTGCCATAATGCCGGTGCGGAGGGATATTGCCAAGCACCATTCCAAAGCAATGAATTGCCAATTGCCGAATTGATAAAACAACAGTCCGTCAATGTCCGGCGGCTTGCATGCGACGCTGCTGCTGGACATTTTCCAGCCAGCCCAATTTCATTTCCGGCACGGACGACAGCAGCAAGTGAGTGTAATCGTCGTGCGGCGGAGTCAGGACTTCCTTTTTCGCTCCGAAGGCGACAACTTTTCCCTGATGCATAACGGCGATGGAATCCGCAATCGCTTTCACCGTCGCCAAATCGTGGGTGATAAACAGATAAGAAACGCCTTCGGCTTCCTGCAATCGCAGAAGGAGTCGGAGGATGTCGTCGGCGACGAGGGGATCTAACGCCGAAGTAATCTCATCGCAAATAATGAGTCTGGGCTTTGCCGCCAAAGCGCGGGCGATGCATACTCGCTGCTTTTGTCCGCCGGATAATTCGCCGGGGAGTCGGTCGAGGAAAGAGTCGTCCAATTCAATCTGGGCGATTAATTCCGATGCGCGATTTTCAAGGGCTTTGCCTTTGAGTCCGTGATAGAATTCGGCGGCGCGTCCGATGATGCGTCGGACGGTTTGGCGCGGATTGAGCGCGACATCGGGCATTTGATAAATCATTTGAATGTCGCGCAGCGAATCGGATTCGCGGGCGGCGAGAGTCGGCGGCAAAGGGTTTCCGTCAAAGATAACGCGGCCGCCCGTCTGCGGCAGAAGCCCGGTAATCACTCTTGCCAAAGTGGATTTTCCGCTGCCGGATTCGCCGACGACGGCTAATGTTTTTCCTTTGGCAAGCGTGATGCTGACTTGATTAAGCACCGCTAAATCGCCGTAGCCGGCGGTAATGTTTTCCGTTTCCAGCAGGGGGGGGAGGGGGGATTCGGATTCCGATTCGGCTTTGCGAATGGAGCGGACGGCGATAAGCCGCCTTGTGTAATCTTCTTGAGGACGATGCAGAATGTCGGCGGTGGTATTATGCTCAACCATTTTTCCGTGCCGCAAAACCATAATGTCGTCGGCAATTTGCACGACGACGGCAAGGTCGTGCGAAATATAAATCGCGGCGGCGTGAGCATTGGCGACGGCTTGCTTAATGGCGGCAAGGACATCAATTTGCGTGGTGACATCAAGCGCGGTTGTGGGCTCGTCAAATACTACAAGGTCGGGCCGGCAGCAGAGCGCCATTGCCGTCATCGCCCGCTGCAATTGTCCGCCGGAAACTTGATGAGGGAATCGCCGTCCGAATTGAGACGGGTCGGGCAGTCCCAGTTGCCCGAATAATTCTACGGCGCGATTCGCGGCTTCCGCTCCGTCGGCGACGCGATGCGTGACCATGCATTCTATGACTTGGTCGCCAATGCGATGCGCCGGATTAAACGCCGCCGCCGCCGATTGCGCCACATAGGCGATTCTTCGCCCGCGCAGGCGGCGAATTTTTTCGTCGCTTAATTGGAGAATATTTTCGCCGTCAAGGAGAATTTCGCCGCCGGTGATTCGGCAGCCGCCGCGTCCGAATCCGAGCGCGGCCAAGCCGACAGTGGATTTTCCGGCGCCGGATTCGCCGATAAATCCGATGACTTTCCCTTTTTCCAATTCAAAGGAAACATCGTCCACCAGCGTGAGAATCTTCCCCGGCTCGCCGGGCGAGTCGGCTTCTACGCGCAAATTGCGAATTTGAAGAAGTGTGTCGGTCATTCGTTTGCGCGAAGGCGGGCGGCGCGGTTTAGCATCCAATCCACCACTAAGTTAACCGATACCGTCAGCACGGCAATCGCCGTCGCCGGCATTAGCGGGGCGGCAAGGCCGAATGCAATTCCATCCTTATTTTCCTTCACCATTCCGCCCCAGTCGGCGGCGGGGGGCTGGACGCCCAAGCCGAGAAAACTTAGTGAACTCAAAAACAAAACCGCGAAACTAAATCGCAAACCGAATTCGGCGATGAGGGGCGGGGCGGCATTCGGCAGAATTTCGCGGGCTAAAAGCCAAGGTGTTTTTTCACCGCGCAATCTTGCGGCTTCTATGTATTCCATGACGACAATATCCATCGCCACCGAGCGGCTGACGCGAAAAACGCGGCTGCAGTCCAAAAACGCCATCACTAAAATCAGCGTGACTAAATTGGCGGGCAAAACCGAAAGCACCACCAAGGCGAAAATTAATGTCGGCAATGCCATCATTAAATCCACGCCGCGCGATAAAAATTGGTCGGTGCGTCCGCGATGAATGGCGGCGAAAAGTCCGCCGCAAATTCCGACGGAAAATGAAATTATCGTCGCCGTCAAAGCGATGAAGATAGTCACCCGCGTGCCGTAAATTAATCGCGACAGCATATCGCGTCCGAGATTGTCGGTGCCGAGAAGGAATTCGCCGCCGGCTTCTTCCCAGACATTGCCGACAATTTCCGATTGGCCGTAGGGGGCGAAAAGCGGGCCGAGAATCGCCGCCGCCAAATAGAAAAGAATCAAAGAGATTCCGATGGCGGCGGAAAGGGGAATTTCGGATTTGAAAAGGCGAATCATCATCGCGGATAACGCAGTCGCGGATTGGCAATGATGGCGATTAAATCCGCCGTTAAATTAAGCAGAATATAAGTGGCGGCGAAAATTAATCCGCACGCCTGCACGACCGGAACATCGCGCTTGGCGACATGATCCACCATCAATTGACCCATTCCGGGATAGACGAAAATGACTTCCACCACGACGACGCCGACGACTAAATAAGCCAAATTGACAACGATGACATTAATAATCGGGGCGATGGCGTTGGGAAAGGCATGGCGAAAAATAACCCGCAGCGGCGTCGCGCCTTTTAATTTAGCCATTTCAATGTAAGGGGCGGACATTACGCTGATAACGGCGGCGCGAGTCATTCGCATCATGTGGGCGAGGACGACAAGGACAAGCGTCATCGCCGGTAAAATCACGGCGGCGATTTTGTCGCCGATGCTTTGTCCGTCATAAATCTGCGACAAACTCGGCAGCCAGCCGAGTTTTATCGAAAAGAACAGAATTAAAAAATAACCGATAAAGAATTCCGGCAATGAAATCGCCGCCAGCGTGGACATTGATAAAAGCCGATCAGCCCAGCGGTCGCGAAATCGCACGGCTAAGATGCCGAGAAAAATCGCCAGCGGAACGGCAATTGCAGCAGCAACGGAAGCGAGAAAAAAAGTATTGCCGAGTCGCCCCGTCAGCATTTCGCCGATATTCTGCTGATTCGCCAGCGAAACGCCGAGATCGCCCTGCAAAATGCCGCCAAGCCAGTGCAGATAACGAATAAGCGCCGGACGCTCCAAGCCCAATTCGGCGCGGATATTAGCGAGGGCTTCCGGCGTCGCCGACCGCCCCAGAATCGCCTGCGCGACATCGCCCGGCAGAATTTCGGTGCCGATGAAAATCAGCGCCGAAACGCCGACCAAATTCAGCGCGCCAATTAAAATGCGCCGAGAGACAAGCCGCGCAAGCAAAACTTATCCGCGTTTTTCTCTGTCCGGTTTTTCCGCTTACGATTCCAGCCACACTTGAGTCGGGGCGTAATCGTTGCCTAATTTGGCGTTCGGATGCGGAATATATCCTTTGACTTCCGTGCGAATCGCATCAATGAAATCGTTGAACATCGGCAGAATCAAGCCGCCTTCGTCGCGCACCAAAAGCGCCATTTCGCGGTAGATGGCTTTGCGTTTGGTATTATCCAATTCGGCTCTCGCTTGCAGCAGGAGTTTATCAAAGTCGGGGCGGAGAAACCGCGTGTCATTCCATTTGGCGTCCGACTTGTAAGCGACCGAATACATTTGATCCTGCACCGGCCGTCCGCTCCAATAGGAAACGCAGAACGGCTGCTTGTTCCAAACATCCGACCAGTAGCCGTCTTCCGGCTCCCGCTTGACTTCCAAATCAATGCCGGCTTTTTTGGCGCTTTCGGAAAACAGCAAAGCGGCGTCCACTGCGCCCGGAAAGGCGGCGTCCGAAGTGCGAATGACAACCGGACCCGAATGACCGGATTTTTTGAAGTGGAACTTCGCCTTGTCCGGATCAAATGGACGCTGCGGAATGTCGGTCGAGAAAAGCGGATAAGCGGCGTTAATCGGAAAATCATTGCCGACGCTTCCGTAGCCCTGCAGAATCTGCTTCACCAGCAATTTGCGGTCGATGGCGTATTTGAGCGCGAGGCGCAAATCGTTGTTGTCAAACGGCGCCGTATTGGCGTGCATAATGAAAACATAATGCGCCCGACCGGACACATTCTCAATTTTCACCCCCGGCGACTTGGAGAGAAGGTTGGTGATTTTCGGATCCACGCGGCAAATCATATGCGCCTTGCCGGTTTGCAAAGCGGAAATTCGCGCCGTGCCGTCGTTAATCACCAGCGTTTCAATTGACTCCACATGTCCTTCAGACGGATCAAAATAGTTGGGATTGCGCTGCGACACATAGCGGACTCCGTGATCCACTTCCTCCATAATGTAAGGGCCGGTGCCAATGCCTTCGTCGCCCGCGCTTCCCGCCGGTTGAATCAGAAGGTGGTAATCCGACATCAGAAAAGGCAGGTCGGCGTTGGGTCCGTCCAGCGTAAGCGCAACCGCATATTTGCCGTCGGCTTGAATATCCGTGATGCTCTGCATAATGCCGAGCGCGCCGGATTTGGAATTTTCATCGCTGTGACGGCGAAGCGTATCCACCACATCGGCGGAATCCATTTCTTTGCCGTTATGGAAAGTAATGCCGCGCCGCAGATTGAAAATCCATCGCTTGCCGCCGTCGGCCGGCTCAAACGATTTGGCGAGAAACGGAAAAACCTGTCCGTTGGGGGAAATGCGTGTGAGCGGGCTGCCCCATTGGAATCCGACAATCGCGCAGGTGTTATTGGTGCAGAGTGCCGGATCCAGCGTATCCCCCGTGCTGCCGCCGTTGACGCCGACGATTAAATGACCGCCTTTTTTGGGAGTCGCCGAGACGGCGTCGCCGCTTAAAAACGCCATCGCCGTCGGAGCCGCGATTCCCATCGCCGCCGCCCGCGCCAGAAATTCGCGGCGCGAAATGCCGCCGAGAGCGGCGTCGCGGACGAGCCGCTGGGCGCTTTCGGTTTGGGGCTTATCGGTGTTCGGTTGCTGGTTTTCGCTGTTCGTTTTCATTTTGGATTCCTCGGTAGTTGCTGCCGCGCAAAAGCGCGCGGCGAAATTTATAGCATTATAAGCCGAATTTGCGGCGTCTTGTCAAGCAAAAAAGATAATATTTTTTTCCTTTGAAATTCAAATAGTTGCCGAGATTTCTTAATGCGATTTACGCGCCGCCGATTTCCGGCGAAATGCCCCAGCGCGATAAATGTCGCGCGCATGCCGCTGAATTTTCCGACAGCATTTCATCGGCAATTTCCCGCGCCTGCGGAATTAAATCGCCGTCGTCCGGGTCGGCGAAGCGAAAGGACGGCATTCCGCTTTGCCGTTTGCCGAGCCATTCGCCCGGGCCTCGTATTCGCAAATCGTGTTTGGCGATTTCAAATCCGTCGCTGCATTTGCGGAAAATTTTTAGTCGCTCGCGGGCGTTTTCGGAAAGCGGCTCGTGAAATAAAATCGCGCACCAGCCGCCTCTTCCGCCCCGTCCGACTCGCCCCCGCAGTTGATGCAATTGCGAAAGCCCGAATCGCTCCGGATGCTCAATTACAATCACATCGGCGGCGGGGGCGTCGACGCCCACTTCCACCACCGTCGTCGCAATTAAGAGGCGGATTTTGCCGCTGCGGAAGTCGCCCATAATTTTCCGCTTGTCCGCGCTTTTCATTTTGCCGTGAATGAGTCCGGCGGACAGCGTTGGAAATTCGGCGGCGACTTCCTTCTGCAATTCCATCGCCGCCTGCATATCGCTTTTTTCCGACTGTTCAATTATCGGGCACACCCAATAAACCTGTCCGTCTTCTTTTTCGCGGTTGATTCGCGCCAGCAATTCCTGCCGCCGCGTTGCGCGAAAAAAAACTGTGCGCACCGGTTTTCGTCCCGGCGGCATTTCGTCCAATTCGGAGACATCCAAATCGGCGAAAAAACTCATTGACAGCGTGCGCGGAATGGGCGTTGCGCTCATCATTAATTGGTGGGGATGGCCGCCTTTCCGCGCGAGGGCAAGCCGCTGGGCGACTCCGAATCGATGCTGCTCATCAACGACGGCGAGGGCGAATTTTGGAATCTCCACGCCTTTCTGAAAAAGCGCATGCGTGCCGATGATGATTTTGGATTCGCCGCCGTTGATTCGCGCAAGCGTTTCGCGTCTTTTTGCGCCGACGACGGAGCCGGTCAGCAATTCGCATTTTTCGCCCGACGGCGAAAACATCCCCGATAATTTTTCAAAATGCTGCTGCGCCAGAATTTCGGTCGGCGCCATTAATGCGCCCGCGAATCCGTTTTCCGCCGCCTGCGCGAGTGCGAATGCCGCGACGATGGTTTTGCCGCTGCCGACATCGCCGTGCAGCAGGCGCATCATCGGATGCGGCTTCGCCAAATCGGCGGCGACGGCGGCGACCGACCGAATCTGCGCGCGCGTCAATTCAAACGGCAGGGATTCCCGAAGACGAGTTGAGAGTCGCCCCAGCATTTTCAGCGGCGATGCGCGATGCAAAAATCGGCTTTGATAGCGGCTGCGGAGGGCAATTTGCTTCGCCAGCCATTCGTCAAATTTCAGCCGACGCCTGCCTGATTCGCCCGTCGCGGAATTGGACGATTCGGGATAATGCAGGGCGCGGACGCTTTCGGAAAATGTCGGCAGATTAAGCCGCAGGCGAATGTCGTCCGGCAGCGTGTCGGCGAGGTCGGCCGCCGCCAGCGATTTTGCAATCAGCGACGCCAGCCGCTTCGGAGCGATGCCGGTGACAGTCGGATAAATCGGCGTGAGGTGATTCGCCAAATCGGTTTCCGCCGACCGTGTTTTGGGATGGACGATTTCCGGGCCATAATTTCCCTCGCGCAATTTGCCGCCGATTCGCAGTCGCCGCCCGATGGCAAACGCCTTTTTCATCGCATCGGAAAAATGAAAGAATCGCAGGGTAATTTCGCCGCTGTCGTCGGCGGCACGGCACAGCAATTGGCGGCGTCCGGGAAAAATAATTCGCGCGTCGGTAATTTCCACTTCGGCGAAAATTGAATCGCCGGCGTTGGCGTCGGCGATTCGCGTAATTGCCGTTTCGTCCTCAAACCGCATCGGCGAATGCAGGGCGAGGTCAATCGTCCGGTGAATTCCCGCGCGCGCAAGTTTTAATTGGGTGGAAGAATGCAGCGTTTCCCAAAAGGCGGAAGCGTCTTCCATTTATTCCGATTCGGTTTTTTTCACCGCCCGATTAATTAATCGGGCGGCGGCGTCCTTGCCGGCGAGTCCGAATGCTATCGCCGCCGCCAAGCACACCCCGCCGAAGGCGATGGCGAAGGCAATCATCAGCAAATCCGTATTCACCTGCAATTGCTCAAGCGCGATAAACCATACAAAAACCTGCACGACATATTCGCAGATAATGCCGATTGCAAGGGCGTTGTCCATATTGAATTTTTTAAGCGCCCCGAACACAAAGCGATTAATAATCCGCGAAAATAAAACGCCCAGAATTAAAATCATAACGGCGACAATGACATTCGGCAGATACAAAACCACCCGCTCAAATAAATCCGAAATGATTTTCAGCCGCAGAAAATCGGCGGCGGCGGTAATCGCCATCAAAATAATTATCCAATAAACCACTCCGGCGACAACGCCGGAAAGCGTAATCGGATAGTCCCCGGCGGCGAAAAACGACTCCAATCCGGAGCGCTCGGCAAGGCGGTCAAAGCGGACAATTTTCAGCAGCCGCGCGACAAAAACTTTCGCCATCCGCGCGCCGACAAGTCCAAGGACGACAATTAAAATCGCCGCCAAAGCCGTCGGCAGAAAGGCCCCGATTCGCTCCCAGAAAGCGCCGACGGCGGCGAGAAAAGTTCCAACCTGCATTTCCATCCGCCGATTATAGCAATTCCCTCTTTCCGGCGGTGCGGGTCGATTCTCGCAGACCGGCCCGGAAGTTCGCCCGAAAAAATCTTGAAAAGGGTTGATAAAACCAGAAAATTAGGATATAATCCAAAAAAATTTTTTTTCAATGGAGAACTAAAATGAACCGACTCCGCGACTCCGCGACTCCGCGACTCCGCGACTCCGCGACTCCGCGACTCCGCGTCAATGCGGCATTCGGCGATTCCTGTCGCTGATTAATTTGGCGGCGGTCGTCGCCGCGATGACGGCTGTCACCGGCTGCCACAAGGATTCGTTTAACTTTGACGAATTCACCCGCCCGACGACAGCGACTCCCGACACGAATCCCGACAACGACGACGGCACGGGGACTCCCGACGACGGCGACGAGATTCCCGTCCCGATGAATTTGCCAGTGGTTAGCATTGCTACTGGCGATATGCCAGTAGAGGACGGGGCGGGGGTGACTCTAACCATCACTTCCTCCGAAACCGTTCCCGCCACCCTCACCGGCGGACTCTCTGTCACCATTAATATCGTCGGGGCGGACGCCGCCGACTTCAATAATGCGGTTTGCACGAATCTCGTCTGCATCGTCACCATTCCGGCGGGCAGCAATTCGGTGAGTTTAATTTTATCGCCGCTTTCCGATTTCTCCACCGAAACCGAAAGGTGGACGGCGACTCTGGAGGACGGCGACGACTACAATCTGGACGCTGGAAATAATAATGTCGGCTTTGACATTACCGACTTGATTGCCGCCATCGGCATTATGACTTCCGATATGCCAATAGAGGGCGGGGCGGCGGTGACTTTAACCATCTCTTCCAGTGATGTCGTTCCCGCCACCCTCACCGACGGACTCTCTGTCACCATTAATATCGTCGGGGCGGACGCCGCCGACTTCAATAATGCGGTTTGCACGGGTCTCGTCTGCATCGTCACCATTCCGGCGGGCAGCAATTCGGTGAGTTTAATTTTATCGCCGCTTTCCGATTTCTCCACCGAAACCGGCGAAAGATGGACGGCGACTCTGGTGGACGACGACGACAACGACTACAATCTGGACGCTGGAAATAATAATGTCGGCTTTGACATTGACGATTTGATTGCCGTCGTGGACATTATGACTTCCGATACTACGGCAATAGAGAACGGGGCGGCGGTGACTTTAACCATCTCTTCCACTCTTCCCGCCCCCGCTGGCGGACTCAGTGTCACCATTAACATCGGCGTAGCGATGGACGGCGAATTTACTGCAAATGCGGAGGCGGATTGCACGACGGATTTCCCCCGCTGTATCGTCACGATTCCGGAGAACGAAAGGTCGGTGAATTTAACTTTATCGCCGCTTTCCGATTTCTCCACCGAACCCGGCGAAAGGTGGACGGCGACTCTGGTGGACACCGGTGCCTACAATCCTGCCGCTGGCGGCGATGATAATGTCGCCTTTGACATTACCGACTTGATTGCCGATATCAGCATTTTGCCTTCCGCTTCGATGGCAACAGAGGGCGGGGCGATCGCTTTGACGATAACTTCCAGCATCAACGCCCCCGTAGGCGGACTCTCTGTCACCGTTAGTATCGGCGGCATAAGTGTCGTCGCCGCCGACATCTCTTCCGCCAACACCAACTGCAACGGACTCATTTGCGAAGTGGTCATTTTAAGCGGAACGGACTCTGTCGTATTAAACCTCATGCCAGCATCCGGCGATGAATCGGAAAATCCGGAAAGTTGGACGGCGACGATTAGGCCTGTCCCCACTATGTTCAACACTCCTGACCTCACCGACGAGGCTACCTTTACTATCGAAAATTTTCCCTTGCCGATGGCTGCGAATCTGGAAACGCTTGCCAACTTAAACGCCTACGATATACCCACCGCTTTGTCGGTGAATCTGATTCGCAATCTGCAATCGGATGCCGTTAGAGGAGTCGCTATTACTGCATCACGCTATGACGACGCTTCCGGCAATCCGCAGGTATATGTGCAACTGCTGGAATTCGCCGCACTCGGCGTTTGGGTAAATGGCAATGCTCCGGATATTGGCGTATTTGACCACATCAACTACGACTATGCCTTTCTTGGCGATAATGTTGTTGCCACTTTGCCAACCAGCGGCTCGGCGTCTTACAGCATTGAAGGCGACGCCATTTATAAAGGCGTCAATTTCTTTCCCGATGGTATTATATCGGCGAACTTCGGAACGGGGGGAAATGTTAATGTTTTAATATCTGCTGACGGCAGCAATGCTACGAATCGAGCTGATGATTACGGCGATGCCAATGCGATGGTGCCGATGACCGGCGGTGGAATGCGGCCAGCGACGGCCACTGATAATATAAATATCCAATTCACTGGCACAATCATCGGCAACGAATTTCAAGGCACGCCGATAATCACCGGTGGCGGTTTTTTCGCCGACTTGGCGGGGTTTGATAGTGCGGCATCGTCCTTTTCCGGCAGATTTTACGATTCTGTCCCCAACCCGGCGACAGCACCCCGTGAATTGGCTGGCGTTATGGAAATCGTGGACGACCAAGGCAATTTGGAAATGGGCTTTCTGGGCAGACGCCCATAATCAAAATTCCTTGCGGGTGGGGGATTGATCCCCCACCCGAACATTCCAAAATCCGACTCGTGCCGACGCTCTGCGTCGGCATGCGTGTCCGGACGCTCTGTGTCCGTTAATAAATCAAATTCAAATTAAGAACGCAGAGCATTCTGGCATTGCGTGCCACCGCAGAGCAGTGGCACGAGGATTCTTACCGACTCGTGCCGACGCTCTGCGTCGGCATGCGTGATTCGGACGCTCTGCGTCCGCTAATAAATCAAAGTCAAATTAAGAACGCAGAGCATTCTGGCATTGCGTGCCACCGCAGAGCAGTGGCACGAGGAATTTGGGTTTTGGGAATGTCCGGGTCGGAGATTAATCTTCGCCCCGCCGCCTGTCGGCGGATTCTATTTTGCGTGCCGACTCATCGCATTAATTTTCGCAGGATTGCGCCGTAGATTTTGGCGAGGGATTCCAAATCCGCAATGCGAATGCATTCGTCCGGCTGATGAATGGTTTTTCCGACCGGACCGAATTCAATTACCTGTTCGCAGATTAATTTCAAAAATCTGCCGTCGGAAGTCCCCCCCCCCACCGACCGATTAATCTTGTCGGCGGACAGGGGGGGGGGGGTATTTTCGCCGATGGCTTCGCAGGTTGCGCGGGCAAGAGGAGAATTGGGGTCGGTGATAAAAGGCAGCGCGCCGGGAATCCATTCGCATTTCCATTTTGCGCCGCTTTTATTAAGGATGGATTCCGTCTTTGCGATTAATAGGTCGGCGGAATCGGGCGGCGAGAAGCGGTAATTAAATCGCGCCGACGCCGACGGCGGAATAACATTATCCGCCACCCCCCCCTCCACATAAGCGACTTGAAAACTTGTCGGCGGAAAGGGCGGATGCGGCTTTTCATTGGATTGGGACGCGAAAGCCGCAAGCAAATTTACAAGGCGATGAATGGGATTGTCGGCAAGATGCGGATACGCGATATGGCCTTGTTTGCCGTGAATGGTTAATGCTCCGGTTAATGAGCCGCGCCGTCCGATTTTAATGGCGTCGCCGAGTCGCTCTGCCGAGGTCGGCTCTCCGACGATGCAGTAGTCGGGTTTAATTCCGCGCGACTTTAATATATCAACGATATATTTTGTGCCGTGAATGGCGGGGCCTTCTTCGTCGCTTGTAATTAAAAGCGCGATTGTTCCGAAGGGGGAATGGCATTCGGCGAAGCGTCGGGCGGCGATTGTCATTGCGGCGACTCCGGATTTCATATCGGCCGCGCCTCTGCCGTAAAGGAATTCATCGCGCGTCGTCGGCGAGAAGGGGTCGCTTGTCCAGCCGTCGCCGGGGGGGACGACATCAATATGTCCGGCGAAAACAAGCAAAGGGTTTCCTTCGCCGAAAGTCGCCCATAGATTGTCCACGCCGTTTGATGCAAGGCGCTCGCCATTAAATCCGGCGGGAATAATTTCGCCTTCAATAATTTCCATCGCGCCGTCGGCGTCGGGCGTGACCGAGCGGCGGGCAATCAGCCGCTTTAATAAATTGAGGACGGAATCATCATGCATTTTTTTCATCCAAGTTAATTAAGGCGACGGCAAAAACCGCAATGCCTTCTTTTCTGCCGACAAATCCAAGCCCGTCGCTGGTTGTCGCTTTAACGCTGATTTGCGATTCGTCGGCGCAAACGGCATCGGCGATTCGGCGGCGCATCTCATTAATATAAGGCGCGAGTTTGGGCGATTCGGCGGCGACGGAGGCATCAATGTTAATCACCTTGCCGCCGCGCGATTTTAATAATTCGGCGACTTGCGAAAGCAATTGAATGCTGTCGGCATTTTTATAGGCGGGGTCGGAATCCGGAAATAATTGGCCGATGTCGCCCGCCGCCATCGCGCCGAGGAGGGCGTCGCAGATTGCATGCGAAAGCGCGTCGGCGTCGGAATGGCCGGCGAGTCCGCAGTGATGCGGAATTTCCGCGCCGCCCAAAATTAAGCGGCGTCCGTCGGCGAATTGATGCGCGTCCATTCCGCAGCCGATGCGAATCATTTTTTTGACTCCGACTTTTCCGTCTTTAATTCGTCCGCTGCAATAATCGCCCGCGCAATGGCAAGGTCGCCGCGCGAGGTGATTTTTAAATTGCGCGATTCGCCAAGGACGATTTTCGGCTGCAAGCCGAGCGATTCCACCGCCGCCGATTCATCGTCGGCATTTGGCAATTTCGCCAAAGCGTCGCGCAAAATAGCGGCGCGAAACATCTGCGGCGTTTGCGCCAGATATTTTTTATCGCGCGATTCGCTTTTAATGATTCGGTTTTCGTCCGTGATTTTCAAGGCGTCGGCGAGCGGCAGCGCGAGAATTCCGCCGACCGAATCATCGCCGACTTGGTCCATCAAGCGGTCAAGCGAATCCGCCGACAAGCACGGACGGGCGGCATCGTGAATGAGAATCCAATCATCGTCGTCGGCGGCGGCTTCGGCGAGTCCGTTGGCGACGCTTTGCGCGCGCGTCTGTCCGCCGCAAATATGAAAGCGGGATTTTTCCCATTGGGCGAATTCGGCGCGAATGAAATTCGGCGGATTTTCGGCGGCGGCAATATGCACGGCGATGATTTTTTCCAAAGATAAAAAGTGATTCGCCGCGCGGCGAAGAACGCTTTGTCCGCCCAAATCGGCGAACTGCTTTTTTAGCGCGCCGCCGAATCGCCGAGAGATTCCAGCGGCGGGAATCAGCGCGCGATAATCCGCCATTGAAGGATTATATTATAAAATCAAATTTCTCGTTTTCCTCGTTTCCAACGCTCGGCATCGGCGCGGGGATTTTGATTTTGGGGAATGCGCGGGTCGGGGATTAATCTTCGCCGCCGCATTCTGTCGGCGGATGGCGGCGGTGGTAGAATTTCATCCGCGCTATGGGATTTTTCCGTCTGTTTATTATCGCGCTGACGACATTCCGCTTCGGTTTGGACGAGATTATTTTCTCGCGCATGAGCCGCTATGGAATCGGAATGCTGTGGCGGTCGCTGTTTTTCTGGCGGCGATACCGTCAGCCGCGCGCGGTGCGATTGCGTCTGGCATTGGAATCGCTCGGTCCGATTTTTGTTAAATTCGGACAGGCGATTTCCACCCGCCGGGATTTGCTGCCCGCGGATTTCGCCGAGGAATTGGCGAAATTGCAGGATCGCGTCCCGCCTGAATCACCCGCTAAAATTCGCGCCGCTTTAATTCGCGCCTACGGCAAAAATGCCGATGATGTTTTCGCCGAGTTTGATGAAACTCCGGTCGGCAGCGCATCGGTCGCGCAGGTGCATCGGGCGATTTTGAAGGACGGGCGCGAAGTGGCGGTTAAGATTCTGCGTCCGGGAATTGGCGGCGTCGTCCGAAAAGATTTGCTGCTGTTGTATTCGTTTGCGCGATTCGCCGAAATGATTCTGCGCGAAGGCCGGCGATTGAAGCCGCGCGCGGTCGTCGGCGAATTTGAAAAGCATCTGGGCGAAGAAATGAATCTGCTGCGCGAAGCCGCCAACTGCGCGCAATTGGGGCGCAATTTCGCCGATTCCAATGAATTGCGCATTCCCAAAGTGCATTGGGAATTCTGCGGGCGCGAAGTGATGGTGATGGAATTTCTGGAAGGCGTGCCGGTTTCGCGCGCCGACGAATTGCGAAAAATGGGCGTGGACGAAAAGCGTCTCGCGCGGGTCGGCGTGGAGATTTTTTTCACGCAGGTTTTTCGCGATAGCTTTTTTCACGCCGATATGCATCCGGGCAACATTCATGTGGATAAGGACGGCCGCTATATCGCGCTGGATTTCGGCATTGTCGGGCGGCTTTCGGATTTTGACAAGGAATATCTGGCGCGGAATTTTCTGGCGTTTTTCAATCGCGATTACCGCCGCGTCGCCGAAATGCATGTGGAAGCGGGATGGACTCCGGCCGACACTCCCGTCGCTGAATTTGAATCGGAAATTCGGGCGGTCTGCGAGCCGATTTTCGCCAAGCCGCTGCGCGAAATTTCCTTCGGCAAATTTTTAATGCAGATGTTTCAAACCGCCCGCCGATTTAATTTGGAAGTGCAGCCGCAATTAGTTTTGCTGCAAAAAACGCTTCTCAATGTTGAAGGAATGGGCCGCGACTTGGATCCTGATTTGAATCTGTGGGATTCCGCCAAGCCGTTTATGGAAAAATGGGCGGCAAAGCGATACGGCCTGCGTCATTCGTTTTCCGCCCTGCGCGAGCAATCGCCGGAATGGGCGGCGTTGATTTTGGAATTCGCTCCGGCGGCGAGGCGGGTTTTGCGGAGGATTGACGATTCTTCCCGCCGCTCGCGCGAGGTGGAATCACTTCGCCGCGAGAATCGCCGCTTGATTTTTTTGTGCGCGATTTTGGGAGTCGCACTCGCCGCCGCCGTTGCCGCGTTTTTTTTGCGATGACGATTTTACGGAGATTCTTCGCGGCGACTCGGGCGAGTCCGCTTGCGCTCGCCCAGACGGAAATTGTGCTGGCGATGGTGCGAAAAAATCGTTCTGATGTTAAAATATCGGCTCTTCCAATTAAGAGTCGCGGAGATGAAATTACCGACCGTCCGCTTGCCGACATCGGCGGCAAGGAATTGTTTGTGCGGAATCTGGAAGCCGCTCTCGTCGAGGGCCGCGCCGATTTTGCCGTGCATTCGCTGAAAGATATGGCCAGCGAAATTTCGCCGTCGTTTATGATTGCCGCGATTCCGCCGCGCGAAGACGCTCGCGACGCTTTTGTGTCGGTAAAATTTTCATCGCCGGTAGAAATGCCGACGGGGGCGATTGTCGGCACTTCCGCGCCCCGCCGAATGGCGCAAATTCGCCGATATTTTCCGCATTGGAAAATCGCCCTCGCGCGCGGCAATGTGCAGACGAGACTCGCGCGATTGGATGCGGGCGAATTTGACGCGCTGATTCTGGCCGCCGCCGGTTTGATTCGGCTGGGATTGGAATCCCGAATTTCCGCAATGCTGTCCGTCGGCGAATTTATTCCGGCGATAGGGCAGGGCGCATTGGCGGCGGAATGCATCGCCGGACGGTCGGACATCGCCGAATTACTGTCGCCGATAAATCACGACGAAACCGCGCGATGCGTCCGGGCGGAAAGGGCTTTCGCCGCCGCTCTGCACGGCGACTGCTCAACGCCGATGGCGGCATATACGGTCTGCGAAGGCGAATCGCATTTGCGAATGCGCGCGATGCTGGCTTCGCCCGACGGCGATAAAATCGCCTTCGCATCGGCGGAGGGCGAATCGCCGGAAGAAATCGGCAAGGCGGCGGCGATGCAAATTTTATCGGCGGATAAATCGCTTCTGCCCGACCGCAAATCATCGCATTGAAAATTTACTGTTTATTGCAATGACGCTGCGACGCATTCAATTTGGCGACAATCTTCCCATCCTTCAAGCGATGGAGGACTCGGCTGCGGACTTGATTTATCTTGACCCTCCCTTTAATTCCAAGCGCGATTACAACGCCATCTTTAAGGGAGCGGGACGCGGCGGCGGCGATGCGCAAGTGAAATCGTTTGAGGATACTTGGCAGTGGACTCCGCTGTGCGACAAATTGCTTTTGCAAACGGCAGAGCGGTCGGCGGGTGCGGGAAAGATTCTCGCGGCGTTTATCGGCGGACTCGGCAAGTGCGAAATGACCGCCTACCTCGTCAATATGGGCGTGCGGTTAATTGAGATGCGGAGAATTTTGAAAGATACCGGTTCGCTTTATCTTCATTGCGATCCGACCGCCGACAGTTATTTGCGAGTCCTGATGGACAGCATTTTCGGCCCGAAAAATTTTCGCAATGCAATCTATTGGCATTATGAAAACAAACTGCGGGATTCGCGCAAGCGGGTTTGGCAATCGGCGACCGATACGCTTTTATTTTATACAAAAACCGACAAGCGTGTTTTTAATTCGCAGCGCGTGAAATTAAGCGCGCCCAAAAAATACGCGATGATTAAAAAAGCGGATGGGCGGAAAGTCACCGTCCGGGATGCGGAAGGCAATGTTCAATATGTCTTCAGCACCGAAAAACTGATGGATAATGTCCTTACCATTCCGATGCTTACCGGCGGCAAGGAGCGCGTCGGCTATGACACGCAAAAGCCAATTGCGCTTTTGGATAGAATTATTAAAGCGTCGTCTAATGAAGGCGATGTTGTTCTTGATCCTTTTTGCGGCTGCGGCACGGCCTGCATCGCCGCCGAGAATCTGGGGCGTCAATGGATTGGAATTGATATTGAACCCATCGCCGTGCAAATTTTGCACGATCGCTTTGAACGCGAAAATGAAGGCGTCCTGCCGACTTTCTGGCGCAAGGTTGAAATCAGCGGACTGCCGAAAACAATTGAAGAGTTGGATCGCCAAACACAAGAGCCGGACGCCAAACGCCGCAAAACTTTGGAAAAACTCTGCGTGATGATGCTCGGCGGAATCGCCAACGAAAAAATGGGCCCGGACGGCGGCATAGACGGACGCTTTCCTATTAAGAATCGTCCCGGCTATTATATGATTGGCGAAGTTAAAACCGGCGGCTATGCCATAGATGATGTTCGCGCCCTGCGCGGAATCTTAACCGACAAAGAGCCGGTCGGGGTTTTTATCGCCACTGAAAAGCCGCCGACGAAAGCGATGATTGATTTTGCCAATCGGCAGGGCGAATGGAATGGAATTCCTTTGATACAATTCTGCTCCAAGCGGGATGTCGTGGACGGCAACAAACCCAAAGGTCTTGCATAATTGATATGTCCGAAGATACATTGACAAACGATTCTCCCCAAGAATTAAATCCCCTTGATTCTTCTCCGCCGGAAGAGGGGGAGGGGGGGGGGGAGGATGAAAACAAAAAGTCGCTGGCGGGCATCGGCGTTTTGATTGTCCGTCCGCCGCCCGACGGCGAGCCGCTCGCGCGCGCAGTGGAAAAAGCCGGCGGTGAAGCGATTATCCGTCCGGCGATGCTGATTGAGTCCGTCGTCACGGCTGAATTGCGCGACTTCGCCGACTCGTCCGATTCTTATAATTGGGTGATTTTCGTCAGCGCCAACGCCGCCCGAATCTGCTTGGGCTATTTGCGCGAAAATGAAAAGCCGAATGCTTTTCGCGCCGCCGCCGTCGGCGAAATGACCGCCGCCGCCATCGTCGAATTCGGAATGGAATCCGTCGTCCCCGCCGACCCGGCGGGCGGACATGAGCCGCTTCTGGCGATGGATGAATTCAAAAATCTGCGCGATTCCCGCGTCGCCGTAATTTGCGCCGACGGCGGCAGTCCGCGTCTGCGCGATTCGCTTTTGCGGATGGGGGCGGCGGTTTCGGAAATTCCGTGCTATCGGCGGGTGCGTCCGCCGTCCGACCACGGCGCGCTTCGGCGTTTGCATCGGGCGGGAAAATTGCGCGCCGTCGCCATTCACAGCGCGGAAACGCTGGATAATTTAATTGCAATGACCGCCCCCCGCAACGATTGGCTGCGGCAATTGCCGCTGGTCGCCATTCATCCGCAGATTGCGATGGTCGCGCGCGCGCGGGGATTTTCCACTATAATCGCCGCCGCCGGCGGGCGCGATAAATTAATCGCCGCCCTCATCAAATTTTTTTCCACGCAGCGATAAATGGATTCCGACCGCAATTCTCCCTCAGCCAAATCAACCGCGCCGCCGCCGTCTGCGCCCGAAAAATCGCCGCCGCCCCAGCCGACTCGCCGACGCGGGGGGGGATTCACTTTTTTGATTGCGGCGTCCGCACTGGGAATTGCGGGCTATCTCGCCTATCAGGATTTTCATTCGCAGCGCGAAGGGCCGGTTGTCGTCGGTGATTCCGCAAGCGCGGAAATTGCGGCGATGGAGTCGCGCCTCGCTCAATTGGAAACGCGCATCGGCGAAATTGAAGACGCGCCCGCCGCCGAATCGCCGCAGAATTTTGAACCGGCGATTCAATCCCTGCAGACGCGAATCGCTCAATTGGAATCGTCATTAAACGGCGACTCTCAAAATTTGTCGGCGCGAATTGAAGCGTTGGAATCGGCGACTCATCGCAATTCAACGCCAAGCGAAAACAGCGAAAATGCGGAAATCGCCCTCGCCGATGTGCGGCTGCGACTCACCGGCGACACCCAAGCGACGGCGGATTCGCTGGCGCGAATCGCGGAAAAAATCGGCGACGCCGAATTGCGAAACGCCGTCAACGACGACATTCGCCGCTTGCGGCAAACGCCCGCCCGCGCAAAAATTATCGCCGATATTAATTCGCTGGACGAGAATTTATCCGACATCGCCGCGTCTCAGCCGATTATTTTGGAGGACGAAAGCGTCGATTCGGCGGACGATTATGTTGTCAAGGCGAAAAATTTTCTGCGGACGGTTTTTCGCTTTCGGAAAGCATCCGCGCCGTCGGCGGCAAAAATGGCGGCGGCGGAAATTCGCGCGATGCTTCCTAAAATTCTCGCCGCCATTCATGCGGACAATTCCACCAATTACCGCGCCGCCGCCGAAATTGCGCAAACGCGATGGAATGCGGTCAAGGATGAATTCAGCGATGCAAAAAACGCCGATGAAATTTCGCGCATGCTGCAGTCGCTGGCGGAATCGGACGCGCCGATTTATGCGCTAAACTCCGCCCAAAACCGATGAAACTCGCCGTCAAATTTCTGCTGTTTTTGCTGGTCCTGCTGGCGCTGTGGATTGCGCATGAGCGGTATCTTTATGAAGAATTGCGCGTTGCTTTCGGCGGCTACGAAATTGCGCCGCCGATTTCCATTGCGCTGGTGGCGCTGGCGACGGCGGCTTTGGCGATTTATGTCGCGCTGAAAATCGGCGGATTTATTTTATTTCTGCCCGGCAAATTGCGGCGGCGTCGCGCTGAAAATCAAATGAAAAAACGCGCGGAAACGCTTCTCGCCGGATTGCGGGCGATGGCGATGGGCGACGCCGACTCGCAGGAAAAGCATTTCGGGCGCGCCGCCGATATGGGAATTGAACCGTCGCTGACTGCTTTAATCGCCGCCGAAGGCGCCGCCGCTTCGCGCCGCGCCGACAAAAAAGACAAGCGCGAAAAGCGTTTGCAGCAGGCGCTGGCCGCCGCCGAAGAATCCGACGGCGAATTAAAAACCGCCGTCCGTGCGCAGCTTTTAATGGCGCAGGGGCAAATCGCCGACGCCGCCGCCGCTTTGCGCGAAGCGGAAGCGTTAAAATCGCCGTCGCCTCTTCTCGCCGAATTGCTGCTGGAATCCTGCCGCAAAAGCGGCGATTCGGACGGCGCCTTAGAAGCGGCGAATCGTTTGCGCGAATTGCAGGCGGATGAATCGGATTCGCTCAATGCCTTGGCGATTCGCCTTGCCAAGGAAAAAATTACCGCCGCCGCCGATGCGGATTCGCTGCAGGATTTGTGGAAGCGAAAAGTTTCCGCCCGCGACAAATCCAATCCGTCGCTGTTGGCCGCATTCGCATTGAAGTTGGATTCGCTGGGCGATTCTAAATCGGCGTTGGGCGTCGTTATTCCGGCGATTAAATTGCGGGCGAAATTAAGCGCGCCCCTGCCGCCGATTCTGGAAGCCGCCGCCGTCTTGTCGGACAATTCCGCTCCCGCCGACGCCCTTCGCGCCGCCGAGAATCTGCCCGATATTGAACGCGAAGATTCGGCGATGCTGCGCGCCCTTGGATCTCTCGCTTCGCGTCAGGAATTGTGGGGAAAAGCGGAGAAGTATTTTCAAATGGCCAACGCCCGCACGCCGGATGCGCGGAATTTTTTCGGCCTCGCCGCCCTCTACCAGAAGATGGGAAAAACGCAGGAGGAAATTAACGCCGCCTATCGTCGGGCGCGCGAACTCGCCGCCGAAGAATGACAATGGAATCTAATCTGCTTGCGGAAAAACACGGCGATGCGCTTGTCGTCACCGTTAATCGTCCGCAAAAAATGAACGCGATTAACGCCTCAATGCTGGGGGAATTGGACGGGATTCTGGATGCCGTCGCCGATGGAAAATTCGCCGATTCGCGGGCGATGATAATTACCGGCGCGGGCGAAAAAGCGTTTGTCGCCGGCGCCGATATTGCGGCGATGCGGGAATTTTCGCCGGAAGAGGCAAGGCGGTTTGTCGTTCGCGCTTTGGCGATTTTTCGCAAAATGGAATTGCTGCCGATGCCGGTGATTGCCGCCGTTAATGGCTATGCATTCGGCGGCGGCTGCGAATTGGCTCTCGCCTGCGATTGGATTCTGGCGTCGGAGCGCGCCGTTTTCGGCCAGCCGGAAGCGGTGCTGGGAGTCATCCCCGGATTCGGCGGAAGCCAAAGATTGCCCCGATTAGTCGGCCGCGGATTCGCTTTGGAAATGATTTGCACCGGACGGCGGGTCGCCGCATCGGAGGCGGTTGAAAAAGGACTCGCCAATAAAATGTGCGCGCCCGAATCGCTGATGGCGGAGGCGATTGGGCAGGCGTCGCAGATTGCATCGCAGAGTCCGCACGCCGTTGCGCTTGCCAAGCGCGCCGTGATTCGGGCGGGTGAATTGGATTTGGAAACCGCCTGCGCGATGGAAAGCGAAATTTTCGCCCAATGCTTTTCCCATCCGCACCAGCGCGAAGGAATGTCCGCCTTCGCCGAAAAACGCAAGCCGAATTGGAACGGCTAAATCTGCGTCGACGCGCAATAAAAGCCGACCCGCAAGAATTGCCGCGTCAAATTGAGCGGCGATATGCGGTATAATGCGGGATATGGAAATAAAAAAAGCCGCATTTATCGGGCTCGGCAATATGGGTTTGCCGATGGCGATTAATTTGGCGAAGGCGGATTTTGACCTCGCCGTTTTTGACATTAATCCGGCGGCGATGAATCGGGCGAAAGAAAGCGGACTGTCGGCGGCATCGTCGGCGAAGGAAGCGGCGGCGGGGAGGGAGTTTGTCTTTTCAATGCTGCCCGCCGGAAGCGATGTGGAATCGCTTTATCTGGACGGCGGCATCGTCGGCGACATTGCCGACGGAGCGTTGGTCGCCGATTGCAGCACGATAGATTCGGCGTCGGCGGGAAAAGTCGGCGAAGCGATGCGAAATCGCAATTTGGATTTTGTGGACGCCCCCGTGTCGGGCGGCGTAACGGGCGCTAAAAATGCGGCGTTGAGTTTTATCGTCGGCGGGGAGGAGTCGGCGTTTCGGCGTGTGCATTCGGCGTTGTCGGCGATGGGCAAAAATATTTTTCATGCGGGCGGAATCGGGGCGGGACAAACCGCCAAAATCTGCAACAATATGCTTCTTTCCATTTTGATGGCGGGCACTGCGGAGGCGATTTCTTTGGGCGTCGCCCACGGCTTGAATCCGGCGACGCTTTCCGAAATTATGCGAAAAAGTTCCGGCGGCAATTGGGCGCTGGAAGTTTACAATCCATGGCCGGGCGTGATGAAAAATGCGCCGTCGTCCAATAATTACGCGGGCGGATTCGCCGTTAATTTAATGGCGAAGGATTCCGATTTGGCGATGGAATTCGCCAAGCGGACAGCATCGCCGGTTCCGCTGGGGGCGATGGCGAATCAAATTTTTCGGCTGCATAGAAAGATGCATGGCGATTTGGATTTTTCCAGCGTCGTCAAATTTTTCAACGGCAAAATTCATCCGAAAAAAGATTAGCGCGCGATGCGCTTGTCGCTTGTCAATTGGAATTTGCCGCCCGCCGCAGACGGTCGCGGACGGCTTCCCAATCTTCGCCCGACGGCGGCGATTCGGCAACGATTAAATCGCATTGCAAATCGTCCAATTCATGCAGAGTCGCGTATAAACGGCGGCGATAATCGTCCGCTGAAATCGGCGCGCATCGCCATAATTTTTTCATCGCCGACGGCGGACGGCGACGACTCAAAACGCCGATTCTTTTCTGCGGATGCATCGCCGTAATTTTTTCAATCTCATTTTCATCGGCTAATGCAATCGGCGTTTGCGGGGCGTAATGCTTTTTTAATCCGCCCGGCGCGCGCGGATTTTTAGGCGACGGAATCGCCAAGCCAACGCCCAGCGTCCGCGAAATTTCCGCCGCCGCAATTGCGCCCGGACGCAGCACGGCGGGAAAATCGCCGCTCAAATCTATAATGGTTGATTCAATTCCGATTGTGCATTCTTGGTCGTTTTCCAAAATCATTAAGTCGGATTCGCCTTTGAATTCATTCAGCACATGGCGGGCGGCGGTCGGCGACAGCCGGCCGAATCGATTCGCCGACGGCGCCGCAAGTCCGCCGCCGAATTCGCGCAGCAATTTTTGCGCGATGGAATTCGCGGGCGACCGCAAGCCGACAGTGTTTTGGCTTCCAGTGACGGAATCCAATACCTTGGGACTTTTATTAAGAATCATCGTCAGCGGACCCGGCAGAAATTTGCGCGCGAGAATTTCCGCCGACGGCGGCACTTTCGCCCATTGATAAAAATCGGCGAAATCGGCCAGATGCACAATCGCCGGATGCAAAGACGGGCGATTTTTCAAGCGATACAAATCGGCGACGGCGCGCGGATTCTCGGCGTCGGCGGCGAGTCCGTAGACGGTTTCCGTCGGAAAGGCGGCGACCCCCCCCTTCTTCAAATGCGCCGCAACTTTGCCGGTGTTGTTTGTGATTATCGGCATAATCGCTTTTCTATTTCCCGATATCGCGCCGCCGTTTTATTAATGATGTCCGTCGGCAGAGGGGGGGGGGGGGGGCGTTTATTCCATTCTTGCGTTTCCAGCCAGTCGCGCAGAAATTGCTTGTCAAAACTCGGCGGGCTTTCGCCCGGACGATAAGATTCAATCGGCCAAAAGCGCGACGAGTCCGGCGTTAGCGCTTCGTCTATTAAAATCAATTCGCCTTTGTCAATTGCGAATTCAAACTTTGTGTCGGCGATGATGATTCCCTTTTGCAATGCGAATGCGGCGGCGCGATTGTAAAGCCGCAAAGTCGCTTCCCGAATTTTTTCCGCAACCGAATCGCCGGCAAGTTTGCAGACCTCATTAAAGGAAATGTTTTCGTCGTGCGAACCGGGGGCGGCTTTGGTCGCCGGAGTGAAAATCGGATGCGGCAATTTATCCGCGAGACGGAGTCCGTTGGGCAATTTTACGCCGCAAACTTCTCCGTTTTTTTTATAGTCGCGCCAGCCGGAGCCGATTAAATAGCCGCGCGCGACCGCCTCAACCGGCAGCGGCTTGAGTCGCCGGACAACAATTGCGCGTCCTTGTATTAATTCAATCTCATCTTTTGCGGCGATGGATTCAAGGGGGGGGGGGGGGGCTATTAAATGCGTCCGGACGGAATCGGAAAGCATATTCATCCATTGCAGCGACATTCGCGTCAGCACTTTTCCCTTGTCCGGAATCGGCTCGCGCATGATGACATCAAAAGCGGAAATGCGGTCGCTCTGCACCATCAGCAATTGCGAATCGTCGACGGCGTAAAGGTCGCGCACCTTTCCTTTTCCGACAAGCGGCAAACTCTTAATTTCGCATTGCGGCATTAGATTTTTTCGCGCAGTGAAAGCGCGCGATGGCGGGCGGATTCAGCATCGCTGTCAAGCACTGTAATATGCCCCATTTTGCGCTTCGGATGCGGCGAAGTTTTTCCGTATAAGTGCAGTGCCGCTTTGGGGTCGGCGAAAACAGGGCGAAAATCCGGCGTCTTGTTTTTCCATAAATCGCCGAGCAAATTAACCGTCGCCGCCGCGCTTTTTAATTCAAGGGGCGGCATGGGAAGTCCGGCAAGACAGCATAACTGCAAATCAAATTGAGATCGATTCGCGGCGTCAATTGTCCAATGTCCGCTGTTGTGCGGACGCGGGGCGAATTCGTTTGCAAGAATGCCGCCGTTTTTCATTACAAAAAATTCCACGCATAAAACGCCGCGATAATTTAATGCGCGCGCAATTGCCGCCGATGATTCAATCGCATTCTCCGCGATTTTTTTATTAATGGATGCGGGGGCGGCGGCGGATTCCAAAATGCCGCCGCGATGCCGATTTTCCATCGCCGGATAAAAAACCATTTCGCCGCTGTTATCGCGGGCGAGAATCACTGATATTTCCTTGTCAAATTCAACGCGCTTTTCCAAGATGAATTCCTGACCTTGGGAAAAATGACGGGCGATTTCGCAAAGCGATTCGCGCGATTCCACAGGGAATTGACCTTTGCCGTCGTAGCCGAGTTGCGCGGTTTTGAGAATGCCGGGAAATAAATTCATCGGGGCATTTTGCGCGTCGGCGGGCGATTTGATGGCGATGAAAGGCGTCGCCGCAATTCCATTTGCGAGAAAAAACTTTTTTTCGGCGAGTCGGTTTTGTGCGATTCGCGCCGCATTCGGCGGACATTGCACCGGGCGTTTTTTTGCGATGCGCTCCAAAGTTGCGGCGGGAATGTTTTCAAATTCCACCGTCACCGCTTGGGACATTTTCGCTAATTCATCGGCGGCGTTGAGGTCGTCGTAATTCGCCTGCACTTTTAATTGGGCGACGGCTGCCGCCGGCGAATCATCTTCGGGCGTTAAAACGGCGACGCGATAGCCCGCCCGATTCGCCGCCGCGCAAAACATTCGCGCCAGTTGTCCGCCGCCGACAACGCCGAGAATGGAGCCGGGCGCAATCATTCGCCGATAATTATTTTTCGCCGCCCGATTCAATGTCGCAGTCGGACAGAATCGTTTGCGTCTGCCGAATGCGGAATTCATCCAACCGTCGGCGAATTTTTTCGTCGCCGGCCGCCGCAATGGCGACGGCGAAAAGGGCGGCGTTTATTGCGCCGGATTCGCCGACGGCAAAAGTCGCCACCGGCACGCCCTTGGGCATTTGCGCGATGGACAGCAGCGAATCCAATCCGTCAAGCGCGCTTGCCGCAATCGGCACGCCCAGAATCGGCAGAGTCGTTTTCGCCGCCAGCATTCCGGGCAGATGCGCCGCCCCTCCGGCGCCGGCGATAATGCAGAAAAGATTTCGCGCGCGCGCGTTTTCGGCGTATTGAAAAAGCCGGTCCGGAGTGCGATGCGCCGACACTACCGACGATTCAAAAGCGACGCCGAATTCGTCAAGGGTTTCGGTCGCGCGGCGCATTACCGCCCAATCGCTGCGGCTGCCCATTACGACGCCAACTCGCTGAGCGAGTGCGCCTCGTCGGACGGATTTTGCCGGAATTTTTTTTTGCGGCGAGGCCGCGGCTTTTCTCATTTTATCGGCGCGATTCGCAGCGGAAAAGCATTTTATTTTACGCGATTTTTTCGGCGGCGGGGAAAATTGATGTATAATTAAAAAATGCATGCGACTATCCGCACCGGCGGCAAGCAGTATCGGGTGAAAGTCGGCGACCGACTCGCAGTGGAAAAACTAGCGGGCGCGGGCGGCGACGAAATCGCCTTCGGCGATGTTCTGCTCATTGAGCGCGAAGGCGGCGTTACCGTCGGCGCGCCGACCGTCCCCGGCGCGCGCGTGCGTGCCAAAGTTCTGGCGCAAATGCGCGGTGAAAAATTGCGGATATTCAAATTCCGCCGCCGCAAAAATTCGCGCCGCACTCGCGGTCATCGGCAGTCGCTCACGCGAATTCAAATTGCGGAAATCGCCGCCGATTAATTAATTAGGACAGGACGATGGCGCACAAAAAAGCCGGCGGCAGTTCGCGCAACGGACGCGATTCTCGCCCCAAGTATCTCGGCGTTAAACGCTACGGCGGAGAAGCCGTTCAGCCCGGCGCGATTATCGTGCGGCAGCGCGGGACGAAATTTCATCCGGGCGAAAATGTCGGAATCGGGCGCGACCATACTTTATTCAGCAAAGCGGCGGGCGCGGTTAAATTTAAGCGCTGCGGCTTGCCGATTCGCCGCGTGGTCAGCGTCGTGGCGGCGGCTGTTCAATAAAGCGGCTGCGCGGGTTGCGCGGCGGCTTTCATTTCGCGGGGACGATTTTCATTGTCCGCTCCCGCATTTATTGACGAAGCGGCGATTGACGCCGAAGGCGGTCGCGGCGGCGACGGCGCGGTCAGTTTTTCCAAAATGCGCGGCGGGCGGCGAAACGCCCGCGGATTAATTCGCGGCAAGCCCGATGGCGGCGATGGCGGACGCGGCGGAAATGTCGTCGCCTTGGCGGATTCCAATGTCGCTTCGCTGATTGATTTTCGCACTCGCCGACGAATCGTCGCAGGACGCGGAAAAGCCGGCGGCAGCGGCGACAGCCACGGCGCAAGCGGCGCGGACGAAATTCTGCATCTGCCCGTCGGCACTGCCGTTATTGACGGCGACATCGGCGCCCTTCATGCCGATTTAATTGAAGATGGAATTCGCGTGATTCTCGCCGCTGGCGGCATCGGCGGATTAGGCAATGCCCGATTCAAATCGTCGGTCAATCGCTCGCCGCAGCGGTCGACGGCGGGCGAAGAAGGCGAATCTCGCCGCTTTCGGCTGGAATTAAAATTGCCCGCCGATGTCGGATTGGTCGGAATGCCCAACGCCGGAAAATCATTGCTGCTGCGGGCAATTTCGGCGGCGCGTCCGCGCGTTGCGGATTATCCTTTCACCACCGTCGCCCCGACTTTGGGCTTTGTCGCGCCGGATAATTTTGATTTGGAAAATGCGCGGGAGAGTTTTATCGTCGCCGACATTCCCGGCTTAATTCGCGGTGCATCGTCGGGGGCGGGCTTGGGATCGCAATTTCTGCGGCACATTTTTCGCGCGTCGCTTTTATTTTATGTGATTGATTCCGCCGCTGCGAATCCGCTGGACGACTTCGCCGCCGTCGCCGACGAATTGCATTTGGAATCGCTTGATAAAAAGCCCCGCTGGATTGTCCTCAACAAAATTGACCTTGCGCCTTTTGAGGAGCGAAAAAAAATCGCGGCGAAATTTGAATCGGCGTTTCCCCAATGCGAGCGCGTCTTTTTGGTGTCGGCGAAAAACGGCGAAGGATGCGCGACTCTGATTGACGAAGCCGCCAAGCGGCTCGCGCGGCCGAATCGTCCTCAGGAAAATTGGCGGAGGATGCATGCGTAAAGCCGTCAAAGCCGCGCGTTTATGGGTGATTAAAGTCGGCAGCAGTTTGCTCACCGCCAACGACGACCGCTTGGATTTGGAATTTGTGCGCGCCCTTGCCGGAGAAATTGCGTCGTTGCGGCGCGATGGGCGGGCGGTGATTTTAGTGTCGTCGGGTGCGGTGGCGGCGGGAATGCGGCGGCTCGGCTGGACGAAGCGTCCGCGGGCTCTCGCCGATTTGCAGGTGGCGGCGGCGGTCGGGCAGGTGGGACTCGTGGACGCTTACGAAGCGGCTTTTGCGGAGCATCAAACGCACGCCGCCCAAGTGCTGCTGACGGCGGAAGATATGACTTCGCGCACGCTGTATTTGAATGCGCGGTCGGCGTTAAAGCGGCTGCTGGCTCTCGGCATTGTGCCGGTGGTGAATGAAAACGATGCCATCGCCGCCGCCGAAATGCGATTCGGCGACAACGACCGACTCGCCGCTCTTCTCGCCAATTTAGTGGAAGCGGATTTGCTGGTAATGCTCACCGATGCCGCCGGTGTTTATCGCGACCCGGCGAATCCGGGCGATGTCATCGGCGAAATTTCCGTCGTTGATTCGTCGCTGAAGAAACTCGCCGCATCAACGAGTTCCAGCGGCGTCGGCATCGGCGGAATGGCGAGCAAAGTATCGGCCGCCATTGCCGCCGCCCGCAGCGGAGCGCATTCGGTTATTGTCGGCGGACGCGCGCCGTCGGTTTTGGCGGCGGTCGCCGACGGCAAAAACATCGGCACTTTGCTGGTCGCCGATTTGCCCAGAATCGGAGCGCGCAAGCGATGGCTCGCCAGCGGGCTCACCGCGCGCGGCAATCTGGCCTTGGACGACGGCGCGGTAAAAGCCATTTGCGAACGCGGAAAAAGTTTATTGCCGGCGGGAATCATCGCCGTCAAGGGGCGTTTTCGGCGGGGGGATGCAGTGGCGATGTCGGCGGGCGACGGCGGCGTAGTCGCGCACGGACTCGTCAATTACGGAGCGGATGAAGTCGGCCGTTTAATGGGCCGTCCCAGCCGCGAAATTGAAACCCTGCTCGGCTATATGAACGAGGAGGAAATTGTCCATCGCGACAATCTTGCCGTTTTGCGCGCGCCGATGCAGAATGAAAAAGCGGCGGTATGAATCATCTACCCCCCCCTAATTCGTCGACGGAAAATTTCGCCGATGCACTCGCTTGCATGGACGGGCAAATCGCCGAATTGCAGGAGGCGATGGCGCGTCATTTATCCAGTGATGTTGAATTAATAAGAAGTGTCGGCGCGCATGTTCTCGGAGGCGGAAAGCGTTTGCGCGCAGTGATTGCATTGCTCGCCGCTAAAATGTGCGGCGTGAAAAAAGAAACGCGACTGCAGGTCGCCGCCGCCATTGAATTCATCCACACCGCGACTCTTCTGCACGACGATGTTGTTGACGAAGCCCCGCTGCGCCGTCGCCAGCCGACCGCCAACCTTGTTTTTGGAAACGCCGCCGCCGTATTGTCAGGCGATTTTTTATATTCCCGCGCGTCGCAAATGCTAGCTGCAACCGGCAGCGTAAAAATGCTCGCGCGAGTCGCCGATGCGACTAATCGCTTGGCGGAAGGCGAAGTTCTGCAACTGGTCGCCCGCAATTCGCAGTCGCCGGACGAAGCCGCCTACTTTGAAATTATTGAGCGCAAAACGGCGAATCTGTTTGAAGTCGCCGCCGCCGCCGGAGCAATCTTGGGAAATCATGAAGAATGGGAATCTTCCTTTGCGGAATTCGGCCGGCGACTCGGCTTGGGATTTCAATTAATAGATGACTGCTTGGATTACGGCGGAAACGGCGGACGCATCGGCAAGGCGCCGGGACGGGATTTCAGCGAAGGAAAAATGACTCTGCCGCTGATTGTCGCGCTGTCTCGCGGCGACGAATCGCAGCGTCAAAAACTTTCGGCGGGGGGGGGGGGGGGGGCGCTTAATGAATCGGAAAAACCTAATGAGAAAAAACAATTTGATGAGGCCGCAGAAATCGTTCGGCAAACCGGCGCATTGAAATTTGTCCGCGCAAAAGCGGCGGAAGAAATTGAATTGGCCTGCGCCGCTCTTTCCGTGATTAAGGGGGGGGGGGAGGAAAAAACGCTGCTATTAAATCTTGCCCGCTTGTCGGCGCGCCGGGATTCTTAAATGCATTCTTCCGTCCCTGCTGTTTATGTTTCTGCGGATGCGCTTCGCATTGCTGCTGCTCGCGTGCTTATGGATTCTGGAACCTCACTCAACAATGCGCGCGCCGTTTCCGAAATGCTTGTCGCTGCGGAAATGGATAATCAGCGAGGGCATGGCCTTCGCCGACTTGCCGCTTACGCCGCGCAAGTTCGCTCCGGCAAAGTTGACGGAGTCGCTGTTCCTGCCGTTCGCAAAGTTCGCCCGGCTTTTATTGAAGTTGATGCCGCTTTCGGATTCGCCGCGCCCGCGATGGAAGTAGCAATTGCCAAACTCGCCGAAATTGCTTCCGCGCAGGGAATCGCGGCGGCGACTGTCCGTCGCTCTCATCATTGCGGACAACTTGGCCGCTGGGTTGAAATGCTTGCCGACCTTGGATTTGTTGCATTGGCATTCAGCAATTCACCGCGCGCAATGACCGCCCCCGGCGGAAAGCGCGCGGTTCTCGGCACTAATCCTATTGCGTTTTCTGTTCCGCGAATTAGCGGCGATTCATTTTCGCTTACGATTGATTTGTCGCTTTCCAAAATCGCGCGGGGCAAAGTGATGGCGGCGAAGCAGATTGGCGAAAAGATTCCTTCTGATGTCGCATTAGATTCGGCGGGCTTTCCCACAACCGATGCGGAAGCGGCGTTATCGGGGGCGATGCTGCCGATGGGCGGCGACAAAGGCGCGTCGTTGGCGCTGGCGGTTGAGATTTTATGCGCGCCGCTGGCGGGGGCGAATTCGTCTTTTTTGGCGTCGTCTTTTTTTGATTCCAAAGGTTCGCCGCCGGACATTGGACATTTTATTGTCGCGATTCTTCCGCCGAGAGACGACTTTAACACAAGATTGGAATCGTTGCTTTTGGAAATTACCAATGAGGAGGGAGTTCGTTTGCCGGGGATGCGCAAATTGGAATCGCGTCTTCGCGCCAAAAAGATCGGTGTGGAATTACCCGGCGAATTGTGGCAAAGCATCCAGTCAATGACAGCGGGAAAAACAAAGATGTAATCAAAAAATCCGGTTTCCGCCGTAAAATATATAACCACTTTCGTTAATCTTTGGATTGAGGGGCGAGAACTTTGCGGGCGCCGGTGTCGTCCATTGCGGAAACAAGCCCGGCACTTTCCATTTCCTCCACCATCCGCGCCGCGCGATTGTAGCCAATTCGCAATTTGCGCTGCACCAAAGAAATAGATGCGCGCCGCGTTTGAATGACAACCTCAACCGCCTCGTCATACAAAGGATCGCGCTCGGCGGAATTGAATCCATTCCCCCCCCCCCCCTCATTATTTCCATTTCCCGCCGACGGATTATAGCAGGAAAAATCCACCAAGTAATTGGCGTCGCTTTTTTCCTTGATGTGCGCGACGACATTATGCACTTCTTCGTCGGATACAAATGCGCCGTGGACCCGCTGAGGCGTCGCCAAATTGGCGGAGAGATAAAGCATATCGCCTTTGCCGAGCAATGCTTCCGCTCCGCCTTGATCTAAAATCGTCCGCGAATCCACCCGCGACGAAACTTGAAATGCAATGCGCGCGGAAATGTTGGCTTTGATTAATCCGGTTATTACATCAACCGACGGCCGCTGCGTCGCCAGAATAAGATGAATGCCGGCGGCGCGCGCTTTTTGCGCGAGGCGGCTTATCGCCTGTTCTACCTTTTTTCCGGCGACCATCATAAGGTCGGCCAATTCATCAATGATAACGACAATGCAGGGCAGCGCTTCCATCGCCAACTCATTGTTTGCGGAAGAGAGAGCGGGGGGGGGGGGGAGGGATTCGCCGCGCGCTTCGGCATCTAGTATCTTTTGGTTGAATCCGTCTATGTGGCGCACTCCCACCGCCGCCATTAGACGGTAGCGCCGCTCCATTTCTTCCACGCACCAGTTAAGCGCAAGATGCGCCTGCGTCATATCGGTCACCACCGGCGCGAGCAAGTGCGGAATGTCCTGATACACCGACAATTCCAGCATCTTGGGATCTATTAAAATTAATCGCGCGTCGGACGGCGATGCCTTGTATAAAATGCTCATCAGCATTGCATTAAGAGAAACGGATTTGCCCGCCCCTGTTGTTCCGGCGACAAGCAGATGCGGCATTTTGGACAAATCGGCGACAAAAGGCCGGCCGGAAATATCCTTGCCGAGCGCGAGCACAATCGGGCTTTTCTGCTTGGCGTATTCTTCCGACGACAGCATTTCCGCCAGATGCACGGTTTCGCGCCGCGGATTGGGAATTTCCAATCCCATGCATGATTTTCCGGCGATGGTTTCCAGCACGCGAATGCTGGTGACCGAAAGCGCGCGCGCAAGGTCGCGCACCAATCCGACAATCTGCGCGCCTTTGACTCCGGTCGCCGGCTGAATTTCAAAGCGCGTAATGACCGGGCCGGGATGAATCGCCTCCACTTTGACTTCCACACCGAAGTCCAGCAATTTTTTTTCAATGAGCCGTGCGGTGTATTCCAAAGATTCCGCCGACGGCGCATCGCTTACATTGGTCGGAAATGCAAGAAGAGAAAGCGGCGGCAATTCGCCGACCCCCCCCCCTCTTTTGAAAAGCGGATTTTGTTTTTCTTCCCGCGCGCGGCGCGACGGCTTGACGGAAAAAGAAGGTTCAATAGGCGCGGGCGAATCGCTTGCGACAATTTTGCGGGCGCGATTTACCGTCGCTTCGCGCGCATGAAGGGCGGCGCGCCCGCGTCGTCGGTCGGAAAGCATTCTTATTCCGGCCGTAAAAATTCGGATGATTTTCAAAGTCGCCCAGCCGAATTTATCAAAGAAGGCAAGCCATGAAAATCCGCCGAACAAACTCGCGCCGCACATTGCCCCGGCAATTAGAAAAAGAGTCGCGCCGGTGAATCCCAAAGCATGCAGCAGGTAATTTGCGAATGCGAATCCAATCGCGCCGCCGGGCTTTATGCTGCCGCCGAAATTGCCGGCGGATTCCACAACTGAATAAAGCCGCAATGTTTCCAGCGACGACGCGCAAAGCAATAGCGCGCAGAATCCGGATAGAGTCGCAATGATTCGCAGCGTGTCAATTTTTCCGCCGCCGCGATGGAATCTTCGCATTAAAAGAATTGAGGCGAGGAAAACCAATCCCGCCGTCAAATACGCCGACGCGCCGAACAAGGCGCGCAATCCCGCCGCCAAATTCGCGCCCAACGCCCCTCCCCAATTAGCGACGGCTTTTCCCGCATCCGCGCTGTGAGTCCAAGAAGGGTCGGCGGGCGAATAAGTGGCGAGCGCAAGCAAAAGATAAGCCCCCGCAACCGCGCCGAAAATCAGCGCGCATTCGCCGCCCAAACGATACAGCAAGCGCGAAGCATCGCTTTGACTTTGCGAAGCGCGGCGGAATTGCTTGGAATGCGACGCCATAATCTTGTCTAATCCAATTCAATTATACAGCGGAATTTTCCAATGCGGAAATGCCCAGCAATTCCAAAGCCGGAAGTTTGCCGCCCTGCAGATATTCTAAAAATGCCCCGCCGCCGGTGGAAATATAAGATATGCCGCCGGCGGCTCCGAATTGATTTATCGCCGCAATTGTGTCGCCGCCCCCGGCGAGCGAAAAAGCGGATGAACCGGCAATCGCACGCGCCACGGCTTCGGTGCCGAAAGCAAAAGGCGGACATTCAAACGCGCCGACCGGTCCGCTCCAAATCACCGTGCCGGCGGAGGCAATCGCCGATGAAATCTGCGCGCGAGTTGCCGGGCCAAGGTCCAGAATCATTTCATCATCGCCGACTTCATTTATGCCTGCGATTCGCGTTTTTGCGTTTTGATTTAATTCATCGGCGAGAACAACATCAATCGGCGGCGGAAGTTTATCGCCGAATTGATCCAGCATCGCATGCGCTTCATTAATAAGAGATGATTCGCAAAGCGATTTGCCGACGCGAAAATCGCGCGCCAGTAAAAAAGTGTTGGCGATGCCTCCTCCCGTAAACATTTTGTCGGCGATTATTAATAAACGATGCAAAGCCGAAATTTTTGTTGATGTTTTCGCGCCGCCAATAACGGCGACAATAGGCGGCTTCGGATTATGCAATGCGCGGTTTAATGCGGTGATTTCTTTTTCTACAAGAAGTCCGCAGCACGCGAAATTCGCCGCGCAGGCGAGGGCGGCTGTTGACGCTTCGGCGCGATGGGCGGTTGCAAAAGCGTCCATTACAAAAACATCGCCAAGCGCTGCGTAGCGGCGGGCGAGAGCAAAATCATTTTCCTTTTCGCCGATTTGAAAGCGCGTGTTTTCCAGCAGATAAACATCGCCGGATTCGCATCGTTGATTTGGAATCTCATCCAAAAAATGGACTTTTCTTTTCAGCAATTCACCGAGACGAATCGCAATCGGCGCAAGCGAAAGCGACGGCGTTTTTTCGCCGGGAACAGGACGGCCAAGATGCGATAAGACAACTATCCCCCCCCCCCCCGACAGAATGTATTCCAGAGTCGGCAAGGCGGCGCGAATGCGGGTGTCGTCGGCGATTTGTCCGCGAATTAGCGGAACATTAAAATCGGCGCGAATCAAAGCGACCTTATCCCGCCAATTAATATCGCGGACAGTTTTCATTGGGGGGGGTAGGGTGGATATTAATTCGCCGCCGACATTTCGCGGGCGACATCCAGCATGCGGTTGGAAAATCCCCATTCATTGTCATACCACGCGAAGATTTTTGCCAGCCGACCGTCGGCGACTTTGGTTTGAGTCGCGTCAAATATGCACGACGCCGGATGATGATTGAAATCCGCCGACACCAGCGGCAATTCGTTATAGGCGACAACTCCTTTCATTTTGCCGTCGGCGGCTTCTTTCATCAGTGAATTAATTTCGTCGGCGTTTGTATCGCGTGAAGCGAGAAAGGTAAGGTCTACCAGCGAAACATTTTTCGTCGGCACGCGCACCGAAACGCCCGACAGTTTGCCTTCCAATTTCGGAATCACAAGCCCGATTGCCTGAGCCGCGCCGGTCTTTGCCGGTATGATGGATTCGGCGGCGGCGCGCGCGCGTCGCCAATCGGAATGAACCGAATCCAAAACCCTTTGATCGTTTGTGTAGGAATGCACGGTATTCATCCAGCCGCATTGTATGCCGATGGAATCGTGCATAACTTTCGCCACCGGTGCGAGGCAATTCGTCGTGCATGACGCATTAGATACGACCTTGTGCTTTGCCGACAATGTTTGATGATTGACGCCGTAAACTATCGTCGCATCGGCGTCTTTGGCGGGCGCGGAAATCAAAACCTTTTTCGCTCCGGCGGAAAGATGGGCGGCGGCGGAATCGCGCGCGGTGAATAATCCGGTGCATTCCATTGCCGCGTCTATTTGTAATTCTTTCCACGGCAGATTTTCCACTTCGCGGATGGAAGTGTAGCGAATCTTTTTTCCGCCGACGGTGATGGAGTCGGAGTCGGCGCAAACTTCCGCGCGCAGAATTCCGTGAGTGGAATCGTATTTGAGAAGATGCGCGGAAAGGGCGCAGTCGGCGAGGTCGTTTATCGCCGCGATTTCCACATCATTTCTTTCACTTTCCGCAAGCGCGCGGACGACGCATCGCCCGATGCGTCCGAAGCCGTTGATTGCAATTCGCACTGTCATTTCTTTCCTCGTTGATTTTGCGATGGAGTATTATATCGCATAACCGAGGGGCGAGTCAATTTTGGCTACGACACCTGCTTCCTTATCAAATCCCACGCCTCGCGGTATTTGGCGTATTTGGCAAAATTATCTTTGTCTTTGCCGCTCGGCCACCACGCATAATTGGTTAGCCACCAAGAGCCAGTTTCTCGCTTGTCCTTCACCACTAAGCCGTCGTCGTCGCGCTTGATGGAATCGCGAATATCGCCCGCGGGGACAATAATTGCAGGCGATATTTCAACCGATATATCCTTGCCGGGTTCTTGCAAGGCATCTGCCGCCGTTTGGAAATTGTCGCCGCTTCCTTTCACTTTCCGGAAAAGCGGGACGACGATCCAAAAATCGCCCAGCACCTTGTCGATGGGGTTGGGTTCTTTGCGGAGACAAATCTGCACCCCGGTGTTTACGGCTCTGGTCTTCACCTGAACGGCGACGATTTTCTTGCATTCGTAGTCGTGGACGAGAATGTCCACGCCCTTGGTGTTGCGCGCCGTCGGCATTACATTCAAGCCCAACAGCGACAGGCGGTAGCAGGCATAGTGTAGCCCGATGTTGCCGGTGATATTGGCCATCCGCCGATTCTTGGCGGTTTCTTTTTTGCTTTTGTCCATCATTCGCTCCTTTGCGGGTTAGTGGAAAAATCGTAGCACAATCCGTAGGTAATGTCTATCATCTGTAAGTGCAACCTTTACGGCCTGCGGCCTGTATGTAATATGGTCCGTAATCATCGATGTAAACTTCAAATATTCCTGTCCAAACACTACTATCAACTATGATGCAAGATGCTCCCGGTGTTGTGAAAAAGCATTGACCTGTTGCGACAAATTCGTGCATTTTATTTCCAAACGCCTTTTTAGATACTGCTCCAGCTTCATGAATCTTTTCCCAATCCGCCTTGGATTTGCAAGCGAAATTCATTCCAATCAATCTTCCCGCATGCGAATTCGCGGCAATGCTGCTGAGCAGAATGACGGCGACGATGGCGGCGAATCCGGTAGTGATGGATTTGCCGACGGCGGAAAAGGCGGCGATGATTTTTTCGCCGATGGCGAGAATCCCCGTCAAGACGAGGGTGAAAATCGCCAAAAGGCGACTGATGATGGCGGCTTTTCCCATTTTATTCCTCCGTTTGAGTTGGCTGGAAAGAGGCGATTATACGCGCAAACGAGGCGAATCACCAAATAATTCGGATTTTTTTATTGCCGCATTTTTTTCGCTCACGAGGAATCAAATTTATTTCTCATGTTCACCGACAACGGCAAGTCGCAGGACATTAGTATTTCCCGGACGGTCAAAAGGAATTTCCGCCGTAATGACAATTGCTTCGCTGTTTTCGGCGAAATCCTTAATTTGCGTTCAATTAATTAGCGAATGCAGAGTGTCCGACCACGCATGCTTTTGCCGTGCGTCGGCTTGCCGCATTGTTTGCATTTCAGCATGTCTTGTTCGCTTGCCATTTTAGTTATTACCTCCAGTCATTTTCTTCCATAGATGGCGAAAAATCCAGATAAGTCCCGCCCCCAAAAGGAAAGCAGTCAAACTCCCGAAAAATGCAAAAGAGCTGATACCAAGAGCCTCCCCAATAATAGAGGGCGTGATAGATCCATTAATAAATAATTCGCCTATGATGAGATACGAGAAAAACATAAAGCCCCAAGTGCCGCATAGCGTTATATAGGGCAAAATGGACAGGTAAAAATTACCCGTCCCCAAGTCCATGATTTTGTCGAGAACGACAAAGAGCAGAATGCCAATCACAGAAACGATGACGACATCGATAATACCCGGTTGGAGATTATCCCCTATTAAAATCGAAAATTCATGCCAGCCCCTGACGAGTGCGAACCAAATCGCACCGCTGATACCGCCGAGCAGAATCATCAACCCCATCGCCAAAAGGGCGGTTTTGAAAAGGGCGACGGATTTTTTCATAGCGGTGATTATACGCGCAAACGGTTAAAATCCCCAAAAAAGTCGGGTTTTTTGCGATGCGGCGATTTGGGCTGTTGTATTTTTGAGCGGCGGCTGTCACGCTTGTCGGCGGACGAGGCAAAGCATCGGCACGAGGAATCTAATTTTATTTCTCATTGCCGGCGGAATCGCACGACGGGTCGACGGTCGCGATGATTTTTGTATGATGATAATTTATCGGCCGCGTCATTTGAATTATATTATACTTCAAAATTATGACGCCGCGATTATTTATTGATTCGCCGCTTGCGGTCGGCGAAGAAGTTGCACTTGGACGAGAGCAATCGCATTATCTCGCGCGCGTTTTGCGACTCGGCGAAGGCGATTCGCTGCGTGTGTTTAACGGCGAAGGCGGCGAATTCGCGTCGGTAATTTTGCGCGTGAATAAAAAAGAAGCGACGATACAAATCGGCGAATTGATGAAGTCAGCGGCGGAATCGCATCTGCGAATTTACATCGGGCAGGGCGCGTTTGAAAGCGGCAAAATGGATTGGGCGATTGAAAAAATGACCGAGTTGGGTCTCGCCGGAATCGCTCCCTTAATCTGCCGACAAAGTGCGCGCATTCGCGGCGATATTGCCGCGCGATGGAGTCGTGTTGTTATCGCCGCATGCCAGCAATGCGGACGCTCGCAACTGCCGGAAATTACCCCCCCCCTGTCTTTGGAAAAATGGATTTATAATATGCCTTCCGATGCCGCGCGAATTTTATTAACGCCGTCGGGGGGGGGAGGAGTGAAATCGCTTGCGGATAAATTAAAGCATAAACCGACGATTTATGCCTTGATTGGCCCTCGTCCGGGCTTGACGGAAGAAGAAGAGCGAATCGCCGTCGCCGCCGGATTTGAGGCAATTACATTAGGTCCGCGAGTGTTGCGCGTAGAAACGGCGGGCATCGCCGCCATCGCCGCCTTGCAAGCAATCGCGGGGGATTTTTTATAGCGGCGGCAATTTTTTACTCAACGCAATTCTATTAATCATCCTCGCCGTTGTCGTCTACGATGCGGGCGATGCCGACAAGTTTTTGGTCGTCGCTGGGATTGATTAATCGCACGCCAGCGGCGGAACGGCCGGTCTTTCGAATTTCGGACAAGGTCGTCCGAATTAAAATTCCGCCGTTGGTAATCAGCATAACTTCGTCGTCTTTATCGGCGGCGATGGCGCCCACGACTTTGCCGTTGCGCGCGGTTACTTTAATGGCGGCGACGCCTTGTCCGGCGCGGCCTTTTATTGAATAAGCCGAAGCCGGAGTGCGCTTGCCGTAGCCGTTTTCAGTGGCGGCGAGTATCATTGTTTTTTCGTCGGCGACGACAAGCATGGATACAATTCGCTGTCCTTTGGCGAGTTTCATTCCGCGCACGCCGCGGCCGGCTCTGCCGATTGCGCGAATTTTATCTTCGGGAAATCGTATCGCCTTGCCGCCGTCGGCAAACAGCATAATTGACCCCCTCCCCTCGGAGATTTCGGCGTTGATTAAGTCATCGTTTTCGTCCAATCCAATGGCGATGATGCCGCTCGGCCGCGGCCGCGAAAAAGCCGACAGCGCGGTTTTTTTAACGACTCCGCAGGCCGTCGCCATTATTACAAAATGATTGTCGTCAAATTCGCGAACCGCCAAGGTCGCCTGAATTTTTTCGTGATCCATCAGCGGCAGCAAATTAACCACCGGCCGCCCCCGGCTGATCCGCGTCGCTCGCGGTAATTCGTATACCTTCATCCAAAATACCCGTCCGCGGCTGGTAAAGCAAAGGATGTAATCGTGCGTGTTGGCGACGACTAATTTATCAATAAAATCATCGTCGCGAGTCGCCGTCGCCTGCTTGCCGCGCCCCCCCCTTTTTTGCGCGCGATAGTCGGAAATCGGCTGCGTTTTAATATATCCCTTGTGCGAAAGCGTGACGACCAAATCTTCCTGCGTAATTAAATCCTCAATGGCGATGTCCCCCCCCACCGCGACAATTTCACTGCGCCGCTTGTCGCCGAATTGCTTTTTGATGTCGCTCAATTCATCGGCGATAATGCCGCGCACTTTTTCCGGATTTTCCAGCACTGTAATTAATTCGGCGATGAGGGCGATGGCGGCTTCGTATTCCTTAAAGATTTTTTCCTGCTCCAAGCCGGTAAGTCGGGCGAGCCGCATTTCTAAAATCGCCTGCGCCTGAGTCGGCGACAAGCGGTAACCGTCTTCGGAAAAGCCAAAGGAAGAATCCAAATCTTCCGGCCTTGTTAATTCGGGCGATTCTAATTTGGCGAGGAATTTTTTCGTGGCATCGGCGGCCCAAATTTGCGCGAGTAATTTTTCTTTGGCGGCCGCAGGCGTCGGCGACTTTTTAATAATCTCAATCATCGCGTCCACATTCGCCAAAGCGACGGCGAGTCCTTCCAATAGATGCGCGCGCGCGCGGGTTTTTTTCAAATCAAACGCCGTCCGCCGCACGATGACTTCGCGGCGATGATCAAGAAAACAAGAAAGCAATTCGCGCAGATTAAGCAGGCGGGGAGCCCCCCCCACCAAAGCGACCATATTAACGCTGAAAGAATCCTGCAATTGTGTTTCTTTGTAAAGTTGATTGAGGATGACTTCTTCATTTTCGCCGCGCCGCAATTCTATGACGACGCGCATGCCGTTGCGGTCGGATTCATCGCGCAAATCGCTGATGCCTTCTATTTTTTTATCGCGCACTAAATCGGCGATTCGCAAAAGCAGAGTTGCCTTATTAACTTGATAGGGCAATTCGTCTATGATAATTCGGCTGCGTCCGCGCTCGCTTTCTTCAAAGTGAGTCCGCGCGCGCATAATTATTCGGCCGCGGCCGGTGCGATAAGCGTCGCGCGCGCCTTCCAGTCCGTGGATGAATCCGGCGGTGGGAAAATCCGGCGCCGGCATTTTTTTCATCAGCATATCGGGAGTCGCTTCCGGATGCGAAAGCAAAAGCAGGCAGGCGTCGGCGGTTTCGCCGATATTGTGCGGCGGAATGTTAGTGGCCATTCCAACCGCAATTCCCGATGCGCCGTTAACCAGAAGATTCGGAATTCGCGAAGGCAGGACGACTGGTTCATTTTCCGAGCCGTCGTAATTGGGAATGAAATCCACCGTGTCCTTGTCAATATCCTCCAGCAGCGAGTGGGCGATGCGGGACATTCGCACTTCGGTGTAGCGCATCGCCGCCGGATTGTCGCCGTCCACCGAGCCGAAATTGCCCTGTCCGTCAATCAGCGGATAGCGCAGCGAAAAATCCTGCGCCATTCGCACGAGGGCATCATAGACCGCCTCGCCGCCGTGCGGATGAAATTTACCCAGCACTTCGCCGACGATGCGCGCGGATTTTTTATGCGGCTTGTTAAAGGCGTTGCCCGCTTCCAGCATCGCAAACAGAACGCGCCGATGCACCGGCTTGAGTCCGTCGCGCGCGTCCGGCAGCGCCCGACCGACGATGACGCTCATGGCGTAATCGAGATAGGCGCTTTGCATTTTCGCCTCCAAACTGACCGGAATTACTTCGCGGGCGAAATCGGGGCGTGTGGATTCGGACATGCTCAATTAGCGGCGGGATAAACGCAAGATTATACCACACCGCAATGTCCGAATTCAATCTTTCATTGCGGGCGGAAGATTCTGCGGGGCGGGGCGTGCGGACGAATTTTTAGGATTATCGTCCTTTCCATATTGGGTCGCGCTTTTCGGCGAAGGCGCGGGCGCCTTCCAATTGGTCGTCGCTGGAATACAATTTCGCCACCGTCGGAAATTCGCGGGCGTTGATTTTTTTCAAGGCGCGATGAAAAGGCATTCCTTCGCTTTCGCGCAGCGTTTCTTTTATCGCCGCAAAAACCAGCGGCGGACCCGCCGCCAAAGTCGCCGCCAATTCGCGCGCGCGAATCATTAATTGTTCGGCGGCGAGAATTTCGCAGACGATGCCCCATCGATTCGCTTCTTCCGCTGTCATTCGCCGGCCGGTCAGCAGCAAATCCATCGCAATATGATAGGGAATGCGACGGGGTAATTTTAATGTGGCGGCATCGGCCAAGGTGCCCGCGCGAATTTCCGGCAGCATAAAAATCGCATGCTCGGCGGCGAGAATAATGTCGCAGGCGAGTGCAAGTTCAAAGCCGCCGCCGACCGCCATGCCGTTTACCGCTGCAATCACCGGCTTGTTTAAGTTCGGCAATTCCTGCAGTCCGCCGAAGCCGCCGACGCCGTAATCCAAATCCGGCCGCTCGTCGCCGGCCGCCGCCGATTTCAAATCCCAGCCGCCCGAAAAAAACTTTTCGCCGCCGCCGGTGACAATGGCGGCGCGCGCATTTTCATCATCGCGAAAAGCCGCAAACGCCTCGCCGAGTCGGCGGCTGGTCTGCCGGTCAATCGCATTCGCCGGGGGGCGATTAAGCGTTACCTCATAAACGCCGCCATCTTTGGCGACCGTCACTGCATCGTTCATTTTTCCGCTCCTTTTTTGCGAAAGACAAAAAGCGCGTCCGCCGCTATCGCCGAATGCGGACGCAGAATTAAAGGATTGATGTCCATTTCCAAAATATCATCGGCGAGCGATTCTACAAGAAGCGCGACCTTGTGAATTTCCGCCGCCGCTTTTTCCAAGTTGATGCTTTTTCGCCCGCGAAATCCGCCAAGCAGCGGCGCGCATTTCAGCGACATTAATGCATCTTTAATTTGCGATGGAGTCGACGGCAGCATTAAGGAAAAAGCATCGCTTATTAATTCGGCGAGCGTTCCGCCCGCGCCGACGACAAAAATAACGCCGAGCGAATTGCATCGCGCCCCAAGCAGAATCTCGGCGCCGCCGCTAATCATCTCTTCAATTAAAAAAGAATCGCAGGCGATTTGATTTATCGCCGCCGCTACTTCCTTTGCATTTCGGCAATTTAATTTAACGGCGTCGGCTTCGGTTTTATGGGCGATTCCAATTCCTTTAACGGCGACCGGATAGCCGATGTCTTCCGCCGCTTTTATGGCATCTTGGGAATTCTTTGCCAGCCGCCCATGCGGAATTTCAATTCCCGCCGCTTTTAGAATTTGCTTTGATTCAAATTCATCGGCGATTCTTTCGCCGTCCGAATTGATTTTCTTAATGGTGAGAATCGGCGCGGGAATTTGCGACCTTTGGGATTCGCCGATGTCGGCGGCGGCTTCCATTGCGGCAATCGCTTCCGGCAGACCGGCGAGGGCGGCGATGCCTTTGTCGGCGGCGAATTTAATTATATCTTCCGGCAGGCATTCCGGCAGAGTCGCAATCGCAATCATTTTGCAGTCGCCATTTGAATCGGCGAAGGATTCCAAGCATATTCTCCAATTAGAATCATCGCATTTATCGGCGCGCGGAAAATCCAAAATCAGCGCGCAGGCGTCGGGATTGCTTTGGCGGACGGCGGAATAAGCGGCGGTTAATTTCCGCCGGTCGCCCCAAATAAAAGTATGATAATCCAAAGGATTTTCCGCGCGCGCAATTTTGCTGCCGAGCGTTTTGCCAATGCGAATGCGGTCGGATTCGGAAAATAAATGCGCGGCAATTCGTCTTTGGGAAATGGCGTCCGCAAACATTGCCGCTTCTCCTCCGGAGCATGACATGCTGACAATTTTTCGTCCGCCGAATGCGCCGTGATAATGCAGAAGTTTTAAGGATTCTATTAATTGAGGAAGCGATTCAACGCGCGCAATTCCAAGCCGCCGAAAAAAAGCGCGGTAAGAATCATCATCGCCGGCCAGCGACGCCGTGTGCGTCTTGGCGATTCTTGCGCCGACTTCGCTGCCGCCGATTTTCAGCGCGACCACAGGAATCTTTCTTTCCAAAGCCGACCTTGCCGCCTTGTCAAAAGCGGCGGCGTCGTCAACCGCCTCCATAATTAAGCCGATGGAAGTTATGCGATTGTCCTTTATTAATTCTTCAATCAAATGGGAAAAGCCGACCTTGGCCTGATTGCCGACAGTCAGCATAAAGCCGAGCGGCAGTCCGCGCTTTTGCATTGTAATATTAATGCCGATGTTTCCCGACTGCGATATGACGGCGACTCCGCGCGCGATTCTTTCGCCGCCGTGCTGGTCGGGCCACAAAGCCGCGCCGTCAAAATAGTTAATGAAGCCGTAGCAATTCGGACCCAAGAAAGGCATCGCCCCCGCCGCTTGGGAAAGTTGCGATTGCAGCCCCTCTCCTTCTTCGTCCTCATCAAATCCGGAAGCGAAGCAGACAGCCCCCCCCCCTCCCATTTGCGAAAGCGATTCCACAGAATCAATTGTCGCCCTGCGATTAACGGCGACAAAAGCCGCGTCGGGCGGCGACGGCAAATCGCCGACATTTTGATATTCGGAGTCGGGATGCACCCGCAGCAATTCGCCGCCGAATCCGAGCATGCGGCATTGCCGAAAAACTTCCGCCGCCCATTTTCCGCCGACGGCTGCAATCGTTTGCGGACGCAAAAGCCGGCCCAGCGATTCCATTTCTACGCCCCTCGCGGACGAAGTAATTGACGCGAAATAATATGCCGCTGAATTTCCGAAGTGCCTTCCCAAATTCTTTCCACTCTGGCGTCCCGCCAGATTCTTTCCAAAGGCAAATCGGTCATTAATCCCATTCCGCCGTATATTTGCAATGCTTCGTCGGCGATTTTCGCCAGCGATTCGGAGGCGAATAATTTCGCCTGAGCAATTTGCCTTTCCGCCGGAAGTTTTTGGTCAAGACGCCATGCCGCTTCTAATGTTAATAAATCGGCGGCGTCGGCGGCGACGCTCATATCGGCGAGTTTGAAGGAAACGCCTTGAAATTTTCCGATGACTTGTCCGAATTGCTCGCGCGTCGCCGCATAATCCAAAGCCAATTCCAAAGCCCGGCGCGACCTGCCGACGCACATGGCGGCGACAGTAAGCCGCGTTGCATAAAGCCATTGATTGGCGAGTTGAAATCCCTCATTCGGATTTCCCAAAACCTGCGAGTTTGGAATTCTGCAGTCGTCAAAGGATAAAACGCCGTTGTGATAGCCGCGGTGAGAAACTGAATCATAGCCCGGCGATATTGCGAATCCGGGCGCATCGCGGTCAATTAAAAAGCAGGTGATTAATTTGCGAATTCCGCGCGATGAATTTTCTTCGCCGGTCGCCGCAAAGACGATGAAAAAATCGGCGATGTCGGCGTGCGAAATAAAATGCTTGGAGCCATTAAGAATCCAATCGCCATTTTTGCGGACGGCGGCGCATTTCATTCCGCGCAAATCGGAGCCGGCGGCGGGTTCGGTCATTGCCAGCGCATCCATTTTTTCGCCGCTGACGGCGGGCATTAGGAATCGCTCGCGCTGCTCGCCTTTGCATGCCAGAAGAATGTTGGAAGGCCGCCCCCAAAAAACCGAAAGCGCCATGGAAGCGCGGCCGAGTTCGCGTTCCAAGATTGTGAATTCCAAATGATTAAGTCCTCCTCCGCCGATGTCGGCGGGCATATTGGGGGCGTAAAAGCCGAGTGCTTTAACTTTGCGCTTAATGTCCTCGCCGATTTCGCGCGCGACCTTGCCGCTTTTTTCCGCCGCCGATTCCAGCGGATGCAATTCGCGCTCCGCAAATTTGCGGACGGATTCCGCAATCTGCAATTGCTCTTCCGTCAATCCGAAATTCATCGCTCACCGTAGTGACGGTTGGTTAAGCCGCCAATCGTCGTATTCTTCATGCGCGTTAATTATAGCGGAATTTTCGGCGAAGTCAGGATTTTTTTCGCATGGCAATGCCTTGCCCCATCGCCGACGGAATCGGCAAGGCGGCATGCGATTTCGCCAAGATTGCGACATTCTTGGCGATGACTTCCGGCGCCGCTGTTACGCGTCCCTGCTTGGTATCAACGGCAAGAAGCATCTGCTCGGCGGTCGCCGCAATTTCGCCGTCTTCCGCGCCGATGTGAATCTGCTGAAAGATATGAAGACGCTTTTCATCCGCACCGAGAATTTGCATGGATACGAACAATTGCTCGCCCGCCCTTGTTTCGCGGCGATGAACAATATGCGTCTCCGCCGTAAAATAAGAAAATCCTTTTTTATGCTGCGCGGAATCCACGCCGATATATCTTAATAAATCGTCGCACGAATTGGAAAAAACCTGCAGATAGCGGCTTTCATTCATGTGGCCGTTGTAGTCGGTCCATTCGTCGGCGACGACCGTTTGATGCAGAAAAAGCGGCGCGGTTAAATCATCGCTTTCCTTTATTTCGCGCGAATGCGAATCTTCATACAAGGATTCTTCGGCGGCTTTCAAAAGCGCCCCGGCGCCGTAATTATGGCGGCGAAGTCCGTGCATAATGGCGATGAGGCAGTCGTCTCTTAATCGCCGCAATTCGTCGGGGGAAGAATCGCCCGCCTGCGAATCCGACTGCTCCGCAATTTTATCGGCGAATTCGTCGGTGAGGGGGGGGGTGTCGGTTAATTTGCTCCACGGCAATTTTAATGTCGGGCCGAATTGACTTAAGAAATGGCGCATGCCATCGTCGCCGCCGGCGAGTCGATAGGTCATAAACGGCCCCATAAACGCCCATCGGAGTCCGCAGCCGTAGCGAATGGCGTCGTCAATTTCGGAGGCGGTTGCGATGCCGTCGTGAATCAGCCAAAGCGATTCCCGCCATAAGGATTCCATCAGGCGGTCGGCGATAAAGCCGTCAATTTCCGCGCGCACAACAAGCGGATGCATTCCGAATGCGCGATATATTGCGGCGGCCTTTTCCAAGGTCGCGGCATGGGTTTTTTTTCCTCCGCACAATTCCACCAGCGGCAAAAGATAAACCGGATTAAAAGGATGCGCGATGCAGAATCTTTCCGGATGACTCATCTCCGACTGCAATCGCGTCGGCAAAAGTCCGGAAGTTGAAGACGCAATTATCGCATCAGAATCGGCGACGGCGTCCGCTTCGGCGAGAATTTTTTTCTTGAGATCTTCCCGCTCCGGCAAACTTTCCTGAATGAATTCCGCCCCCGAAATGGCATCGCGGAGATCCTTGGCGATTCGCACTTCGCCGATTTTTTTAAGCGGAATCATGGAAATTTTGAGGCGGGCTCTTTTGGCTTCGCGCATCGTGACGGCGATTTTTTTTTCGGCGTCGGGGTCGGAATCATAAACGGCGACATCGGCCCCGCCGAGGGCGAATCGCGCCGCCCATGCCGCTCCGATAACGCCGCCGCCGATGCAGGCAATTCGTTGGGGGGGGGGGGGGGCAAAATCGGACATGATTCCCAAGGTTAAGAAATAGGATTCCCAAGGTTAAGAAATTCGCGCGTTTCGGCGGGCGTCATTACGCCGACTCCAAGCCGCTCTAAGATCTCAATGGCTTTTTCGGTTAGTTGGGCGTTTGTCGCCAAAACGCCTTTGGAAAGATACAGGTTGTCTTCCAATCCGACCCGCACATTGCCGCCGAATGCCGCCGCAACGGCGACCCAAGCCATCTGCATTCTGCCGATGGCGAAGGACGACCACATCGCATTTTTCGGCAAACGCGAAACAGCGGCGGTGAAAGTGGGCAAATCGGCCGGCATTCCATATGGAATTCCCATGCACAATTGCATCAGCGGGGGGGATTCGATTAATTCCTCTTTAATTAATTCGTCGGTGAATGTCAGATTGCCGATGTCAAAGATTTCCAATTCCGGCTTGACCCCCAATTCGCGGACGCGGCGGGCTTTAATTTTGAGGGCTTCGGGGGTGTTGATCATTACATAATTTCCCCCGGCGGCGAAGTTCATGCTGCCGCAATCCAGCGTGCAAATTTCGGGCAGCAATTCTTCCACATGGGCGAGTCGCTCCAACGGCCCGGCCAGGTCGGTGCCGTCGGGATTGGGGGGGAGGGGATTTTCGCCGTCGCCCAGAACCAAGTCGCCGCCCATTCCGGCGGTGAGATTGAGCACGACATCAACGCCGGAATCACGCACGCGGCCGACGGCTTCGCGAAACAATTCGGGGCGGCGGCATCCTTTGCCGGTTTGCGGATCGCGCACATGCAAATGAGCGACGGACGCCCCGGCGCGCGCGGCTTCAACCGCTTCGCGGGCGATGTCGGCGGGAGTGACCGGCACTTTGCCGCTGCGTCCGACGGTGTCGCCGGCGCCGGTGACGGCGCAAGTCAAAAATACTTTCTGTTTCATTTCGGCATCCTCTCGCTGCGATTATACTAATTTAATTCAAAATCCTTGAAGCGTCGACGCGAGTCAAAAAGTTAAATCCTCGCGCCGATGCTCGGCATCGGCACGGGGATTCTTTTTCCTCGTTCCTACGCTCTGCGTTGGAACGCATGCTCGTCCGGCAAAGGTTGGATAAATTTGGCGGAATTCACTCGCGGCATCTATGGCGAAATCTGCGGCGCGCCAAGCGGACAGTCAATATAATAACGCCAACCGCCGTCCGGCTGCATCTTGGCGACTTCGGTTGAATTGCCTTCGGCGATGATTGTTCCGTTCGCATCTTCAAAACGCCAAACGGCCTGCAGAAGAGCGGTATCGCCAACGATTACTTCACTGGTGATGGTGGATATGAGTGTTGGGCGCATTTCGATGAACTCGGCAAATATTTCGCGCGCGCCTTCTTTGCCGATTTTGGGCGGTTCATTCGGCGGAAAAAATATTCTGCATTCGGGATGAAACATAGATACGACTCCTTCGAGATCGCCGTCTTTCAGAAACTCGGCTACACAATCCGCTATCTGACGGGGATATTCTGCTTTGCGATTCGGATTCGTCTTGCTGTCGGGCGAATCGACGGCATACCTCATCGGCGAAACAACAATCGGCGACCGCAAAATCACGGCGGCAACGGCGGCGAATCCCTTGGCGGCATTCGCGTGAGTGGCGGCGAAACTCGGCAAAACGATAATGCCGAGTGCAATGGCGACGGCGAAAATCACCGCCAAAGTCATAATTTCCATTTGATTCCTCTTTGTAATGGAATGGCGATTATAGCGAAAAAATTTCGCCGAATCGCAAAAAAGTCGTTATAATATTTTGCGATGAAAGTCGGATTTATCGGGCTTGGCAATGTCGGCGGCAAACTGGCCGCCAGCATTCTGCGAAACGGATTTGCATTGACGGTGCGCGATTTGGATGCGCAAGCCGCTCGTCCGCTGCTGGACAAGGGCGCGCAATGGGCGGATTCGCCGCGCGAAATCGCCGAGCAATCGGACATCGTCGTCACTTGTTTGCCTTCGCCCGCCGCCAGTGCGGCCGTGATGGAAGCCGACGACGGCATCCTCGCCGGACTTTCCGCCGGAAAAATTTGGGCGGAAATGAGCACAACCAGCGACGCTGAAGTCAAGCGGCTCGGCGCGCGTGTTTGCGAAATCGGTGCGGAGTCGATGGATTGTCCGGTGTCCGGCGGCTGTCATCGGGCGGCGACCGGCAACATATCCATTTTCGCCGGATGCGAACGGAAAACTTTTGAGCGCGCCTTGCCGCTTATCAAAGCGATGGGCCGGCGGATTCTGCATACCGGCGAATTGGGGTCGGCGTCGGTTCTGAAAGTTGTGACAAATTATCTGGCGACGGCGAATTTAATCGCGCTCTGCGAAGCATTGGCGACCTCCCAAAAAGCGGGGATGGATTTGAACATCGCCTACGAGGCGATACGCATTTCATCGGGCAATTCCTTTGTGCATGAAACCGAAAGCCAAGTTATTCTTAATGGCAGCCGCGACATTAACTTTACGATGGATTTAGTGGTGAAAGACATGTCGCTTTTTTTGTCGGTCGCCGAGCGCGCCGGAGTCGCATTGGAAGTTGCGCCTCTTTTGCTTAAGATTATTGAAGACGGACAATCGCGATATGGCGCGCGTGAATGGTCGCCTAATATCGTGCGCCGCTTGGAGGAATCGTGCGGGATAAAAGTTCTCGCCCCCGGATTTCCTTCGGAGATAATTGACGACGAGCCGGAAGAAGCGGGCTGCGAAGTAAAGCCGACCGGATTCGAAAAGTGAATTCTCCCCCCCCCCCTCTATTAATAAAAGCCGCTGTATGCCGCGAATTCGGCGCGCCGCTGTCGCTGGAAGAATTGCAATTGTATCCCCCTCGCGAAAATGAAGTGCGGGTTAAATTGTCGGCGTGCGCGATTTGCCATTCGGATATTATTTATCTTGACGGCGGATGGGGGGAGACTCCCCCAATTGTTTTCGGCCATGAAGCGGCGGGCGTCGTTGCGGAAGTCGGCGCGAATGTCCGCAATGTTAAAGTCGGCGACCATGCATTGGCGACTCTTCTTCGCTCTTGCGGACAATGCCATTCCTGCGCGCGCGGAATGCCTTATCAATGTCTCGGCGAATTTGAAATTGATATTAATCCCCGCCTGCGCGATGCGAAAGGCGCGAAGGTTTTTGCCGGACTTCGCACCGGCGCTTTCGCCGAGCAAGTTGTAATTAATTCGTCGCAGGCAATTTCAATTCCCAAGGATATTAAATTTGACGCCGCAAGTTTGCTTTCATGCAGCGTCATTACGGGAGCGGGGGCGGTTATTAATACCGCGCGAGTGCAGGCCGGCGATTCGATCGCCGTTGTCGGCTGCGGGGGAGTCGGATTGAATTGCGTGCAGGGGGGGGCGTTGTCGGGCGCGAATCCGGTCTGCGCCGTGGATTTGATTGATAAAAAATTAAGCGATGCGGAATCTTTCGGCGCGACTCACATCATTAATTCCGCCAAAGAAGATGCGAAAAAAAACGCATTAGAATTAACAGAAGGCCGCGGATTTGATTATGTGTTTATGGCGGCGGGGTCTTCCAAGGCAATTGAATTCGCCCTTAATTTAACGGCGCGCGGCGGCGCATTAGTTTTGGTCGGAATGCCGGCGGACGGCGATTATCCTCAATTGGACGCCGCCGAAATCGCCAATCGCAGCAAGAGAATTCTCGGCAGCAAAATAGGCTCTGCGCGGCTTCAAACGGACATTCCCAAATTGATTCGCCTTTATCAGGAGGGGCGATTGAAACTTGATGAATTGATTGCCAATCGTTATTCGCTCGCGCAAATTAATCAGGCGATTGCCGATGCGAGAAGAGGGGAATCGCTGCGGAATGTCGTTGTGTTTGACTGCTAAAAGGACGGCGGCATGAAAATTAAAAGCATAGAAACATTTTGCACGCGATATGTCGGCTTGGTCCGGGTGACCGCCGACAACGGCATGCAAGGATGGGGGCAAGTATCCGCTTATAACGCCGATATTTCGGCGATGGTTTTACATCGGCAAGTCGCTCCTTGGACCTTGGGGCGCGAAGTTGCGGAGATTTCGCAGATTGCGGACTTGGTGGATTTTGTTTTGGAAAAGGAGCATAAATTTCCCGGCTCTTATTTGTGCCGCGCCGTCGGCGGATTGGATACCGCCTTGTGGGATTTGCACGGCAAACTGCAGAATAAAACCGTCTGCGAATTGCTGGGAGCCCCCCCCCCTCCTTCTCTTCGCGTTTATGCGTCAAGCATGAAACGCGACATTTCTCCCAAGCAGGAAGCCGCGCGCTTTTTGCGCTTGCGCGATGACTTTGGCTTTGATGCATTCAAATTTCGCGTCGGCGCGGAATGCGGACGCAATCAGGACGAATACCCCGGCCGCACCGAAGAAATCATTCCGGCAATTCGCAAGGCGCTCGGCGATTCGGCCGCGCTGCTTGTCGACGGCAACAGCTGCTATCGTCCCGAAAAAGCAATTGAGGTCGGCCGTATTTTGCAGGATAACGGCATATCTCATTTTGAAGAACCTTGTCCTTATTGGAAGCCGGAATGGACCAAAGAAGTGACCGACGCATTAGATCTTGATGTCGCCGGAGGCGAGCAGGACAACAATCTTGCGCTGTGGAATTATATGATTAAGAATCGGGTGATGAATGTCGCGCAGCCGGACATTTGCTATTTGGGCGGAATCGCGCGGACGCTGCGGGTTGTTGAAATGGCCAAGTCGGCGGGAATGCCGATAACGCCGCATTCGGCGAATTTATCGCCGGTGATAATTTTCACTCTGCATTTAATGGGGGCGATTAAAAACGCCGGACCTTATGTTGAATTTTCCATTGAGGGGGATGATTACTATCCTTGGCAGTTCGGCGTTTATGATGAAATGCCGATAGCGGAGGATGGCAAGGTGCGAATTCCTTCCGAGCCCGGCTGGGGCATTCGTCCGCGGAAGGAATGGCTGAATCAATCCCGCCGCCAAATCAGCGAATTAGAGCGGAACCATTGACCGCCGCCGTTATGTTGCCTTGATGCTGTATTTGTGTAAAACTATCCATTGCCGAGAGTAGTAAACGGCGAAACAATCAACCAACTCAAAAAGGAGGCAATTATGTCCGAGCAAGTCATGGCCGAAAAAAATACCGTCCGAATCGTCGGCGAGTGGCTGGCGAAATTCGGCGAGGACGGCTCCGGCCTCTTTATGAAATATCTGCGCCGCGGCTCCGGCTATTACATTGATGTGGGCGCGTCGCAATTGATTCATCTCGGCTGAAAATTCCGCCCGCGCAAAAAGTTGACGATTTGGTCAAATTTGTGCGAGAATCCGGACATGGAAATTCGGGGAGAGGAAAAATGAGCGCGCATCAAAATCACGGCGATATTGCGGCGGGGCGTTTGACCGATGGAGAGTATCGGGAGAATTTCGCCGATATTCATCCGCCGCTGTCGCCCGCGCAGGCGGTTATTGAAGCCGACCGCTGCTATTTTTGCTTTGATGCGCCGTGCGTGAGCGCCTGTCCGACCGGAATTGATATTCCGCTGTTTATTCGCCAAATCGCCGCCGGGAATCTCAAAGGATCCGCCGCGACGATTTTTAAGGCGAATATCATGGGCGGAATGTGCGCCCGCGCATGCCCGACCGAAACGCTGTGCGAAGAGGCCTGCGTCCGCAATTTGCATGAAAAAAAACCGGTGCAAATTGGATTTCTGCAGCGTCGCGCCACCGATTACGCGATGGCGGAAAACATCCAATTTTTTCGCCGCCAAGAAAAAAGCGGACGGCGAATTGCCATTGTCGGCGGCGGTCCGGCCGGACTTTCCTGCGCGCACGGACTCGCCGCGCGCGGACACGATGCGGTTGTTTTTGAGTCGCGCGAAAAAATCGGCGGCTTGAATGAATACGGAATCGCCGCCTACAAAACGCCGGATAATTTCGCTGCGCGCGAAGTGGAATATGTTCTCGCCATTGGCGGCATCGCGGTTAAGACCGGCTTTCGGCTCGGCGAAAACATTTCTCTTTCGCAATTGCGCGAAGAATTTGACGCCGTGTTTCTGGGCATCGGGCTTAGCGGCGCAAACGCGCTCGGCGTTGAAAATGAAGAAATGGCGGGAGTCGCGGACGCGGTGGATTTTATCGCCAATCTTCGGCGGTCAAAAAACCTCGCCGAAATTGCGGTGGGGCGGAGGGTGGTTATTATCGGCGGCGGAATGACGGCGATTGACGCGGCTTGTCAGAGCATGCGCCTCGGCGCGGAAGAATCGGTAATTGTTTATCGCCGCGGCCCCGCTGAAATGGGGGCGAGCGAAAAAGAACGCCGCTTCGCGCAGACGGCCGGAGTCGTCATTAAGCATTGGGCTGCGCCGCGCCGGGTAATCGGCGAAAACGGCCGCGCGCGCGCCGTTGAATTTGAGCGGACAATGTCCGGCGACGACGGCAAATTGCGCGGCACCGGCGACTTTTTCACTTTGGAATCCGATATGATTTTCAAGGCGGTCGGACAAAAATTGACGCCGTCGCCGCTGATGGAAAACGGGCGCGATTTGCTGGCGATTGAGGGGAATCGCATCGCCGTCAACACAGAGCGGCAAACTTCGCTGGATGATGTTTGGGCCGGCGGCGATTGCGTAGCGGACGGAAGCGATCTCACCGTTGTCGCCGTGCAGGACGGCAAAATCGCCGCAGAATCCATTGACCGCCGCCTGCGGGAGCGGATGTGACGGACGATTCCATTTCTTTGATTTAACGCGGGAGGAAAATGATGGCTGATCTTCGCAGCAATTTCGTCGGCATTAATTCGCCGAATCCGTTTTGGCTCGCGTCGGCGCCGCCGACCGACAAGGAATACAATGTGCGCCGCGCTTTTGAAGCCGGCTGGGGCGGCGTTGTATGGAAGACGCTGGGGGAGGATCCGCCCATCGTCAATGTAAACGGACCGCGCTACGGTGCGGTTTTCGGCGCGGATCGTCGGCTGGTCGGATTCAGCAACATTGAATTGATTACCGACCGTCCGCTGGATGTTAATTTGCGCGAAATTGAGCGGGTCAAGCGCGATTTTCCGGATCGCGCCGTAGTGGTTTCGCTGATGGTGCCGTGCGAGGAATCATCGTGGCGGCGCATTCTCAAAATGGTGGAGCAGACCGGCGCCGATGGCGTGGAACTTAACTTCGGCTGTCCGCACGGCATGAGCGAACGCGGAATGGGCTCGGCGGTGGGGCAGGTGCCGGATTATGTGGAAATGGTGACGCGCTGGTGCAAGCAGAATTCGCCGCTGCCGGTTATCGTTAAATTGACTCCGAATGTCACCGACATCACCCATCCGGCCGAAGCGGCAATGCGCGGCGGCGGCGATGCGGTTTCGCTGATAAATACGGTGAATTCCATCATCGGCGTGAATTTGGAGGCGATGGCCGTAGAGCCGACCATAGACGGCCGCGGCACTCACGGCGGCTATTGCGGTCCGGCGGTTAAGCCGATTGCACTCCATATGGTCGCCGAAATCAAGCGCGCAGAGGCGATGCGAAATCTGCCGGTGTCGGCGATTGGCGGAATTACTTCGTGGCGCGACGCCGCCGAATTTCTCGCTCTCGGCGCGGGCAATGTGCAAGTATGCACTGCGGCGATGACCTACGGATTCAAAATTGTGGAGGAAATGTCATCCGGACTCGCCGATTTTATGGACGAGAAAGGATTTGCCGGGCTGGATGATTTAATCGGCCGCGCTTTGCCATCGGCGACTGATTGGCAGCATCTCAATCTTAATTATGTCGTCAAGGCGGAGATTGACCAATCGCTCTGCATTAAATGCGGACGCTGCTACATTGCCTGCGAGGATGCCTCGCATCAGGCAATCGCCTATCGCCGCGACAACGGCGACCGAAAATATGAAGTGATTGACGAAGAATGCGTCGGCTGCAATTTGTGCGTGTGCGCATGCCCGATTGAAAATTGCATCACGCTGCGGCGGCTGACCGATGGCGAAGATCCGCGCACCGGCAAAAAAATCACCGCCGAATTCGGCGATTGGACGACGCATCCGAATAATCCGATGCGGGCGGCGGCGGAATAGTTTATGCCGCTTGCACGCCGCGCAAAATGACGGCGATGAGATGTTTTTTGTGCGACTCAAATTGCCCTGCCGAAAGCGGACGGCCGCGGTTCAGCACTTGAATTTGATGGTTGAAATCGGCGTAGTGCTGAGTGGCCGACCAAATTAAATAAAGCAGCGTCAGCGGCTCTGTTTTTGCAATTTGGCCGCGGCGAATCCAGCGGCGAATAATAGCCGCGCGGGATTCCGTCCATTGTTTAAGGACACGCTTGATGTCGGCGTCCATCATTGCTCCGCCGCCGATAATTTCGGTCGCCCATAATTTTGAGCCGAACGGTCGGCGGCGGGATAATTCCATTTTGGTGCTGATGTAGAGGGCAAGGGCTTCGGACGGCGAATCCGAATCTTCAAAGCATTCCGCCGCTTTGCGCCACACGGCAAAAATGTCGGCGATGACGCGGCGGTAAAGTGTGCGCTTGTCGCCGAAATAATAATGCAAACTCGCCTTGGAAATTCCCGCCTGTTCGGCGATTTGCTGCATTTTAGTGCCGCCGTAGCCGTGGCGGGCGAACGCTTCTTCCGCCGCCGCCAGAATGCGCCGCTCGTTTTCCCGGCGCGGACGCCCGGCAGGACGCGCGGAATTAGAAAAATTGCTGCCGCTTGACACGAAAATAAAAATGCGGTATAAATTGACCAAGTGGTCAAAAACGAGAATCGCCCAGATTCGGACGATTATTTTACAGCCAACCGAGCGAGGAAGCAAAATGGCAAAAGTAAAAGCCGGGCTCATTCAAATGGGCTTGAAGGGCGACGCTAATAAGTCGCCCGCCGACATTCGCGAGAAGATGCTGGAGGCGCACATTCCGCTGATTGCGGACGCCGCCCGCCAAGGCGTGCAAGTGCTGTGCTTTCAGGAGGTCTTCACGCAGCCGTATTTCTGCCCGAGTCAGGACGCCAAATGGTACGCCGCCGTGGAAAAAATTCCCGACGGCCCCACCGTGCTGATGATGCGGGAATACGCCCAAAAGCACGCGATGGTGATTGTCGTGCCGATTTACGAAGAGGAAATGCCCGGCGTTTATTACAATTCGGCGGCGGTCATTGACGCCGACGGTTCGTATCTCGGCAAATACCGCAAGACGCACATTCCGCAGGTCGCCGGATTTTGGGAGAAATTTTTCTTTCGTCCCGGCAATCTCGGCTGGCCGGTTTTTGAGACCGCCTACTGCAAGGTCGGCGTTTATATCTGCTACGACCGCCATTTTCCGGAGGGCTGGCGGGCGCTGGCGCTGAACGGCGCGGAATATATTTTGAATCCGTCGGCGACGGTGGCGGGGCTTTCCGAATACTTGTGGAAACTGGAACAGCCGGCGGCGGCGGCGGCCAACGGCGTATACATCGGCGCGATTAATCGCATCGGCTCGGAGGCGCCTTGGAATATCGGCGAATTTTACGGCTCGTCCTATATTGTCAGTCCGCGCGGCGACATTGAAAAACAAGCGAGCCGCGATAGCGACGAATTGCTGGTGCACGAAATGGATATGGATGCCGTCCGCGAAATTCGGGAAAAATGGCAATTCTTCCGCGACCGCCGCCCATCCACTTACAGTATTTTAACCGCGCAATAGCGAAGGAGAAAAAATGTCCCTGCTGATTAAAAACGGAATCGTCGTCACCGCCGAGCGCACTTTTCGCGCCGATGTGCTTTGCGAAGGAGAATCCATTGCCGCCGTCGGCGATAATTTGCCGTCGTCGTCGGCGGCGAAAGTGATTGACGCCGATGGCTGCTATGTCATGCCCGGCGGCATTGACCCTCACACTCACATGCAATTGCCGTTTATGGGAACGGTGGCGGCGGACGATTACTACACCGGCACTCGCGCCGCCCTCGCTGGCGGGACGACGATGATTGTGGATTTCTGCATTCCCAATCCCGGCCAGCCGCTGGAAGAGGCATTTGATCAATGGCGCAAGTGGGCGCAAAAATCCTGCTGCGACTATTCTTTTCATGTCGCGATTACATGGTGGGATGATTCAGTCCGCGCCGCCATGGGAGAAATGTGCGCGCGCGGAGTCAATACTTTCAAGCACTTCATGGCCTACAAGGGCGCGATTATGGTGGACGACGAAGTGCTGCTGCAGAGTTTTCGCCGCTGTGCCGAATTAGGGGCGACTCCCTTGGTGCATGCGGAAAACGGCGAGGCGGTCTATTATCTTCAGCAGGCGACTCTTGCCGACGGCATTCGCGGACCGGAAGGCCATGCATTGTCGCGTCCGCCGGAAGTGGAAGGCGAAGCCGCCAATCGCGCGATTCTAATTGCCGGTCTGGCTGGCGTGCCGCTTTATATTGTCCACACTTCCTGCATACCCGCGCACGATGCCATTAAGCGGGCGAGGGCGCGCGGGCAAAGAGTTTACGGCGAGCCGCTCATTCAGCATCTGACGCTGGACGATTCCGACTATCAAAATCCCAATTGGGATTACGCCGCCGGACGCGTAATGTCCCCGCCGTTTCGTCCCAAGCATCATCAGGAAAGTTTGTGGCAGGGATTGCAGTCGGGCAGTTTGCAGGTTGTCGCTACCGACCACTGCGCGTTCACTATTGAGCAGAAGCGAATGGGGCGGGACGACTTCACTAAAATCCCCAACGGCACCGGCGGCATAGAAGATCGCATGGCCGTGCTGTGGACATCGGGAGTCAAGAGCGGGCGACTCACCCCCAATGAATTTGTCGCCGTCACTTCATCCAACATTGCGCGCATTCACAACATTTATCCGCGCAAGGGCGCGATTGCGACGGGGTCGGACGCCGACATCGTCATCTGGGATCCGCAGGCGAAGAAAACCATTTCCGCCAAAACGCAGCATTCCGCCATTGACTACAATGTCTTTGAGGGATTCCAAGTGCAAGGACTCCCTCGCGTCACTGTCGCGCGCGGCGAAATTGCCTTTGAAGATGGCGAAGTCAAAGCAGCCAAAGGTTTCGGTCGCTGGATTGACCGTCCGTGCACAACGCCGGTGCATTCGGCAATCAATAAATGGCGGGCGCAAAACGCTCCCCAATCCGTGGCGCGGAATTAATCGCGTCATATTATTTCCCTTAACTCCGAAGGAGATTGAAATGAAAAAAATCAAAATTTTCGCCCTTGCGATTGCGCCGGTGATTTTGCTGTCGGTGTCGGGCGGAGCGTTCGCCGCCGACAAAATCAAAGTGGCGGGCATATACACTCAGCCCATTCAGCAGAAATGGGATGCGCGTTTGCATCTGGCACTGCAGCGCGCCGCCGACGAGGGGAGAATTGATTATGTCTTCTCCGAGAAGGTCGCCAACACCGACTATGTGCGGGTGCTGCGCGAATACGCCAATGGCGGCGTGGACCTTGTCGTCGGGGAGGCATTCGGCATTAGTCCGGAAGCGCGCAAAGTCGCCGACGATTATCCGCAGGTCGCTTTTTTAATGGGCGATCCGTTTAAGCCGCACGGAAGCAATTTCGCGGTCTTTGACAATTACATCCACGAGCCGTGCTATCTGATGGGAATCATCGCCGGACGGATGACGAAGACCAATAAAATCGGAATGGTTGGCGGCTATCCCATCGGCGAGGTAAATCGGCTTTTCAACGCTTTCATTGCCGGTGCCAAATCGGTGAATCCGAACATTGTGCATAAGGTCAATTTCATCGGCTCTTGGTATGATCCGCCCAAGGCCAAAGAGGCCGCTTTTGCGCAAATTGAATCCGGCGTAGATGTCCTCTATGCCGAGCGCGCCGGAGTTGTGGACGCCGCCCGCGAAAAAGGAATCATCGCTTTCGGCAATGTGAACGATATGAACAAAGAAGAAAACGGCAGGGATGTCGTTGTGACTTCGGCGCTGTGGCATATGGAAAACGCGATTGACCACGCCATTGATCTTGTCAAGCGCAATCAATTCAAGGCTGAAAATTACAAAGAGTGGACAATGGCGGCGAAAGGGGGAGCTTCTCTCGCGCCGTTTTACGAATTTGAAGAACGCCTGCCAAAGGAACTCAAAGAGTTAATCGGCATCCGTTTCCGTCAAATTCTGGCCGGGGCTTTCACAGTGGAAATAAACGATGAGGAACCCAAACCGTCGTTTTAAGAACGGCGTCTTGGGCAAGAAGCATCGCATAAAATGAATGCGCCGCCGACAAGCGAGGCGTTGCGGATGTCCGGCATCGTCAAGCGATTCGGCGGCGCGGCCGCCAACGACGGAATTGACATAACGCTGCGGTCGGGCGAAATACTTGCGCTCTTGGGGGAAAACGGTGCCGGCAAAACCACGCTGATGAATATTCTGTTCGGCCATTATGTCGCCGACGAAGGCGCCATTGAGGTCTTTGGCCGCCCGCTTAAACCGGGCGATCCGAAAGCGTCTCTGCAGGCGGGAATCGGAATGGTGCATCAGCATTTTTCTCTGGCCGATAATTTGTCGGTTTTGGATAATGTTATGCTCGGCACGGAATCTTTGTATGCCCTGCGTTCTAATCGGCGCGCCGCCCGGCGGCGGCTTGACGGCTTGTCCGAAGAATTCGGCTTTGAAATTGAAGCGTCGGATTTGGTGCGGGATCTTTCGGTCGGGCAAAAACAGCGGGTTGAAATATTGAAGGCGCTTTATCGAAAAGCCAAGATTCTAATCCTTGACGAACCGACCGCAGTGCTGACTCCTCAGGAAACCGAGCGGCTGTTTGATATTTTGCGCCTGCTGGCGGCGAAAGGACTTTCCATTATTTTTATTTCTCATAAACTCAGGGAAATTCTCGCCGTCTGCAATCGCATTGTCGTGCTGCGGCGAGGACAAGTGACAAGCGAAACGCAAGCGGCGGATGCCGATGCGCGAACCTTGGCACAGGCGATGGTGGGGCGTGAATTGACCGTCCGCAAAAAAGAATCGCTGATTCCCGGCGAAGCGGCGTTGAATCTAATCGGCATCGCGCTTGCAGACACCCGTCATTCCCGCGGATTGGATGAAATTAATTTAACGGTGCGCGAGCGCGAAATTGTCGGCATTACCGGCGTGGCCGGAAACGGCCAGCGTGAAATGGCGGACATCATTAATGGACTTATCCGCCCGACTTCCGGAGAGATTCGCATTTTCGGCGAGCACTGCACTGCGCTTTCTCCGCAATTAAACGCCGCCCGAATTCCGGACGACCGAATGGGCTCCGGCATTGTCGGCGAAATGACAGTGCGTGAGAATTTAATCAGCGACTCTTATCGCCGCCGATTTTCCCGCTGGGGATTTTTGCGCTTTGCGGAAATTCGCCGCCGCACCGAGTCGCTGCGCGCGCGCTATGACATTCGCTGCGCTTCTTTGAATATGGAGGCGAAATTGCTTTCCGGCGGCAACATCCAGCGTTTGATTTTAGCCCGCGAACTTTCCAATGAACCGCGGGTTATTTTTGTTAATCAGCCGACGCGAGGGCTTGATGTCGGCGCAATTGAGAATGTGCATTCTATTCTTTTAGAATCGCGCGCGCGCGGCGCCGGCATATTAATGATTACCGAAGATATGGATGAATTGTTTTCGCTTTCCGACCGCATCGCTGTGATGTATCAGGGAAAACTCAGCGCGTTTTATCGGACGAATGACATTAGCCCAAAGGAAATCGGGGTGCTGATGAGCGGAGGCGAAGGGGATATGAAAGCGGTTTTTCCCCATGCGGCTTGAGCCGCGCGTTCAATCGTCCGTTTGGATAGGACTGTCGGCCCCGGCGGCGGCGGTTGCTTGCGCGCTTTTGCTTTCCGCTGTTTTTGTGCTGTGGGCGGGAGCGAATGTCGCCGAGGCCTATGGGCTGATTTTCAAGGGCGCATTCGGTTCTATGTTTGGCTTTACTGAAACGCTGGCGCGTTCCACGCCGTTGATTTTTACCGGACTGGCGGCGGCGGTCGCTTTTCGCTGCCGATTTTGGAACATCGGCGCGGAGGGGCAGTTTTATGTCGGCGCATTAACGGCGACGCTGCTGGGAACAGGCGCGTTAAATTTGCCGTCATTTTTTCTGATTCCCATCCTTGCAATCGGCGGCGCAATCATGGGTGGATTGATTCTGCTTTTGCCGGCGCTGTTGAAAAGCAAATATGCCGTAGATGAGGTCGTGACTACGCTGCTGCTGAATTTCATTATTTTGCTTTTCGTAAGTTATCTTCTTGAAGGTCCGCTGAAAGACCCGATGTCGCTGGGCTGGCCGCAGGCGAAGCCCGTGGTGGAGGATGCCGTGCTACCTCTTATTTTTGCCAAAGGTCGGCTTCATCTTGGCTTTATGATTGCAATCGCCATGGCTGTTTTGTTTTGGCTGCTGATGTCCCGCACCGCATTGGGCTATGAAATTCGCGCGGTGGGGGATAATCCTCGCGCCGCCGCTTTTGCCGGAATCGGCGTCAATTCAACCGTCTTAAAAATCGCTCTGCTCAGCGGCGGAGTCGCCGGGCTTGGCGGAGTGTGCGAAGTGATTGGATTGAAGGGCTATTTGACTCTTGATCTATCGCCGGGATTCGGCTACACCGGCATTGCGGTTGCGATGCTGGCTCTTTTGCATCCATTAGGTGCAGTCGCTTCGGCGATTTTCATTTCGGCTATTTTTGTAGGCGCGGATTCTATGGGACGGGTGCTTAATATTCCATCTTATTTCGCCGATGTCACAGTGGCCGCCTGCATTTTATTTGTGCTGGTCGGATTGCTGTTTGTCCGCTATCGCATAGTTTGGAAATAGCGATGCTGGAAATATTTCTGGAGGCCGGCTTTTGGGCGGCGACTGTGCGAATCGCAACCGTGCTGTGGTTCGGCACGATAGGCGAACTTTTGTGCGAGCGCGCCGGCGTGCTTAATCTCGGCATCGAGGGAATTATGACGGCGGGGGCGATGTCCGGCTGGATGTGGGTTTATCAGGGCGGCGATTTGTGGAGCGCGATTTTGGTCGCCTTTATCGCAGGGGCGGCGGTCGGCGCGATTCATTCGGTGCTGACCGTTTTTCTCGGCTTGTCGCAGCATGTCAGCGGCATCGGCCTGACTTTGTTTAGCGCGTCGCTGAGTTATTTTACTTTTCGGATGCTGCTGCCGGCTGCGACCACGCCGCCTAAAATTACGCCGTTTGAAAACTATGCCGTGCCTTTTCTTTCCGATATTCCAATAGTCGGAGGTGCCTTTTTCAATCAATCGCCGATGACTTACCTTGCCTATTCGGCGATGGCGGCAATTGCTTATATGCTTTATAAAACGCCGCTGGGTTTGGCGATTCGGATGGTCGGCGAAAATCCGCTGGCGGCGGAAGGGCAGGGCATTAATGTTTTCGCCGTGCGCGCCGGAGCGGTTATTGTCGGCAGCGGATTGATGGGAATTGGCGGCGCATTCTTAACCATTTCGGCCTTTGACGCCTTTTATTTCGGAATGATTAATGGACGCGGATGGATTTGCGTTGCTTTGGTAATATTCGCTTCTTGGCGTCCCGGCAAGGCGTTTTGGGGGGCATTGCTGTTTGCCGGCATTGAGGCGTTTCAAGTGCGCGCTCAGCAAATTGCGGGAGTTGCGATACCTTATCAATTTTATTTAATGCTGCCTTATGTCATCAGCATTGCCGCTTTGATTTTGCTTTCCAAGAGGGCATCATATCCTAAGGCATTGCTGGTGCCGTATCGTCGGGGAGAGCGTTAGCCTAAGGAAAAAGAATGACGGATTTGATTTTCAGAAATTGCCTTCTTCCGCATGCCGTCGACACGGTTGACATCGGCTGCGCCGACGGCCGCATCGTCGCCGTGGAAAAGCATCTGCCGACAAAAGCCCAAGAGGAAATTGATGCGGGCGGATTCTTAACAACCCCCCCCTTTGTGGACAGCCACTTTCATTTGGACTCCGCGCTTTCTTTTGGGAATCCGCGCGTGAACAAAAGCGGAACGCTGTTGGAAGGAATTGGACTTTGGGGTGAATTAAAGCGCATCCAGTCGGCGGCGGATATCGCCGAGCGCGCGATGCGCATGTGCGAATGGTCAATCGCCAAGGGCGTTCTTGCCATTCGCAGTCATGTTGATGTCAGCGATCCTTCGCTGGCGACGGTGGAAGCATTGCTTGATGTGCGGGAGCGAATGCGCCCTTATTTGGATATTCAATTAACGGCATTTCCTCAGGACGGCTATTATCGCTTTCCCGACGCCGAAAAATTGCTGATTCGCGCGCTTGATCTTGGCGTGGAAGTTGTGGGCGGAATACCCCATTACGAACGCACAATGGAAGAAGGAGCGGCATCAGTAAAGTCGCTTTGCCGGATCGCCGCCGACCGCGGCCTGCTTGTGGATATGCATTGCGATGAAAGCGATGATCCCAATTCGCGCCACATTGAAGTGCTGGCCGCCGAAGCCAAGCGATTCGGTTTGGCGGGAAAAGTGGCGGCTTCGCATCTAACTTCCATGCATTCTATGGATAATTATTATGCGAGCAAATTGCTGCACTTAATTGCCGAATCCGAAATTACGGTGATTGCCAATCCGCTGGTTAACATCGCTCTGCAGGGGCGGCATGATTCCTATCCGAAGCGGCGCGGCTTGACGAGAATAAAAGAAATGTGGGCGCACGGAATACCGGTCGCCTTGGGGCATGATTGCGTGATGGATCCTTGGTACAGTTTCGGCAGCCACGATATGCTTGAAGTCGCCTCTATGGCGATTCATGCCGGACATTTAACCGCCATAGATGAAGTCGCCCAAATTTTTGATTCTGTGACGACGGTCGCCGCGCGCGCGTTGGGCTTGAAAGATTACGGAATTGCGCCGGGCAAATGGGCGGATTTTGTCGTTTTGCAGGCGCGCAGCGCAATGGAGGCGGTGCGATTAAAACCCGCGCGTCTTTTTGTGGTGCGACGCGGCAAAATCATCGCGCGGACAAATCCGACTTGCTCCACCTTGCGCCTTGACGGCGGCGAAAAAACTGTGGACTTTACGCTGACGCACGGTTAACTAATTAGGATTTTCATCGTGCGAGGAGTTCTTTCAGGGCGGCGTTTATAAAGGCGGTGTCTTTTGGGTCTTTGCCACCGGCAGCGTAGTGACCCCAATCGGAAGGAATTGGGCGCAGTTCAGCGCTGGGGATGAGGTCCGCTTCCAACGCCGAATCTTCGGGGGGGAAATATAAATCAGTAGCACCGGGCATGATGACGGTTTTGGCTTTGATGGATTTCATCGCTTTTTCGTAATCGCCGCCGTGCGCCGGATTGTTGCTGATGTCTCCGCGTTGCCAAGTGTCAATCATCGCCAGAATATCATTGGCATCGCGGGCGAGATAAATCGCCTCCCAGTATGAGACGAGAAAATCTTCCAGCGATGAATATCCCATCTTGATATATTCCTCGCGTCGATAAAACGCCTGCGACAGTGCCCAGCCCGCCCATACTCGTCCCATCGCCCGCAACCCCGCTTGTGGCGGGTGCCTATACCATCCTCGCCGCCATTCGGGATCGGTGATGAGCGCGGTTTTGACGCCTTCCAAAAACACATAGTTGTGGCGGGAAGTGCGCGCCGAACCAGCAAGCGGAGCAAGGCGGGCAACATCGTCCGGATATAGACACGCCCATAGATACGCTTGCTGTGCTCCCATAGACCAGCCGATGGCGAGCGCGATTTTGCGCACCCCGAACACTTTTGCAAGTAGCCGCCGTTGCGCCGTCACATTGTCGTAATAAGTGACTGGCGGAAAGTGTGCGGCATTTTGCGGTGGCGGTGTGTTGGAAGGCGACGACGACACTCCGGCACCAAATAAATTCGGCACAACGATAAAATACTTCGCCGGATCCAGCGCCATCCCGGCGCCAATGAGAAATTCATTGTCCAGATGAGTTCCGCCAAAACGGGTCGGATAAACGACGGCGTTGGATTTGTCGGCATTCAAGTGCCCGTGCGTTTTGTATGCAAGCCGCGCTCCGCGCAATGTTTGCCCGCACTGCAAGACGAAATCGCCGAGTTCAAAAAAATCAACATCCGTTATCGCCGCTGCCGTCACGCCACATCCCTGTCGTTTTAATACAGCCGCAGATATTCGCGCGTTTCCCAATCGGTGACGGCTTGGTGGTAGCGCGACCATTCGTCGGTTTTGTAGCGCAGGTAAGAATCCAACATTTGTTCGCCCAGTACTTCGCGGGCGAGAGCATCGTCTCTCAGCAGTTCTATCGCTTCCAGCAAATTGCGCGGAAGGGGGCGTATGCCGGCGGCTTTGAGTTTGGATTCGTCTTCGGTGTAGAGATCAATGTTGGACGGCGGGCCGGGGTCGGCTTGATCAATCAGTCCTTCCACTGATGCCGCCGTCGTTAGCGCCAGGGCGAGGTATGGATTCATGCACATATCGGCGGCGCGGTTTTCAATGCAGAATCTGCTCTGCGGCAAACGCAGCATCGCCGAGCGGTTGTTTATCCCGTAAGTAATATGAGTCGGCGCCCAAGTGACGGTGCCGCCCTCTAAGCCGGCAACGCGCGCGACGAGACCGTTGTAGGAATTGACTGTCGGACACGCGATTGCTGTTAGCGCTCCGCCGTGGCGAAGAATCCCGGCAACGGCATGACGCGCTTCGGCGGAAAAATCGCCGCCGTCTTTGAATAAATTAACTGTTGGCGCATCGATCCGGGTGATGGAATGGTTGATGTGAGCCCCAGAGCGCCAGTCGCCAGTGGTCGGTTTGGGCATAAAGGTCGCAAATAATCCGCGTTTTTTCGCCGCCTCCTTGATTAGCATCCGCAAAAAAACGAGACGATCCGCCATCGCCAAGACATCGGTGTAATGAAAATCCAATTCAAACTGCGAATACGCGCCCTCTGCGACGACATCGTGCAATTCCCAGCCGAGGTTGTTTAATGTGTCCATCAATTCGCCGAGAAATCCCATCGCATCCATCGACATCTCGGCATCGTAGCCGAATGCCTGACGACGCGGACGCACAATCTCGTCGCTGATGGGGCCGTCGCCGGGTTGGGGGTCGTCGTCAAACGCTTTCACCGGCCTGCCGTGTAGCCATTTCATTATGACAAATTCCGGCTCAATGCCGACGGAGACGACATAGCCGGCATCGGCGGCGGATTTGATCGCCCGCTTCAAAGCGTGACGCGGACAGAGCGAATAGGGGCGGTCCTTCCACCACAGATCGGCGAACATCCATGCGCAAGTTTTGTCCCACGGACACACGACGACGCTGTTCAAATCGGGTATCGGAATCTGATCCGAATCGGCGGGACTCAACTCCGGCACAAACGAAATGGAATGCACGGCAAACTGCGGCCCCCGGCCCGCGCACAGCGCTTCAAATTCAGCGAGCGGAACCGGTTTGGTTTTAGGGTTGCCATGCAAATCAATCCAGCACGACAAAACATATTTGACGCCCTTCGCCGAAAGTTCCTTTTTGACTTCGGCGACTCGCGCTGGCACAGGCAGTGCTTGCCTGAGATTTGCCGGGAGTTTCGCGCTCATCGCTTTTCTCCGGCGGTGGACGGCATGATCGGTTCGTCCAATTCAATTTTGTAGCCGTCGGGATCTTCAATAAAAGCGAGAATCCGGGTGCCGTGCTTCATCGGCCCCGGCGGACGGACGATACGGACACCGCCGGATTCCAGTTTCGCGCAAAAAGCGTGGACATCGTCCACCTCAATCGCCAAATGCCCCCAGCTGTTGCCTTTGTCGTAGGCATCCGTGCACTCCCAATTGTGAGTGAGTTCAATCGCCGGGTGGGTGCTTTCGGGGCCGTAGCCGATAAAAGTATTGGTGAATTTTCCGCTCGGATAATCGGTGCTGCGCAGCACCCGCATGCCGAGCAGGCGGGTGTAAAAATCCAGCGATTGTTTGAGATCGCGCACTCGGATCATCGTGTGGCCGATGCGCGGATGCCCACCGTTTTTCGATTCGCTCATTTTGTCAAATCCTCCGTCGTTGATTTTACCGCCGCGAGCGCCAATTCCTGAAATTGCCGCACCCCGCCTTCCCAGTGCGGCGAGAGCCATCCGCCATCAGCGGCGGCGGCGGAGGCGCGTCCAAGTTGCAATCGCGTGCAAATTTCGTGGTCTTCGGCGTGAACTTTGCGCCACAGCATTTTCAATTTTTCCACTTCATCCGGCGAAAATTGCTTGCCCTCGGTAGCGTAAATCACCCGCCGTTGATGGGTGCACCCGGCGCTGACTGGGATGTTAAGATGCACTCCCAACTGATCGGGGAAATACCGTCCGAGGACAAAATTTGGAAATAATCCAAGGTAGCGCGAATCCACCGCCAGCGTATCGCCGTCGTCGACAGGACGGGAAATGTCCACGGCGCTGCCGAGGCAGTGGCCGTCCACGATGGGGCTGTGGTCGGCGAGCGGCTGCGAAGTCGTTTGAGCGTGGACGAATTGGACATGGTAGGGCTCAATAAAATTCTCCATCAGAAATTTCCAATTCGTCTTGATTTCGCCGAAATCCAGCGTTGCCACCGCTGTTACGCCGTCAAAATCAATATCGGAAAGACGCTCGGCAATCGGATTGATGAATTCGACGAAATCCCCGGCATCGTCACCGAGGTTGACAAAAATCCAGTCGTGCCAAACTTCGCAGCGAATTGGATGCAAACACAGGTTGGAATCAAACCCGTCAGGTGTGTGCTTCCCCGCCCCGCCAAACGATGGCGTCGCCCGCAGAGCGCCGTCCAAATCGTAAGTCCATGAATGATATGGACAGCGAATCCGCCGGCCGACATTGCCCGGATTCTCCACGAGTTTGAGGCAGCGATGCAGACAGATATTATGAAACGCGCGAATCTCGCCGTCTTCTCCGCGCACGAGGAAAATCGGCATTCCCGCTGTCGTCGTTGGCACCACATCGCCGACGCGCGCAATCTCATGCACGAAACCGACGAAAACCCAATGATTTTGAAACAGGGTCGCGTTTTCCAAACGCCAATACGCCTCCGCCGTGTAGGCAATCGGCGGCAGTCCATGCCGGACATCGCCGTCGTGCATAAACGCCGCAAACTCTCGCTTTTCGGCGATCTCCGCCAATCCGAAGTCCATGATGCTTTCCACTGGTCGCGTTGCTGAAAACTTTTGCAATCATAGATATGCAACCGCTGAATGTCAACTTTTTCTCGGGGAATTTCGGCCGGACAAGATAATCGCCGCTCGCGGATTATTGCCGTCTTCCCCTCTCTGAAAAAAAGCGGTAAATTCCGTGCGGCTTTTCACGCTTATAATGCAAAAAAACGCAATGGCGGAAAAGCAGGATTCAACGGCGGCGGTTGAAATTGAAAATTTGTCGCTGACTTACGATGCGGCAGACGAGGCGGTGCATGCGCTGTCGGACATCAATCTGCGAATCGGACGCGGCGATTTTGTATCGCTGATTGGCCCTTCAGGATGCGGCAAAACGACTCTGCTGCGGCTTGTCGCCGACCTTGAGCAGCCCACCGCCGGCGCCGTCCTTGTGGACGGAATTCCGCCGCGCGAAGCGCGACTCGCGCGCCGCTATGGATTTGTTTTTCAGTCGCCCGCGCTTTATCCATGGCGCACGGTGGAGCGCAATGTCGCGCTGCCTTTGGAAGTTTTCGGACTCAATCGCGCCGAGCGAATGCGGCGAACCGACAAGTATCTTGCCTTGGTCGGGCTGGAGGAATTCAAGAAAAAATATCCGTGGCAATTATCCGGCGGAATGCAGCAGCGCGCTTCCATTGCGCGCGCGCTCGGCTTTGATCCCGCTATTTTGCTGATGGATGAACCCTTCGGCGCATTGGATGAAATTACCCGCGATCGCCTCAATATGGAATTATTATCAATATGGCGAAAGACCGGCAAGACGGTGATTTTTGTTACGCATTCCATTCCGGAGGCGGTGTTTCTGTCCACCCGAATTGTAGTGATGTCGCCGCGGCCGGGGCGAATCAGCGATGTTATTGATTGCCGTCTGCCGTCGGAGCGCGGGCCCGAAATTCGCGAATCGGCGGCGTTTTTGGAAATTGCCAAGCGAGTGCGGCGCGGACTAATCTCCGGAGAATCAAATGGCGGGTGAATTGTCCGCATGGCGCAGATTCGCGCAAAGCCGCGCGGCGGCGACTTTGATTGTCGCGCTTGCGCTAATCGCTCTTTGGTATATGGGCGCGACGCTGATGAACGCCGATTTGCTGGAACGCCAATATGCGCGCAGCGGCGGTCAACAGCCGACGACGGCGGAATTCATACGCGATGCATGGTCGCTGGAACGGCCGGTGCTGCCGGCGCCGCATCAAGTCGCCGCCGAGATATTTAATTCCACTGTCACCAAGCGCGTCACTTCAAAGCGCTCGCTGGTTTATCACGCTTATAAAACACTGGCGCCGACGGCGCTCGGCTTTTTGTTCGGCGTGGGATTGGGCGCTTTGCTCGCCATCGGCATTATTTACAATCGCATGCTGGAAAAAAGTTTAATGCCGTGGATTGTCATTTCGCAGACGATTCCCATTCTTGCCATCGCGCCGATGATTATTGTCGTGCTGGGCGCGATTAATTTTACCGGCGTTGTTCCCAAGGCGTTTATTTCAATGTATCTCTCATTTTTTCCGGCGGCTATTGGAATGGTGAAAGGGCTGCGTTCGCCCGACCCGCTGCAGATGGATTTAATGCGGACATACAGTGCAACGCCGCGGCAGATTTTCTTTAAATTGCGGGTGCCTTCTTCGCTGCCGTTTGTATTCGCCGGATTAAAAGTGGCGGCGGCGGTGTCGCTGGTGGGAGCGATTGTGGGCGAATTGCCGACCGGCGCGCAAGGCGGACTCGGCGCGCGGCTTCTGGTCGGCTCATACTACGGACAGACGATTCAAATTTGGGCGGCGCTGATGGTTGCTGCCTTTCTTGGAGCGATGCTGGTTTTTGCGGTTGACTTGGTCAAGCGATTAGTGATGCGTTCGCAGCAGGGATGAAAATCGCGCAATTTCGTTTTTTGCCGACGCTGTCGCTGTTGCTGCTTTTAATTGCACTGGCGTGGTCGGTGCATGCATCGCCGGGTCTGATGCGCAATCGCTGGGATTACCTGCTGTGGCTTGCGCTTGCCGCATGGGGAATATGGCTTGTGCTTTCGCGCTTATCCGCCGCCGAATCGCCGCTGGCGCGATTCGCCGGATTGCTGGTGCCTGTGCTGTTTGCGGCGTGGATGCTTTATTTTTGGCAATTGATTGTCGTTGGCTTTGCGGTGCCGTCGGTGCTGCTGCCGCCGCCGACTAAGGTGTTTACGGCCATTGGCGAAAATACCGGAATTCTGCTTGCCGATTTTTTTCAAACTTTCGTCAAGTCGGTGATTCCCGGTTATTTTATCGGCTGCGGATTCGGCTTTGCAATCGCGCTGGCCAGTTGGCGATGGCGGTTTTTAGAGCGCGGATTGCTGCCGCTCGGCAATTTGATGTCGGCGATTCCCATTGTCGGTGTTGCGCCGATTATGGTGATGTGGTTTGGATTTGATTGGCAGTCCAAAGCGGCGGTGGCGGCGGTGATGACTTTTTTTCCGATGCTGATCAACACCCTCGCCGGACTTGACGACGCATCGCCGCAGCAGCGCGAATTAATGAAAACCTACGCCGCCTCCTCCGGTCAGCGGCTGCTGAAATTGCATCTGCCCGGCGCCTTGCCTTTTCTTTTTAATGCGCTGAAATTAAATTCAACGCTGGCGCTGATTGGCGCTATCGTCGCCGAATTTTTCGGCACGCCGATTGTCGGAATGGGATTTCGCATCTCCACCGAAGTTGGGCGGATGAACATAGAAATGGTGTGGGCGACTATTATTGTCGCCGCCGTTGTCGGCTCCACTGTCTACGGATTGCTGACGCTTTTGGAGCGCGCCCTCACTTTTTGGCATCCGTCCTATCGCGGCTAAGTGGCTTGCATTATTCTGCGATTTGGACGACACTCCCTTTTTCGCATTAACTGGAGAAAAGGATGAAAATCTTCGCTCAATTGACGATTGCGCTTGTCGCCGCCGCTGCGGTCGGTAGCGCGCTGGCCGCCGATAAATTCACCCTGCAATTGAAGTGGGTGACGCAGGCGCAATTCGCCGGCTATTATGTCGCTTTGGAAAAGGGCTTCTATGCCGACGAAGGGCTGGATGTCACCATCAAGCCCGGCGGACCGGATGTCGCCCCGCCGCAGGTCATCGCCGGGGGCGGCGCCGATGTAATTATTGAATGGATGCCCGCGGCGCTGGCATCGCGCGAAAAAGGCCTGCCGCTGGTGAATGTCGCGCAGGTGTTTAAGCATTCGGGAATGATGCTGACTTGCCTTAAAGAATCCGGCATTCGCTCGCCGGATGATTTTCCCGGCAAGCGTCTCGGCGTATGGTTCTTCGGCAACGAATATCCGTTTTTGTCGTGGATGAGTCGGCTGGGCTTTTCCACCGAAGGCGGCGACGGCGTCACTGTTCTGAAGCAGGGATTCAATGTGGATCCGATTCTGCAGGGGCAAGTCGACTGCATTTCCACAATGACTTACAACGAGTATTGGCAGGTGATTGACGCCGGACTCGCCGCCGATGATTTAATCGTTTTCAAATATCAAGATCAGGGCGTCGCCACGCTGGAAGACGGACTCTACGCGCTGGAAGACCGTCTTGACGATGCGGACTACGCCGACAAACTCACCCGCTTTGTCCGCGCTTCGCTGAAAGGATGGGAATGGGCGCGGGATAATCCGCGCGAAGCGGCGCTGATTGTTCTGGAATACGATGAAACCGGCGCGCAGACCGAAAAGCATCAGGTGCGAATGATGGGTGAAATCGCCAAATTGCTCGGTGATTCGCCGCGCGGAATCGGCTATCTGGATCCCGCCGACTACAATCGCACGGTGGATGTCCTGCTGTCGGGAAAATCCGCGCCGGTGATTAGCGCCAAGCCGCAAGGGGCATGGACGCATCAAATTATGGATAATCTGTAAAATTTGTGCCGGCAGAGAGATTCGAACTCCCGACCCGCTGATTACAAATCAGCCGCTCTTCCCCTGAGCTATGCCGGCTCAAAAATCGCAGAATTCCCCGCGATAGAATTTCGCATCGGAATTTCCGAATTCCGAAAGCATTTAATCGCGTCCGCTGTTTGTCCGGCTGTTATTCGCCCGACTTCTGCGTTTCCACCTGCGAAAGCGATTCGCCGCGCGACCGCATCGGCTCCGCTTTCCACGATTCTACCGATGGCAACTCCACCGCCGAATCGCGCGATTTTTCCGTCCGCGATTGAACCGCCGATTCCACTTGCTTCAAGCCGTCGTCGCGCGGCGGCTTTTTGACGGCGGGCGGATTCGTCCGCATCGGCGGCGGCGAAGAATTAACCGAAGATTCAGCGGCGACGAATTCCGCCGTTGCTTTTGCCATCGGCGGGTTGCCGCCATTGGCGGGATTTTTGGCGGCGTGCGGCTTTTCAGCGAAGTGAGATTCCGTCCGCGCGACCGGACCTTCCTGCCATGGCGTGTGTCCGGATGCGGTTTCCGCCGACGGACGGGGGGCGGCGGATTCATCGGGGCGACGCCGCTGTCCGCCTCGCTGTTGCTTTCGTCCGCCGTCGCGCGAATCGCGGCGCGGCGAATCGCCTCGTTCGTTGCGTCCGCCCGATTCTGGGCGGCTGCGTCCGTCGCCGGAATTCGGTCGATTCGTCCGGGCGGATTGCTGTTCGCCTCGTCCGCCGGATGGGGCGCGCTTATTTGTGGAAGAAGAGCGATTGCCGGGGCGACCGCCGGGTCGTCCGCTTGAAGTGGAGCGACCGCCTGAGCCAGTGCGACCGCTTGAATCATAGCGAGAGCGTCCGCTTGAGGTGCGTCCGTCCGACGATGCCCCGCGTCGTCCGCGTGAATCGCCCCTGCTATTGCGAGGCGTTTCTTGGGGTTTTTTGCCCGTTTGCGACTCGTCGTCGCCTTTGAAAAAGGCGGCGATTTTGGCAAACAGCCCTTTCTTTTCCGCCGCTTTTTCGGCTTGATGAGAAGGGGCGGCATCTTCCGGAATAAAGGTTTTAATCTTTGGAGTCCGCGGTCCGCGGGCGGTCGCTGTCGCCGTGGACAGGGCGTCGCGCAATTGGTCGGACGACTCTTCTTTCGCCTCAAAACTGGGACGGCTGAGCGTTTCCATATCACGCGAGCTTTCCGTGTGCATGCGGCGAATCCGAAAATCCGGCGTCTGCATTGCGGCGTCCGGCAGAATAAAAATGCCGCTTTGATGCTTATCTTCCAAGCGGCGCAATTCAATGCGCTTTTCATTGAGAAGATAAGCGGCGACCCGCTCCGGTGCCTGCACATAAACCGCGGCGACTCGCGGCGACGACGCTTGCGCGGTAATTGCGCGCAGCAAATCCAAAGCGCATGCCTGCTCGGTTTTAATTCGGCCGACGCCGCTGCAGCGGGGGCAGATAACGCCGTGCGTGTCCGCCACCGACTGCGAAAGCCGCTGGCGCGAAATTTCCATCAAGCCGAAAGGAGAAATGTCGGTGGCGCGGACGCGGGCGCGGTCGCTCCGCAATTCCGCACGAAAGAGCCGCTCCACTTGGCGGCGGTGGGATTCTTCCTCCATATCAATAAAATCCACGACGATGAGTCCGCTTAAATCGCGCAGACGCAATTGGCGGGCGGATTCGCCGGCGGCTTCCAGATTCGTTTTGAGGGCGGTTTCTTCAATGTCCGCGCCTTGCGTCGCCCGCGCCGAATTAACATCAATGGCGACCAATGCTTCGGTTACATCAAACACCAGCCGACCGCCGGAAGGCAGGCCGATTTCGCGCTCGTGCACGCGGCGGATTTGGGCTTCAATGTCGCCTGCGATAATTTCGCCTTCGCTTTCATGAAAGCGGACGCGGTCGGCGTAGTCGGGGAGAATCACCTCCATAAAGCGTTTGGCTTCGTCGTAGGTATCGGAGTCGTCGCAGACGACGGCGTCAACATCATCCCGAAAATAATCGCGGATGGCGCGCACCACCAGATTATTTTCGCAGTAGATGAGAAAATTGCCGTCCTGTTTGGTGGCTTGCTCAATCGCGCTCCACAATTTAAGGAGATAGGAATCCACATCCCACTGCCAGTCGGCGAGTCCGCGGTCCAGTCCGGAGGTGCGGACAATGACGCTCATTCCATCGGGGATTTTCATTCCGCGCAATTGCGCGCGCGCTTGTTCGCGGATATTCGGTTCGGCGTGGCGCGAAACGCGATTGCGTCCGACCATATTCGGCATCAGCACGAGCGAGCAGCCGGCCAAACTTAAATAAGTGGTCAGCGCCGCCCCTTTGGCGCCGCGCCGATTTTTTTCCACCTGCACGACCACCGGCTCTCCGGCGGCGATTCGGGTGTCGCCGTTGGCGGACGGTTCCTCCCGCAAATAGCGGGGATGGATTTCCTTGAACGGCAGAAAGCCGTTTTTGTCTTCGCCGAAATCCACAAAGGCGGCTTCCAAACTGGGCTCAACCTGAGAGACGACGCCTTTGTAGATGTTGCCTTTCAGATTTTCCTGCCCGCTGATTTCGGATTCCAAGCCGGTGAGCATTCCGTCCTCGACGATGGCGAGGCGGCGCTCCTCCGGCTGCTTGGTATTGAGAAGAATGCGTTTCATGATTGATTTCCATGGTGACGCGCGGCGCGCTGAAAAACGGCCGGCGCAGAATAGCCCGCGCCTGCATCGGCAGAATCGGGGCAGCATTCATGTTCGCTTTCATATTGTCGGCGGCTGGTCGGATAGCGCGCATTTGCGCGTTGGAATAAAATCGCCGCTTGGCTTTCGGTGAGCGATAACAACCGCGGCTTTTTTTAATAAGCCGGCTCGCACGGCGAATTCTCCGCCGCGCAAGAAAGCCATTATAAATCAAATGACCGCCGATTGCAACAAAAAAGAATCGCCTTCCGTCCGCCCCGCCCGGACGGAAACCATCGACGCCGAATTCGCCGGACAGCGCACCGACAATTATTTGATTCGGATTTTGAAGTCAATGCCGCGCGCCCATATCTATCGCCTGCTGCGGACCGGCCAAGTCCGAGTCAACGGCGGGCGAATCACCGCCGACCGTCCGCTGCGCGAAGGCGACATTCTTCGCATTCCGCCGCATTTTGCGCCGTTGGCGGCGAAAAAAAAATCGCGCGCAATTCCCCCGTCGCTCGCGCCGTCCGTTCTTTTTGAGGACGACGATGTGCTGGTCGTCGACAAGCCCGCCGGACTCGCCGTGCATGGCGGCAGCGGACTGTCATTCGGACTCATTGAAAGTTTGCGAAGTTGCGGCGCATTGCCGCCGACCGCCGAACTTGTCCATCGCCTTGACCGCGAAACTTCGGGCGCGCTTATCATCGCTAAAAAAAGAAGCGCCCTGCGTCGTCTGCATTCGGCGATGCGGGCGGGCGAAATTGAAAAAGAATATCGTGCGATTATTGTCGGCAGATGGCGCAAGCGCGCGCGAAAAATTGATGCGCCGCTGCTGAAATTCGCCCCGACTGTCGGCGGTGAAAGGCGGGTCGCCGTGCGCGATTCGGGCGCGCATTCCCTCACCGAAACTGAATTAATTGAGCAATGGCGCGGCTTCGCGCTGATTGCGGCGCATCCGCAAACCGGCCGAACGCATCAAATTCGGGCGCATCTGGCATATATTAATTTGCCGGTGGCGGGCGATTCCAAATACGGCGATTTCGGCGAAAATCGCAGAATCCATCGCGCCGGATTTTCGCGGATGTTTTTGCACTCGGCGAAAGTGGCTTTTTGCCATCCGCGCGATGGCCGGCGAATTGCAGTGGAATCGCCGACTCCGCAGGAATTCGCCGATTTCAAAAACTTCGCTAATTAAAGAATGGGTCTTGGAATATTTGCGCGAATTTGCGGCGCGAAAATAATCAAATCGGCGCATTAAAAATTCGGCGAAAATTTGCCGTCGTCTCTTCGGCGACTGCCTCCCATTTCATTCCGCGAATTTGGGCGATTTTCTCGGCGACATCCCGCACAAAAGCCGGCTGATTGTCCCGTCCGCGATGCGGCTCCGGAGCAAGATAAGGCGAATCCGTTTCCACCAGATACCATTCGCGCGGCGTTTGGGCGGCGATTTCGCGCAGCGAACCGGCGCTTTTGAAAGTGACAATTCCCGAAAACGAAACGGCGAATCCCAAATCAAACGCGGCTTTGGCGTCTTTCCATTCGCCGGTGAAGCAGTGCAAAACGCCGCCGTGCGACGCGCCTTCGCCGCGCAGAAAATTCACCGCATCGGCGGCGGAATCGCGCGTATGAATCACCAGCGGCTTTTGCAGAAAATTAGCGGCGCGAATGTGGGCGGCGAATCTTTCCCGCTGCAATTCCGCCGTTTTTTCGCCGCGCTTGTAATCCAGACCGGTTTCGCCGACGGCGAGAATTTTTTCGCCACGGCAAATTTCAATCAGCGAATCGGCGTCGGGCTCGGCGCAATTTTCTTCCAGCGGATGCACGCCGCAGGCGGCGAAAATGCAGTCGCGCCGAATTAATTCGGCGGTCGCCGGAAAAGATTCCAGCGATGTGCAAATCGTCATCGCATAGGCGACGCCGCGGTTTTTCATCGCCGCAATTGCATCGTCCTCCCGTCCGCGAAATTGGGGAAAGTCCAAATGGCAGTGCGAATCAACCAGAAACGGCGCGGCGGTATTCATACAAAACACTTTCGGCGAGAAGACGCGGATTCTGCGGATGCTCGCAGTCGCGGCGGACGGCGGCAAGACGGCGCGATAAATCCAGCCATTTTTTCGGCGACGCGCGCCGCGAAATGGCGGCGACGGAATCCGCCTCCGATGGATAAAATCTAACCGCAAGCCCGCAGGCGAAAGCGGCGGCGTCCGCCGTCCATTTTTGAATCCAATCCACCCACGACGACGGCGGCAATTCGGACGCGGCTTTGGCGGCGGATAAAATGCTCGCGCCTCTTTCCATTCGCAAAAATCCCAGCAGAATCGCCCGCGCGTCGGCGGTTTTCGCCGCTTCCAAAGCCAGCAGCGGAGCCCCCCCGCAAAGCGCGAGTAAATTTTTCGGCGACTCAATTCCGCGGGAAATAAGCCAAGATTCAGCGGCGGCGGGCGGCGGCGTCGGCGCGAAAATAATTTGACAGCGGCTCAATATCGTCGGCGGCAGTCGGCGGGGCGATTCGCAAACCAGAATCAATCGCACCATCGGCGGCGGCTCTTCCAATGTTTTCAGCAGGGCGTTGGCGGCGACCGGATGCATCGCTTCGGCGTCGGCGATAACGCCGATTTTTACGCCGCCGAGTCGGGGCGTCGTCGCGCAAAATGAAATCAACCGCCGCGCCTGCTCGACGACAATTTCCTTCCGCCGTTTTTTTTTCTTTTCGTCCCATTCGCGGGCGAGAAGCAGAAAATCCGGATGATTCCCCGCTTTCGCCATCGTCGAAATTTTTTCGGAATTGGCGGGCGATTCAGCGGCGAGTCGCTTATACGCAAGCGCGACGGCGAATTCCACCGTGCCGAATCCTTCGCCGCCGACCGCCAAAGTCGCCTGCGGCAATTCGCCCGATTCGGCGATTGCGTCCGCATGCCACGGCAGAATTTCGCTCATGATTTTTTTAGTCCGAAGCGGCGCGACAGAATCGCCGTCACTTCCCGCTGCAATTTGGAAGGCGGGACATCGGCGTTGACGACGCAAATTCTTTTCGGATTTTCTTCCGCGCATCGCAAATATCCACGGCGGACGGCGGCGAAGAAATTGGCGGTTTCGCGGTCAAATGTGCTGTCGGTCAAAAAGGGCTGCTGCGAGGCCGAGGGCGACTTTCTTGCGGCGGCGGCGTTTAAGTTGCGCTTGCGGCTTCTCGCCGCCGACACTTCAAACGGCACATCCAAAAACAGAGTCAAATCGGGAGTCAAATCGGGGTGGACAATTTTTGCGAGCGCGGCAATTTTATCCCATTCCGCCCCGCGTCCGCCGCCCTGATAAGCGAAAGTGGAATCGGTGAAGCGGTCGCAGATTACCCAAATTCCCTTGGCGATTCGCGGCGCAATTTCGCGGACGACATGCTCGCGTCGGGCGGCGAAAAGCAGCAGTGATTCAGACAGCGGGTCGGGCTTTTCTTGCGCATTCAAAAAGACTTCGCGCAGTGATTCGCCGAAAGCCGTGCCGCCGGGCTCGCGCGTGCAATGGCAGCGAATGCCGCTTTGAGCGATTCGGTCGGCGAGCCATTTCGCGCAGGTGCTTTTGCCGGCGGAATCAATTCCTTCCAGTGTTAAAAATTTTCCGCGCATTAATTTTTCTCCCGCAATTTTCGGCGATAGCGGACGACGGCGCGATTGTGCTGCCGAAGCGTTTCCGAAAATTCGTGGGCGCCGTCTTCGCCGGTGGCGACAAAATAAAAATAGGGCGTTTTCGGCGGGCGAATCGCCGCCCGCAAAGCGGCGAGTCCGGGGGCGGCGATGGGCGTCGGCGGCAGTCCTTTTCGCGTGTATGTATTGTAGGGCGTGTCGTTTCGCAAATTTTTGCGGCGTAATTTTCCGCCGTAGGAATCGCCCATTCCGTAAATCACTGTCGGATCGGCTTGCAGACGCATTCCGCGTTTCAGGCGGTTGATGAAAACCGATGCAACCAGTCCGTGCTCGCCGTCGCGGGCGGTTTCTTTTTCCACGATGGAGGCGAGAATTAAAGCGTCGTAGGGCGAAGCCAGCGGCGTTTGAAAATCCCGCTTATCCCATTCGTCGGCGAGATGCTCGTGCATTTTAAGATAAGCCCGCCGCAGCAGGGCGAGGTCGTCCGAATTTTCCTCAAACAAATAAGTATCGGGAAAAAAAATTCCTTCGGGATGCGATTCGTTTGCGCCGACGGCGCGCAGAATTTCGCCGTCGTCCATTTTATCCAGCGAGTGCGAAAAGCGCGAGTCCGACAGCAATTGCGCCTTAATGTCGGCGAAAGACGCGCCTTCCACAATGGTGAATTTGCGCTGGACAATTTCGCCTTTCACCAGCATCGCCAGCAATTCTCGGGCGGAAATTTTTTCGCTAACGCGATACGCTCCGGCTTTTATTTTTTTGCCGTCGCCGGAAATTCGCGCAAGCAGAATGAACGCTTTGCCTTCCGGAATTAATCCGGCGTCAATTAAAATTTGATTGACTTCCGTCAGCGGAGTCCCGCGCGGAATGGTGAATTTCGTCGGCAAATCGCCGCCGACCGTCGAGTCGGCGTAGCGATGCAGATAGAATCCAACCCCGCCGCCAGCGGCGAGAATCGCCGCCGCTCCGATGGCAACGGCAACGGCGACGGCGCGCTTCGGCGGAAGATTCCGTATTGTCATTAAATTTCGGCGGCTACCACCACCGAATTAAAATGAACGCTCCGAGAAAAATATCCGCGCCGACGCAAATCGGCATATACCATTGGGCGATGGGCTCATTAAGCATTTTCGGATGATCAATAATGAAATCCCAAGCCGCATGCATAAAAAACGCCAGCGCGAAAAACATCGGACTGACCCAAGCCCCCGCCAGTGCCAGCGCCAAAAAAATCGTCGCCATCGCAAAATTCATCGCCATATTTTTCACGCTGGCCGACGACAAGCCCACGCCGAAATAAACGCCGCCGAGCAATCCGGTCACGGCGATTAAAGCGTCTTCGGCAAATTCTTTCGGCAAAAGCGCGAGAGCCAATGCGAACAAAATCGCAATAGCGACGCCACTGATGCCGACCGGCCAAAAATGTTTTCGGGGCATATTTTATTTTTTTTCGTTGTTGCTCTTGTCAGCGGCGGGCGAGGGCGACCGGCTCTTTCAGAAAAACATTGTGATAGTCGGTGCAAAATTTCTCGAAAGAAATCGGCTTTTGTCCGGTAATTTTTTCAAAATCATTAGTGACAAAACTGTAGCCGCCGCTGGAATACTCCTCAAACATTTCACCGATGGTGGAGGCATCCCAGTCGGTCAGGCCGAGATCGCGAAAAACCTGCTTCGCCGCCGACGGCGGCGACGGAGCGTAACGGACATCGCGCTTAATTACTTTGGCGAGTCGGCGGGCGATTTGGAACATCGTCATTGATTCCGGTCCGGTGACGGTGTATTCCTGATTTTGGTGGCCGTCGTCAATTAGAATATGGGCGGCGACTCGGGCGACATCGCGCACATCCATATGCGCCACCGCCGCATTGCCGTAGGGCAGCGAAAATCGGCCGTGCCGCACGATGGTTATCACCGACCAGAATAAATTCTGATAGTAGGGAGTCGGCTTGATGATGGTGTAGGGAATGCCGCTGGCTTTTAACGCTTCGTCCGCTTCGTAATGTATTTTGGCGATTTGGGCGGCGACGCCTTCTTTCGCCCCGATGCCGGACAGGCGGATAAAATGACCGATGCCGGTTTCCTTGGCGGCGGCGAGTGCGATGGGATTCCACTCCGCCGCCTTCGGCGAAGTGGGGGCGATAAAAAACACCCGCTCCATGCCGGTCATCGCATTCTTAATGGAATCAAAATCACCGAAATCGGCGTAAACCGTTTCTGTGCCGAATTCGCGCAGAGTGGTCAATTCGGACTGCTCGCGAAAAGTTACGCGCGGGGCGAATCCGGCCTGCGATAAAATGCTGACGGTTTCCGTGCCGGTCAACCCTGATGCGCCGAGAACCAGGGATTTGGTGGCGAGATCACTCATTTTCCGTTTCCTTCATCTTTGGATTATAACTTGAATCACACGCCGTGGGCGTTCATCGCCTGCGACACTTTAAGGAAGGCGGCGATATTCGCCCCCGTCACATAATCCATTCGGCGGCTTCGTCCGCTGACGCCGTGGGTGACGCATTGATGATGAATATCCCGCATGATATTGCGCAGCCGCTCGTCCATTTCGTCCTGCGTCCATGAAAGCCGCAGGGCGTTTTGACTCATCTCCAAGCCGGAAACGGCGACGCCCCCGGCGTTTGCCGCTTTCGCCGGTGCGAACAATAATTTGCTGCGGAAGAATTTCATCGCCTCTTCTTCCGACGGCATATTCGCCCCTTCTGCAACGGCGATGCAGCCGTGCGAAACCAAGCGTTTGGCATCTTCCAGAGTAATTTCATTTTGAGTCGCGCAGGGAAAGGCGGCGTCGCAGGCGACTCCCCACGGCCGCTTGCCGGAATGAAATTCGGCCTTGGGATATTTTTTGGCGTATTCGCTCATTCGTCCGCGCCGCGTATTTTTCAAATCCATAATGAATTGCAATTTTTTGCGGCTGATGCCGTCGCGATCCAAAACGAATCCGTCCGAATCCGACATCGTCAATGCAATGCCGCCGAGGTCAATGATTTTTTCCACGCAATGCTGGGCGACATTGCCGGAGCCGGACACGACGCATTTTTTGCCTTCCAACGATTGTCCGTGATGATTCAGCATTTCTTCGGTAAAATAAACCGCTCCGAATCCGGTCGCCTCTTTGCGAATTAAACTGCCGCCGAATTCCAATCCTTTGCCGGTGATGGTCCCGCTGGCGAAGCGGCCGGTAATTCGCTTGTACTGCCCGAACAGATAGCCGATTTCGCGCCCGCCCACGCCGATATCGCCCGCCGGAACATCAACATCCGGCCCGATATACGGCACCAATTCCAGCATGAACGATTTGCAGAACCGCCGAATCTCCCGATCACTTTTGCCTCTGGGATTAAAATCCGCCCCGCCTTTGGCCGCCCCCAGCGGCAGAGTCGTCAGCGCATTTTTAAAGGTCTGCTCGAAAGCGAGAAATTTCAAAATACTCAAATTCACCGACGGGTGAAAACGCAAGCCGCCCTTGTAAGGGCCGATGGCATTGTTGAATTGCACCCGGTAGCCCCGATTGACCCGCGTGTGGCCGTCATCGTCTTCCCAAGTGACGCGAAACACAATCACCCGGTCCGGCTCCGTCATCCGCTCCAAAATCAGCGATTCGGCGAGCGATTGATTCTTGCGAATCACCGGAATCACCGACTCGGCGACTTCCCGCACCGCCTGATGAAATTCCGGCTCTCCCGGATTGCGTCGCACGAATCCGGCGAGGAATCGCTGCAAGTTGGTGCTGTCGTAGACGCGCGCTTTTTTGATCATCGCTTAAAACTCCTTTTGGGCGAAAGAAGCATTTTATCATTTTTTGCGATTTTTTGCCACTCTGCGCGATTCGCCGCCGCCTGCTAACATAAGCGGCAATGAATCCAAATATCAAAATCGTGCGGACCGACAGCAAGTTGGAATGTCCGCATATTGATAAAGGGCTGCGTGAGAGGGGGGCAAATCTCGTGCTGCTTCCGGACGGCGTTAGCGGCGATGCCCTCCTGTGCGAGACGCGGGACGCGGACATTATCCTGATGTGCTACACCCCAATTACGGCGCGGGTGATTAATCATGCCGAAAAGTTGAAGGGCATCGTCAAATACGGCGTCGGCATTGATGCGATAGATATTGAAGCGGCGAAAGCCCGGCGCATTCCCGTCGTCAATATCCCGGAATATGCCGAAGAGACCGTCGCGGAGGGGGCGTTTGCCCTGCTAATCGCGCTGGCGAAAAAACTCATGCCGATTCATTCCGCGATGCAGTCCGAGGGCTGGCTCTGGCCGACGCCTCGTTGGCTCGGCTCCGACATCGCCGGCAAGACGCTGGGCATTGTCGGAGTCGGCAGGATTGGCAGAAGTATGGCGCGAATGGCGGGCGCGGGTTTTCGCGCAAAAGTGCTTGGATTTAACCCGTCCGTTTCCGCCGAAGAAATGCGCGCGGCCGGCGTAAAGAAAGAAAACGACCTTCGCAAAATGCTGGCGCAATGCGATTTTGTTTCGGTGCATTGCGTTCTGAATGACGAGACGCGCCATCTAATCGGCGAGGCGGAATTTCAATGCATGAAATCGTCCGCCATTTTCATCAATGTATCGCGCGGTGCGATTGTCGATGAATCGGCGCTTTTGAATGCGCTGCAGTCCGGGCAAATTGCCGGGGCCGGCCTTGATGTTTATGGTCGGGAGCCGCTTTCTCTTTCGGGTCATCCCTTAAGTCCGCTTTATGATATGGACAATGTCATCCTTACTCCGCATCTTACTTTTTATACCCGCGAAGCCATGCGGCGGCTGGAAGAAGAAACGCTCGAGCGGTGCTTTGAAATACTTGAAGGAAAATCGGTGACGGTGAAATCCAAAGATCCGCGCCTGACATCGCAGAAAAACGGTGTGATATTCGGGGCGTGATTTTGGGCGGATTGAAAATTCGCCGCCGTCTGGTAAAATAATCGTCATGCGGAAATTTTTTGCAATGGGAATTTTTTCCTGCGCGACGGCTTTTGGCGTGGTCGCGTCCGATTCGCGGGCGGGCGGATTTTTCGCCGATTCGCCGCCGCTGGTCGTTTTGGAATTGTTTACCTCGCACAGTTGCTATTCCTGTCCGGCGGCGGAGAAATTGCTGGGCGACCGCTACATTCCGCAGGCGGGGCTTCTGCCGCTGGAATTGCATGTGGATTACTGGAATGACCTCATCTACGGACTCGCCGGCAAATGGCGCGACGAATGGTCCAAGCCGCAATTTACGGCGCGCCAGCAGAGATACAGCGTCAGCGTGCGCGGAAGCGTTTTCACCCCGCAAATAATTGTGCAGGGCGCAATGCCGATGGCGGGGACAAGAAGCGATGCCATTGACAATGCGATTGGGCGAGTCAAGCAAATTCCGGCGACTCGGCAATTCGCCGTGCGATTCGGCGGCGATGCGCAATCGGGATTCTTCGCCCAAGTCGGCGGCGGTGATTTTGACGAAGTGGATGTGCTGGCGATTGTCTTCCAAAAGCGCGCGACGGCAAAAATCGGCGGCGGCGAAAATAACGGCAAAACGCTGACGAATCACAATATCGTCACCCGAATGGCGACGGCCAAGCGGTTGACGGATTCGGAATTGCAGGCGATTCCGCTTGATGATTCTCAAGCGAATTCGGTGGGCGAGGGCGATTCGCTGATAAATTTGGCGGACGATTCGCATTTAATTTTTCGCCTGCCGCCGATAGAATCCGACAGCGAGGGATGCGCGATTGTCGTGCAGCGGCAAAATCTCGGCGTCATTCTTGGCGCCGCCCGCTGCCCTCAAATCAATGCGTGAAATTCTCCCGATAATTCGTTCCGCCCCGAAAACGCAAATCAGCGTTCGCGGATTCCGCACTTCCAAGGAATCGAATGGCCGTCTTGCGCTTAATCAAATTTACTGCGCTGATTCCAGAAAAGCGATGCGCCGCATTCGGCCGAACAGCGTGTCGCTGAGTTTTTGGTCGCCCCCTTATTTTGTAGGAAAATCCTACGAGAAAGACATGACGATGGGGCAGTGGAAGTCGCTGCTGTCGGAAGTGGTCACCCTGCACAGCGGCGTTGTCAAGCCCGGCGGGTTTTTGGTGGTTAATATCGCCGATATTCTCTGTCACGAAGACGAGTCCATGCCTCGGATTCAAGCCGCACACGCCGGTCATAGCCGCTGCGGGATAAGCCGCGAAGATGTGCTCAAAGCGCAGCGCGCGAATCCTGATTACGACCGCCATCAATTGGCGCGTGTTCTCGGCTGCAGTGAGCAGACGATTCAGCGACGGCTTCAGCACAACAATATTCGCGGCGGAAAATACGCCGTTCAAACCAAAGTTCTGCTGGTTGGCGGGATGCTGCAGGAGTGGGGCGAGCAGGCGGGATTTTATCTCTATGATCGCCGTGTTTGGGTGAAAGATCCTTGCTGGCAAAATAGCCGCTGGCACAGCAATTCCTATCGTGCGGTGGACGAATTTGAGCATTTGTTTTTCTTTTGGAAGCCCGGAATAACGCAAATTGACCGCGCTCGGCTTGGGCGAAAAGAATGGGCCGAGTGGGGTTCGCGCGCCGTTTGGAAAATTCCTTCGGTGCGCGCTAACGATAATCATGAGGCGAAATTTCCGCTGGAATTGGCGAAGCGAGTAATTCGGCTTTTCACCGATCCCGGCGAAGTGGTTCTGGATCCTTTTGTCGGCAGCGGCACGACCGCCATTGCCGCCAAAATGGAGAAAAGAAAATACATCGGCATTGAAATTACGGATGCGTCCGCCCGGCTGGCGCGCTGCCGGCTTGAAAAAGAAACATGAGCGCGATGGAAATCATCTGCGATTTTGATCGCTTGGAGCAAGTGGAGAAAATTGCTCTTCGCTTGGTTGTTCAAGCCGTCACTGATTATCGCCGCCAGGCTGGGGAAATTTTTCGGCAGGAGACCGACAGCCCCGGCGACATCGCCGAGGATATTACTCGCGAAGCATTGGACGCGCTTGGAATGTCCAGAATTCCGTTGCGGCTGTTTGGCAAAGTCGACTACAAGCGGGCGGCATATGTCTTTCTTCCCGACCAAGCGGTGAAGGTCGCGCTGCTTGTCGATTCAAAAGCCGAAGAGCAAAACGGCGACCGAACCGCGACGATTCAAACTTCGCAGACCTCCATGAAAATCAGGCAATTTCGTCGCGGTGAAAGAGTGGAGGAGCAGGGCAAATTGCCGCAGGTAATGCGGCGGGAAAACGAGCACTTGCTCACGGTAACTATTATCGCCAAATATGCCTATGCCGAATCCAAGCATGACGGGCATGATCTGAAGGAAATCATTGTGGCGTGCATTCCCAATGGCGCGCTGCAAGAAAAATACAATCCGGCCGCCGAAGATACGATATGGCTGGCTGGACGCAATGCCCCATCGAGAGGGGAAGAATTCAGAGTGCGGTTGAGTTATGCCCGCCTTGCCGAAAAGTCGCCGTGGCGGATTTGTCGAATCCCGCTTTAATTTTTGCCGTTCCGAGAACCGCCGCGCCGTCAAAATCCTGTGGTGATGAAAAAATTGCGGGTCGGATTTCGCTTCGCATAAATTTCTTTGCGATTCAATTCGCCCAAAAGAATTTTTTTTCGGCGATGGGAATTCCTTGCCGGGATTTTTCCAAGGACGGCAAAATATCGTCCGACGGCCAAATGCCTGTTTGCAAAGTGTTGGCGTATTCGGAAAGCCCCGCCTGAATCATTTTTTCCCACTGCGGCGAAAAATCATATTTTAAGGCGCATCGGCGAATTAAAATTCCGCCGTCCGATTCTTCCAAAGTCAAAAACCAAACGCGCGGTGTGCCGTCGTTGGCGGGCATTCCGATTGCGCCCGCATTCAGCCAGCATCGTCCGCCGATAAACTCCGCAAACGGCAGGCCGCTATGACCGCAAACGACGGCGTCGCCGCTGAGCGAATCCAACTCGCGTGATTTTTCCGCCGCCGAATTTGATTCAAAAATAAAGCGATTTTCGCTTTCCGACGAGGCATGCACAACGGCGAAAATTCGCCCGCCAAATTCAAATGCCGCTTGCGGCGGCAATTCGCCCATCCATTTTTTTGTTTCGGCGTTGATTGTTTTTAGCGAATGATAATGCCATTTTTCCGATAATTGCGCGCAGATGGAGCCGTCGCCGAATCCGCAGTTGCATTCATCGGCGTTTTGCGCGAGGGCGGTTTCGCAGTTTCCGCGCACGATAATTCCGCCGTGCATTTTTTCGCGCAGCAAATCCGCTGTGGCTTGTCCGTCGGCGCAGTAGGCGGCGATGTCGCCGGTGAAGACGAAATTTTGCGGCGGAATTTTCAGTGATTCGGCGGCGGCAAAAAGGGCGCGAGTCGCTTCCAGATTGCCGACCGCTCCGCCGAAAATTAAAATCCGCCCGCGCAGGCGGGGATTTTTTTTCGCGCTCAATTTGCCGGAATCAGCGAAAGCCCCGGACATTCGGCGGGATTCGACTGGCCGTCAAAGCATTCCGTTGTAGACGCGCTGCGCAATTCTTCCAAATGGCGGGCGAAGGATTCGCGCTCAATGGCGATTTTAATTCGGTCGCGCATTGGTCCGTCCAATTCGGGGACGGCAATCGCGCGCGAATCTTCCAGCATAATGATATGCCAGCCGAATTGCGACTGCACCGGAGCGGACACTTCGCCGACTTTCAGCGTTTCCAAAGCCGCCGCAAACGAAGGCACATAAATATCCGCGGCGCTCCATCCCAGCGAGCCGCCCTGCGAAGCCGAGCCGGTATCCTTGGAATTCGCCGCCGCTAATTCAGTGAATTGGTCGGAATCTTCGCGCAGGGTGTCCGATAATTTTTTCGCCTCTTCTTCGTTTTCCACCAGAATGTGGCGGGAAAGATATTCGCGCTTGTCCTGATACTGTCCGCGAATTTCCTCAAAGCGCGCGTCAATGGCGGAATCGGCGGGGGGATTTTCATCCAAGAATCGCGATACAAAAGCGCGCCCTAAAACTGTCTGGCGGGCGACTTCAATTCGCTCGCGCGTTTCGGCGTTGTTGCCGAGTCCCATTTTTTCCGCCGCCTGCGAAATTAATTCACTGGCGATGACATTCTCCAGAATCGCGGCGCGATTTTCCGGCGTTACGCCTTCTTGTCCGGCGTAGGCGGCGAGCCGCGCCGCGCTGATTTTAACGCCGTTTATTACCGCCGCAATCGGCTCGTCGGGAGCGGGGGCGGACGGCGATTTTTCCGCCGTCGTCGTCTGCTGCTCGCAGCCCGAAAGCGCAAAAGCAAAAATTAAAGCGACGGCAAACCGTCGGCAAATTAAGGGAGTCGTTTTCATTGACGGTTCCAGTTGGTGAGTAAAAAAATCAGGCGGCTTCTTCCGGCGACAAAGCCGTAATGGAAAGCGCATGCACGCCGCCCATCCCGACGAGTCCGCCGAGAGCATCGAAAATTAAGCGGTGGCGGGCGATGCGATTCAGCCCGGAAAATTGCGGCGACACAATTCGCAATTGAAAATGCGCGCCGTTTTTCGCTTCCGGATGGCGGCGGTGGCGGGCGCTTTCGTCCTTCAAGGAAATGTCGCGCGGCGACAGCGAATCCAAGCGCGCGCGAATGGAATCGGCAAGAGAAAGAGGCGCGGTCATTTTAGCGAGTCGCCTTGTAAATCGCCCGCCGATGCACAGCGGCGAATTGCGAAATCGCAAACACCAAAGTTAACAGCGGATAGCCGAAAGATCGCGTCTTCACCCAAACCGATTCATCAAAGGAATACAGCACGATTAAATTAATCGCGCCCATCGCCGCAAAAAATCCGGCCCAGGCGGCGTTGACTTTTACCCAAACCGAATCCGGCAATTCCATAGCGCGCCCCAGAATCGCTTTTACGGGATTCTTCCCCCAGAAAATTTGCGCCGCCGAAAGCGCGAGGGCGAATCCCCAATACAGCACCGTCGGCTTCCATTTAATAAAGAGGGCGTTGTCAAGGGCGATTGTGAGTCCGCCGAAAATGACGGCAAGCCCGACCGCCGCCAGCAGCATCGGCTCAATTTTCCATTGCAGCAGACGATAGGCCAAAATCTGCGCAACGGCGGCAATCATCAAAGCGGCGGTGGCGACCATTAATCCGCCGATTTGATAAGCGGCGAAAAAAACCACCAGCGGCAGAAAATCCGCGAGTTGCCGCATTACGCCTTTGCCGACGAATCGCCCGCTTCGGCGAAGGAAAGCGAGGCGGAATTAATGCAGTAGCGAAGTCCGGTCGGCGGCGGGCCATCGGGAAAGACATGCCCCAAATGCGCGTCGCAGGCGGCGCACATAATTTCCACGCGGCGCATCATAAAAGAGGAATCCTTTTCTTCGCGGACGGCGGCGGCGTCGGCGGGCGCGGTGAAACTCGGCCAGCCGGTGCCCGAATCAAATTTAGCGTCCGACGAAAACAGCGGCGCATCGCAGCAGATGCAGCGATAAATTCCCTTGCGCTTGCTGTCGTGGAATTCGCCGGTGAATGGTCGTTCCGTTCCTTTTTGGCGGGCGACTTTGTATTGCAGCGGCGACAGTTGGGCGCGCCATTCGGCATCGCTTTTGGCGATTTTGTCGGCGGCGGATTTGTCGGCGGTGGATGCTGTCATTGTGGCGGGTGTCGTCATTTTTAAATTTTATCATTTTCCGCCGCCAAGCGAAAGAATTATTTTAGCGTCCGTCAAAAAATTCTGCGGGTCGGTGTTTTTCGATTTGGAAAATAATTAGAGTAAAATGCGCCTTTCTGTTTGGGATGCAAGGATGACTTGGAAAATTTCGCTGTTTGCGTTTTCGCTGATTTTTCTTTTCGGCTTTTCCGGCTGTGCGCCGCTGGCGGTCGGGGGGGCGGTCGGCGGCGGACTCATCGCCAGCGGACAGCGCACCGCCGGTTCGATTTTGGAAGATCAGGCGATTGAGGCGAAAGCGTTTCTCGCCGTGCAGTCGGAATTGAGCGGCGATGTCAACGCCGGCATCACCAGTTTTAATCGCAATGTCCTTCTGACCGGACAAGCGCCGACGGAAAAAATGAAAGCGCGCGTGGAAGAAATTGTGCGCGACTTGGAAAATATCCGCAAGGTTTACAATGAAATTCAAATCGGCGGGGCGAGTTCGTTCACTACGCGCGCTTCGGACGCTTTGCTGACGACGCGCGTAAAAGCGGTGCTGATTGGCATTCAAGATCCCGGATTCAGCGCGCTGCAGGTGAAAGTAGTAACGGAAAAAGGCGCCGTTTATTTGCTGGGCATCATCAGCAAGGAAAACGCGGCGCTGGCGGTGGACGCCGCCCGCAATGTTTCGGGGGTGCTGCGGGTAGTAAAGGTTTTTGAAATCAGCGGCGGAAATTAAATTTCCACCATTTCAAAATCTTCTTTTCGCGCGCCGCATTCGGGGCAGGTCCAGTTCATGGGAATGTCTTCCCATCGTGTGCCCGGGGCGATGCCTTCTTCCGGTTCGCCTTTGGCTTCGTCGTAGACCCAGCCGCAGATTTGGCAGATAAATGTTCGTGGCGGTGGTTCGTCGTCCATTGGAATGAAAAGTTCTCCGGTTGTTTTTGCGTTTGCGGCGTCCGACCCGACGGGAGGCGCCGGTCTCGCCGCCGATATTATAACCTTTCGCGCGCGCGGATGCCATGCGCTTTTCGCTGTTACCGCCGTTACCGCCCAAAATTGCGACGGCGTCCCCCGCACGGCGGCGGTGCAAAAAATGACTAAATCCCTGCGGTTGGATTCGATCTCCAATCAGCCGACGCCGAATGGAATCCGGCCCACCAACGCCGCCGCTGTTTTCGCGCAATTTGATGCGGTTAAATGCGATGCGATTCGCGCCGTCAAAATTGGCGTCGTCGGTTCAGCGGCGAATGCGCGGACGATTGCACGGGCGATTGATTCCCTCCCCGAAAAAATTCCGACGGTGTGGGATCCGGTGACGGCGACTGCACGCGGGGATTCTTTCGCCAATCCGGCGGCGGTGACGGCGATGAAAACTTGGCTTCTGCCGAGGTCATTCGTCATTACGCCGAATCGGGCGGAATTTTTTTCGCTGGCGGAAATGCGTCAAGGCGGCGATTCGGCTATTAAAAAAGCGGCGCAAAAATTAATAATGGACGACGGCGCGAATAAAATTTTAATCACCGATGCCGATGGCGAAAAATCACGCCGAATTCGCCATTTGCTTTTTTCGTCCGATTCCGGCGGCATCGTCCAATTAGAAGGCGAATGGACCCGCCGCCGACTCGCCGGAAAATATCACGGTTCCGGCTGCACTTTCGCTGCCGCTTTAACGGCTGCACTCGCCTTTGGATTGCCGCTGGCGGACGCCGCCGCCGACGCGCAAAATTTTACTGCGGATTCGCTTCGGCGGGCGTTTTGCATTGACGGATTGGGGCGGCAAAAAATTCCCCGCCGGTAGCGTTTGCATTCGCACGGCGAAGTCGTGTATAATCCGCGCATTCTCAAAAAGGAGCAACTATGCTTTACGAAGGTTTAATTTCCCTGCCGTGGTGGGGCTGCGCGCTTGTCGTGCTTGGGCTTACGCATGTGACGATTGTCACTGTGACGGTTTTTCTGCATCGCTGCCAAGCGCATCGGTCGCTGGAATTGCGGCCGGCGGCGAGTCACTTTTTTCGCTTCTGGCAGTGGCTGACGACCGGCATGATTACCAAAGAATGGGCGGCGGTGCATCGCAAGCATCACGCCAAAGTGGAATCCCCCGACGACCCCCACAGCCCGCAGGTAATGGGAATCCACCGTGTTTTGTGGGGCGGCGTTTTTTTGTATGTCCGCGAAAAGAAAAATCGCGCGACCATTGAAAAATACGGCTACGGCACACCCGACGATTGGCTGGAGCGAAAACTCTACGGCAAGTATCCCGAAATCGGCGTTGCCCTGATGGCGGCGATTAATTTATCCCTGTTTGGAATCGTCCCCGGCTTAATTATGTGGGCGGTGCAGATGGTGTGGATTCCGTTTTGGGCGGCGGGAGTCATTAACGGCGTCGGCCATTATTTCGGCTACCGCAATTTTCATCCGGAAGACGAAAGCCGCAACATCGTGCCGCTGGGCGTTTTAATCGGCGGCGAGGAATTGCATAATAATCATCATGCTTTTCCGACTTCGGCGAAATTATCCTGCCGCTGGTATGAATTTGACATTGGCTGGATGTATATTCGCCTGCTGGAAAAATGCGGCTTGGCGAGAGTCAAGCGGGTCGCCCCGCGTCTTTTGTCGGCGGACGGCAAATTCGCCTGCGATTTGGATACTTTGAATTCCATTATTGCAAATCGGCTGGAAGTGGCGATGCGATTCTCCAAAGCCGTCAAAAGTTCATGCTATCGGGAATTGAAGGAAATTCGCGCCCATCTTCCGCATCCGTTGCCGGCGCGAAAAACCGTCCGCAACTGGCTGCTGGGAATGGAAAGCCGCCTGTCCCCCGCCGACCACGCCCGGATGGAATCAGTCGCTAAAGCCAGCGCGCTGTTCCAATTAATTCGCCAGATGCGCGCCGAATTGCTGTCGCTGTGGGAAGACCGAGAAGCCGACGCCGAACAATCAGTTGAACGCCTGCGCGCATGGTGCATTCGCGCCGAACACAGCGGCATTGACGCCCTGCGAAAATTCGCCGTGGAATTGCGCGGCTTCGCCACCGCTCCGATGGCGGCGTAGAACCAAGATTTTCATTTTTCACCGCAACAAAGGAGAAAAACAATAACCTGCGGGTGGGGGGATTAATTCCCCACCCGAACATTCCAAAATCAGCCGCGATTACTCCTCGTGCCGATGCTCTGCGTCGGCATGCGTGATTCGGACGCTCTGCGTCCGCTAATAAATCAAATTAAGAACGCAGAGCATTCTGTCACTGCGTGCCACCGCAGAGCAGTGGCACGAGGATTCTAATTGGCGGCTATTTAATTTTCGCCTCTTTGTAGAGGACATGCTTGCGCACTTTGGGATCAAATTTTTTGATCTCCATTTTATCCGGCTTGGCGCGTTTATTTTTGGTGGTCGTGTAGTAATGGCCGGTGCCCGCCGAGGACACTAATTTAATTTTTTCGCGCATTACAATTTTCCTTGTTCAATGCGGGCGAGGGCGGCTTCCACGCCGATTTTGTCAATCGTCCGCAGCGCCGCCTGCGAGACGCGCAGCGACACCCAGCGTTTTTGCGACGCCACCCAAAATCGCCGCCACGCAAGGTTGACGCGAAAAACGCGCTTGTTCCTGTTGTTGGCATGCGACACGCGATTGCCGCTGGCGGTGCGCTTGCCGGTCAATTGGCAGATTCGGGGCATTAGGATTTTTCCTTCGTCAAAGGGGAGCATTATACGCTAAATTTCGGCGAAAAAAAAGACGGCGGCAAAAAAATTCCGCCGCCGTCTTTTTGATGGATGCATTCGCCGTCCGCAGGACATTCGCCGTCGGCGGGATTCTACCAACTGTAATACATGGCGAATTCCACCGGATGGGGCGCCGCCCGAAACGCGGTAATTTCCTCATTTTTTAATTCAATGTAGGCGTTGAGGGAGTCTTCGGTGAAGACGCCGCCCTGCATTAGGAATTGACGGTCGGAATCCAAGTATTCCAGCGCCTGTTCTAATGAGGCGCACAATTCGGGGATGCCGCGATTTTCTTCGGGGGTGAGGTCGTAGAGATTTTTATCCATCGCTTCGCCCGGATCAATGCGATTGAGGATGCCGTCCAATCCGGCGAGGAGCATCGCGGAGAATCCAAGATAAGGATTGCACAGCGGGTCGGGATAGCGCAATTCAATGCGCCGCGCTTTCGGGCTGGAAACATATGGCACGCGAATAGTGGCGGAGCGATTGCGGGAGGAATAAGCGAGTTTGGTCGGCGCTTCGAATCCCGGCACCAATCGCTTGTAGGAATTGGTGGTGGGATTGGTAATGGCGATAAGCGCGCGCGAGTGCTTTAAAATTCCGCCGATGTAGTAAAGCGCCTCTTCGGAAAGTCCGGCGTATTCGTTGCCGGTGAAGACATTGTCGCCGTCCTTCCAAATGGATTGATGCACATGCATGCCGGAGCCGTTGTCGCCGTTGATGGGCTTGGGCATAAAAGTCGCGGTGCGGCCGAATTGATGAGCGACATTTTTGACGACATATTTCAGCGCCATATTCTGGTCGGCGCGAATCACCAGCGTGTCAAATTTTGTGCCGATTTCGCATTGTCCGGCGGTGCCGACTTCGTGGTGATGCACTTCGGCGGTAACGCCGACCTGCAGCAATTTACTGCACATTTCATTGCGAATATCCGTGAGCGAATCCACCGGCGGCACCGGAAAATAACCGCCCTTAACAGCGGGGCGATGGCCGATATTTTCGCCGTCCAAATGGTCTTCCGACGACCACGCGGCTTCTTCGGCGTGAATGCGAAACATCGCGCCGGACATATCGTTGCGCCACTGAATGGAATCGAAGACAAAGAATTCCGGCTCCGGCCCGAAGTAGGCGGTATCGCCGACGCCGGTGCTTTTAAGATACGCCTCGGCGCGCTTCGCCAGCGAGCGGGGGCATCTTTCGTAGGGCTTGCCGTTGCCGGGCTCAATGATGTCGCAGGTGATGGCGAGCGTTTTGCGCTCAAAAAACGGATCTTCGGTGACGGTGCCGGCGTCCGGCATTAAAATCATGTCGGAGGCTTCAATGCCTTTCCAGCCGGCAATGGACGAGCCGTCGAAGGGCTTGCCTTCTTCAAACATTTCGGCGTCCACGAACGCCGACGGCAGCGTAACATGATGCTGCTTGCCGAGCGTGTCGGTGAATCGCAGATCGACGAATTCCACCCCGTCGTCGCTGATTTTTTTCATGATGGCGTCTGCGGACATTATTATGCTCCTTTGTGGCGCGATATAAATTTCTATCGGATTTTCCGATAAACCCGCAGCCATTTTAATCGCCGAACGAATTATTTGTCAAGCATTTTTCTTTGATTATCGCAAAATTTCACATTATTTTATTTTTTATTCCATTTTGGAAAATATCGGCAAATTGACGAAAAATATAGATGTCCGACGATTGGATGAAATTCCCCGCCGTCGTCATTTGGGATAGACCGCCCCTAAAATTCTGTCGCCGTCGGCGCCGGTGACGGCGGGTGAATTTGCCGATTGTTTTTCCAATCTCAGTTTGGCGAAATAGGCGAAGGCGGCGGCTTCAATCCAAGTTGGCGGATATCCCCAATCCCCGCTGCTTGTCGCTTCCGCCTGCGGAATTAATTCTTTGATGCGAAAAATCAGCGCCGAATTATGCGCGCCGCCGCCGCAAAGAATCGCTTCCTGTGTTTGGCTTTGCGAAACCGAATCGGCAATTGCGCGGGCGGTGAATTCTAAAAATGTCGCCTGTGCATCGCGCGGTGAAATGGATTCCGGAATGAATCGGCGAATTCTATTAATATCAAATTCTTCGCGTCCGCAGCTTTTCGGCGGCTTGCGGAGAATAAAAGGATGACGCAAAAGCGAATCCAAAAAAGATTGAACGACTCCCCCCCCCTTTGCCCATTCGCCGTTATGATCAAAATTGCCGCCGCAATTTTCGCGGTGCCAAGCGTCCATCAGCATATTGCCGGGGCCGCAATCCCAGCCGCAAATTTTTTCGGGGTTTGCGGAAAGCAGAGTGATGTTTGCAATGCCGCCGATATTAATTATCGCGCGATTTTTATCTCCTTTTCCCCAAAGGAGTTTGTGAAACATCGGCGCCAGCGGCGCGCCTTCGCCGCGGGCGGCAATGTCGCGCGCGCGAAAATCGCAGACGACATCAATGCCAATTATCTCGGCAAGAAGCGCGCCGTTAAGTAATTGAATGCTGTATCCTTCGGCGGGATTATGCCGCACAGTTTGTCCGTGGCAGCCGACGGCGGCAATGTCGGCGGCGCACAGTCCGGCTTTTTTTATTGCCCGCTTGGCGGCGTCGGCGCATCGGCGGGTGAAGTCATTCGCCGCCAGCGAAGCGCGATGCAATTCATCTTCGCCGGATATGGAAAGCGCAAGCAATTCCGTCCGCAATGATTCGGAAAATTCCGCCTTGGCATGCGCGATAAATTGAGGTGGAGAGGAGGGGGGGGGAAATTTCGCGACGACGGCGTCCGCGCCGTCTATGCTTGTTCCCGACATTATGCCGACGAAAAAATTCATCTCATTTATTTTTGGAATTGATGCAAAAGAGAAGCGTATTATTTTGCCGCCGTCGCCGTATTTTCGCCGACGGGAATTGCTTTTAATTCGGCGATGACGGATTTCGCCCGCGCTTGAAAGTCGCGCAAAGCATTTCCTTTCAGCGGCGGCAATTGCACCGGCACCGCCGCCGACAGAGGATTTTTATGCACGCCGCGCACGCGGAATTCATAATGCAAATGCGGCCCGGTGGCGAGTCCGGTGGAGCCGACCTTTCCAATTACCCGCCCTTGAACAATCTTTGCGCCTTTGCGAATTCCTTTGGCGATGCGATGCAGATGTCCGTAGACCGTCGTATAGTTTCCGGCGTGGCGCAAAAAAACCGTCTTGCCGTATCCGCCTTTTCTGCCGGCGAAAGAAACATAGCCGTCGCCGGTCGCCCGCACCGGCGTGCCGCGGGCGGCGGCGTAATCCACTCCGCGATGCGCGCGCCATTTCTTTAATACCGGATGAAATCGCCGATTGGAAAAGCGCGAACTAATCCGCGAAAATCGCACCGGCGACCGCAAAAATGCGCGCCGCAAACTGACGCCTTCCGGCGTGTAAAAGCCGCCGTTTTCCTTGTCGTGGATGCCGACGATTTCTTTTCCGCGATTAATAAACACAAATCCGGCAAGCGCGCCGACCTTTTTTAATTCATCGTCTTCATCGCGATGCGCGGTGTATATTAAGCGGAAAGAATCGCCGCGCCGCAAATCGCGATGAAAATCTATGCGCGTTTCCAAAGCGTCAATCAATTGTATAACGGCGGCGTCGGGAATTCCGGCAAGGTCGGTGGCGGCGAATAAGGACGATTCAATTTCACCCGCGCGATGCTCCGTTGCGGCGGAAAGCAGCGGAGGATCTTCCGTCGCCCGCATTCCGGATTCGTCGCGGATGAATTGCAGATAATAATCCGGCGATGTTTTATAGCGAAGCGCAATGAGGAATCCATCGCCGTCTTTCTTATATTCAATGGCGGTTCCCAGTCGCAGCTTGCGATAGGTCTTCATTCGCTTCGTCAGAAGGAATTGGCGGGCTTCTTCGTCCGTGCCAATTGCGGAAAGCGCCTTCGCCATTGTGTCGCGCTTTTTGACGACATAGCGATTCCACTCAGGAGGGGGGGGGGCGACGGCTTCCTCCTCAGTAATTTCGAGAAGGGGGGAGGGGGGAGAATCGGAATGCAAATCCAATTCAATTTCAATCGCCGATTCATTGCTGATGTCGGAAGGGGGGGGGGGGGTAGCGAGCCATGCCGTCAGCGCAAAGGCGAGCGCAAGCACAAATCCCAAAAAGGGATCGCGCAATGCGAAGAAGAATTGTTTACTGCAGAATTTCATCCAGCATTTTCCGCATTGCATAAGAGTCGGCGTTGACGCGAATGAATTGCGAAGAATTAATTGCAATCGCATCCGTGTCTTTTAAGCCATGGCCGGTGAGCGTGCAGACGACGACGGAATCCTTGGCGATATTGCCGTCCGCAAAATCTTTAATCGCGCCCGCCATGGCCGATGCCGATGCCGGTTCGCAAAAAATCCCCTCTTCCGATGCCAGACGCTTTTGCATTTGCAGAATTTCCGAATCTTCCAGCGCGCGAAAAGCGCCGCCCGATTCGGCGACCGCCGCCTTCGCCGAATTAAACGACTGCGGATTGCCGATGCGAATCGCCGTGGCGACCGTCTCCGGATTTTTCACCGGTCCGCCTTGCAAAAAGGGCGCTGCGCCCGCCGCCTGATAACCGAGCATTCGCGGGCGATTGTCGCATAATTTTTCGCCCGGTGCAAGGCATTCGCCGCTGCAGAATTCGCAGGCGCGCGTCGGCAGATTCGCCGCCTCCGAATAGCCGATCCAATGCGCCGTGATATTTCCGGCGTTGCCGACCGGCAAAGCATGAATGTCGGGCGCGCGTCCGAGCGTTTGAATAATTTCAAAGGCGGCGGTTTTCTGCCCTTGCAGCCGCATCGGGTTAATGGAATTGACGACGGTCACTTTTTCTTCGCCGACTTCTTTCACCATTCGCATTGCGTCGTCGAAATTTCCCGCCACTTCAATGATGATTGCGCCGTGGGCGACCGCTTGCGCGAGTTTTCCGGCGGCGATTTTTCCCGATGGAATCAGCACCAAGCATTTCATTCCGGCGCGCGCCGCATAAGCCGCCGCCGATGCGGAAGTGTTGCCGGTGGAGGCGCAAATTAATGCCTTCGCGCCCGCCGATTTCGCCGCCGTCACCGCCGCCGCCATTCCGCGATCTTTGAACGAGCCGGTGGGATTCATTCCTTCAAATTTAGCGAATAATTTAAGATTCGCGGGCGCGATGTTGACCAGCGGAATCAGCGGCGTCGCCCCTTCGCCGAGCGAAACGGCATCGGCGTTTTTGTCCGGCAGCGGCAGCCGGGCGCGAAAGCGATGGACGATTCCCGCCGTCATTCCATCGGACGCTCAATCGCCATTACGGAAATTTTGGAAGCGACCGAATCCAGCCGCTCAATTTCGCTGACGCTTTCGCGGACATCGGCGAGGGCGGCGGAATGCAGCAGCATCACCAAATCCACCGGTTCGCTTTCGCGCGAATCCGGCTGCCAAATCGCTTCTATGGAAATGCGGCGCGCCGCCAGAATGCGGGCGAGGTCGGCAAGGACGCCGGGGCGGTCAATCGCTTCCAATCTTAAATAATGCGGGGCGCGGGCGCAGCCCGGGTCGGCGATTTCAAGCGCGGGCGAATCATTCGCGCAGAGAGGGGGGGGGGGGATATTTTCGCCGAGCCGGGCAATTTCAATTAAATCGGCGACGACGGCGGATGCGGTCGGCAAGGCGCCGGCGCCGGCGCCGTAGTAGATGGTTTCGCCGGCGGCGTCCGATTCCACCACGACGGCGTTCATCGCCCCGTCCACGCTGGCGAGCAGATGCGTGCGCGGAATTAAAGTCGGACGCACATGAATTTCCGCGCTGTCGCCGACCCGCTTGGCGGCGGCGAGAAGTTTAACGCGATAGCCGAATTGCTCCGGATAGCGAATGTCGCGCGGATCAATTCCCTTGATGCCTTCGCAATTTATTTTCGGCAAATCAAGCGGCGCGCCGAATGCGAGTGCGGCTATCAGCGCAATTTTATGCGCGGAATCATCGCCGCCGATATCCAAGGCGGGGTCGGCTTCGGCGTATCCCAATTGCTGGGCTTCGGCGAGGGCAGAATTAAAATCGCCGCCGCCGCCGCGCATCGCCGATAAAATATAATTGCAGGTGCCGTTGATGATTCCATAAACCGCCCGCACGCGATTTCCGGCAAGCGATTCCTTTAATGTTTTGACGATGGGAATTCCGCCCGCCACTGCCGCTTCAAATCCGACCGCAACTTTTTTTCGCGCCGCCGCCGCAAAAATTTCCCCGCCCTGCGACGCCAGCAACGCTTTGTTGGCGGTGACCAAATGTCTGCCGGATTCAACGGCCGCCATCGCGCATGATTTGGCTTCGTCTTCGCCGCCCATTAATTCGGCGACGGCCGAAATGTCGCTGCGGGCGATTGCGCTTTTCCAATCGTCCGTAACGGCGACGGAATCCCCCAGCCGCTTTTTCGCTTTGGCGGCGTCGCGCACGGCGACGACGGCGACTTCAATTTTTCGGCCCGCGCGCGCGGCGATTAAATCGCGATTGTCGGCGAGCAGACGCAGCACGCCGCCGCCGACAGTGCCCGCGCCAATTAATGCAATTCGCAGCGGAGTCATTGAATCGTCCGGCGGAAAAAACTACAATGCCATCGGTGAAGGAAAAAAATTCCCGCGATGAAATTGCATCTGAATAAAAGTGACGGCATTAATTTAATCACCGCCAGCGGCGACGGATTCGTCGCCGTCAACGGCGAGGAATACCGCGCGAGTTTAATCGTCCTGCCCGACCGGGTCATCGCCGACTGGCCGGCGCGCGACGCCGAATCGCTTTGTCCTTCTGATTTTGATTCCGTCATCGCCGCTAATCCGGATGTTTTGGTATTCGGCAGCGGCGGCAAATTTGCGCTCGCGCAGGGCGAATGGCTTATCCGATTCGCCGCCGCCGGAATCGGCGTGGAAACAATGGACACTCGCGCCGCCTGCCGCACTTACAACATTCTCGCCGCCGACGGCCGAGCCGTCGCCGCCGCCCTTATCGTTTAATTTTCACCGACCAAATCCGCCCAGTCGCGCGCGCGAAACCAGTAATCGTGGCGGCTTTTCAGCCAGCCGTTTTGCGTCCGCAGCAGAATCCAGTTGTTGAAGAAATTGAGCGAATCCGCATCGCCTTTTCGCAGCCCGATTGCTTCCGATGATTTGTCAATCGGCTCGTCAAACGGCAGAAATAATTGCTGGGGATTTTTCACCGCCGCAAATGCCGGCCACGGAGCGGAGCCAACCATCGCGTGGGCGTTGCCGTTTATTGTCTCCCGAATCACGGTGGCTTCGTCGTCAAATTGGCGAATTTCGGCGTTGGGCATCATTTGCCGGACTGTCTGCACGGCGTTGATTCCGCGCCGCATCGCAATGACAATTTCCTTTTTGTTGAAATCGGCGAGCGTTTTGGCATTGCCCACCTTGCTGCGATTGGCGGCAAGATCTATGCCCGAATGCGCGTAGGGAGCGGTGAAATTGATTTTTAAATTGCGCGCCGGAGTGATGGACATTCCGCCGATAATCACATCAAATTTTCCCGCCAGCAAAGCCGGAATAATTCCGTCCCACGCGGTCGGGACGAGTTCCAATTCCACGCCGAGGTCGTCGGCGACGGCGCGCGCGACATCAATTTCAAAGCCGATGAAATCGCCGTTTTTGGCGCGAATCGCCCACGGGGTAAAACTGCTCATTCCGACCCGCATTTTTCCGCGCGCCAGAATTTGCTCGACGACGCTGCCGTCGTCCTGCGCGTTCGCTGGCAGTAAAAAAGCCGCGCCGAGGGCGGCGGCAAAAGCGAAAATCGCCAAGCGAATTCGCGTCCAATTGTGAAGCATGTCTTGCTCTCCTTTGGGTGATGGAAAAAATAAAGGCAATTATTCGCCGACCAGAGTCGCCCATTCGCGCGACTTAAACCAGTAATCGTGGCGTGTTTGCAGCCATCCGCTTTGGCGTTTCAGCAGAATCCAATTGTTGAGAAAATTAAGCGCATCGGCGTCGCCTTTGCGCACGCCGAATCCGGCGGAGTAATTTTCAAAGGTTTCCGCAAGCGGCAGAAAAATATCGTCCGGATAATCCAAAGCGGCGAAGGTCGGAGTCGGCTCGGCGGTGACCGAGCCGTGCGCGTTGCCGTTTATTACTTCGCGAATCACCGTCGCTTCGTCGTCAAATTGGCGGACGACGGCTTGCGGCATAATTCTTTTGACGATGTCCACCGCGCTGATTCCGCGACGCATCGCAATGACGACCTCCGGCTTATTGAAGTCGGCGAAGGAGGAAAATCCCGCCGCCTTCGCCCGCCCGGCGAAAATATTGTGGCCGGTGTCGGCGTAGGGGCGGGTGAAATTAATTTTAAGATTCCGCTTCGGCGTAATGCGCATTCCGCCGATAATCACATCAAATTTTCCGCCGAGCAAAGCCGGAATGATTCCATCCCATGCGGTCGGGACGAGTTCGGCTTTCACGCCCATATCTTTGGCGAGTTCGCGGGCGACATCCGGCTCAAAGCCGATAATGTCGCCGTTTTTGGCGCGCATCACCCACGGCGTAAAACTGCTCATTCCGACGCGAATTTTGCCGCGCGCGAGAATCTGCTCAATCGCGCTTTCGCCCGCCGCCGACGCGCCCGCCGCTCCAAAAGCGGCGAGAAAAAAGATTCCGGCCAGCCGGAAAAACACGCGGAAAATCATCTGCAATTCCTTTGAAAATTTTGACGCCAAGTTGCGGCGCGTTATTATACGCGATTCGCGCGCCCGCGCAATCGGGTCGTCTTAAAAAAAGCAGAATCAGAAAGATGCATGCGCCGCCCCCCGCTCCGACTCGCCGTTTAATTTCCGCCGCCGCTTATGCGGGCAGCGTCGCCTTGGCGATTTTCATCGCCGCCCGAGGCGCGGCCGCTTTGGATTACAACTGGCAGTGGTATCGGCTGCCGCAATTTTTCGGGCGATTCGACGGCGGCGAATTTATCGCCGGCCCCTTAATAAAAGGACTCGGCGTAACGATTGGCATTTCCGCCGCCGCCGCCGTTTTGACGGCTGTCATCGGATTATTTATCGCAATGCTGGGGCGCGCGCAATTGCGGTCGGCGAGGGGTCTGGCGAGGGCATATGTGGAAATCGTCCGCAGCACGCCTCTGCTGGTGCAATTGTATCTGCTGTATTTTATGCTGGCGAATGTTTTCCATTTGGACCGTGCGACCGCCGGAATCGTCGCGCTGGCGTTTTTTGAAGGCGCCTTCGCCGCCGAAATTTTTCGCGCCGGAATTGAAGCCATCCCCGCCGGACAATGGGACGCCGCCCGCGCGCTGGGCATGCGCAAATTGGCGATTTACCGCTTAGTCGCTCTGCCGCAGTCGCTGCCGTTAATTCTGCCGCCGCTGGCGAATTTATTTGTGTCGCTGCTTAAGCATTCGTCCATCGTCACGATTATCGCCGTCGCCGATTTAACCGACCAAGCGCGCAATTTAATTTCCGATACTTTTATGGTCTTTGAAATTTGGCTGGCGGTGGCGGCGATTTATGTGGCTTTGGCGTCGCTGCTTTCCTTGGGAATTTCGCGGTGGGAAAAGCGTCTGCTGTCACGAATTGGAATCGGGGAAAAACAATGACGATGACTCAGCGATGGCGATTCGGCGATGCGGCGATTATTCTCGCCGTCGCTTTGTCGCTCGCATGGTTTTTGCACGAAGTGCGCACCGAATTGGATTATCAATGGGATTGGGCGCGAATCGGCGGCTACCTTCTGCATCGCGATGACGGCGGCGAATGGCGCACCGGGCTTCTTTTGGACGGACTGCTGGTGACCGTCCGCCTGACCGTGTGGAGCGGAATTTTGGCGGCGGCGATGGGGCTGCTTATTGGATTGGCGCGAGTCGCCCCGTCGCAATTTTTGCGCGCGCCGGCGGCGGCATATGTCGGATTAATTCGCAATATGCCGCCTTTGGTTTTTATGTTTGTGTTTTATTTTTTCATCAGCAGTCAAGTTTTGTCGCCGCTGAATGCGGCGGCGTGGTCGGAATCGTTTGAAGGCGGCGGCGAGGGCGTTTTTATTCTGCTGTTCGGCGCGCCGCTTTTGTTTGAGAATTTCATTTCCGGCGTTGTCTGCCTTGCCTTGTTTGAAGCCGCCTATGTCGCCGAAATTGCGCGCGGCGGATTGCAGTCGGTGCCGACGGGGCAGCGCGAAGCCGGCCGCAGTTTGGGTCTTTCCGGCTTTTTAATTCTGCGATTTATCGTGCTGCCGCAGGCGTTGAAAAAAATCGCGCCGCCGCTGGCCGGACAGTTTATTTCTTTGGTGAAGGATTCCTCCATCATCTCGGTCATTTCCATTCAGGAATTAACTTTCAGCGGCGCGGAAGTGGCGGTGTCTTCGGGGCGGATTTTTGAAACTTGGATTGCTGTCGCGCTGATGTATTTTTCGGTGTGCTTTTTTCTGTCGCTGGCATTTCGCCGACTGGAAAAGAAAAAAACGGATTATTCTTAAAACCCGCATTTGGTTTTTCGTTCCTCAAAAAATCATCGCGAAAAAAATTTGCGGGACGGCGACTCGGCAAGGTAAAATCTCATTGCAAGCAACCCGCAAAAAAGGAGCAGCAATGAGCGAACAAGCACAAGGCAAAATCGTCCAAATTATCGGGGCGGTGATTGATGTGGAATTTCCGTCGGATAAACTGCCGAATATCTACGATGCCCTCGCCATCGGCGACGGTGAATTGACTCTGGAAGTCCAGCAGCAACTGGGCGACGGCGTCGTGCGGACGATTGCCTTGGGCTCGTCGGAAGGATTGAAGCGGGGCGTCGTCGCCGTCAATACCGGCAAGCCGATTTCGGTGCCGGTGGGCGAAAAAACGCTGGGGCGAATTATGGATGTTCTCGGCCGTCCGATTGACGAGGCGGGCGATATCGGCGAATCGGAGCGATGGCCGATTCATCGCTCGGCGCCTTCCTACGAGGAATTGTCGCCGCAGCAGGAAATGCTGGAGACGGGAATCAAAGTGATTGATTTAATTTGCCCGTTCGCCAAAGGCGGCAAAGTGGGACTGTTCGGCGGCGCCGGGGTCGGCAAGACGGTGAATATGATGGAGTTGATTCGCAACATCGCCGTGGAGCATTCGGGCTATTCGGTGTTCGCCGGGGTCGGCGAGCGGACTCGCGAAGGCAACGATTTTTATCACGAGATGAAGGACTCCAAAGTGCTGGACAAGGTCGCGCTTGTTTACGGCCAGATGAATGAGCCGCCGGGGAATCGTCTGCGGGTCGGTCTCACCGGTCTCACCATCGCCGAATGCTTTCGGGATGAAGGGCGGGATGTGCTGCTGTTCATTGACAACATTTATCGCTACACGCTGGCGGGGACGGAATGCTCGGCGTTGCTCGGACGGATGCCGTCGGCGGTGGGCTATCAGCCGACGCTGGCGGAGGAAATGGGGCGTTTGCAGGAGCGAATCACTTCTACGAAAAAAGGATCCATCACTTCGGTGCAGGCGGTTTATGTCCCCGCCGATGATTTGACCGATCCGTCGCCGGCGACGACATTCGCGCATTTGGATTCCACTGTGGTTTTGTCGAGGCAAGTGGCGGAGTTGGGAATTTATCCGGCGGTGGATCCGCTGGATTCCACCTCGCGCCAATTGGATCCGCTGGTGGTCGGCGAAGAGCATTACGAAACCGCCCGGGCAGTGCAGAATACGCTTCAGCGATACAAGGAATTGCGCGATATCATCGCCATTCTGGGAATGGATGAATTGGCGCCGGAAGATAAATTGGCTGTTTCGCGCGCGCGCAAGATTCAGCGATTTTTGTCGCAGCCGTTTTTTGTCGCCGAAGTGTTTACGGGCAGCACCGGCAAATATGTCTCGCTGAAGGAAACCATCAAAGGATTCAAAGGCATCGTGGAGGGCGAATACGACGATCTGCCGGAGCAGGCGTTTTACATGCTCGGCGCCATTGAAGAAGCGCGCGAAAAAGCCAAATCGCTGGCGGCGTGATATCATTGATGTCGCGTGGCTGATACTGGGATGGACATCATCGCCCCCGGCTCTTTGCATGTCAGCGGCGATCAGTTTACTTTTTGCCTTTGAGGAAAAAAACAAAAATGACGGCGATTAAAGTTGAAGTGGTGAGCGCCGAGAAATCGCTCTATTCGGGCGACGCCGAAATGGTGGTCGCGCCCGGCGTTTCCGGCGAGTTGGGCATTTTGCCGCGGCATGCGCCGTTGCTTACGCTGATTCGCCCCGGTCTGCTCAAACTGGTGCAGTCGGGCGGCGGGGAGGAATTCATTTATGTTTCCGGCGGCGTTTTGGAGGTGCAGCCGGATCAAGTCACGGTGCTGGCTGATGTCGCCGAGCGCGGCGACGATTTGGATGAATCGCGCGCCGAAGAAGCCCGCCGACTCGCCGAAGAAAAATTGCATTCCGGCGCGGTGGGAATGGACCACGCCGCCGCCCAAGCCGAATTGGCGCAAGCCGCCGCCCAGTTGGCCGCAATTCGCAAATTGCGCGGGAGAAAATAAATTTATGCCCCTTCGCCTCAGAAAATTTGAAGCCGATTTTTTTCACACCAAGGGCGTGAAAGTCATCTATGCCGCGCCCGATGGCGCGTCCTACGAAATTCTCGCGGAAACCATAAAATGGAACGACGAGGAAAAAGTCGCCGTCATCAAAACCGACGAAGGCAGAGTTTTCTTCGGCGACAGCGTCCACGACGCCATCACGCAGGCGCTGATTGCCAAGTATCCGACCCAAATTTCGGAATGATTTTCCGCGCGCAGGAATTGGCATGATTGTCCGCACATTGGAGGAAATTAAAAACACCGACCGCGATGTGGATTTCGGGCGCGGCCGCAGCCGCCGCTTTCTGCTCGCGCGCGATGGAATGGGCTACACCCTCACCGATACGCTGGTGCGCGCTGGCACTGAATCGCGCATGCAATATAAAAATCATTTGGAAGCATGCTACTGCATCGCCGGGTCGGGCGAAGTGGAGGATTCGGCGGGCAATGTTTATCCGCTGCGCCCCGGCGTAATGTATGCGCTGGAAAATCACGACGCCCACATTATGCGCGCCAAGGAAGAAATGCGGCTCGTCTGCATTTTTTCGCCCGCCTTAAAAGGCGAAGAAAAGCACGACTTTTCCGGCGAGGGTCATTCGGCTTATTGAATCAGCCGATTCCGAGATACGCTTTTTGTATTTCCGAATCGCCGAGCAGACGCGCGGATTCTCCGCTTGTGCGAATTGCGCCGCTTTCCATCACATAGCCGCGCCGCGAAGTTTTGAGGGCGAGATTCGCATTTTGCTCCACCAGCAGAATTGAAGTTTTGCGCTCGCGATTAATGCGGGCGATGATTTCAAAAATCTGCAGCACAATCATCGGTGCGAGTCCGAGCGAAGGTTCATCAAGCAGAAGCAATTTTGGATTCGCCGCCAGCGCGCGCGAAATGGCGAGCATTTGCTGCTCGCCGCCGGAAAGCGTCCCGCCGGCCTGCCGCCGCCGTTTTTGCAGAATTGGAAAAAGCGAAAGCGCGTAATCCAAATCGCGGCGGGCGGCGGCGGAATCGCGCCGCAGATACGCGCCCATTTCTAAATTTTCCTGCACCGACAAGTCGGGGAAAATGCGCCGTCCTTCCGGCGACTGGCAGATTCCGCGCGCGGCAATTTGGTCGGGTGAAAGACGCAGCAGCGATTCGCCGCCGAATTCAATTTTGCTGTCGGCGGATATGTCAGGGACGATTCCGCAGATTGTCATCAGCGTTGTTGTTTTGCCTGCGCCGTTTGCGCCGATAAGCGCGACAATTTCGCCTTCGCCGACAGTCAGCGAAATACCGCGCAAAATCGGGACTTCGCCGTAGCCCGCTGTCACTTGGGAAAGCGAAAGCAGAGGGGGGGCGAGAGAGGGGGTCATAACGCGGGGGCTTCGCCGAGATATGCGCGAATGACTTCGGGGTCGCTGCGGATTTCATTCGGCTTTCCTTCCGCAAGTTTGACGCCGTGATCCACGACGACGATTCGTTCGGCGAGCCGCATCACCAATCTCATATCATGTTCAATTAATAAAATAGAAAGACGGAATTCATCGCGCAGTCGGCGGATGAGAGAATCCAATTCCAAGGTTTCGCGCGGATTCATTCCGGCGGCGGGCTCGTCCAGCAGCAGAAGAAAAGGTTCGGAGGCGAGCGCGCGCGCCATTTCCAAGCGGCGGCGAAAAGCATATGGCAAACTTTTCGCTTCGGCATGCGCGAATTTAGCGAGTCCGAATCGCACAAGCAGGCGGTAGGAATCGGCGGCGATGGCGCGCTCTTCTTGTTGAGTTTTGGCGTCGCGCAAAACCGCGCCCAAAATTCCGGCGCGCGTGCGGGGGTGGCGTCCGACCATTACATTTTCCAAGGCGGACATATTGCCGAATAAGCGAATGTTTTGGAAAGTGCGCGCCAGTCCGAATTGAGAAATGCGATTCGGCTTTTGTCCGTCTATGCGGCGCGGCGATTCATCCGTCGGGGCGGCGAAAATTTTTCCTGAGGTCGGGCGGTAAATGCCGGTGACGCAATTAAACAAAGTCGTTTTGCCGGCGCCGTTGGGTCCGATAAGCGCGAGAATTTCCCCGCGCTCGACATTAAACGACACATCGCCGACGGCGCGCAAGCCGCCGAAATCCATGGTTAAATTGCGGACGGAAAGGGCGGCGTTATTGGGCATCTTCAATTTCATATTTCGGCGGCGTGCGGCGGAAGAGTCCGTCGGGGCGGAAAACCATCATCGCGACCATCAGCGCGCCGAAGGCAAGCATTCGGTAGTCGGAAAGGACGCGCAGATATTCCGGAATTAATGTCAGCAAAAGCGCCGCGAAAACCACTCCGGCAACCGAGCCCATTCCGCCGAGGACGACGATGCATAAAATAATCGCCGACTGCAGAAAAGTAAAACTCGCCGGATTAATATAACTTGTTTTGGCGGCGAACAATACGCCGACGAATCCGGCCCAGCATGCCCCCAACGCGAAAGCGCGCAGTTTGGTGGCGGCGGCGTCAATGCCCGACGCTTGGCAGGCTAATTGATCTTCGCGAAGCGCATGCCACGCGCGGCCGATGCGCGAATTATCCAGACGGCGCACAACAATAATTGTGACGGCGGCCAGAGTCGCCGTTAAGAAATACATTATTAAATGCGCCGCATTGAAATCATCCTCCACGCCGAATAAAAACGGCTTGGGAATGTTGGCGACTCCCTGCGGACCCAAAGTAAATGCGCTCCAATTCTCAAGAACAAGGCGGATGATTTCGCCGAAGCCGAGAGTGACAATCGCCAGATAATCGCCGCGCAATCTCAATACCGGCACGCCGAGGACGATTCCAAAAAGCGCCGCCAACGCTCCCGCCGCCGGCAATGCCGACCAGAATCCCAATCCCCAATAATGAAAAGAAAGCGCATAAGTATAAGCGCCGACCGCGTAAAAAGCCACATAGCCAAGGTCAAGCAGCCCCGCCAATCCGACGACGATGTTTAATCCCAAGCCCAATACGACATACAATAACGCCGTCGTCAGAATGGAAACTTGATAAGGCGAAAATATTAATGGAAACACCATAATGAAAATTGCCGCCGCCGCAATCATCGCTCGCCGCTTTTTGGAGTCGGCGAACATTCCGCCTGCGAATTCGGCGATTCGCCCTTTCCATTTTGCGATTGCTTTTCCGGCGAGGAGGGGGGAGGGGGGGGGGGAATCTTTGCGCCGGGAAAGCAGACGCCGCCAAATCAGCGAAATAAAAAATACGCCGACGCCGATGACAATCACGCTTTTCCATCGGATGATAATTTCGCCGTCGTCCACGCGCAATCCGGCGATCGGAAATGCCAGCAGAACAAACCACAAAGCAATAAGAAGCGAATGCAGAAAGGCGCGCTTCATTTTAATTACGCCCGCGTCGCCGAAGGTTTGCCGAGCAATCCTTCCGGCTTGAATATAAGAATCGTCACCAGCAGAAGAAAGGCGATGACATCTTCGTAGTCGCTGCGAATATAGCCGGCGGTGAAACTTTCGGTCATTCCCAAAATTAATCCGCCGAGGGCGGCGCCGGGGATGCTGCCGATTCCGCCCAGCACCGCCGCCGTAAACGCTTTAATGCCGGCCAGAAAGCCAAAGTAAAAATTCACCTGTCCGACATGACTCGCCACCAGCACCCCCCCCACGGCGGCGAATGATGAGCCGGCGATAAATGCCGCTGAAATTGTGCGGCCGACATTAACGCCAAGCAGCGTCGCCATTTCTCGGTCCTGCGAAACTGCGCGCATGGCGAGTCCGATGCGGGTGAATTTAATCAGGGCGAATAGAATTATCATCGCAATTGCCGCCGCGATTAAAATCGCCCATTCGGCGGGCTGGAGAAAAAATGAATCGTCGGCGTCGTCGGCGAAGTAATGGCTTCCCCAAATGTTTTCAATTAAATTTGGATAGGTTTTGAATTCCGAACCTTGCGCGAGCAAAACAAAATTCTGCAGAAAGATGGACATTCCAATCGCCGAAATTAAAGCGGACAATCGCGGCGCCCCGCGCAGCGGACGATAAGCGACCTTCTCCGCCGTATAGCCGTAGGCGGCGGCGTACACAACGGCGAGAGTTAATGCAAGGGCGAGAATCGCCAAATCGGAAAAGCCGAATGCCGTAGCGACTCCGGCGGCGGTTAGTCCGACAAATGCGCCCAGCATGTAAATTTCGCCGTGCGCGAAATTGATAAGGCCGATAATGCCGTAGACCATCGTATAGCCGACGGCAATCAGCGCGTAAATACCGCCGCGCGTGAGCCCGGCGAGAGTCAATTCTATAAAATGATTCACCGCTGAATCATAAATAAAAGCCCTCCAAAGAGGAGGGCTCTTAATGGTTTCGCGCGCAAAAAGCGCCGCTTATTGAACCGGCTGAAAGTCCGGCAGCACTTGAAAGACGGCGAATCCCGCCCCGATGACATCGCCTTTTTCGTCAAAGTAAATGTCGCCGATGGGCGTTGCGTAGTGTCCGCTGTGCAGATTCTCTCGCAGCGATTCATATTCCGTGCCGCCGGATTTTTCAATGGCGTCGGCAATCGCCACAACCGCCGCATATCCTTGAAGCGAAAATGTCCCCGGCTCTTCGCCGAATGCCGCGCGGTAGGAATTGGCGAATGAAATTGCCAGCGGCAAGGATGAAGTGTCCACCGGCGCGGTGACAAAATAATCCAAAGAGTATCTGCCGGTTGCGTTGAGAAAGGAAGGATCCTTGACTCCGTCGCCGGAAATAAAGTAGGCGTTGTTGCGCTTTTTGCGCGCGGCGGTCACTATCTTGGACGCTTCCGGATGATAGCCACCGTAGAAAACCGCCGTGCCTTTGCGCGATGCGCCGGCTTCCTTAAGTTTGGAAATTAATGCGGCGTAGTCGGGCGCGCCGGGCGTAATGCCTTCAAACAGCACGACTTCAACATCATTTTTTTCCAAGCCCGCCTTGACGAGTTCGGCGAGTCCTTTGCCGTAATCCTGCTTGTCGTGAATCACCGCCGCTTTTTTCACCTTCAATTTATTGACGGCGAATTCCACCTGCAGATTCGCCTGCGTCGCATCGTGCGCAATCGTGCGGAAGAAATTGGGATTGTTTCCGTCCAGAGTCAAATCCGGATTCGTGGATGCCGCCGACACCGCAATAATATTCGCGTTTTTGTAGACCGGCAAAGCCGCCTTAGTCGCCCCGCTGCACAAGTGGCCGATAACCGCGACCACTTTTTCCGACGCCAATTTGTTGGCGACATTCGCCGCCGTGTTCGGTTCGCAGACATCGTCCTCGGCGACCATTTCCAATTGCCGGCCGAGAATGCCGCCCTTGGCGTTAATGTCGCGCACGGCCAGTTCCACGGCATTTTTCACCGGCACGCCGTAGGAGGCGAGATCGCCCGAAAAGGCACCGGCAACGCCGATTTTAATGGTCTCGGCGGCGGCGACCGGCGACAGCATAAGCGCGAGTCCGAGCAGAATCGGCTTGACGAGATAGAAAAAAGTTTTTCGCATTGTTTGCTCCTCTTGGGTTGCGGAAAAAAGTTGCGGGATATTATAGCCGAATCTGCGGCGATTCGTCAAATAAATTTCGGAATTTTTTCGCCGTCAAATTTTCATCCGCGCCCTTGCGGCTGCGCGCGCATTTCGGCGGAATTGAGTCCGGCTTTCACTTCTGGCAGGACGCAGAGGAAAACGCCCGCATAGCAAATCAGCACCGCCCACGCCAATGCGTGATAGCCGGTGGCCAAACTTAAATATTCCGCTGCGCCGCCGAGTGTCCCGCCGAGCAGATTCCAGCCGAAGAATTTTTCCGGCTCGGCGCGATGGCGGAAAATCACGCTGAACACCAGATTGGCGAAGAAAATCGGCAGGAAGATTAATAGAATCGCAAAGACGAATCGCGCCGCCGCCCATTCCACCTGAAGAAGATTCCCCAAGGGATAAGCCAGCACAGCGGCGCAGGCGACGAATACCAAAGCGAATGCCGCCGGAATTAATTTGGGCGAGCGAATGATTACGGCCGTCCAATTGGCGGCGAGAACCAAAAGCAAAACGCCGAGGAAAACGAGCGAACTGTTAAGCCAAGTCGTGCCGAATAATAAACTGAATTGAATGATGCCTTTGGTTTCCAGCAGTAAGAATGCCGCTCCCATTAGGACGAAAGCGAGGCGGTATCGGCTGTTGCCGCCGCGACTCTTTGCGGCAGTAGGTATGGTGGTTGACGCGAATGCCAGCATCGCGCCGACAAAGACGGCGATTAGAATCATCGCCGTAATATAGTGATCGGGAATGCCGCGCTCCTTCAAATATAGAAAAGGCCAATCATCAACCGGAATTTCGACCTGCGGAATTGATTCTTCCGCTTGTTTTTCCGCAGGCGATTTAATGGCCGCCAGCACTGCGATTCCGCCTTCTTTCTGATAAAACATAACGCGCGGCGGCAGGCCGGTGGCGGCGGCGAGGGCGGCTCTTAATTTGTTTATAATCCAATCATAGCGGTAGAAATTGTAAAGCATCAGCGCGCCGCCATCTTCCAAAAGCGACCATGCCTTTTCAAAGGATTCTTTGGTGAACAGATAATTCTCCAGACGCAATTGCGAAACCGGACTCGCTTTCACGACCGAATCCGTCAGCGCCAAAATAATGAGGTCGTATTTTTTATCGGCGACGGCGAGAACATGGCGGCCGTCGTCAATCGTCACCGAAACCTGCGGCTGGGAATAAGGATCAAGAGGATGATGCTCCGCGCCGATGCGCTGAATCACCGGATCAATTTCAACGGCGTGAATGTTTTCCACTCCGCTGATAATGGCAGCGGCGACATCATTGCCGCTGCCGGCGCCGATAATTAATGCGCTCTTAAAAGGAGGAGTGCCGGCTTTTTTGCGCGCATCGTGCAGCAGAAAGTAAATGCTTTTGCGCATGGTTTCTTCGCCGTGCATTCCCTGATGATTAATGTTGTTTGCATAGATTCCGCCGTCGGATGAATTATGCGTAATTCGCTGATAGGGCGACCAGTAATTAATGAATTCGCCGCGGGCATTAACTCCATTGACATCAAAATCGCGGACGATGACGGCGGCGAGCAGCAGCAGGGAAATCGGCGCAAACAGCCAGCGCGAACCTCGGGAAAAGAATTTGCCGTCATATTCGGTCGCCGCAGCAAACAAAGGAATTAATAACACAAACCACCACGCCGCCGATATTTCCAAAAAACTAATGACGATAAAAGAAGCGACTCCCGCCGCCGAACCGGCGATGTCCAAAGAATATGAAGTCAGCGGTTTGAAGCGCGCGAATACTTTTGCGGTGCGCTGCGAAATGACGGCGAAAATAAAAGCGATAAAGCCGAACCAAAAAGCAAACAGCATCCATTCTTCGTTGTCGCCGCGTTTTTTTTGAACGCTGAATGCCGTCCAAAATGCTTCGCCGTCAAATTCCGCGCCAAGGCTTGTGTCGTCGAATCCCGGTATGCCGGGCGAAAGTCCGTAAATGACGGCGACAAAGAAGGCGATGAAAATCGGCACGAGAGCGAATACTCGGCGCGAGGCGGATTCGTCCAACCGGTCGTGAAAAAGAAAGCCCGCGCCGAGTCCGACAAAAGCGGCGAGCAAAACCAAATTGGGAAAGTATCCCAAATTCCAAATGTTGCCCGCCAAAAAGCGAATGAACACCAACTCCAAAAACAGAGTCAGAAATCCCAAAAAGAAAAGCCGCAGCATAGCCGCGCGGTCGGGCGCGCCAACGCCGTTGGGCGCGCCGACGAAATTCGGGGCGGGCGAAGTCGGCGATTGACGGCGGCTTTTGCGTTTCATCGGCGCGATTATAGCGAAAAAAATTCCGCGCTTATTTAATTAAGAATTCGCGCGGCGGCGAAGAAAGCCAGCGCGCCAAGCCATGCGCCCGCGGCGACATTTTTTTTGAGGATGAAAAAAATCGCCAAGGCGACTCCCATTCCGACGATGCGGGCGGCGATGGGGGATTCTTCCAGTCCGCTCTGCGGAAATAAAACCAATCGCGCGACCAGCGCCGCCAAAAGCGAATAGGTCACGCAAGTGACGAATCGCAAGGACGCACTTTCGGTGCGCATTTTTTCCGCGCACAAAACGCCCGCCGCCCGCCATGCGTAAGTGACCAGAGAAGCGACGGCGATGGTTAATTCAGCCGGCATTGCGCCCGTCAAAAATAAAGAACGCCGCCGAGCCGCCGACAATTCCGGCGGCGATAATTCCCCAGTCGGCGCTGACAAAATGCAAAGGCGCGCACAGAATCAATCCGAAAATAATTGCGGCGGCGTGGGGTTTGCCGTCAAGTCCGCGAATAATCATGCATAAAAAATAAGCGGGATTAAGAAACAATAAGCCGAGCGCAATTTCCTTCGGCAGCGCGGAAGCCGCCCAATATCCGGCGGCGGTCATAAAGATGCTTAGCATCCACAATGCAATTCCCAAGGTCACAAAATAGCGAAAGCGCGATTCCGCCTTCAATTCGCGATGCCCCGTAATAAAGCAGACCCAGCTGGTTACGGCGAGAAGATGCACCGATAGCAGGAGGTCGCGCAGTTTGGGATTCGCCGGGCGCAAAAGCGGCGCAAGGGAAATTGTCATCGGAAAAAGCCGCGCATTTACCAAGGCGACCGCCACCGCAATGCCGGCGAGTCCGACTCCCTGCGCATGCAATTCAGCGGCGATTAATTGCCCCGGCAAAGCGAAATTGAAAACAGTGGAGGCGATGCTTTCCGGCAAAGTGTAGCCGCTCGCGAAAAACAAAACGCCGAGCGCGAAAAAACTTGACCCCAATGCGATTCCCGCCGAACCGAATGCCTGCCGTAAACCGAGAGCGACCGCATCATCAATTAATGAATTCACGATGCGCCCAAAAACAAGCGGCCGACTTCGGGATTTTGCAGAAGGTCGTCGCCGCGCCCGGCCATAACGAGTCGTCCGGCGGCGAGGACATAGCCGATGTCGGCGAAGGCGAGTCCTTTTTTTGCATTTTGCTCCACCATTAAAATTGTGCGGCCTTCGTTTTTTTGAAGATCCTCCAGAATCTCAAAAACCATATCAATGAATTTCGGCTCCAATCCGATGGAGGGTTCATCCACAAGAAGCAATTGAGGCTCGGTGATGAGCGCGCGCGAAATTTCCAAAAGCCGCCGCTCGCCGCCGGAAAGCGCGCTCGCATTGTTTTTACGGCGCGCCTGCAGCCGCGGATATTTTGCAAAGATGCGCTCCGCCGCCGCGCGGGCGTCGTCATTGTTTTTAAGAGAGTAGCCGCCGAGCAGAAGATTTTCCTCAACTGTCATATCGGGAAAGACGGAATTGTCCTGCATGACATAGGCAATTTTGGCGCGCCGCAATTTGTCGGCGGGAGCGAGCAAGGCGAGATCGTCGCCGTCCAGAATCATTGCGCCGTCCATTCGGCGGGCGATTCCGTAAAGCGTATGCAGTACGGTGGATTTTCCCGCGCCGTTGGGGCCGATTAAGCAGAGTGATTTTCCGCGTCCGAGCCGCAAATCAAAATCGTGCAGAATTTCAATCTTGCCGTAGCCGGCGCGCAATTTTTCCACGCGCAGATAATCGCCGCCGGCGAGAGATTCTAATTCTTCCGCGCTTGGCCGACTCTCGGCGAGCAGCGCCGCTTCGCGGCCGACTTCTTCGGCGGAAATTGTTTCGCCGACATCTCCGTAGCCGTAGCCGGAAATCTTTGGCTTTTTATTCTGCATCATTTATTGCGCCCCAAGGTAGGCGTCTAAAACGCGCGGATTGCTTTGAATGTCGGCGGCGGGCCCCGCCGCCAGCACTTCGCCGTGCGCAAGGCAAACAACATGCCTCGCCAAATTCATAATCACCCGCATATTATGTTCAATGACAAGAAGAGTAATGCCAAGCCGCTCGTTTACTGTCCGCAGGCGCGCGACGATTCCGTTAATAAGAGTCGGATTGATTCCGGCGGTCGGTTCATCCAATAAAAGCATCTTGGGTCGACGCATTAAGGCCATCGCCAATTCAAGAAGTTTCTGCTGTCCGAAGGAAAGTTCGCCCGCCAGCAATTCACGCTTTTCCAGCAAGCCGACGAATTCCAGCAATTCTTTCGCTTCATCGTCAAGGTGGGAGGGGGGGGATGCGAAGATGGCGCGCAAATCGCCTTCGGAAAATTCGGAAGAGGGGGGGGCGCTGATTCGCATATTGTCCATGCATGACATTTCGCGATATACGCGCGTTTGCTGATAGGTGCGAATGAGTCCCAATTGGGCGATTTGCGGCGCCGACAGTTTGGTGATTTCGCGCCCCTCAAAGCGAATGCTGCCGCCGTCGGCGGGATGCGTCCCGGCGATTAAATTAAAAAAGGTGCTTTTGCCGGAGCCGTTAGGGCCGATAAGCCCTACAATTTCGCCTCGCGGCGCGGACAGCGAAACGGCATTATTGGCGATTACTCCGCCGAAGGATTTGCATACTCCTTCCGCCTGCAGAATAAAGTCGCTCATATCGCCTCCGAATTTGCCGGTGATTTTTTTCGCGCGCTCAGCCATCCCGTAATTCCGCGCGGAAAAAATACAACGATAAAAACAATTAATAATCCGAGCAGCACACGCTGCAATCCGGGAAAGTAAGCCCAAAATAATTCTTGGAAAAGATGAAATACAATCGCGCCGACAACCGGCCCCCACAATGTTCCTTTGCCGCCGAGAACCGCCATCAGCACCATATAAACGCCGAAGGTCGCGCCCGCAAAAGCGACTTCGGTGGGATCTATAAATCCGTTTAAGTGGCCGAACAAGGCCCCGGCAATTCCGAGAAAGAACGCCGAAATCATCCAACTTATAATTTTGTAGCGAGTTGTTAAAAGACCCATCGCTTCGGCTTTGTCCTCGTCGTCGCGAATGGCGTTTAGGGCGAGTCCGAATCTTGTCCGCCGCAATTTGCCGACGGTGAACATGCATCCCAATGCGGTGATAAAGCAAAGGTAGCCGAAGAATAAATTGCGCGCGTCAATTCCTCCGGCGGAATCCGGCCACAGCGGCGCCGACATACCCCCCCCCGCTCCGATAATATCGATTCCCGATGCAATTTCTCCGGCGGCGGCGCCGAGTCCCAAAGTGCAAATGGCGAAGTAATGACCGCGCATCGCCAGAATTAATTCGCCGAATAAAAGCGCGGCAAGCGGCGGCAAAATGGCGGCGGCGGCAAGTCCGACAAACAGTCCGATAAAATACTGCTGAGGAGTGTGGGCGAATGTATTTTCGCCGCCCGCTTCCGTCCATTCCCCAAGGTTGAAGAACAGCGCAATCTGCACGGCGACGGCGATATACATTCCGAGTCCGGAAAAGAAAATGTTGCCGAAGGAATTGTATCCCATCTGCCCCCCCTGCAAATTCCAAGTAAGGGCGAAGACGACGAAAATCCACAAGAACGCCAATTGGCTTTGAATCGACGGCAGCAGCAAAGGCGCGGCGCCGCCGAAAACAATCAGCGCGATCATCGGCAAATTGCGAAAGCGCGAAAGAAAGGAGAAGAGGGGGGGGATATTTTTAATCATCGCAGATAAAGCCGCTTTTTGGCGAGTCGCCGATTGCGAACGACAAGTATAACAACCAGCAGTGAAAAGATAAACGCCAGACGAAATTCCGCGCCGAGAATGTAATCGGCGAATTCTTCGGCGACTCCCAATCCCATCGCGGCGGCGACAACGCCGGGAAGATTGCCAAGTCCGGCGACGACGACAATCATAAAAGAACGCACCGTATAAGGCAGTCCGATATAAGGATGAATGGTGAAAGTCATCGCGACCAAAGCCCCGGCGATTCCGCAAATGGCGGCGTTTAATGCAAAGGTGGCGGCGAATACGCGGTCGGTATCCACTCCCAAAACGCGGGCGGCGCGGGCGTTTTGAGCGGTGGCGCGAATCGCCAAGCCAAGCCGCGATTTTCGCATAAATAACACCAGCGAAAATGCGGTCGCAATGCATGCGGCAAGAGCGACCAGCCGCACTATCGGCATAATTAAGTTGTCGTCAAACAAGGCGATGCTTCCCCAGCCGGATTCCACTAATTGGACATCCGCGCCGAAAACAATATTCATCATTTGCTGAATGAATATGCTTACGCCGAAAGTGGCAAGAATGGAAGTGAAAAGGTCGCGCTCCACAATTCGGCAAATCACCAGCCGATACAAAAGCCAGCCGAAAATGAAAAGCAAAATCGCCGCCGCCGGAATTCCCCAAGCCGGGTGCGCGCCGCCGCGATAAACAAAAAAAGCGACATAGCCGCCCAGAATCACAAACTCGCCCTGCGCGACATTGATGATGTTCATCACCCCCCACACCAGCGCCATTCCGTAGGCGGCGAGCGCAAACAGCGCGCCGATGACAATGCCATTCGCCACCGCCTGCGCCGACAGCCACGGCGCATCAATTAATAAAAGGATGTTTTCCATTTTAGAAAAAAGACGCCTGTCTTAGCAAAGCGAGCGGCGAAGCAGCGGCGCGCGGAATATAAAAATTCTCAATAAAGGATTTGGCGAAAGATTTATAATTGCTTTGATAGCGTCGGCTCACCAGATTAATGTAAAATTCCATTTCGGCGGAATTCAATTGCGCCGCCAGCCAATCCAGCGCGCCGTCGTATTTAATGCAATAGCCGGCGTAGAAGGTGTATTCATTCTTTTCCCAAACGATAAAATTAGGGCGCAGATTCATCGGCGAAGTCAGAATCTTTTCGCCGAAGGAAGTGTCAAGCCCCTGCGAGCGGCCAAAGGCATACCATCCCGCAGGATTCGGCTTTCCTTTATCGCGGGCGAGAAGCGTCGGCTTGATGGAAAGAAAATAGCGGTAAGTTTGCGGATATTCCGCCATCAAAGTTTTTTCATTAATGAGCATATTCCGCCCGTTCATTTTTCGGTACGGAAAAATAATGTAGCGATCCTGCTTGTCGCCGGGGTTCTTTAATGTTGACGCCTTGACGATGGGCTTTAATATGTCCGCTTCAATGCGGACGCGCGCGCCGTCGCAAGCCCGAATTTCCGCTTCTTCGCCGTCAAAAGCAGGGCTTTGGAAAATGTAGCAATTGTCGGCGAGAGTTGTGATTCCGACATGAATCCGCGCGATGTCGCCGAGTCGAATTCGCCCGTCGCATTGCCCCGCTAATTTTTCCATATCATCGCCGGATGCAAGTATCCAATTGGACGAGTCAAGATTGTCAATTGGAATCTTGCCGAGCGATTGAATTTCCCCGTCGGCATTTCCGCGATGAAGCGAAAAATCCCTCCGCGCGCGGTCTTTCTCAAGAATAGTAATAGCCGTATAAGTGGTCACATTATCAAACACTTGCGCGCTGCCGAAATCAATCAAGGTTTTGAGCAGGCGGCGGTTTTGCAGGAATTCGCGCAAATCGCGTCCGGCGCGGGTTTTGAGATAAGTGTTTGGCGTTATGTAGCCGAGTCGTCCGCCGTCGCGCAGCAAATGGAATCCTAATTCAAAGAATAAAATGTAAAGATCGGTTGACCCTCGGCGGCACAGCCGCCATTGCGATTGCGCGAGTCGCCGCCGCTCTTCGCCGAGATGCTGAATGCGCACATATGGCGGATTGCCGACGACGAAATCAAATTCACCGAAGCGCGATTCCGTTTGTGTTTTGTTCAGGCAGTCCAATTGCTGAAGATTCCATTGCGCCCCCCGAATTCCGCATTGTTCGGCGATGGCGGTGAGTCGCTCAGCGCAATCGTGTAGGGCGGCGGCGTCAATGTCAAAGCCGCAGATATTTTGCTCCGCCGCTTGCCGCAGGTCGCTGATGGTTTTTTCTTTTTTGGCGCCGTCGTCTAACAGCCGCTTCAGAGCGGCGCTCAAAAACGCGCCGTCCCCGCAGGCGGGATCGATGAGCCGCTTGCCGAAGATTCCCCGCTGATAGCCGACTTCGTCCAGAATCAGGTCAACTATTCGGCGGGGCGTGTAGACGATGCCGTGTGTTTTTTGCCGATTCATCGCTTAATTATACAGTACGCCGATGACATGTACATGTCTATCGCGTGACAAATCTCCCCGCATTATGGCATGGGAGGATTGATTTTGTTGAGGATTGGTTTTTCCCCTTCCATATCTTCATGTTGTTGCACCCATCCTCCTTCAATTCTGTTGAGGCGCGAATCGACGAGAAGGTAATAAAACCAAAACGCCTTCCCCAGTTTTGTCATGGATGTTTTTTCAGGGTCACCCAGATGGGCACCCATTCGGTCACCCAAGTCGCCTTGTCCAACATAAAGAATGTCGTTGTTGTGGTTAGTCAAGGCGTAGCAACCCGACTCGTCAGGGACGAGACGCAATTCACGCCGAGAAAAGTTAACCCTATTTGGGCAGGTCGGAATCAGTGCAGACACTTTCATAATGAATCTCCAGCAACCTCCTGTCGATTTGCAGCATTAACCGCCCGAGCAAATTCGACGGCTTTCTTTTCTGCCGAGCCACTGTTCATTCCAGATGCTGGGCCACCACTGACCCACCAATTGGGGTCCATAATAGATAAGGCTTCCGGCGGAAGATGCTCGCGTACGGACTGGAAGATGTTCACAAAATCTTCCACTTTGTATGATTGGGTAGATTGGGCCACATTAATAATCACAGACGACGCTCGGCAGAAAAACATCGCCCCGATGGCTTTAAACACGACCGAGTCGTCATGAGTTTTGGGCTCTGTAAAAATGTGTTCAATCGCAATCCAATAATTTTTGAAAATGCGATTGCGCTTATCCTTGTCCCCCACGAAGACCAGAGGGTGACTATCCTTGATGATGCTCTTTTTGAGAGCATTCACGAAGCTTTTTTGTTTGATGAAATGTCCCGGCAACTTTTTGTTGCCCATTTCAATTCGATTGTTCCAAGGTGAGTCTGCCGCGGAATGTAAGAAATCCACGACGGAAAGAGCGTCTTGGTCAGTTCCCGCCTCAATTTGATTCCGTATCCACGATGGAATATAGGGGAGATTTTCGGTTTCCAACATGTCGGTAAACCGGCCACGGATGCGTTGCGCTACTGCCGGATCTACCGCTTTCTGAGTCATGTTCACGACATAGAAATGTAGCATCTGCTCGGGACGAGATGCCATGATAGCAATGTTAGCGGCGATGGGAAACTGTCCCAATTCTGGAATTTTTTCCGCCGCCCGCAACAACCCCATGATACGGTGCTGCCCGTCCACTACATCGAATGGGCACACATCCATCCGATTGAAGTGGATTTCATTGCGTTGTTCGTCAAATGCGATATCTTTCTCAGTCGCGAGAAAGACCGAGGTCGGCAGAAACGCTTGGCGATCTTTCTTCCACGCCTCGACGACATAGTTCGCGACACGATTCGCGCGTTCTTCCTGAAGGATGCGCTGGAATCCGGTCTTGGTTTTGTTTTCCGGATCCAAGCGGTCAATCCGGTAAAAGTCCGGATTTTGAAAGTCCTCCACCCTAAAGAAAGTTGCCAGCAGGGTTTTGTTGCCCTGTTGGATTTTCACCGCCGGTCGCTTGATTTCGTCTTGCTTCATATCAGTCATTTCTGCTCCCATGTTGGATTGTGACTCTGGGTATTATCTTACCGTTCCGACCACTTTGGGCGGGGGAAGACGACCGGATCGGACGCCCACTTTATCGGCGCGACAACCTTGTAATCGCCGCCGATAATCTGACTCATCACCATCGGCTTGGCGATGTTTTGACCCGCTTCGTTAAAGCGAATATTGCCGTAGAAAGTTTGCATGTCGGTGGAGGCAATCGCGTCGCGCAATTTATCGGTGTCAAACGATTGCGCGCGGCGGAAGGCATCCGCCCAAACTTGCACCGCCGCGGCGGATTCGGCTGATTGATAGGGCGGCTCGTAATCGTATGCTTCCCAAAACAAGCGCACAAAATCTTCGCCGCCGCCGAAGAGTCCGTCGTCGTCGCGATAGGTTAATTGTTTTTGCCATTGTTTGGCGCACAGGGTGAATTCTGCTCCCGCCGGAATTTTGGATTCTATCGCCGCCGAATCGCAGTGCGTCATTGCGACCATCGGCACATCGACGCGAAATTGTTCAATTTGGCGCGCTGCTGTTGCTGCTCCTTTGGCGTGGCCGGAAATGGCGAGCAGGTCGGGCTTGACCGCTTTGGCTTTATTGAGAGTCGCGGACATATCGTCCAGCGTTTTCGGCAGTTTGTCGTCAATGGCGATTTTCATTCCGTGGCGCTCGGCGGCTTCTACCACGCCGAGTCGGACATCCTGCGAAAACGGGTCGTTTTCAAAGGCGAGGACGATTTTCATTTCCGACGGATTCTTGCCGATTGCTTTCGCTTTTTCGGCGAGGACATCAACGGCGCTCGCCAAGTATTGGTCGGCGGAAGTCAAAATCGCAAACAAGTAGCGGTAGCCCTTAGTGAACAGCGATCGCGATGCGCCGTTGGCTTCAATCATCGGAATTTTGTATTTTTCGGTGACGGGCGCCATCGCTTTGGTCAGACCGGAACTGTATGGTCCGAGCAGATATTTAATGCCGTCCTGCTTGATGAGTCGCTCGGCGAGTTGGGCGGCTCGTGCCGGAGTGGATTCATCGTCGTAATAGACGACTTTCAATTGATACCGTTTGCCGCCGACTTCCACGCCGCCCTGCTCGTTGATGCGTTTGGCGGCGAGGTCGTAGCCGTTTTGGGTGTGCTTGCCGTTGGTGGAATATTTGCCGGTGAGCGAAATGGACGCGCCCAGCACAATCGTATCGCCCTCCACTTTGGCGGAAGCGAAAGCGGCCATCGCCATGCACGCGGCGGCGGCGAGAATTCGGGGGAAAATCATCCTGTTCATTTTTTACCTCGCAGGGTTGAAAAAGGAAAAAATACCATATACCAATTTTCAATTTGCCGCAAGCGGCGGTCGGGGGTAAAATAACGGCGGGACTCAAAAAAGGAATCGGCGATGAAAAAATTTCGCGTTGAACGCGACTCCATGGGCGAATTAAAAGTGCCCGCTGATGCCCTTTACGGCGCGCAGACGCAGCGGGCGGTGGATAATTTTCCGGTCAGCGGAATGCCGATGCCGGGGGCTTTCATTTGCGCGCTGGCGCTTATCAAGCAGACCGCCGCCGAAGTCAATATGGAATTGCGCCTGCTCAATAAGCGCGCCGGACAGGCGATTGTCCGCGCCGCCGCCGAAGTCGCCGACGGCCGCCATGCCGAGCATTTTCCGGTGGATGTCTTCCAGACCGGCTCCGGCACCAGCACCAATATGAATATGAACGAAGTGTTGGCTTCGCTGGCGTCGGCGAAAGCCCGAATGCCCATCAGCCCCAACGACCACATTAATATGGGGCAGAGCAGCAACGATGTCATTCCCACGGCGATACATGTTTCCGCCTCGCTGGAAATTCGGCGGCGGCTGCTGCCCGCTTTGGAGCATCTGGCGAAGACAATTTCGGCGAAGGCGAAAACGCTGGACAAGCGGATTAAAACCGGCCGCACGCATTTAATGGACGCGATGCCGATTCGGATGAGTCAGGAACTCGGCGGCTGGGCGGTGCAGATGAAAAAAGCGGCGGCGCGCATTAAAAGCGCGGAGCCGCGTCTTCATCAACTTGCGCAGGGCGGAACGGCGGTCGGGACGGGCATTAACGCGCATCCTCAATTCGCCGCGCTTTTCGCCAAATCGCTGGCGAAGAAAACTAAAATTCCGTTTCGTCCCGGCGAATCGTTTTTTGAATTAATGTCGGCTCAGGATGCGGCGGTGGAAATGTCCGGACAATTCAAAGCCGCCGCCGTCGGCGTAATGAAAATCGCCAACGATCTTCGCTGGATGAACAGCGGGCCGCTTTCCGGACTCGGCGAAATTGAACTCGCCGCTTTGCAGCCGGGCAGCAGCATTATGCCCGGCAAAGTCAATCCGGTCGTTGCGGAATCGGCGGCGATGGCGGCGGCGCAAATTATCGGCAACGATGCCGCCATTACTATCGCCGGGCAATCGGGCTCTTTTCAATTGAATGTAATGCTGCCGGTGATTGCGCGGAATCTTTTGGAAAGCGCGCATTTATTGGGAAGCGTCGCCCGTTTGCTGGCCGACGGCGCCATTAAAAATTTCAAGCCGCGCCCGGAATCGCTGGAAGCCGGCTTGGCGCGCAATCCCATTTTAGTCACGGCGTTGAATCCGGTTATCGGATATTTGAAGGCGGCGGAAATTGCCAAGCGCGCCTATCGTGAAAATCGCCCGATTCTGGATGTGGCGGCGGAAGAAACAAGCATTTCCCGCGGCGAATTGTCGCGCTTGCTGGATCCGGCGAAACTCACGCGCGGCGGCGTCGGCGGATGAATTAAATCAAAAGGAGCAAATAATGGCCGAAGAACAAATCGCAAAGCGCGTCCACGCTTGCTGCACCTGCACTTTTTGGGGGCGGGCGGAGCGCAAGCCATCCGAGGACAAGGCGTTTGTGGAATTTCAATCCTTTCAGAAGGGAATCTGCATGGGCGCCGGATCGCCTTACAACCTGCAGCCGACGACGCCCCTTAACCGCTGCCCCCGCTGGCGGATGTGGCTGAAATTAATGTAGGCGTGTAGGCGAATTCGCCGATGATTTCGCCTGCGACTTTCCTCGCCGTCGCCGTTTTCGCACTGGCGACTTTGGCGACGCCCGGGCCCAACAATATGATGGTGACGGCGTCGGGGGTGAATTTCGGTTTTCGCCGCACGGTGCCGCACATTTGCGGAATCTGCATCGGCTTTCCGGCGATGATGCTTGCTATCGGGCTTGGGCTGGGCAATTTCTTTGCGGCGTATCCGCAGTCGCATTCTATTATTAAGTATGCGGGGGCGGCTTATCTTTGTTTTCTCGCTTATAAAATTGCCGTTGCCGATGGCGGCGGCGGGGCGGAAAATAAAAAAACGGGCGGACGCCCTTTTACTTTTCTGCAGGCGGCGGCGTTTCAATGGGTCAATCCGAAGGCATGGGCGATGTCGGCGGGGGCGATGTCAACTTACACCACTTTGGAGGGCGATATCGCTTTGCAGGTTGTTGTCATATCCATCATTTTTCTGGCGCTGGCTTTTCCCTGCGTTTCCATTTGGGGATTGGCGGGGGCGGCGGCGGGAAAATTCCTGCGTCGCGGAAAATGGCTTCGCCGCTTTAATTGGGCGATGGCGATTCTTTTATTCGCGTCGGTTATTCCGTTTATCGCATAGTTCGCGGGCGGATTTTAATCTGCGAATTGCTTCGTTGAGAGTTGCCGCCGTGCAGCCGAAATTCAATCGCATATAATTATCATCGCCGAAGTCGCCGCCCGGCGACATACCGAGTCCATGCGATTCAAAGAATTGCGGTGCATTTTTTAATTGAAGGTCGGCGATATTTATCCATGCGAGATAAGTCGCCTGCAGGGGGGTCATTGTCATTCCGTCAATTGTTTTTACCGCCTGCAAAAGCGAATGATGATTATGCTTAAGATGGGCGATTAATTCCGCGCGCCATTGTTCGCATTCTCCGCCCCAAGCCGCCGCCGACGCCGCCATTCCAAGCGAATTCAAGTGGGATAAAACCTGTCCTTTTGCTGTTTCCAAATAGCGCGCGCGCAATTGAGGATTGGGGATAATAAGGACGGCGAAATTTAATCCGGCGATATTATACGCCTTGCTTGGACTTTGCATTAGGACAGTGCGATTGGCAATTGCGTTATCCAATGCCGGAATGGGAAAATACTCGGCGGCGTCATCCAGAATCAAATCGGCATGCACATCGTCGGCGCAAATTAGGAGGTTATGCTTTTCGCAGATATTGGCGATATCGGCGAGTTCTTGCCTTGAAAATACTTTGCCGTTGGGATTATGCGGATTGCATAATTGCAGAAGGCGGCTGCGGGGAGTGGCGGCTTGTTCAATGGCGTCGGCGGTTAATTGCCATTGATTGCCGTCCCAATGCATTGGCGCGTCAATGCGAATGCGCTTTGCCAATTGGGGGGCGCGCCGAAAAACATGATAGATGGGGGAGGGGGTGATAATTTCGTCGCCCGGTTCTCCGGCCATTCTGCAGACGGTATGAATGGCGACGCCGAGTCCGGGCGAAAAGACAATCCATTCCGGCGAAATTTCCCATCGGTAATGATTGGCGAATCGGGCGGCGACGGTTTCAATTAATGCTTCGGTCGGTTCGGCGTAGCCGAAGACGCCGTGATTCGCGCGGCGGGCGACGGCTTCTAAAATCGGCGGCGCCGCCGGAAAATCCATATCGGCGACCCACAGCGGCAGAATGTCGCGCTTGGCGTAGCGTCGCCATTTGCTGCTGTCGGAATCGCGCCGTTCAATTGTGCGGTTAAAATCGCTCATTGCAAATTCGGTTAAAATATCCTTATAGCATAATGCGGAATTTTTTGGACATCGTCATTCTTGCCGCCGGCGAAGGCCGTCGGATGCGGTCGTCGCTGCCGAAAACTTTGCAGCCGCTGGGCGGTCGTCCGCTGATTTTTCATGTGATGGAATCCGCGAATGCGCTTTCGCCCCGCGGAATTTATATTGTCGTCGGCGGCGGCGAATCGCCGGTAAAGGCGGCGGTCGGCGAAAGAAATCCGCGCGTGCATTGGGTCGTGCAGAAGCGGCGGCTTGGCACTTTGCATTCGCTGAAAAGCGCGCTGCCGAAAATTAAAAGCGGCGGCGCAACTTTGGTTTTGCTTGGGGATTCTCCGCTGATGCGGGCGTCGTCGCTTAAAAAAATGGCGCGGGCGGCGCAGCGGGGGGCGATTGCAATTGCCGTCGCCGATTCGCCTAATCCCCGCGGCTACGGACGAATCGTGCGCGATTCCTGCGGAAAAATTTGCGCGGTGATGGAGGAAAAACAATTGACTTCATCGCAAAAAAAAATCGCCGAAATTAATGCCGGCGCTTTGGCCGCGCCGACCGATTGGATTTTGCGGCGGCAGAATAAAGTGCGTCCGCATTCGGCGACCGGCGAGTATTATCTTCCCGCATTAATTGAAGTAGCGGAAAAAGACGGGATGCCGATAATTGGAATTCCGCTTGCCGAATTCGCCGAGGCGATGGGCGTTAATACGCCGTTGGATTTGGCGGCGGCGGAGCGCGAATATCAGCGGCGCGAATCCATTCGCCTGCTGGAATCGGGCGCGCGGCTTGCGGATTCGTCCCGCTTAATTGTGCGCGGAAAAGTTAAATGCGCGCGCGATGTTTTTATTGACGCCAATGTCATTTTGGATAATAGCATTCTCGGCGAAGGCGCAGTGGTCGGCGCGAATTGCGTGATTATTAATTCGCGCATCGGCAAACATTCGGCGATAGAATCATTTTCTCATTTGGATAATTGCATCGTCGGCGCGAACGCCAGAATCGGCCCGTTTGCGCGTCTTCGCCCCGGCGCGAAAATTGGGGGGGGGGGGCGCATCGGCAACTTTGTGGAAATTAAAAATGCTACCTTGGGAAAAGGCAGCCGCGCGAATCATCTGGCTTATATCGGCGATGCCGTCGTCGGCGACAGAGTTAATATCGGGGCGGGCGTGATTACCTGCAATTACGACGGCAAATTAAAGCATCAAACAAAAATCGGCGACGATGCTTTTATCGGCTCCGGCGCGCAATTGGTCGCTCCGCTAAAAATCGGGGGGGGGGTGATGGTCGCCGCCGGTTCAACGGTCACCGAAGATGCGCCGCCGAATTCTTTGGTTATTGCGCGCGCGCGCCAGATGATTAAAAAGAATTATCGCGCCGCTGAATGCACCGAAGACAAAAAAAACAAAAAAGACAAAAAGGGGAAAAAATAAAATGTGCGGAATTGTTGGCGCAATTTGCGGACAGAAGATTAATGCGGCGTCCGCTATTTTGGACGGACTGCGGCATTTGGAATATCGCGGCTATGATTCCGCCGGACTCGCTTTGCGCGACGGGGGGGGGGGGCTTCGCCGCATTCGCGTCGCCGGACGGGTTGCGGAATTAAAGCGCGCATCGCGCGGCGTTTGCGGACATTTGGGAGTCGGCCATACGCGATGGGCGACGCACGGCGCACCGGCGGAAAAAAACGCGCATCCGCTGATGAGCCGCGATTCGGTCGCCGTGGTGCATAACGGCATCATTGAAAATCACGAATTGCTGCGCCGTGAATTGCAGTCGCAGGGATGCGAATTTGAAAGCGAAACCGACAGCGAAGTGCTGGCGCATCTTTTGGAAATTTACATGCGCGAAGACGGCGATTTATTCGCGGCAATGCAAAAGGCCATAGCGCGATTGGAGGGCGCTTACGCCGTCGCCGCATTGTCGGGGGGGGGGGAGGAATCGCTGGTGTGCGCGCGCTTTGGCAGTCCGTTATTGGCGGGAATCGGCGAGGGGGGGGGGTATCTCGCCTCCGACGCGCAGGCGCTGATTAATCGCGCGAATCAAATCGCTTATTTAGAGGACGGCGATTGCGCGAAAATAACCCGCGATAAAATTGAGATTCGCGACTCCCAAGGCGCGGCGGTGAACCGTCCTTTTCATCGCTTGGAAGAATCCGCCGCCGCCGTTAACTTGGACGGCTATCGGCATTTTATGCAGAAGGAAATCTTTGAGCAGCCGGAAGCCATTGCGGCGACCATAAAGCATTGCATAGAGCGCGAAGAAATCCCCATTAATGTTTTCGGGCGCAACGCCCGGCGAATTTTAAGCCGCGCGAAAAGCGTTATGATTCTCGCCTGCGGCACGAGTTATCATGCCGGATTGACGGCGCGCAATTGGATAGAATCACTCGCAAAAATTCCGTGCATAGTTGAGGTGGCGAGCGAAAGGCGCTATCGCGACGGAGTCGGCGAAGGCATATTGGGGGTCGCCATTTCGCAGTCGGGGGAAACGGCGGACACGCTTGCGGCATTTCGCGATTGCGCCAAATCAGGCAGGGGGGGGGGGGTATTTTCCGGACGCTTGGCAATTTGCAATCAGGCGATGAGTTCAATGGCGCGCGAATCCGAATTGCTTTTTCTAACGCATGCGGGCCCGGAGATTGGAGTCGCATCCACAAAGACATTTACCAGCGCGATGGCGGCTTTATTTTTATTCGCCGCCGCCTTGGCGAAGGCCAAAGGTTTGCTTTCCGTAGAATCCGAGCGCGAAGCGGTGAAGTCGCTGCGGCATTTGCCTTTTGCCGTTCGCCGCGCATTGCTTTTGGAAAAAGGCGTGCGCAGTTGGGCGCGCGAAATTGCCGAAGCGAATCATGCTTTGTTCTTGGGAAGGGGTTCGCATTATCCTCTTGCGTTGGAGGGCGCGTTGAAATTAAAGGAAATTTCCTACATTCATGCGGAGGGCTATCCGGCGGGCGAATTAAAGCACGGTCCGCTGGCATTAGTTGACGGTGAAATGCCGGTGATTGCCCTTGCGCCCGATTCTTCCTTATTGGAAAAAACGGCGTCCAACTTAAGCGAAGTCGCCGCGAGGGGGGGGCGTTTGTATGTTCTATGCGGAAAGCGGTTTGAAATGCGCGGCGCGAAAATTCTTCGCATAAACGACGAAGGCGCGGAAATGCTTTCGCCGATTATTTACAGCGCGCCTTTGCAATTGCTGGCCTATCACACCGCGCGAGTCAAAGGGACGGATATTGACAAGCCGCGCAACCTTGCCAAATCGGTGACGGTGGAGTAAATTAACAGCGATGAATTCCTTTGCCAAAGCAATTGAGATCGCGCGGAATCATTTTCCGAATCTGCAGGCGATGTATTTGTTCGGCAGCGCGGCGGACGATGCGAATCAATTGCGCGATGATTCCGATATTGACCTCGCTGTTCTGCTTCCGCATGACGAGGCAAAGCGCGCCGGCAATTTGCAGATGAGCGATTTGCGCGTTGCCCTTTCGCTGCTGCTGCGGCGCGAAGTGGATTTAATTAATCTGCGAATCGCCCCGACCGTTCTGCAGAAAGAGGCGGTTTATAATGGCCGCCGCCTTTGCCGATTAGACGAATATGCGACCGATGAATTTGAAATGCTGACGCTTTCTTTTTATCAGCGTCTCAATTACGAGCGGCGCGAAATTCTCGCCGATATGATTCGCGAAGCGAAAAATGAATCATGAGCGACGATATTGTCATCGCAAAGGCGGCGAGCATTCGGCGATGTATTTTGCGCGCGCGCGAGGAGCATTCGGCGGCGGGTAAAAATTTCGCGGAGGATATTACGCGGCAGGATGCGGCGGTGGTGAATGTCGCGCGCGGAATTGAACAGGCGATTGATTTGGCGAATCATTTGGTTCGCCGCTTTCAATTGGGCGCGCCGAGGACCAGCGCCGAAAGTTTTGAATTGCTTCGCGGCGCGGGCATGATTGATTTGGATTTGAGCGGCCGGCTTTCGCGGATGGTGGGATTTCGCAATATGGCGGTGCATCAGTATGCGCAATTGGATATGGCGATTGTGGAGTCGGTGATTTCGCGCGGCTTGGACGACTTGACGGCATTTGCGGATTCCGCTCTGCGCGGCTTGCCTAATGGGTGACGGATGTGATATACTTCCGTCCACGCGAAGCAAAGCGGTCGCATAACGAAAAGGAATCAATCGCGTCCGCATCGCCAGCAAAAACAACTAACGGAAAAAATCAACCATGACCGACGACAGCAAAAAAGATAAGGCGAATCCGCCGCAATCGCCGCAAGGCGATGCGTCCGCCGTCACGCCCGCGATTCCGGGGCCGAGGGAAATCTATCCGCTCGAGCAATATCTGGCGAAGGTATATGCAATTCATTCCGAATTAGGCTCAATGCCTCTTTGGTTTCGTGGGGATTCCGATGCGAGCCGGCCGCTGACGCCCAGCATATTCCAATTGTTGGGCGATAAGCCCGAACAGGATGAGATAAAGGATTGCCGCTATGAGGAATACCAAGCGCATGATCGCTTCTTGCGTCAAGTAAAGGCGATCGACAAGGGCTTCCCGGATAATAGGGTGGATCAATTGGTTGTCATGCGGCATCATGGTCTGCTTTCTCGCTTATTAGATTGGACGAACTCCCCTTTTGTGGCATTGCTTTTTGCCGTTGCCGAAGGAGTGATTGAAAATAAGCAGGACAGTTGCGTTTGGATTCTTTCTCCGTCTCGTCTTAATAGAAAATTTGGAATGGAAGAATATGGCATATTGCCTTGGAGCGATTCTCGCCTCTTAAAAATAGTGGAGTGCGCTTTTAATCCGAGCAAACAGGAGGTCGAGGAGATTTTGCCGTTTCTTCCTCGCCATTTTTCAATGCGTCAGACAGTACAGAAATCGGTATTTACTATGCATGGCACTCATCGTCCGCTGAATGGCTTGACCGATAGCGGTAATTTTTTGCGGAAGATTATTATTCCGCAAGAATACCAGCAGAGCGTTTATGTGCAATTGCTGAGTGCAGGAACAACTTGGGATCTGTTGTTTCCTGATTTGGACGGATTAGCTGCGTGGGTGAACATCGACACAAAATTGTCGCTCTGGCAAAAAAAGTATATGCGTGCGCAGGAAAAGTAGCCGCTGCTTCCGGGCTTCGGCGGCGGTTAATGCTATACTTTGACGATGCCGACGCTTGACTGGCTAACGCGAAAAGATGACATCGCCCGCGCAGAGCGCGTGCCTTATTGCGCCTTGGAATCGGCGGGCGCAAAAGTATTCGGAAATCCGACGGCGGGGAATCTGCTGATACAAGGCGATAATCTCTTCGCCCTCAAATCGCTGGTGCCGCATTACGCCGGACGAGTGAAATGCATCTTTATTGACCCGCCCTACAACACGCGCAAGGACTTCGCCCATTACGCCGATAACCTTGAACATTCGCAGTGGCTGGAAATGATTTATCCCCGGCTGGAATTGCTGCGCGAATTGCTGTCGGCGGACGGCAGCATCTGGACGATTATTGACGACGACGAAGGACATTATCTCAAAGTGATAATGGACGAAATTTTTGGTCGCCGCAATTTTGTCGCCAATGTGGTGTGGCAGAAAAAATCCTCTCCGCAAGCGAATTCCGTTTGGTTATCGGATAGCCATGACCATATTCTACTTTATGCCAAAGATAAGCAAAATTGGCGTCCAAATTTGCTGTCGCGAAATGAATCATCGGATGCGAGATATAAAAATCCCGATAACGATTCGCGTGGAGTGTGGGCATCAGTTGACTTTACTATCAGTTTAACTGGTGGGCAGCGGGGCGCGCAATATGCGAAGACGGGGGAGAGCAACAACATTTATCAAATTATCACCCCCGGCGGAAAGAAGTTGATGCCGCCGCCCGGAAGATGCTGGCTCGTCCGAAAAGAAAAACTTTCGGAAATGATAAAAGATAATCAAATATGGTTCGGAAAGAGCGGCAATAACATTCCGAGGTTAAAGCGATTTCTTTCCGAAGTGCAGAGTGGCATAGTTTGTATGACGCTTTGGAAGCGAGATGAGGTAGGCGACAATCAAGATGCAAAAAGGGAAGCGAAGATATTTAATGCCGAGACAATTTTCGCTACGCCCAAGCCGGAAAAATTGCTGATGCGTGTTTTGCAATTGGCAACGCAACCCGACGACCTTGTGTTGGATTCCTTTGTCGGTTCCGGCACGACCGCCGCTGTCGCCCATAAAATGGGACGGCGATACATCGGCATAGAAATGGGCGACCACGCCATTACGCATTGCATTCCCCGATTGGAATCCGTCATCAAAGGAGAGCAGGGCGGCGTGTCCAAACTTGTCAATTGGAAAGGCGGCGGCGGTTTTCATTTTTACCGTCTCGGCGATTCTATTTTTCTCCCTGATGGCTCGGTAAATCCCAAGATTAATTTTCGGACGCTCGCCGCTCATTTGTGGTTTTTGGAAACGCAAACCCCCTACGACGGCAACGGCAAAAGCCCGCTGCTCGGCGTTGGGGAGAAAGCCGCCATCGCCCTGCTTTACAACGGAATTCTAAAAGATAAAAGCGCAAACGGCGGCAACATTCTGACTCGCAAAACGCTGGGGGAGATTCGCCAAGCCGCTGCCAAGAAAGGCTGTGCGGACGATTTTCCGATTATAATTTACGCCAACGGCAGCCGCCTCGCCAAATCCACTCTGGACGGCGAAGGCGTTGACTGCAAGCAAATCCCCTACGGAATCAAACGACGCTAATGGAACTGAAAAATTATCAGCGGGAAATTCTCGCCGACTTGGAGAAGTTTTTGCGACTGCAAAGAATGAAAGGCATCGCCGGTGCCTACGCCGCTGTCGCCCATAGCACGGACGAGGACGGCAATCGCAAAAATCGCTACGCCGCTATGCACTATGAAACGCTGTCGCAAAGATTGGACGACTGCCCGCATGTGTGCCTTCGGGTGCCGACCGGCGGCGGGAAAACACTGCTGGCGGCTCATGCGATTCTGCCGCTGGCGAAGTGGCAGGAAACGGATTCGCCGATTGTGCTGTGGATGACTCCGACAAAGATTATTCGCCAGCAGGTGGAGGCGTTGAATAATCCGTCGCATCCGTGCCGTCAAATTTTGGATGCGGAATATAATCATCGGGTGGAAGTGCGGGATATTGGCGATGCCGCCGACATTCCGGCTCATGATTTTGGAAAGAAGTGCATTGTGGTCGTCGCTACGATGCAATCGCTGCGGGTGAGCAATACCGAAGGGCGAAAAATCTACGAACATAAAGAAGATTTGGAGCCGCACTTTCGCCGCTTTTCATATTCGGATTTGGAGAATTTAGAGCGCGATGAAAAAGGCGAAGTTAAATTTTCCTTCGCTAATTTAATGCATATTTTGCGTCCGATAGCCATCGTTGACGAAGCGCAAAATTTTGTTTCCGAACTTTCGCGCGAAGGCGTTTTGCCTCGCCTGCGTCCGTCGTGCGTGATTGAATTCACGGCGACTCCGCGGGAATTGGATGGAGGGACTCGGCATAATGTTCTTTGCAGTGTAAGCGCGCAGCGGCTCTGCGACGAGCAAATGATTAAACTGCCGATTGAATTAACCGAGCATAAAGAATGGGAACTCGCCGTTAATGCCGCCATCGCCGAGCGGAATCGGCTGGCTAAGGCATCGCAGGATTCCGGCGATTCAATTCGTCCGATTATTTTGTATCAGGCGCAGGATAAACGCGGCGAAGTGACGGCGGATATTCTGAAGAATCATTTAATAAGCATTGAAAAAATCGGCGCGGAGAAAATCGCCGTCGCTACCGGCGAACAGCGGGAATTGGACGGAATTAATTTGCTCGCGCCCGATTGTCCGATTGAGCATGTCATCACGGTGCAGGCGTTAAAAGAAGGATGGGATTGTCCTTTTGCTTCGGTGCTTTGCTCGGTCGCGCGCATTCAATCCGCCGTCGCGGTTGAGCAATTATTAGGCCGCGTTTTGCGAATGCCGTTTGCCGCCCGCCGACGGCATCCCGCACTTAATCGCGCCTACGCGCATGTTAATGAATCGGACTTTACCCAAGCGGCGCAAACACTGCGCGAAAAAATGGTGACCGGACTCGGCTTTGAAGAAAGCGAAGCGCAGAATGTTGTGCAGCCCTCGTTCGGCGGCGAATTTGACGGCGATATGTTTACGCCGCCCGGCGCGACTGAATTTGTCGCGGAAGGCAAACCGGACTTTTCCGCCCTTGATGATGAAGAGCAGGAAGCCGTGCGCGAATCGGTTGAAGTGCGTCCGGTGAAAAAGGGCGAGGTGAAAATTATTGTCAAGGGCAGAATTTCATCGGCGGCGCAGGAAGCCATTATCGCCGCTGTTCCGCAAGACCACCGAGAGCGCGAGGCGCGTCGTCTTCAAATAGCGGTGCAGCGGATAGAATTGTCGGAATCGCCGGCGGCGCGAATGATTCCCTTTGCGCCGCTGCCGCAATTGGAATTCTTTTTTCCCGACGAAGGCGAATATCTGCTCGCCAATCCGGACAATTTTCATTACGCAACGGATTGGAATGCCGTCGCTAAAAATTGCCTGCTGGCGGAAAACGAATTCGCAATTACGGAAACCGCCGAGACCTTTGAAATCACACTGGCCGAGGGGCGGGTTCGGTGGGAGAGAACAGGCGTTTATCAGCAGCCGTCCTTTCTTAGCGGCGAATGGAGCGAAGCGGAATTAATCCGTGATTTGGAAAATCGCCTGCGCGACCGGGATGACGCGCGATATACCCAAGAGGCACTGCGGGATTGCATCGTCCGCAATTTGGATGCGCTGAAAAATCGCGGCTATGAAGTGGAAAAAATCGCGCGATTCAAAAGTCAATTCGCTCAGGCGTTGCGTGCGCGGCTTTTGTCGGACGGAAAAGCGGAGCAGGAAAATACCGTGCAGCGGTTTTTGTTTGGCGGCAAAAGGAAATTGTCCGAGCATCGCTTTGAGTTTCCGCGAAAATACGACTGGGATACCCCCTACAAAGGCGCGGCGACTTTCAAGCGTCACTACTACGGAATTATCGGCAATCTCGCCAGTAGCGGCGAGGAATTTGAGTGCGCGATGATTTTGGATAGCGCGCCGCAGGTCAAGCATTGGATTCGCAACATTCCGCAAAAGCCGCATTCCTTTTCTCTGCCGCTCGCTGAAAGGAAATTTTATCCGGACTTCGTCGCCGAATTAAACAACGGCAAAATTCTGGTGGTGGAATATAAAGGCGCGCATATGCGGGAAAATCCCAGCGAACAGAGGAAATTTGAAATCGGGCGGCTGTGGGAAAGCGAAAGCGGCGGCACGGCGTTTTTTCTGATGCCAAGCCCGACAGACGACGCGCCGTCCGTGGAAGAGCAAATCAAGGAAAAATTACGCGCGATTGCCGCTTGACTCGTCCGCGGTTCTGCTAAAATATCGGCGGGGCGGTAGCTCAGTTGGTAGAGCAGCGGACTTTTAATCCGTTGGTCCAGGGTTCGAGTCCCTGTCGCCCTACTTGCCGCGATGAGCGAAATGCCGTCGCCGTTGATTTGTCAATCGCAATTGAAAGGAAAGCCGCGATGAAAATTTTAGTCGCCATTAAGCGCGTCATAGACCCATATATCAAAGTGCGCGTGCGCGCGGACGGCAGCGGGGTGGAAACATCCAACATTAAAATGGCGATGAATCCGTTCTGCGAAAACGCGCTGGAACAGGCATTGCGATGGAAAGATAACGGCGCGGCGGAAGAAGTCATCGCCGTTTCGGTGGGGGCGGAATCTTTTCAAGAGACGCTTCGCACGGCGTTGGCGATGGGCGCGGATCGGGCGATTTTAGTCAAGACGGAATCGTCCGCCGAACCGCTGGGCGTGGCCAAATCGCTGGCGGCGATTGCAAAGCGCGAATCGCCGGGTGCGATTCTTCTCGGCAAGCAGGCGATTGACGGCGACTTTAATCAAACCGGCCAAATGACCGCCGGACTTCTCGGCTGGGGACAGGCGACATTTATATCCGCGGCAACTTTGGAAAATGGTTCCGTCGTCGCCGACCGCGAAATGGACGGGGGAATTGAAGTCGTGCGATTGAAAATGCCATGCGTCCTCACCGCTGATTTGCGATTGAATGAACCAAGATACGCCACGCTTCCGAACATTATGAAAGCGCGCAAAAAGCCGCTGGAAATAATTTCGCCGGAGGAATTAGGCGTTGACGCATCGCCGCGTCTTGCGGTATTAAATGTCGTCTCGCCGCCGCCGCGAAAATCGGGAGTGAAGGTCGGCGATGTCGCCGAGTTGGTGGACAAACTTAAAAACGAAGCGAAAGTGATATGAGCATTTTAATCGTCGCCGAGCACGACAATAATTCGCTCGCGCCTAATTTCGCCAATGCGGTCGCGGCGGCGAAGCAAATCGGCGAAGGTGAAATCGCCGCATTAATTCTCGGTGAAAATTGCGGCGCGCCCGCCGAATCGGCCGCGCAAATGGATGGCGTGAGTCGCGTGCATCTGGCGGACGCCGCGCCGTTTGGGCGTCATCTTGCTGAAAATTGCGCGCCGCCGATTGCGGAAATGTCGGCGGATTATTCGCATGTGATGATGTCGTCCGGTGCATTCGCCCGCAACATTCTGCCGCGCGCCGCCGCGCTTGCGGATTCGCAGATGATTACCGATGTTATTCGCGTGGAATCCGCCGATACTTTTGTGCGTCCAATATACGCCGGCAATGCTTGGGCGACAGTCCAAAGCAAAGACAAGGTTAAATTTCTAACGGCAAGAGCAACGGCGTTTGAGCCGGTCGGCAGGCGCGAAAATTCATCGGCGGCAATTGAGACCTTGGAAATTTCGGCGGTGGATTCCGGACTTTCGGAATTTATTGAAGCGCGTCTTTCCAAATCGGAGCGCCCCGAATTGACGACGGCGCGCGCCATTATTTCCGGCGGACGCGGACTCGGCGGCGCGGAAAATTTCGAATTGCTTGCGCGAGTCGCCGATAAATTAAACGCCGCCGTCGGCGCATCGCGCGCCGCCGTAGACGCGGGCTACGCCCCCAACGATTGGCAGGTCGGACAGACCGGAAAAATTGTCGCGCCGGATTTATACATCGCCGTCGGTATTTCGGGGGCGATTCAGCATGTCGCCGGAATGAAGGACGCGAAAGTAATTGTCGCCATTAATAAAGACGGCGACGCGCCCATTTTTGAAATCGCCGACTATGGATTAGTCGGGGATTTGAATGAGATTCTTCCGCAATTGGAAAAAGCCCTTTCTTAATGCGATGGCAATTCGCAAGGAATAAAAAATGGAGGAAGTTTGCATAGTCGCCGCAAGACGGACTCCCACCGGTAATTTGCTCGGCGACCTTTCCGCCGTTTCCGCCGCCGACCTTGGCGGCTGCGCGATTCGCGCGGCGCTTTCCGACTGCGGAATTCGCGCGGAAGAAATTGACGAAGCATTAATGGGATGCGTGCTGCCCGCCGCCCAAGGTCAGGCGCCCGCCCGCCAAGCCGCCTTTGCGGGGGGTCTCCCCCCCTCCGTCCCGTGCGCGACGATAAATAAAATGTGCGGGTCGGGAATGAAAGCGGCGATGATTGGCGCGGACTCAATTCGCCTCGGCGAATCCAAAATAACCGTCGCGGGCGGAATGGAAAGCATGAGCAACGCGCCGCATTTAATTAAAGGATTGCGCCGCGGCTTTCGCATGGGCGATGTTTGCCTCGCCGACCACATGTTTGCCGATGGACTGCAGGACGCCTATGAAAATAAATTAATGGGCGTCTATGCTCAGCGAACCGCCGACAAATATAAATTCAGCCGCGAGCAAATGGATGACTTTGCAATTAATTCGGTCGAGCGCGCGCAGGCGTCTCAGCGCGGCGGCACTGATGCAAACGAAATTATTCCGGTGACAATTAAAAGCAAAAAAGGCGGGGATATTATTTCCGACGACGAGCAGCCGCGAAAATCCGACATCAAAAAGATTCGCGCATTAAAGCCGGCCTTTCGCAGCGACGGCACAGTGACGGCGGCGAATTCAAGTTCCATTTCGGACGGCGCGGCATCGCTGGTTTTAGCCGCAAAACAAGAGGCGAAAAAACGCGGAATAAAATCGCTCGCGCAAATAATTGGCCATGCGACTTATGCCCGTCCTCCCGAAGAATTCACCATCGCGCCGATTGATGCAATTCGCGCCTTGCTTAATAAGGTCGGATGGAAAATAGATTCGGTTGATTTGTTTGAAATCAACGAGGCGTTTGCGGCGGTGACAATGGCGGCGATGCGCGATTTGGCAATTTCCGATTCGCGCGTTAATGTTTTGGGCGGCGCATGCGCGCGAGGTCATCCTGTCGGCGCAAGCGGCGCGCGCATTATCGTCACGCTTTTGAATGCGCTTAAACTAAGGGGGGGGGGCAGGGGGGTCGCATCGCTCTGCATCGGCGGCGGCGAAGCGACGGCAATCGCAATTGAAATGCGCGAAGAATAAAATGCCGCTCGCCATTGAAATGAAAAAAGCGCGCGGCGGCTTTATCGTCGCCGATGTTATGCTGAATGCCGAGCGCTCGCTTAATGCGCTCAATCAGGAAATGGCCAAGGAATTGCGCGCGCGAATTAATGAATGGCAAAATGATAAAAATGTGTGCGCGGTTTTTTTGCGCGGTGCCGGCGAGCGCGCCTTCTGTGCCGGAGGGGATATTCGCGGAATTTACCGGGCGATTTCCATCGGCGATTTCGCCGCCGCCGATTCTTATTTCGCCGACGAATACGCGCTGGATTTTGCCCTGCATTATTTTTCCAAGCCCTTAATTTGCTGGGGCGGAGGAATTGCCATGGGGGGGGGGGTCGGAATTTTGCAGGGGGCGAATTGCCGCGTCGTCACCGAAACTTCGCGCTTGGCGATGCCGGAAGTGCATATCGGATTTTTTCCCGATGTTGCGGCGATGTGGTTTTTATCGCGCGCACCGCAAAGCGCCGGACTTTTCCTCGCCTTAACCGGCTGCGAAATTAATGGCGCCGACGCTAAGTTTATCGGACTTGCCGACCGTCTAATTAAAAATGCCCGCCGCGATTCCGTCCTCAATTCTTTCTTGGAATTGAATTGGCGCGATGACATTATGCATAATCGCCGAATTGCCTTTGATTTTATGAAGAAAGAAGAATCGCTTATGCCCGCCGAGTCGCCGTTAAATATCGCGGATGCCGCTAATGAAATTAATCGCTGCTGCGATGATTGGAATTTAGACGGCATTCTTTCGGCGATTCGCGAATCCAATAGCGGATGGATTAAAAGCGCCGCTTCGCGCTTGGATTATGCATCGCCGCTGGCGACTGCGCTGGCGCATCGCTATTATTTTCGGGCGCGGCATTTTTCCCTGCGCGAAACTTTTATCGCCGATTATTCCTTAGCGATGGCGTGTTTGCGGACGCGCGAATTCGCCGAGGGAGTCCGGGCGATGGTAATTGACAAGGACAAAAAACCGCGATGGGAATTCAGTCAAATTAACCAAGCCGCTTGCAGTCGCGCGATGCAATTGCTCTCCTTTGACGGCGGCGAAAGCGCGCGTTGTTTTGCGGATTCGCTATTAAATATCCAAAATTAAAAAATCTGTTTTTTTAATTAATGCCAAGTTGCGTCTTGCAATAAAATCGGATAATCTTTTACTGTTTTTCCAAAGAAGGAAGTGCGATGCAAATGGAATTCAGCGAAGTCCAGCAGATGACGCGAGAAGCCGCAGCCCGTTTTGCGCGCGAGTCGCTCGCCGAAAATGCGGCGCGCTTGGATTGCGATGAAGGCGGCGAGCAGTACATCGCAAATCTGCGTGCGCTGGCGCAATTGGGCTTTATGGGAATCGGAATCAAATCCGAATACGGCGGCGCGGACGCCGGCGCCGTCTCTTATGCGCTGGCGATTTTGGAAATCGCCAAGGTTTGCGCTTCAACCGCCACGGCGGTCAGCGTCAGCAATATGGTCGCCGAAGTTGTGCAGGCGGTCGGCGCGGAAGAGCAAAAGCAAAAATACATACCCCCTCTTTTAAGCGGCGAATGGCCGGCGGCGAGTTTTTGTCTGACTGAATCAGGCGCCGGCTCCGACCCGGCGGCAATGCGGTTTTCCGCCCGCCGCGACGGAAACAATTGGATATTAAGCGGCGCCAAGCAATGGATAAGCAGTGCATCAATCGCCGGATTTTTTCTGGTATGGGCGGTCACCGATTCCGATGCGCCCAAGGGAAAAGGCATCAGTTGCTTTTTAGTTCCGCGCGAATCGGCGGGTCTTTCCGTCGGCGATTGCGTCGATAAAATGGGGCAGCGCGGCTCGCCGACAAATGAAGTTGTCTTTAATGAAGTGCGAATCCCAAAGTCGGCGATGCTCAGCGAATTAAACGGCGGCTTTCGCATCGCAATGAGCGAATTATACGGCGGCAGAATCGGCGTCGCCGCCCTTGCCTTGGGAGTCGCTTATGCGGCGATGGAATCCGCCCGCCGCTACATGACCGAGCGCGAACAGCACGGAAAAAAACTCGCCCAACATCAGGGACTGCAATGGATTCTCGCCGACAGATTCACCGAATTAGAAGCGGGATTCTGGCTGCTCATGCGCGCGGCGTCTTTGAAGGATTCCGCAAAGCCCTACGCCAAAGAAGCGTCCATGGCGAAATTATTCTGCTCCGAATTCGGCGAGCGCGCCTGCCGCGATGCGCTGCAATTATTCGGCGGCTACGGCTACATGCGCGACCTTCCGCTGGAAAGATTCTACCGCGACATCCGCATCGCCTCCATTTATGAAGGCACGAGTCAAATCCAAAAATTAATCATCGCCCGCGAATTGCTGCGCGAGATTAATTAAAAGAAAGCGGGATGATGCTATCCTTTCCGCTTATCCTCAATTAATTTTTCGCCGTCAATTGATTCGGTGAATTTAACTTCGCCGCGCAATTTGGTTTCCGCTTGCATTGCTTCGGCGATTTTTTGCGCGAGCGATTCCGCCGCCGCTGTTTGCGGTGATAAGTTGCAATGCAGAATCATTTCATCGCGTCCGCCGACGGAATCAATTATCAATTGCGCCTTTTTAATTTCCGCAAAGCGCGAGGCGATTCGCTCAATTTGAATCGGATGCACAAACATTCCGCGCACTTTGACGGATTGATCGCTGCGGCCGAGCCACCCCGCAATTCTCATATTCGTCCGCCCGCACGGACTTTGCCCGGCGACGACGGCGCTTAAATCGCCGGTCGCGAATCTAATCAAAGGATAAAGGCGATTGAAGTTTGTAATTAATAACTCGCCTTTTTCCCCCGCCGCCAGCGGCTTTTTTGTGACGGGATGAACAATCTCAATTAAGGTTTTTTCGCTGACGACCATTCCGCCGCCGGGCGCGCCTTCAAAAGCGGCGCATCCCAATTCCGCCGTGCCGAACCATTGCAAAACATAAACGCCGCGCGCATTGTAATTCTTTCGCATTGCATCGGTGAGGGGGCCTCCTGAAACCGATGCTATCTTAAGTGATGAAGCATCCGCATTTATTTCTTCCGCCTTATCCAAAACAATGCCGAGAAAATCCGGCGTGCCGCAGTATCCGCGCGCATGAAATCGCGCAAGAGCGCGCGCTTGCTGCTCCGAATTGCCGACCCCCCCTGCAAACACGCGGCATCCGAGTGCGCGCGCGCCGCTTTCGCACATCATTCCCGCCGGAGTGAAATGATAGGAAAAGCAATTATGAATCAAGTCGCCGCAGCGAAATCCGGCGGCAAAAAGAGGGCTTGCCGTTTTCCAGTAATCGGGCGAATCATCGTCGACTTCGGCGATTGGCCCCGGCGAAAGATACTGCCGAATCGGGTTGGCATCGTCGGGCAAATATCCGCCGAAGGGGGGGGATCTTTCCTGTTCGGAAATAAGCGACGATTTTTCCGTCGTCGGCAATTCGGCGAGAGCATCGCGCGAATTAATGTCGGCGGGATTAATGTCCGCCAGCCGCAGGCGATAGGCTTCGCATTTCTCTTTGGCGAAAGCGATAAACGACGGCAAGTCGGCGAGTAATTTTTCCTCGCGCGCTTGCGGGTCCTGCTCTTCGGCGGGATTGTAAAAGTTTGTCATTTGAATCGGATTGGTGGGTCGCATTCGTCGTCCGGTTTATCTCCCACTTGTGGGTAAGGAATCTTACCCCAATCATCACGACCATCAAGTATGATGTCAATCATTTGTGGGACAAGTGTTTCCAAGAGAGTGACTCCGCAGCTTACTTGCCTGCTTCCCCATAAGGTGTTTTCGCTCATCGCGCCGTGAAGTAATTGATTCCTCACGACATATAGCCGGTTAAAAAGCAGGCACAGCAAGCGGCCCGTAAATTTTCCGTCGGATAAAAGGGCCTTTTTCAGGTCAACTATTTCCGCTTCGAATCCTCCCTTCCAAGCATCGCCAATTTTAGGGGCGTATATTGCGTCCCAAAATTCTTTGTATGCTTGCCTCAAAGAGAAAAGATTCCTGATGTCTCGGCGAAACGGATGCCAATGTAAGTTGCGGGACAATTTTTCGCCGCCGTCAACTTTAAGTATCTTTCTCAGAAAATCGCGCATGGATTTGCTGCCGCTACCGAAAGTGGTTCCCCCAATGCCGTAGAGGGCATTGAAGGCAATCCACAGGAAAATGAATTTTTCCTGCGGAGTCCGGTTGTCTTTCTGCGAATGGCAAAACCAGCCGATTGCGCGTTGCAAGCGACGAGGATTATCCTCGCCCGCTCTTTTGAGCGTTTTTTCCCGTTCTCGCAATTTGCTTCGCAGTTGCTCGCATGTGTTGCCGTTGGTCACTATTTCTCCATTCGGTTAAGCGTTATCGTTTTCCGGCAATTGAAAAACGCCGCTTCTGCTCTCGCAGTATTGTAGGTTAATCTGCCGCACTTCGTCAAGCCGTTCCTTGGCGAGTATAATAAACATCATTTTATCTTCCCAGCGAATGGCCGTAGGCATGAATCCTGTTTTTGACAGAATCCGGGTTTTAATGTATTTATAAATCCAAGGCAGATCTCTGGAATCAGTCCAGTGATAGCGATTCTGAAAAACCGAAACAACCAAATCGTCGGGGATATGGCGTAGCACTGCATTGACCTCACGGAATCGAAGGTGCTCTTTTCCCCCTCCGCTCGGGGGTTCAAGACCGGTGTCAGGATCAAAATAAACGACTCGCCTTCCATTCTTGCAGGAGTAGGTGCGACCGCATTCCGCTGTCAATTTGTAAGGCGCATCGGTATCCTCCGGCAATTTGCCGAGTAATTGGGGAAGTGCATCGCAAGAGACGATGTTCCGTTTGTCGCGCAAGCGGTGGCAAAATCTCGAGACAGAATCCCTCGCCGGAAATTCTTCCGGCTTGGTATTTCCGCCGCTTTTGCTGTCGTCGGGATTTAACATTAGGACGACATGCAGTAAACTGCAGTCGAGTTGTGTCACCAGATAGTCGTGGTAATCCCACTTGAAACTGTCTTTGGCGTCGCCGAGGAATTTCAATTGCATTTCAGCATCTCCATTATTATAGCCAACGCTTGCGGCGTTTGTAGGATTTTATGTTTTTGAAGGATTTGCGCTCTTTGCCGGAGCCGAGATAAAACTCCTTCACATCTTCGTTTTCGGCAAGCGCATCGGCGATTCCGTCCAGCACTACTTTGCCCTGCTCCATCACATAGCCGTAGTCGGCGATGCCGAGCGCCATCTTTGCATTCTGCTCCACCAGCAAAATGGTCACGCCCATTTCTTTATTTAGGCGGCGAATGATTTGAAAAACTTCGCGCACTAACAGCGGCGACAATCCCATTGACGGTTCGTCCATTAATATTAATTTGGGCTTGGCCATTAATGCGCGGCCGATTGCCAGCATTTGCTGTTCGCCGCCGGAAAGATAGCCGGCGAGTCCGCGCCGCCCGCGCAGTCGCGGAAAATAATCAAAGACGCGCGCAATGTCGGACGCCATATCGCCGCCGCGATTCGTGTGCGCGCCGAGCCGCAGATTTTCTATGATGGTCATATCCTGAATGATTCGCCGCCCTTCCATCACTTGAAAGATTCCGTCGCGCACAATGTCGGCCGGATTTTTTCCGCTGATGCGCTGTCCGCGATAAATGATTTCGCCGCGCGTGACTGCGCCGTCTTCGCTTTTGAGAAGTCCGGAGACGGCTTTAAGAGTTGTGGATTTGCCCGCGCCGTTTGCGCCCAGCAGCGCGGTCACTTCGCCTTCGCGCGCCTGCAAACTAAGGCCGCGCAAAACCAAAACGACTTCGCTGTAAATCACCTCAACATTATTCAGCGAAAGCAAAGGGGGGGGAGGGGGGGGGGATTCGGGCATGATTACATTTCCGCGTAATTCGGCCCGCCGCCGCCTTCGGGAGCAATCCAGCGAATGTTTTGCGTCGGATCTTTGATGTCGCAGGTTTTGCAATGCACGCAATTCTGCGCGTTGATTTGGAGTCGCGCGCCGCCGCCGTTTTCAATTATTTCATAGACGCCCGCCGGACAGTAAAGCGTTTCCGGCGCGCCGTAGCGGGCGAGATTAATATCAATCGGCGTTTCTGAATTTTGCAGAGTCAAATGCGCCGGCTGATTTTCTTCGTGATAAACATTGGCGAACGCGACGCTTTCCGTCAAATCAAAACTCAATTTGCCGTCGGGCTTGGGATATTCAATTCGCCTGCATTCGTCCGACCGACGCAGCCGCTTATGGTCGGAATGATGCTTGAAAGTCCAAGGCGCATGTCCGCGCAGCAGATAAGAATCCGCCGCCGCATATGCGAGTCCGACCCATAATCCATGCCGAAAAATCGGGCGAATGTTGCGGACGCGATGCAACTCATCATTTATCCAAGATTCGCGGACGGCTTTGTCGTATTGAATTAAACGGGGAGGGGGGGGGGATTCGTCCAGCGCATCGGCGACGGCTTCGGCGGCGAGGATTCCGCTTTTCATCGCGGTGTGCGTTCCTTTTATTTTGGCGACATTCATAAATCCGGCGGCGGCTCCAATTAATAATCCGCCGTCAAAAGATAATTGCGGAATGGACTGCCACCCCCCCTCATTAAGAGCGCGCGCGCCGTAGGCGATTCGTTTTCCGCCTTTAAGCATCGGCGCAATTGCCGGATGATGCTTGAACCTTTGCAATTCGCGATACGGCGACAAGTGCGGATTTTGATAATCCAAACCGACCACAAAACCCAAAGCGATGCGCCGCGAATCCAAATGATAAAGAAAAGAGCCGCCGTAAGTTTGCGAATCCAAAGGCCAGCCGATCGTATGCAGCGCATCGCCCGGATTTGTTTTTTCCACTTCCCACAATTCCTTAACGCCGATGCCGTAGGTTTGCGGCGCGCAATCTTTGCGAAGATTAAATTGCTCAGTGAGGGCGCGCGTGACCGACCCGCGGCATCCTTCGGCGAGCAGCGTGTATCGCGCGCGAATGTTAACGCCCGGCGAAAAATTTGCGGTCGGCTTGCCGTCTTTGCCGATTCCCATATCGCCGGTGACGACGCCGCGCACGATGCCGTCTTCAACAATGGCGGTTGCCGCCGCGAATCCGGGAAAGATTTCCGCACCGATGGCTTCGGCTTCCTGTCCGAGCCATCGCGCGACTTTTCCCAAACTGACGATGAAGTTGCCTTCGTTGTTCATTTGCGGCGGAGTCGGCAGGGCGAATTTTCGGCGTTCGGTAAGGAGCCAAAAGCGGTCGCGTTGCGCCGGAGTTTCCAGCGGCGAATTCCGCTCGCGCCAGTCGGGGATTAATTCGTCCAGCGCGCGCGGCTCAATGACCGCGCCGGAAAGAATGTGCGCGCCGACTTCCGCGCCTTTTTCAATTACGCAGACCGACCATTCGCGTCCGCGCGCCTGCGCGATTTGCTTCAGCCGAATCGCCGCCGAAAGCCCGGCCGGTCCCGCGCCGACAATCAGCGCGTCAAATTCAAGGGTTTCTCGTTCCGTCATTTTTTTGAATTGTGAAAGCGGCGCGCGCCGCGATTTTGAGAGTATAATATCGCAATGCTGGGGGAGTCAAAAATCGCACGGGCGGGCGAAATGACGGCGCTGCCATCCGACCGCGCCCTTGACGAATCGCTTTCGCTGCTGCGCGATTCGGTGCGCGATTTCGCGATGGCGAAAATTGCGCCGATGGCCGCGCAAATTGACCGCGACAATGAATTTCCGCGAACCTTGTGGCGCGAAATGGGCGCGCTCGGTCTGCTCGGCGTGACGGTTGATGAATCCTTCGGCGGCTCGCGCATGGGCTATCTCGCGCATGTCATTGCGATGGAGGAAATCAGCCGCGCATCGGCGTCGGTGGGTCTTTCCTACGGGGCGCATTCTAATTTGTGCGTCAATCAAATTCATCTTCACGGAACCGATTCGCAAAAGCAGAAATATCTGCCGCCGCTGGTGAGCGGAGAAAATATCGGCGCGCTGGCGATGAGCGAATCGGAAGCGGGCTCGGATGTCGTCGGAATGAAATTGCGCGCGGAAAAAAACGGCGACAATTATATTTTCAACGGCGCAAAAATGTGGATTACCAACGGTCCGGAAGCGGATGTTTATGTCGTCTATGCAAAAACCGCGCCCGACCTTGCCAAGCGCGGCATCACCGCCTTTATTGTGGAGCGCGATTATCCCGGCTTTTCGCGCGCACAGAAATTAGACAAACTCGGCATGCGCGGTAGCGGCACCTGCGAATTGATTTTTGAGAATTGCAAAGTGCCGTCGCAGAACATTCTCGGCGAAGAAAATCAAGGCGTCGGCGTTTTAATGAACGGCTTGGATTACGAAAGAGTCGTCCTCGCCGGCGGACCTTTGGGAATTATGCAGGCGTGCTTGGATGTCGCGATTCCTTACGCCCGCGAGCGTCGGCAGTTTGGCAAGCCCATCGGCGAATTTCAATTGATGCAGGCCAAACTTGCGGATATGCACACCGCCTTGGCGGCTTCGCGCGCGCTGGTTTATGCGACGGCGGCGGCCTGCGACCGCGGCTTTCAATCGCGCAAGGACAGCGCGGCGGCTATTTTATTCGCCGCCGAAAACGCCACGCGAGTCGCTTTGGACGCCATTCAAATTCTCGGCGGCAGCGGATATGTTAATGAATTTCCCGCCGGCCGTCTTTTGCGCGATGCGAAATTATATGAGATTGGCGCGGGCACTTCCGAAATTCGCCGCTTATTAATCGGGCGCGAAATTTTTAATGAATCGGCGTAGAAGAATCGGTTTTTATATTATGACTGTTATTAAAAGTCGCGCATCAATTTCAAGCGATGAATTCCGCCGAAACGAGCGGGAGTTAAAAACGCGCGCGAATGAATTAAAAAATCTGTGCGCGCAAATTGCAAAAGGAGGGTCGGAGGAATCGCGCCGACGGCATTTGGCGCGAGGAAAAATGCTGCCGCGCGCGCGAATTGATTCGCTGATGGATTCGGGCAGTCCGTTCCTTGAACTTTCGCAATTGGCGGCGCATGAAGTTTATGAAGAGCCGCTGCCGTCGGCGGGGCTTATCGCCGGCATTGGCCGCGTGTGCAATCGGCAATGCATGATTGTCGCCAACGACGCCACCGTCAAGGGGGGGGTCTATTATCCGCTGACAATTAAAAAGCATTTGCGCGCGCAGGAAATTGCGGCGAACAATCGGCTGCCGTGCATTTATTTGGTGGATTCCGGCGGCGCGAATTTGGAAAGACAATCCGAAGTTTTTCCCGACCGGAATCATTTCGGCCGCATCTTTCGCAATCAGGCGAAAATGTCGGCCGATGGCGTATTTCAATTAGCGTCGGTGATGGGCCCCTGCACGGCGGGCGGGGCGTATATTCCGGCGATGACCGACGAGGCAATTATTGTCCGTGGACAAGGTGCGATATATCTTGCCGGTCCGCCGCTTGTTAAAGTCGCCACCGGCGAAAAAACATCTTCGGAAGCATTAGGCGGGGCGGAAGTTCATGCGCGCCGTTCCGGTCTTGCCGACCATCTCGCCGAAAGCGACGAGCATTCTCTTGCGATTGCGCGCCGCGCAATTTTTCGGCAAGGCAAGGATGTCCATGCCTCTTCGGAAAAAAAAGGTTTTTTTGAATTCCAAGGCGCATCGCCGCGCTATTCCGCTGAGGAAATTTACGGAATTGTCGGCGCGAATTTGCGCCGTCCTTTTGAAATGCGGGAAGTCATTGCGCGAATTGTTGATGATTCTGATTTTGATGCATTCAAGCAGCATTACGGCGAAACATTAGTTGCGGGCTTCGCCGCCATTGGCGGGCATCAAGTCGGCATTCTTGCAAACAACGGAATCTTGTTTTCGGAGTCGGCGTTGAAGGGCGCGCATTTTATTCAATTGTGCTGCGCGCGCGAAGTTCCGATTTTATTTTTCCAAAACATCACCGGCTTTATGGTCGGCGAAAAATATGAAGCGGAAGGCATTGCCAAGCATGGCGCAAAGATGGTCGCCGCGGTTTCATGCGCGCAAGTTCCAAAGATAACCGTCATTATGGGGGGAAGTTTCGGCGCCGGCAATTATGCAATGTGCGGGCGCGCCTTTGATCCGGATTTTGTTTTCGCTTGGCCGAATGCGCGAGTCGCCGTGATGGGCGGAGAGCAGGCGGCGGGCGTGATGGCGGAAATAGCCGCCGATAAAAAACCGCAAAAGCGAATCTCCATTGCCGCCGCCGGCAAAATTAAAAAACCTATTCTTTCTCAATTTGAGCGCGAGAGTCATCCTTACTATGGTTCGGCCCGGCTGTGGGACGACGGAGTCATTGATCCTTCTCAAACGCGCGATGTGCTTCGGCTTGCGCTTTCGGCGACGGCCAATGCGCCGCGCGATAAAACCCGCTTTGGGCTTTTTCGAATGTAATCGGATGACGGTGGAAATTAAAATTGAAGATGATGTCGCGGTGATTTGCATTAATCGTCCGCACAAATCCAACGCGCTTGATTTTGAGGCGATTGAATCGCTGTCGCATGCGGTCGCCGAAGCGGAGGCAAACACTAATGCGCGGGCGGTTCTGTTGCGCGGGCGCGGCCGGCATTTTTGCGCGGGCGCGGATATTGAATGGATGCGCCGCTCGGCGGAGTATTCGCTTGCGCGCAACGCCGAAGAAGCGCGCGCTTTCGCCGAATTGCTTTTGCGCTTGGACGCAATTCCCAAGCCGCTGGTGGTGGAAGCGCGCGGCGCGGTTTATGGGGGGGGGGGGGGGCTTGCCTGCTGCGCTGATTTTTGCATCGCCGCGGAATCGGCGAAATTTTGCTTTCCCGAAACCAAACTCGGAATTGCTCCGGCGACAATTGCGCCGTTTGTCGTCGCTGCCATTGGCGCAAAGCAGGCGCGTCGGCTTTTTCTTACTAATGAAATTATCGGCGCGGCGGCGGCGCGCGAATTGGGAATTGTTCATGAGGTTGTCGCCGATTCTCAAATTGAATTTCGCGCGAAAGAAATAGCAATGCAATTCAAAAGCGGAGCTCCGTCGGCGCAGGCGGCGGCGAAAAAATTAGCGCGCGAAGTCGCCGGTGAGATTCTCGATTCAATTCTCTCGGCACGGACTGCAAAGATTCTCGCCGACATTCGCGCATCCGACGAAGGAAAAGAAGGACTCGCCGCGCATTTGCAAAAACGAAAACCAAAATGGAATGATGATTAAATCAATTCTCATTGCCAATCGCGGCGAAATTGCTTGTCGGATAATTCGCACCGCTCAGCGACTCGGCGCGCGAACCGTCGCGGTGTATTCGGACGCCGACCGCAATTCGCCGCATGTGCGGCTTGCCGACGAGTCGTTTTATTTGGGGGGAGGGGCTCCTTTGCAAAGTTATCTTTCCATTCCGCGTTTGTTGGATGCGGCGAATCGCGGCAAGGTTGACGCTGTGCATCCGGGCTGCGGCTTTCTTGCCGAATCCGCCGAATTTGCGCGCGCCTGCCGCCGCCGGAAATTGATTTTTATCGGCCCGCCGAATAACGCTTTGGAATGCGCCGGTTCTAAAACCGCCGCGCGTGAAGCGGCATTGCGCGTTAATGCGCCGACCTTGCCTGGATTTGAAATTGGCGATTTGAAATCGTCATCGCAAAAATCCGCGCTGTTGAAAAACGCAAAAAAAATCGGCTTTCCGTTATTAATTAAAGCGGCGGCGGGGGGGGGGGGTAAAGGAATTCGACTGGCGCGCAACTTGTCCGAATTTAATGATGCGGTGACCTCGGCCGCGCGCGAAGCGCAATCCGCTTTCGGCGATGGTCGGCTGCTTGCGGAAAAATTTCTTGCCGACGCCCGCCATATTGAAGTGCAAATTCTCGCCGATGAAAAAGGCGCGATGTTTGCGCTTGGGGAACGCGATTGCACAATGCAGCGTCGTCGCCAGAAATTAATTGAGGAGTCGCCCGCGCCTCAACTTGCCGATGCGACTCGGCAAGCGCTTGCCGAAACCGCATTGCGGCTTGTGCAAAATGTCGGCATAACCGGCGCCGCCACAGTTGAGTTTTTACTTGCGCGCGATTCGCGCTTTTATTTCTTGGAAATTAATCCGCGTCTTCAAGTGGAGCATCCGACGACCGAAATGATTTTCGGAATTGATTTGATTGAATGGCAATTGCGAATTGCCGCCGGTGAATCTCTTCCAAAGGAAAATTGGAAATCGTTCGGCGCGGCGATAGAAGCGCGCGTTTGCGCCGAAGACCCTCGCCGTAATTTTCTGCCGTGCGCAGGGAAAATAACTTATCTGCATTTTCCGGCAATGACGAATGTGCGAATTGATTCCGGAGTCGCCGAAGAATCAATTGTTTCCGCGCATTATGATTCTATGCTTGCCAAAATTATCGCCTACGGCGACACCCGCGAATCTGCTCGCCGGCGATTGATTAATGCACTTTCCAATTTGGAAATGGGAGGAGTGGAAAACAATGCCGCATTTTTGGCTGAACTTCTTCAAGCGGAATCATTCCGCCGCGCCGCGCATGACATTCAATCCGCGGAATTGCTTGCGCCGATAATTGCTTCGCAATTGAAAAAGCGCGCGCATCAACTTGCAACATTCGCCGCGATTTATTTTGCATCGCCGCCGATGTGGGGATGGCGATTGAATCTTCCGCGCCGCTCTGCGCTTGCGATTGCCGATGAGTCGCATCGCCGGGTTTCCTTTGACTGCGAAATTGGGAAAGAAGGAAGCATCCTTCTTGAAAGCGGCGGCGATTCTTTTAAGTCAACGCAGCCCGAATTCGCCGATGATGCATTTTATATTGAATGCGGCGGTTCTTCTTTGCGAATTGGATTTCATCGCCATTGCGATGGCGCGATAGAATTATTTTTCCAAGGTATGCGAGGGATATTCCGACTCGCCGCCGCAGAAGATAATGATTATATTAATCGCATCCAAAATAATGATGACACATTGGCCGCTCCAATGAATGCGGCGGTCGCCGCCGTGAATGTTAAATCCGGCGATGCGGTCGCCGTCGGCGATGCGTTGTTGATTTTAGAAACGATGAAAATGGAAGTGCCAATGCGCGCACCTCGCGCGGGGATTGTCGCTTTTGTCAATGTCAAGCCCGGCGACATCGTGCGCGAAGGGGATGAACTCGCCGAACTTAAAAAATCGGCGATGACATAAAATGAGCGATGCGATTGAAATTGTGGAAGTGTCGCCGCGCGACGGACTGCAGAATGAGCATAAGATTGCGGCTGTCGGCGACAAGATTGAATTGATTTCGCGTCTTGCGCATGCCGGATTGCGGCGCATTGAAATCACCGCCTGCGTTTCTCCGGCGCGCATGCCGCAAATGGCGGATCATGCCGAAGTCATTGCTCGCGTCCCCTTAATTGAAAATGTGCGATACGCCGTTTTGACGCCGAATGAGCGCGCATTGCGGACGGCAATTGCGCCGACAGTTTCCGAAGTTGCGGTTCTCACTGCGGCTTCGGAAGCATTTAATCTTCGCAATTTGAATTGCGATACCGATGAAAGTTTGCGTCGCGCCGCTGTAGTCATCGCCGCCGCCAAGCGCGCCGGTAAAAAAGTGCGCGGATATATTTCCACTGTTATCGCTTGTCCTTTTGAGGGGGATACCCCCCCCCCTGCTGTCGCGCGCATTGCCGAATCGCTTGTTGAATTAGGATGCGATGAATTGTCGCTTGGCGATACCATCGGCGCGGGCGCGCCCGCAGACATTTTGAAAATGCTGAAGGATGTTGCGTCGGCGATACCGATAAAAATGATTGCAATTCATTGTCATGATACTTGCGGTCAAGCTCTTGCAAATATTCGCGCCGCACTGGATTTCGGCGTGCGCGTTGTGGATTGCTCGGTCGCCGGACTTGGGGGATGTCCTTTTGCGCCGGGAGCGAGCGGCAATGTCGCCACCGAAGATGTTGTTTATATGATGCAGCGCGAAGGACTCGCCGGCGAAATTGATTTTGATTCGCTTGTGCGCGCGGGCGAATTCATTTGTAATGTATTGGATCGGCGCGGCGATTCCAAAGCGGCGAAAGCATATCGCGCGCGAAAAAAGAATTAGCATTAAAATCCGCGAAGGAAAATGACGGACGAAATCGAATCTCCTATTTTGCAGGTCGACAATTTATCGCTGCGCTTCGGCGGATTGCAGGCGCTGGACGGCGTTTCTTTTGCGGTTGCGCGCGGCGATTTATTTTCCATTATCGGGCCAAACGGCGCGGGAAAAACTTCGCTTCTTAATTGCTTGTCCGGACGCTATCGTCCGCAGGAGGGGGGGATGCAATTTGAAGGCGAAGAATTAATGTCCCGTCCGGCCAGCGCGCGCGCGCGGATGGGTATCGCCCGCACCTTTCAAAACCTTGCCTTGTTTGATCACATGAGCGCGTTGGATAATATCTTGGTCGGACGCCACCATCTTATGCGATGCGGATTTTTGCGCGGCGCTTTGCATTGGCTCGGCGGTGCGCGCACTGAAGAAATCTCTCATCGCGCCGAAGCGGAGCACATTATTGATTTTTTGGAAATACAGGCGGTGCGCCATACGCCTGCCGGGGCGCTGCCTTACGGCGTGCGCAAGCGGGTGGAACTCGCCCGCGCAATGGCGTGCCGTCCTAAATTAATTCTGCTGGACGAGCCGATGGCGGGAATGAATCTCGAAGAAAAAGAAGATATGGCGAGATTTATCTTGGATATTAATGAAGAATGGAAAGTCACTATTTTAATGATTGAACATGATATGGGCGCAGTGATGGATTTGTCGGCGCGCGTTATGGCTTTGGATTTCGGCCGCCGCATTGCGGTCGGAGCGCCTTCGGAAATTGCAGCGCATCCCGAAGTCCGCCGCGCATATTTGGGCGCGGAAGAAGAGAATAATTAAAATGAAAAAAAACGAATGGGGAGACATTGAAAAGCATGACACGCTGCCGAAGCTGCTGCGCGAAAACGCGCGCGCGCACGGCGGCGAAGTGGCATTCCGCGAAAAACAATTCGGCGTGTGGAATAATTACACTTGGTCGGATTATTATCGCGCCGCAAGCCGCCTTGCGCTGGCTTTCGCCGACGGCGGACTTGGCGTCGGCGATGTTACTGCGATGCTCGGCGGCAACGGCCCTTATTGGATTTTCGGCGCGCAGGCCGCGCTGTGCAATCGCGCGCTGAGCTTGGGAATTTACAGCGACACGCTCGCCGAAGAAGCGCGCCAGCAAATTGAATTCACGGCTGCAAAAATCATCGTTTGCGAAGACGAAGAGCAGGTCGATAAATTGCTTTCGCTCGGCGATGCAATTCCATCGGTGAAAAAAATCGTTTGTCACGATTCTCGCGGGATGCGAAAATACCATGACTCCCGGCTGGTGTTTTTGGATGATTTAATTGCCCAAGGTAGCGAAATTGAATCGCGCGATTCCAATCGCATCAATGCGATGATAGATTCCGGCCGCGCCGAAGATGTCGCCTTGCTGATTGCGACTTCCGGCACCACGGCGGCTCCCAAGTTCGCTGAAATTCAGCATCGCGCTTTTTTGCGGCATATTGTTAAATATCTTCGCCGCGATCCCAAAACTGCGGACGACGAATATGTGTCGGTGCTGCCTCTGCCTTGGGTGATGGAAACAAAGTATGTTCTTGGCAAGGGATTGGTCGCGCGAATGAAAATCAATTTCGTCGAAAGTCCGGAAACTGTAATGTATGATCTGCGCGAAATCGGCCCGACTTTTTTGCTTTTGTCGCCGCGGGCTTGGGAGCAGATTGCCGGTTCGGTGCGCGCGAAAATGCTGGATTCCACGCCGTTCAAAAGAATGATGTTTGATTTGGGAATCGCTCTTGGCCGCCGTGCGCAAATGAAGAAGGGGGGAGGCATCTCGCACATCGCCGATTTGATTTTATTTCGCGCATTGCGGGATTCTTTGGGGTTTTCGCGGCTGTCGTCGGCGGCGACAGGGGGGTCGGCTCTCGGCCCCGACACTTATAAATTCTTCGCCGCGATGGGAATTCCGCTGCGGCAATTATACGGTCAAACTGAATTGCTCGGCGCTTATGCTATGCATAAGTCCGGCGACATTGATTTCGAAACAACGGGGGTTCCCTTTGACGGCGTTGAAATTAAAATTGAAGGCGCCGACGAAGGAGGCGTGGGAAAAATCATAACTCGCCACGATTGCATGATGCGCGGCTATCACAACAATGCGGAAGCGACCTCATCCGCTTTCCGCGACGGCTGGATGGAAACCGGCGATGCGGGATATTTTAAGAACAACGGACATCTTGTCGTCATTGACAGATATAGCGACCTTGCCGCCACCGCCGACGGTTCCCGCTACTCGCCGCAATTTTTGGAAAACAAATTAAAGTTTTCGCCTTACATCGCCGAAGCCGTTGTGTGCGGCGATAGCCGCAATTTTCTTTCGGCGATGGTTTGTCTGCGATTTGAAGTGGCGTCCAAGTGGGCCGAGCGTCGTCGCCTTTCTTTTGCCGGCTACGGCGACCTTGCCTCCAAGCCCGAAATATCCGAGCTTATCGCCGATGAAATTCGCCGGGCTAATGAGTCGCTGCCGCCGCCGCTTCGCATTCGCCGATTTGTTCTTTTGTATAAGGAATTGGACGCCGACGACGGCGAATTAACCCGCACTAAAAAAATTCGCCGCCGCGTAATTGCGGAGCGTTATCGTGATATTATTGACGCAATTTACCGCGATGAAACCCGCATCGCGGTAGACGCCGAAATCACCCTGCAGGACGGCGGCAAGCAGAGAATTAAAACCGTCCTTGCTGTCGCGCGATTGGAAGATTAGGCAAAATACGGCACGGAGAATACAGCGAAATGAACACCGAATTGCTTTTGCAATTGCTTTTGAACGGCGTAATTGTCGGCGCGCTTTACGGCGTGGTGGCGATGTGCTTTGTGCTTATCTACAAGGCGAGCCGCGTGGTTAATTTCGCGCAGGGCGAATTTTTGATTATCGGCGCTTTCGCCTGCCTTTGGCTCGTCGCCGAATTTCATCTTTCCTTTTTCGCCGCCTTTGCGGGGACGCTTGTCTTTATGGCGATTTTCGGCGCGCTGCTGCAGGCGATTGTGCTGCGTCCGCTGGTCGGCGAGCCGATTATTTCCGTGATTATGGTAACCATCGGCTTGTCCATTTTCTTTCAAGCGATGCTTAAATGGCTGTTCGGAGTCGGCACGCTTTCCTTTTCCGAAGTGTTTGCGTCCGAGCGGGTGGAATTGCTGGGACTTAAAATAGAATCGGCGTATCTATTAATTCTGGCGGCGTCATTAATAACAATGGCGATATTTTACTGGTTCTTCAAATTCAGCCGAATGGGATTGGCAATGCGCGCGACCGCCTTTGATCAGCAGGCGGCGCAATCTTTGGGAATTTCGGTTGACCGCGTATTCGCCGCCGCGTGGGCGATTTCTGCGATGGTGTCCGCCCTTGCCGGAGTCGTGCTGGGGCTTGTTAATGGAATTTCAACTGCGCTTGCTTTTATCGGCATTAAGGTTTTTCCGGCGGTGATTTTGGGGGGATTGGATTCTATTGTGGGAGGAGTTGTGGGGGGGATTGTCATCGGCGTTTTGGAAAATCTTGCCGAGTTTATTGATGGTCAGTATTTGCATTGGGGAAATATGTATACGATTGCGCCGTTTTATATTTTGATTATAATTCTGATGATTAAGCCGCACGGCTTTTTCGGCACCGAAGATATTGAGAGAGTGTGAAGCAGCGATGAGTTATATCACCATCCCTCGTCCTTGCGGTGATTTTCGGCGCTCTTACGCCGAAGATATGACTGTGTTTCCGACTCGCAATTCGCGCATTGCGTGCTTAATTGGAATCGGACTGCTGCTGCTTGCGCCCGCTGTCGCCGACCTTTACGCGCTGACTTTGCTTTTGCAAATCGGCTACTACGCAATTGCCGCCATCGGATTGAACATTCTGGTCGGATTGTCCGGACAGATTTCGCTTGGCCATGCGGCGCTGTTTGGGTTTGGCGCATTCGCTTCGGCGTGGCTTAACAACAAGACCGGCATTCCGGTTTTCTTTGCGATTCCTCTCGCCGGATTGATGACAACCGCAGTTGGCATGATCTTCGGCATGCCGGCGGCGCGATTGAAAGGACTCTATTTGGCGATTGCGACTCTCGCCGCCGAATTCATCTTAGAGGATTTTTTTGTTCGCGCCGAATGGTTTTCAGGAGGCGCATACGGCGCATCGGCCGAAGCCGCCGTTATTTTCGGCTTTTCCTTAAACACCGACGCGCGCTATTATTATCTTGTATTAGGATGGTTTTTAACGCTTGCATTAGCCGCCGTTAATTTGCGCCGAAGCCGCGACGGCCGCGCATTGGTGGCAATTCGCGATCATTATCTTTCGGCCGAAATGATGGGAATTAATCTCACTAAATACCGCTTGATGGCATTCGGCATTTCGTCCTTTTACGCCGGAATTGCCGGCGCCCTTTACGGGCATTATTTGGGCTATGTATCCGCCGAAGGCTTCACCATCCTTCTTTCCATTCAATTCTTGGGAATGATAATTATCGGCGGATTGGGAACTGTGATGGGCGCAATTATGGGCGCCGCCTTTATCATATTGCTGCCGGAGGCGATGGAAACATTAGTGCGTTCGCTTTCCGAATTTGAAATAGTGCAGGAATGGCGAATCGCCGACTCGCTTCCTTATTTTAAGGAAATGGCGATTGGACTCGTGATTGTCCTATTCTTGGTTTTTGAGCCGGCAGGACTCGCGCATCGCTGGAAATTAACCAAGGCGTATTGGAAATACTATCCTTTCGCCAATTGATTAATTTTCCGTCGTCACCGATGCTGCCGCGCATCGCCGTGATACAAACGGACAGTGTGGCGCGCCTCGGCGAAAAACAGCCATCGTTCCATTAATAATCCGGTGAACATAAAAAACGCCGCAGCAATCGCCGCCGACTTCGACAGCATAATAATTGCGGACGGCATTGCAAAAGCCAAGATCATCACTGCATAGCGCATCCTTTGCAAAAATACCGCCGATTTATAATAAACAAATTCGCGCGTTAAAAAATTGGGGGCGGTGTGGCCGGCTTCAAGCAGCCGCACTTTTGCTTGAGTGAATCCGGTTGCGCGTCCGACGGTAATATCCTTTGCTTTTCCAATGCGAAGATAATGCAGAATCTTTCCGGCGGCGGCGGCGATTAAAAACAGCAAGGCGGTAATCTTTGCGCCGCCTGCTTTATCGCCGAAGAAAGACAAAATAGCCGCTGATAAAACCGCGCCGCTTGCCCCCGCCTGCAGAAGATAATTAATGCATGTCAATGGATGATGCCATTCGCCGATGGGCTTCAAACTTTGGTAAATCATCGCCGTGCAAATGACTGTCAATATAGCGACGATAAAAACGGCGGCGCGAAAAGCATCGGCGATTGGCAATTCTTTCTGCGCGCACCATAGCCAAATTAATATCAGAGGAAAGAATGCCGCCGCTAATGCGGCTTCGCGCGACAGCCACGAAGTTCTGACTCGCATAATTGCGCGCCACGCATTTTTGGGATTCGCCAAATGCAGAATGGATATGCCGAGTCCGCCCGCCGTCAGCAGAAACGACATCCCCCCCCCTATGATGAGAGAGTCGCCGGAAAAGTCAATCGCCGCCAGCATCGCCGCGAGTCCCAAACCCGCACCCGATAAAACGGTGAATACAACGATGGAAAAAGCAGGACGCATTAATCATCGCCGAATCAATTTATTAATCCAATTGCGCACGCCGCCGCTTTGCGGAGTCGCATCATTGGATTCCTTTTGCGCGACCGCGACCGGACGACGCGGCGGCAAATAGCGATTAACCGGTTTATATCCCAACTCCGGAAGCAATTGTTTTCCGTCGCGTTCGCGGACTAATCGGCTGACTTCGGAATCAGGATCGTCAAAATCGCCGAATATCCGCGAATGAGTCGGACAAGTAATTACACATGCGGGCTGGCGGTCGGAAGGTGAAAGGTTTTCGTCGTAAATGCGATCTATGCATAGCGTGCATTTTTTCATCGTCCCATCGGTTGAATCCAATTCGCGCGCGCCGTAGGGACAAGCCCACGCGCACAAATTGCATCCCATGCATTTTTCTTGATCCACCAAAACAATGCCGTCTTCGGCGCGCTTATATGATGCGCCGGTGGGGCAGACCGAAACGCAATCGGCATCTTCGCAATGCATGCACGACATTGGAAAATGCACCGCCTGACCGCCCGGCGACTCCGGCGAATCTTCCGCTTCAAAAGTGCGCACGCGATTAAACCAAACTCCTGACGGGTCGCGTCCGTAGGGCTTCTCGTCGGTGAGAGGACCGGTGATGCCGGATGCATTCCATTGCTTGCACGCCGTCGCGCAGGCGTGACAGCCGACGCAAGTGTCCAAATCGATAACAAGTCCAAGTTTCATTAGATTAATTATCCCTTCATAATTACATCGCGCAGCGGACGACGCAGATTAACAGCGGCGTGAGTCGCATATCGCAATTGAGAAGGAGATTCTCCATTGATGGATTTCACAGAGGAGGAGAGAGTATTTGCGGCGATTTCTTTCGCCGTCATTTTTTTAATAGATACTCTTAAATCATACCACGCCGCCTGTCCGGTGACGGGGTCGCTGTTGGCGGGCGAAGAGTCGCCGTTTATTGTCGGCAATGTTTCGCCGATGAGATGATTCATTAAGAATCCCTCGGTGGATTCATGCGCGTCCGCCGATAGCCCCCATGCCCCCGGATATTTGGCGATGGCATTCCAAGTCCATACGGTGTTTTTTTCGACTCCGTCCATGCATTTAATTTGCGCGGCTATTTTTCCCATGCGCGAAATAATCCAAACCCAATCGCCGTCGGCGATGTTTAATTCATCGGCGCGCGCGCGATTAATAAAGATCGGATTGCGGTCGGCAATCTGACGCAGCCATGCATTCTGCGAATCCCAAGAATGATACATAAACATCGGCCGCTGCGTGACGGCGAAAAAAGGATATTCCTCCGCGCCTTCAATTTGATGCTCCAAAGGAGGACGCCAAAACGGCAAAGGTTCAAAAAATTCCCGCAGACGAAGCCGCTGATATTCATGGGGAGGGGTATCCTCGCCGTGCCCAAATCCGGCGAGGCGGAATCGCTGAAGCGATTCGGAATACAATTCAAGGGTTATCGGCGAGTCGTCCGCAATCCATCCCGCCGCCTTTGCAAGACGCAAATAATCACGGTTGGCAAAGCGGTAATATCGCGACGACGGCGGCAATTCCTTTCGGAAAAAGCATTCATTTTCAATATATCTTTCCCATTGTTCGGGATTCGGTTCGCCGCGCAAATTTGCCTGTCCGTCGCCGTCGCGCCAGCCGGCAAGGAATCCAATCCCCGGCGATTTTTCATAATTGATAATAAAGTCGCGATAATCGCGAAATTTAGCATCCCCTCTTTCATTAATAAAAGCGGGGAATTTGAGTCGCGCTGCTAATTCAATCATCACTTCCTGCCAAGGGCGGGTATTAAATTCAGGCGCGATTACCGGCGCGCGAATTGCATCGCAAACCGCATGGGCTTCGGAAATGGGACGGTCAAGAAGAGACATAACATCATATCTCTCAAGATAAGTCGTATCCGGCAGAATCAAATCGGAGAAATTAACCATCTCTGAATGAAAGGCGTCCACCGTTACAATGAAGGGAATTTTATATTCGCCGTCCTTGTTTTTTGCGGTGAGCATTTTCATCGTCTCCGATGTATTCATTGATGAATTCCACGCCAGATTGGACATAAATATCATCAGCGTATCTATCGGATAAGGGTCGCCATTGGCGGCGTTGGCGATGACCATGTGCATCATTCCGTGCGCCGCAAGAGGGGCATCCCAAGAAAACGCCTTATCAATTCGCAAAGGATTGCCGTCTTTATCCACTGCCAAATCGGCCGGACTTTTCGGAATGCCAAGCGGCGACGACGGCAAAGAAAAGCCGGCCTCGCTTTTTTTCGCGGGGGGGGGGGTGCAAGGAGGATGCTTGGGATAAGGCGGCTTCGCCAAATGCGACCCCGGCGAATCAATCGCGCCGAGCAGCATTTGCAAAAGATGGATCGCGCGGCATGTTTGGAAGCCGTTGGAATGCGCCGAAATTCCGCGCATCGCATGCATTGCGATTGGACGGCCGACAAAGCAATTATGCTTTCGTCCGAAAGAATCCGTCCATGCGTCATTAACTTTAATTGGATTGTCAAAAGCGACGGCGGCCATTTCCAAAGCGATTCGCTCAATGTCGGAAGCGGAAACGCCGCAAATATCGGCGGCGCGAATGGGGGCGTAATTGTCGGCGAGAATTTTTTCCGCATACAAGGTCATTGCTGTTTTGGTTTTTTTAGAATCAATGTTAAATTCACCGAAGAGGGCGGGGGCGAATTCCGCATCTTTCGCCGAATGCGGCATATGTTTTTCCAAGTCCCATGAGAGCGGATTGCCATTCGCGTCGCGCATAAAAAGCCCGTCGTCTTTTCCCCCCGGATTGCAGATGACAAGCCAAGTTGCGTTGGTGTAGCGGATTAAAAATTCCTCATCTATTAAGCGGCGCGACAGCAAAACATGCGCGATGGAAAGCGCCAGCATTCCGTCGCTGCCGGGTCGTATGGCGACCCATTCGTCGGCGATTGCCTGATAGCCGGTGCGAATGGGATTTATCGCCACTATTTTCGCGCCGCGCGATTTTAATTCGGCGAGGCCGAGTTTTATCGGATTGGAGGCGTGGTCTTCGGCGACTCCCCACAGCATAAAATATTTAGCGCGCTGCCAATCCGGCTCGCCGAATTCCCAGAAGGAAAAGCCGGTCGTCATCAAGCCGGCGGCGGCCATATTCACCGAGCAGAATCCGCCGTGCGACGCCCAATTAAGCGTGCCGAATTGCTCCGCCCACAAGCCGGTAAGCGCCTGCATTTGATCGCGCCCGGTGAAAAAAGCAAGTTTGTTGGGATTGTCGGCGCGAATTTTCGCAAGGCGCTCGGCAAGAATGCCTATCGCTTTTTCCCACGAAATTTCCACGAATTCGCCTTTTCCTCTTTCGCCGCCGAATTTTCGCATCATCGGCGCGCGCAATTTGGCGGGCGAATACTGCTTCATAATGGCGGCGTTCCCTTTGCCGCACAGGACGCCGCGATTGACCGGATGATTTGGATTCCCCTGCACGAATCGGATTTTTCCGTTTTCCATAGTGATGCGCACGCCGCATCGACAGGCGCACATATAGCAGGTGGTGTGCTTAATTTCCTGCGCCGCGTGGTTTTCAAAGCGCGGCAAGGCATCGGCGATTTTATGGGTCTTCCTCATCGGCGGCGGATTATCGCATATTGCGGTATAATCTTCCTGTTTTTGACATGAGGCAAGCAGTGATGAAAATTCGTTCATTCATTTGCGGCGCGATTTTGGCGTCAGCATTTTTTGTTTTCGGCGCTTCGCAGGCGGCGGAGAAAATTTTTGTCGGCCATCTGGTGGATTACACCGGGCCGACCGCCTTCGTCGGCAAGGAATACGGGCCCGGCGTAACCGACGCCCTCAACTATCTCGCCGCCCAAGGCGGTGCGATCGGCGAGGCGCTGGAATTCGAGGATGTGGACTACTCCTACAAAATTCCGCAGGCGGTCTCCCAGTATAAAAAATGGCGGTCGCGCAAAGCGATGACGGCAATGCAGGGCTGGGGCACCGGCGACACCGAAGCATTAATTGAATTTGTCGCCCGCGACCAAGTGCCGGTTTTTTCGGCGTCGTATTCGGGGCATCTGACCGACCCGACGGGCTTGAATCCCAACACTAAAAAACCCGCGCCGTATAATTTCTTTTACGGTCCGTCGTATTCGGACGGCTGCCGTGCGTTAGTGCAGTGGGCGAAGGAAGATTGGGATAAAAGCGGCGGCGACGGCGGGACTCCGAAATTCGTCCATGTCGGCGACAATCATCCGTATCCCGAAGCCCCGCGCAAAGCATGCGGCGAATACGCCGCCGAATTGGGATTTGAAGTGCTGCCGCCGGTGGTCGTTTCGATGAAGCCCGGCGACTTCAAGGCGCAATGCCTGACCATCAAAAGCAACAATTCCGATTACGCTTTTATGGCGAATTTGGGACCGTCGGTGGTTTCGCTGCTGAAATCGTGCGCGACCGTCGGCTTGGATGTGAAATTCGTCGCCAATATTTGGGGCGGCGGCTATCGCACTTTGGAGACGGCGGGCGACGGGACGGAATTTAATTTCGTCGCCGCGACTCCGTTTTGGAATGACAATTTGCCCGGAATGAAATTGGTGAAAGAAATCGCCGGCGATGCGGAATTTCGCTCGCATCATTACATTCGCGGAATTTGCAGCGTCTTCTATATGAAAGAAGCGATGGAATGGGCTCTGGAAAATGAAGGCGAAATTACCGGCAGCGGAATCAAACGCGGAATGTACGCGCGAACAGATTGGGTGCCGGAAGGCTTGGAAGGCGTCTGCCTGCCATCAACTTGGAGCGAAACCGACCATCGCGGGACAATGCGCGTTTTTGTCTATCACGGCAAAAACAGCGGCGGCGAAGTGACGATAAGCCAAGTCGGCGACACAACTTTGCCGCGTCGGGCGGAATGGCTCGGCTATTAAATCGGGGATAAAAATGACGCGGGAAGAAATCCTAAAAGCCGCCGTCGAGCGGGCGAAAAAAATGGAACTCTCCTACGCCGGAGCATTGACTCCGCGCGAGGCATGCGACCTTGCCGCCGCCGATTCGTCGGCGAAAATAATTGATGTCCGCACGCATGCCGAATTGCAGTATGTCGGACGAGTCCCCGGCGCCGCTGAAATTGAGTGGCAGCATTATCCCGATATGGCGATAAACGAGCGATTTTTAGAATCGCTCGCCGCCGAATCGAATCGCGAATCGCCGGCGCTTTTTATCTGCAGAAGCGGAGTGCGGTCGCACTATGCGGCGGAAGCGGCGGCATCGGCGGGATGGCAATTCGCCTTCAATGTGCTGGAAGGATTTGAAGGCGATATAAACGCCGACGGCCATCGCAGCACCGTCGGCGGCTGGCGATTTCACGGTCTGCCGTGGATTCAATCGTAGCGGCGATTAATCTTCCGCAAACCGATTTGTCGCTTTGATAATTTCGGCGGCGATGCCGGGCTCGGAAACCACATGTCCGGCATTTTGCACAATCTTAAATTCCGCTTCCGGCCAGGCGCGATGCAATTCCCATGCCGTTTGCATCGGCGTGACAACATCATATCTTCCCTGCACGATGACCGCCGGAATATGGCGAATCTTTTCGGCGTTGCGAATCAGTTGATCTTCCGGCGAAAAGAATCCGCCGTTAATAAAGTAATGGCATTCAATGCGCGCGAAGGGCAGGGCGAATTCGGGGCGGGCGAAATCCCCTTCGCGCTTGTCGTCCTGCATCAGCGACAGAGTCGCGCCTTCCCATGAACTCCATGCTTGGGCGCATTTTAGTTGCTCTTCTTTGTCGTCGCCGATGAGTCGGCGATGATACGCGCGAATTAAATCATCGCGCTCCGGCGGCGGAATGGGCGCGATGAATCTTTCCCAAACATCGGGATAAATCCAACTGGCGCCTTCCTGATAAAACCATTTCAATTCGGCGCGGCGCAGGGTGAAGATTCCGCGCAGAATAATTTCGCTAACACGGTCGGGATGCGTTTGCGCGTAGGCGAGCGCCAGCGAACTTCCCCACGAACCGCCGCAAATCTGCCATTTATCAATGCCGAGATGCGCGCGCAATTGCTCCATATCGGCGACTAAATCCCAAGTGGTGTTGTCGCGCAATTCGGCGTAGGGAGTGGATTTTCCGCATCCTCTCTGGTCAAAAAGAATCGCGCGGTATTTTTGCGGATGAAAGAATTCCGCCTGCGAAGAATTGCTTCCGCCGCCGGGTCCGCCGTGCAGATAAACGGCGGGCTTGCCTTTGGGATTGCCGTATTCTTCAAAGTAAATTTCGTGCAACTCGGACACGCGCAAGCGGCCGCAATTAAACGGCGACAAGGAAGGGAAGGGCTTTTCCAATTCGGTCATGAGATTAGCCCGCGAATTTTGGGGCGACGATTTCTGCCGAGCATTCGCGGCAGTAAAGTCGGTCGTCGTCGTCGTCGTTGGTGAATTCCTGCTTGACGAATTCAAGTTTATCGCCGACAGCGGCGTAAACATCATAGGAGGTTAAGCCGGTGATAAATTCATCGCAGCCGCATTCGCGGCAGCGGTATTTGGGTGCGTCGTCTTTCATGATTGCGATTTTCTCATATCGGCGATGTTTTGGTGCCAGTAAAAAAGATTCTCGTAAGAGAGAAACATCACTTTTTCACCGAGTTTAAAACGGCGGAAAGTCGGGCGGTTGATTTGTCGTTCAAAAGCGGATTCGCGTTCATCGGCGGAAACAATTTTGAAATCATCTATCGTTGAAGTCGACAGCATCGCATCGCACAGGCGAAGAAGTCCGGAATAAATCGGGGTCGTATGCTCCACTTCAAAGACCGAGATGAAGCGGGAATCATCCAGCCAAATCACATCAATTTCTGCGAGTATGTTATCGACATTCGCGCCCAAAGACGGAAGCGATTCCCGCCTTCGTGCAGTTGGTACGCGCACAGCATCAATTGCCGCAGAATCATTGCGCGGAATCCATATATCAAACCCCTTTGCGATTCCAATTTCGCCGATAAGCGATTGCGCCTCCGTGTGCGAAAAAGAAGCGGGAACCACCTGCCTTTTTAGGAGAGGGTTTAAGCCGCTCAATCCGAGATAAGAATCCGCATTGAATTTTCCGTTTTTCGGAAAATAAATCGCAGTCGCGGTCTTTTCAAAGAAGATCATCACCTTGTAGTGACTGTCACGCGTGATAGTGGAGGAATTGAAGCAATGCTCAAATTTGGCGAAAGGGACAAGATAGAATTGCTCTTCCCGGTCGGTGACAAAGCAGAGGAAAGCACGCCCGCCTTGCATTAAGCGAACATCGTCGTGACGCAGACCAAAGAAACAGTAAGGCGGATTGCCGTCGTGGATTTTGGAGTAGCGAAAGTAGATGACGGCGTCAAGTGCGGGTGCGTAAAAAAGGCTGAGCCCATTTCCGCGCCGCTGCAAAGAGCCGCATTGCTGTTCAATGGCGGCTTTAATTCGTGGTGTGTGAGGATTCGCCATTGTTTTAATTCAACCGCAACATTCGGCTGCAACTCCTAATTATACCAAAATCCCCTGCCGTTGTGCGGATTCGTATTGGCGGGCGATTTCGTCCAAGTCGCTGAATTTGACGCGGCGGCGAATGGCATAGAAAGCGTCCGCCGAAATTTTATCTTCAAATTCGCGCAGACGCGAGGACGGAGCGACGATTCGCATCGTCGTGTAAAAATCCTGCAATTCCGAAAACTTAAGCAGCGAAATGCGCATGTCCGTCGTCAATTCAACTTCAAACAGCGAGTGCGGCATCGCGCGGCGATTAAGCCAAACGACATCAACCGTTTTGGCGTGACGCAGAAAATTCGGATAGCCGAAAGGCGGCAATTTTTCCGTGCTGGAAATTTTGCCGAGTCGCACGCTGACGAATTTTTTGTTTTTGTCCTGCGGCGGAACATAAGTGCAATGCCCTTTCGCATTGCCGATTTCAACCAGCACCCCCTGATAATAACTGTGATTTAATTGCGCGACTTCGGGCGAAATCGGTCCGCGCGTCGGCAATTGATAAGCCCTTTCAAATTCGCGCTTGCGGGCGGCGAGGCAGTAAAGTCCCGGCTTGATTTTGTAAAACGCCGCATTGGTTTGCACGATTCGGCGAATCGTCGCATGCGGTGTTTTGGTTTTCCATTCCGCATCGCCGGAAAGAGTCGCGTGATATAACTGCGAAAGCGTTGCGATTCCGCCAAGCCGCTCCATCGCCGCCATAACTTGGTCGTGCTGCGATGACACGCTCAAATCCAATAACTTGTGCGGGTCATAACGCGGCCGGCGAATTTCATCGCGCATTTGACTGGCGGCGGCAATTCCGCGCCGCCCATTTCTACGGCTTTGGTGGCGTGCTGGGTTTCGTCGATTTCCATTTGGGCGACAATCGCGCGGCTTTTGGCGTCGTTTTCGGGAAGTTTGTGGAGATGGCTTTTCAAGTGCGCCGACACTTGCCTTTCGCTTTCAGCGACGAAGCCCAGCGATATGCGGTCGGAAATTACCGCCGCCATCGCGCCGACGGCGAAAGCCCCGCCAAACCACAGCGGATTCAAAAAACTCTGCCGTCCGCCCAAGGCGCGAATTCGCTCGGCGGTCCATGCGAGGTGGTCAATTTCTTCGTCGGCGGCCGCTTGCAGCGATTCTGCTGTTTTGCGGTTGCGCGCAAAAATCGCCTGCCCTTGATAAAGCGCCTGCGCGCACACTTCGCCGCAGTGATTCACCCGCATTAATGCCGCCGATTTGCGGCGGTCTTCTTCGTTTAATGCGGCGTCGTCGGCGGATGCGGCGGGGCTTTCGCGCTCGGCGGTCGCCGGCGTAAAGACGGTTTTCATTCCGCGTTCAAAAATTTCAATCAATTTGTCCATTGCGGCGACTCCGAAAAAACAGCCGCCTTCGCCAGCAGAGAAAGCGGATGGACGATTTTAACCCGCCGCCCCGATTCCCGCAATCCCGCCGACAAAAATTGCGCGCAGCCCGGATTTGCCGTCACAACATAATCCGCCTTCGCCGAATGAATATGCGCGATTTTTTGCGCGCGCAGGCGTCGGGCGATTTGCGATTCCGCCAAAAAATAATTTCCCGCCGCGCCGCAGCATTGGTCGTTTTCGGCTAATTCCGAAAAGCGCAATTGCGGAATCGCCCGCAGAATTTCGCGCGCCGAATCGCCGTTGTCGCCGCAATTTTTCTGTGTGCAGGGAATATGCAAAACCGCCGATGCGTCCAGCGAATTGATTTTAATTTTGGAAATTCGCCGCGCGGCCAATTCGGACGCATCTTTAATTCGCGCGGAAAATTCGCCGCCGTATCGCGCCAATGTTGCGGCGCATCCGCTGGCGCAATGGACGATTGGAAAATCGCCCGCAAACGCCGACAGATTCCGCATTCGCAAACGCGCGAAAGAATCCGAGTCGCCGGCATCGTGGGAAAGCGCGCCGCAGCAATTTTGCATCGGCGGAATTCGCAGGCGGAATCCGCAGGCGGACAGAATTTTCACGGCGGAATGCAAAGTCGGCGCATCAATAATTCGCGCAAAGCAGCCGGCAAAAAATCCAATTTCTTCGCCGTCGTTTTTTTGATTCTTTTCGCTTTGGAATTGGGCGATGGAAAATTCGCCGTCGGCTGTCGGCAGGTCGCGGAAAAAATCCGCCATTTTTTTCGGCAGAATTTTCGCCGCCGCCGGACGAAAAAAATTCGCCGTCTTCAGCATTTTTCGCGTCGCCGAAAGCGATGAAGGATTTTCCGCCCGCTTTCGCAGTTGGCGAAGCAAAAAAGAATCGCGGTTGGTTTTGAGGCGGGGGCGAATGCCGCCGATAATTTCCGTCACCGCGACTCCATTCGGACATGCCGATTCGCAGTTGCGGCAGCCGAGGCATCGGTCAAGATGAAGGCGGGCGGAATCGTCGGCGACGCCGCCGTCCAGAATTGCTTTGGCGATTAACACGCGGCCGCGGGGCGAATCGGATTCAGTGCGATTCAGGCGGTAAGTCGGGCATCCGGGGGCGCACAATCCGCAGACGACGCAGCGGTCGGCGAGGTCGCGCAGGCGGTTGTCGTCGGAAGTCATATAATAATTGCGAATGACAATTCAGCGATGAAAATTTTCGGCATTAAAAAACCCCTTATCATTTTGGCGATTGCCAGCGTAGCAACTTTTGCGCGCGGCGGCAACGACGCCTTTGACGACTGGCTCGAAGGGCGCGGCTTTGACCGCGAATCGTTTCTTCGCCAATTTGAAAGTTTGGAATCGGCGCGCGAATCGCCCGCCGACTCCGACGGCAAGCCGCTGCTGTTTCGTCCGCCGACGGCGCCGGAGGAAATTTCGGCGGCGCGAATTGCATTAGTGATTCCGACCGAAGCGGCCGGATTTGTCGGGCGGGCGGCGCGTCAATTTCGGGAGGGATTCATTCATGCGGCAAAAGCCGACGGGGCGCGATTGCGTCTGGACACTTATCCCACCGACGGCAGCCCGAATCTGGCGGTTTCGGGGTGGCGCGATGCCGCCAACGGCGGGGCGTCGCTGATTATCGGGCCGATGCTCAAAAGCGGCGTGGAGGAATTTCTTAAAAAATCCGACGGCGTTTCCGTGCCGACCATTCTGCTGCAGCCGTCGCGCCAATTGGAATTTGACCGCGAGCCGATTTTTACTTTCACGCTGGATTCGGGCGAAGAAGCCGAGCAAATCGCCCGCGCCGCTTATCGTCTGGGACATCGCCGCGCGATGGTCGTAGTGGAAAATTCACCCTACGGACGGCGAATGGAATCGCGCTTCACCGCCGAATGGCAAAAACGCGCGGGCAATTCGGCGATTCGCCATCGCATTTATTTGGACGCCGATTTAACCGCGCTTTTCAATTCCTTAAAAGAAGAATCCGACGAGGATTCCGCAACCGCCGTTTTTCTCGCCGGTCGCGAAGCCTTTGCCCGCCGCGCGCGGACATTCGTGCCGGGGCGATTTTTCGTTTTCGCCAGCGCCTTGGTTAATTCGGCGGCGAATTCGGCCGAGCAGGCGGCTCTTCTCAATGAATTAATTTTTGTGGAAATGCCGTGGTTCGCCGCCGCCGATTCCGCCGTCGTCGCCCGCTATCGCGACGGCGCCCCGGTGGAATTGCCGCCCGCCGAGCAGCGATTTTTTGCGCTGGGCGTTGATGCTTTTCGCATCGCCGCCGCTATTTCGCTCTGGCTTCCCGGCGGCGAATGGCGCGCCGACGGCGTTACCGGTGAATTGCGATTGGAAGAAAGCCGCCGCTTTCGCCATTATGGCATCGCCGTGAAATATCGCGACGGGCGATTAATTCCAATCAAAGCGAAAAAAACGAATCAATGAATGCGCCGACGAATTCGCCGACGGCAAAATCCATCGGCGACGCCGCCGAAAAAATCGCCGCCGATTTTTTAAGCAAGCGGGGATTGCGGCTCGTGGAATCCAATTATCGCTGCAGATTCGGCGAGATTGACCTTGTAATGCGCGACGGCGATTCGCTGGTTTTTGTAGAAGTGCGGCGGCGGGAAAATTCGCAAATGGCGGCGGAAAGCATTTCGGCGGTTAAGCGTCGTCGGCTGAATGCGGCGGCGCGTCATTATTTGGCGAAGCGGCGGGTGAATTGTCCATGCCGATTTGACGCCGTGCTGGTGAGCGATTCCGCCGAATGGCTGCGGAATATTTTTTAATCGCGCAACCGGCGATAAATTAAAACGCGAATTCGCAGTGCGGACTAATTGGCGGCGAAGACGATTTGCCCAGCATCGCCGCCGCTTCGTCAAGTTTAATTTGCCCCGGAACCGTCGGATCATCAACGCAAACATATATCAATGCGTTTTGATGAATCAAACCCCGGCGCGATTCTTCGCCGAATTTTCCCATTCCCATTACAGCGAACGGCTTTTTATCGCCGCTGATTCGGCCGGCAAAACGCGCGAGTCGCTGGCAAGAATCCTTGTCGTTAATGGTCGCCGCCAACTTGAAAATATCCGCCCTTAAATTAAAAGCATCATCGCAGGCGGATTTTAATTTTTCGTCGGCGGGGAGCGATTGAAAATCATGCACGGAAATAATGACGGCATTCCCGGCTTTTTTTGCGGCAGTGATGACTTCGTTAAGAATGCCATGGCGGGCGGACAATTCAATGTCAATCGCATCGGCGGCGGGAATCACATTGCGGAAAACGGCGAGTCGGGCATCTTCCGAATCGCTCCATTGGCCGCCTTCGCTTTTCAGGCGAATCGTCGCCAGAGTCGGAATCACCGCAGAAAATTCACGGACGAATTCAGCGGTGCGATTCGCCGCATCGCACAAATCAAGGCGAATTTCCGCGATGTCCAATCCGCAATTTTTGAGTTCGCGCAATTTTTCCGGCGCGGTTTTTCGCCAAAAACTTGCGATAAGGCGCGTCGGCGAATCGCCGCCGACAGAAATATCGCCGATTTTAAGCGCCGTCATTTTTTTATTTTAACGCTAATTGCCGCAGCAGCGAAATAGCCCAAGCCGCTCCGAAGCCGGTGATTTCGGTGGGAATCGCCCCCAATCCGTTTTTGCAGCGGGACGCCGCCAAATCCAAATGCAGCCACGGCGAATCGCCCTCAATAAATTCGCGGAGGAATCGGGCGGCGATAATGTGGTCGGCGTCGCCCTGCTCGGAGCATTGCTTAATGTCGGCGACTTCGCTTTTGATTTCTTTCACATAATCGTCGGCGATGGGAAAAGCGCAAAGCCGCTCGCCGCTTGCCGCCGACGCCGCCATCGCCTGCGCGAGTGCGGATTCGTCGGTGGAAAAAATTCCGCTGTATCGCTCGCCGAGGGCGACATTCATCGTGCCGGTGAGAGTCGCAAAAGTCGCCGTTAAATTCGGGCGGGCGCGAGTCGCCAAAGTCAGCGTGTCGGCGAGAGCCATTCGCCCTTCGGCGTCGGTGTGGATGATTTCAATCGTCTTGCCATTAAGAGCCCGGACGACATCGTCGGGGCGGTAAGCCGCCGGGCCGATTAAATTTTCGGTGAGAGCGAGCCACGCATCAACGCCAATCGGCAGCCGCAATTTCGCCGCCGCCGTCGTCGCCGCCAAAACGACCGCCGCTCCGGCCATATCGCCGCCCATTCCCCGCATGTGGCGGGCGGGTTTTAAGTTGACTCCGCCGGTGTCAAAGCAGACGCCTTTTCCAACCAAAGCGACGCGCGTCTTTTTCGTTTTTTGCGGCGGAGTGTAGGAAATTCGGACGATGCAGGAAGGCCGTCCGCCGCCTCGTCCGACCGCCAAAAATGCCCCGGCGCCGATTTTGGCAAGACGCGCGGAATCAAAAACTTCCGCCGTCAAATTATTTTCGCGCGCAAGTTTGAGGGCGATTTTTAGAAATTGCGGCGGCGTCAATTCGCTCGGCGGAATTCTTTCCAGCGAGCGGGCGAGGATATTCGCTTCCGCCGTCGCCGCCGATTCTGCCAACCGCGAATTATCCGACATCGGCGATAAAATAATTTCCCTGACCGGCGGCGATTCTTTTTTCTTGTCGGTTTTGGAATCGGGCAAAACGGCGGCGGCGACCTGCGCAACATAAAGCGAAAGCGGCGCAATTTCGTCGGCGTCGTCGGCGCGAATGTCAATGGCAATTCGCCTCGGCGACCGCGCGAATATCGGCGAAAAATGCTCGCGCAATTTAGCGTGCTTTTCAAAAACGCCGAGGGCGATTCCGCCGACGGGCTTAATCGGCCATTGCATCCGCGAAATTAAAACGCCGTCGGGAGTCGTAACGACAAGCGGCGAATCTGATTCCTTGGACGACAAACGGCGGGAAGCCGCTTGAAAAATTTCGTCAAAGGGCGCGGATTTTTTTTCGCCGACGATTTGCAAAACGGCGTCGGCGCGCGCGTAATCGGCGGAATCCAAAGCGCGTCGGCGCGGACGCCACGGGACAAGGCGCGGCGGAATCATTTTATTTATATCGCACGCGGACGATTTCATATTCCATCAAGCCGCGCGGCGTGCGGACTTCGGCGACATCGCCCGCGCTTTTTCCCAGAAGGGCGCGGCCGACCGGCGACGACACCGAAATTCGCCCCTGCGAAATTTCGGACTCAATGTCGCCGACAATTTGATAGCAAAGATTCGCGCCGTCGGTGTTCTGCAAATTCACAAACGCCCCGAAGACGCAGCGGCCGTCGCCTTCGGCGACGACAATCTGCGAGCGGCTCAAGGCGCTTTCCAATTCGGCGATGCGGCTTTCAATCTGCCGCTGCTTTTCCTTCGCCGCATGATATTCGGCGTTTTCGGATAAATCGCCGTGCGCGCGCGCTTCGGCGACGGCGGCGATAATCGCCGTCCGCTCGGTATTTTTAAGCCGCTCTAATTCGCCGCGCAGCCGTTCTCGACCGGCGGCGGTAATCGGCATGCGCGCCGTCATTTTTGCTGATTCCGTTTTGCTTCGCTTTGATGCCGCCGCTGAAGCGACTGCATCGCATCCGACCGTCCGCCGCGAATTAAATGCAGAATTCCGAGGCTCGCCGCGTCGGCGCCAGCGATAGTGGTGAAGTATACCACTTTCTTCTGCACCGCCGAACGCCGAATGGAAAAAGAATCGCGCACGCTTTGCAGTCCGCTGTCCACCGTATTGACGACGATGCACGCCTTGTCGCTCAAAATTAAATCCACCACATGCGGACGACCCTCCGCGACCTTGTTAATTCTTCGCGCTTGAACTCCGCTGTCGTTGAAGAATTGCGCCGTGCCGCCGGTGGCGGCGATGGAAAATCCGCAGTCGGCGAGACGCTTGGCGACCACGACCGCTCTCGGCTTGTCGGCGTCGCGCACGGAAAAAAGCGCGCATCCTTCCGCAGGCAAATTGGAAATGGCCATTTGCGCGCGGCAGAACGCCATTGCAAAAGTGTCGCCGATTCCCATCGCCTCGCCGGTGGAGCGCATCTCCGGACCAAGAATGACATCAACGCCGGGAAATTTATCAAAGGGAAAAACCGCCTCCTTGACGCTGAAATAAGACGGCGAAGCGATTCGCGAAGAATCCTCCAAAGGCAAATTCACCATCGCCCGCGCCGCTAATTTAGCGATGGGAACCGCCGTCGCTTTGGACACAAAAGGCGCCGTCCGCGACGCGCGGGGATTAACTTCCAAAACATAAATATCGCCGTTTTGAATGGCGAATTGCACATTGATTAATCCGACGACTCCCAAGGTTCGCGCCAGCAATCGCGTCTGCTCGCCGAGCGCATTAATAACTTCATCGGAAAGCGAATGCGGCGGCAAAGAGCACGCCGAATCGCCCGAATGCACGCCCGCCATTTCAATATGCTCCATCACGCCGCCGATGAGAGAATTGCCGAAAGAATCGCCGACGGCGTCAACATCCACTTCAATGGCGTCGTCAAGAAATTTATCCAACAGAATTCCGCCGCGCAAAGTTTCCGAATCGGCGCGCGAAAAATAATCGGATAATTCATTCGCGTCGTAGAGAATTTCCATCGCCCGTCCGCCGAGGACATAACTCGGACGCGCCAGCAAAGGAAAGCCGATTTTTTCCGCCAGCGATTTTGCATCGGCGATATCGCGGGCGATTCCATTCGGCGGCTGTTTTAATTGGCATTCGCGGAGCAATTGCTGAAAGCGCGCGCGATCTTCCGCCCGATCAATGGCGTCCACCGGCGTGCCGATAATGGGCGCGCCGGATTCCGCAAGCGCATGCGCGATTTTCAAGGGCGTTTGCCCGCCGAATTGCACAACGACTCCTTTGGGCTTTTCGCGCCGGACAATTTCCAAAACATCCTCCGCCGTCAGCGGCTCAAAGAAAAGACGGCCGGAAATATCGTAATCAGTGGAGACGGTTTCCGGATTGCAATTCACCATCAAAGTTTCAAATCCGGCTTCGGCGAGGGCAATCGCCCCGTGCACGCAGCAGTAGTCAAATTCAATTCCCTGCCCGATTCGATTCGGCCCGCCGCCGAGAATCATTATTTTATTGGGCGAATCGCTCGGACATAATTCGCACTCGTCGTCGTAAGTGGAATACAAATACGCCGTTTCGGTGGGAAATTCAGCGGCGCACGAATCCACCCGCTTATAAACCGGATGAATTCCGCGACGCCACCTTGATTCGCGCACGGCCGATTCGCCGCAATTCAAAAGCGACCCCAAGCGCGAATCAGAAAATCCCTTTTTTTTGTAACGGCGAAATTGAACATCGCCGATGTCCTCCAACTGTTGATTCGCAATTTCGGATTCGGCGATGATGATGGATTCAATTTCGGCGAGAAACCAAGCGTCAATTTTCGCGCGCGCGGAAATTTCCTCAACAGTCATTCCGATGCGAAAAGCATCCGCAATGTAAAATAATCGGCGCGAATTGGGGACGGTAAGCCCCCGTTCAATTTCATCGCGATTTAAGGAATGCGGGGTGAATCCGTCCGCGCCGATTTCCAATCCGCGCAATGCTTTCTGCATCGCTTCCGGAAAAGTGCGGCCAATCGCCATTACTTCGCCGACCGATTTCATTTGCGTTGTTAATATATCTTCGGTCTGCGGAAATTTTTCAAAGGCGAATCGCGGCACCTTGACGACAACATAATCCAAAGACGGCTCAAACGACGCCGGAGTCCGTCCGCCGGTAATCTCATTTTTTAATTCATCCAATGTTTTTCCGATGGCGAGTTTGGCGGCGACCTTGGCAATCGGAAAGCCGGTCGCTTTGGAGGCCAAAGCCGACGAGCGCGACACGCGCGGATTCATTTCAATCACCGCCATTTCGCCATTAATGGGATTGATTGCAAACTGCACATTCGCCCCGCCGGTATCCGCCCCAATTTCGCGCAATACGGCGATGGCGGCATCGCGCATAATTTGATATTCCTTGTCCGTCAAAGTTTGCGCCGGAGCGACAGTCGCCGAATCGCCGGTATGCACGCCCATCGGATCTATGTTTTCCACCGAGCAGACGATAATGCAATTGTCATTGCAATCGCGCACGACTTCCATTTCAAATTCCTTCCAGCCGATGAGGGAGCGTTCTATTAACGCTTCGCCGTTGGGCGACGCCGCCAAGGCGCGCTTCAAAATATCCTCAAATTCTTCGGCGTTGTAGGCGATGCCGCCGCCGCTGCCTCCTAAGGTAAACGACGGCCGCACAATGGTCGGAAAGCCGATCCCGGTTTGTTTTTTTTGCGCGTCGTCCAATGTTTTAACAAGAAAGGATTCGGGCGTTTGGAGTCCGATGTTATGCATCGCTTGGCGGAATTGCGCGCGATCTTCGGCCTTGGCAATTGCCTTTGCCGATGCGCCGATAAGCGTTGCGCCGAGTCGTTTTAGTTCGCCGCTGTTTTCTAATTCCATCGCGCAATTCAAGGCGACTTGTCCGCCCATTGTCGGCAGGACGGCGTCCACTTTTTCGCGCTTGATAATGTCGGCGGCGATGTCGGCGCGAATCGGCTCTATGTAGGTGGCGTCGGCGAATTCGGGGTCGGTCATAATCGTCGCCGGATTGGAATTAAGAAGGACGATGCGGAATCCTTCTTCGCGCAATGCACGGCATGCTTGCGCGCCTGCGTAATCAAATTCGCACGCCTGCCCGATGACAATCGGCCCGGCACCGATTATCAATACGCTGGATATGTCAGTGCGGCGAGGCATCAGCGGAGGTTGTGCTTCTCGCACATTTCCAAGTAAGCCGCCAATGCAGTTTTCCACTTTTCAAGTGTGCTTTTCGCAGGCGGACGCCCCGTTTTTAGTAACGGTTTGTCTTTCACTTGCCGAATGATTTTCTCAATTTGATCCGGCGACGAAACCAAATTCGGCGTAATGGGCTTGCCCATTGAGCGTGAAACGCTTCTGATATAAGAGGCGTAGGATTCAGGCGACGAAGCGACCTCATCATTTTTTCCCACTCCGGCTTTTTCCAAATGCTGGAGATATTTCTGTTCGTGTTCAATGTGCGGAATCATGGTTTTCTCCTTTTGCGTTAGCACTCGCCGTGCTTGAATTGTGCGAAAGGGATTTTACCCTTGCCGCGTTTGTCACGGAATAAGTCGCCCTTGTCCGTGGACAAGTACAGCCCAATTTTGGGGACGCCGCTGACCATCCTTTCATCCAGTCCGACGCGATTTTCCCTGAAATAAACCGTCGGCACTTGCAGGCAATGCAACTTGTGCATCCGGCAATCGTAGAGCAGGAGCGTAATGTCTTCCTCGTGCCGAATTTTTTTGACGGGAATGTCAAGCCACCACAAGTCCGGCCTGCTTTGGTTTATGTTTGCAAACCGGGTATCGGCGAGGGACACGCCGCACTGCACCGCAAGCCGGACGGCTTCGAGTTTTGACATGTTTTCCCCTGCTTCCATCGGCGATTCGGTCTCGTCACTTTGGCGCGAGGTAGCGGACGACTCGTCAACGAGTCGTCGCAGAACACCGTTCACCAATTTCGCTTCGTTCAAAGCATTGACCGCTTTCAAGATGTATTCCATCCCTTGAAGCATCGGTTTCGGTTTGTACTCCATCCCATTACGCGTGAGCTTCGCTTCTTTGGGGCGAAACTTCTTTTCATGGGAAAAATCGTTGAGCCGATCCAAAAGCGACTTGACCTGATATTGGGTGCATTGGAACTCCCCTTGGAAGGCCGTATCGAAAGTGAGATCAATCGCTTTCAGCAACGACCGCGAGTCCCAGTGGATTTTCTTCCCTTTCCCGTCGACTCGCAAGCGAGAAATCCTTGGATCGTTTGGGCCTTTCTTTTTATTTTTCTCATCGATGATGGCGTTGACCTTCGGAATCCAATTCGGCCAGTAAGCCGTTTGCAACCGCAATTCAACGAAGGGTTTCAATCCCTCGCGAAAGTATTCCACCGCCTCGCAAATGCAAAGGCGGCATCTGATATTTTCTTCACGGCTGATGGTTTCGGATTTGTTCATTTTCTTTCCTTTACGGTTATGGCAAAATCGCCGAATGCGATTATCGCCAATTTTTTCGGCAGAGAAATCTATAAGATGACTTAGAGAGGGCAGATTAGAGAAGGATTAGAGATAGCCGCCGAATCGTCAGAATTCGCCGCCGACATAATCGCCGCAAGGAATTTTCCGAAAAATGACTCGGCGTCGTGCGGACCCGGACTCGCTTCCGGATGTCCTTGAAAACTGAAGATGCGCCCGTCCGAAGTTTCCAATCCCTGCAGTGAACCGTCAAACAGCGACAAGTGAGTCGCCCGCACATTCGGCGGGAGCGATTCTGCATCCACCGCGAATCCATGATTTTGACTGGTAATTAAAACTCGTCCGCTGTGCAAATCGCGCACCGGATGATTCGCGCCGTGATGGCCGAATTTCATTTTTATCGTCCGCGCCCCCAACGCCAGCGCAAGAATTTGATGACCGAGGCAAATTCCCAAAATCGGCAGGCGATGCGCAATTAGACGGCGGGCGGTTTCAATCGCCGCTTCGCAGGGCGCCGGGTCGCCGGGGCCGTTGGATAAAACTACGCCGTCGGGCTTTGCCGACAAAACGGCGTTTGCGCCGGCGGCGTAGGGCATTGTCGTCACGCGGCAATTCGCATTGACCAAAGACCGCAAAATATTGCGCTTGACGCCGCAATCCAAAACGACAATATGCGGCGGCTGCGCCGGGCGATTTTCCGCAGATTCGGCGGCGTGAAATTCATAGTTATTTTTTGCGGGATTCCATGCGCCTTGATTCCACTCGGCGGATTTTTTTTGCGATGCTTCGGCGGCGAGCATTGCGCCTTTCAATCCGGCGAATTCGCGGGCTTTTTTGAGGGCGGAAGATTCATCGTCGCCGACTGTTAAGCATGCGCCGAGCGCGCCTTTATCGCGCAGAATTCGGGTGAGTTTGCGCGTATCAATATCGCTGATGGCGGGCGTTTTTTGCGCGCGCAGAAATTCGGGAAGGGACATTTTCGCGCGCCAATTGGAATGCCGTCGCGCCATTTCTTTGACGACGAGTCCGGCGGCGAAAATGCGGGGCGATTCGTCGTCGTGCGGATTAATGCCGGTGTTGCCGATGTGCGGGGCGGTGAGGGCGACAATCTGCCGATGATAGGAAGGGTCGGTGAGAATTTCCTGATAGCCGGTCATCGCCGTATTAAAAACCGCTTCGCCGATGGCGCAGCCGTTGAATCCGCACGACTCGCCGCGAAAAACGGCGCCGTCGGCAAGGGCGAGAATCGCATCGTCGGACATAAAAAAACCGGCGCGGAATTGGGTTCCCTCGCCGGAAAGGAATCATATCATAAAATTCGGGCGGCGCAAAGTGAAATTTATTCGCCTTTGAGAATTCGTCTGGCGAAGCACAAATCCTCCCATGACTGACGCTTGCCAATGGGATTCCTCAATAAATACGCCGGATGATAAGTGACTACCAGCGGCGTGCCGTCAAAATCGTGCAGCCGCTGACGCAGCCGTCCGATGGATTCCTCCGAATGCAAAAGATGAGCAGCGGCGACCCGCCCCAAAGCGACAATCAATCGCGGCTTAATCATCGCAATTTGACGCATTAAATACGGACGGCATTCCGCCGCCTCATTCGGCTTTGGATTGCGATTTTCGGGCGGGCGGCATTTGACGACATTCGCAATGTAAACATTTTTTCCGCGAGCAAGCCCCAAAGTGGCGAGCATTAAATCCAGCAATTGTCCGGCTCGTCCGACAAAGGGCTCGCCTTTCAAATCTTCCTGCTCGCCCGGCCCTTCGCCGACAAAAAGCCAGTCGGCGTTGCAGTCGCCGACGCCAAAAACCGCCTGCTTGCGGCCGCTATGCAATTCGCATTTGCGGCATTCTCGCACTGTCGCCGACAGCGTCTTCCAATCCATTTCCGCAATTGGAATAGTAATGGAAGATGTCAACTTTTCTCCGCAAGGCGATGTTTTTGCGAAAGATTTCTGATTGGAAATTTCCGCCGCCGCCGCAATTTTTTGCGTCCGCTCGCGCCACCGATACAAATGACCGACGCCGAATTCATCAATAATTTCCCGCTTCATTTTTTTTCCGCCGCCGAATTTTGCCTGCCGCCGACCGCCGCCGTCAACCTTTCTTCAATTGTTAATGCAACTTTTTCGCGGACATAAAGCGGCGTTGCATCCATCGCCGATGAAATTTTAACGCCCGCAAATTCTGTCCTGCGGACGGCGACGCTTTCCGCCAAATTCAAAACCGCCAACGCATCGGGAAATTGTGTTTTTTGTATTTCGGCGATTCCGCTTTGCGATGAAAATCCCTCGCCGCAAAAAATCCATTCGCCTTTGGGAAGCGGAGGAATTTTGTCCATCGCGCAAATTTGAGGCGTGACAGTCGCTTGCCATTCATTGCCGATTTTTTCATACGCCGCAAAAAAAACATAATTTTCGTAGGCGGGCAGGGCGGCGGCAAAGCGCGAATGAGCGGGCGATTCTTCGCGTCGGCATCGCTCGGCGAGAGCCAGCAAGCCCGGCACGGCGACGGCTTTTTTGCCGCAGGCGTAGGCGAATCCTTGCGCCGTTGCACAGCCGAGTCGCGCCCCCGAAAATCCGCCCGGCCCGGCGTTAAACGCGAAAGCGTCAACATCCGCCAATTTCATTTCCGCTTTCGCCAGCAGCGAATCCGCCGACGGAATTAAAATTCGCGAATGATTTCGCGGCGAATCTTTCGGCGATTCTTGCGTTTCGCAAAAAATTCGCGCGCCGTCGGAAAGGGCGACGCCGCAATTCGGACTGACGGAATCAATCGCCAGAATTTTCATCGCCGTTTAATTGGCGGATTTTTTGTCCGCCGCATTGCGCGAGCAATTGCTTCGCCGAGCCTTCGCCGGGAATGCTGATGTCGCCGGCGATTTCCACCAGCGGCATTAAAACAAACGCGCGGGAGGACATTCTCGGATGCGGCAGAATCAGCCGCTTCGTCCGCAAAACAATTTCGCCGAAGAGAAGCAAATCCAAATCAATTTCGCGGGCGGCGTTTTTTTTTTCGCGCATGCGTCCGAATTGCCGCTCAATTTCAAACAGCGAATCCGCCAGCGAATCCGCCGCCAGAGTCGTCCGCAATTGGACGACGGCGTTAATGTAATCCGGCTGCGATTCGCTAACGCCCATCGGCGACGACAAATAAAGCGACGAAATCGCGCAAACGCTCGCGCACGGAATTTCGCCGAGCCGAATCGCCGCCGCTTTTACCTGCGATTGCGGACGGCCGAGATTCGCCCCGAGTCCGACAAAAGCCGTCGTCGTCATTCAAGCGGCTTGTTTTTGCGCGCGCGGACGCCGCCGCCCGCTGTCGGGCGGTTTTTCCGGCAGCAGCAAGAGCAATTTTTCAGTGGCTTCGGCGGGCTGGCTTTTGGCTTCTTCCAAGGCGTTCCACCATTTTGCCGTGCCGGCTTTGAGGGGGGAATCGCCGCCGCTTTTTTCCGCAATTAAATCCCCGGTTTCCGTCCGCAAATTCAAAAAAGCGAGGGCGGGGCGAAAGCGTGAATTCGCCAGCGCCGAAAAAATTCGGCGGCGGGGCGATATTCGGCGGGGTGCCGTCGCATCGGCGAGACGCGCCTGCAGAAGCCATAATTCTTGGGCGCGCCCCTGCAGTCGGCGGGGAATAATTTCATTTTCATGGATTCCGCATTCGGAAAAAACGCGCTCCATCGCCGCTTGCGAAGAGCGTCCGACGGCGCACGATTCGCGCCATCGCTCGGCAATCGCCGGCCAAAATAAAGCGGCGATTAAAAACGACAGCGAAACCGCCCGCGAATCGGCGGCGCGCAAATCGGATTGGGCAAGGGCGGCGTCAATAAATCGCCGCTGGCGGTTGTCAAATTTATCCATGTGCGGAAGCAAATGCGACAGAAGGCCGAATCGCCGCAATTCCTTAAAAGTGACGACCGCCGAACCGCCGCTGAGTCCTTTCGCCAGTTCATCAAAGAGTCGGGGAGGCGGAATGTCGCCGAGCAATTTCGCCGATGGCGCCATCGCCGATTCGGTGGCGGGCTCTATTTTGAATCCAAGTTTGGCGGCGAATCGGGCGGCGCGCAGAATTCGCACGGGATCTTCTCGGTATCTTTCAATTGGGTCGCCGATCATTCGCAGGCGATGGCGGCGAATATCGGCGAATCCGCCGACATGGTCAATTACCGTTTGTTTCAGCGGGTCGTAGAGGAGGGCGTTGACGGTGAAATCGCGGCGGCGGGCGTCGTCGCTTTCGCTTCCGCCGTAGGAATTATCGTGGAGAATTCGCCCGCTGGTGCGGCAGGAGCGAGTCGGTCGGTTGGCGCGAAAAGTGGAAACTTCAACAATTTCGTTTGCGTAATACAAATGGACAATCGGAAAGCGGCGTCCGATAACGCGCGCATTGCGTCCGAAAAGCCGCCGAATTTTAGTGGGCGAAGCCGAAGTCGCGACATCAAAATCCTTCGGCCGCAGTCCGCGAATTAAATCGCGCACCGCTCCGCCAACGACATATGCGGCAAATCCCGATTTTTTCAGACGCTGAATTGCCTTGACCGCATGCGGGCTGATTTGCGCGAGCAAAATGCCGTGCTCCTGCTGCGGAATAATTTTCGGCGGCGGAAATTTTTCCGCATCGCCGCGCCCGCGCCCGCGCGATTTTCCCCCCTCATTTTTTTTCAGCCACCCCCACACGGATTTTAACATCGGCCGCCTCCGCCGATGGCGTGGTTTTTGATGGCGCGCGGCATTGTTTCTTCCATTCGTTTCAGGGCAAAATCGGCGACCGCGCGAAAATGCGCGGAATCAAAATTCGCCCCGTCCACCGCCGCCAGTGCATCGCCGTGAAGTCGGCGGGATTCGCGGACGGCGCCTTCGATTCCAAGTCGCGTGGCAAAAGTCGCCTTTTGCAATTCGCGGTCGCGTCCGCGCATTTTGCCGGTAATTTGCACTGGGGCGATTTCATCCAAAATATCGTCGCACACTTGAAACAGCAAGCCGAAAGCGACGCCGAATTTTTCCAGCCGAATTATGTCCGATTTTTTCGCCCGCGTCGCGCACATCGCTCCCAGCCGCAAAGAAGCGAGAATTAATGCGCCGGTTTTTTTAAGATGCATTCCGCGCAATTCGTCGGCGGACAGCGGACGATTCGCCGAGGCGAGGTCAATCGCCTGTCCGCCGGCCATTCCGTCGATTCCGGCGGCGTCCGCTAGAATCGCAACGGCTTCCATTCCGAGTCCGCTTTTGGCGAGGACCGAAAACGCCAGCGACTGCAAAGCATCACCGGCAAGAAGGGCGGTCGCCTCGCCGAATTCGGCATGGCAGGACGGACGCCCGCGGCGAATGGGGCTGTCGTCCATGCACGGCAAATCGTCGTGGACGAGGGAGTAGGAATGCATTAATTCCGCCGCCGCCGCCGCCGAGAGTGCGCGCGCAAAATCGCCGTCCACCGCTTTCGCCGATGCCAAGCACAGCAGCGGACGAATTCGCTTGCCGCCGCCGGCGACGGCGAATCGCATCGCGCGGGCGAGTGCGGAATCAGTGGGAGTCGCGGACGATAAAATCGCCGCCAATTTTTCATCAACGGCATCCGCCGCCGCGCGCGACCATTCGGCGAATGCTGCGGACGGCGGGCGCATTTTGTTATTCGGGCTCATCCGTTATTTCGGAATCATCAAAGGCGCGAAGGAGTCCGCCGTCTAAAATTTCAATTTCGCGGCGCGCCTCGGCGAGTCGGCTTTTGCAGTAGGCGACCAATTCCGCGCCGCGGCGATATTCGCCGACTGCTTGGTCGAGCGGCATTTCGCCGGATTCGGCGCGAACGATGAGTGTTTCCAATTCACGCATCGCTTCTTCAAAATTTTTCGGCGTTTTTTTTGCCGTGCGCGCTTTAGCTTTAATCAAGGCGTCTCACGATTTCCGCTCGTCGGCGGGAAAAAATCAAGGGACGGCAATTATAGCGCATCGCCGGATATGCGTCAAGCCGATAATTAAATCCTCATTTTTGCGGGAGGAAAATTAGAATCTTCGGTGCGGGTCGGTTTTATAAGCGCGGGGCGGGGATGAATCCCGGCCGCCGCTTTGCGCTATTATTTTGCCGACAGCCGACACAAACAAGCATAATTGCCATCCAATATAATCATTCCCCCGATGACCATTTCCGCCAAAGACATTTCCGCCGAAGCCGCATCCGATGAATCGACGATGCGCGATGCCGTCGGCAAAAAAATCGCCGAGTTGCCCCCGGCGGTTGCATCGCAAATTGCGGCGGGCGAAGTCGTCGAAAGACCGGCGGCGGCATTAAAAGAATTACTGGAAAATTCGCTGGACGCGGGCGCGGGCGAAATTCAAGCGTCCATAGAAGAAGGCGGGGCGCGGCTGATTGCAGTGCGCGACAACGGCGAAGGAATTGCACGCGATGATTTGCCGCTGGCTCTGGCGCGCCACGCCACCAGCAAATTGCGGCGCGCCGAAGATTTGCGCGAAGTGGCGACAATGGGATTTCGCGGAGAGGCATTGGCCAGCATCGCCGCTGTTTCTGAATTGACGATTTCCAGCCGACGCCGCGTTGACGACCACGGCTGGCGATTTCGCGGCGGAATGGATTCGCCGCAGCCGGCGGCGATTCCGCCCGGCACCGAAGTCGCCGTGCGGGATTTATTCGCCGAAGTGCCGGCGCGTCGGCGATTTTTGCGGTCGGCGTCCACCGAATGGGCGCATTGTCATTCGGCTTTTTTAAGAATCGCCGTGGCGCGCCCTGATTTATCGCTGATTCTTCTGCAAAACGGCAAGGAGCGGCATCGTCTTTTGCCGGGTAATTTGCGCGCGCGAATGGATTCGCTTTTTCCGGGATTCGCCGATTCGTCCCGCGAAATTAATTCCGCCGCCGGGCCGCTGGCGATTCGCGGATTGATTCAGCCGCCTGCTCATGGCGCGCAGAGTCGGGGCATCGGACAATTTTTTTATGTCAATGGCCGCTTCGTCCGCGATAAATTATTGCGCCGCGCAGTGATGGATTCTCTGCGCGCTCTTGTCCCGCACGGCGACCCGGCATATGTTTTATTTTTGACGATGCCGCAGAATCTGGTGGATGTCAATGCGCATCCCGCCAAAATTGAAGTGCGCTTTATGGAGCCGCGGACGATATTTGATTTTGTCCGGCGGGCTTTGGCGAAGTCGCTGGCTGAGCCGCTGGGCAAGCCGCTTCGCGAAAGCGATTCGCCGCCGATTCCGAATTCAAATATTCCGCCGAAAGCAAATATTCCGCCGAAAGAATCAATGCCGCCGTTTTCGGAGAATCGTCCGCGCGATTCTTTGCCGCGGGCATTCGGTGGAATTACGCCGCCGACCGCTAAATCGCCGATGGAAAATTTTCCGCCGCCGGACGCTATTAATCGGATTCTGAGCGGCGAAAGAAAATCCGCCGCCGCCGATGACGAGTCGCGCGATTTTCCTTTGGGGGCGGCAATCGGTCAATTGCACGATATTTACATTGTCGCCGAAAACAGCGAAGGCTTGGTGATTGTTGATATGCACGCCGCCCACGAGCGAATTCTTTACGAGCGTCTGCGGTCGGCCAGCGAGCGCGGTTCGGCGGCGAGTCAGGCGTTTTTGTCGCCGCTGGAAATTGCCGCCAATCCGATGCAGCGGGCGGTGTTTGAGCAGCGTCGGGAACTTTTGCGCGAGTTGGGCATTCAAGCGGAATCGGCGGGCGAGGGCGGCATCGCGCTGAAAGGAATTCCGTCGGCGGCGGCAGATGCCGACCCGGCGCGTCTGCTGCTGGAAGTGCTGGACGATATTTCCGAATTCGGCGAATCCGGCGCGCCGGAAATTGTGCGCGACCGCGCGCTTTCCACGATGGCATGCCATTCGGCGGTGCGGGCGAATCGCAAACTGTCACTCGCCGATATGAATGCATTGCTGAGGCAGATGGAAGAAACCGAGCGCTCCGGCCGCTGCAATCACGGACGCCCCTGCTGGCAGGTGATTGATAGAAATTATTTTGACCGCCTTTTTCATCGCGGCCGATGACGGCTGATTTTCGTCCGCGCGCCGTCCTGCTGCCCGGTCCGACCGGCTGCGGAAAATCGGCGTTTGCCGCTGCTCTTGCCGACTGCATCGGCGGTGAAATTATCAGCGTGGATTCCTGCGCGATATATCGAGGAATGGACATCGGCGCAGCCAAGCCGACGCTTGAAATGCGCCGTCAAATTCGCCATCATCTTTTGGATATTCGCAATCCGGACGAAAATTATTCGGTCGGCGAATTCTGCCGCGACGCCGCCGCCTTGTGCGGTGAAATTGCCGCGCGAAAAAAAATGCCGATTCTGTGCGGCGGCACGATGATGTATTTTCATTCGCTGCGAAGCGGACTGCACGATTTATCTCCGGCGTCGCCCGCCCTACGCGAAAAAATTGACGGCGAAATTTTACAGCGAGGACTCGCCGCAATGCACGCCGAATTGCAGTCGGTTGATTCGGCGTCGGCAAAGCGCATTCGCCCCTTTGACCGCCAGCGGATTCAGCGGGCGCTGGAAGTTTTTCGCGCGACCGGCAAGCCGCTGTCGTCGTTTTTATCGGCGCAGAAAAAGCCGCCGATTTTGAAGATGATAACCGTCGCCCTTGTCCCCGCCGACCGAATTCAATTGCGCGAATCCATCGCCAATCGGCTGGATAAAATGCTCGCCGACGGATTCGTAAATGAAGTTAAGAATCTAATCCAAACATTTGAATTAAAAGAAAATTCCAAATCGCTGAAGATGGTTGGCTATCGGCAGGCGGCATCGCATTTGCGAGGCGAATGCAATGAAGTCGAAATGAAAAAACGGATTTTCATCGCTACTTGCCAGTTGGCGAAACGGCAAATGACATGGCTTCGGGCGATGCATTCTTCGTCCGATTCGCCGCTTTTTCGCCTTGATCCTTTTAACGACGATGCCTTGCCATCCGCAGAAAAATTAATCCGCCAATTCATGGCGGATTGACTCTCGCAGAAACGACACGCATCCGAACCGACTCGCCGCGCAAATGCGGCAGGAAATTCGCAAACATTTATGATATAATTTCCACATGTCACTGGCGGACCGGGACGGCTCAATTTGGTTTGACGGACGCTTCGTCGCGTGGCGCAACGCGACAGTGCATGTGCTCTCCCACGCCCTGCACTACGGCACTGGAATCTTCGAGGGCGTGCGCGCCTATGAAACATCCAAAGGCCCGGCCATTTTCCGCCTGCGCGAACATACGGCGCGACTGTTTGATTCCGCGCAAATTATGCAGATGCCGATTCCGTTTTCCGCCGATGAATTAATGACGGCGCAAAAGGAAGTCGTCGCCCGGAATGAATTAGGGTCGTGCTACATTCGCCCGCTGATTTTTTACGGGGCGGGGGCGCTGGGAATTTCGGCGAAGAATCTGCCGGTGCATTGCATCGTCGCCGCTTGGCCGTGGGGGGCGTATCTGGGCGAGGAAGCATTGGCGCGCGGAATTCGCGTGCGGACTTCGTCGTTCACTCGCCATCATGTTAATGTCAGCATGTGCCGCGCGAAATGCTGCGGGCATTATGTTAATTCAGTTTTAGCCTACGGCGAAGCCGCCCACGACGGCTACGACGAAGCCTTGCTGCTGGATGTCGACGGCTTTGTCGCCGAAGGGTCGGGCGAGAATTTATTTCTGGTGCGGCGGGGCGTTTTGCATACGCCGGAATTAACTTCGGCTCTGGAAGGAATCACCCGCGAAACTGTGCTGACTCTCGCCGCCGAATTAGGGCTGGAAGTGCGAATGCGGAGAATTACCCGCGACGAAGTGTATTGCGCCGACGAGGCGTTTTTCACCGGCACCGCCGCCGAAGTTACGCCGATTCGGGAAGTGGATAATCGCACCGTCGGCAAAGGGACGCGCGGTCCCATCACCGAAAAATTGCAGAAGGCGTATTTTGAATGCGTGCGCGGAGAATCAGAAAAGCATGCGGACTGGCTTACGCCGTGCGACGATGCGAAATCGGCAAACGCCGCCTGATTAATGAGCGCGCATTCCCGGACGATTGAAGTGTCCGCCGCCGATTTGCCGGCTTGCTGCCCGCCGTCGGGCGGAGAAAATTGGAATTTGCATCCGCGCGTTTTTCTGCCGCTGTCGCCGTCGTCGCCGTCGGCATCTTGCCCTTACTGCGGGGCGAAATTTGTTTTGAAATCGGAGGCGGCGGAATCGGCCGTGCAGAATGGCGGCGCGTTTTGCCAATCGTCGGCGGCGGAATTGGAGCGGCAATGAGTCGCGTTTTTGCGGTGCATCGCGATAATCCGCAGATGCGTCTGATCAAGCAGGCGGCGGAAATTTTGAATGCGGACGGCGTTATTGTTTATCCGACGGATTCTTTCTACGCGCTCGGATGCCGAATGCGGGCGGCAAAAGCGGAGGCGCGAATTCGCCGTTTGCGGGGCGTTAGCGAGTCGCATTTATTCGCTCTGTGCTGCCGCGATTTGGAGCAGGTCGGACAATTCGCCCAAGTGGATAATGCGGCTTTTCGCGTTTTGAAAAATCGCGCGCCGGGGCCGTTTACTTTTGTCATGCCCGCGTCTAAAAAAGTGCGGCGGCAATTATGCTGTCCGAAGCGGCGGACGGTGGCGGTGCGATTGCATTCGCATCCGGTCGCCCGGGCGCTTTTGGATTTGCTGGACGAGCCGATGCTTACGACGACTCTGCATCTTGCCAATGAAGATTCGCCGCTGGAAAATCCGGCGGATTTTCCATCCCGACTCGGCCGCGAAGTGGATTTGATTTTGGATTCCGGCGCCTGTCCGTCGCGCCCCAGCACGGTGGTGGATTTCAGCGAAGATCCGCCCAAATTGCTGCGCGAAGGCGGCGGCGACCTCGGCTGATATTATGCATGAATCGCGCGCGCTTTCCGGAATGCGTCCGACCGGCCGGCTGCATCTCGGTCATTATCATGGCGTTCTTAAAAATTGGGCGGCGATGCAGCGGGAGCATCAATGCTTTTTTTTCGTCGCCGATTTTCACGCCTTTACGACGCATTACGCCGATTCGGCCGGGATGGATGAAAGCGTCCGCGAAATGCTTATCGGCTGGCTCGCCGCCGGAATTAATCCGGACAAGGCGACGATATTTATGCAGTCGCAAATTCCGGCGCACGCTGAATTGCATTTGCTGCTTTCAATGATTTGCCCGATTTCGTGGCTGACCCGCGTCCCCACATACAAGGAGCAGCAGGAGCAAATGAGCGGACGCGACTTAAATACCTACGGCTTTCTGGGTTATCCGCTTTTGCAAAGCGCGGACATTTTAATTTATCGCGCGAATGTCGTGCCGGTCGGCGACGATCAAGTCCCGCATGTGGAATTCGCCCGCGAAATTGCGCGAAGATTTAATTTTCTCTACGGACGCGATGCGGATTTTGAATCGCGCGCGGCGGAAATTTTAGAAAAATTAACGGCGAATCAATCCCGCGTCTATTTGGATTTGCGCCGCCGCTATCAGGAAAACGGCGATGAATCCTCCCTCCAAAAAGGACGCGAAATGGTCGGCGAATTGCATAATTTAAGTCAGGAAGAAATTGATCGCCTGCAGGGATATTTGGAAGGCGGCGGGCGAATTGTCCTGACGGAACCGCAGGCATTGCTGACGAAGTCGCCGCGCTTTCCGGGAATCGACGGGCGCAAAATGTCCAAATCCTACGACAACGCCATTGAAATTTTTGAATCGGCAAAATCGGTTGACGAAAAAATTCGGCGAATGCAGACCGACCCGGCGCGGAAGCGTCGCAGCGACAAGGGCAATCCGGACAAATGCCCGGTGTGGCCGCTGCATGAAATTTATTCCAGCGACGAAACCCGCGATTGGGTGCGAAATGGCTGCACGACCGCCGCCATCGGATGCTTGGAATGCAAGCGCGCCGTCATTGAAAAAATCAACGCGCAATTGGAGCCGGTGCGGGAAGCCGGAGCGAAATTCCGCGAGGACAAAACACTGGTGCGCGATGTCCTTTCCGACGGCGCGAATCGCGCGCGCAAGGCGGCGGCGGAAACACTGTCGGCGGTGCGCGATGCGATGGGAGTCGCGTCGCTGTGAATTCCGTCCAGCAATCGCAGCAGCAATTGCCGCTGGCGGTGGTGGCGGGCAAGACGCTGGAATCGCTGCCCGAATCGCTTTACATTCCGCCGGACGCCCTGCGGATTTTTTTGGAGAAGTTTGAAGGTCCGCTGGATCTTCTGCTGTATTTGATTCGCCGCCATCGCTTTGACCCGCTGGACATTCCGATGCGCGAATTGACTCGGCAGTATTTGGAATACGCGGAAAAAATCGCCGCGCTGGAATTGGATCTCGCCGCCGATTATTTGATGATGTCGGCGCTTTTGGTGGAGATTAAATCGCGCATGCTTTTGCCGCGTCCGCCCGCCGAAGAAGCGGAAGAAGGCGAAGATCCCCGCGCCGATTTAGTGCGCCGCCTTCTGGAATACGAGCAGATTCGCCGAGCCGCCGAGCGGTTGGCTTCGCTGCCCCGGAGCGGACGGGATTTTGCGTCGCCGTTTATTTTTTCGCCGCCGCCCGAATCGCAAAAAACGGAAAAAACGGAAAAGCCGACCGTCACCGCCGATGCGCTTGAATTGGCGATGGCGTCGGCGATGGAGCGTCGGCGCGAAGATCCGCAAATGTTTCTGCGCGCCGAATCCCTGTCGGTGCGCGAAGCGATGAGCCGCGTGCTGCGATTTTTATCGCCCGGCCGCCGCGCCGATTTTTTTGATTTAATCCGCGACGGAAAAATTGATGCCGGCCGAATCGGCGTCCTTTTATTGGCGGTTTTGGAATTGGCGCTTTCGCGGGCGATTTCCGTCTCGCAGGAAGATTCCGATTCGCCGATTTTTGTCGCGTCCGCCGCGGGGAATGGAAATTGAAAATGCCGACCGAATCCGCCGAAGTTAAAAAAATCATTGAAATGGCGCTGCTGTGTTCGGCGTCGCCGCTGGCGATTTCCGCTCTGCGCCGCCTGTTTAAGCCGCAAGCGGAAGCCGCAGAGATTCGCGCCGCCGTCGCCGAATTGCGCGGCGAGTGGGAAAATCGCGCGCTGGATTTAATTGAGACGGCGGGCGGATTTCAATTTATCACGCGCCCCGAATGCCGCGAATTTTTAGCGCGGCTGAATCCGCAGCGTCCGCCGCGATTGTCGCGTCAATTGCTGGAAGTGCTGGCGGTGATTGCCTACCGCCAGCCGGCGACTCGCGGCGACATTGAGCGAATTCGCGGCGTGGTCGTGTCGCCTCAGCATTTGCGATTTTTGGAGGAATGCGGCTGGATTGAAGCGGTCGGACGGCGCGAAACGGCGGGACGGCCGACAATTTTCGGCACGACCAAAACACTGCTGGACGACTTGGGCTTGAAATCGCTGGACGAATTGCCGCCGCTGGACGATTTGGAATCGCTTGATGTCGGCGGCGGCGAAGGCGAATCCGCCGATGAAAGCGCGCCGCCGTCGTCGGATTAGCGGCGAATCCCGCCGAATCTCGGCAAAATGCGCTGTTGTTATGCGCTGTGGTTAAAAAGGCACGGAGAATTTTATTTCATTGGTTTTTTCCTTTTGGCGGTTTATTGCGGAATTCAGTGCTAACATATTTATCTGCGTTCAAGCGCGAAATCCGATGTTGAAATCATCAATTAATTTACAGTCGGCTCTGCAATATGAGGGTGCGGAGTTTGTGCACAAGGAGGATAAAAGCGGCGTCGGCGGCAGCGACGACGCTTCAGACGATAACCCGGCCTTTTACGGACGGAATTCGGCTTTGACCGAATCGCGCTTGTGCGCGGCTTTTTCGGTAAATCCTGCCACTCAAAAAAATTCGCCGCGCTTTTTGGCGCGTGCTTTTCATCACGCCCCCTGGGTTTCCATTCTTTTCCGGTCGGAAGAAATGCAGGGGGGGCGGGGATGCTGAGATTTCGGGTATGGCGATTCGATGGCGCATTGGATCCGGCGCGAGGCCAAGCTGCTGTGATGCTGAAGCTGAGGCTGCGGGCGTGGCGATGCTGTTTGGAGGAAGTGTTGCGCGCGGCGGCGATGGCCGCGGCGGCTTGCGATGTTGGTATCGCGGGGTTATTGCGTGCGCGCTGGCGTGCTGGGTATTGGGTGCGGGCGGTTCGTCCGGTATAGCGTTTGGCGGCGATGGTGACGACGGCGATGATGCTGATGTTATTCCATCGCCTCTGTTGAGGGAGTATGCGAGGGAAAATGCGAGGGGGTTTGAGGGGATTGAGGGAGATGTTGAGGGAGTTGAGTTATGGAGGGATCCCGTTGGCGGCGGCCGCGGCGATGGATTTGGTCGTCGCGTTCTAGGCCGGTTGTCGGGCGGCGAGTTATGGGGCTGGGGTTTGGCCGGTTCTGGCTTTCGCGCACTGTCTGATGAGGATGGGGGCGAGTGGCTGTCAAGTTATCCTGCGCGCACGCGGGATGCGGTGTTAGATGCGTTGGCGGGGGAATTGCTGTCGTCGGGCGTGAGTTCGCTGAGCGGCGAGGATTCATTCATTAAGGGGTTGGATGTCGGCTATCAATCGCCTTTGGGCAGTCGGGACGGCAGTTTTTCGGTGGAGGCAGTGTTCGGCTTGTGGGAGGGTTCGGATGCTTTAGTGTTTGGTCAAGGCGGCTATATTGTTCAGGAGCGAGAGTCAGGGTGGGAGCCCGGAGCGAATGCCGGACTGGGGTATCGTTTTCTGGCGAATGATATTTTGCTGGGGGCGAATGTCTTTTTTGACTATTTGAATGATGATGAGCATGGGGCGTTTCGGCGGTATTCTTTGGGTGCGGAGGCGCGCGGACGATATTGGGATGTATCGGCGAATTGGTATCGTCGTTTGTCGGATGTAAATCGCACGGTAATTGACGGCGAGAATTATTTAGTTTACACGGCGTCGGGATGGGATGCGGAGGGCGCGGTTCGCTTGCCGGGATGGGAATGGCTGGAATTGGCGGTTCGGCGGTATGAGTGGGAGCGGGAGATTGGAGGGGATATTCGGGGATTTAATTACCGCTTGACGGCGCGCTTGATTCAAGCGTTGTCTTTGGAGGCGGAGTATGACTATCCGGAGGGCGGGGGCGATGATTGGAGCGTTCATTTGCGATTTAGTCATTCGTGGGAAGCGGGCGATGGATTCGCATCGGCATTTTCGCGGGCGGGAAAATCTTCGGGATTGGTGTCGGATGCATGGTCGCGTCGTTATGAGCGTGTTCGGCGTCGCTATGAGCAGCGAATTATTGAGGAGCGCGTTCCGGCGTCGTCAGCGGCGACGGATGTCATTGCTTTGGGGGCGGGAGGCAATGAGGTTGTGGAAGGCGGTTCGCCGTTGATGATTACTTTGTCGGTGAGCGGTTCGGCGGGGAGTGCGGGCGATGAATATGAGAGGGTGTTTTATATGAAGCCGGAAAGCGGCGATGCGGTTTTATCGCCGGAGAGCGGCGTGGGCGGCGATTATATGGTGCTGAATAGTGAAGGCGAATCGCTTGAATCGTCCGAGGGCGTGATGGCGGTGAGGATGTCGGCGGGGGTATTGTTTGTTGGAGTGATGGTGTCGGCTTTGATTGATGGGGTGTTGGATGACGGAGAAGTAGTGACATTGAGTTTAGTGAAGGCGGCGGATTCTGATTCAGATTCTGGGGCGATTGCAGAGGGCGATTATGCGATTGACAGAGATTACGGCTCGTTTGCCGTTGTAATTCGGAATGCGCCATATCTGGGATTTGAGGGCGATTCTGCATCAGGTTCGGAAGGAGAGGAAATTCGCGCCCGCGTTATCGGATGGGACGGGGCTTTGTGGAGGGATAATCTGCGGATTAATTACGAGTTAATTGCGGCGACGGCGGACGAATCAGATTATGCATCGGCGGGCTGCGCTTCAGGAGAATGCTTTTCGGCGGGGTCGGGGGAGGCGTGGATTGATGTTTTGCTGACGGCGGACGAAGAAGCGGAGGCGAACGAAGATTTTATCGTGCGGCTTTTGCCGGGCGAGGGCTACGAATCGGACGCCAATCGGTCGGAAATACGGGTTCGGATAGCGGCGCCGCTGTCGGGGGCGAGGATTCTGGGCGATGTTAATTCAGCGGTATGGTCGCAGGCGGATTCGCTGAGGGGTCGTGTAGTTTTGGATGCGGCGGCGAATGGCGGCGAGGGAATTATTGTAGAGCTAAGTGCGCCTTTGGAGTTGGCGGCGTTTGGCGATGATTTTCGTCTTAATCTTGTCGGCGATGAATTTGCGTGCGGGACGCTGGCGGAATCTAATGGATCCTTGCGGCGAGTGTGCGAGGTTTCGGCCGAGGCGGGGGATGAGGAGATTCCATTTTTTGTGTCGGCGGATGGTCCGGTGGGAGGCTATGCTTTGATGGTGCGGCTGATTGAGGCGGAAGGATACGCCGCCGAATTATCGTCGTATGCAGTGTCGGTGAATCGAGCGGCGATGGCTTTGATTCCGACTCCTAATTCGCCTTTGATGGCGGGCGGGAGTTTGGAGTTGAGGGCGTTGTCGAATGATTTGTCGGGCGTGTCGGCAGGATTGTTTAATTTGACTTTGTCGGTGTCGGGGGGGAATGCGGGCGATTGGGAGATGGCGACGGGCGGAAATGCGTTATCGGGCTGCCGTCCGCCTGATGGAATTTGCTTGTCGCCTTATCAAGCAGGCACTGGGGGATTGAGTGCATTTGAATTTCGCGCATTGCGTTCGCCGGTTGGAGGGGCGGTTGTGACGGTATCGCTTGCGGCGGGCGAGATGGGTGCATATTCGGGCTCGTCGGCGACTGTCACGCTGGCATCGGCTGCGGGTGTGGGAATTGCAAATGCGGATTATTCCGTCGCCGAAGGCGCGAATCAAGAAGTGCGGCTGTTGATTGATTCGCCTTTGCCGCCGGGGCTGATAGTGACTATTCGGGTTGAATCGGCGGACGCTATCAAGGGCGATTCTGTCGACTCGCATCGCTTGGGTAGCGATTATCAATTGCTGGACGGCGGCGGCAATGCATTGAATTGCATAGCGGACGGAGCGGCCTTTTTATGCGATGCGGAAATCGGAGCGGACGGCCGCTCGGCGGTGTTTGAGGCGGCGGCGCATCTGGACGGACAAACGGAAAGCAATGAGCGTTTGCGCTTGTCGGTTGTCGACGGCGATGCTTATATCGCTTCGGGCGGGGAGTCGGAAATTATCATTGCCAACACTGTTTTTTCGCTGGCGTTTCATCTGGCTCCGACGGCGGGCGATGAAGGCGATTCGCTGCGTTTTGTGCTGCGTGCGGAAGGGGTAACGCTGACCGGCGGTTTGGCGGTTAATATTAATACGGCGTTGGCGGCTTTAAATCCGCAGGCGATTCGGGGCGAAGATTATGATTTGGCGATTCCGAATTGCGCATCGTCCGGCGTTTGCCAAGTGATTGCTGATGATTCTGCTTCGGAGATTGTGTTTGATGTCGCTTTGCTGCCGGACGCCTTGTCGGATTCGCCGGAGCATTTTAGATTGCTGATTGAAAGCGGCGACGGATATTCGCCGTCGGCGTTGGCGGGGTCGGCGGATGTCCGCATTGGCGGCGATTCGCCCCGCTTTGGATTCTCCCAAGATTTCGCCGAAGAGTATTGGGGCCGAGAGATTGAGGCGGTCGTTGAGTTTATTCCGCCTTTATCGTCTTCATATAATTTGCGAATTGGCATTAGCGGCGGCGATGCGGATGATTATGAATCCGTCCCCGCTTCTGTTTGCGCGAATGACGCGTGTGCGATTTCATTGCCATCGGGCTCGGCGGCGGCGACGCTGACGCTAATGCTCAAAGCGGGCGAAGCGGGTCGGCGATTGAATTTATCGCTTATCGGCGAACCGCTGAATTATCTGGCATTCCGGCGCGAGACGGCAATTGCGATTAATACGCCCGCATTGAGTTTTGCGGCGGCGGGCGCATCGGCAAATGAAGGCGATTCTCTGCGTCCGTCCATCAGACGGAATATCGCCGTTGGCGAAACATTCCGCTTTCATCTGCTGCCCGACGCCGATTTAAGCAATGACGACTATTCGCTGTCCGGCGATGACATTGAATGCGGGGAAGATATTTGCACGGCGACATGGCCGGCGGATGCGTTGGATTTGGCGATAACGCTCAGCGCGTCCGCGGATTTCATCGCCGAAGGAATCGAGCGTTTGACGCTGTCGCTGTCGGCCGATGACGGCTACGCTTTGGGCGGCAACTCCATTTACATTGCCTCGTTTAATGACATTCGCCCGCAGGCGTCGTTTGACAAAGCCGCTGTAAATCTAACCGAAGCGGGCGCAGCGGTGCGGGCGGAAATTCGTCTGACGCATATCCCCTCGCAGGACATTGCGGTGTTCTTTGCCGTCGCCGAAAGCGGTGCATCGGCGGACGATTATCAATTGCTTGATGAAAGCAATGCGCCGCTGCCGTGTGTAAATGGAATCTGCCAATTTCGGTCTTTGACCATTCCGGCAAACGAGCGGGCGGCGGCGTTTTTAATTCATGCGCCGCTGGACGACGATGAAGAAGGCGAAGAATCTGTCGTTTTGTCGCTTCTTGCCGGCGAGCAGCCCAACGCTGTTTTCGGTCTTGGCAGTCCGGATCGACTTGCTGTAGTTATTGCTGATTCGGGTTTATTTGGTTATCGGTTGTCGGCGGATGATGTGCATTGGAATGAAGAGGCGGATGTTGTTGTTGAGTTTGATCCGGCGTTGGGTGCTGGTGCTGATATTGAGCTGCGGGCATCGCACCGATTAGAGGGGCAATCGGATTTGATTGGCGGATTTGCGGCGTCTGCGATTCCGACGCCGCTTGCTGTCGGCGGCGTTGTGGATTTCGCCTGTGATGATATTAGTGGCTGTTCCGGTGTTATTCCGGTTGGACGGACATCGGCGACTCTGCGGTTTATTTCGGGTGCGGTCTATGGCGGGGGCGGTTTGCGGTTTAATCTGAATGCGGCGAATTTGCCGCAGCGTCGTTTGGGCTCTAATCAGTTTGATCTTGCTATCGGCAGCAGCGAAGTGCGATTGGTCGGAGGTTCGGCGAATGCGGTTGAAGGTGAAACTACTGCTGCTGATATTGGCATTAGTCCGCCGGTGAGCGGCGTGTCGGTGCCGCTGTTATTGCAGGGGACGAATGCTGCGGATCATCGTTTGCGTCTTGGCGGCAATGATTTAATTTGCGGGGCTTTGCCTAATGGGGTGGATGCTTTGGACGGACGCGACTGCGGCTATGCGTTGTCGCTGCCGGCGTCTGATTCAAATTCAGCGGTTCAATTCACTGCGGTTAGTGATGGCGTTTATGAAGGGGCGGAGGCGATTTCGTTTAGGTTGTCGCCGATTGCTGCTGACGGGTTTGGAGTGGCTGATGATTCCGGCGAATTTATTTTAACGATCAGCGATCCGGCGGTTGTCTTTGAGTTTGATGAGGCGTCGGCGAAGTTTGTGCGCGAGGGTCAGGCGATTACGCTGACGGCGACGGCTGATCAATCGCTGGCTATTCCGCTGATTGTCAGCATTACGGTCGCTGCGGTTAATGCTGAATCGGCTGATTGGAGGATTGAAGGCTGCGCTGATAATGCGGACTGCACAATCATTCTGCCGCCCGGCGATAACGCTGAAGTTGTGCTGACGCTTACGGCTGTTGTTGATGCGGACGATGATGATGAAATTATTGATGTGCGCGTTGTCGATCGGGAGGGCGTTATTGACGGGGATACAATTCAGGTGACTTTGCGGGAGGATCGCCGCATGGGCTTCGGTTCTGATGTTTCCGTCCCTCTCGGTCAAGAGGCGGCGATTGCGATTAATTTCAATCCGCCGCTGCCGCGCGATGCGAACGCGTTTATAGTTCATTTAGGCAATGATCATGCGGGTCGCCTGAATGCCGTTGCTGTTTCACAGGGCGGTGTTTCCTGCGCGAATGCGGATTCTGATGCGCGCCGGTGCACGATTACGCCGTCGGACATATCCGATGATGGTGCGGGCACTGCGATTAGCCGGTTGATTTTGCGCTTGACGGCGGAGCATCCGTCGGCATCATATAGTATTACGGCGTCGCTGGCTTCGGCGTCCCTGCCGGAGGGTTATCTTATTAGCGAGGCGGCGGCTGAAGCCGAAGTAGCCATCACGCCGTTGAAGGCGGCGATTAAAACCAATGACGCTAATGCTGAGATTGGCCGTGATGCGGCGCTGACGGTATCGTTGGATTTTGCCTCGCCGGCGGAGTTTAATGTATCTTTGGGCATTAGCGGCGGCGAAGGCGGACAGTATCAGCTGCTGGATTCAACGGGCGGCATTCTCAGCGGATGCGATGCGCCTAACGGCGTTTGCGCGCTGCCGATAGCGGCGGACACGGATGCTGCGGTGATTGCGCTGCGCGTCTTAACGCCCGGCGAAGCGGATATTAATATTGCCGTCATTAATTATTCATTAGGGACGAATGCGCCTTATACGGTGCAGGGCGGGGCGGCGGCGGTCGGCATTCTGTCGGCGCTGGCGGCGGGCATTGCCGGCACTGATGCCGACGAAGGGCAAACAGCGGAGATTAAGATAACGATACCGCGGGCAACGCCGTCGGCTTTGCCGGTTAGAGTGAAAGTATCCGGCGATGCCGTCAAAGGCACCCGCGAATCCGCCTACGCCGACGGCAGTGATTATCAGTTATTCGCCAACGGCGCGCCGCTGAATTGCCCGGTTGATCCGGCCCCTGATTCCGCCGCCCTGCTGTGCGATGTCATCATTGCCGCCAATGCGAAAGCGGCGACCATTACCCTGACCGCCCATTTGGACGGCCAAGCCGAAGACCCAGAACCGCTGGCGTTCGAAATTCTGGCGCATGCCAATGCGCCGGCATATGCGCCGTCAACAGATGCCAATGCAGACATTAATATTGTTAATACCGAATTTGCTTTGGTGTTTGCCTTGGCGCCGTCGGGCGGATTGGAGGGCGAGAGATTGATTTTTGAGATGCGTGCGGAAGGGGTAACGCTCACCGGCGGTTTGACGGTTAATATTAATGCGGCAGGCACGGACAGCGGTTTGCAGGCGACTCGCGGTGTTGACTATCAAATTATTGATTGCGCTTCGTCCGGCGTTTGCCAAGTGATTGCTGGTGATTCTGCTTCGGCGATTGCGGTGACGGTTACTTTGCTGAGTGACGGCGAAGATGAGAGTCCGGAATTTTTCCGTCTGTCGCTTGCGGACGGCGAGGGCTATACGCCGTCGCCCCCAGATTTTATTGATGTTGAAATTGCCGACATTCCGCGTTTTGGTTTTACGCAAAGCGGCGCGGATCAATTTTGGGGATATGAGGGGGAGGCGGTAATAGATTTTGCGCCGCCGCTGGTATCGCCTGTTCGCATTGCGGCGTCATTTCCGGCTGGGGCGCTTGGCGGCAAACTGACGGGCGGCGGTGATTTTGTCTGCGACGGCGTTCAGAATCAATGCGTCGCCGATATAGCGGCGTCGGAATCCGACCCGGTTTCGCAGGCGGCGCTGCGGTTGACCGGTCATAAAGCGGGGTCGGGCGAAGCGTTTGACATTGTTTTATCCGGTGATGTTTCGGATTACACGATTGCCGGTGGGGGCGGCGCTGCGGGCGATAGATTTCGATTTGCAGTCAATCCGCTTAATGCTGCTATTGCCGCTGACGGGCAAACGGCTGCCGAAGGCGCCGCTGCGGAATATCATTTGGAAGTATCGCCGCCGCCGGCGGAATCTTTGAATGTCGCTGTGCGTGCGCGAATATCGCAAACGGCGATTAATGCGGAGTTGCGCGATTTTGAAATGAAGGACGGCGATGGCGCCGCTTTGGTCTGCGTCGCTGCTGCTGACGGTGAATCGACGCTATGCGCTGCGCCGGTATCGGCGTCGGCGTCGCCGGATTTGACGGCTACTGTGACGGTGGATTTAACTGTCGCTATTTCGTTCGACGCCGACTATGAGCCGAATCTTGAAGAGATTATTATCAGCGCCGAGGGCGGCGAAGGCTATGCGCCGTCCGCTTCGCAGTTTATCGCCCGCATGCAGAATGCGCCGTTTGATTTAAGCTTTGCCAATGATGCTTACTACGCCGCTGAAGGCGCGCGGATTGAATTGAATGCTGCGGTTCAATTCGCTCAGATTTTGGATGATTCCTTTCCGCTGTCTCTTAATATTATTCCGCATGCCTCGGCGAATGCGGCTTACGGCGAAGATTACACGATTGCCGGCTGCGGCGCCGACGCTATTGCCGCCTGCGAATTGACGATTGCCGGTGCTGACCGCATTGCTGAGATTGCGGTGGATATTATTGACGACGGCTTAGTGGAGGCCAATGAATTTATCATTGTAGAGCTGTCCGCCGCCAAGGTTCCGCCGCCGTATAATTTAGGTCAGACCATTCGGGCGACGATTGAAATCAGCGATGCCGCCGCTGTTGGTTTTACCGGGGACATTAATCCAATCTGGGGGACCAGCGGGGATCTTATTATTGATTTTGCGCTGCCCCTGACGGCGTCCGCCGAGTTGATCATGGATATTACCGGCGGCGAGTATCCGGCTGATTTTACTTCGTCGGCGTTATCGTGCGAAGGGGCGGTTTGCACTATTGAAGCGAATGGGTCGTCGTCGGCGCCGCTGCGGCGGATGATACTGGACATTGCGCCGACTAAAGCCGCCGCCCGCAAGCGTCTTCAATTTACTTTGCGGCAGGCGCCCGCAGGATACACTTTGGGACAGCAGACTGCCAAAGCGAATGTCGGCGTGCCGGTGATCGGCTGGAGTCCGGCCGGCGGCAGCATTGCCGAAGGTGCATTTCATGCCGTCCGGCTGGTCGCCGCTCCTTCGGTTGATGATTCTTTTAATGTTAATCTGATTCGCACCGGTGATGCCGACGACGGCGACTGGTCGTCGTCGAATCTGCAAACCGGCGATGCGGCCGACGCCTTTATTCTGTCCGTCCCGGCAGACAGCGGCGGCGCGGATATGCACATTGCCGCCGCCATTGATGGACGGGGCGAAGCGGACGAACGGCTGACCCTTACCATCGCCCCCGCCCATTTTTATGATATTGATTCAGCGGCGAATCCATATCAATTGACGATTGCCAATCAGCCGGTCGCGGCGCATTTCCAAAGCGCTCAAGCCGCCGTCGCCGAAGCCGGCGGCGTTAATATTCCTCTTGTCCTTGATCCGGCCGCGCAAAGCAATCTGTCCCTGCGCCTGCAGCTTTCCGGCGACGCTATCTACGGCAGCGATTACCGCCTCTTTATCGACGGCGCCGAAGGCGTCCGAGAAGCCGATACGGACATCTATGCATTCACTATGCCCCCCGGCAATCCGCCGCTGCGCTTGGAAGCATTGCTCGATGATCAGGACGAAGACGGCGAAACCGCCAATATCCAAATTCTGCCGAACGCTCACATCAGTCCGGCCAATCCGTCGCAGCTTGCTGTAGTTATTGCTGATTCGGGTTTATTTGGTTATCGGTTGTCGGCGGCTGATGTTCATTGGAATGAAGGGGCGGATGTTGTTGTTGAGTTTGATCCGGTGTTGGCTGCTGGTGCTGATATTGAGTTGCGGGCATCGCACCGATTAGAGGGGCAATCGGATTTGATTGGCGGATTTGCGGCGTCTGCGATTCCGACGCCGCTTGCGGTCGGCGGTGTTGTGGATTTCGTCTGTGATGATATTAGTGGGTGTTCCGGCGTTATTCCGGTTGGACGGACATCGGCGACTCTTCGGTTTATTTCGGGTGCGGTCTATGGCGGGGGCGGTTTGCGGTTTAATCTGAATGCGGCGAATTTGCCGCAGCGTCGTTTGGGCTCTAATCAGTTTGATCTTGCTATCGGCAGCAGCGAAGTGCGATTGGTCGGAGGTTCGGCGAATGCGGTTGAAGGTGAAACTACTGCTGCTGATATTGGCATTAGTCCGTCGGTGAGCGGCGTGTCGGTGCCGCTGTTATTGCAGGGGACGAATGCTGCGGATCATCGTTTGCGTCTTGGCGGCAATGATTTAATTTGCGGGGCTTTGCCTGGCGGCGTCGATGCTTTGGACGGACGCGACTGCGGCTATGCGTTGTCGCTGCCGGCGTCTGATTCGGTTCAATTCACTGCGGTTAGTGATGGAATTTATGAAGGGGCGGAGGCGATTTCGTTTAGGTTATCGCCGATTGCTGCTGACGGGTTTGGAGTGGCTGATGATTCCGGCGAATTTATTTTAACGATCAGCGATCCGGCGGTTGTCTTTGAGTTTGATGAGGCGTCGGCGAAGTTTGTGCGCGAGGGTCAGGCGATTACGCTGACGGCGACGGCTGATCAATCGCTGGCTATTCCGCTGATTGTCAGCATTACGGTCGATGCGGTTGATGCTGAATCGGCTGATTGGAGGATTGAAGGCTGCGCTGATAATGCGGACTGCACAATCATTCTGCCGCCCGGCGATAACGCTGAAGTTGTGCTGACGCTTACGGCTGTCGTTGATGCGGACGATGATGATGAAATTATTGATGTGAGCGTTGCTAATCAGGAGGGCGTTATTGTCGGGGATTCTATTCGGGTGACTTTGCGGGAGGATCGCCGCATGGGCTTCGGTTCTGATGTTTCCGTCCCTCTCGGTCAAGAGGCGGCGATTGCGCTTGATTTTAATCCGCCGCTGCCGCGCGATGCGAATGCGTTTATAGTTCATCTGGGCAATGATCATGCGGGTCGTCTGAATGCCGTTGCTGTTTCACAGGGCGGTGTTTCCTGCGCGAATGCGGATTCTAATGCGCGCCAGTGCACGATTACGCCGTCGGCTGTATCCGATGATGATGCGGTATTGGCAGACGCGGCGATTAGCCGGTTGATGCTGCGCTTGGCGGCGGAGCATCCGTCGGCATCATATAGTATTACGGCGTCGCTGGCTTTGGCGTCCCTGCCGGAGGGTTATCTTATTAGCGAGGCGGCGGCTGAAGCCGAAGTATCCATCACGCCGTTGAAGGCGGCGATTAAAACCAATGACGCTAATGCTGAGATTGGCCGTGATGCGGCGCTGACGGTATCGTTGGATTTTGCCTCGCCGGCGGAGTTTAATGTATCTTTGGGCATTAGCGGCGGCGAAGGCGGACAGTATCAGCTGCTGGATTCAACGGGCGGCATTCTCAGCGGATGCGATGCGCCTAACGGCGTTTGCGCGCTGCCGATAGCGGCGGACACGGATGCTGCGGTGATTGCGCTGCGCGTCTTAACGCCCGGCGAAGCGGATATTAATATTGCCGTCATTAATTATTCATTAGGGACGAATGCGCCTTATACGGTGCAGGGCGGGGCGGCGGCAGTCGGCGTTCTGTCGGCGCTGGCGGCGGGCATTGCCGGCACTGATGCCGGCGAAGGGCAAACAGCGGAGATTAAGATAACCATACCGCGGGCAACGCCGTCGGTTTTGCCGGTTAGAATGAAAGTATCCGGCGATGCCGTCAAAGGCACCCGCGAATCCGCCTACGCCAACGGCAGTGATTATCAGTTATTCGCCGACGGCGCGCCGCTGAATTGCCCGAAAGATCCGGCACCTGATTCCGCCGCCCTGCTGTGCGATGTCATGATTGCCGCCAATGCGAAAGCGGCGACCATTACCCTGACCGCCCATTTGGACGGCCAAGCCGAAGACACAGAATCGCTGGCGTTCGAAATTCTGGCGCATGCCAATGCGCCGGCATATGCGCCGTCAACAGAGACGAATGCGGACATTAATGTCGCCATTAATAATACTGAATTCGCATTTGGTTTTGATGATGCGTCCGCAAGAACAAGCAGCGAAAATCGTCTCCTTGAATTAGTGATGTCGCCCGTCGGCGTTACGCTCATCGGCGGACTGGCCGTTAATATCAACACTGAAAACACCGGCAGCGGCTTGCAGGCGACGCGCGGCGTTGATTATCAGATCATCGGCTGCGATGCCGCCGCCTGCGAATTTATCATCGGCGACAGCGACGATAACCTGATATTAAAAGTCACTCTGCTTTTGGATGCCACCGACGAAAGCGCGCCTGAATTTTTCCGCCTGCGAATCGCCGACGGCGAGGGCTATGCGCCGTCGCCCCCAGATTTTATTGATGTTGAAATTGCCGACATTCCGCGTTTTGGTTTTACGCAAAGCGGCGCGGATCAATTTTGGGGATATGAGGGGGAGGCGGTAATAGATTTTGCGCCGCCGCTGGTATCGCCTGTTCGCATTGCGGCGTCATTTCCGGCTGGGGCGCTTGGCGGCAAACTGACGGGCGGCGGTGATTTTGTCTGCGACGGCGTTCAGAATCAATGCGTCGCCGATATAGCGGCGTCGGAATCCGACCCGGTTTCGCAGGCGGCGCTGCGGTTGACCGGTCATAAAGCGGGGTCGGGCGAAGCGTTTGACATTGTTTTATCCGGTGATGTTTCGGATTACACGATTGCCGGTGGGGGCGGCGCTGCGGGCGATAGATTTCGATTTGCAGTCAATCCGCTTAATGCTGCTATTGCCGCTGACGGGCAAACGGCTGCCGAAGGCGCCGCTGCGGAATATCATTTGGAAGTATCGCCGCCGCCGGCGGAATCTTTGAATGTCGCTGTGCGTGCGCGAATATCGCAAACGGCGATTAATGCGGAGTTGCGCGATTTTGAAATGAAGGACGGCGATGGCGCCGCTTTGGTCTGCGTCGCTGCTGCTGACGGTGAATCGACGCTATGCGCTGCGCCGGTATCGGCGTCGGCGTCGCCGGATTTGACGGCTACTGTGACGGTGGATTTAACTGTCGCTATTTCGTTCGACGCCGACTATGAGCCGAATCTTGAAGAGATTATTATCAGCGCCGAGGGCGGCGAAGGCTATGCGCCGTCCGCTTCGCAGTTTATCGCCCGCATGCAGAATGCGCCGTTTGATTTAAGCTTTGCCAATGATGCTTACTACGCCGCTGAAGGCGCGCGGATTGAATTGAATGCTGCGGTTCAATTCGCTCAGATTTTGGATGATTCCTTTCCGCTGTCTCTTAATATTATTCCGCATGCCTCGGCGAATGCGGCTTACGGCGAAGATTACACGATTGCCGGCTGCGGCGCCGACGCTATTGCCGCCTGCGAATTGACGATTGCCGGTGCTGACCGCATTGCTGAGATTGCGGTGGATATTATTGACGACGGCTTAGTGGAGGCCAATGAATTTATCATTGTAGAGCTGTCCGCCGCCAAGGTTCCGCCGCCGTATAATTTAGGTCAGACCATTCGGGCGACGATTGAAATCAGCGATGCCGCCGCTGTTGGTTTTACCGGGGACATTAATCCAATCTGGGGGACCAGCGGGGATCTTATTATTGATTTTGCGCTGCCCCTGACGGCGTCCGCCGAGTTGATCATGGATATTACCGGCGGCGAGTATCCGGCTGATTTTACTTCGTCGGCGTTATCGTGCGAAGGGGCGGTTTGCACTATTGAAGCGAATGGGTCGTCGTCGGCGCCGCTGCGGCGGATGATACTGGACATTGCGCCGACTAAAGCCGCCGCCCGCAAGCGTCTTCAATTTACTTTGCGGCAGGCGCCCGCAGGATACACTTTGGGACAGCAGACTGCCAAAGCGAATGTCGGCGTGCCGGTGATCGGCTGGAGTCCGGCCGGCGGCAGCATTGCCGAAGGTGCATTTCATGCCGTCCGGCTGGTCGCCGCTCCTTCGGTTGATGATTCTTTTAATGTTAATCTGATTCGCACCGGTGATGCCGACGACGGCGACTGGTCGTCGTCGAATCTGCAAACCGGCGATGCGGCCGACGCCTTTATTCTGTCCGTCCCGGCAGACAGCGGCGGCGCGGATATGCACATTGCCGCCGCCATTGATGGACGGGGCGAAGCGGACGAACGGCTGACCCTTACCATCGCCCCCGCCCATTTTTATGATATTGATTCAGCGGCGAATCCATATCAATTGACGATTGCCAATCAGCCGGTCGCGGCGCATTTCCAAAGCGCTCAAGCCGCCGTCGCCGAAGCCGGCGGCGTTAATATTCCTCTTGTCCTTGATCCGGCCGCGCAAAGCAATCTGTCCCTGCGCCTGCAGCTTTCCGGCGACGCTATCTACGGCAGCGATTACCGCCTCTTTATCGACGGCGCCGAAGGCGTCCGAGAAGCCGATACGGACATCTATGCATTCACTATGCCCCCCGGCAATCCGCCGCTGCGCTTGGAAGCATTGCTCGATGATCAGGACGAAGACGGCGAAACCGCCAATATCCAAATTCTGCCGAACGCTCACATCAGTCCGGCCAATCCGTCGCAGCTTGCTGTAGTTATTGCTGATTCGGGTTTATTTGGTTATCGGTTGTCGGCGGCTGATGTTCATTGGAATGAAGGGGCGGATGTTGTTGTTGAGTTTGATCCGGTGTTGGCTGCTGGTGCTGATATTGAGTTGCGGGCATCGCACCGATTAGAGGGGCAATCGGATTTGATTGGCGGATTTGCGGCGTCTGCGATTCCGACGCCGCTTGCGGTCGGCGGTGTTGTGGATTTCGTCTGTGATGATATTAGTGGGTGTTCCGGCGTTATTCCGGTTGGACGGACATCGGCGACTCTTCGGTTTATTTCGGGTGCGGTCTATGGCGGGGGCGGTTTGCGGTTTAATCTGAATGCGGCGAATTTGCCGCAGCGTCGTTTGGGCTCTAATCAGTTTGATCTTGCTATCGGCAGCAGCGAAGTGCGATTGGTCGGAGGTTCGGCGAATGCGGTTGAAGGTGAAACTACTGCTGCTGATATTGGCATTAGTCCGTCGGTGAGCGGCGTGTCGGTGCCGCTGTTATTGCAGGGGACGAATGCTGCGGATCATCGTTTGCGTCTTGGCGGCAATGATTTAATTTGCGGGGCTTTGCCTGGCGGCGTCGATGCTTTGGACGGACGCGACTGCGGCTATGCGTTGTCGCTGCCGGCGTCTGATTCGGTTCAATTCACTGCGGTTAGTGATGGAATTTATGAAGGGGCGGAGGCGATTTCGTTTAGGTTATCGCCGATTGCTGCTGACGGGTTTGGAGTGGCTGATGATTCCGGCGAATTTATTTTAACGATCAGCGATCCGGCGGTTGTCTTTGAGTTTGATGAGGCGTCGGCGAAGTTTGTGCGCGAGGGTCAGGCGATTACGCTGACGGCGACGGCTGATCAATCGCTGGCTATTCCGCTGATTGTCAGCATTACGGTCGATGCGGTTGATGCTGAATCGGCTGATTGGAGGATTGAAGGCTGCGCTGATAATGCGGACTGCACAATCATTCTGCCGCCCGGCGATAACGCTGAAGTTGTGCTGACGCTTACGGCTGTCGTTGATGCGGACGATGATGATGAAATTATTGATGTGAGCGTTGCTAATCAGGAGGGCGTTATTGTCGGGGATTCTATTCGGGTGACTTTGCGGGAGGATCGCCGCATGGGCTTCGGTTCTGATGTTTCCGTCCCTCTCGGTCAAGAGGCGGCGATTGCGCTTGATTTTAATCCGCCGCTGCCGCGCGATGCGAATGCGTTTATAGTTCATCTGGGCAATGATCATGCGGGTCGTCTGAATGCCGTTGCTGTTTCACAGGGCGGTGTTTCCTGCGCGAATGCGGATTCTAATGCGCGCCAGTGCACGATTACGCCGTCGGCTGTATCCGATGATGATGCGGTATTGGCAGACGCGGCGATTAGCCGGTTGATGCTGCGCTTGGCGGCGGAGCATCCGTCGGCATCATATAGTATTACGGCGTCGCTGGCTTTGGCGTCCCTGCCGGAGGGTTATCTTATTAGCGAGGCGGCGGCTGAAGCCGAAGTATCCATCACGCCGTTGAAGGCGGCGATTAAAACCAATGACGCTAATGCTGAGATTGGCCGTGATGCGGCGCTGACGGTATCGTTGGATTTTGCCTCGCCGGCGGAGTTTAATGTATCTTTGGGCATTAGCGGCGGCGAAGGCGGACAGTATCAGCTGCTGGATTCAACGGGCGGCATTCTCAGCGGATGCGATGCGCCTAACGGCGTTTGCGCGCTGCCGATAGCGGCGGACACGGATGCTGCGGTGATTGCGCTGCGCGTCTTAACGCCCGGCGAAGCCGAGATCAATATTGCCGTCATTAATTATTCATTAGGGACGAATGCGCCTTATACGGTGCAGGGCGGGGCGGCGGCAGTCGGCGTTCTGTCGGCGCTGGCGGCGGGCATTGCCGGCACTGATGCCGACGAAGGGCAAACAGCGGAGATTAAGATAACCATACCGCGGGCAACGCCGTCGGTTTTGCCGGTTAGAATGAAAGTATCCGGCGATGCCGTCAAAGGCACCCGCGAATCCGCCTACGCCAACGGCAGTGATTATCAGTTATTCGCCGACGGCGCGCCGCTGAATTGCCCGAAAGATCCGGCACCTGATTCTGCCGCCCTGCTGTGCGATGTCATGATTGCCGCCAATGCCAAGGCGGCGACCATTACCCTGACCGCCCATTTGGACGGCCAAGCCGAAGACACAGAATCGCTGGCGTTCGAAATTCTGGCGCATGCCAATGCGCCGGCATATGCGCCGTCAACAGATGCCAATGCGGACATTAATATTGTTAATACTGAATTCGCATTTGGTTTTGATGATGCGTCCGCAAGAACAAGCAGCGAAAATCGTCTCCTTGAATTAGTGATGTCGCCCGTCGGCGTCACGCTCACCGGCGGACTGGCCGTTAATATCAACACTGAAAACACCGGCGGCGGCTTGCAGGCGACGCGCGGCATTGATTATCAAATTATCGGCTGCGATGCCGCCGCCTGCGAATTTATCATCGGCGGCAGCGACGATAACCTGATATTAAAAGTCACTCTGCTTTTGGATTCCACCGACGAAAGCGCCCCTGAATTTTTCCGGCTGCGAATCGCCGACGGCGAGGGCTATGCGCCGTCGCCCCCAGATTTTATTGATGTTGAAATTGCCGACATTAAGTCGGTCGGCTTTGCCAAAGCGCAATTCCCGGCGTTTTGGGGGAATGCGGAAACCTTTGCCATTACTGTTCGTCCGGCGATTAGTTCCGCGTTTGATTTGCAATTCAGCATTTCCGCAATTGATGAGGACGGCGCCCCCCATAGTTTGGCGGAGTCGCTGTCGCCGACTTCGCTTTGTGATTTCGCAAGCGGCATTTGCACCTTGCCTTTGTCCGCCGATGTCAATCAAACGGAGTTTTCATTGACTCCTTTGGCGTCTTTGGCGGGTGGAAAGATTCTGCTTGCATTGCAAAACAAGCCGGACGATTATGAATTCGGCTTGGCGGAATCGGAAATCCTTGTCAATCGTCCGCTGATTAATTTTGACGGCGCGAGTTTGCAATTTACGGAGGCTCCCGCAGCGAATACGCTCTTATCAGCCGCGCGCCGAATATTGAATTGCCGGCGATTAATCCCCCGCAATTGCGAATCGCAATCTTAAACGGCGAAGGCGTCACCGATGATGAATATGCGCTTTTGGAAAGGGGAGCGGACGGAAGAATTTGCCAAGATAGAATTGCCCGCAGCAATTGCGCCATCAATTGGCCGGATCCTTCATCCGCCGACAGTCATGCCGGAATCGCCGTGTTTGCCGAGGTTGATTTTGCGGAAGAGGCGGCGGCTCAGCAAATCACCCTGTCGCTTCTTGCCGAAAACAGCGAAGAAGGATTCGCCGCCGGCGAATCAAATGTGTTTGTGGCGGAAATTCAAGACCTCACGCCGACAATTACATTTCTCTTGGCAGAAGACCAAAGTCGAGGCCGCCGATTGAATCTGCGCGAAAATAACAGGAAAGCGGCTCGCATTGGCATTATACTTTCGCATGCGCCGCCGTTTAATATGGTGGTGTCGGTCACTGTCAAGGCAGCAGCAGGACAAGATCCGTTTGCGGATTTGGAATTTCTTATTGACGACAATCAGGGCGGACGCTCGGCGGCGGCATGCGCGGATCTCATCTGTGAAATTCCCGTGGTGTCCGGCGGAAGAATCGGTGAATTTTACGCCCGCGCGAAAGTCGATGCCATAGAAAACGAGGAAACATTTACGCTGGAAATTCTGCAGTCCGACAATCCTGATGTTAGATTTAATATCAACGGCAGCGAAAGCCAATTTACCATCGCCGTTATCAGCGGCGAATTACCGCTGGCGTTTACTGAGCAGGCGATTGAGGTGCGGCGCGAGCGTACGCCGCATCGATCGCCGATTGAAATCATCGGCACAAAGCCGAGCGGCGGAACATTGCTGATGAGATTAGCCATCGGCAGCAATTCGGCGGACAGCGGATTCGGCCCTTACCACGAAAACATCGCTCATCCAAGGGGCCCCAATCCGGAATATACGATTGACGGATGCGTTGGTTCTAACGGAGTATTAAACGGCGTTCATAGATGCAACATCATCATTGTTGATGCCGCGAATCCGGCGCTTGTAATTCACGGACGCGACTCCGCCGACCGCGGCGATGTGGTGAAGATTCAAATCATCAGCAATGAGGGTAATTCCATTCCGGCGACGCAGCAGCAGATTGCGGCGAATGCGGATGCGGTCGGCACTTTATTGACGGTCACTCTTTCCGGCCCGCTTATCGCCGATTTTTACGACGATCGCAAACTTCCAACCGCCCGCATTAATGCCTTTGAAAGTATAGCGATGGAATTGACGCTGACGCTGAACGAAAATTTGCGGCTCGGCGAATCGGTTACGCTGTCCTTTGAATTCGGCGGCGATGCAATTCGCGGTGCGGATTACCGCTTTAATTCCGCCGCGCAATCTTCCGTCGGTCCGACTCCGAATTGCAGCGAAGCGGACGGCCGCTTGAATTGCATTTTTGAGGTTGCATCGGCGGAGCAGTCCGTAAGCGAATTGCGGCTGCCGATAACCATCATCGCGGACGATGCGCGCGAAGATACCAAGGTCGCGAATATTAACTTTGCAGCCCTTAATCCGGCGGGCGGTAATTTTTACCGCCGCGGGACAACAAACTCCGCTCGTCGGCGAATTCTCGGCGCGCTTCATCTTAACCTGACGATTCGCGATGCTCCCGAAGTCGCCTTTGTGGAATCGGAGATTGATTTTATGGCGGGCGCATCCGGCGAAATCATCTTGGATTTTCATCCCGCTTTTCGCACGCTGAACAGAGATCAATTAGTGTCGCTGGCAATTGTCGGCGGCGGCGATGATGCTCCTCAGTTTACGACGGACATCATTCAAACGGATGAAACGCCGCGCCCCATAAATGCCTTTCAGTGTCTGCCGGAACGATGCGCGTTTCCTTTGTTTGCGGAAAGACCTCCAGCGCGCGCGCGGGTTGGAATCGGAATCGCCTTTGCCGATTCGCTGATTGGACGCAAAGTCACTTTGGAATTGCAGCCGATAAGATTTTCCAGCGGCAACACTTACCTCACCTTTGAAGAAGGCGCGATTCTGCATCCGCCGGGGGCTTATAATGTCGGCGCGCAAAGCAGAATAATCGTCAATGTGCTGGAGCCTTCCGTTGACCATTCGGCGGCGGACAAGCGGACGATAAGCGAAGGCGGCGATGCGATTCCCATCCAACTGCAAATTACCGGCGAATTATATTCGCGGACGGAAATTAAACTCGCGGCAAGCGGCGACGCCCAGCTCGGCGGCGATTATATTCTGCGGGATTCCATCGGCGAACAATTGAGTTGCGATGAGAATGACATCTGCACTTTGCCGATTAATGATGCGCCGTTTGCCTACGACTTTGTCGCCCTTGCCGACGGCGCGCATGAAGGAATTGAAGAGGTGATTCTCTCCGTCGCCGCCGGAGAAAATTACGCCGCCGGAGAAACAATCATTGAAATAAACATCGCCAACGCGGAATTCGCAATGTCGTTTGACAGTGAATCGGCGGCGGCGTTTGAAGGCGATAATTTGCAAATACCCGTTTCGCCCCCCGCCGGAATCATTCGCCAAGGCGGACTCACATTGAAATTTGAAGTGGAAGACGAAGGCGATACGCGCGCCCAAATAGGCGCGGATTTCACCGTGCAAGAATGCGAATCCACATCCTGCGCAATTATCTTTGAAGACGGCGAAGATGCGGTCATCGGCGTCAACATTAACACCGATTTAATTACGAATGAAGAGGTGGAATCCTTCGCGCTTAAATTAATAGACGGCGACGGCTATGTTGCCGGCGATAATAATCGCTTTGTCATTAACATCGCCGAGAGCAAAACCCTCCGCGCCCGCACAACGGTGGACTCAATTTATTGGAGCGAACATCCCAAGGTGGCGGCGCAAATGCAATTGATTCCGCCGCCGAAAATACGGACTGTCGCGCAACTTCAATTGTCCGCCCCGCTTGGCGTCGGCCCGCCGCGAAGCGCAGATAACGGCGGCGATTCTTCCCCGCCGATTGGGGGACGAGCGGAGGCTAATTCCGGCTTTGAGAAGGCGGGAGTGCGAGGCGACGAGGATGACTCTTTTGAGATTGGAAATCAGGAGGATGAGGTTGACGTTCTCCCTGTTGATGATTCCTTGCCGATAATTATCGGCACGACCGATGCCGAAGATTTTGCCTGCGCCAGCGGATTCCCCCGCGGGGAGAATGCTTTTATCGGCGATTGTGCGGCGGAAATCTCCGAGGGCGGCTCGCTCGCCGACATTAGTTTTTCCATGCGGGATGTCGGACTCGGACGATGGACTTTAACCATGCGCCTGCTGCCGCTTAATGATTATGAATTCCTTCCCGGCAGAGATGAAGTGACGGTGGAGATTCTTCCGCTGGCGATTGGATTTGCCGGACTCGGACAGCAGGGGGGGTTACGGTCCGCGCCGGAATTTACCGTGACGGTGACGCTCGGCCCGGACTTTGCGACGCCGACTCCGAGCCCCTTTGAAGCGACTCTGCGCGCCGTCGCCGACCCGGCCATTCGCCTTGAATTCGTTGATTCGGCGGGGGTTGATTTGCCCGCCTGCGGTGCGCAGCGCGAATCCAATTGCGCCGTTCTTAAAGCGCAAAAAAGCACAATGGAATTTGTCGTTCGCGCCGACACTACCGACATTGACGAAGAAAAAGATGTGCGCTTGATATTGTCCGATCCTTCGCCCGGCCCGACTCCTTATACGGTCGGCGCGCGGAATGAATTAATTCGCACAGTGCCGCCGCCTTCCGCCATTGAATTTGATTCCGCCGGCGCGCGGTTCCAAGAAGGCGAAGGAATAATCGTGCAGCTTTTGCTTGACCGCCCCGCCATGGATGATTTCGGGGCGGGAATGCTTTTCAGCGGCGACGCTTCGCCCCCCTTAAAAGAATCCGTTTCCGGCGAATCGCATTTGCCGTCCGCGCCTGTTATTTACGATTACAATTTGCTCGCGGAAAGGAGCGAGATTATATGCGGCAATCGCCCCGCCGAATCCGAAGCGTGCGCGTTTTCCTTGGCTTTTCCGCACGGCGAAACCACCCGCGCATTCACCATTACCGCAGCCGCCGACGGCCGCGTGGAAGCCGTTGAACGCATCACCATTACTTTAATAGATGAATCGGTTAATTACCGGCTCGGCCAAAATACCGCCTTTGTCGCCGAAATTGAAAACACGCCCTTTACCGTCGCATTCGCCGACGAAGAAGGAAACGCCATTGAAAGCGGAAGCGGCGCCGCCGTCGCCAACCCGGGCGGCGATTTTATCGCGCGCCTGACTCCGGTTAATGTTAATCGCGAAAGCGATCTCACCATTCAATTTGAATTATTTGACACCCTCCAGCCGGAGTCATTTTTGCCGGAAGGATGCGTCGCCGATGAAATTTGCAGCGTTGTTATTCCGGCCGATTCGCCCTTTGAAATTACGCTGCCGGTTCCCGCCGACACGCGGGTTATTGGGCGGGAATTCAATTTGCGATTAATGGACGGCGAAGGATACGCCGCCGCCGACGGCGTTTTACAGGTGCAGATCAATTCCAATCCGGGCATTCGATTCCGCCGGGAACACATCGCAAAACCTTGGGGAGAAACCGCCATCATTCCGATTCTTTTCTATCCGCCGGGAATCGCGGAAGAAACCAAAGTGACGGTGTCGGTCTTTTCCGGCGGCGCGCAGGGCGCGGAATTTTTTGAGGACGGCAACGAAGCCGCGCTTCAATCCCCCTACGATTTCACCTGCGAAAACGACCTTTGCATCGGCGTCTTTGAGGAAAATGCCGAAACACTTGAAGGATTTTTAATGCTGTCGCTCGCCAAGCCGTCGGCGGGGAAAGAGATTGTCCTTACGCTGTTGGCGGCGGATAAATACCGCACATACAATCCGACGCTGCTGACTATCGCGTCGGAAAAATTGGAAGTGTCCTTTTCCGCCGATTCCGGAACCGTGCGCGAGCCATGCATCCAAAGCGCGGCTGGCTGTCTTCGGATTTTTGATTTTGATGCGCGCAATCCTTTCGGCTTCGCCAGAATCGGCGCGACGCTGAAAATAAATCTGCTCGCGAATAAATCGGCGGGAGCGGATTACGCCGTTTCGATGCGGGCGGATTCTTTGGATGAAATGGCATTGTCCAACGCCGACGGCACACCGGCCGATTGCACGGGCGATGTCTGCTCTTTCATTATCGCCGAAGGAAATCGCGGCGTTGAATTTGGAATCGCCGCGCACGGCGATGCCGTCAGAGAATTGAATGAATTCTTTTCGCTGGAAATTATCGGCGGCGATGAATACGACCCCGGCGCGGACGGTGTTTTTCGCGGAAAAATTGAAGATGACCTTCCCGCCCGCGGCGAATTTAGAATCGGCGGCGACAAATCGTCGGTTTATCCCGAAATGGCGGCCAGCTTCCAAGTTTTCATGAGCGGCCCCATCGGCGCGGCGGCGGCGGCGACTTTGTCAATTGTTTCCCCTCACGAATTCGGCCGCGACTTGCTGGCGAATAAATCGTGCCGACGCAAAACATGCGAAGTTCTGAACATCGCCGCTTTGAGCGGCAGCTCCAATCGCGGCAGAATTATCTTGAAAGCGTCGCCGTCGGCGGTCGGCGAAGTTATTACGCTGTCTTTGGTTTTGTCGCCGGGCTATACGCCGACTCAATCGGCTGTTTTCCAAGTGGGCGTATCGGCGCCTCTTCGGTCTGATCTTGCAATCATTACCGTGCTGGCGCCTGATGTCGGACAGCGGGGAGGATCGGCGCTTGTGGGCATCGGCGAATTCGCCGCGCTTTCCCTCACCGTCGGCGGACAAACAGCAATATATGAAAGAGGGGTCATCTCCCGCCAATCGCCCGGCGGCGTTTATGCGGACATTGCCGTGCGGCTTCTAATTAAATCCGCCCGCGCGCGTTTGAACGAGGATTTTTCGCTGGCGGATTCTCGCGGCGAGATTCTTTCCTGCGACAATATCAGCGGCATCTGCGAATTGCCGATTGCGCCAGCCAAGCGGCAGACCGGATTTGGGTCGGCGCAAGTCGCTTCGCTTCATCGGGCGAGAATCGGCCAAGTGGATTATCGGCTCATCCCCAGCGATTCCCTTGACGAAGTTAAATTAATCACCGTGTCGCTGGCGGACGGCGACGATTACAACGCCCTTTCCAGCGGCGATTTCACCGTCGCCATTTATCCGCACGCGCAAATACAGTTGTCCGAGCCGCGCGCATTTTTCGCCGACGACGCCGGCCCGCCGTTTTATGCGGACGATGTCGGCGTCGTTGAATTTGATTTCCTGCCGCCGCTGGAGCGGGGGGTTACGCTTTCGTTATCGGTTAAATCCACCGTCGCTTCGGCGGCGGATAAATTCGGGGCGTCGTCGTCTTGGAATTGCGGGGGTGATTTGTGCCGCAGGATTCTGCAGGCGTCGCCGCTAAATCCGCTGAGCAAAACGGAATTCATCTTTGATTTGCGCGATGATTCATTCACCGCCAATTCCAAAGTCACCGTCGGCTTGGACTCAATTCCGGGCTATGAATTTCGCGGCGGCAATGCGTTTGTCGTCACTGTGCAATTGCCGACAATCGGCGTGTGGAATCAGGAGACATATACAGTCCCCGAGGGCGAGTCGCAGCGGCTTTCTTTGCGAATCGAAGGACGGCTGCATTCGCCCGCTAATGTTGCTTTGTTTCTTTTGAAGGACGCATCCATTAATTTGGAGGAGGATATTCTTCTGCGAAGAAGCGATGGCAGCAGCGAGCCGCTCGCTTGCCGCAACAGAGGGGGCTCCTGCGTTCTGCCGATTGGCCCGACGGCGACAATCACGCATCCCGCCGCAGGGGATCTGCCGGTTCCTGTCACTAGCCGCGCGTTTTATGAATTGGTCGCCCTTCCGGACGATAAAGACGAAGCTCTCGAATTTGCGGAAATTAATGTGGATCCCGGGGAAAAATACACGGCGAAAGGAGGCGGTACAAGAACTCAAGTGCTCATTGAAGACGCGCCCTTTGTCGCCTCCCACATCGCCGACCTGCATTACAGCGGCGAGCCGCCGGTTTGGGGCGAAAGCATAACTTTGAATGTGCGATTCGCGCCGCCTGATGTCGCTGTCGAGGAACTTGGCTTTGCGCTTATGTCGCCCGATTTGCCCGATGCGATTGGGGATGTTGAGCCGATGAGAAACAACAATCGCATCGCAATATCAACTTCTTTTAATAGAGTTGCGGGCGGGCAGAATGTTCGGGTTGATTTGGTCATCACGCCGAAGGATTTTGTCTTCGACGCGCCGCTGATTATTTCCGTGCGGAATCCGACGATTTCTTTTGCCAATGATGTCGCCGAAGAAAAAGCCATCGGCGAAGGCGAAAGCGAAAGCATTCGTCTGCACTTAACCGATTCGCTCCGTTTTGCCGGACTGCTTGCCGTCAAAATATCGGTGTCGTCCGGCGACGCCGAATTCGGAGTGGATTACAATATGCAGGAAAGATCCGACTTTGATTGCGTTTCGGTAATTAATAACGAAGGGATAGCCGACGGACTTTGTGAACTCCGCATCAGCCCGGGCGGACCGTCGGCCGCCGGAGATGTGCAGCCAATCCTTTTTTCCGTCCTTGCCGACGGCGAAGTGGAAAACGACCAAAGAGTGACGATTCACTTGGTGTCGCCTGCCAATTCCGGCTACGACACTGGATTGGAAAGAATCACGCGGACGATTCAAAATCACAGCACGCCAATTGAATTCGCCGGAACGACGGCGACCAATAATGAAGGCGAAATTCTGCGCGTGCGCATTCGCTCTTCAATTGTGCAAAGCGAACGCGTGCGGGAGGAATTTTTAAGCGGCGTAAACGCCACTGTTGCGGTGGAGACGAATCTCGCCCTGCCCGGTTTTCGCGCCGCTATCGGCGATGATTTTGAGTTTGCGGATTGTCCGGACGCCGACCGCTGCGCCGTTTCATTTTCCGAAGTTCAGGGCGAAGTTCAGGGCGAAATTGCCTTGCGCCTTTTGGACGACGATGCGCGCGAAGCCGCCGAGGAATTTTTCGCGCTGCGAATTTTAAGCGGCGATTCGCATGTTCCCGTCCCGCCGAAGGATTTAATAATTCTCAGCATTCGCGACAATCAAATGCTGAATTTTGTCGCCGACCCTTCGGCGGAATGGGGCGAAGACATAGAAGCGTTTGTGAGTGCGCATCCGCCGCCGACTTCTCCGGCGAATGTGCGGGTGCGCGCGATGGCGCCGCTTTCGCTTTCGAACGCGCCGTCGCTTTCCGAAATTACGGCGGACGGCGATTTTTCCTGCGGCGAATTTATCCGCCAATCCGACGCTTTCGCCGGGGAATGCACGGCGACCATTCAGCCGAATGAAACGCGGGCGAATCTGCGGCTGTCGGCGAATGCCCTCGCTCTCGGCGGCTGGCAATTGACCTTGGAATTGCTGCCGACTCCCGATTACGAATTATCCCCGCCGACGGTTTCCACCATTAATGTGCTGCCGGTCGCCGTCGGATTCGCCGTCGCCGAATCAACTTCATTTGACGCGCCGGAGCGGTTTCTTTTGACAATAAGCGTCGCCGCCGATTCGCATCTGTCGCCGCTCACCATCACAATGCAGGAATCGGCGGATGTCATTTTGAAAAACAGCGGCGGCGATTCTATTGCGGAATCCTGCGGCGATAATTGCTTTGCGATTTCGCCCTCCGCATCGCGGACGAAATTGGATGTGCGGCTTGTTGACGAGAATCTTCTCAGCGGCTCGGAGTCAATTCCGCTGACGATTGGAATCGTCCCCCCCGCAGGCGAAGGGCTGCGGCCATATAAGGCGACTCCGCAGAGCATCTTGACGGCGAATGTTCAGCCGGTTTTGCGGGCGTCGCTGATTATCAAAAAGACAAGCATTCGCGAAGGCGATGAAAATGGATTAACTTTCAAAATATCCTTTAATCGCCCGCCGCTGGGGAATGTTCCCAATGTGTTTGTGCTGCTTAACGGAAATGCGACTCCGTCCCAAGACGGCGCAGATTATCGCTTTATTGAAGAGAATGGCTTCGGCTTGATTTCCGACGATTGCCCGGATGGAATTAATTGCGCGGCGATATTCAACATCGCCCCCGGCGAGCGGGAAAGAACCATTAAGATTGTCGCCTTGGCGGACGGCATTATTGATGAAAACGAATCCTTTTCCATGCGGCTGGGGATTCTCGGCGATCCGCCGATAAAAGCGAATGAGGAAAGATTCATCGTTGTCGAGCCGTCGCAGGCAAATATCACCATTGAAGAGGCGACGCCGATTATTGAAATGTCCGAGCCGCGCGCATTTTTCGCCAACGCCGCCGGCCCGCCGTTTTACAAAGGCGACCATGGCGCGGTGGATATTTCCTTTGACCCGCCCATCAGCGGCAAGATGACTGTTTCCCTTGTAATTAGACCCGTCGACGCCGCCGAGCAATTTTCACTGTGGGATTGCAATGACAAAGGCGACTGCCGTCTGGAGATTGACGGCTCATCCAATCCGGTGGGCCGCGCGCGGTTTAATTTTCATATTGACGAATCCTTTGCGGTCGGCGAAAAAATAAACACGCGCTTCAGAATTCCCGAGAATTATGTTTTCCGCGGACTCAGACAGTTTGCGATTACCGTGCAGGAGCCGACGATTTCATTTGTCGGCAAATCCGCGCCCGCGTTGGCGGCGGAAATTGCCGAAGGCGAAATTGCGGGCATTCAACTCTTAATAGACGGCCGGCTGCATTCGAACACAGTCATTAACTTCAAACGGTTTATTAACACCGGAAGCGGCGGCGCCAATCCCATCTTTGCGGACGCCAGCGACTTTCGGCTGCGAACCGCCGGCAAAGCGGAGGAAATTTCCTGCGACAATCTTGATTGCGAATTTCCGCTCACCATTTCGGCAACGGCGACCCAACTCGGCGTCGGTCAATTGCCCGTGCCAATTAGCGGATTGATTGATTGGGAAATTGTCGCGCTGCCCGATAGAATAGTAGAGCCCGGTCGTCCGGACAATTTCGGCGGCAACAAAGATTTGGTTCTTTTCCAAATGCAAGACGGCGAAGGATATCAAAGTAAAGAAAATCACAATGGCATTCAAATCGCCATCGTCGATGCCCCGCGGGCAACCGGGGTCAGCGAAATTTACTACGGCGGCGAATCGCCGTTTTGGGGCGATAGAGTGACTCTGTATGTCCGCACAATACCGGAAAATACCGGCAGCGGAATTATTAATTTCCGGTGCCAAGGCGCGCGCGGCAATTTGGAAATCTTGTCTCCCGCCCAAGCGGAAATTTCAGGAAATGACGATTGCTCTTTCGCCCCCGTTGAAGGTCTCCTGATGACGATCACCAACGAGCCGATGGTCATTAAATTCGGGCGCTCGGCGGCGGGACGAGAATTTGAATTTGGGAATTTGCACTTTTCTTATAATTTAAATATTCGCCCCGCCGCCAATATAACCATTTCCGTGCGGCAGCCGATAGTTTCTTTTGCGGGCAAATCGGCAAGCATCGTGAAGGAGGGCGCAGCGGATAGGGTGCATCTTAAAGTCGCTTCGCCTCATCGCGTGCCGGACGATATTACTGTTCGCATTTCCTTGTCGTCGTCCAATGCCCGTCTCGGCGTTGATTACAATTTGGACTCGCCTTCTATAAATTGCAATGCGGAGGAAGTTTGCGAATTCGTCTTTGATGAAGGCAATTTGGGGGGGACTCCGTCGCTGCCGCTTTCGCCGGGACTGCTGCCGCCGATTTCTTTCGCCGCCGTCGCCGACGGCGAATTGGAAAGCGATAAGAAAGTGACGATGCAAATTCTCGCCGCCAAAAGCGGCGACGGCTACGCCGTCGGCGGGGCGGCGGCGCGCGTTAAAACCATTGAAAACGATTTGCAGTTGCGCTTCGCCGAAGTTGTCACCGCCGCCGAAGGCGAATTGCTAATCGCGGAAATTACTCCGCCGAGTGGAATTAATTTAGTCGGCGGATACACCGTCACTTTTTCGGTGGACAATAATTTTCCCGCCGATGATGAGCGCGCGATTATCGGCGAGGATTTTCAAATTCAAGGATGCGCCGGCGGAATTAATTGCGCGGTGACAATTGGCATCGGCGAGCAGTCGGGATTAATCACGGTGCAATTAATTAGCGACGGCGTTAAAGAATCCGCATTTGAATCCTTCGCGCTGAGAATTTCGGACGGCGAGGGTTATTCGCCGCATCCGGTTTTTAGCGCGCAGAATTATCGTGTGCGCGATTCCGATATTGTTTTCGTTGAATTGCCCGCGCAAGTTTCGTGGAATGAAGCCGCCCAAGGCGCGTTTGTCATTCATCCGCCGCCGAGTGGGTTGATTCACCTCGAAGTCAGCATTTACGCGCCGCTTGCGCTTTCGGACGCGGAAACGATTAACGGAATCGTCGCGCACATTGACGGGGGCCAATGCGTTGATGAATTCACCCGCCAAAGCCGGGCGTTTGTCGCCCGTTGCGTTGGGACTGCGGGTCCGGGGCAGGATCGATACAATCTGCAAATTTCAACGGCGGCATTGGGCGTCGGCGGATTCCAGATTGAGGTTGAGCCGCTTTTGGCAAAACGCAATGAGCCGTTAAAGGCTTTTTCTTCGCAGCGAATTGCGATTGCGCCGGTCGCCGCAAAATTCATCGTCGGCGAAGATGGGAGCGAATTTGACGCATCGTCCGAATTTAAGGTGACGGTTGAAATTGCCGCCGATTCGCCGCTGCAGCCGTTTGTGATTAGCATCCAGCGGAATGCGACTGTCGCCGTCGCCCGCATTAATGGAGCGAATCAAGAGCCGCAAAGCGAATCGTGCGGCGTGAATTGCTTTGCGATTCCGCCGACCGGACGCCGCACTGAATTGCAAATATCCGTGACGCGAGACGATGCGAATCGGCTAATTCCGCTGACGATTAAAATTCCGCGCGGGCGGGAAATTCACGCCTACACGCCGGAATCGCCAAGCGAAATAAGAGCGATGATTCAGCCGCAGGTGCCGTAAAATTGAGCGATGCGCTCCGAAAAATTGCATAAAATTCTGGCCGCCTGCGGACTCGGTTCGCGCCGCGAAATGGAATTAGCCATCGCCGACGGCCGCGCAAAAATCAACGGCGGCATCGCGGAAATTGGAGTGCGCGTTGATGCATCCGACAAAATCATTTTTGACGGCAAAGCGATTCGGCGCGGCGTTTTGCGTCGTCGTGCGTTGCTTTATCACAAGCCGTCGGGGGAAATTGTTTCCGCATATGATTCGTCGGGGCGGCGGACGGTGTTTGAGTCGCTGCCGCCGCTGGCGGAATCCGCCGAATCCGCCGCCGGAAAATGGATAAATGTCGGGCGGCTGGATTTGGATTCGGAAGGTCTGCTGATTTTCACCAACGACGGCGAATGGGCGAATTTTCTGGCGCATCCGCGAAACGGATGGCATCGCGAATATTTGGCGCGAGTCGGCGGCGAAGCGGATGAAAAAACACTGTCGCGAATTCGCCGCGACGGTGCGGATATCGGCGGACGCCGCCTGCGTCCGATTGCGATTGAATTGCACGGCGGAAGCGGCGGGGCGAATCGATGGTATCGGGCGGTTGTCGGCGAAGGTCGGAATCGGGTGGTGCGCCGCCTGTTTGCAGAAATGGGTTTGGAGGTGAATCGTCTTTTGCGAATTCGCCATGGCCCGTTTTCGCTGCCGCGCGATTTGCAGCGGGGCGAATGGCGGGAAGCGGCGGCGCGGGAAATTTTACAGGTGGAATCGGAATCAAAAAAGAATTGATTCGCGCCTGCGAATTAGTGTATAATGCGATTTTGCCGTCGGCGGAAGTCGGCGGCGGATTTCTGAAAGACAAAACGAACAAAACGGAGGTTTAAAAATGAACCGAGCAGTTTGGATAAGCGACGGCTCCTATTTATTCAAGTCGGCCCTGGGCAGATTTGACTACTTGAAGCTGAAGAAGGAATTGGAGGAGGCCTCCGGGTCGCCCATCGCCGAATCCTATTATTTTAATTCGCGCGGCAGCGGCGTGAATACGGCGCAGGATTCGTTCTACAAATGGATGAAATCGGCGCCGCCGATTGGACCGCAAATGATTGTCAAGCTTTACTCGCTGAAGCAGGTGCGCAATACCTGCACGCAATGCGGCGCCGAAAGCGAACGCGACATTCAAAAAGGAGTGGATGTCGGCATTGCCACGATGATTATGCGGCTGTCCGCGCAAAATCGCTTTGACCAATTAATTCTGACCGCCGGCGACGGCGACCTCGCCGATGCGGTGGAATATGTCAAACAGGTGGGCAAGCAAATTTCGCTGGCGGGTTTTAAGGATTCGGTTTCTCCCGATTTGCAGTGCTACGCCGATCGCATGATATGGCTGGATGAAATGTGGGAAAGAATCCGCAAAGCCCCCCGCGAAGGATTTGAGCCGTCCGAAGGCGGACAGTAAAAATCATCAGCGCCAAAAATCTCAGCGGCGGGCAGCAATGCCCGCCTTTTTTTTTCTTAAAATCGGCGGGGAATTCGTCGGCGGATTTTAATGGCAGTGATTTGTAATCCTGATTAAAAAATCATTCATCACCTATTTCCGCTTTTATAAAAAAATCAAGGCATAAAATAATCATATAGAAACAAACGCGCCATAAGCGTAAAATCCGATATTGGAATCGCCAGTGCATGGCTTATTCTTTCCAATCAAAGCGGCGAAGATGATGTCAACGAATGCGTGACGATGATTCATCCGAATGATGCTTTTAATGCTGATTTGTATGAGGTCGGACTTATATCTTACTCGCTGCGCGTCTTTGACGACGGACGAACCTTTTGCAATGCGGCGTGGGATTTCGCAGATGAGAATCCGCGTCCGCGAATTGATGCAAGGAGAACAAAAAGGCGGAGAGGGCGGGATTCGAACCCGCGCGCCGGGGGTTGCCCAACCATCTGATTTCGAGTCAGCGCCGTTATGACCGCTTCGGTACCTCTCCGCGAGGGCGGGAAATTATAGCGCAAAAATCGCGCAGGAAAACGCAGGCGGAATCGCCAATTTGCAATCGGGGCGAGAGCGGGGGAGAATCGCCGTTCGCTTTAATTCGCCGAAACGGAGTCGCCGTGTTTGCACTTGACCATACCATCGCCCGCATAGATCCCGAAGTGGGCGCCGCCATCGCCGCCGAGCGCCGTCGGCAGGAAGCGCATGTGGAATTAATCGCATCCGAAAATTACGCCAGCCCGGCCGTGCTGGAAGCGCAAGGGTCGGTTCTCACCAACAAATACGCCGAGGGCTATCCCGGCCGTCGATACTACGGCGGATGCTGGCATGTGGACGAAGTGGAAAAACTTGCCGCCGAGCGCGCTAAAAAATTATTCGGGGCGGATTTCGCCAATGTGCAGCCGCACTCCGGCTCGCAGGCGAATCAAACTGTTTTTCACGCGATGCTCAAGCCCGGCGACTGCATTCTTGGAATGGCCATCGCCCACGGCGGACATTTAACGCACGGCGCGTCGGTGAATCTCAGCGGCAAAATTTTCCGCGCCGTCGGCTACGGACTTCAACCGGAAACCGAAGACATCAACTACGACGAAGTGGAAAATCTCGCGCGCGAGCATAAGCCGAAATTAATCATCTGCGGCGCGTCGGCGTTTTCGCGGCGGATAAATTTTGCGCGATTCCGCGAAATCGCCGATGCCGTCGGCGCGCATTTGCTGGCGGACATCGCCCATTACGCCGGACTCGTCGCTGCCGGACTTTATCCGAATCCCGTTGGAATCGCCCATTTTGTCACGACGACAACCCACAAAACGCTGCGCGGCGCGCGCGGCGGAATGGTCTTGGGCGACGCCGAATTTGAAAAGAAAATTAATTCCGCCCTTTTTCCGTGTCTGCAAGGCGGCCCGCTGATGCATATTATCGCCGGAAAAGCCGTCGCTTTTCGCGAAGCGATGCAGCCCGAATTTCGCGATTATCAAAAACAAACACTCGCCAATGCGAAGATTTTGGCCGAATCGCTGGCGGCTGGCGGTTTGCGAATTGTTTCCGGCGGAACGGATTCGCATTTGATTCTGGTGGATTTGCGCGGCAAAAATATCACCGGAAAAGCCGCGGAAGAAGCATTGGATTCCGCTCGCATCACTTTGAATAAAAACGGAATTCCCAATGATCCATTGCCGCCGACGATTACCAGCGGCATTCGCATCGGCACACCGGCGATTACCACGCGCGGTTTTCGCGAGGACGATTGCCGTCGCTTGGCGGGATTAATTCTGCGCGTTTTAGACGCTCCCGACGACAAAGCGAATCTGGAATCAGTGACGGGCGAGGTCGGCGAATTATGCGCCTCGCATCCGGTTTACGCTGCGGATAGTCATACTTGATATTTTGACGAATTCACTCCGCCGATTTTTTGAGTTCGGCGACCATTGCGCGAATTTCGCGCAGTCGGGATTCAATTGCCGTGCGGCGCGATTCATCCTGCTTCGCCAACTCCAAAGCGATTCTTAACTGCCGCTCGGCGCGTTCAAATTCGCCTTCGGCGGCGTCGGCTTCGGCAAGGGCGAGATGCGAATCCGCGGGCTTGCCCAATCGCTCAAACGCCAGCGCCAAAGACCGCCGCAAAGCCGGATGCGCCGCCGTTTCCATCGGCAATTCGGCGGCGAATTCCGTCAGCCGCTTGTGCATTCCGCGGCGCGCCAGCAAATCGGCAAAATGCGCCGCCAGCGAAATTCGACCCGGATGCGCCGTCAAAGCGGGCAAAAGCGATTCTTCGGCGCGGGCGAAATCTCCCCGCCGCTCCCATTCGGCGGCGACGGCGCGGGCGACGGCGGGAATCTTCGGCGCAAAAATCTTCAATTGCGCGATGGCTTCGTCGGCGGTTTTTTTATCGTCCAATTCTCCGGCGGCGATTAAGAGTCCGTAAAGGGCGGCGATTTTTTTCGGCCCGGCGGCGACCACGCTCATTTCCGAAAGCGTCGCCCGACGGTCCATAATTCGCTGAACGGCGCGGGAATGGCGCGCCGCCGCTTTTTCGCGCATCAGCGGAAAATCGGCCGATTCCGTCGGCGATTCGGCGGCCGGCTCATTGCGCCGACGATTCAAAATATCGCTGACTCGCTCTTCGGTGGCGGGATGAGTCCGCAGATAAAACGGCACGCCGCGTCCGCCTTCGGCAAGCAGAAGACGGCGCAAAAAGCGGGCGAATCCGGCGGGGTCGTATCCGGCGGCAATCAGCAGACGATAGCCGACGGCGTCCGCTTCCCTTTCAAAATCGCGCGAATAACTTAAAAACTTTTCCGCATAAAGTCCGCCCGAGCCGACAATCAACGCTTCGCGCGCCTCTGAATCCTTCACTAAAAGCGATGCAATGATTCCGGCGAGTCCGATCGCCGTTGCGCCTTTTAATTTTTCCGAAAATCGGGCGATGTGATTCTGCCGAAGATGCGCCAACTCATGGGCGATAATGCCGACGAATTCGCTTTCATCGCGCGCGAATAAAAAGAGTCCGTCATGCACGCCGATGACTCCCCCGGCGGCGGCGAAAGCGTTGACGGTGTTGTCGCGCGATACTGCAATCGCCACGCCGCCCGGCGAAATGCGGCGCACCAGCGAATTTAAATATTCGGCGGTTTCCAAATCGTCCACGAATTTCTTTCCCAGAATTTCGCGGGCGAGTCGGCTGCGCAGTGCGTCTTCGGCGGCGGAGTCGGCGGCGGCGATTGCGTTCGTCCACAAAAAGCAGGCGAGGGCGGCGGCGAGAAAAAAGAATCGGGGAAGAGGCGGTGTCATCGGGTAGAATCTTATCGCAAATGGCGAAGTCGCTCACGCATTTGGATTCTCGCGGACAGGCGCGCATGACGGATGTTTCCGCTAAAAAAATTACGCGCCGATGCGCCGTCGCCGGCGGGCGAATTGCAATGTCGCGCGAGGCATTTGACGCCCTCGCCGCCGGTCAAATTAAAAAAGGCGACGCCCTCGCTGTTGCGCGAATCGCCGCCATTTCCGCCGCCAAGCGAACCGCCGAATTAATTCCGCTGTGCCACACGCTGCCGATGGAATCGGCGGCGGTTGATTTTGAATTAATCAAAGCCGAATCCGCCGTGGAATGCACGGCGACAATTATCGTCACCGCCAAAACCGGCGCGGAAATGGAAGCCCTCACCGCTGTGTCGGCGGGATTGCTGGCGATTTACGATATGTGCAAATCGCGCGACCGCGCAATGACAATCGGCGATATTCGCCTGCTGGAAAAAAGCGGCGGCAAATCCGGCAACTTCCGCCGATAGGCGGCGGGGCGGAGATTAATTCTCCGATCCGCATTAATTTCCCTCTCCGATTATCGGCGGTGCCGATAGAACCCGCCTTGATGTGCGGTTTCGCACCGGTTGCACCATCACAATTGGCATTATCGCCTGAGCCGCAAACTCGCCCTCCAAAAATCAAATAAAAATCCGCCGCTGAATTTGGTTATGCCGAATCGCCGTCGGGACGCAAATTGCGGGCGACCTTGTCCAGCACGCCATTAATATAGCGACGCGCATCTTCGGGCGCGTATTTTTTGGCGAGTTCAATCGCCTCGTTAATGACGATTTTCCGCGGCGTCTCCGGACGGCAAATTAATTCGGCGGTCGCCGCCAGCAATAACGCCCGCTCCGCCGCTCCAATGCGGTCAAGCGGACGGTCGGCCGCCGCCGCCAAAACGCGCATGGTTTCTTCCCGCCGCGAAAAATAGCCGTCCAGCAGCAGGGCGAATAACGCCGAATCCATTTCGGTTTTTTCGTCCGCCGATTCATTGTCGTTTTCCGCTTCGCAGACGGACTGCCACGCTGATTCGCCGTCGTTTTCGTCGCCGTGCATCGCCGCGAAAATCGCCTTGAAAACCGCCGTCCGCGTTGCTCGCCGTTTTGTCATTGCGAAAGTTTGCGAAATTTATCGGCGGAAAGCGGACGCATCATCGCCATTTGCAAAGCGGCGTTGGCGGCTTCCGCGCCTTTGGCGATTCGCGCCTGCGCCTGCGATTCATTTTCCGCCGTCAAAATTCCGTTGGCGACGGGGACTCCAATTTGAAATTGCACCGCCATAATTCCGCGCGCGGATTCGTTGGCGACAATGTCAAAATGATAAGTGTCGCCGCGAATCACGCAGCCCAAAGCGACGGCGGCATTAATTTGATTTTTTAAGTCGCCGCCGCGAATCGGCAGGGCATCGCCGACCCTCGCAAATCGCGTCAGTGCAAACGGAATCTCCAGCGCGCCCGGCACTTGGGCGATGAAAATATGCGATTCTTTCACGCCGCATTTTTTCAATTCGGACAGGCACGCGGCGAGCATTTTTTTTGTTATCGCCGCATTAAATCGAGCGACGGCGACGCCGATTTTTAATCCCGCGCCATTAATTTTTTCCATTGCGGAAGCCGTCTGTTTCATTCGTCTTCCTCAATAATTTCCACGACCTCCAGACCGAATCCGGCCATGCTCGGCAGCCGCAGCGGACTGGATAAAAGACGGATTTTTCCCGCGCCGAGCGCGCGCAGAATCTGCGCTCCAATTCCATGCGTGCGAATTGGATGAGGGGATTTTTTATCGCCGTCGTCGGCGCTGCCGCCGGATTGCAGGCGGCGAATCTGTCCGCTTAATGCCGAGCCGTCGTCGGCGTTGAGAAGGATAAGCGCGCCTGATTCCGCCGCCGCAATTTTCGCCGCCGCCGCCCCGACGCTCCACGAATGGCCGATGCCGGAAACGGCAATCGCATCCAGCAAAGTCGGCTCCGGCGAAACGCGCACAAGGGCGGGCGAGTCGCGCCGAATTTTTCCGCGCACCAAAGCCAAGTGCATGCGCGAATGCATTGTGTCGCGAAAAATCGCCAGCGTGAATTCGCCCCATGGAGTCAGCAGCGGCGCGCGCGAAATTTCCTCCACTAAACTTTCTGCGCCGAGCCGATGCTGGATAAGCGATTCTATCGTCCCTAATTTGAGTCCGTGCGTTTCGGCGAATTTTTCCAAATCGTTGAGGCGCGCCATTTCGCCGTCGTCGCGCAGAATTTCGCAGATGGCGGCGGCGGGATTCAAGCCCGCCAATTTCGCTAAATCGCAGCCCGCTTCCGTGTGGCCGGCGCGCACTAAAACGCCGCCGGGTTTGGCGGCAATTGGAAAAATATGCCCCGGCGCAACCCAGTCCGACGAATTGGACGACGGGTCGGAAATAGCGCGAATGGTTTTTGCGCGGTCGCCGGCGGAAATGCCGGTGGTGACCCCTTCGGCCGCTTCCACCGACACGGTGAAATTCGTTTCAAAGGGGGCACTGTTTTCTTCCGACATCATCGGCAGTTGCAGACGGCGGCGCTGCTCTTCGGCAATCGCCGCGCAAATTAATCCGCGCCCGAATCGCGCCATAAAATTCACCGATTCCGCTGTGACAAAGTCGGCGGCAATCACCAAGTCGCCTTCGTTTTCGCGCGATTCATCGTCCGTTAATACGACGAATTTGCCCGCGCGAAAATCGGCGATAATTTCTTCAATCGGCGAAATCATTTTCGGAAAAACAAAATCCATTGGGCGGCGATAAAAATCGCCAAAACAAAAAATAAAATTAAGGTTTGCTCCGGAATGGAAAGCCCGGCGAATTGCCAATATATTAATCCGCAGTCGCCGTCGGCGGAAAACGCTTGCTGAATTAATTCTGCGAAATGCTGCGCCGCTTCCGCATCGGCGAGGCAATTGGCGGAATCATCCAGCGGACGATTCTGCAGGATGATATGACGGCCGGCGAATAAAAATCCGCCGCCCAAAAACGCCGTCTGCAGCGATAAAAAAACCGCGCGCATTTTTCCCGACGGCGAAAAAATTCCGCCGATGAGAAAAATAATCGCCATCAAGCCGACGGCGATTCGGTCCAAAATACACAGCGGACACGGCGGCAGGCCGAGATATTTCTCCATAAAAAAATACGCAACGCCGAGAGCGGCCATGCAAATCGCCGCTCCCGAAAAATCCGCGATGCGCATCTTCGTCATTTTTTTTCCGCTTGCAGTCGCGCGCGGCTTTGCAAAATTTCCAAAATCCGCGGGGCGATTCGGCGGACAATTTCGGCGATGCCTGCGGCATTCGGATGAATTCCGTCAGTTTGATTTAATGCCGGGTTGGCGGCGACTCCCTCTAAAAAAAACGGATACAGCGGGATGCTGCGGGCGTCGGCAATTTCGGAAAAAATGGCGTTGAATTGCTTGGCGTAATCATCGCCTAAATTCGGCGGGGCGAGCATTCCGGCGATAAGAATGTCGGCGTTGGCGCTTTGAATTTGGGCGACAATCGCGTTCAAATTTTTGCGGATGAAGGACGGCGGGAATCCTCGCCGGGCGTCGTTGGCGCCGAATTCCACCACGACCAAATCGGGCGAATCCGCCAGCATCCATTTTGTGCGGGCGAGTCCGTCGGCGGTTGTATCGCCGGAGACGGCGGCGTTAATCACCCGCGCATTTTTCGCGCCGAGATTGTGCAATTCGCGCTGCAGCATCGGCGCGAATCCCTGCGAATTCGGCAGTCCGTAGCCGGCGCTTAAACTGTCGCCGAAAGCCGCCACGACCCATTCTTCGCCGCCGAAAGCCGCCGACGGCAGGCAGCAGCACAAAGCGAAAATCGTCGCCGCCATTCGGCGTGTGATATTTTTAAGAATGTCTTCCGCCATTTCGCCCGCCGATTCTAACCCATTCGCCCATTCCGACGGCGAAGCGATTCGGCTGCGGGGAGTTAAATTGATTCTGGGCGATGACCGCCCCGGCGAATCGCATCCGCCGGTGGAAGCGCTGCGAGGCGTGGATTTGACCGTGCGGCGGGGCGAAAGAGTCGCTTTGACCGGACCGTCGGGCTCTGGAAAAACTTCGCTTTTGACCGTCGTCGCCGGACTCCAAAAAGTCAGCGGCGGCGAAGCTCATGCGCTCGGCAAAAATTTATCGGCGATGAGCGAAGATGAATTGGCGGAATTTCGCCGTGTCGGAGTCGGCATTATTTTTCAGCACTACCATTTAATTCCGACGATGACCGCCCTTGAAAACGCCGCAATGCCGCTGGAATTAGCCAAGCGTCCGGACGCCGAAGAAGCCGCGATGCGCGCTTTGGAATCAGTCGGGCTTGCCGCTCGCGCCGCTCATTATCCGCGCGAATTATCGGGCGGAGAGCAGCAGCGGGTTGCGGTTGCGCGGGCGTTTGTGCATTCGCCGCCACTTCTGTTAGCCGACGAACCGACCGGCAATTTGGATTCCGAAAACGGCATCGCCGCTTTGGACGCACTTTTTTCCCTCGCCGAAAAAGCGAATTCCGCCTTGCTTTTAGTCACGCACGATTCCGCTTTGCTGCCAAGATTTTCGCGCGTCGTCAAAATCCGCGACGGAATTGTGCTGTCATCATAAATTCGGTCGGGATTAAAAACTTCCATCGGCAGGAAATTAAAATCCTCGCGCCGATGCCCTGCGTTGGAACGAGGAAAAATTATGCCGCCGTCAAATGTTATGCGCTGCGCAGCAAGTCGTTGATGCTGGTTTTGGCGCGGGTTTTTTCGTCCACTTGCTTGACAATGACCGCGCAATACAAAGAATGCGATTTGTCCGCCGACGGCAAAGATCCCGACACAACAACGCTTCCCGGCGGAATTGCCCCCCGCAGAATTTCGCCGCTTTCGCGATTGAATATCTTGGTGCTTTGTCCGATAAAAACGCCCATGGAAATTACCGACCCCCTGCCGACAACAACCCCTTCCACAATTTCCGCGCGCGCGCCGATAAAGCAATTGTCCTCTATGATTGTCGGATTCGCCTGCAGCGGCTCCAACACGCCGCCGATTCCCGCGCCGCCGGAAAGATGCACATTGTCGCCGATTTGCGCGCACGAGCCGACTGTCGCCCAAGTATCCACCATTGTCCCGCTGCCGACCCGCGCGCCGATATTGACATAGCACGGCATCAGCACCGCCTCCGGCGCGATAAAAGCCCCGCGCCGCACCGTCGCTGGCGGGACAATTCGCGCGCCGATTCTTTCAAATTCGGCGGCGTCGGCGTCGGCGAATTTGAGCGGAACTTTGTCGTAATACCGCGCGTTGCCGCTTGCCGTCACGCAATTTTCCGACAGGCGAAAAGACAGCAGCACGGCCATTTTCAGCCATTGATTCACCCGCCATTTGCCGTTTTCATCGGGCTCGGCGACTCGCGCATCGCCGCTGTCAAGGAGCGAAATCGCCGCTTCAACCGCCCCGCGAATTTCGGCGGGAGCGTTTTGCGGGGAGAATTCGCTTCGCCGCAAAAACGCATCTTCAATAATTTTTTGCACTTCGGTCATGATGAGATTTTATCAGCGTATTTTTTCGCCAGCGACAAAATCTTTTCACGCCACTTAATGGACGGCGATGATGAAAAACTAATCGTGTGCAATCGCACTCGCAGGCGGCGGTAATCGTCGGCGGCGAGGGAATCCGCCGATGCGATTATCGGATATATTTTCGGCGGCAAAAATCGGCGGGGCGATTCGTCAAGACGCGCGCAAAAAACCGTCAGCGGGGCGGTGACAAAAACCGAGGCGATATGTCCGAAGGCGATTTTTCCGCCGACGAATTCCAATGCGATTCGCCGCAAATCGCCGTCGTTTTCGGGCGGTGCGCCTTCCAATCGGACGGCGGCGACGGCATCTTTGCCCATGCGAAAAGCATGCCGGCGAATTGCATCCGCCGATAAAAAAACGGCGAGGGCGACGGCGGCGATGCGCATCGCCAACGGAATTGGTATAATCCAAACGCAAGCGGAAGCGGCGATGCCGCCGGGCAAAAACAACGCCGCCATTTTCGGCGACGGGCGAAATCGGCATAGTATTCCGGAATCCATTTTCCAATTAAACCATTTTTCATTTTGCGATGAGCGAATCCGCCGCCTTTTCTTCGGCGAATTTTGCGGACGATATTGCTCCGTCAAGCGGACGGTGCAATCTGCCGAATCTGTCGCCGATTCATTTCGGCGGGGCTGATGCCGTCGATTTTCTGCAGGGACAATTCACCGCCGACATTCAGGCTCTCGCCGACGGCAAATGGCGTTTCGCCGCCTACTGCACGCCGAAAGGACGAATGCTGGCGAATTTCATCATCTGGCAAAACGGCGATGATTTTTTCGCCCTGACCCAAAGCGATGTTGCGGCGGGAATCGTCAAGCGGCTCAAAATGTATGTCCTGCGGGCGAAAGTGGAAATCACCGAATCGCCCGCTAAAATCGCCGCCGTTTTTTCGCCGATGGAATCAAAATCGCAGGGCGACTCTTCGCACAGCGACGGCATTACTTTGCTTTCCGAAAGCAAAAATCGTCATCTGGCGGTTTGGGAAAAAGACGAATTGCCCGGCGAATTTTCATCGCTGCCGCCGATTGATTCGGCGTGGTGGACACTGCGGCAAATCGCCGACGGCATTCCTTGGATTGCAGCGGGCGGACAGGAATTATTTATTCCGCAGATGCTCAATTTTGAATTGCTCGGCGGCGTGGATTTTCAGAAAGGATGCTATGTCGGACAGGAAATTATCGCCCGCATGCATTATCGTGGACAAGTTAAGCGGCGGATGTTTCGGGCGATGGGAAAAGGCATTCCGCCCATTCCGGGGGCGGCGGTTTTCAGCCGTAAATTCGGCGAGCAAGCGGCGGGGAATGTCGTTAATGCCTCGCCGATTCCGTCCGCCGACGGCATCTTCGCCGCATTAATTTCCTGCCGATTGGATGCAGTTGCAGTCGGCGAGGGCGAAGCGGACGGACTCCTAATTGATTCCGCCGATGCCGCCAGCGGACGCAAGATTAAAATCTTTTCGCCGCCCTATTCGCTGGACGATGAAAAAAATTCACCATAGGCCTCGTGCGAAAAAACTTGACAGCGGCGAAGAAATCCAATTAAAATGCGTCCGGCAAAAGGAAAAATGTCCGCAGCAAAAACCGACAAATTGATGGATTCGCCGATGACAAAAATTGCGGCCGCCCAAGCCGCAGCGACAATGGCAATAGCGGCGGCGGCGGGAATCGTCGGCGGCGGAATTGCGTCGGCGTCGGTTTTGGCGGGCGGATTGGCGGTGACGATGCCGTCGGCGTATCAGGCGATTCGGGCGGCGAGAATTTTGCGGTCGGCGGAAAATTCGCCGGGGGAATTTATCGCTTCGGCGATTTCGCTGCCGACGGCGAAGTTTTTAATGACGGCCGGACTTCTGGCTTTGCTGATTGGCGGGGGCCGGGAATGGCTTTCGCCTTTGGCTTTTATTATCGGGACGGCGGCGGCGGTCGCCTGCAATTTTGCGGCGATGCCGCTGCTGTTAAAAAGGATTGGCGATGGCGGCTGAAGGGACTGCGTCCGCCAAGGATTACATCCAAGGGCATTTGGCGAATTGGTCGGTTGATTTGACAAGCGGCGAATTCGGCCACGCGCAAACGGGCTTTTGGGTGCTGCATTTGGACACGCTTTTGTTTTCGTGGATTCTCGGATTTGGCGGATTGTTTGTGCTTTCGCGGATTGCGAGGGCGGCGGTTGTCGGGGTGCCGTCGCGGACGCAGTCGGTGGTGGAGGCGGCATTCGGCTATGTGCAGAATCAAGTGAAGGGTCTTTTTCCGTCGGCGGGTCCGCTGATTGCGCCGATGGCGCTGACGATTTTCGTCTGGGTTTTTCTGATGAATTCAATGGATTTAGTGCCGGTGGATTTACTCGCCGTTTTCGGCATTCACGCTAAATTAGTGCCGACGACTGATCTTAATCAAACGCTGGCGATGGCGCTGGTGGTTTTTTTTCTGATAATTTTTTATAATTGGAAAGTAAAGGGATTCGGCGGATTTTTGCGTGAAATCGCGTCGGCGCCCTTTGGAATTCGCGCGCTGCCGGCGAATGTGATTTTGAGATTGATTGAGGAATTCGCCAAGCCGCTGTCGCTGTCTATGCGATTATTCGGCAATTTATTCGCCGCCGAGATGATATTTCTGCTGATTGCGCTTCTGCCGTTTTGGGCGCAATGGGTGTTCGGCGGGCCGTGGGCGATATACCATATTTTGGTCGTGCCGCTGCAGGCGTATATTTTCGCCGTGCTGACGGTGGTGTATCTGGCGCAGGCGCACGAAACGCATTGATTTTATTTACGAAAAAAGGAGCAATCCAATGAAGAATCGCTTACTGAGCGTTTTTGCCGTCCTGCTGGCGGTATTGACTTTTTGCGCCCCGGCGCTGGCGGCGGAAACCGAGGCCGAAGGTCTGAAACTTATCGGCGTAACCATCGGCGCCGGACTCGCCGGGCTGGGGGCGGCGGTCGGCATCGGCATTTTAGCCGGCCGTCTGCTGGAAGGAATCGCCCGCCAGCCGGAATTGGAAGGCAAATTGATGGGGCGGTTTTTTCTGACCGTCGGCCTTACGGATGCGGTGCCGATTATCGCCATTGCGGTGGCGCTGCTGGTGCTGTTTGTTTTTTAGCGCAATTAATTTGCGTCCAACCGGAGCGATGCCGTGAATCTGAATCTGACCCTGTTCGGCGAAATAATCACTTTCGCCATTCTGGTTTGGGTGACGATGAAATACGTCTGGCCGCCGATTATTCGCGCGGTGGAAGAGCGCAACAAAACCATCGCCGACGGACTCGCCGCCGCCGAGCGCGGCAAGCAGGAATTGTCCGAGGCCAAAACCCGCCGCGAAGAATTAATGCACGACGCCCGCGCCCGCGCCTCCGAAGCGATGCGCGATGGCGAGCGGCGGCGCAGTGAAATTGTCGACGCCGCCCGCACCGAAGCCGAATCCGAAAAAGAGCGAATCCTCCGGCAAGGACGCGAACAAGTGGAGCATGAACGCGCCGCAATGTCGCGCGAAATGCAGGGCAAATTATCTTTGCTCGTCGTCGCTGGCGCGGAAAAAATTCTGCGCCGCGAAGTGGACGAAAAAACCCACGCGGATATTCTCGCCGAAATGCGAAAGGGACTCTGAAAAATGGCGTCGCCCGCCTTGCTTGCGCGTCCCTACGCCGAAGCCGCTTTTGCTTTCGCCTGCGAAGCCAACCGCGTGCGCGAATGGCGCGAGGCGCTTTCGCAAATGGCGGATGTCGTTTCGCGCCCGGATTTTGATGTGATTCTGCATCATCCGAAAGCGGGGCGGGAAGCCGTGCGCAGCGTTTTATCGGCGGCTTTGGAAGGCGCTTTGGATTCGCATCAGCAGAATTTCGCCGCCGTGCTGGCCGAAAATCGGCGGGCGCCCTTGGCGCCGGCGATTTTTCGCCGCTTTGAAGAATTGCGGCGCGAAGCGGAAAAAATTTCGCGCGCCGTCGTGCAGACGGCTTTTCCGATTAGTGAAGATTCGCTCACGGAAATTGCGGACGCTCTGTCGCGGCGACTCGGCCAAAAAGTGGAGGCACAGGCGACGGTGGATTCATCGCTGATTGGCGGAGTGCGCATTCGCGTCGGCGACGATGTGATTGACGGCAGCGTGCGCGGTAATTTAGAGCGTCTGGCAAGCGCGCTTAAGAATTAATGCGGCAAGCCGCAGCAACAACCGGAGAATTCCATGCGACCGCTTAATCCCGCCGAAATCGGCGAAATCATCAAGAAAAAAATCGGCGACCTCGCCTTGGACGCGCAATTAAAAAACGAAGGCGCGGTGCTTTCCGTTAATGACGGCATCGTCCGCATTCACGGATTGTCGGACGCGCAGCAGGGCGAAATGCTGGCGTTTCCGCGCGGCGATTCGGGCGCGGCGGACACTTTCGGTCTCGCTCTTAATTTGGAGAGGGATTCCGTCGGCGCGGTAATTTTGGGCGAATACGAGCATATCACCGAAGGCGACCGCGTCCAATGCACCGGACGGGTTTTGGAAGTGCCGGTCGGCGACGGACTCATCGGGCGCGTGCTAAATCCGCTCGGCCATCCCATTGACGGACACGGCGCGATGGATTCGGCGGGCGCGGAGCCGATTGAAAAAATCGCTCCCGGCGTCATTTGGCGGCAATCGGTTTCGCAGCCGCTGGCGACCGGACTCAAAGCCATTGATACGATGGTGCCGATTGGGCGAGGACAGCGGGAATTAATTATCGGCGACCGCCAAACCGGCAAAACCGCCGTCGCGGTGGACGCGATTATTAATCAAAAAGGCGCGGACTGCATTTGCATTTATGTCGCCATCGGACAGAAAGCGTCGTCCATTGCTTCGGTGGTGCGAAAGTTGGAGGACCACGGCGCGATGGAGCATACGATTATAGTGTCGGCTTCGGCGTCGGATTCGGCGGCTCTGCAATTTATCGCGCCTTATTCCGGCTGCACGATGGGCGAGTATTTTCGCGATCGCGGCCGCGACGCCCTTATTATCTACGACGATTTAACCAAGCAGGCATGGGCGTATCGGCAGATTTCGCTTTTGCTTCGCCGTCCGCCGGGGCGCGAGGCGTATCCGGGCGATGTCTTTTATTTGCATTCGCGCCTGCTGGAAAGGGCGGCGCGAGTCAATCCGGAATATGTGGAAAAACATACCAAAGGCGAAGTCAAGGGAAAAACCGGCTCGCTGACCGCTCTGCCGATTATTGAAACGCAGGCGGGCGATGTCACCGCTTTTGTGCCGACGAATGTCATCTCCATCACCGACGGACAAATTTATTTGGAGACGGATTTATTTAACGCCGGAGTCCGTCCGGCGATGAATGCCGGCTTATCGGTTTCGCGCGTGGGCGGGGCGGCGCAGACGAAAATTATTAAAAAATTGGGCGGCGGAGTCCGGCTCGCATTGGCGCAATACCGCGAATTGGCGGCGTTTGCCCAATTCGCCTCCGACTTGGACGAAACGACTCGCCGTCAATTGGACAAGGGCAAACTCGTCACTGAATTGATGAAGCAAAAGCAGTATTCGCCGCTGTCGGTTTCGGAATTGGGGCTGACTCTTTTTGCCATTGACCGCGGCTATTTTGACAAAGTGAAAGTGGAGGATGCACTCGGCGTGGAATCCGAATTGCGCGCCCACATGCATTCCAAGCACAAATTGCTGATGGAAAAAATTGACGCCGAACCGGAGTTGACGGAAGAAGTGGAAAAATTACTGAATTCCGCCATCACCGAATTTATGGAGACGGTCGCCGTCGCCGCGTGACGAAAAAATGACGGACGACGCAATTATCGGCGGCTGTCTTTGCGGGTCGGCGGTGTGGAATGAAAATTCCGGCTGGCCGGACAAGGTTTTTCTGGCGGCGGGCGGATTGAATAATCCGGAGAAGTTTCGTCCGCAAGTCGTTGTTTATGCGTCGCGTTCGCCGTCGTGGGCGAAGACGAATGAGTCGCTGCTGACTTTCCCTGAAATGCCGCCTTCAACAGAATCATGAGCGACACCAAAACCGACAAGGCCGAAAAGTCGTTGGCAGTAAACCCCTCGCCGACGCCGAAAGCCAAGCCGCCGCCAGAACCGCCGACTCCGGAATCGCCGCCAATTCCGGAGCCGACTCCGGAGCCGCAGCCGACTCCTCCTCCGGCACCGCCGCCATCGGCGCCGCGTTTTCGATGGGGGAAAGTGGGGCTGCGTTCGCTGCTGCCGACGGCGGCGATGGTCGTCTTTTATGTGATTGCGCGCGAGCGAGTGCAGATTGACGCCGGCTTGCTGGCGGCGATTTTCTCCGGCATTTTCGTCGGGATGTTCGTTTTGAATGCGCTGTTTGAAATGTCGGCGTTTCATTCGCGCGTGAAAAAAATGGCGGAGCGCACCGACGCCGCCGAAATGGCCAAAATGGAAGCGCGCATCAATTGGGAAATTGCGGTGACGGCAATTTCGGTAATTGCTTTTGTCGTAGCGATGGGAGTCGCGATGGGCTTTGTAATTTTAGCGTTTGTAGTGCCACGCTTGAATTCGCTGGGTTCGCTTATCGGGACGCTGCTGTCGCTGACTCTCGGCAGCGGGTCGTAGGCGAATTTGTGATATAGTCGGCGCGGAAACGCAATCCGATAAAAACAGATGAGCGAAGAAGACGCCAAGCATTCCGATAAAAAACGGCCGCTGCCGTTTTCGCTGCCGCGCATGATTGCGGCGTCGCTGGTGATGGGCGGCGTGTATTTAGCGGTTTCCTACGCGGCGGCGGCGCCGTTTTTCACCAAGCCGGAAGACATTATGCTCGCCGCTCTGCTGGCGATGCTTATCGGCAACAGCGCGCTTTTGCTGCTGATGCGGCGGAAAAATCACGCTTTCGTGCGAATGGTGCTGCTGATGCAAATCCGCATTTTGCAGTCGCCGCTGCCGATGAAAAAATTTCTGATTAAATGGACGATGGAAATTATTTGCGCGGTTATCGCTTGCAGCGTGGCGGCGGGGATGCTTTTTCTGCTGTCGCAATTAGCGGCGTTGTGATGGCGGCGAATTTGTGGTAAAATATTGCTATGCGTATGACGGCGTTAGATTACCAATTCGCTTGCGCGGAAGAAGCGATTGCCGATTTTAATCGCGCAATCAATGCTTTCCGCTTGGAAATGCGTGTGGTGAATTGGGCGCTCGGCATCGGCATGCTCGTGATTCTGGCGAGGTTTTAGCGATGGTCGGATTGAAAAAAATCACAGCGGCGATGGCGGCGGCGATTCTGTCGGCGGCGGCTTTCGGCAACGAGGGCGCACTTTTGTCCGAAAGCGATTTGGGATGGACCGCGAATTCATCGTATCCGCATGCCGAGCGAATTCGCGCGCGGGCGATGGCGCAGCGTTTCGGCGTCGCCGCCGAGCAAACGGCGCTGGGATTCAAGGACAACATTGCGGCGGATATTTCCGACGGCGGAATCATCGGCGACTGGCATCCGGTGGATAACGGATTTCGCCTGAGTTTCGGGGCGGTGCATCCCGGCGATTCTCCGCGCGGCGGCAATTCGGCGGGTGATGAAAATTTCAAGCCGTATATCGGACTCGGCTGGGGCGGTCAAACTCGGCGGGGAATCGGCTTTAATATAGATGTCGGCGCGCTGTATCGTCCGGGGACGGACGGAATTATTTCCGGCGGCTGCGGCGATTTCGCCGATGATGGCGACGATGCATCGTCCTTTAATTGTCCGTCGGCGATTTCGCCGGCGGGATTCGCCGACTTGGAGGAAGAGTTTGACAAATCCAAATGGCATCCGCTGTTTGCGGTGGAATTTGAATACCGCTTTTAGCCGGGAGATTCGCCGTGCCCGGCAGCAAGGAAATTCGCACTAAAATCAAGAGCGTAAAAAATACGCAAAAAATCACCCGCGCGATGGAAATGGTCGCCGCCTCCAAAATGAAAAGGGCGCAGGAGCGAATGCGCACGGCCCGTCCTTACGGCGAAAAAATTCGCGAAGTGTGCGCCCACATGGCGCGGGCGAATCCGGAATATCGCCATCCGTTTTTAATTGCGCGGGAGCAGGTCAAAAGCGTGGGCGTCATCATTGTCACTTCGGACAAGGGACTCTGCGGCGGCTTGAATACGAATGCCCTGCGACTCGCCGCCGAGCGCGCGCGCATGTGGGAAAGCGAAGGCAAGCGGGTTTCTTACACAGTTTTCGGCGCCAAGGGGGCGGCTTTTTTGTCGCGATTCGGCGCGGATATTTTGTCGCAGGCGAGCGGCATCGGCGATGCACCGCGTCTGGAAAAATTAGTCGGCGCGGTCAAGGCGATGCTGGACGCCTTTGAAAGCGAAAAAGCGGACGAGGTGCATCTCATCTACACGCAGTTTTTTAACACTGTCAGGCAGGAGGCGGTGATGGAGCAATTGCTTCCCCTTACCGATGCGATGCTGCAGTCGGAAAAGTCGGCGTTTTCGTGGGATTACCTCTACGAGCCGGAAGCGAAAGCAATTGTGAATATTCTTCTCACCCGCTATATGGAGGCGGTGATTTATCAGGCGGTGTGCGACAACATTGCATCGGAGCAGTCGGCCCGAATGGTGGCGATGAAAGCCGCCACCGACAACGCCGGCAATCTTATTGATGAATTGCAGCTTACTTACAACAAGGAGCGGCAAGCGGCGATTACCAAAGAAATTGCGGAAATCGTTGGTGGTGCAGCGGCGGTTTGATAAATTTGAATCGCCGTGTTTGAGGCGAAAATAAAAATGGAATTCCGCCGCCGGTTTAACGATGAAAATCCCTCTTAAAAAATTTGCCGTTTGCCTTGTTGCGATTTTTGCATCGGCGGCGGCATCGGCGGGCGAAGCGGATGTCGTCAAGGCGGAATGCAAGGCATCGGGCGATTCTCAATTCATCTGCACGGCGACCGTCCGCCACGGCGACGAAGGATGGAATCATTACGCCGATCGCTGGGAGATTCTGTCGCCCGACGGCGAAATTTTAGCGGTGCGCGTTTTGGCTCATCCGCATGAAAACGAGCAACCGTTTGCGCGATCGCTTTCCACTTCGGCCATTTCGCCGCAGATGAAATATATTGTCATTCGCGCCCGCGATTCTGTTCACGGATTCGGCGGCGTGCAAGCGACGGTGAAAATCGCCGAATAATTTTTTTACCCCAAAGGAACAGAAATGATTTTGACCACAACGCCCGCCGTAGAAGGCAAAAGCATCGTTGATTATCTCGGCATCGTCGCCGGCGAAGCGGTGATGGGGGTGAATATTTTTAAGGATTTATTCGCCAGCATTCGCGACATCGTGGGCGGCCGCACCGGCTCCTACGAAAAGGAATTTCAAAAAGCCCGCGAAGCGGCGTTTGACGATTTAACGGAAAAAGCCCGGCAAGCGGGTGCCGATGCCGTCGTCGGCGTAGACATTGACTACGAAGTCATCCCCGGCAAAAGCGGAGCAATGCTGATGGTGTCGGTGTCCGGAACCGCCGTGCGATTAAGCGGCGGCTGAAACTTGCAGGTTGGAGATTAATCTCCGATCCGGACATTCCGAAAAATCAAATTCCTCTTGCCGATGCTCTGCGTCGGCGCGAGGATTCAAGGGCGTTTGGATAGAATCCGCAAAGCGAGGCGCACTCGGCTTGCAGTATCCATCGGCGCATCAGACGGAAGACGATTAAGCCCCCGCCGAATTTCCGCGCGCTTGTAGCCAAGAGCAGCCAAGGCTTCTTCCACTTCGGCATCGGCGGCGAGACGGGGCGAATCGGCGGCGAAGCCGGAAAAAAAATTATCGTCCTTCAATTCAACGACAAGACGCTCCGCTGTTTTTCGTCCGATGCCGGGCAGCCGCGTGAGCGAATCCTTGTCGCCGTTTTTGAGGGCGGAAATAATATCGGCGGCGGGCATTTCGTTCATCATGCCGAGCGTCATTTTTGCGCCGACGCCGGAAATGCGAATCAAGCGGCGAAATAATTCGCGCTCGCTGCGGTCGCCGAAGCCGTAGAGAGTTTGCGAATCTTCGCGCACGACCATTTCGGTGTGCAAAAAAACCTCTTCGCCGATTGCCGCCAGTCGGGCGTGGACAAGCATCGGCGCAAGAATTTCGTAACCGACGCCGCCGCATTCCACCAATGCAATTGGCGGGCGCGATGCGCGCAGAATTCCGCGAATGCTGCCAATCATCGCCGAGTTCTCCGCTTGCGCGTGCGCGGACGGCGAGCGCGAATCTGCGACAGAATCGCCGCTTTGGAGTTGTCTTCCGTTTTTTGCGCTTCCCAAATTTTTCGCATCGGCGCGGTATGGCAGAGGGCGCAGGCGAGGGCGTCGGCGGCGTCGCTTTGCAATTCGCACGAATCCGGCAGCGAGAGCAATCGCTTGACCATAAACGCCACGCGGCTTTTGTCGGCGCGTCCGTAGCCGGTGACTCCTTGCTTAACTTGCAATGCGGAAAATTCCACAATCGGCACATCGTGCGAAATAACGGCGGCAAGAGCGGCGCCTCGCGCCTCGCCGAGTGCAAGTGTGGTTTTGCCGTTGCGATTAGCAAACACGCGCTCCACGCAGGCGACATCCGGCTTGTGCTGCGCGGCGACTTTTTCAATGGCGCCGATAATCGTCCGCAATCGGACCGGCAGCGGCTCGGACGGCAAAGTGCGAATGACGCCGTCGTCCACATGCGTGAGATGATTTTCCGCGCGCCGAATCACGCCGAATCCGGTTTTATGCAAGCCGGGATCTATGCCGAGAATAATGATGGCGACTCCTTAATCCAATTCGGCGGAAGTGTAAAGTTGCTGAACATCGTCCAATTGCTCTAACGCTTCCGCCAGCGCGCGCATTTTTTTAGCGTCGGAATCGGAAAGCGTCATTTCCGCCGTCGGCCGCATTACGACTTCGGCGTGATCGGGCTTGAATCCCGCCGCCTGCAAAGATTCCTTGACAGCGGCGAGGTCGGCGGGACGAGTGATAATTTCCACGCTGCCGTCGGAGTCGTCCGCGAAAAAATCTTCCGCCCCGGCGGCGACGGCGACTTCCATCAGCGAATCGGCGTCCGCCCCCGGCGCGAAAAAAATCTGTCCGCAGTGGCGAAATAAATGCACGACCGAACCCGCCGCCCCAAGATTCCCGCCGTGTTTTGTAAAAGCGCGACGGACTTCGGCGACGGTGCGATTTTTATTGTCGGTGAGACAGTCGGCAATAACGGCGGCGCCGCCCGGACCGAATCCTTCGTAGCGAATTTCTTCAAATTCCGCGCCTTCCAATTTTCCGCTGCCGCGTTTAACGGCGCGATCAATGTTGTCGCTGGGGACATTGTGTTCGCGGGCTTTTTCCAGCGCGAGCCGCAGGCGCGAGTTGGAGTCGGGATTCGCCCCGCCGACTCGGGCGGCGACGGTCACTTCCTTGATGAGGCGGCTGAAAAGTTTGCCGCGTTTTGCGTCCATCCGATCCTTGCGAAAGCGAATGTTCGCCCATCTGCTGTGTCCTGCCATAATCGCCCAATTCTACCGCAGGCGCGGAGTCGCCGACGAAAAAATGCCGACAAGCAGCGGGTTGGGGATGAATCCTCGTGCCGATGCTCTGCGTCGGCACGCGTGGTCGGACGCTCTGCGCCCGCAATTCGGCGGTGGCGGATTGTTGTGTGAATGTGCGGACTCGAGGGAAAAATAGTGTATAGTAAGCATTCCTGAAAGGAGCAAGAAAATGCCGGCAAAAATTGAAGCCTGCCATAAACCCATCCACAAAATTTTCGGAGGCGATTACAATCTCGTCGTTCCTTCGTATCAGCGTCCGTACACATGGACGACTGATGAGGCCGGACAATTGCTCGGCGACCTGAATGACTGGGTGCAACGGGAGAGTGGTAATTTCACGAAGGATTCCAAGGGATTACTCGTGGAAAATGTGAATCCCTACTTCCTTGGAAGCGTTGTGCTTATCAAGGAAGAAGGCAAGTCATGCGCGGATATCGTGGATGGTCAGCAGCGGCTGATCACGCTTTCTCTGTTGCTGGTCGCGATGCGGGAAAATGCCCCGATGGAGTTAAAAGAACACATCACGACGTTTCTGAAAGTGTCGGCGAATCCTCTTACTGGTAAAAAAGAGGGATTCCCGTTATTGCCACGCGAGCGGGATCAGGATTTTTACAAGCGGCGCATTCTTGCCGACTCTATTGATACGGCAATGGATACGAAGATTCTTCCCCACAGTCAGCGCAATATGCTGACGAACGCAAGATTTTTCCTTGACGAAATTAAGGGGTTGGGTAGCGGTGAAATTAATCACCTCTTGACCGCATTATTACAACAGTGCTTCTTGGTCGTGGTCTCAACCCCGGATTTTGATTCCGCCTACCGTATTTTTTCGGTACTGAATGACCGAGGAATTGATCTTGCCGCCACCGATATCCTCAAGGCGGACATCATCGGCGGAATTCGGGCGGATGCTCGCGATGACCACACAAAGACCTGGGAAGAGGTAGAGGACCATCTCGGCAGGGATGACTTTCAGGCACTGTTTGCCCATATCCGCATGATTCATATGCGGACAAAAATCAGCGAAAAGCTCGTTGATGAAATGCGCCGTGTAATTCTTCCGAAATTCCAACCGCTCGAGAATTTCATTGAAACCGAGATCGAGCCATATGCAAAGATTCTGTCGATCCTGCGCAACGCCGATTACGCAGCGACAAATGGAGCAGAGGATGTCAATCAAATTATCCGTCATTTGGATTTGATTACTAATGCCGACTGGGTGCCTCCGGCGTTGCTGTTTTTTCGCAAGCATAAAAATGATGCCGGAGTGTTAAAGCGATTTCTTGGCGACTTGGAACGGCTTGCTGTGTCCATGATGATTCGGCGGGAAGATGTCAATGCGCGAATCCGCAAATATGCGGAGGTGATTCGTCACATAGATGAGGGAAAAGATCTCTTCGCCGAAAATTCCCCGCTTCAACTTTTAGCGGCGGAAAAACGCGCCACGCTAGAGGCGTTGGACGATGATGTTTATTCCTATGCCAAGCAGTGGGGAGCGGCTGTGTTGCGTCGCCTCAATAATTTACTCGGCGAAAGAGCGATATATCCTCCCAAGGTTACCATTGAACATGTCTTGCCGCAAAATCCGGCGGATAATAGCAAATGGATGCAGTCATTTCCCGATTCAGAAATGCGCGAAAGATGGACAAACCGACTCGCCAATCTTGTGCTTCTCTCGCGCAAGAAAAATTCGAAAGCGCAAAACTTCGACTTTGAAAAAAAGAAGTCGGGGTATTTTAACAGTCCGGCGACCACATTCGCCATTACGGTGGATGTTCTCCAAGAGAACGAGTGGACGCTTGCGGTGTTGGATCAACGGCAGAAAAGACTGCTGGACATTCTGGCAAAACAATGGCGATTGAGATAATCGCCGCCATTTGCGGACGCAGAGCGTCCGGGTCACGCGTGCCGACGCAGAGCATCGGCACGAGGATTCTATTTTCTATTGAGGCGATTGCTATGCCTGCCGGGCAAAATCCAATGTTTTAGAATTCTGCTCCGCCTGAATTCTTTTGCGGGCGATTTCGCAGTATTCTTCGGCGATGTCAATTCCGATATAGCGTCTGTCTAAATTAAAAGCGGCGACCACCGTCGTGCCGCTGCCGACAAACGGATCTAAAACGATTCCGCCCGGCGGACAAAAGCATGCGATAAAATCAATCGGTAATTGATTCGGAAAAGTCGCCGGATGCTTGTGCTTCAGGCGGCTGCCGTCGCCGGCGGTCAGATATTCCCATATTGTTCCGCGGCATTTTTTATCGTTGATTTTTATCGGCCGCGTTTCAATTCGGATTCCGCTGGTCAGGCGTGTGCCGCCACCGGTCATTGTTTTGCCGCCGTGCTTGGACGGTATTTTAAGCGGCTCCTTGTCAAAATACTGCGGGCGATCGCCTTTCAAAAACACCGGCATATATTCGTGGTCGACGCGGAATCGCTTGTTCCACCATGCGCCTTCCGCCCCATATTTGCGGTAGATGAGGCACTCAAATAATTTGAATCCGATGCCGTCGCACCAGTCTACGACGGTGCGAAAAGAAGTCAGCGTCTTGCCGAAATTTTTAGTTTGATCCTGCGTCACCACGACGGCAATTCCACCCGGCTTTAAGACGCGAAAAATCTGCTCGCCGATGCAATGCAAGTCCAATTGAAATCCGCGATAGTCGCGAATGGAATCGTAGGGCGGCGAAGTCACCGCCAAATCAATCGATTCGGCGGGGAATGCCTTCATCACCTCGGCGGCATCGCCGCAGATGATTTCGTCCAGCGGCAGGACGCTTTCGTCGGCATTTGCATATTGGTGCATTTCCATTGTCGCGATTCTGGATTCTGCCATTATAGCGGAAATTTAACCGAGTTCAATTTGTTCGCCGTTGTCATTTTCGCGCGCCGCCTGCTTGTAAGTGAGTTCATGAGCGACGGCGGGAATTCGCGGCCTAATTCCGGAAAATAATTCGGCGATGGTTAAAATCTGCACCTTGGGAAATCTTTCGCTGCGTCCGCCGTGCTCGTGGAATCCGGTTTCCGCCGCTTCTTTTCGCATTGGAGCGGTCGGCTCGGCGAGGGTTATCAAAATCGCAAACGGCGCGTTTTCGCGCGACATCACGCCTTTCAAATCGCGCACCATTCCAACGCCGACATTTTCGCCGCCCTTCACGGAAACAATTGCCGCGCTTGCTTTTTTCTTGTCCGACCAAAAGTAAATCACGCCGTCAATTCCGGCGTCCGCACCTTTTTTCTTTTCGCCGTAAGGACGCGCGCCAATCAGCGAAAGCGCCCACCATTGAAATTGATATTTGTCGCGCGCCGCCAGATTCCGCGCGCCTTCCATATCGGTGGGGGTGCCGTGCACTTCGTATTTGATTTTTGGAAACGCGCTTTTCAATCGGCTTTCCACCAGCGCAACGGCGAGATGAGTGACATCAATTCCAATCCATTTTCGCTTGAGTTTTTGCGCGGCGTGAATGGTCGTGCCGCAGCCGCAGAAAGGGTCAAGCACAACATCGCCCGGATTGCTGGACGCCTGCACGATTCGCTCCAGCAATGCCAGCGGCTTTTGGGTGTCGTAGCCGAGCCGCTCATGCGAAGTGCGGCCGACCGAATCCATCACCCAAACATCGCGCATTCCGGGAGTCGTATACCATCCTAAATTTTTCGGCAGGGAAGCATTGCACACTGGACAATTCTCGTCGCGAAATTCGGCGACCCCGGCGAAGCGGTAAGGTTTGTAACCGCGATTGTAGGATTTTTCCCGCAGGATATTAAATTTGCGGACGCCCCCGGGCTTGCCGTAGGAAAAAATAATATCGTGCTTTTTGCTGAAATGACGATGCGGATTCGCTCCGCCGGTTTTGTAGTGCCAGATAATTTCGTTTGCAAAATTCCGCCCGCCAAAAATGGCGTCCAGCAGAATCTTAATGTAATGTCCGGCGGTTTGATCGCAATGCAGATAAATGGAGCCGGTCGGCTTTAACACGCGGCGCAATTCCAGCAGACGCACCGCCATCATCGTCAGATAGGCCATCAAGTCGCTGTCGCGCAGAAATTCGCGCATAGCCCGCAGCATTTGGACGACATCCGCATCGCCCCGCGCAATGACTTCGCCGTAGGCCCATTCGGCTTCTTCGTCCCAATGCCAGAAATCCCTGAAGGCGCGAATCTGCGCCTCCGATTTCGTTCCGGACGTCGGCGACTTAAACAGCACATTGTAATTCGCCTTGGAATTAAACGGCGGGTCCAAGTAAATTAAATCGACCGATTCATCGGCGATTTCATTCCGCAGAACCGGCAAATTGTCGCCGTAGTAAAGTTTGTGCATGCTTGTTTTTTCCTCGCGCAATTTCTAATTATAAATCAAAAATGGCGCCCCGAGGATGAATCGAACATCCGACCTAACCCTTAGGAGGGGTTTGCTCTATCCACTGAGCTACCGGGGCGAATCGCATAAAAAACGCCCGCCGACGGCAATTTGCCGTCCGCGCAAAAATTCATCGGCGGACAGAATCCTTCCGCCCGCCCGCTGCAATGAAAGCAATTCTAACGCGCTTTTTCCGCCGCATTGGACGGCGATTTTTCCATCGCCGATTTTAAGAACAACGCCGGACGGCGAATCGCCGCTGCGAATTTTCTCCGCAATTTCGGCGCGATGAATTTTAATCAATTCATCGCCGTAAAAAGCAAACGCCCCCGGCGACGGCGAAAACGCCCGCACTTGTCTTTCCAATTCTTCCGCGCTTTGATTCCAATTAATGCGCGCGTCGTCTTTGGTGATTTTAGGCGCGTAAGTGGCTTGGGAATCGTCCTGCGGAATAGAGGGGAGATTCCTCAAATCGCGCATTGTCGCGGCGATTAATTTCGCGCCTATATCGGCCAATTGGTTTCGCAATTCGCCGCCGGTTTGATTCGCGATGGGAATTTCTTCGCGCATTAAAATTCCGCCGGTGTCCAGTCCGCAGTCCATTTCCATAATGGAAACGCCGGTGGTTTTGTCGCCGGCCAGAATCGCTTTTTCGACGGGCGATGCGCCCCGCCATTTTGGCAGCAGAGAAGCGTGAATGTTAATGCCGCCGAATCGGGGGGCGGCCAAAGTGCGGCGCGACAGCAAATAGCCGTAAGCGCAAACGACCATTGCCTGCACACCGGATTCGCGCAGCAAAGGCGCCATCGCCGCCGGTTTTATCGGCTGATAAACGGGAATGTTCAATTCGTCGGCGGCGATTTTAATCGGCGTCGGCGTCATTGTCATTCCTCGTCCGGCGGGGCGGTCGGGCGAAGTGACGACGGCGGCGACGCGCACCGAATCCTCCGCCGTCAAAGCCCGCAGGGACGGCACGGCGAAATCATCCGAACCGAAAAAAACGATATTCATTCCGATTCCCCCCGCTGCAACTTGAAGTATCTTTTGAGGACGCGGCTTCGCTTTAATCGCGACAATCGGTCAATAAAAAGGATTCCGTTGAGATGGTCAATTTCGTGCTGGACGCAGACGGCGAGGAGTCCTTCGGCGGGTTGCTCAAAAAAATCCCCGCCGGCGTTTTGCGCGCGAAAGCGAATTATCGCCGGACGCCGCACTTCGGCGACGACGCCGGGAATGGAAAGGCATCCTTCTTCCGCTGTCGCTTCGCTTTCGGCTTGGATGATTTCGGGGTTGATTAAAATCATCGGCGAGTCGCGGTCGGGCGAAATATCAATCACCACGATGCGCTTGGATTCGCCCACTTGCGGGGCGGCGAGTCCGACGCCCTTGGCGGCGCGCATCGTTTCCAGCATATCGGCGGCGAGGGCGCGCGCCGAATCGTCGGCGAGAGTCGGGGCGGCGGATTCTTGCAGCCGCGAATCAGGATAAATAAGAATGGGCAAAATCACCGCAGCGCGCCGTCATCGGATAGAATCCATGATTTTACCAACCGATGGATTTTTTTGTGGCAGGCGATTTTGACCTCCGCTACTGGCTGGAATTGATGATGATAAAAGGCGTCGGCGATGATGCCGTGCGCCGTCTGCTGCGCGCCTTTGAAAGTCCGAAGGCGGCGCTGCGTCAACCCTACAATTCGCTGGCGCAGGTTTTGTCGCCCGCGACGGCAAGGCGAATTCGCGAAGGCGCGGACAAGGAAAAAATTTCCGCCGCGCTTAAATGGGCGGAAGCGGACGGCAATCGCATCATCACGCTGGCCGACGGCGATTATCCCCGCACCCTGTTGGATCTTTCGTCGCCGCCGACTCTGCTTTATGCGAAAGGCGATTCGCGTCTGATAAATAATTTGTCGGTCGCCGTCGTCGGCAGCCGCAGCGCGTCAATCGCCGGGGCGCGCAACACCGAAATTCTGGCGCGCGCGCTTTCGGACAACGGAGTGACCATCGTCAGCGGACTCGCCGAAGGCATAGACGCCGCGGCGCATCGGGGCGGACTCGCGGGCGCGTCGTCAACAATTGCAATTCTGGGAACCGGGGTTGACATCGTTTATCCGCGAAAGAATCGGCTCCTCACCGCCGCCATCGCCGAAGGCGGACTCCTGCTTTCGGAATTTCATTTGGGAATGCCGCCCATCGGGACGAATTTTCCGCGCCGCAACCGCACCATCAGCGGACTTTCGCTCGGCTGCGTCGTCGCCGAAGCCGCCGAAAGAAGCGGCGCATTAATCACCGCCGATTACGCATTAGAACAAGGCCGCGAAGTTTTTGCCGTGCCGGGCTCCATTAACTCGCGCCTTTATCGCGGCTGTCATCAATTAATTAAAAAGGGCGCAAAATTAGTCGAGGATTTTCACGACATCCTTGACGAATTAAAACCCGCGCATGTCAAATCCGCATCGCCGCTTTTGGATGAGAATTCAATTGCGAATTCGTCCGTTAACATTGAATCCCAAGAATCCGAATCCCCCCCTCCCTCAGCCGCCGACGGCGACGGATTTTTGCGCTTTGTGGATTTCAATCCCGCCGATGTTGAAAGCATCTGCGACAAAAGCGGGCTGGGCGTGGAAGTCGTCCTCGCCAAACTTTTGGAATTGGAAATGGACGGGCGCATCGCCGCTCTGCCCGGCGGTTTTTATCAGCGGCTGGAATAAAAGGTGATATGATTCGCCGATGAAAAAAAACACCGACATCGCGGATAAGGTTAAAATTCTTTCCGAGGCCTTGCCGTATATTCGCCGCTATCATGGGCGGACGATTGTCGTTAAATACGGCGGCAACGCAATGGCGAATGCGGAATTAAAAGCCGCCTTCGCGCGCGACATCGCCTTATTAAAATTAGTCGGCGTGAATCCGGTCGTTGTGCATGGCGGCGGCCCGCAAATCAACGAGATATTAAACCGCATCGGCAAGGAAAGCCGCTTTATCGGCGGACTGAGATGCACCGACGGCGATACGATGCTATTTGTTGAAATGGCGCTCGGCGGACTCGTCAACAAGGAAATCGTCCAATTAATAAACGACCACGGCGGACGGGCGGTCGGATTAACCGGCAAGGACGGCGGATTAATTCGCGCGAAAAAAATACGGGGAAAGAAAGGCGCGGAAATCGGCCGCGTCGGCGTCGTATCTCATATTAATCCGCAGGTTGTGGAATTGCTTGACGCCGCCGATTTTATTCCGGTCATTGCCCCCATCGGCGTGGACGACAAGGGCGAATCGCTTAATATTAATGCGGATTCGGCGGCGGGGCGGCTCGCCGTTGAATTGCGCGCCGAAATGCTTTTATTGCTGACGAATACCGCCGGCGTTTTGAATCGACGGGGCGAATTGATTTCCGAATTATCTTCGCGCGAAGCCAAGCGATTAATGAAAAGCGGCGTTATCGCCGACGGCATGCGCCCCAAAGTTGAATGCGCCATAGAAGCCATCGGGGGGGGGGTAGGGTCGTGCCGAATCATTAACGGCGCCATTTTGCATCCGCTGCTGCTTGAACTTTTTACCGAAGAAGGCGCCGGCACATTAATCACTTCCTAACCTTGTCTTTCTCCAAAGAATTAAATAATTGGAGGGAGGCGCTGCTGGTTTATCGCGACCGGCGAATGCCCAAGATATTTCTGCTTTATTTAATGCAGGGATTTCCTTGGGTGCTCATCGGCTCGGTGATGACCTTGTGGCTGCAGGAGGAAGGATTCAGCCGGGGCGGAATCGGACTCTTCGGAATCATCGGCGCAATTTACGCCTTCAATCCGCTGTGGGCGCCGCTTGTGGACGCGCTTCGGATTCCATTGCTCGCCGATAAATTCGGCCAGCGGCGCTCATGGATTCTGCTGATGCAGATCATCATCGCCGTTTTAATGGTCGGAATGTCAATGCTTAATCCGTCGGCGAATTTATTAATGATGTCAATTCTGTGCGCCGCCATTGCCGCCGCCGGAGCGACTCAGGATGTCGCCATTGATGCCCTGCGAATTGAACTTATCGCCCAATCGGAAAGCCAAAAACTGGGGGCGTCTTCGGCGATGGCGACTTCCGGATGGTGGGCCGGATTCGGCGTCGGCGGCGCTTTGGCGTTTTATCTCGCCGAACAATTGGAAAACAACGGAATCGCCAATTACTGGCAATTGACATACCTTTGCTTAATTGCCTTCGTCGCTGTTTGCGCATCCTTGACTCTTATTTTTGTCGATGAACCTTCCGGCGATTCGCGCATGCAGGCGCAGAAATTGCACGCCGATAATTTGAGCCGCCGAATTTTCGGCAAGGGGAGGGGGGGGATAATCGCCGCCGCAGTTTCCGCTTATGCGATGCCGGTCGCGGTTTTTTTGCGCCGCTATTCTTGGAAGATTGGATTAATTCTGCTCGCGCTTATTTTTCTCTTCAAAATCGGCGAGGCGTTTTTGGGAAGAATGTCGCTTGTCTTTTACAAGGAAATCGGCTTTTCCAAAGGCGACATCGCCACTTATTCCAAACTCACCGGCGCTTTTGCGGTCTGCTTTTTTGCGGTAATTAGCAGCGTTCTAAACGCGCGCTTTGGATTGTTTCGCGGGCTTGTCATCGGCGGAATTGCAATGGCATCAACTAATTTATTGTTTGCGATTCTGGCGTTCACCGGGCCGGAAAAATGGCTGTTTGCCGTTGCCGTTGTCGCCGACCAATTTACTACGGCGGTTTCCACTGTGGCGTTTGTCGCTTTTATTTCTCAATTGTGCGATCGCACCTATACGGCTTCGCAGTATGCGGCGTTTGCGTCTTTGGGAAATTTATCGCGCACGACTCTCGCCGGAGCGAGCGGCTTTATGGTGGACGGACTCGGCGGCAATTGGGCGATATTCTTTGTTCTGACCGCCTTGATGATTCTGCCGAGTTTAATTCTTTTATTTTCGGTTCGCCGCACAATTGCGCCGCTGATGGAAGGCGCGACAGTGAAAATGCTATAATGAATGCCGCCGGTCGCCGGCGGAAAATCCAAGCAGGGGGGGGGGGGGGGCATCTTTGCCGAATGCAATTGCTTTTATCATTTCTCCCATTTCTTGAGGATTTAATAATTGCTGCGCGCCCGCCGTCAATTTCGCCTGCGCGAGGGGGGGGGATTCGCCGAGTTGCTCGGAGATGAATTCCGCAATGCCGCAATTCACCAGAAAATTCGCCTGCGTGACATATCCTAAAATTTCCGCGCCGCCGATTTGGGCGGATTCAGCGACGGCAGTAAAATCCACATGCGAAGTAATGTCCTGCTCGCCGGGAATATAAAACGGGTCGTCATTTGCGCGGCGGCGATGATGGCACATTAAAGTCCCGCTATGTCTTTGCGGATGATAATACTCGGCGCGGCCGAATCCATAATCAAATATTAAAGCGGCTCCCGCCTGCAAATTTTCCGCCAGCAAGCGGCACAAAGATTCTGCGCGCGGATTAATTTCCGTCGTGTAATTGTCCGGCAAATTGAATTGGGCGAGCCGCTTTTGCATTTCGGCATTAAGGCAAGGTCCTTCTTTCCATATTGGGGAATTGTTTTTCCAGCCGACTCCGAATTTTTCCCATCTCATATTTTTCTGGCGGACAATTTCGCATGGCAGCGCGTCCAGCAATTCGTTGGCGATGACGACTCCGCGAAAATTCGGCGGCGGCGACTCAATCCATTTCGGTGAAATTGAAGGCGCGCATCGGGCGAATTCCTTTTGTTGAATCGCGCGCAACCTTGGGGAAATTTCAATGATGAAATAATCCGTCGGCAGAATGTTTTCGCTTTGGAGTCCGTCAATTAAATCGGCGGCGAATTTTCCGCTGCCGGCGCCTAATTCCAAAATCGCCCCGCCGACGCATCGCAAAATTTCGGCGGCTTGCCGCGCAATGCAGCGAGCGAAAAGCGGCGATATTTCCGGTGCGGTTAAAAAATCGTCCCGCAAAAATCCGCCTCCTTTCGCGCAGTAGTAGCCGAAGCGCGAATCGTAAAGCGCAAAATCCATATAATCGGCGAATGAAATCCAGCCGCCGCCATCCGCGATTTTTCGCCGAAGCGCATCCGCAAGTTGCATGGAATTAATTTTACGCTACAATAGCCGGGGGAATTTTAAGCGCAATGACGGACGAAAAACAGCAGCCGAATTCCGAATCCTTCGGCGAGAAAATTCGCGCGATGCTGGATGCCTATCAAGAGCGCGATCCGGCGGCGCGCGGCTATTGGGAAATTATTTTCTGCTATCCCGGTTTGCACGCGATTGTTTCTCATCGCGCATCGCATTGGCTGTGGACGCATCATCTGCAATGGCTCGCGCGATTTTTATCGCATCTTTCGCGCTGGCTCACGGGCGTGGAAATTCATCCCGCCGTCAAAATCGGGCGGCGCGTTTTTATTGACCACGGCATGGGAATCGTCATCGGGGCGACCACCGAAATTCACGACGACTGCTCCATTTATCAAGGCGTAACACTCGGCGGCGTAACGCAAACTTTCAAGGGCAAGCGCCATCCGACTTTGGAAAAAGGCGTGATTGTGGGGGCGGGCGCGAAAGTTTTGGGGCCGATTTCCATCGGCGAATACGCCAAAATCGGCTCCAACGCCGTCGTTACGAAGGATGTCCCGCCGGAGGCGACGGTGGTCGGCGTGCCGGGGCGGATCATCGGCGAATTGGCGGACGACGAGGACTGCGGCCGCAAAAAATTCCGCGCCTACGCCGTCGGCAAAGAAACCCAAAAAGTTACCGACGAATTTTCCGAGGGGGAGCGCATCCTCCGCAAGCGCATCAGCGAATTAGAGTCGCGTCTTTCGCGCTTGGAATCAAGCGATTCGGCGGCGGAAAAATTTGAGCGATGAAAATTTTAGTTGTCGGCGGCGGCGGACGAGAGCATTCTCTCGCATGGAAATTATCGCAGTCGCCGAATGTCGGACGCGTATTCGCCGCTCCCGGCAACGACGGCATTGCAATGGATTCCGCCGCCGAATCCGTCCCCATTTCCGCCGATGATTGTCTTCGCCTCGCCGAATTTGCATCCGAGAAAAAAATCCGCCTTGCCGTTGTCGGCCCGGAAAATCCGCTGGCGGACGGAATCGCCGATGTTTTCGCCGAGCAAAAAATTCCGCTTTTCGGCCCGACTAAGTCGGCGGCGAAATTGGAATCATCCAAATCTTTCGCCAAAGAATTTATGCGTCAAAACGGCATTCCGACTCCGCAGAGTTGCAGTTTGGATTCCGCCGATTCCGCCCGCGATTATTTGCGAAAATTATCCCCGCCGTTTGTGGTCAAAGCGGACGGACTCGCCGCCGGCAAGGGCGTAGTCATTTCGCAGAATTTGAAGGACGCGGAAGAATCCGCTGCGAAAATGATTCGCGATTTCAAGCGAATCGTCGTTGAAGAATTTATCGGCGGACGCGAAATGAGTTTTATCGCAATGTGCGACGGCGATTTTGCAATTCCGCTGGCGACTTCGCAGGATTACAAGCGGCTGCAGGACGGCGACGCCGGCCCCAACACCGGCGGAATGGGGGCGATTTCGCCGTCGCCGCTGGCGAACGCCAAAATGGAATCGGCGGCGATGGAAAAAATAATTCTGCCGACGCTTCGCGGAATGAAAAAAGCGGGGACGCCGTATCGCGGATTTCTCTACGCCGGATTAATTTTTCGCGGCGATGATTTTTTAGTTTTGGAATTTAATTGCCGACTCGGCGACCCGGAATCGCAGGTTATCTTGCCGCGTTTTAATTCGGATTTGGCGGCGATTTTGGAATTGGCCGCCGTTCATTCGGCTGAATTCAAGCGGGTGAAATTAGAATGGGATTCGCGGCCGACGGCGGGAATCGTTTTGGCGGCGGCGGGCTATCCGCAAAATCCCAAGCGGGGCGATGAAATTAAAATAGAAAAAACGGAGCCGCAATCGCAAATTTTTTTCGCCGGCGTAAAGCGGCAAAACGGAAAATTAATCACCGACGGCGGACGAATTTTATGCGCGACAGCATTCGGCGAATCCGCCGCCGCCGCAAGAAATCAGGCGTATTCGGCGGCGAAAAAAATTCGCTTTGACGGAATGCAATTCCGCAAAGACATCGGAGCATAATTCCTCGTCGTGACGCGTGACTCGGACGCTTTGCGTTCAAATTTAAGATACCTTTATCAAAAAAAATTGTTTGACTCCGCCGAAATGTTGCTATAAATTTCACTAACGGATTTTCTAAAAGGGAAAAACTCATCATGAAAAACATGCATCATTTTTGCGTCAAGGCGGCGGTCGCTTTCTTTTTAATTCTGCCTGTTGCCGCTTGCGGCGGAGGCGGCGGAAGTTCTGCCGGTCCGGGTTTTCGAACCGTCCTTGACATGGATGCGGATGTGAGCCGCGTTCAAACCGCCAGCAGCGGCGAAGAATTGGATACGACTCGTCGCTTTTACAGCGGAAGATTCCGGTCGTCAAACGGCGGCGGAGGCGTTGGAGCAGGCGCGCGCGCGGCGAATCACCTTTCGGGGGTGGGGGTGTCGGAGATTATCGCCTCCTACGGCGAGGGGGACAGTGCTTTCATCGCGGTATTAACCGCCAATCACGGCCGAGTCGCCCGCCCTCTGGATTTGCCGCCGCTGGATGGTGATCAAGTTAGCGTCGAATCCGTATCGAATCGGGGAATGGTGAATTTGAATGAGCTCGTGGGTCCCACCGACCCCGCCGACCCGGATAGCGAGACATTCGCTTTTATCAACGAGGACGACGACCGCGAATCCCGCGAATTTGGAATTTTCAACGCGGAAAGATTTGCCGTGCTGGGAATATGGATTTCAGACATTGACGACTTTGCTCTGGAAGACGCTTACACCGATGAATTTGCGCTTATCCATTTCGGCGTCAACCCCGGCAACCCCGGCAACCCCGGTTCCGGTTCCATTCCCGACGATGCCGCCAATGCCCGTTATACCAGCAACAGCATTCAGGGCTATTACACCGACAGCACGGGCCGCTATTTAATTACGAGTGCCGCCATGACGCTCACGGCGACTTTTGAAGATACCACGCCGACATTCAACGGCAACATCGCAATCACCGACGGCGCGCGACTACCATTGCCGCTAAATGACAGAACCGGAACGGCGAATCTTGTGCTGACGGAAAGTACAATTGATCTTCCCGATGCTGATGATCCCAGTGCGACTTTCGGAGGAGGTGTTACTGTGCCGCTTGCCACCGACCTCTTTGGACCACTCCTGAGTGCAACCGGAGATTACGAAGGGGCGTTTTACGGCGATGCAACCGAACTCGCCGGCACGCTGGAAGTCAGAAACACAGCGGGCACCGCCAATTTGCTGTTGGGATTTTTTGCGGACGAGGATGAATGATATTATCCCGTAAGATAAAGCGTCACTGCGGCGCGGTCGGCTCTGAGAAAATCCATCCGCGCCGAATTAAATTCTTTTCGTGTATAATATCGCCGTCAAAAAAGATCCCGCGATGAAAAAAAACATCCATCCCGAATACCATCAAGTGACCGCGACATGCTCCTGCGGCAACACTTTCACTGTCGGCACTGCGCATGCCGGCGATTTGCAATTGGAGATTTGCGCCAAGTGCCATCCGTTTTACACCGGCAAGCAGAAGTTGGTGGATACCTCCGGACGGGTGGAAAAATTCATGCGTCGCTACGGCGGCGAATAATCGTTTTGCGGTCGGCGGCCGCGGCCATTGCCGGGTGAATTCATCCGCCGATTTTGAGGGCATCACCGACATTCGGCTCGGCCGGGTGCGGCCTTTTCCCAAGCGGAAAGCGGCGCTGTTTGGCGCACTGATTCTACTGTGGCTCACGCCCGGAATTGTCGGGCGCGATCCGTGGAAGCCCGGCGAACCGACCCTCGCCGCCGTCATCAAGAATCTTGTTGAAGACGGATTTTCGCTCGCGCCGAATTTTGTCGGCTCGCCTTTTGCCGAGCATCCGCCGCTGTATTTGTGGCTGGCGGCGGCGTCGGCGCATTTATTTTCGCCGATTTTGGAATTGCACGAAGGAGCGCGAATCGGCAGCGCGATTCTGCTTCTGGCGGGATTGGCCGCGCTCGGCTTTGCCTGCGGACGATGGCACGGCGGACGGGCCGGCTGGCTGGCGGCGATTCTGGCGGTCGGCTTTACCGGACTTTTAGTGCGCGGACATTTGCTGGCAATCGGCGTCGCTGAATTTTTTGGAATCTCAATCGCGCTTTTGGGATTTTCGCTGCTGAAAAAAAATCCCGCAATGCATGCGGACGGCAATTTTTCAAGCGGCGGAATTTATTCCGATTCCTTTCATTTTGACGAGCATTTTTTTGACGACGGCGATTTTCTGCACGACGGCGGCGTCTTCGCCGGAAAAAAATCACGCCGAAAAAAAATCAATTCGTCGCCGCCTCGCGAATCGGCAAACGATAATTTCAGCGGCGATTCGCTTTGGGGCGGCGCAATCGCCGGATGCGGAATCGGCATTATGTTTATGTGCGGCGGATTTTTAGCGGCGATGCCGGGCGTTTTCCTTTTTCTGCCGCCGATTTTTTCATCGCAATGGCGGAGTCCATCCATCTTTGCCGGATTGGCGGCGGCGGTCGTTTTTGCCGCTCCGTGGTTTTTGTTGTGGCCGCTCGCTTTGGCGAGAGCAGCGCCGGAAATTTTTGATTTGTGGCTCGCCGAAGAATTAGCGGAATTCTCCCAATTTAATTTTGCGGCGATGATTCAATTAATTAAGACGGCGGCGTGGTCGCTGTGGCCTTCGTGGGCGATTGCGCTCGGCGGATTTTATTATCTGCGGCGCGAAAAAAAACGGCGGCGAATCGCCTCGGCGAATCCGGACATCGCCCTTGCAATCGCCGCTTTCGGCGGGGCGTGCTTGGCGTTTTTGCTCGGCGGCGGCGGCAATGAAATCGCATTATTTTCAGCGATGCCGCCCTTGGCGATGCTGGCGGCGGCGGGGCTTTCCCGTCTGCCGGAAACGCGCGCGGGAATTTTAGATTGGTTTGCGATTTTTTGCGTCGGCGTTTTTTTTGTCGGCGGACAATGGCTGGCGTGGCTGGCGACGCAATGGAATTGGCCGCCGTCATTTGCCGGTTGGATTTTGTCCCTGCGTCCCGGCGTTGATATTGAAGTCGGCGGAATTGCGATTGCATCGGCGATTGCTTTGACTGTCGGCTGGTGCGCCCTTGCCGCCAAATTCAATTATTCCAACGAGCGCGCCGTCGTTAATTGGACGGCGGCAATGACTCTGGCGTGGCTTCTGTTTTGCCTTCTGTGGATGAATTATGTTGACGCCGGAAAATCCTACCGCCGACTCGCCGCCGATTTGCGCGTCGTTACAGCGGGCGAATGCGTTGCGATGCGCGGGCTTTCCAAAAACAACATCGCTCAATTTTATTACTTCGCCGGAATCGCCCCCGCCGCCGACGGCGACAATTGCCGATGGCTTTTAACGCGCGGCGAATCGCCGATTTCATCCAATGAATTAAAATGGCGAAGCGGAAGATTCGCGGGCGACGATGAAATTTTTTCGCTTTACGAAATTCGCGCCTTTGACAGCGGCGCCGAAAAAAAATAGAATCTCTTTTTTTAATTAGACGGCGCGATGCAAATTGACAACGCCGATTTTGCCTCGCATGGTCGGACGCTTTGCGGAGACCTTGCGCTTTCGGCGATGATGCGGCTTTCGGGTATGCTGCGCCTCAGCGGGGGGCAATTTGTCCGTTATAAAATTCGCGGCGGGGTGGATTCGCCGAGCGGACAGCTATGGCTGGAAGTGAATATTTCCGCCGTGCTGCCGCTGATTTGCTGCCGCTGTTTGGAGTCGCTGGATTTGCCGGTGCAGTCCGCAAGGCGATTCGCCGTTGGCGAAGCCGTCCCGGGCGAATCCATCGGCGAGGAAATCGTCCGCGATTCGGCGATGAGTGTTGAAGATTTAATTGAAGATGAATTAATTATGGCGGTGCCCATCGCCCCAATGCACGAGCGAAATAATTGCCCCGCCGCTCAATTTGATTAAAAAAAACGGAGAAAACAATGGCTGTCCAGCAGAACAAAAAATCACCTTCGCGCCGCGGCATGCGGCGTGCCCATCAGCGCGCCGGTTTGGCGACTCTTGCCGTAGATTCCGCCACCGGCGATCGTCATCTGCGTCATCACATAAGCGCGGCGGGATTTTATCGCGGAAAAAAAATCCGCGACATCGGCGGCAAAGAAGATGACGAGTAGAGTCGTCCGGTGATTTATTCGCGCATCGTCGGCGTTGGCGCGCATCTTCCCGAACAGTCGCTTTCCAACGACGACCTGCGCCGCTATGTTGAAACGACCGACGATTGGGTAATTTCGCGCACCGGCATTCGCAGTCGGCGAATTGCGAAAGAGGGCGAATCCGCCAGCGACCTCGCTCTGCCGGCGGCGAAAGAGGCTTTGACTCGCGCCGGAATTTCGGCGAAGGACATTGATTTAATCGTCTTTGCAACGACGACGCCGGACAGAATTTATCCGTCCACCGCTTGTCTTTTGCAGCACAAATTGGGCGTCGGCGGATTCGCCGCTTTTGATGTGCAGGCGGTTTGCAGCGGATTCGTTTACGCTTTGGCGACGGCGGATTCCTTTATTCGCGCCGGACGGGCGACTTGCGCGCTGGTCGTCGGCGGCGAAATTTACTCGCGCATTTTGGATTGGAGCGACCGCGCCACTTGCGTTCTTTTCGGCGACGGCGCGGGAGCGGCGGTTTTGGTTCGCGATTCCGCCCCCGGAATTCTGTCGGTGGAATTAGGCGCCGACGGTGCGCACGCCGACAAACTCACCGTCCCCGCTTATGTCAGTCGCGGAAAAATCTACGGCGACCCTTTCACCCGAATGGACGGCAAGGCGGTTTTTCGCTTCGCCGTTGATGCGATGAGCGATGCCGTCCGCCGCGCATTATCAAGCGCAAAAATTTCGATGGAAGATATTAATTGGCTTGTGCCGCATCAGGCGAATTTGCGAATCATAGAAGCATTGGCGCGCAAGCTTTCGCTGCCGATGGAGCGCGTAATTGTAACGGTGGACGAGCACGCCAACACTTCGGCGGCATCCATTCCGCTTGCGCTGGCGGCTCGGCGCGAGCAAATTCGCCCGAATGATTTAGTAATGATGACAACCGTCGGCGGCGGCTTCACTTGGGGCGCGGCATTAATTCGCTGGTAGAATTTCATTCCTAAATTCATCGCGCGATGGAAAAAAAAACCGCTTTTATTTTTCCCGGACAGGGCTCGCAGTCGGTCGGAATGACGGCGCGCTACGGCGCGCATCCGCAGGTCGCCGAGGCGATGGCGGAAGCGTCCGATGCGCTCGGCGAAGATTTGCCGTCGCTCTGCAAAGCCGACGCCGATCCCGCAAAATTAAATCAAACTATAAATACCCAGCCCGCGCTTTTGGCGATTGAAGTCGGCGTTTATCGCGCATTTCGCGAAGGGGGGGGGGGGATTCCCTCCGTAATGGCGGGGCATAGTTTAGGCGAATGGAGCGCATTAGTTTGCGCGGGCGCATTGGATTTTTCGGCGGCGATAAAACTTGTCCGCATGCGCGCGCAGGCGATGCAGAAAGCCGCGCCGACTTCCGGCTTAATGGCCGCCGCGCTCGGCAAATTTTCAAATGAGGACGCCATTTCAATTTGCCAAGAAATAAGCAAGACAAACTCAATTGTTTCCGCCGCGAATTTTAATGCGCCCGGACAAGTTGTTCTTGCCGGACACAAAGACGCCGTGCTGCGCGCCGCCGAATTACTAAAAGCGCGCGGCGCAAAAAAAATTGTGCAGATAGCAATGAGCGTTCCTTCGCATTGCGAATTAATGTCGCCCGCCAAAGAAGAATTGCGCGCGCGACTCGCGGATGAGGTTTTTCATTCGCCGCAAATTCCCATCATTCATAACGCGACTTTGCAGGCGGCGAATTCGCCTTTGGAAATTAAACACGCTCTTGCCGAGCAATTGTGCGCGCCGATAAATTGGGTCGGAATTATAAATCGCCTTTGCGATGTTGCGGAAACAATCGCCGAATGCGGGCCCGGCGGCGTCTTGACCGGACTCGGCAAAAGAATCGCGCCGCAGATGAATCATATTTCATTGGGCGATTCGGATTCGCTTAAAAGGTTTTTGCATAATGCCGATTCCAATTAATCCGAGCGAAGCCGAATTCGCCGCCGCCTGCAAAAGCAGGGGGGGGGGGGGGACGATTCCTTTGGTTTTTCGCATGCCCAACGACCGGCTGTTTGCGCTTTCTGTTTTTGAAAACATGCAGCGCAAAAGCGAGCATGCCTTCTTTTTGGAAAGCGTGGAGACCGGCGAAAAAATCGGGCGGTACAGTTTTATGGGCGCGCGTCCGCTTTATCGCCGCTTATCGGGGCGGCGAATTTACCGTGACCGATTCGTCGGGGCGCATCGCGGAAAAATCCAAGGGGGGGGGGGATCCTCTTTTACATTTGCAGAATTTCATGTCGCGATTTTCGTCGCCGCCGATTTGCGGGCTGCCGCCTTTTCTCGGCGGCGCGGTGGGATATTTGGGATACGATTGCGTGCATTATTTTGAGCCGGTCGGCGGCATAAAAAAGGATGAAATCGGCGCGCCCGAAATGCTGTGGATGATTGCCGATTCCGTTGTTATTTTTGATCATTTGAAATCGCAGATTTATCTGGTTAAAAATTGCCCGTCCGACGGCAATGCCGCCGCCGCTTATCGCGACGGTAAGCGCGACCTTGCGCGATTGGTTGATGATTATTTTAATAGCGACGACGCCCGCCGCGTTTCTCTTGACGACTGCGCCAGCGAAAAATCCCAAGATGCCCCCCCCCTCCTGCCGTCGAGCAATTTCACCCGCGAAGAATATTATGATGTCGTGCTGCGGGCGAAAGAATACATTCGGCGCGGCGATATTTTTCAGGTTGTGCCTTCGCAGAGATTTTATCCGACTTTTAATTCTTCGCCGTTTGAAGTGTATCGCCGCCTGCGGCAATTGAATCCTTCGCCGTATATGTTTTATTTAAAGTGCGATGATTTAATCGCCTGCGGGTCGTCGCCGGAATTAATGGTAAGTTGCCGGGACGGCAAATTAAAATTGCGGCCGATTGCCGGCACGCGGCGGCGGGGCGCGGATGAAAATGAAGACAAGCGGCTCGCCGAAGAATTGCTCGCCGACGAAAAAGAATGCGCCGAGCATTTAATGCTGGTTGATTTGGGAAGAAATGATTTGGGCCGAGTCGCGCGTCCGGGAACGGTAAAAATTGCGCCGGGCAAATTTAAAGTTGTGGAAAGATATTCGCATGTTATGCATATCGCCTCCGAAATTGCGGCTGAATTGTCGCCGCCGCAGACGGCTTATGACGCCGCCCGCGCGACCTTTCCCGCCGGCACTCTCACCGGCGCTCCCAAGGTTAGGGCGATGCAAATTATTAATGGGATGGAGCCCTCGCGCCGCGGAATTTACGGCGGACTTGTCGGCTATTTCGGCTTTGACGGCAATTGCAGCAGCTGCATCGCCATACGAATGCTGACGGTGAATCGCGGCCGCGCATATGTGCAGGCGGGGGGGGGGCTGGTCGCGGATTCTTCGCCGCCCGATGAATATCAGGAAACCATCAACAAAGCAATGGCGGTGCTGCGCGCCATTGAAGCGGCGGAGAAAAAGTAAAATGATTCTGCTGATTGACAATTACGATTCGTTCACCTACAACCTTTACCAATATCTGCGCGAATTGTCGCGCGATGTAACGGTGCGGCGAAACGATAAAATATCCGCCGATGAAATTGAATCGCTCGCGCCGGAGGCGATTGTCATATCGCCCGGCCCCGGCCGTCCCGAAGACGGGGGGGTAAGCCGCGAAGCCGTGTCCCGCTTGGGAAAAACGACCCCCATCTTGGGCGTGTGCTTGGGGCATCAAGTTATCGGCGATGTGTTCGGCGCGAAGGTTGTGCAGGCGAAAAAACTCATGCACGGCAAAACATCGCGCGCGAATCACGACGGCAAAACCATCTTTATTAATTTGCCGTCGCCGCTGACGGTAATGCGCTACCATTCGCTGACCTTGGCGGAATCAAGCATTCCTTCCGAATTTGAAATCTCGGCGCGCAGCCAAGACGACGGCGAAGTAATGGCGATGCGCCATCGCACTCTGCCGCTGGAAGGCGTGCAGTTTCATCCCGAATCAGCGATGACGGAATGCGGCCGCGAATTGCTGAATAATTTCATCCGCAGATATTTGGACAAGGAAAAAACAAAATGACCGCACAAAAAACGGCGCTGATTACCGGCGCAAGCCGCGGAATCGGCGCGGCGATTTTTAAGGCGCTGGGCGAATCCGGCGCTTATGTTATCGGCGCGGCGAGCGGAGAAAAGGGGGCGAATGCCATCGCCGAATCAATTCGCCAACATAAAATCAGCGGCGAAGCGAAGATAATGGACGCGCGCAGCCCATCGCAAATTGACGAGGTCGCCGCCGAAATTGAATCGTCGCATGGCGGCGCGGACATCTTAATTAACAACGCCGGAATCACCCGCGACAATTTGCTGGTGCGCCTTTCCGACGACGACTGGCGAGATTTGCTCGCCGTTAATTTGGACGCGGCGTTTTATCTTTCGCGCCGGCTTGTGCGCGGAATGATGAAGCGGCGATGGGGGCGAATTATCAGCGTGTCGTCGGTTGTCGCCGCGATGGGCGGCGCCGGACAAGTCAACTACTGCGCCAGCAAAGCGGGCTTGGAGGGCTTTACTCGCGCTCTTGCCCGCGAAGTCGGCGCGCGCGGAATTACCGTAAATGCCGTTGCGCCGGGCTTTATTGACACCGATATGACGCGCGCGATTCTTGTCGGCGAGCGGCGCGATTCGCTGCTGAAAAACATTCCGCTGGGCAGAGTCGGCGAGGCGGAAGAAATCGCGCAGGCGGTCGTATTTTTGGCTTCCGACTCCGCCGCCTACATTACCGGACAAACATTGCACATCAACGGCGGCCTTTATATGGGCGGCTGATTTTTGATAATGAAAGAACGGATGATGAATAAAAAAACGGAAGAATTTTTTCCGCGCGGCGAAGATGAAAATGCGCCGGGCGGCTATCTGCTGCCTAATCGCATTCTGGACAATCAGGGCGACAATTTGCTGGGCGATTTTTTGCGGCGGCAGATGACGCCGGGCTCGCGCATTTCCATCGCGTCGGCGTTTTTCAGCATCGGCGCGTATCGTCATTTGCGCGATGAACTTGAAAGCGCCGCTGAATTTCGATTCCTTTACGGCGATTCGCCTTCGGAAGATGTTATGCCGACGGACCGGCGGGCGAACCGCATCTTTGATTTATGCGGTGAACACTTGTCGGCGGCGGAGTCGCTTTCGCAAAGCATCCTTGCGCGCGGATGCGAAAAATGGCTCAGAAGAAAGGCCAGCAAAATTCGCACAGTCGCCGCGAGCAATTTTATGCACGGCAAGATGTTTCACATTCGCGCGCGCGGCGGCGAGCAATCCGCCGTTGTCGGCAGTTCTAATTTCACCGCAAGCGGACTCGGCTTCGGCGCGCGAAAAAACATTGAACTTAATCTCTCCCTCGACACCAAAGAAGCCCGGCAGGAATTGCTGGACTGGTTTGAGAAATTATGGAACGACGACAGTTTAACCAAAGACATCAAGCAGAAGGTGCTCGACGAATTGCGCCGCCTTTACGAGCATTGCCCCCCGGAAATGCTTTACTTCAAAACCTTATTTCATATTTTCCATGCGGAATTGGATGCGCTGGAAGACAGCGGGCGGGATTTGGAAGGAACGCGTTTTAAGGATTCCGCCGTTTGGAAAAAATTGTATCCTTTCCAAAAGGACGGCGTTAGAGCCGCGCTGATGAAATTAAATAACCGCGGCGGCTGCATCATCGCCGACAGCGTGGGATTGGGAAAAACCTTTGAAGCGCTGGCCGTTATTAAGTATTTTGAATTGCGCAATAAAAATGCGCTGGTGCTGTGCCCCAAGCGGCTGATGCAGAATTGGGAATACTACGCCGCTTATAACGGCATTAAGGGCAATCCGCTGGAAGATGACAGATTCAACTACACGGTGCGGGCGCACACTGATTTGAGCCGCGATTTGGATAATTTCAATTGGAGCAATTATGATTTGGTCGTCATTGACGAATCGCATCATTTTCGCAACGCGCTGCCTAATCGCACAGATGTGGATGGCAATGTCATTCGCCATAGCCGCTATCGCCGTCTGTTGGATGATGTCATTAAGAAAGGCGTTCGCACCAAAGTGCTGATGCTGTCGGCGACGCCGGTTAATAACACGCTTTCCGATTTGGGGAATCAAATTGCCCTGATAACGGAAGGACAAGACGGCGCGTTCTCTAATTTGGGCATTCGCAGTTTGAAGTCGTCGCTGACGGTGGCGCAGAGAAAATTCAACGATTGGCAGAAAGCCGGCAGAACAGCGGGGAATTTAAACAAATCCGAATTGCTGGAAAAATTGGACGCGGATTTTATTCGCCTGCTGGACGCCGTCTCCATTGCGCGCTCGCGAGCGCATATTAAGGAGCATTACAAAGATGCGACCGGAAAGATCCTCAGTTTTCCGACGCGCCAAAAGCCGATGAATGTCCATCCGGAAACTGATTTGAACGGCGCCATTTCTTATGAGGATATACATCGGCGCATCGGCGAATTCGGGCTGTCGGTTTACAAGCCGTCGGCGTATTTAATTCCGCAGGCAAAGGAGCGGCGCGAAAAGGAAGAGAAACAGCACGGCGCTGTTTTCACGCAGGCACAGCGCGAGAATTTTTTAATTTACATGATGCGCGTCGGCTTCTTAAAGCGATTGGAAAGTTCGGCGCATTCTTTCGCGCATACGATGCGGCGGACGACCGAAAAAATCGGCGATGTGCTGCATAAGATTGAAAAATATCGCACGCACCGAGGCAATCAGCAAATCGCCGACACCGACGCGCCGCCGGAATTAATAGATGACGCCGAAGAAGAATACGGCGAATTTGTCGTCGGCAAACGGCTGGAATATACCCTGAGCGAAATTGACATTGACCGCTGGCAAAGCGACCTTGAAGCCGACAAGAATACGCTTTCCGCCGTCCTGCAAAAGGCAATGGAAGTGACGCCGCAGCGCGACGGCAAATTGCAGGAACTTAAAAAACATCTGCGGGAAAAAATAGATAATCCGCCTGCGGATAAAAACGGCAATTCCAATTACAAGGCGCTGGTATTTACCGCCTACGCCGACACGGCGCACTATCTTTACGATAATCTGCTGAAATTGGCGCGCGATGAATTCAAGGTTAATATCGCGCTGGTCACCGGCGGCGACGGCTGCAAGACGACTTTCGGCAGAGCCGAATTCAACGACATTCTTAATAACTTCTCGCCTATTTCGCGCGAGCGAAGCAGTGATAAAAAAGATGAGATTGACATTGTCATCGCCACCGACTGCGTCGCCGAAGGGCAGAATCTGCAGGATTGCGATTTGGTGATTAATTACGACATTCATTGGAATCCGGTGCGATTGGTGCAGCGTTTCGGACGCATAGATCGCATCGGCGGGCGCGGCGAATCGGTGCGAATGATTAACTTCTGGCCGAAGGAAGAATTGGATCAATATCTTAATTTAACTTGGCGGGTCAATGCGCGAATGGCGCTGGCGGATATTTCGGCCACGCAGTCGGATGATGTTCTGCAGTCGGAAGACAAAGACAAAATAAAAAATGAACTGCAATTCCGCGATAAACAATTGCTGCGGCTGCGCGACGAAGTGCTGGATTTGGATGAAATGACCGAAGGCGTGGCGATGAGCGATTTAACGCTGGATTCCTTTCGCGGCGAATTGCTGCGCTTTTTAGAAGCCAATCGCGATGCGCTGGAAAAGATGCCGCTCGGCATGCATGCGGTTGTTTCTTTGCCCCGCGATTTATTTCAGACCGCCGCCGCGCCCGGCGTTATTTTCTGCCTCAAATTAAAAGGCGAAGATAAAAAAGAAAAGCCGCAGGGACCTAATCCCGCGCATCCTCATTTTCTCGCTTATGTCCGCGACGACGGCGAAGTGCGCTATTCTTTTGCTTCGGCGGCGCATACGCTTGGTTTATTCCAAGCATTGTGCGCGGGGAAAAAAGAAGCCGAGAAAGACCTCTGCAACGCCTTTGACGGCGAAATTGATCAGCCCGGCGGATTGAAAAAATACGATCAATTACTGCAGGCGATGACGCGGGATATTCGCCTTCGCTACGGCGCAAAAATCGCGGAAGGAATATCAGGCGGCAGAGACGGTATAATTCCGCCGCTTGCCGAACAGCCGAAAAGCATCGGCGACTTCCAACTTATAACATGGCTCATCATCAAGGAAGCGAAAAAATAACCGAATTGCGAATGGCAATTCGCGCCGCTTTGGGCGGAATGGCGGAAAGCCCTCTGCGCGATGGCGCGCTTGGCTTGCTGGATGCTCTCGGCTATCGCAGCGACCGGACTCTGCTGATGGGCGACAGTCCGGAAGAATTTCTGCGGTATTTCAATTCGGATTCGCTGCCGTCGCTGACCCCGAAGGAATTGCAAATGCTTTCCGAAAAATGGCAGGGGGCGGCTATGCTCGCGCAGATTACCGACACCGAAATTCGCGGAAAGAATTCTTTCGTGTTTAACAAGGGAGCGATTAAGTCCTTTGTCTTTATTGCGGTTGATTTGAAAAAAGGATCCCATGCGCGCGGCGATTTAACCCGAATGACGCGGATGATAAACAAGATGTTCGCGATGCCGGCGATTATGATTTTTCGCGGCGAGGGCAGGGCGACCATCGCTGTTATTCATCGCCGCGAAAATAAGCGCGACGCCACCCGCGATGTTTTGGAAAAGGTCACTTTGATTAAGGATATTTCGCTTGCCGAGCCGCATCGCGCGCATCTTGATATTCTCGCCGACATTTCCCTGTCGTCCCTGAAAGAATGGATGAGCCAAAACAACAAGCCGCCGACTTTTGATTCCCTGCAGGAAGGGTGGCTGGAAAAACTTGACGCCGAAAAACTTAATCGCAAATTCTACGGCGATTTATTCGCTTGGTTTGAATGGGCGAAAGGCGAAGTTGAATTTCCCTCGCCGCCGGAATCGCCGATTTCCGCCCAAGAGCATATCATTAGAATGGTGACGCGCCTTTTATTTGTGTGGTTCATCAAGGAAAAAGGACTCGTGGCGGATGAATTCTTTATTGAGGCGCAAGCCAAGCCGCTGCTGCGAAATTGGAATCCGGAGGACGGCGATAATTATTACCGCGCCATTCTGCAGAATTTATTCTTCGCCACACTTAACACCGAAATTAACCGCCGTCAATTCAGCGGAAAAAGCAACGCCACGCATCGCGATTTTACTTGCCGACGCTATCGGGATTTGCTCGCCGACGAAACCCATTTTGAAGAATTAATGAATCGCTCGCCGTTTATTAACGGCGGATTGTTTGATTGTCTGGACAGCCACGAAGGCGCAAACGAAGGCGGCTATCGCATTGACTGCTTTACCGACAACGAAAATCATCGCCGCCGCCTGCGAGTTCCCAATCGCCTGTTTTTCGGCGCAAAAGACAAACGCCCCGGATTGCTGGACATTTTCCATAAATATAAATTTACGGTGGAGGAAAGCACGCCCATAGAACAGGAAGTCGCCTTGGATCCTGAATTGCTCGGCAGCGTTTTTGAAAATCTGCTCGCGTCGCTTAATCGCAAAGAAACCGGCTCTTTTTACACGCCGCGCCGCATTGTGGATTATATGGCGGACGAATCCCTGCTCGCGTATTTTATGGATAAAATGCAGCCCGCCGAAAACCACCGAAAACAATTGCGCGACCGGCTTTTGAATTTGCTTTCATATGAAAGCGCCGACGATTCGCATTCGCTGAATGCGGATGAAATTGATGCGCTGATGAAAGCCATCGCCAATGCCCGTGTGCTGGATCCGGCAGTCGGGTCGGGGGCTTTTCCGATGGGAATTCTGCAGAAATTAACCAATATCCTTAATAAAATTGATCCGCACAACATTCGCTGGCGCGAATTGCAGAAAGACCGCGCAATTGCGGAAACTAAAAAAGCCTACAACAATCAGGATAAAACCGAACGCGACCGCCGCACCGGCGAAATCAGCGAAACCTTTGAACGCTACGCCGACGGCTTCGGACGCAAAGTATTCCTGATTCAAAACAGCATCTTCGGCGTGGATATTCAGCCGATTGCATGCCAGATAGCCAAACTCAGATTTTTCATCACCCTCGCCATAGAGCAGGAACCCAATCAAAATCCAAAAGACAATTACGGCATTCGCCCGCTGCCGAATTTGGAAACGCGCTTTGTCGCCGCCGATTCGCTCATTGGATTGGGAACCCCGGCTCAAAGCGTTTTGGGGAATGAGGAAGTCAAGCAATTGGAAAATGAATTATCGCTGGTGCGCGAGCGATATTTCAACGCCCGCATTCGCGGCGAAAAACGGCGGCTGCAAAAGGAGGATAAAAACCTTCGCAATAAAATGGCGCGGCTTCTCAAAAGTTTGGGCTTTGGGCATCAAAATGCCGAGCGCATCGCCGCTTGGGATCCTTACAATCAAAATGCTGTCGCCGATTGGTTTGATTCTGAATGGATGTTCGGCGTCGCCGACGGCTTTGATATTGTTATCGGCAATCCGCCATATGTGAAAAAGGAGAATATGTCTCCCGAAATAAAAGCGCGGCTTCCTTTGTATTACAAGGAAAGAAAGCAATTGAAAGAGATCGGCTGGTGCGACGACCTTTATGTCCACTTCATTTTCAAAGGCGCTGCACTTGCGCGCAAGGCGGGAGGGATTCTGACCTATATCACCAATGACAGTTTTGTCGGATTGAAAACCAAAGAGCGCATCCGCAAAATGTTCTTGGAGAATGATTTAATGCAACTGACCGCCTGCCCGGATTCCACTTTCGCGCAGACGATTTATGTGGCGATTTTCATTCTCGCCAGAAAAAAATCGGCGGCGCATAAATACGAAAGCGGAAAACTTGTCGGCAACGATTATCATTATGAATCGCTGGGCGAAGTTTCATATAATGTCGCGCGGAAATTACCGGATTGCCGCTTGCTATATCGTTCGCCGATGATGAGTGTTTATGAGCGACTCGCCGACTTGCCGCCGTTTGAGAATTATTTCCGAATCCTTGACACCGGAATACATTCGGGCAATGTGCGTCATCTGATATTTTTTGAAGATGAAAAGAGAAAAGGCCTCTCGCGTTTAGTGCAGGGAAGGCAAATTGAGCGGTGGAGAATCGATTGGAATTCGCCGAATGCCAAATTCAAATGGTGCAATCCGAATTATGTCCCGCGAGACCGGCCGGGAATTGGGCGAGGTGGAAAGCCGAGTGATAGGAATGAGTATTGGGAATTTTGCGGCGATAGAAAAAATCATCATAAGCCGGAGCGTCTTTTGCTGCGGCAGTCCGATGACGATTTGATTGCAGCGTGGCACAGTAAAGCCGTGCATCGCCAGTTCTATACGGACAATACGCTTTTTACAATACTCTCGAAATCGCTCGGCGGCGAATCGCATGGACTCAAATATGCGATGGCATTGCTGAATAGCCGTCTGCTGAATTCTCTGTATCAATTCCTTTCGCAGGAAAAAGGGAAGACGCTCGCGCAGATTAAAACCGGATTGGTTAAAGCATTGCCTTTCGTCGACGCTGAAAATACGGACGAGGTGGTTGCCTTGGTTGATAAAATCATCGCCGCCAAACATGCGAATCCCGCCGCTGATGTGTCGCAATTGGAGGGTGAAATTGACGCAATCGTCTATCGTCTATACGGACTCATCGCCGCCGAAATTCGGCTGGTGGAATCCGTCCACAAAAAAGATTGACAAGTCACCGTTGGTTTTATTTATTGCATAAACCGCGGTTGTTCTCCTTGTCTCATCTTTCTCGCAACGGTTTCCCCTTGATAAAAGAAATATAAAATTTTGCCGGTGCTTTGACCAATATGGCGTACCAACCACCCCAAATACTTATAGCGATGTCTGATAAGATGCCAAAAATACATGCTCGTTAAGAGCATAACGGCGGCACTAGATCCTTTATGAAATGAAGCGGGCGTTGAGTATCCACCTGCCAGCATGGATTTGTATTCCATGGTATGGTCACCTTCCCAATTAAGATGCCATGAAATTTTAGCACTCCGACTTTTCATTTCTGCTGTGATGATTTCAGCAACATCGCGAAAAAGTTCGGGGATTTTTGTGAAATTGTATAATTTGTGAAAGGATTCATAGCCGGGGCAATTAAAAGCGCTGATATAAAACCGAGTCATCCCTCCGCGCTTTTGTTCGGTGAAAATCGACACAACGATAGATGCTTTTTGTCTAATGTCTTTTCCAAATGCATAGCCAGCCGCTTCTGCAAGTCGGATAATTTCGTCTCTTCCCGCTGCCTGTGTCCAAGGCGGAACACCGTCTTCTTTCCGATAGGAAACCGAAGCACGGCCTGAATAATGTTTTTCCATTTTGGCGCACCACGCGAAAGCCGCCAAAATGGTTATCGTCAGCAATTCCTCGATGAAGCCGAGGAGTCCGAACAAGCCGTAGACGCAAGCGATGAAAATTAGCATTGGCATCGCCTCGCGCGAAAAGTCACGGACGAAAGCCCTCTCGCTCTTATCCGCAAAGCGTTTCATCAGCAGTGACTCGCCTGCGGACGAAATTAACCTCCGAATTTTCCCAATCGTGGACGATGCGAAATCTTGAATTTTCTTGAACATGGTCATCTCCGTTTAGATGATTTTCCTCACCATATTACACACGCCGCCGATTACGACCGCTTGACTAATTCGGCGGCGGCGCGATAATCCGGCTTGCCAGTGGCGAGTAAAGGCATTTCCTTCGCATAAACAATGCGGCGGGGAATGGCAATCTCCGGCATTTTAATTTCCTTAAAATGCGCGATAATGTCTTCGCGAAGAGCATTTTCGCGGTCGGTCAAAAGCGCTATTACTTCGCCCCGCCGGGCATCGGGAGTCGCTACGACGATATGCTTTTCGTCCGGCCACAAAATGCCGACGGCATCTTCCACAGCGGCGAGAGAAACCATTTCGCCGGACACCTTGGCGAATCTTTTCGCGCGTCCGACGATAAAAATATAATCGTCCGAATCCACGCGGGCGATGTCGCCCGTATCATGCCAGCCTTGGGGGGGGGGGATTAATTCGCCCGGCTTGTCGGCGAGAAGATATCCTTTCATTATATTCGCCCCGGCGACGGCAAGTCGGCCGCCTTCGTCGATTCCCTCCACCGGCGATATTTTCCATTGAATGCCCGGCAAAAGCCGACCGACCGATCCATCCCTGTGATAAAGCGGAGTGTTGAATGCGAGAGCGGGCGACGCTTCGGTAACGCCGTATCCCTCCAAGACGCGGACGCCGAATTTATCGCGCCAAATGCGGGCGGTTTCGTCGCGCAATTTTTCCGCCCCGGCGACGACCAGCCGCAAACTTTGAAAATCATAAGGGTGCGCGGCGCGCGCATAATTGGCAAGGAAAACATTCGCACTAAAGAAAACTGTGGCGCGAGTCGCATAGGCGATTTCCGGAATCAACCGGTAGTGCAGGGGGGTCGGATATAAAAAAGTTTGCGCGCCCCGCATCAGCGGAAGCAGCATTCCGCCGGTCAATCCGAAGGAATGAAATATCGGCAGGGCGGCAAGGATAATGTCGGCGGGGGTGAGATCCAATCGGCAGAGTATCTGCGCGCAATTGGCGAGTAAATTGCGATGACTTAATACAACTCCCTTCGGCGCATTTTCGGAACCGGAAGTAAATAAAACAACGGCGGCGGAATTCGGATCGGGGAGGGGGGAGGGGGGTAATTTGGCGACGGTCTTGCCGACGGAATCCGCGTCGGCCTGTCCTTCTTTATTTACGGCTTCACGGACGCGATGCTCATCTCTGACTAATTGCCAAGCAAAGCGGGGACGAATGGCGGCGAGCATCGCGCGCAGTTTGTCGGCGATTCGCAATTCATTCCGCAAGTCCTCCAAGAAATGAACGGCGATTCCTTCTTTTCGGATTTCCGCAAGCATTTCATCCAAGCGGGCGGCTTCGGCGAGTCGGCGGGATGTGAGGACGCGGCGAATTTTCGCGGCGCGGCATGCGGATAAAACATTAGACGCCCCCGCCGTAAAGTTAAGCATCGCCGGGGTTAATCCAATTGCGTGAGTGGCAAAGAAAGTGACGACGGCGGCAAGCGATGTCGGCAGCATCACGCCGATGCATTGCATGGGCGAATTGGAATCATCCTGCGAATCTTTTGCCGAAAGCGCGCCAATCGGCCCGGCCATTGCGAATGCTCCGCCGAGCAATTTGCGATAGGTGAGATTTTTTTCGCCGTCGCCGAAGACGATTTTCTTCATTCCGTAGAGTTGGGCGGAATCAATAACGGCATCCAATATCGTGCGATTGATCGGGGAGGCGGCAAAAGCGGAATCGGCGAGAATGTCATAAACGCGGTCGGAGAGCCATCGGCGGCGTCGGCGTCCGCGCAAATTTTCCGGCGGCGATAATTTTCGCGGCGGAAAAATGGTGATGGTTATTTTCGGCAGCCATCGCAGCGGCAATTTTTTTCCCTTGCCGGCGATGCGCGAAAACATTGAGAATTCCGCTCCGGCGATGTGCATCGGCAAAATGAGGGAATCGGTTTTATCGGCAATCATTCCCGGTCCGTCGTAGGCTTTCATGAGTCCGCCGGTGACGGTGATGCGTCCTTCGGGAAAAACCATCAGGCGGTTTTTTTCGCGAACGCGATGAATTAATTTTCGCACCGCCAGCGGATTAAGGGAATTAATCGGATAGGCGGTCACCAGCCACAAGGCGGGTTTAATCCACCAGCGGCGGGCGTGGCCGAGGTCAATGGCGAAGCCGAAATCGCCGGGCAAAAATACCGCCAGCAAAACCGAATCCAAAAAGGACACATGGTTGGAAATCATCACCGCGCGCCCTTCGGCGGGAATGTTTTCCATCCCGCGCACTTCCACGCGATAGAGCAGGCGAAAAATCGCGCCGAGCGGCTTTCTTAATAATTGACGGAGCATTTTAATTTCCAATGGCACAAAGCGGCGGCGGCGAGAGTCAACGCGCCGACGAATCCAAAAACGGCGGCGGCGGAAAATCCCGCCAGATGCAAACCAGCCGCGCCAATCGCGACGGCAATGACAAAAAAAGCATTAAGAATATTGTTGGCGGCAATCACCCGCGAGCAGGATTCGGGGGGCGATTCCGCCTGCACCATCGCGTAAAGCGGCGCGACGAAAAAACCCGCCGCCGCCGCCGCAATAAAAAAATCGACGAGCAATCGGGTGAAATTATTTTCCTGAGAAACCGCCGACAAGTTTTTTAATTCTTCGCCGGACGAAAATCCGCCGCCGACGAAAGCAAAATCCAGCAGGAAAATTCCGGCGATAAAAAGCGCCGAAGAGCAGCGTCCGACCGATATTTTTCCGCGCAAAACGGCGACGGAAAGCATCGCTCCGAATCCGACTCCGACGCAGAGCAGGGCGAGCATCGCGCGAAAAACCCCGCGGTCGCCGCCGATTCCGTCACGGACTAATAGCGGCAATTCGGTGATCATCGCCGCACCGAGCAGCCAAAACCAGCAAATCGCCAGCACGCATCGAAAAACCTGCGGACGCTCGCGGCATTTGCCAATTGCCGACATCGCCGCCCGCCGCAAATTCCATATCATCGGCGACGACGAAGCAACGGAATTCGCCGGGCTTGGGACTCGCATCGCCGCTAAAAATCCGCAGACGGCAACGGCAATTACGCCGAAAATCAGCGACGGATTCTGCGCGTCGCCGCCGCCCAGATTCGCCCCCCAAATCACGCCGAGCAAAATGGCGATGAAAGTGGAAGCGGCAAAATAGCCGTTTCCGGCAAGCAATTCTTCGCGCGACAGCAGGCGCGGCAGCAGCGAATATTTGACCGGCCCAAAAAACGCCGACTGCGCGCCGGTGAGTGTCAAGGCGAGCAAAAGCAGAATCGCGCTTTGCAGAATCAATCCAACGGCGGCGAGAGCCATCACTGCAATTTCGGCGGCTTTAATCACGCGAATCAATTTGATTTTGTCGACCTTGTCGGCGAGGTCGCCGGCGACGGCGGAAAATAAAATGAAGGGCGCCATAAAAAATCCGAGCGCGATTTGCGCCAGAAATTCGGAATTGTCCGCCGAGCGCGAAAGCGCGCCGAAAATCAACAGCGTAACCAAGGCGCTGCGAAATAAATTATCGTTGAGCGCGCCGAAGAATTGGCACAGAAAAAACGGCAGAAATCGCCGCCGCGCAAGAAGTTGAATTCGTCCGTCCATCGCAATGGCATATTATAATATCCCGCCAATTTTTTTGCCGATGAATTAATATGACGACGGAGCCGCAGCCGATTTCTTATTCGCAAAAAATCGCGCTGGCGATGATGCGGCGAATTATCGCGCGCGGGCAACTGCGAATCGCAATTGCCGGCCATGGCGATATTTCAATGGGCGAGGGCGGCGATACGGCGGGGATGACTCTGCCGCCTTTGCGGACATTATCGGCGTCGCTGATTCTTCCCGACCCGCGCTTTTTGGACGGCTATGTCAACGGCGAATGGGAATGCATCGGCTGCGAAATTGAAGATCTGCTGTATTTGCTGGCCGTCAATCTGCGCCTTCGTCCGCGCGGAATTTGGCAGCGGCTGGCGGACGCCGGAATCTGGCTGCAATTCCGCCTGCGGCAATTTTCCCCGGTCGGCACGAGCAAGCGGCGGGTATCGCATCATTACGACATCGGCGACGATTTGTATCTCGGCTTTTTGGATAAAAAAACGGCGCAATACACCTGCGCGTTTTTTGACGAGAATCACGCCGACCTCGATTCCGCCCAAGAAAACAAAATGAATTTGACGCTCACGCGGCTCGGCGTCGCCGACAATATGAGCGTGCTGGATATCGGCTGCGGCTGGGGAGGATTAACGCGAGAAATTGTCCGCCGATTTCCCGCCGCTAATGCCGCCGGCATTACGCTTTCGCACAATCAAATTAAGCACGCCGAAGCCGAGCGGCTTTCGCTGCCGTCCGCCGACGCCAATCGCCTGCATTATGAATTGTGCGATTACCGCCGCTATCGCAAGGGCGAATCCGCCGTCTACGACCGCATCGTCAGCATCGGAATGTTTGAGCAAGTCGGTCTGCCGCAGCATGACGGATTTTTTCGGACGGCAAGGCGGCTGCTCAAAGCCGACGGCAAATTACTGTTGCATACCATCGCACGGCCGCTGCCCGGCTTTTGCAGTCCGTGGGTGGATAGGAACATTTTTCCGGGCGGATACATTCCGTCGGCGTCGCAGATTTTGTCGGCGGCGGAAAAGGCGGGATTTTCCGTCCTGCAAATTTTCTGCCACGCCGGAGAAAATTATCAAAAGACGCTGAAAGCATGGCGCGAAAATTATCGCCGAATCCGCAATGATTTGCCGTCGAAAAAATACGACGAGCGATTTCATCGGATTTGGGAAATGTATTACGCGGCTTCCATTTACACATTTGATTCGCGTTTGGACGGCTATCAGGTAATGCAATTCCTGTTTTGCCGACGCGAATTTATCTGCTGAAATTTTGCTTCGGCGGAAATTGCTAATGTCGCATAATAAACATTATGTCAAATAAAAGAATTCCCAAAAGAGGCGCGGCGGCGGGATTTGCGATTGTGATTGCCGTCGTCGCCGCTTTCGCGTGGGCGGAAAAAAAATGGCCGCCCGCCGGAATTCTGCGCGGACTCGCTCAAAAAGCCCAAACGATTGCGGCGGGAAAAACGCCGCTAAATCAAATCGCCGACGCCGTTGAATTGGCGGACGGATTCGCCATTAAAATTTTCGCCGACAAAATTCCGCGCGCGCGTCAATTGGCGATTGGCGACGACGGCTGGATTTTTGTCGGCACGCGCGGCGAAAAGGTTTTTGCGCTGCGCGATTCCAACGGCGACGGCGTCGCCGACGACAAGCGAATCATCGCCGATAATTTATTCGCCCCGAATGGAGTCGCTTTTTTTCAAGGCGCGCTTTACATCGCCGAAGTTGACCGCGTCAGCCGAATTGCCGACATCGCCCGCGTCCTTGAATTCGGCGACGCCGCTGAATTTGAATTAATCATTTCCGATTTGCCGACCAAAACGCATCACGGATTCCGCTATATTAAATTCAGTCCGAATGGCGAATTATTTATTTCGCTCGGCGCGCCGTGCAATGTTTGCAAACCCGCCGAGCCCGAATTAATGGGCGTGATTCGCCGCTACGATTCGGACGGCGGAAACGGCGAAGTTTTTGCGCATGGCGTGCGCAATTCAGTGGGATTTGATTTTCATCCGCAAAGCGGCGAATTGTGGTTTACCGACAACGGCCGCGACTGGCTCGGCGACGACTTGCCCCACGATGAATTAAATCGCGCCCCCCAAAGCGGAATGCATTTCGGCTTTCCGTTTTGCCATCAGGGAAATTTGCCCGACCCGGAATTCGGCGATGAAAGGCATTGCGATGAATTCACGCCGCCGATTTTGCTGGCCGGTCCGCATGTCGCCGCTTTGGGCATGGCTTTTTATCGCGGCGATTATTTTCCGCCGAATTATCAAAATGGAATTTTCATCGCTTTGCACGGCTCTTGGAATCGCAGCGAAAAAATCGGCTACGCGGTGCATTTCGCCGCAATTGAAAACGGCAAAGTGATAAAATACGCGCCCTTTGCAAACTGGCTGAACAAGGCGAAAAAAACACTGGGACGGCCGGCGGATGTCGCCGTTGATAATCAAGGCGCGCTTTTAATTTCGGACGATTTTAATGGCGCGATTTACCGCGTTGTCCGCGCCGAATAATTTTCGCGAAAGAAACAATGAGCGTCGTTTTTAAAACTCCGGAAGAAGTGGAAAAAATGCGCGCGGCGGGAAAAATCGCGGCGCGCGCGCTTGACCATATCGCGCCGCTGATTGCGCCCGGCGTCTCCACCGGCGAAGTTGACAAATGGTGCGCGCAATTCGTCCGCGACGCCGGCGCCGTCTGCGCGCCGCTGCATTACGCCCCGCCGGGTCGCCGTCCTTATCCCAGATCCGTCTGCACTTCGGTGAATCATCAGGTTTGCCACGGCGTTCCCAGCGACGATAAAAAATTGCGCGATGGCGATATTCTTAATGTGGATGTCACAGTCATCCTTGACGGCTATCACGGCGACACCGGACGAATGTTTTGCGTCGGCGAAACTTCGGTCTTGGCGGAGCGATTGTGCCGCATTTCGCGCGAATGCCTATGGCGGGGAATTGCGACGGCCCGTCCGGGCGGAAGATTGGGCGACATCGGCGCGGCCATTCAAAATCACGCCGAAAAAAACCGATTCAGCGTCGTGCGCGAATACTGCGGACACGGACTCGGCCGCGCTTTCCATGAAGAACCGCAAGTGCTTCATTACGGCAAACCGGGCAGCGGAATTGAATTAATTCCCAATATGACATTTACCATAGAACCGATGATAAACGCCGGCGGACGGCTCACCAAAGAATTGCCCGACGGCTGGACAGTGGTGACCCGCGACCGCAGTTTGTCCGCGCAATGGGAGCATACAGTGTGCATTACCGAAGACGGCTGCGAAGTTCTAACGCTCGCCGAAAATGAGACCCCCCCCCCCTTGGATATGGCGGAATAATAATGAGCAAAAGAAAACATCGCCGCCCTTCGCATCATCCCGGCAAAAATGCCGTTCATCATTCGCCGAATCCGTCGCGCTTTCTTGCGAAAATCAAAACGCTTGCGCGCGCTCTTTTGCACCCCTCCCCCCCCCCCCCTTCCGAGCGATGGAAATATCTTCCGCATATTTTGGCGATGGCATTAATCTGCCGGGCGGCGGTCGCATTGAGCGGCGACTTTGTGCTGCATCCCGATGAAATCATGCAGTATTTGGAGCCGGCGCATCGCCTCGCTTTCGGCGAAGGAATTGTTTATTGGGAATATCTTTACGGCGCGCGCTCATGGCTGGTGCCGGGAATCGTCGCCGTCTTATTGATGATGTTTGATGCCGTCGGCTTGGGCGAGCCCGTTTATTACATCGCCGGAGTTAAATTATTCTTCTGCGCGATATCGCTTTTAATTCCGCTCGGAATGTATTGGTTTGCGCGCCGTCATTTTAATGAAGCGACGGCGATTGTCGCTCTTTTGCTCGGCGCATTCTGGTATGAATTAATAGGATTCGCCCACAAACCGATGACGGAATTCGTCGCCGCCGCATTATTGCTGCCGATGCTTGCCTTGACTGTCCGTCCATTAAAATCAAATCCCAATTCAAATGATACCCCCCCCCCCCCTGCTCTTTTCTGGCTTGCGGCGTTCTTGGGAATTGCGGCGTCGGCGATTCGCGTGCAGTATGCGATGCTCGCTTTTGTTTTTCTTTTGATTATGTTTTTGCGCGCCGACCGCAAAGGGCGAATTCATCTTGCCGCTTCATCCATTGTGTTTTTCTTCGCCGTCGGCTTGTTTGATTATCTTACTTGGGGGGGATGGTTTCATTCTTATGCGGTTAATGTTCTCGCCAATTTGCAGTTGGGGAAATTTCGGCAGGGCGAAACGCCGACTTATCAATTCCTTTTGTGGATGACCTTGGCGAGCGGCGGATTATTTCCGTTTTTTATTTTTCTCGCCCTGCGCGATTTTCGCCGCTATGGATTCCTGCTGGGATTAATTATCGTCGTTCTGCTGGCGCATTCCACTCAGGCGCACAAGGAATATCGGTTTATTTTCATCGCCGCGCCTTTGTGGATTTTAATTGCCGCCGACATTCTGGGGCGATTCGCCGAAGAAGCGAAAAACTCAAAAGGATTCATTAAGGTCGCAGTTGTTGCCGGCGCGACTGCATCTCTGCTTGGAATCTTTAATGCCCTGCCTTTTCAGGGACTCGTTTATGAAGCGTTTTCGCGCGAATCCGGCAAGGTTAACTTTCTGCGCGGACAGGATCCCGTCTTCGCCGCTTATCGCCATCTTGCATCCGATGATTCGGTCGCCGCTGTTTGGCAGGTTGACCGACCGTATTTTAATACGCCGGGATATTATTATTTGCATCGGCGAATTCCATTCTATGATGTCAGCGCGCAAATTGGCCCCTTTGAATTAAACGCGCGTGCGAGTCATATCGTCACGGCGACCCAAGACGATTTTTCCAAATTCGGCTTTGTCCGCGGACGGCAATTCGGCGAAATTCAAATTTGGCGAAGCGAAAACAACGACGCCGAAATTCGCCAATGGAAAAAATTCACGCCGCTGGTTGCAGGCGGAATTTTCAGTCAATTCGCCGGGCGTGCGATTAAAACCCCGCCGCCTTTAATTAAGTGGCTGCGAGAATCGGCGGGCGTGCGATTATTTGGGCCGCGTCCCGCCGATGATAAATTTGGAATCGTCTTCGCCGACGAGGACGATTAAAGCCAGAATTCAATTGGATTGGAATTAAATCCGCAGCAAGGCGCGCCCCTGCATTTTTCCGCCGATGAGTTTGGGAAAAACTTCGCCGAGTCCGTCCAAATCAACTTCTTCTGCGATGAAGATTTCCAAATCTTTCGGCTTCCATTCGTCCGCAATTTTTTCCCATGCGCGAAGGCGGCGGTCGGCGGGGCAAAAAACCGAATCAATTCCCAGCACGGAAACGCCGCGCAAAATAAACGGCATTACCGTTGTTTTTAATTCAACGCCGCCGGTGAGTCCGGAAACCGCCACCGCCGCCCCCGGCTTTAAGGTGCGAGTCAGCCACGCCAGCCAGTCGCCGCCGACCGGATCCACCGCGCCCGCCCACATTGGTTTTTCCAGCGGTTTTTCGCCGCGTTCAATTTCGTTACGCAGCAGAATTTCCGATGCGCCGAGTTTTTGCAGATAATCGCGCGATTCGGCCTTGCCGGTGACAGCGGTTACTTGAAATCCGAGTTTGGCGAGGAAGGCCACGGCGAATCCGCCGACGCCGCCGGTCGCGCCCAGCACGATGACTTTTCCGTTTTCCGGGGCGAGTCCGTTTTCCATTAATCGCATCACGGACAGGGCGGCGGTGAATCCGGCGGTGCCGACCGTCATTGCTTCGCGGGCGGAAATTCCGCCGGGCAGCGGCACCAGCCAATCAGCCGGGGCGCGGACGAATTCGGCGAATCCGCCGTCGTGGTCAACGCCTAATTTATAGCCGGTAATTAAAACTTTGTCGCCGGGGCGATAGCGGCTGTCGCTGGATTCGGCGACGACTCCGGCGACATCAATGCCGGCGACTTTGGGAAAATCGCGCATGATTCCGCGTCCCGCGCCGGTGGCGGCAAGGGCGTCCTTGTAATTGACTCCGCTGAATTCGGCGCGAATAACGACATTGCCTTCGTCCAAATCACCGACCGTCATTTCAGTGACGGCGGCGGTGATTTTGCCGTCGTCGTCTTTTCGCACTTGCAGCGCGCGAAGTTTTTGACTTTCCATTTTTTTCTCCGTGTTTGTTTTAAGACGCGCCGCCCATCGAAAAATTAACGGCGTGAAGATATTCCTCCGACTGCATTTCAATGAGCCGGCTGACGGTGCGCCCCGACTCGCCGCCTTCTCCCGGCGAATATAATTCGGCGAGAGGCGCAGCCGCCGCGCAGATTAATTTTACACGACAATCATAAAGAATGTCTATCAGCCAAGTGAATCGGCGCGACGCCTCCGCCAGCGACGGGTCGTTGAGGCGCGGAATTTCCGATAAAAAAATCGCGGCAAATCTTTCGGCAAGCAGAAGATAATCGCCCTGCCCTCTCGCATCGCCGCACAGCGAATTGAAGTCAAACCAAATGGCGTCGGATGTGCGGGCGACGGCTTCTACTTCCCGCCCATTAATTTTAATGCGGGGCGGAAGCCGCATGCCGTTGGCGAGTCCGTCAAAAACGCGATTGAGGGCGGCCGTTGTTTCGCCGTTGAGCGGATGATAATAAGCGCGGCCGGCGGAAAGCCGCCGCAGTCGATGGTCGTTTCCGCCGTCTAATTGATGGACGGTAAGCCGCTTTTTCAAAAGCGCAATCGCGGGCAAAAAGCGGTCGCGTGCGAGTCCGTTTGGATACAAGCCGTCGGGCGGATAATTGGAAGTCATTACAAATCGGACGCCGCTGTGCAGCAGAATGTCCAGCAGGCGGGCGAGAATCATCGCGTCGGCGATGTCGGAGATGTGAAATTCGTCAAAGCATATCAGCGAAAATTTTTCGGCGACGGCGGCGGCGACGGCGGACAAGGGGTCGGATTCGTTTTCGCGCCGCTTCATATCTTCGTGAAGTCGCCGCATGAAAGCATGAAAATGCACACGCGCTTTTTTTTCGGACGGCGCGCGCAAAAAGAATCCATCCATTAAAAAACTTTTGCCGCGGCCGACTCCGCCGTGCAGATAAATTCCGGCGCGAGCAGGCGGCGAATCAATGCGGTTTTTTTTCAGCAGGCGCGAAATTAATCCGCCGCCGTTTTGAGGGGATTTGGATTTTTTTTCCTGCGCGATTTCGTCGGCGAATTCCTGCAGCAAATCGACTGCTTTCTGCTGTGCCGGGTCGGCTTGAAAGCCGGGGTCGCCCAGCAATCCGCGATACCACGCTTGAATTTCGCCGGGGTATTTTTCAGGGGGACTCGTCGTCATTTTTCGCATCGGGGCGCTTGATATTTTGCCGGATTGTCATCACCGAAACGGCGATAACGGCAATTCCGATGGCGGCGAGATACAGCCAAAATTTGCCGAGCACTTTGATTTCCGACGGATCGACCGCAAGCCATAAAAGCAAAACGCCGAACGGAAGCGAACCGCCAGCGAAAATAGTAGTGATGAGCGGCAAAATGTCAATCTTGTCGAATTTTCCGCGCCGCGAAATAAAAAACAAAGCAGCGACGCTTATCACCAAAGCAATGGCGAAGAATTTATAGACGACTTCAAGAGTCATCTTTCCGCCGCTGATTCCGCCGCTGAGTTTCGGATTCGTTGGCGGCGAGGTAGCCGACAACCATGCCGATAATCACGCCCGGCAGTCCGCCGCCCCATGTCGCCAAAAAAATTCCGCCGCCGAGCAGTCCGCCGATTTCCGAAACGGTGCCATACGGCGAAAATCGCCAGCGCGGGCTTTTCGGAATTTTAGCGTCAATGTGGCTTGCGCTTTGCATGAGTCCATTTTATCCGTGAATCGCTCTGCCGTCAACGGCGAGGGCGGCTTCGCGGAAAACTTCGGTCAGCGTCGGATGCGCATGCACTGTGCGGGCGATGTCTTCGCTGGACGCGGAAAATTCCATCGCCAGCACGCCTTCGGCAATCATATCCGACGCCGTCCCGCCGATGATGTGTGCCCCCACAATGCGGTCGGATTCGCGCGCCGCCAGAATTTTCACCAATCCGTCCGATTCGCCCAAACCGAGCGCGCGTCCGTTGGAAGCGAAGCGAAAAACGCCTTTGCGATAATCAACGCCATCGCGCTTTAATTCCTGTTCGGTTTTGCCGACCCACGCAATTTCGGGATGCGTGTAAATCACCCATGGAATGGCATCGTAATTGACTTCCGGCTTTTGACCGGCGATTAATTCGGCGGCGAGCATTCCTTCGTCTTCGGCTTTGTGCGCGAGCATCGGGCCGCGCACGACATCGCCGATGGCGAAAACATTGGAAAATCGCGTGCGGCATTCGCCGTCCACTTGAATGAATCCGCGCTCGTCAATTTCAAGACCGGCTTCGCCTGCGTTGAGTCCTTCGGTGCAGGGCGCGCGGCCGACGGCGACGACCAGTTTGTCGAAATTTTCCTCGCCTTCTTTGCCGTCCTTATCGCGCCATGCGACCCGCACATTTTTCTTGCCCGCTTTCGCCGACAGCACCGATGCGCCGAGTTCAATTTGCAATCCCTGCTTTTTGAAAAGTTTCTGCGCTTCTTTGGCGATGTCGGAATCAGCGGCGGCGAGAAAATCCGGCAGCGCCTCCAAAATCTTAACTTCGCTGCCGAGCCGCTGCCACACGCTGCCCAATTCCAAGCCGATAACACCCGCCCCGACAACGCCGAGCCGTTTTGGAATTTCCTTAAACGCCAGCGCGCCTTCGTTGTCCACGATTCGCTCGCCGTCAAAAGGGGCGGACGGAATTCCCCGCGGCAACGAGCCGGTGGCGATGATTAAATTTTTCGCCGAAACGCGCTCGCGATTGGAGCCGTCGGCAATTTCCACTTCGCACACTTCGCCGATTTTGACGATGCTCGCCGTGCCGCCAAGCGCCGCAATTTTGTTCTTCTTGAACAAAAAGCCGATGCCGCCGACCAATTTATCGACGATGATGTCCTTGCGCTTTTGCATCTGCGACAAATCCACCGAAACGCTTTTCGCCACAATTCCGTGCTCGGCGAAGCGATGCCGCGCGCGCTCAAAATTGTAGGACGATTCCAAAAGCGCCTTGGACGGAATGCAGCCGACATTCAAGCAAGTGCCGCCGTAGACGGTTTTGCCCGCGGCGTTTTTCCAGCGATCAACGCAGGCGGTATTCAGACCCAATTGGGCGGCGCGAATCGCGGCGACATAGCCCCCAGGCCCGCCGCCAATTACCAAAACATCATAGATGCTGTCGTTCATTTTTTCTTCTCCGTTTTGCGATTGTGCGCGTTAGGTTTACTGAGGTCAATCGCCCCTTGCAGCCGCGCCAATTTTTTATCAAAAGTGACAAGTGTTAACTCGCGTTCTCGACTCTCCGCCAAAATCAGATATATGGATTTTGGAGAATCGTCGCCGTCAAATTTCCAGCGCGAGGCGGGCCGGATCTTCCAATGCCTCTTTTACGGCGACCAAAAATAAAACCGCTTCGCGACCGTCAATGATTCGATGGTCGTAGGAAAGCGCAAGGTAATTCATCGGACGAATTACAACCTCTCCGTTTTCTACGACCGCCCTTTCGCGCGTCGCATGCACGCCCAGAATTGCGCTCTGCGGCGGATTAATTATCGGCGTGGACAGCATTGAGCCAAACACGCCGCCGTTGGAAATGGAAAATGTCCCGCCGGTAATTTCTTCCATTCCGAGTTTGCCTTCCTGTGCGCGTGCTCCGAAATCAGCGATGGCGCGCTCTATGTCGGCGAATGACAGCCGATCGGCATCGCGCACAATCGGCACTACGAGTCCCCTCGGCGATGCCACCGCCACGCCGATGTCGTAAAACTCGTGATAAACAATGTCGCCGCCGTCAACCGACGCATTCACCGCCGGAAATTTCTTCAGCCCCTGCACCGCCGCCTTGACAAAAAACGACATAAAGCCAAGCCGCGCGCCGTGTTCTTTTTCAAAGCGATCTTTGTATTTTGCGCGCAAGTCAATTACGGCCTGCATGGACGCTTCGTTGAAGGTCGTCAAAATCGCCGATTCGCGCTGCGACTGCAAAAGCCGCTCGGCGATTCGCGCCCGCAGGCGAGTCATCGGAACGCGCCGCTCCGCCCTCGCGCCCGATAAAATCGGCTGCGGAATTGACGACGGACTCGGCGGCGATTGGGGCGATGCGTCCGCCTTTTGCGCAGCGGCGAGAACATCGCCTTTGGTGATTCGCCCGCCTTTTCCGCTGCCGCTGACCGCCGACAAATCCACGCCGGATTCCGCCGCGATTTTTTTCGCCGACGGCGCAACGCCCACCGCAGGCGTAACGCTCACCGCAGGTGCGGCTTGAGTCGGAGATTCCGTTTTCGGCTCGGCGGCTTCTTCGGCGGCGACGGCGACAGTTGCCGTTTCGTCGATTCGCGCAATCACTTCGCCGCTGGCGACGGATTCGCCCGACTGCTTGACGATTTCGGCAAGCGCGCCTGCGACGGAAGCGTAAACTTCCAGCACGATTTTATCGGTCTCCACATTCACCAGCAGGTCGCCTTCGTCGACGCCCTCGCCGACGGCTTTTTGCCAGTCCAGCAGATTCGCCTCCGAAATCGATTCGGCAAGTTCGGGAACTTTCACTTCAATCATTTCGCGTCTCCTTTTTGCGCGCGTCAAAAAAATTAATGCTGCGGCTTGTTTAAGCGATTCGCCGCTTTTTCGTCCAAGGCGGCGTCAATCACTTCTTTCTGCTCGCGCAGATGCACCGACGCTTTCCCAGTCGCCGGCGATGCCGACGACGGCCGCAGGGCGTAGCTCAGTTTCTGTCCGCGATGCAAATGCCGATGCAGATAATGCTGAATGCGATGCCATGAGCCCTGATTCCCCGGCTCCTCCTGACACCACACAATTTCTTTGGCGCTTTTATATTCGGTCAATTGCGCCCTGTATTGCTCGTGCGGAAACGGATACAACTGCTCCATCCGAATAAGCGCGACATCCTTAATTTTTCGCTCGCGCCGAATTGCCAAAGCATCGTAATACACTTTTCCGGCGCAAAAAACGACGCGCTTGACATTCGCCGATTTCACCTCATCGTCAATTTCGCCGATAATCGGACGGAAAGAATTGCCCGCCGCCAAATCCGAAAGCGACGACACCGCTTCTTTATGCCGCAGCAAACTCTTCGGCGAAATGACAATCAGCGGACGGCGATACCCTCGCCTTAACATTTGCCGCCGCAATAAATGATGAATTTGCGCGGGCGTCGTCGGCATGCAAACCTGCATATTGTATTCCGCGCATAATTGAAGATAACGCTCCACCCTCGCCGACGAATGCTCCGGCCCTTGTCCTTCATAGCCGTGCGGCAAAAGCAAAACGAGTCCGCAGTAGCGTCCCCATTTCGCTTCCCCGGCGGCGATGAATTGGTCAATAACGACCTGCGCCCCGTTGGTGAAATCGCCGAATTGCGCCTCCCAAACCGTCAGCGTGTCGGGCGAAGTCGTGGAGAATCCGTATTCAAATCCGAGCACCGCTTCTTCCGACAAAATGGAATCAATCACCAAAAAAGGCGCCTGCGATTCCGACAAATTCCGCAGCGGGACATAATTGCCGCCGTCGCGTTTGCTGCGATTTTGGTCGTGCCAAACGGCATGGCGATGGAAAAAAGTTCCGCGTCCGCAATCCTGCCCGGAAAGGCGCACTGGAAATTTTTCCTCCAAAATCGTCGCATAGGCGAGATTTTCCGCCATTCCCCAATCCAGCGGAATTTCCCCCGCCGCCATTTTCGCACGCTGATCAATAATTTTTTTCAGGCGATTATGCGGCGTGAAATCCGTCGGCAAGGTTGACAATTTTTCGCCGAGTTTTTTCAGCGTTTCCAGCGACGCCCCGTCCACCGCTTCGTCCCAAGCGACGCTGGACGATTTGAATTTGCTCCAATCTACAAAGTCGCTTTTTTTGGCGGGCTTGGAGTCGGGATTCGCCGATTCGCCCGCTTCCAATCGTTTGCGGTAAGCCGCCGCAATTTTATCGTCGTCGCCGGATTGAATGACTCCGGCGTCAATTAATCGTCGCGCGTAAACGCGGCGGGGACCGGGATGCTTGGCGACTTTGCGATACATAAACGGCTGCGTCACCATTGGTTCGTCCTGCTCGTTGTGGCCGTGGCGGCGAAAGCAGACTAAGTCCACTACGACATCCTTTCCGAATTCAAGGCGAAAATCAAAAGCCGTCCGAATGGCGAAAGCGGCCGCTTCGGGGTCGTCGCCGTGCACATGAAAAATGGGCGTCTCAATCATTTTGGCGACATCCGTGCAGAAGAAAGTTGAGCGGGCGTCGTCGGGTGCGGAAGTGGTGAATCCAATTTGATTATTAATGATGATATGCACCGTGCCGCCGGTTTTGTATCCCCGCGTCTGCGATAAATTCAGCGTTTCCATCACCACGCCTTGACCGGCGAAAGCGGCGTCGCCGTGAATTAAAACTGGCATTACGGTGTGCCGGCCGGAATTTCGCCGATCCTGCCTCGCCCTGACCGACCCTTCCACCACCGGATTGACGATTTCCAAATGCGACGGATTAAACGCCAACGCCAGATGCATATCGCCGCCCGCCGTTTTCAGCGTGCTGGAAAATCCCATGTGATATTTCACATCGCCCGACCCGTCCGATTCGGCTTTTGCCCGCCCTTCAAATTCGGAAAATAAATCCGACGGCAATTTGCCCAGAATATTAACAAGGACATTAAGCCGTCCGCGATGCGCCATTCCGATGACGGTTTCCACCACGCCGTTTTCGCCGGCGTAGTGCAGCAATTCATCCAAAGTCGGAATCAAAACATCGCCGCCTTCCAGCGAAAACCGCTTTTGTCCGACATAGCGAGTGTGAAGGAATCGCTCCATCGTTTCGGCGGCGACGATTTTTTCCAAAAGCCGCAGCCGCTTGGCGGAATCAAAATTCGGCGTGGAGCGGGATTGCTCGACTCGGTCGCGCATCCAATTCCGCTGGGCGTCGTTGGTGAGATGCATAAATTCGGTGGACAGCGTGCCGCAGTAAGTTTGCTCCAATGTCCGCAAAATTTCGCGCAGCGGCGCGCGGGCGAGTCCGACGATGTCCGTCTCAAAAATGGAATCCATATCCGATTCGCCGAGCCCTTGCGCTTCCGGCTTCAGCGACGGAATGTCGGGTCGCTCTTCCTCGTAGCCGAGCGGATTAATTCGGGCGATGCGGCTGCCCAGCGTGCGAAAGTTCGTAATCAGCCGATGCACCGCCAATTGCTTGGCGGTAATTGTGCCGATGGCGACGCTTGCGCTTTTAACGGCGGGAATCGGCGAAGCGGAATCGCCCGCCCGCCGCTGCTTGGCGCGCTCGGCAATTTCGGCGACGATGGCGGCGTGGGCGACATCCGCCCCGTTGCCGGGGGATTCCTGCTGTTGCAGACGCTCGAAATAATCCCGCCATTCAGCGGCGACGGTCTGCGGGTCGCGCAGAAATTGGTCGTAGAGCATCTCGACGAAAGGCGCATTCGCCCCGAAGAGATAAGAATTTTCGCGCTTTTGCTGCAGCGTGGTCATTGTTGTTTTGCTCCGTATCGGCGGAAATTTTTGTGTGCGATTTTTTTATCGCGGGATTTTTGCCCAATTCTTTTCATCTGATTCTGAATGCCATTTTACTCTATTACCGCTTCTTGCGCAAGTCGGGTGTGCAAATTCCGCATCGCTTCAAAGTTTGGCGATTCGCCTGCGACCCGAAAATGAAAATTCGCCCCGGCGGCTGCACATGCTGCTGTGCCGCTTCGCGCGGCATAGCGATAATTTCATCGCGGCGGGATTTCATTATGTCTTTATTTTACTCCGCTGCGCGATTTTATTTTTTCGCAGACGACGATGTATTCCCGCTTCATCGTATCGCCGACTTGTCCCGCCCGATTGCTCGGCGAATTTTTAAGCGGCATCGTTTTATTGCCCAGCAATCGCTCATAAGTCAATAAATGACGAAACCCCCGGCGCGCAAAGCATTCGGCGATAAATTGCTCGGTCGGCAAACGAATTCCTTTCACAGTGCGATTGCCAACGACATAAATCGCCTTGCCGCCCGTTTTAATGCTTTCGGAAATAACGCCGATGGATTGCTCCAAATCGCAATAAAACGATGACACTTCAAGCGCACGCTTTGGGGATTCTTGGCGAATGCGATTAATCGGCTCAACTACTGCGCCTTCGGCGTAAAAATCCTTCGCTGTTTTGCCGCCCATCATCATCGCGTCAATGCGATTCGCGTTGCGGACTCGCATCCACAAATTAGCGAAAAAAGAAAACTGTCCGTAAGCGACAGTGGTGCGGCTGTCGCCGTAAGGCGGACTGGTAAGCACGGCATCATAAACGCCGCCGTCGGCGTTAAACACTTTATCATCCACGGTTATTTTCGCGCCGCCAAGCAGCGGACGATAATGCCTTAAATAAATGTCGGCGGCTTTTTCCAATCTATTAAAAAACACCGCGACGGAATCGGGATGGAAATTGCATAGGTCGGATTTTTTCATTCGGAATTTTTTGAATTCGCCGTTTCTTGTGTAGGAGCATTCGCGCGCGGCTTCGCAAAACGCGATATAAAAAAGCCGCCGCACATCGGCATCGGCGATGCGGTCGAGAAAATGCCGAATCAACGCGAGCCGCCGCACCGTCAATTCCGAAAACCAATAGCCGACATTGCCGTCAATTGGATAAGCGAGAGTCGGCGGCAATTTGTCTTCATTTACCGCCCGTTCGATTTTTCGCCGCAGGAGCCGCTTGGCGGCGGCGATTTTGTCGGGTTCAATCGCCGTAAATTTCGCGCGCGACAGCAGCACGGCAAAAGGATTAATGTCAAAGCCGCGCATCGCTTTGAATCCGCAATGAAGTCCGGCCGCAAAAGAAGAACCAGAGCCGCAATAAGGATCCAGCATGCTTTTGCCCTTGCCGATATTTAATTCGCCGAGAATCTTAATGCCAATCTGCGGAAGCATCGCCGCCGGATAGCGATGCAGATTCGGGTACTGGTCGGCGTAGGATTCGCCGGCAAAATCGTATTCGGGATTTCTCACCGCCGCGTGAATCATGCGATTATTTTCATTTCGCTAAACAAAAAAGGCAACCGATCTTCTCTTGCGCGAAACCCGGTGCCGTGATTGCGCGCCGATGTTCCCTTGTCGTGCAAGCGAAGATCCATAACGATATTCTGCTCCTGAAATTGCTGGCGCAATACATCAGCAGAAGTGTTTTTAAGCAACCTTGCGCGCATGTAGTGAAAATACTCCACACCGTCGCGCTCTTCGGTTTTTGCGGAAACCAAAATCATCGCCGGAATTTTTTCGAGAAACCGTTCGGCTAAACGGTCAAGATTCCATTTCGCGATTTCCGCGCCATCAATATGCCGCACCGCCACTGAATCATCCGCAATATGCAGATACAAACCGATGCTGTTGGGAATAAGCGACATCGTGTAGTAAAGCCCGAACCGCCCGTTTTTATCGCGGTTTCCGAATTGGCGAATCGCCTCCAGCGGCGGCATTTGCCATGCATTGCGGTTGAAAGTAAACAAGGTAATCATACTCGCGGATTCAACGCGATGGGCTTTCAATTCCGCGCCGCTCAAATCAGGCAGCGCGATATTGTTCTCGGCAATGCCGAGTTCCGCTTCCAGCGTATGCCCGACTCCGGTCGGTCCTTTTCTTTTGGACTCGACGAATCCTTTCGCCTTAAGGTCATTGAAGCGGGCGAGAAAAATTTGCAGATTCATCGCTGCGTCATTTCCGGCCGCCGATGGCGGCGTATTTGCGCTTTTTCGGGCCCTTGTAAAATTGGCGAGGACGGCCAATGCGGAATTCGGGATCGCCATGCAATTCGTTCCATTGCGACACCCACCCTATCGTCCGTGCGATTGCAAAAATGGCGGTGAACATTGAAGTCGGAATGTCCAAGGCGCGCAGAACAATCCCCGAATAAAAATCCACATTGGGATATAAATTGCGCTTGACAAAATATTCGTCTTCGCGGGCGATTTTCTCCAGAGACAAGGCAATCTTAAACAGGCGATTGTCGCTTAACTTAAGGTGCTTCAGAATTTCATGGCAGGTCGCACGCATGACATTCGCCCGCGGGTCAAAGTTTTTATAAACGCGATGGCCGAATCCCATCAGCCGCTTGCTTCCTCCTCCCCCTTTGACTTCTTCCAAATATGCGCCGATGTTTTCCACATCGCCGATTTCCTCCAGCATTTTCAGGACGGCTTCATTCGCGCCGCCGTGCGCCGGCCCCCACAGCGATGCGATTCCCGCCGACACACAGGCGAAAGGATTCGCATTCGTGCTGCCGGCAAGACGCACCGTGGAAGTGGACGCGTTTTGCTCGTGGTCGGCGTGAAGGATAAAAATCTTATCCAAGGCATTCACCAAAATCGGATCGGGCGTATACGGTTCGCACGGCGTGGCGAACATCATATACAGAAAATTTTCCACATATCCGTAGCGATTGAGCGGATACATAAACGGCTGCCCGATGCTGTATTTGTATGACATCGCGGCGATGGTCGGCACTTTGGAAACCAAGCGCAGCGCGGAAAGGCGGCGGCTTTCGGCGTTGTGGACATTAATCCAATCGTGATAAAAAGCCGCCAGCGCGCCGACCACGGCGCCCATCACCGCCATCGGATGCGCGCCCGAATCAAATCCCCGAATGAAATTAGCGACGCGCTCCGTCACCATCGTGTGATATTGAATTTGATTGCAGAACGCCTGATATTCGCGGCGCGTCGGCAATTCGCCGTAAAACAGCAGGTAGCAGGTCTCCATAAAATTGGAGCGCTTCGCCAATTCTTCAATCGGATAGCCGCGGTAATACAATTGGCCGCGATCGCCGTCGATAAAAGTTATCGCCGACGAGCAACTTGCCGTGGCGATGAACCCCGGATCGTAGGTGAACATATCCACCGTTTTCAGCGGCTTAATGTCAATCACATCCGGCCCGAGCGCGCCGCGATAGATCGGCAATTCCAGCGTCGCGCCGCCGGGCAGCGACAGCGTCGCTTCGCCGATTCGCTTGTGCAATTCCTTTTTTTTGTCTTGAGTCATTTCATCCTCGCTTTCAAATTTTAATCGGCGGCGCGATTCGAAGGGATTTTAATTCCCCGCAATTGCCCGACCATCTCAGCCAATTCCGCTTCCGGCTCGCGGGTTTGAAGAATCAGCAGCGCGATTAATTCGTCGTCGTCCTTGTCCAGAAGTTTTAGCAGCGGCGGCATTTCGGCTTGATTCATTTTATCGCCACGCGATTCCAAATAGCGCGCGAAAATTAAATCCAATTCCAAATTTCCGCGGCGCGCCCGCCACCGAATTTTATTTTTTATCGCGTGCAAATTCATTCGCCGTCAAACCGCCCGCCGCACCATTATTTCTTTAATTTTGCCGATGGCGCGAGTGGGATTCAATCCTTTCGGGCAGGCATCAACGCAATTCATAATGGTGTGGCAGCGAAAAAGACGATACGGATCCTCCAAATTATCCAGCCGCTCATTCAGGCGGTCGTCACGCGAATCGGCGATAAAACGATACGCCTGCAAAAGCCCCGCCGGACCGACGAATTTATCCGGATTCCACCAGAACGACGGGCACGAAGTTGAGCAGCACGCGCACAGAATGCATTCATAAAGCCCGTCCAATTCGGCGCGATCCGAAGGCGACTGCAGCCGCTCTTTTTCCGGCGGCGGCGAATCGCTTTCCAAATACGGCTTGACCGAGCGATACTGCTTGAAAAATTGCGCCATATCCACGACCAAATCGCGAATCACCGGCAATCCCGGCAGCGGACGGACTTCCACCGGCTCGCGCAATTCAGCGAGCGGCGTAATGCAGGCAAGGCCGTTTTTGCCGTTGATATTCACCCCGTCCGAGCCGCAAACGCCTTCCCGGCAGGAGCGGCGAATCGCCAGCGAATCGTCCGCTTCGTCCTTAATTTGAACGAGGGCGTCCAGCAGCATTTTCGCCGACGGCTTGACGCGGATGTCAAAATCCTGCATCCGAGGCGCGCTGTCGGTTTCGGGGTTGTAGCGGTAAATGGAAAATTGCATCGTCGTCGTCTCCGAATCAAATTAATAGGTCCGCGCTTTGGGCGGAAAGGAATCCAGCGTCAGCGGCTTCATCTGCACCGGACGATAATCCAAGCGGTCGCCTTCGGAAAAATAAAGCGTATGACGCAGCCATTCGTCGTCTTTTCGCTCTTTGCAGTCGTCGCGGGCGTGGGCGCCGCGGCTTTCATTGCGCGCCATCGCCGAAACAATTGTCGCGCGGGCGACCAGCAACAAATTCTCTAATTCCATCGCTTCGATTCTCGCTGTGTTAAAAATGCGGCTGTTGTCCTGAATGGACGCCTCGCTGAGACGCGCCGCAATTTCTTGAAATTTTTCCCAGCCCGCCTGCATATTGTCGGCGGTGCGAAAAACCCCGCAATGCGACTGCAAAGCATCGCGCAAATTATTGCGGATGGAATCTACTCCCCCCTTGCCGTCGGTTTTGCCGTCCCATCGCGCGATTCGGGAAAGAGCGAAATCAGGGGCGTCATCGGCAAGATTCCGCGAAGCGCGGCAGTCGTCCAAATCATCCAAAATTTTCCGTCCGACCGCGCGTCCGAAAACAACCAAATCCAAAAGCGAATTGCTGCCGAGCCGATTTGAGCCATGCACCGAAACGCAGGCGCATTCGCCGACGGCGTAAAGATGCGGGACAATTTCGTCCGCACCGTCGCGCCGCGTGACGGCTTCGCCGAAGCGATTCGTCGGCACGCCGCCCATCATATAGTGAACCGTCGGGACGACCGGAATCGGCTTTTCAATCGGATCCACGGCGGCGAATTTCATTGCAATTTCCCGAATCGCCGGCAGCCGCGATTGAATTATTTCCGCGCCCAGATGGTCAAGTTTGAGATACACATAATCTTTTTCTTCGCCGCAGCCGCGCCCTTCCAGAATCTCCAACGCTATCGCGCGAGCAACGACATCCCGTCCGGCGAGGTCTTTGGCGTTGGGGGCGTATCTTTCCATAAACCGTTCGCCGTCGCCGTTAAGAAGATAACCGCCCTCGCCTCTTACGCCTTCCGTCACTAAAACCCCGGCGCCGGCAATTCCGGTGGGATGAAATTGCCAGAATTCCATATCCTGCACCGGCAGTCCGGCGCGAAGAGCCATTCCGATTCCGTCGCCGGTGTTGGTGAAAGCGTTTGTCGTGTGGCGGAAAATTCGCCCGCCTCCGCCGGTAGCGAGGACGGTCGCCCCCGCCGCCAGAATCAGCGGCTCGCCGGTTTCAATTTCCAAAGCGACGATTCCGGCGATGTCGCCCGCGCGGTCGCGGATAAAATCTACCGCAAAAAATTCGTCAAAGAATTGCGTCTGCGCCCGCAGATTCTGCTGATACAGCGTGTGCAGCATTGCATGACCAGTGCGGTCGGCGGCGGCGCATGTGCGGCTGGCCTGAGGTCCGCCGAAATTTTGCGTCATTCCGCCGAAAGGACGCTGATAAATTCGTCCGTCCGGCAGGCGCGAAAAGGGCAGTCCCATGTGCTCCAATTCATAGACGGCGTCGGCGGCGTGGCGGCACAGATATTCAATCGCGTCTTGATCGCCGAGATAATCCGACCCTTTCACCGTGTCGTACATGTGCCACCGCCAGTCGTCCGGAGTGACATTGCCGAGCGCCGCCGAAATTCCGCCCTGCGCGGCGACAGTGTGCGAGCGAGTCGGAAATAATTTGGAAACGACCGCCACCCTCGCCCCGCCCTGCGCCAACTCCAAAGACGCCCGCAAGCCGGCGCCGCCGCCGCCGACAATCACCGCGTCAAAATTACGGCGCGGGATTCGCGTAGCGATGGCGGCTTCGCCGACGGAATCGCTTTGTCCGGATTCTTCCATCGCGTCAAATTTCGCCATTCGTCATCCTTGAAAGAGCAGAATTCGCCCTGCCCAAACGACGCAGACAGCAAGCCACACAATCGCGCCGATATGCTTCATCAAGCGAAAGGCGTCGTTTTTGAGGTAGTCCATAAAGATGTCGCGCACGCCAATCCACGCATGCCACGCCAAAGCGACGACAAATAAAAACGCCGTCACCCGCACCCATTCGGCGCGCATCATTTCGCGCCACGATTCAAAATCCGTCGGCCAGTAAACCAGCACGGCGACATCCAAAACGGCGCCCATAATCAGCATTACGACGGCAGTCGCCCGCTGAGCGAGCCAATCATGCAATCCGTAATGCGCGCCGATTCCCCGCTTTACAGCCACAGCCATGCTCCAAAAATCAGCGTCAACAAAATGCTGACGATAAACGCCGCCATTGCGCTGGCTCTCGCTTGGGCGAGTTCAACGCCCAAGTCAAAGTCAATTAAAATATAGCGGACGCCCGCGCACATGTGATGATAAAACGCCCACGCGAGTCCCCACACAATTAATTTCATCAGCGGATGGCCGAGCGTTTGCACGATCCATTCGTAGCCCTCCGGACTCGCCAGCGAGCATTGCAAAGCCGCCAGCCAAAATGGCAGCGACAAAAATAGAATCATCCCCGTCGCCCGATGCAGAATGGATAAAATCCCCGGCAGCGGCAGGCGAATTTTCAACAGATTCAAATAGCGCGGACGCTTATCCGAATGCGAATGATTTTGCGATTCCACTTTAATGCTCTCTTTCGGCGGCGGCTTCGCGCTTGGCTTTTTGCTTGACTTTGCGCGCTTCAATTTTAGCGGTGACTCGCGCCCGCTTCACTGCTTCCATAATTGCCGGGACGACGAATTCGCGCAATCGCGGATCAAATTGCTTCGGCAAAATATAGCACTGACCGAAAGACAAATCGCCGGTGTTGTCGCTTATTCGGACTTCATCGGCAATTGGCTCGCGTGCGAGGGCGGCAATCGACTGAATGGCGGCGGACATCATTTCCGGCGTAAACGCCCGCGTCCGCGTATCCAAAGCGGCGCGAAATAAATACGGAAAGCAAATGGAATTATTCACTTGATTCGGAAAATCCGACCGTCCGGTCGCCATAATAATATCGTCGCGCACCGCATGGGCGATATCCGGCATAATTTCCGGCACCGGATTCGCCAGCGCGAAAATAATCGGCTTGGGCGCGAGTGTCTTTATCATTTCCGGCGTCAATTGCTCGCCTTTGGATACGCCGATAATAATGTCCGCCCCGACGACCGCATCCGCCAGCGTTTCGGATTCAGTGTCGCGCGCGAATGCCATTTTGTAGGCGGGAAGATTCGTCCGCCGCTCTGTAATTACGCCTTGGCTGTCCACCATTGTCACTTGATTTTTTTTAATGCCGAAAAATTGCATCACAAGTTTAACCGTCGCTACGCTGGCCGCTCCGGCGCCGATGGCGACCACCTGCACATCTTGCGGCTTTTTATTCTGCAATTCCATCGCATTGAAAAGTCCGGCGCAGGCGACAACGGCGGTGCCGTGCTGGTCGTCGTGCATTACCGGAATATCCAACCGCTCGCGCAGACGCTCTTCAATGGAAAAGCATTCGGGGGCTTTTACATCCTCCAAATTAATCGCGCCGAAAGTGGGGGCGATATTGACGACGGTTTCAATGAAGGATTCCGCCGTCGGGGCGGCGACTTCAATGTCAAACACATCAATCCCGGCGAATTTTTTGAAAAGCATCGCTTTGCCTTCCATCACCGGCTTGCTGGCGAGCGCGCCGATATTGCCCAATCCCAGCACCGCCGTGCCGTTGGAAATGACGCCGACTAAATTTCCCTTGTTGGTGTAGCGATACGCCAAGTCCGCATCCCGCTCAATCGCCAAGCACGGCGATGCGACTCCGGGTGAATACGCCAAAGCAAGGTCGGCCGACGAGCCGGCCGGCTTGGTCACTTCAACCGATAATTTTCCCGGACGCGGCTTAGCGTGATATTCCAGCGCCTGCTCCATCAGCGAGCGTTTTTTATATTTCACCGCCGTTGCACGCGGACGCGATTCGCGCGTTTTCTTAATCGGCTGCGGCGGCGCACTCATGGCAAAAGATGACGCACGGCATCGCGCTCGCCAATTAATTCGGATTCGCTTTCGCGCATTTTTTCGCGGCTGAAATCATTAATGGCGAGCCCTCGCACAATTTCCCACTCGCCATTTTTGCAGCGGGTTGGATAAGAGTAAACAAGGCCGGGCTCCGTTTCGTATTCGCCGTGACTGATAACCGCCATGCTGGTCCAATCGCCGCCGCCGCCGAGAGTCCAATCGCGCATATGCTCCAAAGCGGCATTGGCCGCGCTTGCCGCCGATGACGCGCCGCGGGCTTTTATTACTGCTGCTCCTCGTTGCTGCACAGCGGGAATCATTTCCACACAATACCATTCTTCGCCGACCGAATCAATCGCCGATTTTCCGCCGACAGTCGCATGATGAATATCCGGAAATTGAGTCGCGGAATGATTCCCCCAAATGGAAACGCCCCGCACATCGCTAACCGCCGCATCGCATTTGCGGGCGAGCATCGCTCGTGCGCGATTATGATCCAGCCGAGTCATCGCCGAAAATTGCGCGTCGGCGATGTCGGGCGCATTATGGCGAGCGATGAGGCAATTCGTATTGGCGGGATTGCCGACGACCAAAATCTTCACCGATTTTTTAGCGGCGTTGTTGAGGGCGCGGCCTTGCGCGGAAAAAATTCCGGCGTTGGCTTCCAGCAAATCGCTCCGCTCCATCCCCGGCCCGCGCGGCTTTGCGCCGACCATAAAGACAAAATCGGCGTCGCCGAAAGCGACTTCCGCCTCGTCGGTGATGCGAATGTCGGACAGCAGCGGAAAGGCGCCGTCGTCCAATTCCATTTTGACGCCGCCGACCATCGGGAGTGCAGGCGGAATTTCCAAAAGATGCAGAGCGACCGGCTGCTGCGGCCCCAGCAATTCGCCCGCGGCAAGACGAAATAAAAGCGCATAAGCGATTTGACCGGCGCCGCCGGTAACCGCGATTTTTTTAGCGGGGGGGTTCATTCCGACTTCTCCTTTTTGCCCGCCATCGGCGGACAAATCATATTATTCCCCAATCCGCCGCCGAATGCAAATTAAATTCCAAAATCAAATTCTTCGTGCCAACGCAAAGCATCGGCACGAGGATTTTGGTTTTATTTTGGAATGTTCAGGTCGGAGTTAAATACTCCGACCCGCCGCCTGCGGACGGATTGCGCTTGCTAAACAGCAGTGGCTTCTTCGGCGGGATCAATGTTTTTCATGCTGAATCGCACCCGCCCTTTTTCGTCGGCCTGAATGACCTTCACCCGGACAATTTGATTCTGCTCCAAATAGTCCGACACTTTGTTCACCCGCTCGTTGGCAATCTGCGAAATATGCAGCAAGCCGTCGCGTCCCGGCAGAATGCTGACGACCGCGCCCACATTTTCCAGAATGTTAATGATGCGTCCCTCATAAACGCGGCCGACTTCCAATTCGGCGGTAATGGCTTCAATTTTCCGCTGGGCTTTTTCGCACACTTCCAGATTCGGGCCGCTGACGGTAATGGTGCCGTCGTCTTCCACATCAATGACGGTGCCGGTGGTTTCGGTCAGCGTGCGAATCACCGAACCGCCCTTGCCGATGACATCGCGAATTTTATCCACGCTGATTTTTATTTTGAGAATGCGCGGGGCGTAGCGCGAAACGCTGTCGCGCGGGGCGGACAGGACTTCGTTCATGCATTCCAAAATATGGCGGCGACCTTCGCTTGCTTGGGCGAGTGCGGCGTGCATAATCTGCTCGCCGATTTCGTCTATTTTAATGTCCATCTGGAGGGCGGTGACACCGGATTCGGTGCCGGCGACCTTGAAATCCATATCGCCGAGATGATCTTCGTCGCCGAGAATGTCGGAGAGAACGGCGAATTTATCGTCGCCCTTAATCAATCCCATCGCAATTCCGGCGACCGGGCGGGCAATCGGAACTCCGGCGTCCATCAACGCCAGCGAGCCGCCGCACACCGACGCCATTGAACTTGAACCGTTGGATTCGGTGATTTCGGAAACCAGCCGCAGCGAATAGCCGAACTTTTCCAAATCCGGCATTACCGCCAGCAAGCCCCTTTTGGCAAGCCGACCGTGGCCGATTTCGCGTCGCTTGGGAATGCCGCCGCGTCCGACTTCGCCGGTGGCGAACGGCGGAAAATTATAGTGCATCATAAAGCGGTCGTGATATTCGCCAGCGAGCGAATCAATCCGCTGCTCGTCGCGGGCCGTCCCCAAAGTTGCCGCCACTAATGCCTGCGTTTCGCCCCGCGTAAACAAAGCCGAGCCATGCACGCGAGGAAGAGCCCCAACGCGGATGGTAATCGGCCGCACATCTTTGGTGCCGCGTCCGTCGATGCGCAATTCGCCCGCCAGAATTCTTTCGCGGACGACTCGCGCTTCGGCTTTTTTCATCGCGCCTTTAACTAAATTTGCCGTTTGCGGAGGCGAATCGTCGACGATGGTCGCCGCTTTAATTTCCTGCCGAATTTCCGTGAGTCGGGCGTTGCGCTCCTGCTTTTCCGGAATGCGGTAAGCGTCGGCGAATGCGCCCGCAAATTCGGCGATTTTGTTTTGCGCCGCTTCGTCCAGCGACGGCGACTGCCAATCCCACTTGGGCTTGGCGGCGTTTTCCGCGAGTTGTCCAATCGCATCCAAAGCGACCTGCATCGCTTCGTGTCCGCCCATCACCGCGCTGAGCATTTGCTCTTCGGACAATTCTTTCGCTTCCGATTCCACCATCAAAACTCCGCCGCGAGTGCCGGCGACGACCAGATTCAAATCGGATTTTTCCAATTCGGAGATGGTCGGATTGACGGATAATTCGCCGCCGTGCATTCCCATTCTTGCCGATGCAATCGGCCCGTTGAAGGGAATCCCCGAAACCGCCAGCGCCGCCGAAGCGCCCAGCATCGCCGGAATATCCGAATCCACTTCGGGATTAAACGACAGCACAGTCAGAATAATCTGCGTCTCGTGGTAAAAAAACGCCGGAAACAGCGGACGAATGGAACGGTCGGTAAGCCGCGCCGTGAGAATTTCCTTCTCCGACGGACGCCCTTCACGCTTGAAAAATCCGCCCGGAATGCGCCCGGCGGCGTAATTTTTTTCCTGATAATCCACCGTCAGCGGCAGAAAATCTACATTGGGATTCGGTGAGCGATTGGCGACGACCGTCGCCAACACCGCCGTGTCGTTCATATTGACCAGCACGGCGCCGTCGGCTTGGCGGGCGATTTCGCCGCATTCCAGCGTAACCGGATGGCGGCCGTAAGTGAAAGATTGCTTGTAATGCATTGGTTTGTTCCTTGGGTGAATTCGTCGGTTGACGGAAAAAAAAAGACGCGGCGAAAATCCGCCGCGCTATGCTATTTGCGCAAATTAAGCCGCTTGATGAGCGCACGATACGCCATCGGCTGGCGGCTTTTCAAATAAGCCAGCAAACGGCGACGGCGATTAACCAGCCCGATCAGCCCGCGCCGCGAGTGATTGTCCTTGCGATGCGCCCCAAAATGGCGCGTTAAATCGTTAATGCGGGCGGTAATCAGTGCGACCTGCACCTGCGGCGAGCCCACATCCCGCTCGTGGACGCGATAATCCGCCATCGTGGCGGCTTTGTCGGCGGATGAAATTGCCATCGTGAATCGTTTCGGTTTTTGGAAAGAGTGGATTTTACTGATTTAATTCTCGCGGCGCAATACTTTTTTCAACTTTCGGCGAAAAAAAAGGCGTGGGGAAAAAATTCCCCGCGCCTCTCAATGCCGATTTTCGACGCGCGCGACCTACAATTTCGCGCCCATCTGCGACAGGCCGCTTCCCGGATCGTGCGGCTTGCGAAACGGCGTCTTGACAACTTCCGCCTCCACCGGCGCGCCCGACGGATTGTATTTCTTCGGCAGGGAAACTTTAAGATTAGTCCCCAACTCCGTCAAAGCCGACGGCACAAACGCGAATCCGATGTTGGATTCCTGCGCCGGCGAATACCATGCCGAAGTGATGTAGCCCACTAATTCATCGCCGGAATGCACATGGTAAAAATCGGCGGGATACCAAGTAATCGGCTCCCCCCCCATGCGAACCCCGCACAACTTATGCGTGACTCCTTCTGCCTTTATCTTCGCCAGCGCATCCTTGCCGACGAAGAAATCCTTGCTAAGGTCAACCTGCCAGCCGAGGCCTACTTCATATGGATTAACTTCGGCGTCCATATCCTGACCCCACGACAGAATTCCCGCTTCTATGCGGCGATGGTGACCGGGAGCAATAACCTTAAGATTGAATTGCTTGCCCGCCTCCAAAACGGCGTTCCACATATCGTCGGCGTATGTTGTGGCGTTGTAGAGATAAATCTCAAAGCCGGCTTCGGCCGAAAATCCGGAGCGGGAGATCATCACTTTGCGCCCCCCCACTTCGGCTTTCATCAGTCCGTAGTAGGGAACATCGTCAATTGCTTTGCCGACTAATGCGCGCATCAGATCAAAGGATTTCGGACCTTGTATCTGCACGGGGGCCACATCAATTTCGTGGATGCTCACATTCATCTTGGCGAAAGTATTGACCCCCTGCAGCCAGAATTCCAAATCGGAATCGGACAGGGAAAACCAAAACTCATCTTCCGCCGGACGCAGCATTACCGGGTCGTTGAGAATGCCGCCGTATTGGTTGCACAAGATGACATAGCGCGCCTTCATCACTTCGCACACCGACGCCTTGCGGGTGATGACCGCGTTCACGAATTTTTCCGCGTCCGGACCTTTAACTTGGATTTGCCGCTCCACGGCGACATTCCACATTGTCACATGTTCGGTGAGGTATTTGTATTCCTCCATCAATCCCCCGTCTTCGGGTTTGATGTAGGCGCGCGGGTGATAAATTCGGTTGTAAACCGAATAGCACCAGCACCCCTCCTTCTGCGACAAGTGCCAGTAAGGGCCCTTGCGAATGCGGGTGTCTATTAAAATGCGCGACCCTTCGGCAGTGATGCCTTCATCGCCGGGATTAACGCGCGAATCGCCGGTCTGCCGCAATTGAATGGGCACATGACGGGATTTCATTTTGGACATGATGACTCCTCCTATGAGTTGGGAGATGATGTAAATTCAGCGGACGATTCCATATCATCCGCCGACCTGCTATCCGCCGCATTCTCTGCGGACGAATTCTTAATAGAAGGAGCCCCCCCCTCCTCCTCTAATTCTTTTATCGGCAATGGCCCAAGCGTTTCGGCAATCGCGCCGAAAGGATAAAAATGCACCGCCGCCGAATCCAAATAGCCTTCTTCCTCCATTGCATCGGCGAGCGGAATCAAAAGCGATTCCGGAGCGTAAGGCTTTAGCAATGCCGCCGCCTTGGAAAATTGACGGCGCAGCAAGCCCAGCGAATTGCCGATGCCGCAATGAATCGCAAACTTGATTAATTTCTGCGCGCCGACTCGTCCGGCGATTCCGAGCCGCACTTTGGAATTAATTCCGCGCTTGTTTAATTCGCGCAGATAATTAATAAACGGCTCGGCTTCAAAGCAGAATTGAGTCGCAATGTAAAAATCCAAATTGGCGCGGGCGGCGAATTCGGCCTTGTCGGCGAGCGCGCGCAAAAGCGTTTCCGAATCCATCTCCGGATGCTTTTCGGGATGACCCGCGACTCCAATTCGCTTTGCGCCGACTCTTTTCAACACGCCCGTTTTCATCATCTGCAGGGCGGAGGTGAATTCGCCCAGCGGCGGATTTTCGCCGCCGCCGAGAAAAAGAAATTCGTCGGCGCCCGCAGCGGCGAAGGATTCCATCATCATCTCCAATTCGCCCGAATCGCGAATGTTGCGGGCAGCGATGTGCGGAATCGGACGGAGTCCGGCGGCGCGGAGAATCCTTGCGGCTTCCGTTGTTTTGGTCAAATCGTGATTGCGAAAATGCGGCAGAAAAACGCCCGCGCCGTCGCCGACGAATTCGCGCCACGATTCCAAGCGCGCGACATCGGCGATGCCCGCTTCAATGCTGAAATCCGCCAGTATTTTTTTTATCGCCGTCATCGGTCTCTTTCCGCCGCAATGAGCAAGTCGAGATAATCGGAGACCAGCATTCGCGCGCGCGACAAATCCAGCGCATTTTCTTTCAGCGTGAACGACAGCCATGCGCCGTGCATCATCGCCATTAATCCGTTGGCGGCGTATCTGGCGCGGGATTCGGCGTTGTCGCTCCCGCGAAACAGCGGGCGGCAGTAAAAAATTAAATTGCTGCGCAGGCGGCGCGAATATAAATTCTTCAAGCGGCGCATCGGCTCGCTGTGATCGGCGTGAACCCAAAACGACAGCCATACGCGGCAGGCGCGCTCGTCGCTCTGCTCCCAGCCGAGAACGCTTTCAATAACGGCGGCGATTCGACCGCGCGGCGAAGCGGCGGCGCGGCATCCGGCGAGCGCATCGGCGTGCAACTGCGACATCAAACGCGCCAGCGAGCGCGCCATCAAATCGTCCTTGCCGTCAAAATGATGATGAATGGCCGCAGCCGAAACATCGGCGATTTCGCCGATTTTAGAAGTGGTCGTGTCGGCGAAGCCGTGGCGATAGATAGAATCAATCGCCGCGTCCATCAGCCGATGACGGGTGGTTTGCGCTCGCTCCTGCATTTTAATTTTGACTGGGCGGCGCGAATTTTAATCTAATTGATTAGCCATTCAGCATTTTAATTTAAAAAAATGCGGAATTCTGCGCTTTTTCGGTGTCAAAAAAGATACGGAATTTCGAAATCTGACTGGTCAATCAGTCGGAAAAATCCCATCTGGTGACGAGTCGGGGCTACGAATCCCGATCCGCGCCGCATTCGCCGATTATGGCGAAAACGGCCTTCGCGAATCAAACGGCAAATCCCCTCGGAATCATCCCCGCCGCCAGTCGCTGATGCGCTTGGCGACATTCAGCAGCCATGGCGGAATATGATTCTTCTGCCATTCTCCGGCGGCGAATTTATTGGCTTCGGCAAGCGTCGGATAAATATGTATCGCGCTGATGATGCCGCTCAATTTGAGTCCATTTTTCATCGCCACAATATATTCGTGCAGAAGATCGCCCGCGTGTTCGCCGACAATCGTCACGCCCAAAATCTTCCCCGATCCGGGCGGCGTCAGAATTTTGACAAAGCCCTCCGCGTTTTCGTCGGCGATGGCGCGATCGAGGTCGTCGATTCCGTATTTCGTCACTTCAAAGGCGAGATTTTTGTTGCGCGCTTCGTCCTCCGAAAGACCGACCCGCGCCACTTCGGGATGGGTAAAAGTGCACCAAGGCACCACCGACCAATCCACCCGCCGATTATGCAGCGGAGAAAACAAGGCATTCATTGCGGCGTAATATCCCGAATGCGCGGCGGTGTGCGTAAATTGATAAGAGCCGATAATATCGCCGCAGGCGTAAACATTGGAAACCGCCGTGCGCAGCGTATCGTCCACGACAATCGCGCCGCGTTTATCCACTTCCACGCCGATGTCCAAAAGTCCGGGAACCGAATCGCCGCGCGGCGACCGACCAACGGCGACCAGCAAGCCGTCAAAGGGAATTCGCATCGTCTCGCCGCTTTCCTTATTTTTGCAGACAAGGAATTTATTTTCACCCTCAACGATAACTTCTTCGGCGCGGGTGCTGGTTAAAAGATTCACGCCCAATTCGCGGAAATGATGCATGACGATTTCGCTGGCGTCGGCGTCTTCGCGGGTCATAATTCGCTGGGCGCCTTCTACTTGGGTGACTTCCGCTCCGAACGATGCGAAGCATTGCGTCAATTCCGAACCAATCGGCCCGCCGCCAATGATGACCATTCGCTTGGGCAAATGGCGAATTTTCCAAATGGTGTCGGAAGTGTAATACTCAATTTGATCCAGCCCCTTAATCGGCGGGACAAACGGACGCGCGCCGGATGCGACGACAATCGCCCTCGTGGACAACTTTTTGCCGTCCACTTCCACTTCGGTCGGCGCATTAATTTTCGCTTCTCCGGCGAAGCAATCCACGCCCAGACCTTGGAATCGCTCGACAGAATCATGCGGCTCCACGGTTTTAATAACGCGCTGGACGCGCTCCATCACTTCGGCGAAATCAAATTCCACCGACGCGCTTTTGAAGCCCAATGCACGCGCCCGCTTGGCGTCGCGCAAAAACGACGCCGACCGAATTAATGCCTTGGAAGGAACACAGCCGGTATTCAGGCAGTCGCCGCCCATTTCATCGCGCTCAATCAGCGCGACTTTCGCCTTCGCCGCCGCCGCAACATAAGATGTGACCAGCCCGGCCGAACCGGCTCCGATTACCACCAAATTGTAATCATACTTAGACATTGTGCTCTCCTTTTTCTTTGAGCGAATCCACCAACCGGTTATTGTATCGCCTAACCAGCCAATGAATAAAAAAAACATCCGCCAGCCACCACAGCGTGACACCGATTAGCATCCATTTTCCGGCGACAAAAAGCGACTCGTTGTGATAAACCACAACCAGCGAGGGGAACAGTGACTTCACGCTGAAATTTGTCCACAGCAAAAAAACGCCGCCGACGGAAAGTGCTGCCATCGTCATCGCCGTAAAATGATGGCGAAGATAAAAGCGATACCCGCCAAGCGATCCCAAAATAAACCACCAGAAAAAAGCCCAGCCGGCCGAAATCTTGTTGGCATCGTATCGCGCGGAAAATTCTTCGTTCATTATTTTTCGGAAGCGGCGCGCTTTTTCTTAATGAAATCAATCGCTTTTTTGGCGATAATCGGAAACAAAGCCAGCGCCACAAACGAGCCGATTATCTTCGGTGATAAAATGCCGCCGAGCGATTCCAGCGTCGCCAATTGCGTGCCGGCATTAACAAAAACAATCGTCCCGGCGAGCATTCCCGCCTGACTCACCCAGTAAAAAGTGACGGTTTTAATCGTCGTGAGTCCCATCAAAATGTTAATCAGAAAAAACGGAAACGCCGGAATCAGCCGCATCGTAAAAAGATAAAACGCGCCTTCCCGCTTGATGCCGTCGTTAATTTTTTGGAGTTTGTCGCCGTATTTTTCCTGCAGCGATTTGCCGAGCAAAAATCGCGCCACTAAAAACGCCAGCGTCGCCCCGATGCTGGATGCGAAAGAAACCAAAATTACGCCGACGACAACTCCGAAAAGGGCGCCCGCCAGCAGCGTCATCACCGCCGCTCCGGGCAGCGACAAAGCGGTGACGGCGATGTAGCCGAAGAAAAAAATCAGCAGCACCGCCGCCGTATTTTCCGCGTAATAATCGGTGAACGCCTTTTGCTTCTCCTTGATGAATTCCAGCGAGGTGTATTCCTTGACATACGGCCACGCGAAGACAATCACCGCAATTAAAACGGCGAGGATAACCAGTTTTTTAACAGTCGCCGCCGTCACAGCGAAAGAATCCAGCGGACAATTTCGTCCAGTTCGGCGTCGTTCAAATGCGGATTCGGCGGCATTAAAATGTCGCTCCAAACGCCCACGCCGCCGCTTTTAATTTTCGCCTTCAAATAATCGGCGGCTTTGGCGTTGTCGCCGTATTGCTTGGCGATTCGCCGAAACGACGGGCCAATGGATTTCTGCCCGACTTGATGGCACGCAAAGCACGCCTTCTTTTCGGCGATCGATTGTCCGTCCGCATTCGCCCCCGCAGCAAGCGAAAAGGCGAAAGCGGCGATGAGAATTTTTCCGCTGGCGATGGTCATTGCATTTCTCTTGCGTTCTTGCATTATATCAGAAAATTCGCTCGAGGATTCCTTTTGCCGCCGCAACCGCCGCCGCCTTCCGAATCGCACGGCGATTCCCCCCAAATCGCTGCGTTTCGCTGGCGATTTCATTTTCCGTCCGCCATGCGAAGCAAACTTCGCCGACCGGCCTTGTTTTTGTCCCGCCGTCCGGGCCGGCGATTCCTGTCACGGCGACGGCGATTCGCTTTTGATTTTTTTTGCGCGCGATTTTTTCAATCGCCCCGTCGCACATTTCACGAGCGATTTCTTCGCTGACGGCGCCCCGAATCGCCAGCGTCTTCGCCGACACACCCAGCAATTTCATTTTGGAATCGTTGGAATAGCAGACAATTCCGCACTCAAACCACGCCGACGCCCCGGGCAATTCCGTCAACGCCGCCGCCAGAATTCCGCCGGTGCAGGATTCCGCCGATGTGATTTTGAATCCCTTCGCCGACGCAATTTCGCTAATTTCCCGCGCCAACCTTGACAATTCCGCCGACTTCATCCGATTCCCCAATGAATTCCACTTGTTAAAATTACCGTAAAAACGGCGGCGAGAAAATCGTCAAACATTACGCCGAAGCCGTTTTTTAATTGAGAATCCACCCACCGAATCGGCGGCGGTTTTAAGATGTCAAACACGCGAAAAATTACAAATGCGGCAATCCACCAAGTCGGCGGCGTAATTGCCAGCACGAAAAAAAATGCGGCGAATTCGTCCCACACGATTCCGCCGTCGTCGGCGATTCCCGTCGCCCGATTCGCCCAATCGCACAGCGGAATTCCGACGATGAAAAAAATCGCCGCCAGCGGAAAAATCACCGACGGAAAGAAAAAATCCGCCGCCAAAAAAATCGGGACGGCAAGCAGAGTCCCCATCGTCCCCGCCGCCCAAGGCGACAATCCGATGCCGCCGCCGAAAGCGAGAAACAAACGCCAATCCGAAAAAACCAACGCTTTGGTGGCGACGGTCGTCATTGAAAATGCCGAAATTCCGTCGGCAAATTTTTCGGCAAAATCGCCTCGCCGCCTTGAAAAACGCGAATGCCCCGCCGCTTTGTCATTTCGCCGATGCGGGTGACTTTGGTTTTGGACGCCGCCGACGCCGCTTGAATTTCCGCTGTTTTTTGCGGCGATGCGGTAAAAAGCAATTCGTAGTCGTCGCCGCCGCCGAGCAAAAAATCCAGCCGCAGCGAATCGTCCGCCGCTTTCATTTCGTCCGATTGCGGCAGCGAATCGGCGTCAATTTCCGCCCCGACTCCCGATGCTTCGCCCAGCGATTTAACACCGGCAAGAAGACCGTCGGAAAGGTCAATCGCCGCCGTCGCCGACGGTGATAATTCTCGTCCGAGTTTGATTCGGGGAATGGGATTTTCAAGGCGATTTTTAGCGGCGGGAAATTTTTTGATTTTGCGATTCCGAATCGCCCAAAGAGCGAGGGCGGCATCGCCGATTTCGCCAGAAATCCATAGCGAATCTCCCGCCGACGCCCCGCCCCGAATCATAAATTTTTCACCGACCATTCCGATGACGGAAGTCGTTATGCTGATGCAATTTCCGCGAGTTGTATCGCCGCCAATTATCGCAAAATCAAATGCCTGAGAGAATTTTCTAATCCCTTGCGCGAAGTTTTTCAGCCATGCCGAATCCGCTTGTTTGAGCGTAATGGCGATTGTCGCCCACAGCGGAATCGCACCCATAGCGGCGAGGTCGGAGACGCTGACGGCGAGGGATTTTCGCCCCAAAAAATGCGGGTTGGCGTCCTCAAAAAAGTGCGTTCCGGCGACGAGCGAATCAGTGCAAACCGCCAAATTTTTGCCGCCAGCCGACACGATGGCGGCGTCGTCGCCGATGCCGAGGATGACATTATCTTGGCGGTTCGGCGGCGAAAAATATCGGCGGATGATTTCCAATTCGGTCACAATTTTTATCACATTATAAACTTCACCGACGGCCAAGCGGAAAAGCGGCCAGCGATTGATAGCGTCCGTCGGCGGACAGCATCAGCGAAATTTCTCCGACTTCCAGCCGCTCGCCGGCAAGATTAAGATTCGGCAAAGATAAAATCACTCTCCCCGAATTAAATCGCGCAAGCGTAATATGCGGAATTTGCGGACGATTTTCATTTTTCGCATCGCCGTCATCGCCGATAAAAATTCGGCGGCAGCCGTCGGAAAGACGCCGAAATTGCGCCGACGAATTAAATTTCAGCCACAGCATCGACGGAATTCCGCTGCGAGTCGGCGTGAAAATTCGCCCGCCGTCAAGCGAAAGCGGAATGGAATCGGCGGCGAAATTCGCCAGCGCGATTTTTAATTCATCGATTCTCGCCGCTGGAATTTGTCCGGCGAAATATATCGTCAAATGCAATTTTTCCGGTGGAATCAATTTCGCGCGAGGCGGCGAAACCGCTTGGGCATCGGTCAGAATCCCCCGCCAATTGCGATTGGGGATGGCGGCGACAAACAGGCGTTTTTTATCGTTGTCATTCATTTCGCAGATAATCCAGCGGCGGATGACCCAGCACGCGGCTTAAATCCGCCGCCCCGAATCCGACCGGAATCAACAGGGCGGCAAGAGCGACCGGCATTGTCGCCTGCCATTGCCACTGCCAAGGCAATTCCAGCAATTCTTCGGCGACGAAAGCCCCCGCCGCTGTGCCGAGAATAAACGCCGGAATCGCCGCCGCCGTCGCCAATGCCGCCGCTTCCAGCAAAAACGCCGATGCCGCCGTTTTTCGCTTTGCGCCGAGGGCGCGCAAAATTACCGCTTCGCGCACGCGGCGGCGACGACCCTCCGCCAACGCCGCCGCCAAAACTAAAATCCCGGCGGCAAGAGCGGCGACGCTGACGAGTCGCGCCAGAATTCCGGCTTTACTCAGCGCATCGCGCCCCGCCTGAAAAATCGGCGCACTGGCGATAACGACGACATTCGGAAAACGAAAGACAATTTCGCGCTCGGCGAATTCGGCGGAATCGTCCGGCAATCGCAGCGTGCCAATAAAAGCATGCGGGGCATCAGCGAAAGAATCAGGCGAAAAAATCATTTCAAAATTCAAGTCAAACGACCGCCAATCCACCCGCCGCAAATTGGCGACGACCGCTTTAATTTCCCGCCCCAAAGCATTGATGGAAATAGTGTCGCCGATTTTAATGCCGATTCCTTCCGCGCCGTCTTCGGCGAATGAAACCTGCGGCCCGCCGATGGAATCGTCCCACATTTTTCCGTCGACGATGCGGCTTCCGCCGATGTAATCTTCGCTCCATGTAATGCCTCTTTCGCCCCGCAGAATCCACTCGGAGCCGGATTTCACTTTGACTTCTTCGGCGGGAATTCCGTTGATTTTAACGATTCGCCCGCGCAAAAAAGGCAGTGTTTGGAATTCAACATCGTTTGGATTTTTTCCGATTTTTTGGACGATTGCGCGAATTTCTTCAAGTTGATCCGGAAGAATTCCGACAAGATAAAAATTCGGCGCGCGATGCGAAAGCGTCCGGTCAATTTGTCCGGCGAAATTGGCTTCCGTCTCCAGAATTGCAACGAGGGCGGCGACGCCGAGTCCGAGCGAAACCACTCCGGCGGCGGATTGCTTAGGCGCGCGCGATAAAGCCCGCAAAGCGAGTTTTAAGGGCAGCGGAAAGCCGATTTTTTTCGCGCTCCATTTTTCGGCGGCGGAGGCGGCAAGCAGTGCGATTCCGCGCAAAATTCCCGCCGCCGCCAACGCGCCGGCAATCAGCATCAGCGAAAGCGTCTTGTCGCTGGAAACGCCGACCGCCAATGCGCCCGCTCCCAAAGCGGCGGCGAAAGCGGCCATTTTGTAGGCGGACGGAGTCGGCGGCTCAGCCGAATCGCCGTCGCCCGATGCGCGATTGAAAAGGGCGGTTGGATTTGTCGCCCCGAATCGTCCAAGCGGCGGCAGAGCGAATGCCAGCGTAATTAAAATCGCCGATGCCATCACAATTCCCGCCGCCCGCCACGACCATTCGGCGGACAGCGCAATCGGCAGAAACGCCTTCAATAGCGGCGCGAGTCCGATGACGATAATTTCGGCGAGGACGATTCCAAAAGTCGCCCCCAAAATTGCGAATCCCAAAATTTGCAGAAGATACGCGCGCGAGACCATTTTCGATTCCGCGCCGATGGCTTTTAACACGGCGATTGTCCCCTGCCTCGCGCGCAAAAATGCGCCGACGGCGACGCCCGCTCCGACTCCCGCAATCAGCATTGCGCCCAGCGAAGCGACCGCCAGAAACGCTTCAAACTTGGCGGCGATTCGGCGCAAAAAAGAAAACGCCTCGCGATGCATTGTCACGCGCCACGGTGAATTCGGAAAAGCCGCCCGCAAATTATCGCGCCATTTTTCCGCCGATAAATCGCCCGCGGCGATTCGCGCCCGCCGCGTCTGCACGCTGCCCGGACGCGCGAGTCCGGCGGCGGCGAGTGTTTTTTCGGAAATCAAAACTGTCGGCTGCGCCAGCAAAATTCGCGCGCTTGGATCCGGCTCGACGAGAAGAACATCGGCGATTCGCACTTTCGCAGCGCCCAGAAAAAAGGAATCGCCGACGCCGACTTCCAATTGATTCAGTAAAATCGGCGACACCAAAGCGATGTTTTCATCGTTCAATAATTCGGGCGAATACGCGCGTCCGCTTTGCAATTTAACTTCGCCGAAAAGCGGATACGAATCGTCCGCCGTTTTCACTCTGACTAATTGATGATTCGATTCGCCCGCTCTCGCCATCGCATTCATTGTGCGGACGAAAGAAAGCCGTCCGCTGTTTTCGCGGAGCCATTGCAATTCTTCGGCGTGAAATTCGCGCGACGACAGCCGCACTTCCAAATCGCCGCCGAGAAGCGCGCGCGAATCGCGGGCGAGAGAATCGCGGAATGAATCCGAAAGCGACAGCACCGCCGTCAAAGCCGCCGCCGACATCGCCATCGCCAAAGCGGCGAAAATATACAGGGAAGAATCGCCCCGCAATTCGCGCGCAGCGATTTTAATTTCAGGCGGAGTCATTGTCCGCCGAATCGCCGCCTACGGAAAAAACGCAATTTTGCCCAGCAGCAAAATTATCGCGCCGCCCAAGGCAAAGCCGGCGCAGGCGATTTTCCACAGCCGATCGTCCAGCCGAAGGATGGCGTTTTCCACGCCTTTGACGCGATTTTCCAGCCGTGCGATATCGCGCGAAGTGGCGGGCGTTTCGCCGACGGGAAGCGACACCGCCGTTTCAGCCGCGGCGCGGGCTTTGTCGTCGGACGCTCCGGCATCAATCAGAGCGTTGTAAAGTTCGGTGTGCATTACAGTCATTGCAGTCCTCGCGCCCAAAAATGTAGAAAGATTATAGCACAATTCCATCGCAAATTTTAATCGCCTCCAAAAAATTAAACTTGACTTTTTACCTTGATTCTCGCTTGACCAGCTGCGGGTCGGGGATATTAATTCTCCGACCCGCAATTTATTTTTTCCAAAACTTTCGCCACCGGGCCGAAGTGCCGTCGATGATGCGCCGTCGCGCCGAATTTTTCCAGCATAGCCAAATGATGCGCCGTCGGATAGCCCTTGTGTTCACCGAAGCCGTATTGCGGATGACTGATATGCATCTCCGCCATTATTTTGTCGCGGGCGGTTTTGGCGAGAATGGAAGCCGCCATAATTTCGGGCGACAGCGCATCGCCGCCGATAATCGCGCGGGCGGGATAGGGCAAATCGGGGGTGATATTGCCGTCCACCAGCACTTCGTCGGGGACGATGACGATGCCGGAAACGGCGCGCTGCATCGCCAGTAAAGTCGCGCGCAAAATATTGAGGGCGTTTATTTCGGCGACTTCGGCGGCGCCCAACGCGAAAGCGATGCACTCTTCGCGGATTTCCGCATCCAGCGATTCGCGGCGGGAAGCGGAGAGTTTTTTGGAATCGTTGAGTCCATTAATTCGCGCCGCCCCCAGAATCACCGCCGCCGCAACCACCGGCCCGGCGAGGGGTCCGCGTCCGGCCTCATCCACGCCGCAGATAATTTTTTGCTCGGTCATATTTTACCCGCGCTTAATTTACCGCAAATTGGACTTGTCCCCCGCTTTTAAGACGCTTGCTATAATTGGCGGACGATAATTTAATACCATCGGAGGAAAATTTCCAAATGAAAACTCATGCGCGTGTTGCGGTAATTGGCGGCGGCGTCGCCGGCGTGTCCACGCTTTATCATCTGGCGAAAAAGGGCTGGGACGACTGCGTTCTGGTCGAGCGCGCCGAATTAACTTCCGGCTCCACTTGGCATGCCGCCGGCTTGCTGCCGCTGTTTAATATGTCGTATTCGGTCGGCAAGATTCACAAATACTCGGTTAAGTTCTATCAGGAACTGCAGGCGGAAACCGGAATGAATGTGGGCTTCAGTCAAGTCGGCAACATTCGGCTGGCGATGACCGCCGACCGCATGGACGAATATCGCCAATACGCCGGAGTCGGGGCGATTGTCGGCGTGAAGGTGGATTTTCTCACGCCGCAGCAAGTGAAGGAAATCTGGCCGCTGTGCGTGACGGACGAACTCGTCGGTGCGATTATTCATCCCGAAGACGGCTACATTCAGCCGTCGGATTTAACCAACGCCCTCTCCAAAGGCGCGCGAGATCTCGGGGCGGAAATTTACACGCGCACTTGCGTGACCGGAATCTCCCGTCAAAACGGCGAATGGCGGGTCGCCACCGACAAGGGCGAAATCGTCTGCGAACATGTCGTCTGCGCGACGGGCAATTTCGCCCGCAAAACAGGGGCGATGGTCGGCTTGGAAATTCCGGTGATTCCGGTGCAGCATCAATACATCGTTACGGACGACATCCCCGAATTATTGGAGCGGCGAAAACAAGGCCTGCCGGAAATGGGCGTGCTTCGCGAGTCGGACGGCTCGTGGTATATGCGGGAAGAAAGAGGCGGTTTGATTCTCGGCCCCTACGAAAAAGGCGCGCCCGCATGCTATGTGGACGGACCCGCCGCCGACTGCGAACGCGAATTATTTCCGGACGAATGGGAGCGTCTGGAGCCGCACATTGAGTCGGCGATTCGGCGGGTGCCGTGCTTCGGCACAGTCGGCATCAAAAAAGGATTCAACGGCGCCATCTGCTATACGCCGGACGGCAGCCCGATTGTCGGCCCGGCTTGGGGACTGCCGAATTTCTGGCTCAGCGAAGGGCATTCCTTCGGCATCACCGCCGCCGGCGGAGCGGGCTGGCAATTAGCCGAATGGATTGTCGACGGCGAGCCCACCATTGATATGCTCGGCGTGGATCCCCGCCGATTCGGCGACTACGCCTCCCGCGCATTTTTGATTGAGAAAAACGAAGAAGCCTACTCCAGTGTCTTCACGATTCACTACCCCGACGAAGAGCGTCCGGCGGCACGCCCGCTGCGGACGACTCCCTGCTACGGACGAATGAAATCGCTGGGCGCCGTCTTCGGTCAAAAATTCGGATGGGAACGCCCGAATTGGTTTGCACCGGACGGAATCGCCCAAGAAGACCATTGGTCGTTTCGACGCTCCAAGTGGTTTTCGCATGTCGGCAATGAAGTCAAAAATGTCGCCGACAATGCGGGGATTCTGGATATGTCCGCCTTCTCCAAATGCCGAATTTCCGGCGGCGGCGCGCGGGCTTTTCTGGATTATCTGCTCGCCAACAAATTGCCGAAAACCGGGCGCATCGGACTTTTGCATGCGCTTTTTCCGGGCGGCGGCGTGCATTCGGAATTCACCGTGTATCCGGAGTCGGAAGATTCATTCTACCTTGTGTCGGCGGGGGCATTTCAGCGATTGGATCACGATTGGATTCATCGCCATTTGCCGTCGGACGGCTCAGTGCGATTTGACAATCTCACGAATCAAATGGGCGTTTTAGTCGTTGCCGGGCCGAATTCGCGTGAACTAATGCAGCGGGCGAGTCCCGATGTTGATTTTTCCGCCGCCGCTTTTCCATGGCTGTCCGGCAGGCGAATTGATGTCGGCTTGGCGAATGCCTTGGCGCTGCGGGTTAATTTCGTCGGTGAAATGGGCTGGGAGATTCATCATCCGATTGAGTATCAAAATCATATTTTTGATTCGCTGATGGAAGTCGGCGGCGATTTGGGGCTGCGTCCTTTCGGCATTCGCGCGATGGAAGCGATGCGGATTGAAAAATCCTACAAGATGGTCGGGCAGGAAATGTCGGTGGAATACGCCGCCCTTGAAAGCGGCTTGGAGCGTTTTGTGCGGACGGAAAAAGGCGATTTTATCGGCCGCGACGGACTTCTGAAATGGCAGGAACGCGGCTTTTCTTTGCGATTCTGCACTTTGGAATTTTCGGGCGTGGAAGATGCCGACGCACTCGGCAACAATCCGATTTATCGCAACGGCGAGCGGGTCGGAATGGCGACCAGCGGCGGCTATGGATTTCGTCTTGGCAAATCGCTGGCGCTGGGGATGATTCGCCCGTCGGCGGCGGAATCGGGGACGGAATTAGAGATGGATATTCTCGGCAATCGTCATCGCGCCGTTGTCATCGACGACAGCCCTTACGACCCTCAAAACCAAAAATCGCGCGGCTGATTAATTCTGCTGTTCGTCTTGGCTGTCATGGCCTTGCGCGAGTTTTTGCAGGCGGGCTTTCATCATTGCCGATGCGCCATTGATGATGTCGCCGCCGCGTCGCTCGTGCAATCCTTCCAATGCTTCTTCGGCGAATTGCACCGTCCGCGCCATCTTGCGCTTCAATCGGAAAAAGCGTTCGTCCGCTCCCGGCTCGTCGCGTGATTCTTCCGCCTCGGCGTATTTTTCGCAGAATTTGGCAATCTCCTCAATCGCCGAAGTCAACTTGCGCAGCGCCGATCCTTCAATCGATTCCGCCGTGGACGGCACTCGCTTGGCGACCTGCTGAATTAAGCGATTCGCGTCCGAATGGCGTCCGTAGCCGCGCGCAAAATCCTGCGCCGCCGATACCGCCAATCGTCCGCCTTTTTTAATCAGCGCGCCCAAGCGGCCGATTTCGCCGTCGGGCGCGGTCATCGCCGGAACGACTTTTTGACCCAGTGTGAAATTAAAATGCATATTGCCGAAAGCGTCAATTTTTTCCAAAAGCGAATCGCGCACGGCGTCGGCGCGCTGCTCCGGGCTTGCCGATTCGCGGCGCTCGGCAAACGCGCCGCCATGAATCGATTCGCCGAGGGCGGCGGCGAAGGGGCGGAATTTATCGTCAAATTCATGATCCACCGTCACGCCGAAAATAATCCGACCCGCCGCCGATTCTGCGCCCATATCCTTCCATGCCAGCGACGCCGACAATAGCCACAATTTTCGCGCAACCGCGATATCGTCGCTTTGTTTATTCAGGCCGTCGATATTTTCCGCCGCCTTGTTTGCAAAGGTTTCGGCTTCGTCTTTTCGATCCGAATTCGGCTCGCCAAAGTCGCCGAGGATATCTTCAACGGCATCGGCGAATTTAAATTCGTCAAGGGAAAACGGAATGCTGTCCGCGCCGAAAATTTGAATCGCGGCATCGGCGAGTTTGATGGCTTCCTTAAAATGATCTTTCCGATTCGCCGACATTTGCGCGCTGATTTTAGCGGCGGCGGTTTGCAGATAAATCGCGCCGCCGTCCGATTCGCCTGTTGATTCTTCGCGCTTGGATTCCTTCTTTTCAGCGGCGGCGGACGGAGCGGCAACAACAGCCGACGGCGATAAATTAAGCGCGGCGGCAATTTCGCCGAAAATTTCCGCGCGAATCACAGATGATTCCCGCGGCGCCGGAACGGTTTCGGCTTTTTGAATTTCGTCGGCGAGGTCGGCGATTTTCTTCATCGTAGCGGCGGCAATTTCGGCGGCTTCCTTCTGCATCGCCTGCACTTGCGGAAGAGCGTTGATGTCGCCGCTTTTCATTTTTTCGGTGGCGTCGTCAAGTTTAGTTTGAGCGCGGCCGGCGTCGGTCAGCAATTCTTCGGATTCTTCGTCCAGCCGGGAGGCGAAGTCGCGTTTGACTCCGGCGGCGGCTGCGGTTTCCAAAGATTTTTGCATGCGCGCGCTGTCGTCTTTCAAATTGGCGTCGGCGCGGGCGATGGGCGCCAGCAATTCAGCGGCGCGGCGCAATTTATTAATCGCGCCCCGCGACGAGCGGGGGACGGCGCAGGCGTGCTCCCAATCCGCCAGCGCGGCAGCGGAGCCGGAAAGCGCGCGCGCGGCGCCAATCGCCGATTCGCGGGAGGGTTCGGATTCCTTGGCCGCCATAATTAATTCCGCCGCCGATTCGCGCCATGCCGAAATGGCCGCAATTTCCGTATCGCCGTATCCTTCGCCTTCCAGCCGTTCGCGGCGCTCGTGCAATTCCATTCCGCGCACGGTCGGCATTATCGGGGCGAATGCCGGCGCATTGCTTTTTATCGCCGCCGCCGTGCCGCGATCGTAGCCGCCTTCGGCGAGGGATAAAAACGCCAACTCGGACGCCTCTTGTCCGTGGCCGCCTTCGGCGAGATCTTTAAGCAGCACTTCGGGATCCAGCGATTCCTTGTCCTTGGCTTTTTTGTTGGCGAGCGCCATTCCTTTTATCCAATGCATGCGAATGGCGCGCTCAAAGAAGCGGACTTTTTTTCCTTTTTTCGTGCCGCGCTCATACTGCCGAGCCGCCGCTTTGCCGCAGCGTTCAGTGAAATCGGCGGAGCAGGGAAAGCCGCGCATGAATAAATCGGCGAAATCGGACGCCGTCTCCAATTTCTCCGGCCAACTTTCAAGGCCGACCGATTCCATCAGCGTGCGACGCTGGTCGTGAATATGACGCAGCGAGCGGGGAGTAACATCAATCCGCTCGGCAAGCCACTCGGCGGTGGCGAATTCCGGCAGCGGAATGGGCGGCAACGGCAAAGATGCGGAATCGTCCGCAAGCTTTTCTGATTCTGGCACGAGGTTTCTCCCTGTTAGATGCGCCGCTAAACGGCTTAAAACGGTCATTGTGAATTTCCCCCCCCTTTCTTTGCGGATAGAGCAAGTGCGCGACTTCCTTTCTCGCGCGCAAAATCGTTGGGGACGCCGGACAAAATTCCCGTGCGATCGGCGATGTTAACAGGAGGTATAAGCAAAACGCCGTCTCCGCCAAAAGAGCGGATTTTGAATTTCATCCCGTGCCGAATTCCCGCCTCTTCGCGCAACGCGCGCGGAATGACCGCCTGATATGTCGGCGATGCAGTGACATCCGTCATAATTCTGCCCCCATTTTCATCGGCGGATTATAGCACTTTTCGCCGACCTTGTCAACATTTTTCGGACGATTCCGAAAAAGCGGCGAGTGATTCGCGCAACTTTTCCGAATGCAATTCGGCGGCGCGAATCTTAATAAATCCAAATCCGCGCACCTGCTCCGGCGATTCGGCGAGGGCGGCGGCGGCGGACAAATTCTTTTCGCTCAGTCCGGCGAGGACGGATTCCATCGCCTTTTCGTATTCGCCGATTTTCGCCCGCTCTAATTTTCGCTCGGCGGCGTAGCCGAAAATATCCAGCGGCGTCCCGCGCAGACGCTTCAATTTAGCGAGCAGCCGAAACGCCTTCATCGTCCCGCCGCCGAAGGAAAATTTACGCGGACGACCGGTAATTCGGTCAAGCGGCGCAATCAGCGGCGGCGACAGCAAAAATCGCAGACGGAATCCGTCCTCAAAATGACGGCGCAATTCCGCTTCAAATGCTCCGTCCGAAAACAGCCGCGCCACTTCGTATTCATCTTTGATGGCGAGCAATTTAAAATAACCTTTTGCCGCCGCAGCCGCCAGCGATTCGCCGCCCGTTTCGCCGCCGACTTCCCGCCCCCGCACGCGCGCGCGATGGACAAATCTGCGGTATCGCTCAGCGTAGGCGTCGTCCTGATAGGCGCGAAGATATTCGGCGCGAGTCGCCGTCAGCGATTCCGCCGTCGCTTTCGCATTCGGCAAATTGGAATTAGATTCGGGGGAGATTCCGGCGGCTTGGGCGGCTTCGTCCGGATTCACAGCGGCGAATCTTCCCCATTCAAAACTCGCGCAATTTTTTTCAACGGCGACTCCGTTTAATTCAATCGCCCGCAAAAGCGATTCGCGTCCGACCGGAATCATTCCCAATTGCCAAGCATAGCCCAGCATCAAAGTATTCGCGCCGACCGAATCGCCGAAAAGCCCGGAAGATAAAGCGAAAGCGTCCAGCCGAAAAAGCGCGTCCTTGCCGACGGCGGCGGTGATTTCGTCGGCGATTTTTTCCAGCGGAAAATCCCAATCCGGATTCCCCACAAAATCCGCCGTCGGCGTTTCGGCGACATTCAAGGCGACGCGAGTCCGGCCTTTCTGCATTTTCACCAGCGAATCCGCCGATGCCGCCGTTATGGCATCCGCCCCTAAAAGGGCGTCGGCTTCACCGTCGGCGATTCGCACGGCAAATAATTCCTCGGCGCGCTTCGCCAAACGCACATGCGACATCACCGCCCCGCCCTTTTGCGCGAGTCCGGTTTGACCAAGGACGGAAACGCCTCGTCCTTCCAAATGCGCCGCCATTCCAATTAAGGCGCCCGCCGTCACGATTCCGGTGCCGCCCACTCCGGCGACGACAACCCCGAAAGGCCGCGATAAATTCGGCAATTCCGGCGTCGGCAAATTAGAAGGCGGCCGGACGGCGCGCGCACTTTTTCTCAGCACGGCATTTTCCACAACGACAAAACTCGGGCAAAAACCGTCGGCGCACGAAAAATCCTTGTTGCACGCCGACTGGTCAATTTGACGCTTGCGGCCGAATTCCGTTTCCAAAGGCGCGACGGCGATGCAATTGGATTGCGTTTGGCAGTCGCCGCATCCTTCGCAGACCGACGCATTAATAAAAACGCGGCGGGGAGGATCGGGAATTTGTCCGCGCTTGCGGCGGCGACGCTTTTCGGCGGCGCAGGTTTGCTCGTAAAGAATCACCGAAACGCCCGGCCATTCTCTTAACTCCTTCTGCAATCTTGGCAATTCTTTGCGATGATGAAAAGTCGCGAAGGCGGCGAAGTCGCGTTTATGCTTTTGATGAACCTTGGGAGAATCGCTCACGACGGCGATTCGCTTAACGCCTTCGGCTTCCACTTGCTTGGTAATTTGCGAAGGCGAAAGATTGCCGTCGATGGGCTGCCCGCCGGTCATCGCCACCGCATCGTTGTAGAGAATCTTGTAGGTCGCGCAAACATTAGCGGCGATGGCGGCGCGAATCGCCAAAATCCCCGAATGAAAATATGTGCCGTCGCCCAAATTAACAAACACATGCTTAGTTTTGGTAAAGGGCGACTGTCCAATCCACGCCGCTCCCTCCCCCCCCATCTGGCTGAAAGTATCAGTGCCCGGAAAAATCCACTGCGCCATATAATGGCATCCGATTCCGGCCAGCGCGCGGCTGTTTTCCGGCACGCGTGTGGAAGTATTATGCGGACATCCCGGACAGTAAAAAGGCATGCGCGAAACAGAAAGCGGCGAATGCGCCAGCGCATTTTCCTTGTCGCGCAAAAACCTTAAACGCTCGGCGATGACATCGCTTTGATAAAACTTTGCAATGCGCGACGCAATCGCCTTGGCAATAATAGAAGGCGACAATTCCATCTTTGCCGGCAGAAGCCAATCGCCGTGCGGCAGCGACCATTCGCCTTTTTCGTCAAACTTGCCGACGACCCGCGGACGCGCGTCTTCGCGCCAATTATAAAGTTCTTCTTTTAATTGATACTCCAAAAACTGCCTTTTTTCCTCCACCACCAGAATTTCCTCCAGCCCTTTGGCGAAGCGGCGCACGCCTTCGGATTCCAAAGGCCATGTCATCGCAATCTTATAAACGCGAATGCCGATTTGCGCCGCCAGATTCTCATCAATCCCAAGGTCGTCCAAGGCCTGCCGAACATCCAAATATGATTTTCCGGCGGCCATAATGCCAAGGCGCGGATTCGGGCTGTCAATAACGACCTCATTCAAATGATTCGCGCGGCAGTAAGCGAGAGCGGCATATAGTTTTTGATCCAGCAACCGCAATTCTTGCTGAGGGGGGGGATCGGGCCAGCGAATGTTTAATCCGCCCTGCGGCATTTTGTAATCCTGCGGAATCTTAACGACGACCCGCCCCGCATCAATTTCCGCCGATGCGCTGGATTCCACCGTGTCATTAATCGCTTTGAAGGCGACCCAGCAGCCGGAAAAACGCGACATCGCAAAGGCATGAATTCCAAGGTCAAGATATTCCTGCACATTCGCCGGAAATAAAATCGGCATCATCACCGCCTTAAAGACATGTTCGGTTTGATGAGGCAAGGTCGACGATTTCGCCGCATGGTCGTCGCCCGCGACCGCAATCACCCCGCCATATTTGGAAGTTCCGGCGGCGTTGGCGTGGCGGAAAACATCGCCGCTTCTATCCACGCCCGGACCTTTTCCATACCAGATGGAAAACACCCCGTCGACGGTCGCCCCGTCAAACAGATTCGTCTGCTGGCTTCCCCACACGGCGGTGGCGGCGAGGTCTTCGTTGACGCCGGGCGAAAACACAATCTTGTGCTTTTGCAGATGCGATTTCGCCCGCCACAATTCCTGATCAAACCCGCCCAGCGGCGAGCCGCGATAGCCGGAAATAAATCCGGCCGTATTGAGTCCGGCGAGCGAATCGCGCTCGTGCTGAAGCATCGGCAGACGCGCGAGGGCTTGCAGTCCGCTCAAATAGGCGCGTCCTTTTTCAAGGACATACTTGTCATCCAGAGTCGCTTGCGGCATTTATCTCCTCCCTTGTTTTTTTAATTATACACCGAATTTGCCGAAAGAAAAAATTAAAATCCTCGTGCCGATGCTCCGCGTCGGTACGCGTGACTCGGACGCTCTGCGTCCGCAATTTTGGGTGCGAAAAAAAGATGAAATTATTTTAAGATTCGGCGGAATTTTCTGCTATAGTCGCCATTCCATTACAAAGGGGAGTCAAATGGAAATCGTGCCTTTAATGATTATTCTCGTCGCCGCCATCGCTCTCGGCATTATCATTTTGCCGAAATCTGCCGTTGTCATCACCGTGATCCTGCTCGGCGGTTTCGTCGTCTTGCCAGCGAGTCACGCCGCCGATTTGCCGGACTGCAAGGCGAATTCCAACTGCCTCATGGATTTGCAAAAAACCTATCATTCCCTTACGCCAGAGGAAGTTAAGGCGATGATTGCACAAGGGGCAAATGTAAACGCGAAGGGCTATAACTCCTTGACTCCGCTTCATTCGGCTGTCGCTAACGCAAATCTTGAAATCATTCACACTTTAATCAAGGCGGGAGCAGATGTGCATGCGAAGGATAGCGGCGGTTTAACTCCACTTCACACAGCGGCAATCTTCGGAATTGCCGAGGCCATTCCCGTCCTACATAAGGCGGGTGCCTATATCAATGCGACCGACCATTTTGATGTAACCCCGCTACAATATGCCAAACTCAAAAGGCATTGGGATTCCGCCAAAGCGTTGGAAGACGCTGGCGCAAAATAATTTGACACGCTTGTGGGAGCGTGCTACGATTTTTCCCGCAACCAATCGCCGAGAGAATCGGCAGGAGCAGAAAAATGGAAAATGACAACCAAAATCCCAATCACGCTCATCATGTTGCCACGCCTTGCATCATCATCGCCGAGTCGTATTGCGTGCAATCCCTCCCCATGAGAAAGTTGGAGTCGTTGGGATTCCGTATAGTCGGAAATTGGGTGTTGGAGGATGAACAGCCGAAATTTGACTTTGGCGAATCCCTCAATAAGGCGGATGAAGGGTTTATCTACGCTTTTTTCCACAAGGGAAATCTCAAATATATTGGTCAAACCGAACGCTTACTGAAAGCACGGATGGTAAATATCCGAGGCAATAAAAGCCCGGAAGATCGGCGGCGGAAGTTGATTCGTGATGCTCTCAAAGGAGAGAGAAACGGGCGCATTCATATTTACGCTATCCATCACAAAAAATTGCCTTATTGCCACAGATTGCCAATATGGAAAGAAAATATTTTCTTTGACTCAGTGCGCAAGTCGTGGGAAAGTATTTTAATTTCCGACTTGCAACCGCCATGGAACAAGCGAGGCAAATCGCCGTAGGGCGGGTGGAGCGAAGCGGCGATAGACGCAAGCGATACCCGCCGAATCTCACCGCAATTTGATTCGGCGGATTTCGCTGACGCTCTATCCGCCCTACGGGTTTTTTTGGAACCCCCGATTTATTTTCCTATTGCGATTCCTTCTCGGCGGGGATCGGCTGCGCCGATTAATTTATCGTCCGCAATTAATATTAAATGCAGACCCGAATTCAAATCCCGAAACTTAATCTCATGCCCCAATGATTCCAACTCCGATGCCAGCAATTCGGCTTGGGTATTTTCTTCTAATTCCGTCGCGCCGTTGCGATTGACAATATGACCCAAACTCAACGCCTCCGCCGGATGCATTTGCCAATCCAATATCGCAATAATTGACTCCGCCACATAATTAATAATGCGCGACCCCCCCGGCGAACCTATTAATAAAATCGGATGGCCATTCCGAAAAACAATCGTCGGCGACATTGATGAACGCGGACGCTTGCCGCCTTCCACGCGATTCGCAATTTTCTTTCCGTCCTTTTCCGGCGACAATGAAAAGTCGGTTAATTCATTATTAAGCAGAAAGCCGTTTATCATTACGCCGCTGCCGAAGGCGGATTCAATGGTTGTCGTCATTGAAATCATATCGCCGTATTTGTCGGCAATGACAAAGTGCGATGTGCCGGGGCGATTCAATTGCGAGTCCGGAAACAGCGTCGCCGATTCGCTTCCCGGCGGCGTTCCCGCTTGGGCTTTTTTCATCGCCGCCGACGGATTAATTAACTTCGCTCTTTGTGATAAATAATCGGCGTCTAAAAATCCGCTTGGAATTTTCACAAAGTCGTCGTCGGCGATGTAAAGATTGCGGTCGGCGTAGGCCAACTTTGCCGCTTCCGCAAATAAATGACGCGACAAAGCCGAGTCGCCTATCTTTGCCAAATCAAAATTTTCCAGCATCATAAGAATTTGCGCGACGGTTAATCCGCCCGAACTCGGCGGGCCCATTCCGCAGACGCGATTGCCGCGATAATTCACGCAGACGGGAGTCCGCTCTTTCACTTTGTAATTGGCAAAATCGGACAAGGTTAATATGCCGGGATTAATTTTTGTTTTCACCGCATTCACAATATCGGCGGCGATTTTTCCCTGATAAAACGGCGTTGAGCCCTCGTCCGCAAGCAGGCGCAATGTGCGGGCGAATTGAGGATTCTTCAAAATCGCTCCGGCTTCTTTGGGTGAATTGTCCGAATTAAAAAAGTATTTTTTTGTTTCATTAAAAAAACCGAGTTTTTTCTCCGCCGCATCCTTAATGGAATTCGCCAAGCGCGGGGAAATTGAAAATCCGTTTTTCGCCTTTTCAATTGTCGGCGCGAATAAATCCGACCAAAAGAGTCGTCCATATTTTTGATGAAGCGTTTCCAAAAGTTTCAGCGCGCCGGGAACGCCGACCGACCGCCCTCCCGCGACGGCATCCCGCCATTTAATAGGATTGCCGTTTGCATCCAGCCAGTAGTTTTCGTCGGCGAGTGCGGGCGCTTTTTCGCGGGCGTCCCAAGAGGTTAATTGCTTTTGAGATTCATCCCAATAAAGCGCAAATGCGCCGCCGCCGATTCCGGACGATTGCGGCTCAACTAAGTTAAGCATCAATTGCACGGCGACCGCCGCATCGGCCGCCGAACCGCCCGCCGATAAAATTGTCGCGCCGACTTCAGCCGCCAGCGGATGCGCCGCCGCAATCATCCAGCGATTGCCGACCGCAAAATTTGCGCGGACGATTTCATAAGTATTTTCCGGCTGCGACTCTTCCTGCGCGCGCGCGAAAAAAATCAGCGGCAGCGAAAACGCCATCGCAAAAATCATCAATCTCTTCGTCATTATTTCATCTCCAAAAGATGGAAAAAATAATAGCACAGGCGGAATCAACTCTCCAAAATTCTCTGTTCGCCGTCAAATTATCCGATTGAAAAATTCGCTATAATCCGTCCAAATGAAAAACGCCGACGCAATCCCCAAAGGCGACTTTTCCTTTCCCAACGATTTTCGCTTGGGTGCGGGAAGAATCAAAGAACTCGCCATCGCCTGCGGCGACGCCGGAATTTGCCGTCCGCTGCTGGTTGTTGATGCCGGAATCGCAAACGGAGCAATCGCCGCATCCGCAATGGATTCACTGGTCGGCGGCAAAATTCAATGCGCGGTTTTTGCGGATGTCAAATCCGAACCCGCCGCTTCCGTCGTGGATTCCGGTGTCGCCGCTTTTCGCCGAAACAATTGCGACGGCGCAATCGGACTCGGCGGCGGCAGCGCCTTGGATTCGGCAAAGGCGATTGCATTCGCCGCCGCGCAAACTCTTCCGCTTTGGGAATTTGAAGATGTCGGCGACAAATGGAAAAAAGCAACCGCAAAGATACCCCCTATTATCGCCGTCCCGACGACCGCCGGCACCGGCTCGGAAGTGGGCCGCGCCGCCGTTATTTCGCGCGACGACACCAATGAAAAAAAGATAATTTTTCATCCCAGGATGCTTCCGCAAATTGCAATCGCCGACCCAGAATTAATTCGCGCCCTGCCCCCCCCCCTCACCGCCGCCACCGGCTTTGACGCTCTCGCGCATGCTGTGGAAGCGCTTTGCGCGCCGACCTATCATCCCTTCTGCGAAGGAATTGCATTAAACGCAATTGCATTAATTCATAATGCTTTGCCGCGCGCATTTCATAACGGGGGCGATTTGTCGGCGCGGGCGAATATGCTCTCGGCGGCGGCGATGGGCGCGATTGCCTTTCAAAAGGGATTAGGCGCGGTGCATTCGCTTTCGCATCCTCTCGGCGCGATTTATCACAAGCATCATGGATTATTAAATGCGGTTTTATTGCCGTATGTCCTTGCGTGGAATCGCGCGGCAATTGAGGATAAATTAAAAACGGCCGCCCGTCTATTAAACTTGAATCCGCGCGACGGCGCGGGCGTTATCCAATGGATAATTCATTTGCGAAAGGAATTAAAAATTCCGCACACTCTCGCCGAATTAGAAATGGATGATTCGCGCAAACACACCGTCGCGCAAATGGCGATGCGCGATGCCACCGCCCCCGGCAATCCGATTCCGATGGGCGAATCGGATTTCGCATCGCTGTTTGATAATGCCCTTCGCGGAGAATTAAAGGATAATTAATATGCATAAGGTTCTTTTTATTTCCGCGGATCAATGGCGGGGAGAATGCTTGTCGGCTGCGGGGCATTCCGTTGTCAAGACGCCGCATTTGGATTCGCTCGCCGCCGACGGCGCGATGTTTATGCGGCATTACACTTCTTCCGCCCCCTGCGGCCCGTCGCGCGCGACGATGCTTACCGGACTTTATCCCTTTAATCATCGCGCAATTGCAAACGGCACCCCCCTCGCCGCCCGCCACACAAACTTGGCCATGGAAGCCCAGCGCGCCGGATTGGAAACAATGCTCTTCGGCTACACCGACACAACCGCCGACCCTTCGCAATTGCCGCCGCAATCGCCGGACTTTCATCATTATCAAAATGTGCTGAATGGATTCCACTCGCCGTCAAGATGGCGGGGCGATGTGCAGGAAGATTGGGTTGCCGCACTCGGCCGGCGCGGCTATGAAATTCCGACCCCCCTATCTCATATTTATCGTCATCTTAATTCGCCGACGGTAATGGAAAGATTCTCGCGCGAAGCCGCCCGCTATTCCGCCAAAGACAGCGATACCGCCTACATCGCCGAGCAGGCGTTAGATTATCTTAAAATCGCCGGCGCCTGCGACTGGCTTGTGCATTTGGTTTTTCTGCGTCCTCATCCTCCAATTATTGCGCCCGCGCCTTATAATAAAATGTATAAGGCCGCCCCCCCCCCCATTCGCCGAGATAAACTCGCCGATGAATCCGCGCAGCATCCTTTTCTTTCGCATTGGCTGAAACAACAAAGCAATCCCGCGTATTTCAACTCGCAGATTAATGTCCGAGATGCGCCGCTGGAAGACATCAATTCAATTCGCGCCGTATATTACGGACTCATAAGCGAAGTTGACGCGCATATCGGACGGATAATTTCCCATCTTAAAAAGACCGGAGAATATGACAATACGCTGATACTTTTCACCGCCGACCACGGCGAAATGCTGGGCGATCATTGGTGCTGGGGAAAGGGGGGATACTTTGACGCATCCTATCATTTGCCGCTGATTATCCGCGATCCGCGCGCGAAAAAGCGCGGCATTAAAATATCGCGCTTTACCGAATCAATTGACCTAATGCCGACAATTTTGGAATGGCTGAATTTGACTCCTCCGCATACATTGGACGGCGCAAATTTACTGCCGCTTCTGCGGGGCGACTCCCCCCCCCCCCGATGGCGCGACGGCGTCTTTTGGGAGTATGATTTTCGCTCCGTAGATGCGCCTGATTTTGAAATCGCATTGTCGCTCGCGCCCGACCAATGCGCTCTTAATGTGTGGCGCGACGACAACTATAAATACGCCCATTTCAACGGAATGCCGCCGCTGCTGTTTGACTTGAAAAAAGATCCCAATGAATTTAAAAACATCGCCGGCGATTCGTCCATGCAATCCGTCGTCGCGCATTATGCGGGAAAGATTCTTAATTTGCGGATGACGCATGCCGAAAGAACTTATACAAACTATCGCATTACGCCGCGCGGAATTGTCCGCTATACCGGTCCTCGCGTCATCGGCGGCCATCCCCCCCCCCCCCCCCAAAGCGACGGCTAATATAATCGGACAGCATTTGCTTGAATTCGTCGGCGATGGAATCGCCTTTGAGGACGGCGATCTTTTTTCCATCGGCGAAAACGGGCGCCACCGGTCTTTCGCCGCTGCCGGGCAAACTAATGCCGATGTCGGCGTGGCGCGATTCGCCGGGGCCATTCACTACGCAGCCCATCACTGCAACCGTTAATTTTTCCGCGCCCGGATATTGAATTCGCCATTCGGACATTTGTTCGGCGATGTGCGATTCTATGTCGGCGGCGAGTTCCCGAAAAAATGCGCTGGTCGTGCGTCCGCAGCCGGGACAGGCGGTCACTGTCGGCGCGCGCGCGCGAATTCCCATGCTTTGCAAAATATGCCATGCGGCGCGCACTTCGTCGCAGCGGTCGCCTTGGGGGGGGGGGGTCAGCGATACGCGCAAAGTGTCGCCGATTCCGCGCGCAAGCAAAACGCCCATCGCCGCCGCCGACGACGCCACCCCCTGCATTCCCATTCCCGCTTCGGTCAAACCCAAATGCAAAGGATGATGCGACTGCGATGCAAGCGATTCATAAACCGCAATTAAATCCGGCGCGCGGCTGACTTTCGCCGACAAAATAATTTTATCTTCGGGCATGCCAATTCGCATCGCTTCTTTGGCCGATTCAATTGCGGATTCCACAAGCGCGCGGCGAGTGACCGCAGCCGAATCTTCCGGAACCTTGCGGCGGGCGTTTTCATCCATTAGACGAGACAGCAGCGATTCATCCAAACTCCCCCAATTGACTCCGATGCGAATCGGCTTTTGCAATCGGCAGGCGATTTCTATCATCTGCGCGAATTGCCCTTCGCGCTTTTCGCCGAGGCCGACATTGCCCGGATTGATTCGGTATTTATCCAATGCTTCGGCGCATTCCGGATAGCGCGAAAGCAATTTATGTCCGTTGTAATGAAAGTCGCCGATAAGAGGGGGGGGGGGGGCGTCGCACATTTTCGCCAGCCGCTCGCGAATCTTGGCAACCGCTTGCGCGGCCTTGGGCGCATTGACGGCGATGCGAACCATTTCCGCTCCGGCGCGAAATAATTCATAGCATTGAATGGCGGTGGCGAGATCGTCGGCGGTGTCGGTGTCGGTCATCGCCTGCACGACAATCGGCGAATCTCCGCCGACAACAACATCGCCAATTTGCACCGCGATTGTTTTTCGGCGCGGATAAATAGAGGGGGGGGGGGGGGTCGCCGACGCGCTCACGAAAAAAGAATTACGCCGCCGCTTGAGTCGGGACGGCAAGTTTAATTGATTTGGAAAACGCCGACGGCCGACCGCCTTTCACTTGCCCGGCGAGTTGTCCGCAGGCGGCGGCGATGTCGTCGCCGCGCGTTTTGCGAATCGTCGTCACAATTCCTTCCGCCGACAGGCGGTCGCGAAAAGAGCGAATCGCCGACGGCGACGACGCCGAAAAATCCGCGCCGATAAAAGGATTAAACGGAATCAAATTAATCTTGCTCGGAATGTTTTTAATTAATTCCGCAAGGTCGGCGGCGTCGCTTATGGAATCGTTGACTCCTTTTAGCATTACATATTCAAAGGTGATAAAATCGCGCGGCGCGGCGCGGGATTCACCGTCAAGTCCAAGGTAGCGGCGGCATGCGGACATTAATTCAGAAAGGGGATACTTGCGGTTTATCGGCATTAATTCACTTCGCAAATCATCGCGCGAAGCATGCAAAGAAACCGCCAAGGCGACCGGACATTCATCGCGCAAGCGATCAATTGCCGGAACAATTCCGGCGGTGCTTACCGTCACGCGGCGGCGCGATAAGCCGAGTCCGTCGGCGTCGGTCATTAATCGCAGGGCGACGGCGGTATTTTCCAAATTCAAAAGCGGCTCGCCCATTCCCATCATGACGACATTTGTCACCCTCTCCCCCCCTAATGAAGAGTTTGCGAATTGCAGTTGCCCGATAATTTCCGCCGCCGATAAATTGCGGACAAAGCCCTGCATTCCGGTATGGCAGAATTGACAGGCGAGAGCGCATCCCGCCTGCGTTGAAATGCACAAGGTCATTCTGCGGGCGCTCGGAATCAAAACGGATTCCACCGCCTGTCCGTCGCCGACATCAAACAGAAATTTGCGCGTGCCGTCAAAGGCGCGCGAATCGGCAATAAGTTTAAGGGGGGGGGCGAATTCAAATTCATCGGCGAGAGTTGCGCGCAGTTTTTCCGAGAGGTCGCTCATCTGCGAAAAGTCGGACGCGCCCCGCTTGTATATCCACCGAATTAATTGGCGGGCGCGAAACGATTTTTCACCGCGCGATTCCAAATGCTCCGCGAGTCCGGCGCGGTCGCAATTAAGAAGATTCTTTTTCATCACTCGCCGAATTCCGGAAAGAAGAATTGAATTTCCGTCCGCGCGTTTTCCAAAGAATCGGAGCCGTGCACCGCATTCGCTTCTATGCTTTCGGCGAAGTCGGCGCGAATTGTGCCGGGCTCGGCTTCTTTGGGATTCGTCGCGCCCATTAATTCGCGGTTGCGCGCGACGGCGTTTTCGCCTTCCAGAACTTGCGCGACAATCGCGCCGGAAGTCATAAACTCCACCAACTCTTGGAAGAACGGACGCTCGCGATGAATCGCGTAAAACGCCTCCGCCTGCCCGCGCGAAAGCGTCTGCATTCGCATCGCGCAAATGCGCAGTCCGCCCGCTTCCAGCCGCGACAGAATCGCGCCGATATTGCCGGCGCGCACAGCGTCCGGCTTAATTATGGAAAGTGTCCGTTCAATCGCCATCGTCATTTTTTTCGTTTCGGGCTGCAGATTCTACCACAAATTGCTATAATGCCGAAATGGACGAGCGCGCTCTTCGCATTGACCTTGCCGCCGCTTTTCGGCTGTCGGCGCGATTTAACCTGCACGAGGGAATCGCCAATCATTACAGCGCGGACTGCGGCGACGGACATTTTTTGATGAACCCTCGCGGTCGGCATTTCTCGCGAATTCGCGCGGGCGAATTGCTTAAACTTAATTCCGCCGACAACCATCCGCCGACCGGCGATTCCGCACCCGACCCGACCGCATGGTGCCTGCACGGATTCCTTCACCGCGAATTGCCGCGCGCCCGAGTCATCCTGCACACGCACATGCCCTACGCCACCGCCCTCGCCTCGCTGAAGGATTACCGCCTGCAAATGACCGACCAAAACGCCTGCCGATTCTTCGGCGAAATAGGATATGACGACGCCTTCGGCGGAATGCTCCTTGCCGATTCGGAATCGCAGCGGCTTTTGGATTCGCTCGGCGATAAATCCGTTTTGTTTATGCGCGGACACGGAATAATGCTAATCGCGCCGACAATCGCGCAAGCATTTGATGAACTCTATTATTTGGAGCGCGCCTGCATGAATCAAGTTTTGGCGATGTCCACCGGCTTGCCGCTTAATGAAATTCCTGACGATGTCGCGCAGACGACTCGCAATCAATGGCGCAATTACGGCGACGATTTCTGCGTCAACCACTTTTCCGAATTGAAAAAGATTCTGGATGAGGAAGAGCCGGAATATAAAGACGCAAATTCATCACGGCAAAAAACATTCGGCGATTAATTAAAATGCCGACGGCGGACACTCCCAATTCTAATTTGAAAGATGCGCTGGTTGCTCTGGCCTTCATTCTGATGATGATTCTACCTGCGCTCGCATGGCTGTGGATTCAACAAGAATCCAAGTGCATTCCGCCGGAGTGCATTTCCGGAGTGTCACAGGGTGTGGCAACGAAATACAGCAACGCTGCGAAAGACCAAAGGGCAAAAGAGCGCGCAGAACACATAGCGGCGGCGCGTCCGAAAAGATTCTTAAAAGCGCCTTCTGGGGCGAAGCAATTACCGCGATATACTCGCGTGAGAAAAGTGAACGCAACGCCAACGGCATGGGCGAACAATCTCACGCCGGGATTCACAACAAAACATGGTACAATTCCGGCATGTTTTAACCTTGGCGATTTTAAGTTGCCGACACGGTCCGGAGGCGGAAAGCAAAAAACCGCAAAGAGGAAATTAAAGCGTGTTCTGAATGCTCCTTGCCTCTACGCTCGTTATCCCGAACTTAAAGACGCAATTGTCCAATTTCGGAAAAAATGCATACTCAAGGAAAAGCATAGAGGACGGCCAGCCCGTGCAAAGGCAGGCGGGATTGCAAGGCACGATAAAAACCGCCTGTGGGTTTGTATTTCAAACAGACGCAGCCCTCAAGTTATCTCGTGGACAATTCTGCACGAGATTCAGCATTTAATTCAGCGGATAGAAGGACGACCCAGCGGAAAGCACAGTTGCTATCAGCGCGAATTAGAAGCGGAATTCGCGGAGGCAATGATTCGCGGCTTGTCGAATTTTGACCCGACAGAATATCCGCGCAAGTTAAGAGCAGCGAATTGCAAATTCACACAGATGCAGTAATAGCATGTGCATGTACTATGCGGGTCGGGGATTATGTGGATAGTCATACTCAGTGCAACGGTAAGTTATGGTTGCGATGATGCCATGAATCGGGTTTGCCAGTGATGAAGTTTCATTGGTCGATGATTGATGGCATTGGCGATACGGCGGATTGCGGCGGGGTTCATTGAGCCGAGCCGCTGTTTGGGGGTGAGGTCGCGGATTAGGCTGATGGTGTTTTCGCAGGTGCCGCGCTGCCAGGGACTGCCCGGATCGGTAAAGAACACCGGCGCGCCGAGGGCTTGGGTAATAAGATGATGCTTGGCGAATTCGCCGCCGTTGTCGGCGGTGATGGAGTGGCACGGGTGAGGCTTCAGCAGAGTGACAGCGGCTTGCGCAACGGCGCGGGCGGTGCGTTTCGGCAACGCTGCCAGACAAGTCAGGCGGCTTTTGCGGTCTGTTAAGACAAGGGCGCCAGCGCGACCATGCGTGCCGATATCCCACATGGTATCCATTTCCCAATGACCATTCTCGCTGCGCGCGTCAGCCGCCAATGGGCGGTGTCCATAATGAATCCGATGCGGAATATTGTTGCAGCGGCATAATGCGCGCGCCGCCGCCGACAATCGCTGCTTGCCGCGTCGCCGCAAATGCCGATGCGACATTCCGCCCTGCAGCCGCTCCACCGCTATCCGACGGCGAATGGTTGACGCGCTAATATCCGACCGATGCCCCGCAATCTGCTCCGGACTATGCCGCTTCGCCAACTCCGCTTGCGCCGCCGACCACGCCATCCCCGACACCAACGGCGGCCCAATCCCCACCCGCATTACCGCCGAGCGCACTTGCGCACTCACCGCATCATAACCATCGCACCCACCATTGCGCCGCACTTCGCGGCTGATGGTCGATGCCGATACGCCCAAAGCCCTCGCTATCCACCGCAGCGACCTCTCGTCCGACAGATGCCCCTCAATCAACTGTCGCTTTTCCAATGTTAATCGTTTGCCCAACGCAACCTCCATTCAGTGTTGCACTGAGTATGACTATCCGCCTAATCCCCGACCCGAACATTCCAAAATGGAAGACAAATTGCAATGCTGAAATGTCGGGGCGGGGAATTAATTCCCCGCCCGCACTTCGCGTTTTTTTGTTATGATTTGCCAATGCCCCGCGTTAAAATAATAACAGAACTAAACGACGGCATGTATTTCTTGACGATGACCGTCAAGAAATGGTACTACCTGTTTGACCGTCACGACCGTCGGCGAATCCTCGCCGACGCCGTTTTGCACGCCCAAGAAAACAGAGGGCTTTCGCTTTATGCATATGTTTTTATGCTGAACCATATTCATCTGGTGATTGCGTCGCCGGATGCCGCCGGTTTCGTCCGCGATTTCAAGCGGCACACCGCCTCGCGACTGAAAACCAATATCGGCGAATTTGAGCCGAATTTGCTCCCGCTGTTTATGGATAGCGACGGGGCTTATCGCTTTTGGAAAGACGGGAATGCGCCGAAGAAAATTGAAAGCGATCGATTCCTTCGGCAAAAAATTCAATACATAGAGTCCAATCCGGTTAAGAAAGAATATGTATCTCGTCCGGAGCATTGGCTGTGGTCGTCGGCGTGTCCAGAGTCGCCGTTGAAAGTGACGCGGGAGTGGTAAAGTCGTTTTGTGGAATGTTCGGGTCGGGATTAGGCGGATAGTCATACTCAGTGCAACACTGAATGGAGGTTGCGTTGGGCAAACGATTAACATTGGAAAAGCGACAGTTGATTGAGGGGCATCTGTCGGACGAGAGGTCGCTGCGGTGGATAGCGAGGGCTTTGGGCGTATCGGCATCGACCATCAGCCGCGAAGTGCGGCGCAATGGTGGGTGCGATGGTTATGATGCGGTGAGTGCGCAAGTGCGCTCGGCGGTAATGCGGGTGGGGATTGGGCCGCCGTTGGTGTCGGGGATGGCGTGGTCGGCGGCGCAAGCGGAGTTGGCGAAGCGGCATAGTCCGGAGCAGATTGCGGGGCATCGGTCGGATATTAGCGCGTCAACCATTCGCCGTCGGATAGCGGTGGAGCGGCTGCAGGGCGGAATGTCGCATCGGCATTTGCGGCGACGCGGCAAGCAGCGATTGTCGGCGGCGGCGCGCGCATTATGCCGCTGCAACAATATTCCGCATCGGATTCATTATGGACACCGCCCATTGGCGGCTGACGCGCGCAGCGAGAATGGTCATTGGGAAATGGATACCATGTGGGATATCGGCACGCATGGTCGCGCTGGCGCCCTTGTCTTAACAGACCGCAAAAGCCGCCTGACTTGTCTGGCAGCGTTGCCGAAACGCACCGCCCGCGCCGTTGCGCAAGCCGCTGTCACTCTGCTGAAGCCTCACCCGTGCCACTCCATCACCGCCGACAACGGCGGCGAATTCGCCAAGCATCATCTTATTACCCAAGCCCTCGGCGCGCCGGTGTTCTTTACCGATCCGGGCAGTCCCTGGCAGCGCGGCACCTGCGAAAACACCATCAGCCTAATCCGCGACCTCACCCCCAAACAGCGGCTCGGCTCAATGAACCCCGCCGCAATCCGCCGTATCGCCAATGCCATCAATCATCGACCAATGAAACTTCATCACTGGCAAACCCGATTCATGGCATCATCGCAACCATAACTTACCGTTGCACTGAGTATGACTATCCACATAATCCCCGACCCGCTTAAGTTATCACGCGGAATTCGCCGCCGAATCAAACAGCAAGGCATCGGCGAAAAGACGGGACTCAAAAAGCAAAAGATCTTCCATATTTTCGCCCACGCCGACGAATCGCACCGGCTTCGCGCGATGCTTCGCCAACGCCAGCAATGCCCCCCCCCTCGCCGTGCCGTCCAACTTGGCGACGATTAATCCGCTGATATGTAATGCGTCATCAAATGCTTTCAATTGCGAAAGGGCGTTTTGTCCGACCGTCGCATCCAAAATTAATAAGACCTCATGCGGCGCGCCGGGCATCGCCTTATTGACGGCGCGATGAATTTTTTTCATTTCTTCCATCAAATGCTTTTGCGTCGGAAGACGCCCCGCCGTATCCACAATCGCAATTCTTTTTTTGCGGGCGACAGCGGCGGCAACAGCATCAAACGCCACCGCCGCCGGATCCCCCCCCCCCCCCCCTCCGATATAATCCGCCGAATCGCCCAAGCGATTCGCCCAGACGCTTAATTGCTCCTGCGCCGCCGCGCGAAAAGTGTCGCCCGCCGCCAGCAAAACCGATTCGCCGCTGTTGATGAATCGCTTCGCCAACTTGGCGATTGTCGTTGTTTTGCCGACGCCGTTGACGCCGGCGACCAGAATGACAAAAGGATTCGCATCGCTTAATTGCAAAGGCAATTCCAAAGGCAAGGCGAATTCGGCGACGACTTCGCGCAGGAATTCGCGCGGCGTTTTAATGGCATCCCCCCCCCCCCCCTCTTTGCACTGTTGGAATCGCATGCGCGATTCGGCGATTAATTCCGATGCGATTTCCAAGCCGACATCGGCGGCGATGAGTCCTTCTTCCAGACGCTCAAATTCGGAATCGGCGTCGGCGAAGTCGGAAACGGAAAATCGTCCGCGCGTTTTGGCGAGTCCGGAAAAAAAACCGCGCATTAATAATTGCGCCAGACAAGGACGGATTTCACATAGCCGATTTCGCCGTCGAGATGCGAAACCTGCACCCAGCCGCCGGATTCTTCCGCCGTCGCCAGCAGAATCACGCCTTTGAGGGCGGCGAAAACGGTGTCGGAATTTGCATTCGGCTCGGCGAAAACAGTGGCTCTTTCCACCCGCACGACCGCCGCCCTCCGCTGAATGACATCATCTCTTTGAACCCAGCCGATGCCGCCGTCGGGCATTTCAATTTTTTCCCACTGATAAACCGACGCCAATCCGCGCAAGGGATAGCGCGCGCCCAAGACGAATTCCGCCCGCGCTTTTTCCGAAGGGGCGTCGTAGACAATCACGCCCGAATCCGCCGTTATCCAACTTTCGGCGGACAAGCACGCCGCCGCAAAAAACAGCGGCGCAAACAAAAAAATGATGCGGCGAATTAATGTCATGCTTTCGGCGCGTCCTGCTGCTTTTGCAGATATTCGCGTTTTTTCTGATAAAGCGCCTTAAAATTAAACGGCGGCAAAAAAACCCGCGGCGCGCCGGCGCGCAGCATTAAATCCGAAACGCATTGACTGGCGTAAGGATACAAAATTTCCGGCGCATGAACATTCAGCAATGTTTGCTTTTGCTCGGCGCTGGCGTTTTGGATGACGAAGATTCCCGCCTGCGAAATTTCAATCAGCAGCACGGTGTCTTCGCCGTCGCGGACGCGGGCGGTTAATTCCAGCGACGCTTCGTAGGCGTTTTCCTGCTTCAAATTGCGCGCGCTGTTGCGCATCTCCAAATTGACATTGGGCGAATCCGAAAACGAGGGGGCGACCACCCGCTCCGGCATTTCCAGCGATAAATTTTTCAGCAGGACATTTTCCAATCGGAAAATGATCGTGGATTCCGTCTTCGCTTCTTCAGCCATTTTGCGCCTCCAAAAGTTTGTCCAATTCGCCTTTTTTTTCCAAGGCGAACAAATCGTTGCAGCCGCCGATGTGGAATTCGCCGATGAAGATTTGCGGCACCGTCCATCGGCCGGTTTCTTCGCGCATTTGCGCGCGCATCTGCGGGGCGGAGTCCACCCGAATTTCATCCAAGTCGGCGGCGCCTTTTTCGGCGAGCAGACGCTTCGCCATCAGGCAAAACGGACAAGTTGCGGTGGAATACATTCGCACTTTTTTCACCGCTTCACCAGCGGCAGATTCGCTTCGCGCCACGCCAGAATGCCGCCGCTTAATGCGTAGATTTGGACGAATCCATGCTTTTTTAATTCGCCGGCGATTCGCGGGGCACGCTGGCCGTTCTGGCAGACGGCGACAACCGGCTTTTCTTTATGCTTGGCTAATTCGCCGACGCGCGCCGCCACTTCGTCGGCGGGAATGTTGCGCGCATGCACCACATGGCCTTTGGCGAATTCTTCGCGCGAGCGGACATCCAAAACCAGCGCGCCGCCGTTTGCCAAGCGCACCACGCCGTGCGCATCCAGCCGCGCCGCGCCGGACGGACGGATAAAAGTCCACAGCATTCCCGCGCCGCTTGCCGCTGCAAGGGCTATCAGCAAAATATTGTCAAGGACGAATTCCTTCATCTTTGCGCGCGCGCGGGCGGCATTATATCACCGCGCAAAAATCGCCAAAAGCGAACGGCAATTTTCAGCAGCGACTGCTGATACGACAGGCACGCCGGCGTATACACTAAAATTAAAAAAGTGGCGAAGGCGAGTCCGAAGCAAATTGAAATCGCCATCGGAATTAAAAATTGCGCCTGCTGGGAGCGCTCAAACATCAGCGGAGTCAAGCCGCCGATGGTCGTCAGCGAAGTGAGCAGAACCGCGCGCAATCTCAGGCAGGCGGCTTCGGCGATTAAATCGTCGGTCGGCGCGGCGGGATTCTCCTCGCACAAATCCTGAAAGCATCGCACCATCACGATGGAATCATTAATGATAATTCCCAGCAAAGTAAATACGCCGAAAAACGACAGAATGGACATATTGAATCCCATAATCCAATGGCCGAATACAGTGCCGATAACGCCGAGCGGCATCGCCAGCATAATCACCAGCGGAATTGACCACGAACTAAAAACCCAAGTCAGAATGATGTAAATAAAAATCAAGGCGAGAACTAATCCGATTTTCATATCGGCGATGGTTTCGCGCTCGTCGGCCTGCTTGCCTTCAAAGGAAAAATCCACGCCGCGCGAAGATGCGACTTCGGGCAGAATCTCGCGATTGAGCCGCGCAATAATCTGCGCCGGATTAATCTCGTCATCCAAATCCGCCGTCACCCGAATCGCCGGACGCGCGCCGGAATGCAGAATAGTGTCAAACCCCCGCCGCGCGCGCGCGCGGGCGACTTCTTCTAATGCGACAAATTCGCCGGTCGGCAATCGCACGCGAAAACCGGCAAGGTCGCCAAGCCGTCCCCTCTCGCGCTCGGTGAGCATTACCCGCACTTCAATTTCATCGGGGCCGTTGTAGAAAGTTTGCGCAAGATAGCCGTCGTAGGCGTTGCGCAATTGCGCCGACAATTCCACGACATTCAATCCCAAGGAGCGGCCCAGCGGAGTCAATTCAAAAACAATCTGCTCCTTTCCGTAAGGAGTATCATCGCGCGCTTCAATAACGCCGGGAATCTTGCGCAGCGCGACTTTTAATTCAGTTGCCGCGTCTTTAATGGCGGCGATGTCGTCGCCGGCCAATTCCACTTCAATGTCGTCGCCGGGGGGGCCGGCGCGGTTTCCTTTGAGGGCGAATCTATCAAGTCCCGGCGGCTCTATAATTTTGCTTCGCCATGCCGCAAGGAATTCGGCGGTGCGGACTTTGCGCTTGTCGGCTTCCGACAATTCCACCGTCATATATGCTTTTTCCCGACCGTTGGAATTGCGGCTGTCTCTCCCCCCCCCCTGTCCGAAATTAACCGAAACGAATCGCACAAGGTTTTTATCATTGGGGAATTCCGATTCGGTTTGCTTCAAGGTATCGGCGAGATGATCGATAAAACGCTCCACTTGGGAGCGGTCGGCGCCGGCGGCGAAAGCGACTTCGCCCTGCAGCGTGCTTAATTCAGCGCCCGGAAAAAAGCGGTATTGCAGCGTGCCGCTGGCGAATAAACCAACCGAAATTACCAGCGCGGAAAGGCAAAAAGCAACAGTCGCCCCGCGATAGCGAATGGCGCGATTAACCCAGCGGCGGAAAAATCCCTCGCGGAATCGTTCAAACCAATTATCCAATCGCCGCCGCAGCCCGCTTGTGGAATCGGAAAATCCGCCCCGAAAGGAATGATTCAAATGCCCCGGCAAAATGCAAAAGCATTCAAACAACGCGACAATTAAAATGCATACGATGATCAAAGGAATATGAAAGATGATAGAGCCGATAACCCCCCCCACGACAAGCAGCGGCAGAAAAGCGGCGACAGTCGTAAACGACGACGCAAACACCGGAATAAACATTTTGCGCGCGCCCCGAATCGCCGCACCCAGCGGAGTTTCCCCGTTCTGCAGGCGATATAATGTATTTTCGCCGACGACAATTGCATCATCAACTATAATTCCCGTCGCCATAATTAAGGCGAACATGCTTATCATATTAATGCTGCCGCCGAGCAGATAAAATACAAACAATGTCCCCATAAAAGCCACCGGAATTCCGGCGGCAATCCAGAAGGCGACTCGCCCGTTCAAAAATATAAACAAGATTAATACAACCAGAATCAATCCGGTGAATCCGTTTTTCAGAAGCAAATCCAGCCGCGACTGCACTTGCCGCCACCTTTCCCGATGCAGATGCAATTCCACTCCCGGCGGTAATTCCGCGCGCGCGGCATCTACAAATTCATAAAGCAATTCCGCCGTGTGAATTGTGCTGTCCTGCTTGCGTCTTTTCAATTCCAGCGTGACCGCCGGCTTGCCGTTGAAGCGGACGGAAATTTGATCTTTGTTGACGCTGCGGCGAATGTCGGCGATGTCGCCCAATCTCACGACTCTGCCGTCGTCGGTGGCGACGACTAATTGCTCCAAGCCGAGCAAATCCTCCCGCTTGGAAAGCGACCGCAACTGCCGACGCAATTCCACGCCGCCGACCTTCCCCGCCGATGTATCCTGATTTTCCGACGAGATTCGCCGTCCAATGTCCGACAATGAAAGTCCCAATTCAATAAGGCGGCTGCGGTTGACTTGCACTTGAATTTCTTCGTTGGGCAGTCCTTTAATTTCCACCTTGCCGATTCCGAGCCGCAGCAATTCCGACTCAAACAATCGCGCGAGACGGCGCAATTCCTCCAAGTTGGAGCCGGTGATGGAAATCCGCGCAACATCGTCAAATACTTCAAAATGCTCCACTGTCGGCGTTTCCGCGTCGCTTGGCAAATCGGCCGCCACTCGGTCAACGCGACGCTTAATATCTTCCACCACTGCGGTCATATCCGCGCTGTCGGGGAATTCCAAATAGACGACTCCGCCGCCGTCTTCCGCAACGCCGAAAATACTTTTGACATGCGTAGTGCTGCGCAATTCCGCTTCCAGCGGCTCCACGATTGCCTTTTCCACATCTTCGGCGGACGCGCCCGACCACGGCGTTAGCACGCCGACGACCTGCACTTCAAAAGTCGGAAAAAATTGCGTGTTCAATTGCCTAATCGCCCACAGCCCGCTGACGATTAAAATCAACATCAGCACATTCGGCGCGACCCGATGACGCGCCAGCGCAGCGATAATGCCGCCCCGCCCCATTATTCGGCAACGGAAAGGCGCACGCCTTCCACGATATTGGCGAGCCGGGTGGTGATGATTCTCTCGCCGTCGCGCACGGCCGGACACCGCAGAATTACCCGCAATTCGCCGCTTTCTTCCGTCGTTCCAATTCGGCTGCACGAGGCCCCGCGCGCGCGATTTTCATCGTCCACCCGATACACCCGCGAATCGGCGTAAAGGGCGTCAAACGGCACCGCCACGGCGTTTTCCACCGGCGCCAGCACCAGCGAAAATTCCCGCGTCGCGCCCAATGTCCAATCGCCGGACGGCAAATCAAAATACGCCTCAACGCTGCCTTTGCCGGGATCGGTCAATGGCGACACGCGCCGCAGAGTGACTTCCGCGCTTTGTCCGCCGCCTAATTGAATCAGCGCCCGCGACGATTCGCCCGACAGCAATTGCGGCACATAGCGAGTCGGCACCGCCGCCCGCAAGCGCAAAGAATTAGGATTAAAAACCTCCACCAGCGGATCGCCCCGTCCGACTCTGCTGCCGACCGAAATATGCACGCGCGCGATTCGTCCGGCAAAAGGCGAACTCGCTTGGGCGCGCTCCAACGCCAAATCGGTCGCTGCGATATCCGCTTCGGCGGCGACGATTTCCGTTTCCGCCTGCGCCAATTGCGCCTTCAAACGACGCTTCTGAATGGCGTAATCGTCCACCCGTTTTTTTTGCGAAAGATAATCCAATCGCCGCTGCCGAAAAACTTCCTCGCTTTGTTCAAGGCGGGATTGGGCGATGACTCCTTTTTCCAATAAACTTTCATCGCGCTTTAAGTTGCCGTCGGCGAGGTCAAGCAGCATTGACATTTCCGACAAACTGTCCGAATCGCTGGCGAGGTCAAGGACGAGTCCGTCCAATTGCGATTGAATGTCGTCCACGGCGGCGGCGGCGCGATTCGCTGCGGCTTGCTGTCGGCGGCGGGTGATTTCTAATTCGCGCACATCCAGCCGGGCGAGCGATTCGCCTTTCTTAACCGCATCGCCTTCCCGATGCGGAGCGGCCAGAATTTCGGTGTCAATGGGGCTTGTCAGCACGGCGTAGTCGCGCGCTTCCGTTTCGCCGATAAGCGCCAATCGGGGCGAATGCGCCCGCACCGTCGCCGTGACGGTATAAACTGAAAAAATCGGCTCGGTCTGCCTGCTGGGCGGCGGCTCTTTGGCGAGCGCAAACAACACCCAAACAACGAGTCCGGCGGCGAGAAAAAACAGCAGCGCAAAAATTAGCGAGCGAAAAGGAGCGGACATTTTTCTGTTATGACGGCGATTTCAAGCGAAAAATTCGGGGAATTCCCCATTATACTCACTTCCGCCGACGGCAAAATCGCTTCTGAATAAATCGCGCTTGCGGGCCGCTTTTATTTTATTTTATTCGTCGCGCCATTGGGGAGGACGCTTTTCCAAAAATGCGCCGATGCCTTCGGCGGCATCGCGGGCGGTCATATTTTTCGCCATCACTTCGGCGGCGTAATCGTAGGCGTCGGCGAGCGGCATTTCCACCTGCCGATAAAACGCCTCCTTTCCAATCGCCAAAACATGCGACGATTTTTTTGCAATCGCGGCGGCAATTTCCATCGTCCTTTTTTCCAACTCGGAATCAGCGGCGACTTCATTAATCAACCCCGATTCGCGCGCGGATTCTGCCGAGACGAATTCCCCCGTCAGCAGCATTTTCATCGCAAACTTTCGCCCGACTTTGCGCGACAATGCCACCATCGGCGTGGAGCAGAAAAGTCCGATATTGACTCCCGGCGTGGCGAATTTCGCCGACTCGCCCGCCACCGCCAAATCGCACGACGCCGCCAATTGACATCCCGCCGCCGTTGCAATTCCCTGAACTTGCGCGATGACCGGCTGCGGCAGATGCGTTATCGCCAGCATCAAATCCGAGCAGCGGCGAAATAAATCCCGATAGTCGGCGATGCCGGATTTGACCGACATTTCGCGCAAATCATGCCCCGCGCAAAACGCCGGCCCGCGCGCCGCAATAACAACGACCCGCACCTTGCGATCATCCTTAATCTGCAAAAGCGACGAATGCAACTCGGCAATGAGCGAATCCGACAGCGCATTTCGCGCATGCGGACGATTAAGAATCAGCGTGCAAACGCCGTCTTTCATTTCGCGCAAAAGTTGCGGCTCTTCTTGTTGAATCGCTTGCTGCATATCCGTGACGATTTCCTCTTATGGATCGATGTCCTCGGCAAATCTTCGGCGGCAATTATAACCGCAAGCGGAAAGAATCCGCAAATTAATTCGGTTTTTTTCGCCTGTTGCCTGTTGACTTTTTTTCACGCACCGCACAAAATAATCCGATGCGGAAGCGAAATGCATTTCCACCGGCGAGTCCGTTTCTGGCGGATGAATTAAAAAAATGCGCGGCCAACTACGAGCCGCTTTCGCCGCTTTCCTTTCTGCGAAGGACGGCGGCGGTTTATCCGGAGCGAATCGCCGTCGTCGCCGACACGCGGCAATTGACTTGGCAAGATGTCGCCGAAAGGTCGGCTCGGCTGGCGTCGGCATTAATCAAAAATGGAATTCAAGCGGGCGATGCCGTCGCTGTTATGTCGCCCAACACGCCTGAATTTTACGAGGCGCATTTCGCTTTGCCGATGTGCGGGGCGATTCTCACTCCGCTTAACATTAGATTAGATGCCGCCGCTCTTGCTTTCATCCTGCAGCACAGCGAAGCCAAAGCGATTTTAGTTGACGCCGAATTCGCCAAGGTTATCGCCGAGGCTTTGCAGAAAATTAACCGCAAAATTTTAGTCGTTGAAATCCCGCATCCTTCTTTTGCCAATGTCAATTCGCAATTGCCCGACTCTGCTATTGATTATGCATCGCTGCTTTCGCAAGGCGACCCCGCCGCCGAATTTCCCGGAACCGCCGACGAGTGGCAGGCGTTGTCTTTGAATTATACTTCCGGCACGACCGGCAATCCGAAGGGCGTTGTTTATAGTCATCGGGGGGCTTATCTGCTGGCGATTGGAAATGTCCTTGCTTGGGACATAACGCATCATCCCGCTTATCTTTGGACTCTTCCAATGTTTCACTGCAACGGCTGGTGCTTTCCGTGGACTTTGGCGGCGGTTGCGGCGACATCAATTTGCATTCGCAAGGTAAGTGTGGAATCCATCAGCAAAGGCATCATCAGCGGAGCGACTCATCTTTGCGGCGCGCCGATTGTTTTGGAAATGACAATTGAAGCGGCGCAAAAAAATAAACCCGAACAAGAAATCAATTTTATGATAGCCGCCGCCCCTCCGCCAGCGGCAACTTTGCAAAAAGCCGAAGCCGCCGGCATTCGCGTCACGCACGCCTACGGACTCACCGAAATCTACGGGCCGGCGGTCGTATGCTCTTGGAAAGAAGAATGGGATTCTCTATCTCCCGATTCGCGCGGCGATAAAAAATCAAGGCAGGGAGTCGCCTATCATGTGCAGGAAGGATTAATGACCGCAAATCCCCAAGATAAGGATAACCTCTCCCCCCTTCCGCACGACGGCAAAACAATCGGCGAAGTTATGACTCGCGGCAACGCTGTTATGATGGGATATTATAAAAACCCCAAAGCGACTCGCGATGCCTTTCAAGGCGGATGGTTCCGCACCGGCGACTTGGGCGTGATAGAAAACGACGGCTACTTAAGATTGAAGGATCGCTCCAAAGACATCATTATTTCCGGCGGCGAAAACATTTCGTCCATAGAAGTGGAGAATGCTTTGCATCGTCATCCGGCAGTGTCGGCGGCGGCGGTTGTCGCCAAGCCCGACGACAAATGGGGCGAAACGCCAATCGCCTTTATAGAATTGCGGCAAGGCGAATCCGCTACCGCCGACGATATCATCAATTTCTGCCGACAGCATTTAGCCGCATTCAAATGTCCGCGCGAAGTAAGATTCATAAATCTCCCCCGCACCGCCACCGGCAAGATGCAAAAATTTCGCCTGCGCGAAATGCTAAGCAAAGAATGATGATAAAATCATCCGCCCGCCTTGCGCGAGTGCAGAATAAATCCAATCAAGTTAAGAAGCACCTGCGCCGCTAAAAATGCCGTGCCGCCGGAATGATCGTAATCCGGCGCGACCTCAACTAAATCCACGCCGACCACTTCGCCTTGCCGAGTCAATCCCTGCAGAAACTCCAACACTTCATAATACAAGAAGCCGCCATGACTCGGCGTGCCCGTGCCGGGGGCGATTGACGGATCAAATCCGTCTATGTCAATGGTGATATAATAACGCTTGCCCGACGGCACCCTTGCCAATGCACCCGCGACTCCCAACTTGCGAAACTGCCGAACCGACAATATATCGCACCCCGCTTTTCTCGCCGCATCGTAGTCGCTTTTATTAGACGACGACACATTCCGAATCCCAAACTGCGATATGCCGGACACATAAGAACACTCCGACGCCCGCCGCATCGGATTGCCATGCCCGAACCTCACCCCATGCCTTTCGTCGACAAAATCCAGATGCGCGTCAATCTGCACAATATGAATCGGCGGCGAATCCCCAAACGCCCGAATGCACGGTATATTAACCGAATGGTCGCCGCCCAAAATTATCGGCAACGCTTTCGCCTGCAATATCTTCCGCACGCCCGACTCTATGTTGGCGTGACTTTTGACGGTATCCGTATGCACGATATCCGCATCGCCGATATCCGCAATCGCCGCCCCCTGCAGATAGACAAGGTCGTCCTCAAAATCGTACGCCCCTCCATGTCCGAAGGAAAAAAGCGTAGACGCCTCCCGAATCGCCCGCGGCCCGAACCTCGCCCCGCTGCGATACTGCGTGCCGAAATCATAAGGCGCGCCCAATATGGCGGCATCGGCGTTGATGCCGTCCCAATCCAAATAGGGCGGATTCTTGCCGAAAGTGCAATGTCCGACAAACGGCAAATTCAGCCGTCCTTTCTCGTAGGCGTTTTCCGTCATTCGCTCATTATAGCATGGGCGGACATTATGTTATAATCGCGACGATGGCGATACGGGGCTTTCTCAAAATTCGGATTGTTGCGCTGATGATTGCCGCACTGATGGCGGCGGAAGAAGCGGCAAGCGATGCCGCGTCCGAGTCCGATGCCCGGCCGGTGAAACTTATCACCATCGCCGGCGGCGAAGCGACTCGCATTCGCCAATATCCCGCCGTGGTGGAAGCCGCGCAAACTTCCGATCTTGCCTTTCAAGTGGGCGGCGTCATCAGCGAATTAAATGTAACCGAAGCCCGGCGACTCGCCGTTGGCGATGTTATCGCCCGATTGGACGCGCGCGATTTTGAAAACAAACTCGCCCAAGCCCAAGCCCAATTTGACCACGCCGAAAGCGAATATCAAAGGGCGCGGAATCTAATTAAAGAAGACGCCATTTCGCAAAGCGTTTTGGAGCAGCGAAAATCACAGCGCGACTTCAATCAGGCGTCGCTGAAAGCGGCGGAAAAAACCATGGACGACGCCGTCCTGCGCGCCCCCTTTGCGGGCATTATCGCCGAAGTTTATGCGGAGAATTATGAAAACATTAAAGCGCAGGAAACGGTTGTCCGAATGTTCGCCACCGAAGAATTACTCGCCGTCATCAGTGTTCCGTCTTCCGACATTCTCAACACCCGGCAAACGAAAATAATCAGTTTGAATTTGCGCATCGGCAGCGGCGGCGACTCAATTCCCGCCGCCTATAAAGAAGCCGTTTTGGATCCCGATTCGGCGACGCAAACTTACCGCGTTAAATTTTCCTTCGCCCCGCCGCCGCAATTGAATGTTCTGCCGGGAATGAATGCGGAATTAACGGCGAAAATCCGCATCAATGAATTATCCGGCGATATCGCCGTGCCGCTGGCGGCGGTATTGTCCGATGGCGAAGAGCAGTTTGTGTGGCTGGTGAATTCGGAAACAATGCAGGTGACTAAACGGCGCATTACTGTCAAAAATAGCGTGGGCGAATTTTTATCCGTCGCCGAAGGATTGGATTTCGGCGATACCATTGTGGGCGCCGGGGCGTCGTTTCTCAGCGAAGGAATGACGGTGCGGGCATGGGAGGGGGCGGATAATGAACTTCGCTGAATGCGCGATTAAATATCGCGTTCTCAGTTTTATCGTTATGGTTTTGTCCGTCGCCGGGGGGTGGTCGGCTTACCAATCCATGCCGCGCTTTGAGGATCCGGAATTCACGATTCGCACTGCGTTAATTTACACCGCCTATCCGGGCGCCAGCCCGCGCCAAGTCGCCGAAGAAATCACCCGGCCGCTGGAAACCGCACTGCAGGAATTACCGGAAGTGGATGCCATTAAAGCCGCTTCGTCGGCCGGCGCATCCGTTATTCATGTCGATATCAAATATGAATTTTCCAAAAGCAAATCGGATTTGCAGTCAATATGGACCAAACTCCGCAATAAAGTAAACGACGCGGCGGCGCGGCTGCCGTCGGAAGCCGCTAAGCCGATAGTCAACGATGACTTCGGCGATGTTTATGGATTCTATTATCTGCTGACCGGCGAAGGATACAGCAAAGCGGAATTGCGCCGATACGCCAAAGAATTGCGCATGGATTTGCTGCAAGTGGACGGCGTGGGAAAAGTGTCGCTCTTGGGAGAAGAACAAGAAGCGATTTATGTGGAGGTTGCCCGCCCCCGCGCCGCCCGACTCGGCGTTTCGCAAAACGACCTATACAATCAATTAGCGCGGCAAAATGCAGTCGCGCCGGCGGGCGAAGTTGAGATTAACCAAAGGCGGCTGGCGATTCATCCATCGGGCGGAATTAGTTCGGTCGCCGCCATTGAAAACTTGCTGGTCGCTGTTTCCGAAGACGGCGGCTTAGTGCATCTTAAAGACATCGCCTCAGTTCATCGCGGCTATAAAACGCCGCCGACAAAATTGATTCGCTACGACGGCAAGCCGGCGCTCGCCATCGGCGCATCTAATGTTAGCGGCGCTAATGTTGTAAAAGTGGGCGAAGCAATATCGCAAAAAATATCCGATGCCGAAGCGCGCCGTCCGCTGGGAATGGAACTGCATGAGTTTTATCATCAAGGAAAAGTGGTGGATTCGGCGGTGCGGCAATTCTTTGCGAATGTCGTCGCCGCGTTTGTTATTGTCTGGCTGACGCTGCTGATTTTTATGGGCGCGCGCACGGCGGGAATTATCGGGGCGGTGCTGCTGCTGACGATTTCCGCAACTTTGGCGACGATGGAAATAGCCGGCATTCCCCTGCATCGGATTTCATTAGGCGCATTAATTATCGCGCTTGGAATGATGGTGGACAACGCCATCGTAGTGGCCGAAGGAATGCTCATTGGCATTCAGCGGGGCGATTCTAAAATGGCGGTCGCCAAGCGTGTGGTGGATCGCGCCAAATGGCCGCTGCTTGGCGGCACTGCGGTCGGCATTATCGCTTTTGCGCCAATTGGATTCGCGCCCGGCGACACCGCCGAATATACCGGACATTTGTTTTGGGTGGTATTAATTGCGCTGTCGTTCAGTTGGATTTTCGCCGTCACTTTGACTCCGCTGTTTTGTTTTTATATTTTGCGCCCGCAGCGCGAGGACAGGACAAATCGCGCCGCCGAAAAATTTTTCGCCGTCTATAAAAACATGATGCGCGCCGCGCTTAATTATCGCTGGCCGCTGGTTGCTGCGGTTTTTTTATTATTCGCCGCCGCTATTTGGAGTTGGCGCTATGTAACGCCGGGATTTTTTCCGCTGTCCACTTCGCCGTTAGTGGCGGTGGATTATTGGCTGCCACCAAACACGGATATTTTCCGCACGCGGGAAGACATGAAAAAAATTGAAGCGCATGTCGCTTCATTGGAAGGCGTTGCCGAGGTGCAGACACTAATCGGCGGCGGCGCACTGCGCTTTGTGCTGATATACGGTCCGGAAGCCGACGATCCATCTTACGGACAAATACTCGCCAAAGTGGACGATTATAAAAAAATTGACGCGCTAATGCCGCGCATTCAATCGTTTATGGACGATCAATTTCCCGACGGACAAGGAAAGGTTTGGCGCTTTGTGCTGGGGCCGGGCGGCGGCTCTAAAATTGAAGCGCAGTTTCAAGGCGTTGATCCGGCCGTATTGCGCAAATTGTCGTCGCGCGCAAAAGAAATAATGATTGCCGACGGCGGCGCGTTTTTTATCAAAGACGATTGGCGCGATCCGGTCCCCGTTATTCAGCCGATATATTCCGAACAAAAAGGCGCGCGCATCGGCGTATCACGCGAGGATTTAGCGGCCGCTTTGCAAACTAATTTTTCCGGCCGACAAGTCGGCACTTACCGCGAAAGCGATGATTTAATTCCAATTATCTCCCGCGCCCCCGCCGATGAACGCGCCGGCATCAACGGCATCCGCGATATTTTTGTCGTCAGTGCAGTCACCGGAAAGGCGGTTCCAATTGCCCAAGTCGCCGACGATTTCCGCACCGTTTGGCGCGATGGGAAATTACGCCGCGAAAATCAACTATGGACAATCAAAGCCCAAAGCGACCCCCTCCCCGGAAACTTGGCGGGGAAACTTTTCAATCGCGTAAGACAGCCGATAGAAGCCATTGAATTACCCTCCGGCCACACTTTGGAATGGAAAGGCGAATACGGCGATTCCACCGAAACCAATGAAAATTTAGCGTCGGTAATTCCGTTTGGATTACTGGCGATGGCGTTGATAGTGCTTGTTTTATTTAACGCCGTGCGCCAGCCGTTGATTATTTGGCTGGTCGTGCCGCTGGCGGTTATCGGCGTGGCGGCGGGATTGCTGCTGACCGGCACGCCGATGGAATTTATGGGAATCTTAGGACTCTTATCACTGTCCGGATTAATGATTAAAAACGCCATCGTGCTGATTGATCAAATAGACGCCGACATCGCCGACGGCCAGCCGCGATGGACGGCGGTGGTGGAAGCGGCGGCCAGTCGCGTGCGACCAGTGATGATGGGCTCGCTGACGACCGTGCTGGGGGTTATTCCTTTATTCTTTGACGCCTTTTTTCAATCGCTGTCAGTGGTGCTTGTGTTTGGATTGAGTTTCGCCACGCTGCTGACTTTGGTTGTTGCGCCGGTGCTTTACGCGATATTTTTTAATATCCAAAACACGGAGATACATAATGCACAGTAAAAGCATCTTTGTCATTTTGCCGCTTGCGCTATGCATCGCTGCGGCGGGATGCGGTCCGACGGATGAGGCGCAATTGCCGATTCCGGATGCGCCCAAAGAATGGACTCTGCCGTCGGCGGGCGAGGCGGCGACGGTGGGCTGGATTCATTCCTTTAATGATTCCACTTTGACTCGCCTTGTGCAAGAGGCGCAATCGCATAACAAAGATTTGCAGGCGGCGGCGGCGATCGTAATAAAAGCGCGGGCTTTAGCCAAGCAGGCAGGCGCGGCATTAACGCCGTCGGTGGATTTATCCGCGGGCGCGACTCGCGGCGACAGCGATTCTGCACAATTAAGTTTAGGCGCGCAGGCGAATTGGGAAGCGGATTTGTGGGGGCGCATCGCCGCCGGTGAACAATCCGCGCAAGCATCGGCGCAAGCGGCGGCGGCGGATTACGAATACGCCCGACACTCCCTCGCCGCTGCAACGGCGAAAGCCTACTTTGCTGCGATTGAATCGGAATTGCAGCAGCAAGCGGCGGATAAAACGACGGCGGCTCTGGAGAAAACCATTCGCATCGTCAAAGTTCAGCACGACAACGGCTTGGCGACGGGGCAGGATCTCGCGCTGGCGCGATCGGATTTGGCGGTCGCCCGCGAGCGGCAGGCGGCAATTTCCGGCTCGCGTCGCGATGCGCTTCGGGCGTTGGAATTGCTGCTCGGGCGTTATCCGCAGGCGGCGTTGGATGTGCGTCGGACTCTGCCCGAATCGCCGCCGCCGCCGCCGGCGGGCGTGCCGTCGGCAATTTTGGAGCGTCGACCGGACATTATCGCCGCCGAACGACGAGTCGCCGCCGCTTTCGGCGCACTGCAAGAAGCAAAAGCCGCGCGCTTGCCGTCCATTAATCTCACCGGCAATTTGGGCGCATCTTCAAATTCACTTTCCAATTTATTAAACCCCGCCGACTTGGCATGGACACTCGGCGCTGCTTTGATTGCTCCGCTGATTGACGGCGGCGCGCGACAAGCCCAAGTTGACATCGCCGATGCCGAACAGCAGCAGGCAATCGCCGCCTACGGACAAGCCGCGCTGGCGGCATTTGGCGAAGTGGAAAAAATATTAGATTCGGGCGCAGTGCTCACGCGGCGACGGATAGAATTAGAAATAGCAGCGGCGGAAATTCATAAGGCACATCACTTGGCCGACCTTCGCCATCGAGCGGGCGAAGGCGAATTGCTGGATGTCCTTTCCATTCAGCAGCGGGTTTTCTCCGCCGACAGCAACTTAGCGTCGGTGCGTCGGGCGATGCTGGAACAGCGGGTCAATCTGCACCTCGCCTTGGGCGGCGAATGGGATAATTAAAAAGAGTCGGAGATGCAATTCCGACTATCATTAAAACCATACACCAACATAAAAAAATGCGGATTGTTTGGGGATTCGCCTCTTGTCCGCGTATAATCACCGTTATTCTTTACCGAACGCAGAATTGAAATGCGTCTCATTACCGCCCTCAAATTCCCTCTCTTTGCGGCTTTCTTGGCGACGATGCTCAGCATCGCCGCCGTGCCGCCGGCTGACGCCGACTCCCATCTGCCCGACTGCAAGGCGATGGCGAGTTGCCTCGTTGACGATTTCATTGATTGGCCAACCCTCACCGCCGACGATATGCAGGCGATGATTAACGCCGGGGCGGATGTCAATGCGAAAGATCAACTCGCCATGACTCCGCTTCACACGGCGGCGGGGATAGGAAATGCTAATGTGATTCCTGTTCTTGTCCAAGCGGGGGCGAATATCAATGCGAAAACAGATGACGGCGTGACTCCGCTTCATGCGGCGGCAATAATGGGAATTGCCGAAGTGATTCCCGTCCTTATCAAAGTGGGGGCGGATGTCAATGCAAAAAATAATCTCGGCGTGACTCCGCTTCACGCGGCATCGGCAAAAGGACAAGCCGAAGTGATTCCCATCCTTATTAAAGTAGGCGCAGATGTCAATGCAAAAACAGACAGTGGAATCACTCCGCTTCACTTGGCGGTGGTAAACGGAAATGACGAAATAATCCCCATCCTTGTTAAAGCAGGTGCGGATATCAATGCGAAAGCAGATGACGGCTGGACTCCGCTTCACGCCACGGCGGCAAAAGGGCAATCTGAAGTGATTTCAATCCTTGTTAAAATAGGCGCGAATGTTAATGCGAAAGCGGATGACGGCATGACTCCGCTTCATTTCGCGGCGGGACACGGATTTGCCGAAGTGATTTCTGCCCTTGTCAAGTCGGGAGCAGATGTCAATGTAACGGATAATAACGGCGTGACTCCGCTTCATGCGGCGGCAATAATGGGAACTGCCGAAGTGATTCCTATCCTTATCCAAGCGGGGGCGAATGTCAATGCAAAAGATAATGCCGACAAAACTCCGCTGGATTACGCAAAAGGAAAAGAGAATTGGAGTGCCGTCAAAGCGATGAAAGACGCAGGCGCAAAATAATTTGACAACCGAATTATTTTGCGATTCGCGCCCTTTTCGCGTATAATCACCGCTTTCCAGTCAAACCCAACGAAGGATTAAAATGGAAAACACGACTATCATCGCCCGCCTTTTGGCGATTCTCTGCCTGATTCTGTCGGGCGTTATTACCGTCGGCACGGCTAACGCCGACTCCCACCTGCCCGACTGCAAGGCGAATTCGAAATGCCTCATGGAATTGGGCGGTAAGTGGTTCTCCATCACTATCGACGAAGTGCAGATGATGATTGACAACGGTGCGGATGTCAATGCGACAAATTATAGAGGTATGACTCCGCTTGACTTGGCTTATGCAAACGGACATGCCGAAATTATTAAACTGCTGGAAACAGCAGGCGGGAAACGCGGTAAAATACGCTCTGGCGTTGAATATACGAAGGAAACCAAATATGAACGGAAACGACTGTCTCCTGATGGGCGGGTGTGGTATAACTTTGTTTATAATCCGCAATGCGAATCAATCTATCCCTGCGTCGTCATAGAGGCAGAAGCCACTGAGGGATGCACTCGGTTGTATATGAGTTTGATTCTTTTTGACAGCCAAAACCGCAATATCGGTTGGACAAATGCGGTTGCGCGTAGATTGCAAAGGAATGAAAGGGCGTTGTTGCAATTTTCCATTATTGAAAAAAACATGACTTCCTACCGAGTGGGCGAAATTAACTGCAACTAATAACGGAATTTGACTCGCCGTGCGGGTCGTGCTGCGATTTATTTGCAGGTTGCCGTAGGGCGGGGTGAGCGTTGCGACACAGTCGCAAGCGAAGTCCGCCGCTTAAAATAAAAGACGAATTGGCGGACTTCGCTACGCTCACCCCGCCCTACGGAATTGCGGCGGAATTTCAAATTGAGGGCGAATCGGCAGGCGGATTCTAAATTTGACTCATCGCCGCTGGACGAGTATAAATACCATTCCGATTAATTTGGAGGACAAAAATGGAATGCAAAGCCGCTGTTGCGCATCAGGCGGGAAAGCCGCTGACAATTGAATCCGTCCGCGTAGACGGACCCAAAGCGGGCGAGATAATGGTGGAAATCAAAGCCACCGGCATCTGCCACACCGACGCCTACACGCTTTCCGGGGCGGATCCGGAGGGATTGTTCCCCGCCGTTCTCGGCCATGAAGGAGCGGGAGTCGTGGTGGAAATCGGCGAGGGCGTGACGAGTTTGCGTCCGGGCGACCATGTCATTCCGCTGTATGTCCCCGAATGCCGCAGTTGCGAATACTGCATCTCCGGACGCACGAATCTGTGCCAAGCCGTCCGCGAAACGCAAGGCAAAGGCGTTATGCCAAACGGCGAATCAAGATTTTCCATCGGCGGCGAATCGCTTTTCCATTATATGGGAACTTCCACCTTTTCCAATTACACCGTGCTGCCCGAAATTGCGGCGGCGAAAATCCGAGAAGATGCCCCCTTTGACAAAGCATGCTACATCGGCTGCGGCGTGACGACGGGAATCGGTGCGGTGATTAATACGGCTAAGGTGCGCATCGGCAGCAATGTAGTGATTTTCGGCTTGGGCGGGATTGGACTTAATGTTGCCCAAGGCGCGCGGCTTGCGGGAGCAAATATGATTGTGGGAGTGGATGTGAATCCCAACCGCAAAGAAATCGCCGAGAAGTTTGGCGTAACGCACTTTGTCAATGCGGCGGAAATTCCGGAAGATGACCTTGTCCCTTATTTAATATCGCTGACAAAAGGCGGCGCGGATTATTCGTTTGAATGCATCGGCAATGTTAAAACAATGCGCGCGGCTTTGGAATGCTGCCATAAGGGGTGGGGAGAATCGGTGATAATCGGCGTCGCGCCGGCGGGGGCGGAAATTTCCACGCGCCCATTTCAGTTGGTGACAGGCCGCGTCTGGCGAGGGACGGCATTCGGCGGCGCGAAAGGCCGCACGGATGTGCCGCGAATCGTCGACTGGTATATGGAGGGAAAAATAAACATAGACGACCTTATCACCCACACAATGCCGCTGGAAAAAATCAACGACGCCTTTGACTTAATGCACGAAGGCAAATCCATTCGCGGGGTCGTCGTCTTTTAGCGGCGCGAGCGAAATTGATTAAAATCAATTTTGCATCGGACGGCGGAAAATCCGCAAAGACGCACTACTAATCGCAAAAACCAATTGACTCCTGCCTTTTCGGATTTTATCTTTGCCGAATTTGTCGGCGATTATTTACGCCTTTTCCGAATCTTTCGCGCGCGCGTCCAAATATTTAATTGCGGCAAATAAATCCGTCGGCGCGCTTATGATTGCATTTGTCCGCGCCGACGAATCCCACTCTTCATTCCACTGCCAATATCCCCACGCCGCGACCACAAACGGCATTCCAGCCGCCGTCGCCGCAATGGCATCGCGCATATCATCGCCCGCATAAAGACAATCGGATGCATCCGAGCCTGCAACTTTCGCCGCATATAAAAGAGAATCCGGCTGCGGCTTTGCGCGCGCGCAAGTGTCGCCGGAAATTAAGCAGGAGGCGCGTCCGCTTAATCCAAGCATATCCGCAATCGGCAGAAAATATCGCGACGGCTTGTTGGTGACCACCCCCCATCGCAATTCCGACCTTTCCAATTCGCCGAGCATTTTATTAATGCCCGGAAAAAGCGCAGTTTGACGATAGCCGGTTTCTTCGTAATGCGACAAAAATTCCGCGCGCAATTCATCGGAGTTTTTATCGCCATTAATCCCCCCCCCCCTCAGCAAAGCGCGCGCGCCGCCGGAAACAAAGCCTCGCAATTCCGCAACAGGAAGCGGCGGCATTTTTCGCGCGACGCGCATTTTATTCAACGCCGCCGCCATATCCGGAGCGGTGTCGGCGAGTGTGCCGTCAAAATCAAACAATGCGGCTTTAATTGTCATCGCGCTTTGCATGCATAAAATAATTCGTCCCCGCGCGTCCCGGCGACAAATAATAATGCCTGCCGAAAAAATCATATTTTAGTCCCGCCGTCTTTTTGATTTTTAATCCGGCATCGCGGCAGCGACCGGCGAGTTCCGCAGGCGTGATAAAGCGGCGGTATTCGTGCATTCCCGGCGGCATCAATTTAAGCGCGCGCTCAAGAACAAGAATCATCCCAACATAAGCAGCGGGAGTGCGGTTGACAGTGGAAAGAATCAAGTCGCCCTTCGGACGCAAAAGCGCGGCGCAATCGGCGACAACAGAAGCGGAGTCATCAACATGCTCCAGCATTTCAAAGCAGACGACAGCATCGAACCCCCCCCCCTCCGATTCAACAAGCGAAGACGATTCACCCGCGCGATAATCAATTTCAACCCCCTCCCCCTCGGCGTGCGAACACGCAGCGGCAATCGCCTCCGCCGAAACATCCACGCCGACAACCCGCGCCCCGGCTCGCGCCGCCGCTTCCGCAAAAATTCCGCCGCCGCAGCCGATATCGGCGATTCGCTTTCCCTGCAAACCGCCAACGCAGGAATCTGCAAATTGAAGGCGCAGCGGATTAATGTCGTGCAGCAGGCGGAATTCGCCGTCGCGCGCCCACCATTTTGCGGCGAAGGAATCAAAATTGGAATTCGTCATTTTTCTTTTCCGAAATTAATTGCATGCTCCCATAAAATCAACGAGGAAAACAAGAGCAGCACGCCGCCGAGAATTATCCGCATCGCCAATGCAAATCCGCGGCGCGAAAGCAGCCGCCGCATCCACTCCGCCATTAAAACAACTCCGGTTTGATAGGGAATGTTAATCGCAAGAACAATCAGCCCCAAATAAATCAATTGCCAATTGCGCGACGACGATTCGGCGTCTATGAAATTCGGCATCAGCGCGGCGAAAAGAATTATCACCTTAGGATTTAATAAATTGCAAAGCATTCCCTGCCGAAAATATCCCGGCGATTTTTGCGCGAAGATATCCTCCGGCATATTATCGCCGCCAATTGAAAATCCCGCCGCCGTAGAGCGCAAAGTTTGCGCGCCGAGAAAAGCAAGATAAATTCCGCCGATGACGGCAATCAACTTAAACAGCGACTCCGAATGATAAAGAATCGCCGCCAATCCGGCGGCGGCAAAAGCGGTGTGCGCGGCGACCCCGCACTGCACGCCGGCCAGCGTGATAATTCCGGCGCGCCGTCCGGCGGCGAGAGCGTTGCGCAGAATTAATATCGTATCCGGCCCCGGCGACAAAACAATCGCCAAGGCAATCAGAAAAAATGAAAACGGGCGGAAGTCGTCGGGGGTCATTTGATTTTGATTATATCAATTTTATTCGCCGCGAATATTCTGTACCATGCGATCTAATTTATCCGCGCCGAATCCGCCAAGTCCGGTGAGTTCCACGCGAAAGAAAAAACTTGCGCGATTTTCGTCCGTATCCACAAGGTGCCGCTCGGCGACAAAACTCGCGCGCCAGCAGCCGCACCCCCCTCTATATCCGATTCCAATCGCGCCGGCGAAAATGCGATTGTTGTCCAAATCATAATTTATTTCGCCCGCCGCCTCCCATCTTTGCGCGAATGGCGAATATAATCCGAGCGACGCCGTTTCATCGTCTTCAATGGAACTTAATCGCGCATAGCGAAATTCCACCCCCCCCCTCCCTATGCGAGCGCGCGCATCAAACTCAATGCTTTCTAATGCGCCGCCGTCGGGATTCCATTCAAATTCCAAAGCGCTTTCCCATTTCTCGCTCGGCGATGCTTTCAAGGCAAATAAAAGCGGCGAGATGTGCGAAGCGTCCGGCTCCTCCGCCGAATCCAATGTGATTTGAGGAAGATGAAAATGATATCGCTGCGCGGCTTCCATCGTAAAAATTTCACGCTCGCGGCGCGGATGCCAAATTCGCCAAGCAGCACCATAGGAAAGGAAATCCGCGTCGTTGATTCGGTCGCCGCCGCTGAATCTATTCCATGCAAACAAGCGGTCAACATTAGCATCGGCGACGGCGGTGTCAAACAGCGGAATGTCGCTCTGCCCATGGCGGGGCGCATAAACATAAAGCAATCGCAGCCCAAGCGACTGCTGCAAATCTTCGCCCAATATCCCCCCCCCCTCTCCGCGGACGAGGTTAATTCCGCTGTCTAATTCCAGCGAAGGCGCCGCATATCCCGGCGTTTTGCTTGCTATCAATTCATTAATGGAATTGGAATCCAAACGATAGTGCGCGGCATGCCATGCAATTCGCGGCGTTAAATGCAAAGGTCCGACAGCATAAGGCCGAGACGCGGAAAAATTAAGCCGCAGCCGCTTTCCTTCTGCCTGTGTAACTTCGGCGCGGCGGAAATTGGCGAATTCGGCGTCGCTTTGCAGAGTCCATCCCAAAGCAATTTTGCGGCGATGAAAAAGCGAAAGACGCGGCAATACATCATGAGGAGGAGAAGCATCGCGGCGAATAGTTTGGAATTGTTCGGCGTCAATTCGCGCATGCCAATTGTCGCGGCGATATTCCGCAAAGCCGCGCCGGGGAAAATGACGGCGCGCAATTAAATCAACATCTTCGCCGACATCCTCAAAATAATCATCGTCGGAAACGCGCTCTAATTCTCCCCCCCATGACCACCGAGAAGAATCCCCCCCTCCCCCTTTCGTCAAATGAGAGAATCGCCAGTAGCGGCGGGAGTCGTTGAATTTATCATCGGATAAAAATTCAATTCGGGCGTCGCCGTTTGCGCGCGGAATAAGATAGCGGAAATCGCCGCGCAGAAGAAGTCCGCGCTCGCTGATAAATCGGGGAGAAAAGGTTGCATCGTAATTGTCGGCGAGATAAAAATAAAGCGGCGCTTCCAATTCTAATCCGCCCGCTTCGCGGAAACCAAAAGAGGGGGTAAGAAATCCGCTTTTTTTCCGCGAGCGATCCAATTGAAAAGAAAAGCGCGGCAGATAAAAAATCGGCACGCCGCGAATTTCCAATCGCGCGGAGCGGGCGACGGCAACATTGGCGGCGGGATCCAATTCCAGCGCGCTCACCGATATTTTCCAATCTTCGGATTCCACCGGACAAGTGGTGAATTCGCCGTCGCGCAGATGATAACGGCCGTCGCCCAGCAGACGCAGACGGCGACCGGTCACGCGGCCTTCGTCGCGCGGCAAAATGAAGGACGGCTCATCCACTTCGCCGATTTTTTCCGACAGCGAATAGCGCAGGCGAGTTCCGCGCATTAAGCCGCCGGAAGGGTCGGCGAATTCAATTTTTCCTTCCGCGCGCACTTCTTCGCCGATGCGGTCGTATTCAATGCTGTCGGCGCGCAGCGATTCTTTTCCGCCGCGCCGCTGCAGATGCGCTTCGCCTTCGGCGCGAATGGTGCGGTCGTCCGGCGCGCTTAATCGCTCGGCCTCCAATTCAATTTCACCGGCGCGAATCGGCGCGGCGCAGGCGAAAATAGACGCCATTAAGAATTGAGCGAATCGCATCCGCATTTTTCGTTTAGAATGGGTGGGCGTGGGAAAAGCGGACGATTTTAGCACAACGGCGCGGCGAATCGCGCTGGAAAAATGGGCGCGACAAAACGCCGGCGACGGCGCGGATATTTCCCCCCTTTCCGGCGACGCCAGTTTTCGCCGCTATTATCGCGCGCGAATCGGCAAGCGCAGTTTTGTCGTGATGGACGCCCCCCCCCCCCAAGAAAGCGCGGCGCAATTTATTCGCGTCCGCAACACGCTGGCGAAATGCGGAATCCATTTTCCGGCAATCTTCGCCGTCGACCGCAAGCGCGGATTTTTGCTGCTGTCGGATTTCGGCGACGAGGATTATTGCGCGCGATTAACAAAATCACCCAAGGAAGCCGACTCGCTTTACAGCGACGCCATTCGCGCATTAATTAAAATGCAAAAGGCGACTCGGCCGAATGCGCTGCCGCCTTATTCCGCGCGCTTATTGTTTCGCGAAATGTCGCTGTTTCCGCGCTGGCACCTTAGCCGTTTTCTGCAAAGAAAAAAACTCAATAATGACGAGCATACCATTCTTTCCGATGCCTTTGGTTTCTTAATTCGCGCCGCCATGGCGCAGCCGAAGGTTTTTGTTCATCGCGATTATCACTCGCGCAATTTAATGATGTGCGAGCCGAATCCCGGCATCTTGGATTTTCAGGACGCCGTCATCGGCGCGATAACTTACGACTTGGCTTCGCTGTTCCGCGACGCCTATATTTCTTGGGATGAAAAGCAAACGCGCGAATGGATTCTGCAGTATTGGAATCTTGCAAAAGAGGGGGGGATACCCCTCGGCGATGCGAATGATTTCCTCCGCGATTTTGATTTTATGACCGCCCAGCGATGCCTGAAAGTGCTTGGCATTTTTTCGCGGCTGTATTTGCGCGACGGCAAATCGGATTATCTTCAATATCTTCCGACAGTAATGAATTACCTTGTCGCCGCCTGCCGCCGACAACGCGAATTGCATCCGCTTCTTAAGTTGCTGGAACAAATCCGCGAAGAGAAGAGAAAATAAAATGAAAGCAATGCTTCTCGCCGCCGGACGCGGAATACGATTGCGGCCGCTTTCCGATTCAATTCCCAAGCCGCTTTTGTCCGTCGGCGGAATGCCGCTGATTGTCCGTCACATCCGCCGTTTGACCGACGCCGGATTAAATGACATTGTCATTAATGTCTCTCATCTCGGCGGAAAAATTATTTCCGCTCTCGGCGACGGCAATCGCTACGGCGCGCGAATCCGCTATTCCATTGAGCCGAATCCGCTGGAAGTCGGCGGCGGAATTATCCGCGCCATGCCGCTTCTCGGCGATGATTCCTTTCTCGCCGTCAATGCGGATATTTTTTGCGACTGCGATTTTTCCCGCTTTTATCCCCCCCCCCCCCTTCCTTTCGGCGAAAGCATATTTGCGCATCTTATGCTTGTGCCGAATCCGCCGCATAATTCGGCGGGGGATTTTATGCTCGGCGACGACGGCAGAATCCTACCCCCCCCCCCCTCTGCTCGAAAAGATTCAAATGCGACATTAACCTTTTCCGGAATCGCGATTTATCATCCGCAATTTTTCGCCGATGCGAAGCCGCAAAAAAATTCGGAATTGAAATTGCTGCCGCTTCTTTTGCGCGGAATTTCCAAAGGACAAGTGACCGGCGAAAAATACAGCGGCGAATGGCGTGACCTTGGAACTCTTGATCGGGTCGCCGAATTGCGCCTGACATTAAATCAGCGATAATCGCTGTGGCGCGAGGAATTTGATTTTTTCAAAGCGCGCGGGCGATCACCCAATTAATGACGCGATTCGCGCCGGCTTTCTTTAAGGCGCGGGCGGCTTCGTTTAGCGTTGAGCCGCTTGTCATTACATCATCCAAAAGCGCGACGGTCATTCCGTCAAATTTTTTCGCCGCTTGATAAGCGCCTTTGACATTTCTTTTTCGCGCTTTCCAATTCGGCTGCGATGCCTGAAAAAGTCCGGCGCGGACGCGAATCAGCGCCGATGCATCCATCGGAATCTTCAGCCGCTTCGCCAGCGGACGCGCAATTTCCAGCGACTGATTAAATCCCCGCTCCCTTTCGCGCGAAGGATGCAAAGGCAAAGGCGCAATTAAATCCGGCATCGGCGAATTGAAATTAATTAAAGCGGAATGAAAAAGTTTGGCCATTGTCGGCGCCAGCGGCCAGCCGCCGCCGTATTTTAATTTCAGCACGAGCCGATCCATCGGAAAAGCGTAAATAAATGCGGCGACGGTAGCGTCAAAATGCGGCGGCGATTTCAGGCAGCGTCCGCAAATCGCTCCGCCGCTTTCAATTTCCGCGCAAATCGGGCATTGCTTTCCGACGGGCGGACGCGGCAAGTCGGCGATGCAATCCGCGCAAACGGCGAATTCGCCGTCGTGAGCCGCCGTGCAGAGGGCGCATCCCGGCCCGACGGCGAATTGATACATTCGGCGGAGAAATTGAACGGCGGCATCCCGCCGCCGATGTTGCGTTAAAACAAAAGGCATCGCTTAAACATATCAAATTTTTTTCGCGGACGGTCTTGGAAAGGGTTTGCGCGATTACAATTATGCATGATGCGATTTGCCGATGTTTAAAGTTTTTGCTCCGCTTGCCGCGCTGATGCTGTCGGCGCTGTTTTTCTTCATCGGCTTCGGCGCGGTCGGAACGATGGTGCCGCTGCGGGCGAGCATAGAAGGATTCGGCGGAAGCGCGGTCGGGCTGCTGGCGTCGGCGATTTTTTTCGGCTCCTTTATCGGCGCGCGATTGGCAATTAATTTCATTCGGCGCGCGTCTTATATTCGGACGTTTGCGGCGGCGGCGTCGCTGGCGGCGGCGTGCGTTCTCGGACTGCAATTGATTCTGCATCCGCTGGCGTGGCTGATGATTTGCATCCTGTTCGGCGCGCTGTCATCCGTCGGCTTCGTTATTTTTGAAGGATGGATAAACAGCGTGACGACCAAAGAAACGCGCGGCGGAATTTTCGGGGCATATATCGCGCTCAGCTATCTCGGACTTGGACTCGGACAGGCGATTCTGGCGAAGGCCTTGGAAAGCCCGGTCGCCGCTTTTTCGCTCGCCGCCGGGGCGATGATTCTGTCGGTTGCTCCGGTCTGCCTGACGCGATTCAGCGAGCCGCAGGGCGCGGCCGACATTCGCGTTATTTCGTTTTTGGAGGCGTATAAATTATCGCCGCTGGCGTGCATGGCGTCGGTGATTGCCGGTTTGATTTTCGGCTGCGATTCGCTTTTTATCGTCTATGGGGCGGACATCGGCTTGGAAGCGTCGAAACTCGCAATACTGGCAGCGGCGATAAAATTGTCCGGCCTCGTTTTGCAGATTCCCATCGGCTATTTGTCCGACCGCGTGCGCGACCGCCGCAGCGTAATGATGGGCGTAATGGCGGCGGCGGCGGGACTTTCCATTTTGCTTTTTTTCAGCGATAATTATCCGTGGATGCTGCTGCTGGCTCTCACCTTTATTTACGGCGGAATTGTCAAGCCGCTGTATCCGCTGGCGGTCGCCTACGGCAACGACTTCATTTCTAAGGAAAAATTTGCGCCGTTTATCAGCAAGATAATTCAGTATTATTTTATCGGCGCCTTTATCGGCCCGGCGATGGTCGGGGCGATTATGGAAGTGGCGTCGTCGTCGTGGCTGTTTATAATGCTGACTGCATTTTCGCTTATGCTGCTGGCGATAACCGCCAGCGGAAAATTCATGCCCAAAGTTGTGCCGCTGGAAACTGAAAAATTTGTGCCGACCGCCGAGCCGGCCTCCGTCGCTAATTTGGCGGATATTGACCCGCGCGGAGCGCCGGTCTACACCGCTCTTGACATCGGCCCGCCCGCCCCCGAAGCGGCGGTGGCGGCGGAAGAAGTCGGCCCTCCCCCCCCTCCGGGCGACGACGAAGATTCGGAAAGGAATTAAATGCTCGGCGAAAAAGATGTGGAGCATATCGCCCGCATTTCCCGCATTCAATTGAACGCGGATGAAAAGCGAAGAATGCTCGCCGAATTGAACGCGATTTTTAATATGATCGCGGAAATGCGGAAAACGGATGTGACGACGATTGATTCGCTCACGCACATTCAAAATCGTCCGCTGCGTCTGCGCGAGGACAAAGCCGCCGAATCCGACCGCAGCAGCGAATTGCTGGCCAACGCCCCCCAAATCGAAGACGGCTATTTTCTCGTGCCGAAAGTGATTGAGTGATGGAAAACGAGAGTTTGAAATCGCTGGCGGATTCGCTGCGGCGAAAGAAAATATCCGCGCCGGAATTAATGCGGTTTTTTTTCGCCCGCGCCCAATCGCGCGCCGACTTAAACGCCTTTATTACTTTGGACGAAGATGCCGCCCTCGCCGCCGCCGAGCGCGCGCAGAAAAAAATCGGCGAATTTCCCCTTGCCGGAATTCCCGTCGCGCACAAGGATTTATTCTGCGATAAAAACGGCAGAACAACCTGCGGCTCGCGCATGCTGGAAAATTTCATTTCGCCTTATGATTCTTTTGTCGCGCAAAAATGCGCCGACGCCGGACTCGCCCAAATGGGAAAAACCAATATGGATGAATTCGCGATGGGCTCTTCCGGCGAAAATTCTTATTTCGGCGCGACGAAAAATCCATGGGACACATCGCGCGTCACCGGAGGAAGTTCCAGCGGAGCGGCGGCGGCGACGGCGGCCCGACTCTCTCCAATCGCCACATGCTCCGACACGGGCGGATCCATTCGGCAGCCGGCGGCGTTCTGCGGGGTCTGCGGAATTAAGCCGACATACGGCAGAGTATCGCGCTATGGCATGGTCGCTTTCGCTTCCGGATTTGATCAGGGAGGAGTAATGGCAAAAAGCGCGGAAGACCTTGCACTTGCATTAGGCGCAATCGCCGGATTTGATTCGCGCGATTCCACATCCTTGGAAGAGCCGGACGAAGATTATGCGCGCCTCCTTAATGAATCCATTGAAGGCCGCGTTATCGGCGTGCCGCGCGATTTTTTCGGCGACGGATTGGACAACGAAATTGCATCAAGCATTAATAACGCCATTGCCGAATTAGAAAAGAAAGGCGCAACAATAAAGGATATAAAAATGCCTTCCGCCAAGCACGGAATTCCAGCGTATTATGTTTTAACAAGCGCGGAAGCGTCCAGCAATTTATCCCGCTACGACGGCGTCCGCTACGGCCGCCGGGCCGACGCCGAAGAATTAACGGAAATGTTTGAACGCTCCCGCGCCGAAGGATTCGGCGGCGAAGTCAAACGGCGAATTCTCATCGGAACTTATGTTTTATCCTACGGCTATTACGATGCCTATTATCGCCATGCGCAAAAGATTCGGCATTTGGTCGCCGATGATTTTCGCCGCATCTTTAAGGAATGCGAAGTGATTCTTTGCCCGACGACTCCTTCGCCGCCTTTTGCACTCGGCGAAATTATCGACGACCCGGTGCGAATGTATATGAATGACATTTACACCGTTCCGGTTAATCTTGCCGGACTTCCGGCGATGTCAATTCCGTGCGGATTTAATTCATCGGGACTTCCCATTGGAATGCAGTTAATCGGCGACTGGCTCGGCGAAGCGCGACTCTTGAATGTCGCTCATCAATATCAATTGCTGACCGACTGGCACATTAGAATTCCGCCGAAGGGGGGGGGTAATTAAAATGAAATGGGAAACCGTCATCGGCTTGGAAGTGCACGCGCAGTTGCTCACCGAAAGCAAAATCTTTTCCGACGCTTCCGCGCGCTACTGCGATTCGCCGAATCTGCAGGCATGCGAAATTGACTTGGGCCTGCCCGGCGTTTTGCCGACGCTGAATCGCGATGCGGTTGCAAAGGCGATACTCTTCGGCATCGCCGTCGGGGCGACGGTGAATCGCTTTTCCGAATTCGCCCGCAAGAATTACTTTTATCCCGATTTGCCGAAGGGATATCAAATCAGCCAATACGAATATCCCATCCTTACAGGGGGGGTGGTGACAATTGACCTTGCCGGCGGCGAAAAAACAGTGCGATTAATTCGCGCGCATTTGGAGGAGGATGCGGGCAAATTAATCCACGACAATTGGGGCAATTGGTCGGGGGTGGATTTGAATCGCGCCGGCACGCCTCTTTTGGAAATTGTCTCCGAGCCGGATTTGCGCACGGCCGCGGAAGCCGCCGCTTATGCGCGCGCTTTGCATTCTTTGGCGCGCTATCTTAATATTTGCGACGGCAATATGCAGGAGGGCTCTTTCCGCATTGACGCCAACATTTCCGTGCGCCGCCGCGAGGGGGGGGGGGATGCGCCTTTCGGCACGCGCTGCGAAATTAAGAACCTGAATTCATTTCGCTTTTTGGAGCAGGCGATTGAATTTGAATCGCGCCGTCAAATTGCCGTTATAGAAGGCGGCGGCAAAGTCGCTCAGGAAACGCGGCTGTTTGATTCGCAGCGCGGCGAAACCCGGCCAATGCGGAGCAAGGAAGAAGCGCATGATTACCGCTATTTTCCAGACCCCGACCTTCCGCCTCTTGTCGTCGCCGATTCTTGGATTGAGGAAATTCGCCGAACAATGCCGGAATTGCCCGACGACAAGCGGCGAAGATTCGCCGAAGAATTCGGCCTGTCCTCCTACGACGCCGCCACTCTCACCGCCGAGCGCGACCTTGCCGAATACTTTGAAGCAGTCGCGCGTCAACTCGGCGACAATCACAAACTATGCGCGAATTGGGTTCTCGGCGAATTCTCCGCGCACTTGAATAAAAATGCCGCATCTGTCGCCGACGCCCCCCCCCCCCCCCCGTCTCGCCGAATTGCTGGCGCGAATTATTGACAATACCATCTCAGGAAAAATCGCCAAGGCGGTCTTTGAAGAAATGTGGGAAAGCGGCGAATCGGCCGATTCCATCATTGAGAAAAAAGGGCTGCGGCAAATTACCGACGACTCCGCCTTGGAAAAAACCGTGAATGACATCATCGCCGCTCATCCGAATCAAGTTGCGCAGTATCGCGCCGGAAAGGAAAAATTGCTGGGCTTTTTTGTCGGGCAGGTAATGAAGGCGACTCAAGGCAAGGCGAATCCGAATTCGGTTAATCAAACGATTCGCAGCAAACTCGCCAAAAATTAAATCAATCGCCTTGAAGAATACTCGCGCCGATGCAAAGCGTTGTTCCGAATGCCGAGTCGGAAATTAATTTGCCAGCCAGATAATGCTTGCCATTCGTCCGCATTGAGTGCCGTCGCGTCTGGCGGAAAAGAATTGCGCGGAATCGGCGAAAGTGCAGCATCCGCTGATATCAACCGATTCAACGCCCGCCGCCAGCAGACGATTGCGCGCGAGCATTGTTAAGTCGGCGAGATATTTTTTATCCCCCCCCCCTGCCCCCTCTTTTTTAATAAACGCCGCATCGTCGTCTTTGGTTTTTGTTAATGCGAGTCGGACATCTTCGCCGACTTCATAATTCTCCGCGCCGATGGACGGGCCGATGCAGGCGAGTAATTGTAGATTTGATTTTTCGCGATGCATTGCGGCGATGGTGTTTTCTAAAATCCCCGACGCGATTCCGCGCCAGCCGGCATGGGCGATTCCGACCCCCCCCCCTCTTGCATCGCAAAAGAAAACCGGCAGGCAGTCGGCGGTGAGAATCGCGCAGACCATTCCTTGCCGGAAAGTTATGGCCGCGTCCGCTTGGGTTTTATCCGGCTGAATGTCTTCCGCGAGGACGACCTTGCCGCTGTGAATTTGCCGAAGCCAGCAAGGCGGCGACGGCAGATGCTTTTGCAGGCGGCGGCGGTTTTCGGCGACGGCGGAATCGGAATCGCCGACGCGCAGGGATAAGTTAAGCGAATCAAACGGCGCTTTGCTGATTCCGCCGATGCGGGTCGTCGTCATCGCGCGAATGGATTTAATATCTTGGAAAAAGTTAAGAGGCATTTTCCAAGACGCGAATCGCATTCAAAAAATCGGGGGGGGGGGGACGGGTCCAATGGCGCGGCTTGCGGTCGTCGGGATGATTTAATTTCAAGGTTTCGGCGTGCAGCATCTGCCGCGAAATGGCGGAAAGCGAAAGCGGCAATGGGCGGGCGCGCTTGCGATAAATCTTGTCGCCGACCAGCGGATATCCGATCGATTCCAAATGCGCGCGAATTTGATGGGTGCGGCCGGTGGCGAGGCGGCATCGCAGCAGCGAAAACGCGCCGCCGCAAAAGGCGCGCTCGGTTTGGAAATGCGTGGCGGCTTCGCGTCCGCCGATGCGCGCGGCGATTCGCAGGGGGTCGGCGCGGCTTCGTCCGAGCGGCTTTTTAATCCAGCCGGTCGGCGGCGGACGGCCATGCGCCAGCGCCAGATATTCGCGGCCGACCGTGCGATCTTTGAATTGCCCCGCCAAGGCGCGCCGCGATTTTTCGGTTTTGGCGACAGCGATAAGTCCGCTTGTCCCCTTATCCAAGCGATGCACGATTCCGCCTCTCGGCAGATTCGCCGACGCCGGATGATGATGCAGAATTGCATTCAGCAGCGTGCCGCTGGAATGTCCGCGCGCGGGATGCGTCACCATTTCCGCCAATTTATTAACGACCAAAATCGCCGAATCTTCATAAACAATTTCCAGCGGAATGTTTTGCGCGGCGGCGGATGCGGACGATTCGGCAAGCGCGGTTAAATTCGCCGTCACCGAATCGCCGGCGCAAACCGCCCGCCGGGGGCGTTCGCAAATTTTTCCATTGACGGCGACCGCGCCTTTGAGCACAAGCGATTTCAACGCTTCGCGCGAATGCGGCGGCAAGGATAAAGCCAGCGCTTTGTCCAGACGGACGCCATCCAATGGCGGCGGAATCGTCAGTCGAATTTCAGTGCTATAATCCATTGGAAAATGAAACGCATCGCCGCTTTGATTCTGCCCGTCCTGATTGCCGGCTGCGCCGCATTCAATCAGGAAGAAACCACGCCGACCGCGCGCGAATTATACGACGACGCGCAAAAATTACTGAACGAGGCGTCCTACGAAGAAGCCATCGTCAAATTCCAAGAATTGGAGGCGAGTTATCCCAACAGCGCCTACGCCCAGCAGGCGGTCTTTGACGCCGCCCACGCGCATTATCGGCAGGGCGAATACGAGCGCGCCATCGCCGAAACCGAGCGATTCATCCAAATCTACCCCGACCATCCGCGGCTGGATTACGCCTTTTATCTGCGCGGACTCGCGTATTTCCGCGAAGACCGCGGACTGCTGGATTACATCGGCAGGCAGGATCCCGCCGAACGCGACCGCCGCTCCATGCTGCTGGCATTTGATTCCTTTGAACGATTAATTAAGCGATTTCCAAACAGCCAGTACGCCGAAGATTCCGCCCGCCGCATGCGCTATTTAATTAACGCAATGGCGCGCCACGAAATTGCCGTCGCCCGCTATTATCTGCGGCGCGAAGCGTTTTTGGCGGCGGCGTCGCGGGCTAAAAGGGTGCTGGATATTTATCCGGACAGCATCGCCAACGAAGACGCCTTGGTGATTCTCGCCCGCGCCTACGAATCGCTGGAATTGAATGAACCCCGCTTGGATGCCATCCGCATTTTGCGAATCAATTTTCCCGACAACGAATTGCTGAAATCGGAAACGACCGAAACGGCGGAAAATTAACCGCTGAACCAAAATGCGAATTCGGCTTGATTTGACGGTGACGATTCCGTAGGGATTAAAATACGCGTGCCGATGGTCTGCGTCGGCACGCCGTGTTGGGACGCTCTGCGTCCCGAATTTGCATCACCATTTGAGAAAGGAATCGTTGATGATGTCGCCAAGAATTTTAATCTCCCCTTTTCCCGACCCAAACAGCGGCTTGCGGCGGCGAGTCGGGCGGACGGATTTCACCGCCGATTTTTTCGGACGGCGCGAATTAGAAATCACCGCCGATTTTTTCAAGGCGGCGCGGGATTTAACAGCGGCTGTTTTCATCGCAATTCCATATTGGAAAAAATAACGCCGCTATTTTATCAAAATTCTTCCGGGCGCATTTGGGGGAATAAAATGACATCGCGAATGCTGGGGCAATCGGCAAGCAGCATAACTAATCTATCCACGCCAATGCCGCCGCCGCCGTTGGGCGGCAGTCCGAATTCCAATGCGCGAATGTAATCCGCATCAAAGTGCATGGCGTTTGGATCGCCCTTGTCTTTTAATGCGGCTTGGCGGCGAAAAATATCCGCCTGCAATTCGGGGTCGTTTAATTCGGAAAAGCCGTTGGCGAGTTCGCGGCCGGCGGCGAAAAGTTCAAACCGCTCGGCGATATTGGGATTGGCATCGCTGCGCCTCGCCAGCGGCGAAACCGAAGCCGGAAGGTCAATAATAAAAGTCGGCTGAATTAATAAATGCTCGGTCGTCTTTTCAAAGAAAAGCAATTGCAGAATCCCAAGGTCGGGATTTTCGGCGGACAATTCGCGCCGGGTTTTTTCGCCGCCGCCATCGCGCAATTGATTAAGCAGAAATTCGGCGTCGGTTAATTGCCCGCGCGAAAATTGCGGATGATGCAGTTGCACCGCATCCGTCAGCGACAGCCGCGCAAAGGGCTCGCCGAAGTTTAATTCCATTCCCTGATAATTTACAACCGCTTTGCCGGTTAATTCCACGGCGAGTCCGCGCAGCATTTTTTCGGTCAAATCCATCATATCTTCGCAATTCTGAAAGGCGGCGTTGTATTCCAGCATTGTGAATTCGGGATTATGCTGAGGCGACAGCCCTTCGTTGCGGAAGTTGCGGTTTAATTCAAAGACCTTTTCCAAGCCGCCGACAATCAGCCGCTTCAAGTAAAGTTCCTGAGCGACCCGCAGATAGAAGTCATATCCCAAAGAATGATGATGCGTGATAAACGGACGCGCCGCGGCCCCGCCCGGAATCGGCAGCAGCATCGGCGTTTCCGCTTCGTAGTATCCTTCGCCGTCCAGAAAATCGCGGAGGAATTTAATAAGGCGCGCGCGCGTTTGAAAAATGCGCCGCTCGTCGGCGTTGGCAATCAGCGACACATAGCGCCGGCGATAGCGGTTTTCGCGGTCGGAAAGCCCATGATATTTTTCCGGCAGGGGGCGCAGCGATTTAACCAGCAATCGCGCCTCTTTTGCGCGCACGGTTAATTCGCCGGTTTGGGTGAGAAATAATTCGCCGGCGCAGCCGATGATGTCGCCCAAGTCCCATTCTTTAATCCGCGAAAAGGCGTCGTCGCCGAGCGAATCGCGGGCGGCGTAAATTTGAATTCGCCCCGCCATATCCTGCATATCCACAAAGGCGGCTTTGCCCATTATTCTTTTCAGCATAATGCGGCCGGCGATGCGCGCCGTAATTTTTTCCTCCGCTAATTTTTCGCGGGATTTTTCGCCGTGCGATTTAATCAGCGACCCGCTTAAATCCGTCCGCCGAAAATCATTGGGATAAGCGTCGCCGCTTTTTCGCAGGCGCGCGAGTTTCGCCCGCCGCTCGGCGACGATGGCGTTTTCCGCTTGGGAGGATTCGGGCATAGCCGCCATTCTAATCAAAGCGGCGGATTTTGTCATTTTTATTGCCTCGCGCAGCGGCGGCCGAGTATGGTATAATGCGCGCTTGATTTTTCAATTCACCGAGAGGAGAAAACAATGAAACGCAATCGCTTTTCGCGCCGCCACTTTTTGGGCGGAATGGGCGCCGTCGCCGCCGGGCTGACTCTGGGCAATTCCCGCGCCTTCGCCGCCGAGGAGAAAAAACTCAATTTCTACAATTGGGACACCTACATCGGCGAGACGACCCTCGACGACTTCAACGCCGCCAGCGGCGTGAATGTGCAGATGGATCTGTTCGCCGACAACGACGAATTGTTCGCCCGCCTGCGCGAGGGGAATCCGGGCTACGATGTCATCGTGCCGACGAATGATGTCGTCGAGCGGATGTGGCGGGCGGGGATTCTGCAGCCGCTGGATCACTCGCTGATTCCGAATTTCCGCCGCAATATCGCCGCTGACTTTCAAGACGGCGAATTTGATCCCGGCCGCAAATTTTCCATGCCCTATATGTGGGGGACGATGGGCATCGCCTACCGAAAATCCAAAGTCCAGCGTCCGGCGACATGGGGCGCAGTGTGGGGGCCGGAATCCGACCAATACGCCGGAAAAATTGCGTGGATAAGCGAATCGGACAATATGATTGGAATGGCGATGCGGTATCTCGGCCACTCGTTCAATTCCAAAAATCCGGCGCATTTCCAAGCCGCCGCGGATCAATTGATTCGCTACAAGAAAAATATCCGCACCATCGCCGAAGACAACGGGCAGGATTTGCTGGCGTCGGGCGAAGTGGATTTGGCTGTGGAATGGAACGGCGACATCGCCCAATTGCAGACGGAAGATCCCGATGTGGATTATGTGATTCCGACGGAAGGCGGCTTTTACTGGCAGGATTGCCTGTGCATTCCGAAGGACGCCCCGCATCCGGAAAATGCGCACGCTTTCATCAACTTTCTGCTGGACGACAAAATCGGGCGCGATTTGGCGGAATACATTGAGTATGCGACTCCCAACGAAGCCGCCCGCAAATTGACCAGCGAGGATTACCGAAACAATTCCATCATCTTTCCCGACGCGGCGACGGTTAAGAATCTGGAGCCGCAACTTTATCGCGGCGAGGATATCTACGAATTGCTTGACCGCGAATGGACCAGAATGCTGGCGGCGTAGATGCTTGACAAGGGGAAATTTTGGGGTATAATGTCGTGGCTTGCGGGTTGGTTTATGCCGGACTCGCGGGATGCGGCGGGGCGGATTTGATTTCGCGCCGCGATGAATTAAGTTAGACTAAAAGATCACGAATGCGCTGTAAATCCTTGATTTTGCACCCTTTCCATGATGGGGGAAGGCTGTGATTGCCGCTCGCTGGCGGTCGGCTATTCTGCGGTCGGCATTTGCCCTGCGGACGGCATTAGTCGCCGCTGTCTTTTTGTCGGCGGATGTTTTTACGCCGACGCCGATTTTTGCCGCTGAAGACGAATCCTCGGTCGGGGGCGAATCTTTAATTCTTACCCCGTCGCCGTCGCTGGCGGAATTGGGCGACGAGTCCTTTCATTCACTGATTTCACCGACGGCGAATACGGCAATCGCCGATACTGATTTACTGCTGCGGCATCGTGATTCGTGGCGTCGGCGTTTGGGATTGCGGACGCAGTCGGCGATGGAATCATTGGTTGGAACACCCGCTTTGGTGGATGCGATGCGGCGATTGGAAAGCGGCGATTTATTGCTCAAGGATTTTTCGCATCGCGCCGGCAATGTTTTCTTTAATGCAGCGGCGGATTTTTCGGCGAATGAAATTCAGCGATTAGCCGGATTGGATTCCATCGTCAAGCGAATTGAAATCGGCTACGATTCGCCCCTCGGACAGCACGACGGCAGCGGAAGGGCTGATATTTTTCTGTCCCTGTGGGAAGACCACAACACGCTTTTATTCGGACAAATCGGCGGCATTCTGCAGGAGCGGGATAACCGATGGGAGCCCGGCGGCAATGTCGGCTTGGGCCTGCGGTTTCAGGCGGGACCTATTATCTTCGGCGGCAACGCTTTTTTTGATTATTTGAATGACGACAATCCGGGCGAATTCCGGCGGTATTCCGTCGGTTTGGAAGCCCTGACTTCACATGCGGATTGGTCGATAAATACATATCGGCGAATTTCCGATGTTGCGACGAAGACCACCAACGCCGGAACCTTCATCGTTTATACGGCGGAAGGATGGGACAGCGAAATCGCCCTGCGCATTCCCGGCGCCGAGTGGCTGGAACTGGCCGCACGCCGATATGAGTGGGAGCGTGAGCGAAACAGTAAATTAGTCGGTTTTGATTATCGTTTATCTTTTCTTCTTTTAGAATCCTTTTCGCTGGATGCGACCTTTGACGCCCCCGAAGACGGCGACTCGGATTGGGGTGTAAACGCCCGCTTTCATTTTAATTTGACGGACGGATTCCGTTTTCGCAGGGCATCGGCAGAATCATTAACCGATCCATGGCATCGCCGATACGAGAGCGTCCGCCGACGATACGAGCAGCGAATTATTGAAGAAATCACTATTCTGCCGACGCCCGCCGAATTCGACATGATGGAGACTGACGGCACAGTCAGCGGGGGGAGGGCAGTGATTGCCGTGATTATGCCTTTGCCGTTGCTGCATGAGAGATTAAGGGTTCGAGGAGCAACGTCGGCTTTATCGGCGAATCAGTCGGGAGCAACATCGGCTTTATCGGCGCAGTCGGGAGCAACATCGGCTTTATCGGCGAATGATTTTGAGCCCAACGCCCGAACCTGCGATGATAGCGGCGTTTGCGAATGGAGGATTACAACCGTCGCCTCTGCAGGCGAATTGACCGCAGGCGAAATTGACTGCGTTATCAACAGCAACAACGACGGCTGCCGCATCGCATTAATTCTGTCGCCGCCGCAGGAGTTATTAAGAACGCAGGATTCCATCATAGTGGAAGTCACCGAAGCGGGCGGCTTTCCCCCGCCCGCCCCCTTGACTCTTGCCGTGGAGAATGCCGTGCAATTCTCCGCCGATTCGCTGGCGACGGCTTTGGCCGAAGGCAACTCGGCGGCCATTACCATCACCGCCAGCGCCGCCAGAAATGAAGACACCATCATCACCGTTTCATTAGTCGCCGGAACGGCGGCAACGCCGAATACGGATTATCAACTTTTGGATTCGTCCAACGCCGTTATTTCCTGCGACGGCAATAATAATTGCGCGATTACTATTTCGGCGAATGCAACGGTGGAAGTAATCCAAATCACCGCCCTCGCCAATACACCCGACGAATTAGCCGAAGCGTTTTCGCTGATGCTGATTGACGGCAGCAATTACGCCTTGGGTGCGCAGACGACATTCACCGGTGGAATCGCCAGCGACATCGCCGGCAGCGAAGCGGCCGTGCAATTTACAGCGCCAAACTTGGCTTTGGCGGAAGGCAATGCCGCCGATATTACTGTGCAGGCGAATGCCGTCCGCAGCACGCCGACCATCGTCACCATCTCGGTGGGCGCTACCACCGACACCGCCACGCGGCCCGGTGCGTCCGATAGGGATTATCAACTTTTGGATTCATCCGACGCCGTCATTTCCTGCGACGGCAATAATCATTGCGCGATTACTATTGCGGCGAATGCACAGAATGAAATAATCCAAATCACCGCCCGCTTGGAGGGCGACTTTGAAAATGTCGAATCCTTCTCCCTAATGCTGATTGACGGCAGCGATTACGCCTTGGATACGCAGACGACATTCACCGGAATGATTAGTAGCACCGACGGCATTCCGTTTATTGAGTTCTCCACCGGTTCGCTGGCGGCAATCGCCGAGGGCGACACCCGCGAGGTCATCGTCCAAGCCGCCGACGGCCCCGTCCCCAACGCAACTATCGTCACTATCTCACTCGTCGCCGACACCACCGCCACGCCGATAACGGATTATCAACTTTTGATGTCGACCGGCGCCACCCCCCTCGACTGCGATGCCGCCAATAATTGCGCGATTACTATTTCGGCGGGTGCAATGATGGAATCGTTCCGAATCTCCGCCCGCACCGATACAACCGCCGAATTAACCGAAGCGTTTTCGCTGATGCTGATTGAAGACACCGGCGTTTACGCCTTGGGGACTCCAAATTCTTTAACCGGTGAAATCACCGGCGACATCGCCGGCAGCGAAGCGGCCATACGATTTACAGCGGCAAACTTGGCGTCAAATCTGGTTGAAGGCGCCGCCGCCGCCCCTATTACCGTGCAGGCGAATGCCGCCCGCAGCACGCCGACCATCGTCACTATCTCACTCGTCGCCGGCACCGCCACGCGGCCCGGTGCGACCGATATGGATTATCAACTTTTGATTTCGACCGGCGCCAGCGCCCTCACCTGCATTAATAATAATTGCGCGATTACTATTTCGGCGAATATGACGGTGGAAGTTATCCAAATCACCGCCCTCGACGATTCAACCGACGAATTAACCGAAGCGTTTTCGCTGATGCTGATTGACGACGGCAACGCTTACGCCTTGGGGACTCCAAATACTTTCGGCGGTGAAATCACCGGCGACATCGCCGGCACCGAAGCGGCCGTGCAATTTACAGCGACAGAATTGGCGGCAAACTTGGCGGAAGGCGGCAACGCCGATATTATTGTGCAGGCGAATGCCGTCCGCAACACGCCGACCATCGTCACTATCTCACTCGTCGCCGCAGTCGACGCAGCAACCGACGCCATGCCGATAACGGATTATCAACTTTTGATTTCGACCGGCACCACCCCCCTCGCCTGCAACGGCAATAATTGCGCGATTACCATTTCGGCCAATATGATGATGGAACAAATCCAAATCACCGCCATCTTGGACAACGCCTTTGAAAATGTCGAAGCCTTCTCCCTAATGCTGATTAACGGCAACGGTTACGCCTTGGGTGCGCAGACGACATTCACCGGAATGATTGATAGCACCGACGGCACTCCGATTATTCAGTTCGTCGGCACTGCGCTGAGTGATACTTTGCGGGAAAGCATCGCCGCCAGTGTCACCGTCCAAGCCATCGCCCCCATCGCCAACGACATTGTCGTCACTATCGCACTCGACACCAGCGTCGCCGCAACGCCCAATGCGGATTATCGATTATTGGATTCGGGCGGCAACCCCCTCTCCTGCAACGGCAATAATTGCTTCATCACCATTTCGAGTAGCGGGACGGACGAAATAATTCAAGTAATGGCGATTTCGGATTCCAATACCTCCGAACCGGACGAACCGTTTTCGCTGTCGCTGGTTGACGACGGCGGCCCCGGCGGCGGCAATTACGACTTGGTTTCTTCGCGGGACACCTTCACCGGAATAATTACCGATACCGGCGGAGTGCACTTCTCCGCAGATTCCGTAACTGCTTTGGCGACGGCTTTGGCCGAAGGCACCCACATCGTGCTCACCGTCGAAACCGACACCGCCTTCGCCGCCAACACTGTCGTCACTATCTCGTTGGGCGCTACCGGCGACACCGCAACGCCGATAACGGATTATGAACTTAGGGATTCGTCCGGCGGCGGCATCACCTGCGACGGCAATAATCGTTGCCCGATTACTATTCCGGCGGGTTCGGTGACGGTATCGTTCCAACTCTCCATCATCGCCAATGCACTCGTCGAATTACCCGAATCGTTTTCGCTGATGCTGGTTGGCGACGGCAGCGTTTACGAATTGGTGTCTCCGGATACTTTAGAAGGTGTAATCGCCAGCGACCTCCCCGGCGGCGACGCCGAAGCGTCCATGCAATTCACCGCCACAAGCTTGACGCCAACTCTGGCTGAAGGCGACCGCGCCGATATTATTGTGCGGGCGAATGCCGCCCGCACCACGCCGACCATCGTCACTGTCTCACTCGTCGCCACCAACGCCGCCATCTTCGAGACGGATTATGATCTTTTCAATGGGGACGGCGACACCCTTCCCTGCAACGGTAATAATTGCACGGTTATTATTCCGGCGAATGAACGGAATGGAATAATCGGAATCAGCGCCCTCGCGGATGCTATCCCCGAATTAGCCGAAGCATTTTCGCTGATGCTGATTGACGGCGACGATTACAACTTGGGTTCGCAGGACATATTATTCACCGATGAAATCGCCAGCGACCTCGGCGTCGGCGTCAACGAAGCGTCCATGGAATTTGAAGCGGCAAGATTGGCGTCAAATCTGGATGAAGGCGGCACCGCCCTCGATATTACTGTGCAGGCGAATGCCGTCCGCACCACGCCGACCACCGTCACTATCGCACTCGTCGCCGCAGTCAACGCAGCAACCGACGCCATGCCGATAACGGATTATCAACTTTTGATTTCGACCGGCGCCACCCCCCTCACCTGCGTCGGCAATAATTGCGCGATTACTATTGCGGCGAGTGTAACGGTGGAAGTTATCCGAATCACCGCCCCCTTGGACGGCATCTTTGAAAATGTCGAAGCCTTCTCCCTAACGCTGATTGACGGCACCGATTACGCCGTGGGTTCGCAGGACACATTCGGCGGAAATATTAATAACAGAGACGGCACTCCGATTATTCAGTTCGTCGGCGGTGCGCTGAGTGGGGCTTTGCTGGAAGGCAACGCCGAACCGATCACCGTCCAAGCCATCGCCCCCATCTCCCTCAACATTACCGTCACTATCGCACTCGTCGCCGCAGTCGACGCAACCGACGCAACGCCGATGACGGATTATCGGCTTTTGGATTCGGACGGCAACCCCCTCTCCTGCGTCAGCAATAATTGCCTCGTCACCATTGAGAGTAGCGGGACGGACGAAATAATTCAAGTAATGGCGAGTTTGGATACCGTACTCAACGAAGACAACGAGGATTTTTCGCTGATGCTGATTGACGACGGCGGCCCCGACGGCGGCAATTACGACTTGGTTTCTTCGCAGAACACCTTCACCGGAATAATTAGCGATGCCGGCGGAGTGCACTTCTCCACAGAATCCGTAACTGCTTTGGCGACGGCTTTGGCCGAAGGCTCCGCCATCTTGCTCACCGTCGAAACCGACACCGCCTTCAACACCGACACTGTCGTCACTATCTCGGTGGGCGTTACCGGCGACACCGCAACGCCGATCGGGTCCGGCACCGCAACGGATTATGACCTTAGGGATTCATCCGGCGTCAACCTCCTCACCTGCGACGGCAACAATAATTGCGTGATTACTATTACGGCGAATATGTTGGCGGCATCGTTCCAACTCTCCGTCACCGCCAATGTACTCGTCGAATTATCCGAAGCGTTTTCGCTGATGCTGGTTGACGGCAGCGATTACGACTTGGTGCTTCCAACTTCTTTAAACGGTGTAATCGCCAGCGACATCGGCGACGCCGAAGCGTCCATGGAATTTTCAGCGGCAAACTTGCAGCCGGCAACTCTGGCTGAAGGCGGCTCCGCCAATATTACTGTGCAGGCGAATGCCGCCCGCACCACGCCGACCACCGTCACTATCGCACTCGACGCCGACAACGCCGCCACCTACGGTTTGAATACGGATGCGGATGCGGATTATCAACTTTTGGATTCGTCCGGCGTCGGCATTTCCTGCGCCAGCAATAATTGCGCGATTACTATTTCGGCGAATGCAACAATGGAAGTAATCCAAATCACCGCCCACGCCAATACAGCCATCGAATTACCCGAAGCGTTTTCGCTGATGCTGATTGACGGCGACGATTACGCCTTGGATGCGCAGGCGGCATTCACCGATGCAATCGCCAGCGACATCGCCGAAGACGAAGCCTCCATGCAATTTTCAACGGCAACCTTGGCGGATAATCTGGTTGAAGGCACCACCGCCGGCACGACGAATCTCGATGTGGTGGCGAATGCCGTCCGCACCACGCCGACCATCGTCACTATCTCGGTGGGCGTTGACACCGACACCGCAACGCCCGATGACCCCGCAACGGCCGATTTTGATGGGGATTATCGACTTTTGGATTCGACCGGCACCGCCCTCACCTGCGTCGGCATTAATAATTGCGCGATTACTATTTCGGCGGGTGCAATGATGGAACGAATCCAAATCACCGCCCGCATGGACGACGCCTTTGAAAATGCCGAATCCTTCTCCCTAGTGCTGGTTGACGGCGACGATTACGCCTTGGTTTCTACGCAGGACATATTCACCGGAACGATTGATAACATAGACGGCATTCCGATAGTTCAGTTCGACGCCGCTGCGCCGAGTGCGGCTTTGGCCGAAGGCACCGCCGCCAATATCATCGTCCAAACCACCGCCCCCGCCGCCCCCGTCTTCGCCGACACTGTCGTCACTATCTCACTCGTCGACGGCACCACCGCAACGCCCGATGACCCCACAGCACTCGGTCTCGATGGGGATTATCGACTTTTGGATTCGTCCGACGCCGTCATTGCCTGCGGCAGCAATAATCTTTGCGCGATTACTATTTCGGCGGGTGCAATGATGGAGCAAATCCAAATCACCGTCGACGACGATGCAACCCCCGAATTAACCGAAGCGTTTTCGCTGGTGCTGTTTGACGACGGCAACGCTTACGACTTGAATACTCAAAATTCTTTCGGCGGCGAAATCACCGGCGACATCACCGGCACCGAAGCGTCCGTGCAATTTACAGCGCCAAGCTTGTCGCCAAACTTGGCGGAAGGCGACGCCGTCAATGTCGTCGTGCGGGCGAATGCCGTCCGCAACACGCCGACCATCGTCACCATCTCATTAGTCGCCGCAGTCGACACAGCAACCGACGCCACGCCGATAACGGATTATCAACTTTTGGATTCGGGCGACACCCCCACCCCCCTGACCTGCGACACCAATAATCATTGCGCGATTACTATTTCGGCCAATATAATTGAGGAAATTATCCAAATCCGCGCCCGCTCGGACCTCGCCTTTGAACCTGTCGAATCCTTCTCCCTAGTGCTGGTTGACGGCGGCGGTTACGCCTTGGAGGATACGCAGACGACATTCACCGGAATGATTAATAGCATCGACGGCACTCCGATTATTCGGCTCGTCGCCGCTTCGCTGACGGGTGTGACCGAAGGCAACGCCATCAGTATCACCGTCCAAGCCATCGCCCCCATCACCCTCGACATTATCGTCACTATCTCGTTGGGCGTTGACACCGACTCCACCACGGACGACGCAACGCCGATGACGGATTATCGGCTTTTTGATTCGGACGGCGTCACCCCCCTCACCTGCGACACCGATAATCTTTGCGCGATTACTATTTCGGCGGACGAGACGGACGAAGTGATTCAAATAATGGCGATTACGGATTCCGATACCGAAGAGGACGAATCGTTTTTGCTGACGCTGATTGACGAAGGCGACACCACTTACGACTTGGTTACTGACAATGCGCTGCTCGTCTTCGCCGGAACGATTAACGCTATCGCCAGAGTGCAATTCTCCACCGCAAACACAGTGACAATCGCCGAGGGCTTCACCTCGACGAACCTTGCCGTCAGCACCAGCGCCCCCGTCGAGTCGCCGATAACTATCACCATTGCCTTAGTCCCCCCCGTCAACGACGCCTTCGCAACGCCCGATGACCCCGCAAGGGCCGGGTTCGATGGGGATTATGCACTTTTGAATTCGGTCGGCGTCGCCCTCACCTGCACCGGCAATAATTGCCTCATCACTATTGCGATGGGTGAGATGATGGCACCGTTCCAAATAACCGCCATCGACGATGCGAGTGGGGCAGGCACAGAATTAGCCGAACCGTTTAGGCTGACGCTGATTGACGGCGTCACTTACAACTTGGCGACTCCGGATTCTTTAACCGGTGAAATCGCCAGCAATGTCCCCGACGGCGAAGCGCGCATGCAATTCTCCCCCGCAGCCTTGGTGTCAAATCTGGATGAAGGCACCACCTTCGCCAATATCGTCGTGCGGGCGGATTTCCCCCGCAGCACGCCGACCATCGTCACTATCTCGGTGGGCGTTACCGGCAACACGGCAACGCCCGATGACCCCGCAACGGCCGATTTTGATGGGGATTATCGACTTTTGGATTCGGACGGCACCCCCCTCGCCTGCGACAGCAATAATCGTTGCGCGATTACTTTGGATGCGGCTGCACGGACTGAAACATTCCAAATCATCGCCCGCTTGGACGGCGATTTTGAAAATGTCCAATCCTTCTCCCTAGTGCTGATTCGCGGCGACGATTACCAATTGGGTGCGGCGACGACATTCACCGGAAATATTGATAACGAAGACGGCACTCCGATTATTCAGTTCGCCGCCGCTTCGCTGACACCGAATTTAGTCGAAGGCAGTGCCGCCGAGGTCATCATCCAAGTAGTCACCGCCCCCGTCTTCGCCGACACTGTCGTCACTATCTCGTTGGGCGTTACCGGCGACGCCGCCACGCCCGATGCGCCCGATGCGGATTATGAACTTTTGGATTCGGACGGCAATGCCCTCACCACCTGCGACAGCAATAATCGTTGCACGATTATTTTGGAAGCGGGCGATATGGAAGAAACGATTCAAGTAAGGGCGATTTCGGATGCCCAAGTCACCGAAGCGGACGAATCGTTTTCGCTGAGGCTGATTGACTTAGGCAACGCTTACAACTTGGGCAGTCCGTTCACATTCACCGGAACGATTGACAATGTTGGAATAGCGATTGTGCGATTCTCCACCGCAAACTTAGGGGCAATCACCGAGGGCGACTCGGTGGAATTTGAAGTCACCTCCCTCGCCGCCGTCAGCACGCCGACAATTATCACCATCTCCTTAGTCGCCGCAACCGACGCAACCGACGCAACGCCGATAACGGATTATGTACTTTTGAATTCGGTCGGCGTCACCATTATCTGCGACGACGATAATCTTTGCGATATTACTTTGCCTGCGAACGAGGGGGAAGTAATGATTCAAGTAATGGCGATTAGCGGCGACGCCGGCGAATTAGCCGAATCGTTTTCGCTGGTGCTGATTGACGGCGACGATTACAACTTGGAAAGCCCGGCGACTTCCACTTCCAGCGGAACGATTGCCGCCAATCCGCGCATTGTTCTTACGGCGGGCACGGCAACGGCGGGAGAGCGGTTTGAAATAACCATGACATTTGAGCCGCCTATAGCCGATTTTTCGAGCGCCGGCTTTGGGGGGGCCGGGGCCGTTGTGAATATGCAAATTCGCGGCTATGATGATGTCACCGATTTCACCAACATTTCGCCGTCCAATTTCAATGTCAGTTCTGCTAATACCAATTCCTCAACCATCCGCGGCCTGCGAGCGCGATTCAGTATTACCAGCATACGGCTAGCGAATCCCACGATCGTGGCGATAATGCTGGACGACGGAATTTCCAGCGACACGATTGAAATACGCATATCAGGAACAGGAGGCGGCCTTGTTGGCCAATACGACATATCACAAATTTTGTCGGTGACGATTCCGTAGGGGCGGAAAATAAACCGCGCATTTGCGGGGCGGGAATTAATCTCCGTCCCAATTGGAGAATCGTCGTGCGATGACGACGAGCAAAAAGGCGGCGGCGGCAGCCGCCAGTGCAAACATTAATCCATGGGGCGGCAGGAATTCCATTGCCGTTCCGGACAGTGATGGTCCAAAGATTCCGCCGACGGTATAAACGGCGGCGATGGAAGTCATTGCCGCTCCGATTCGTTGCGGTGCGATTTTTTCACCCGCTTCCATCACGGCGAGGGTATTCATTCCGCCCGCCGCCCCGCCCCAAATAAAAAGGACAATCCACGGCAATGCGCCGATGCCGAAAGTTGCGGGCAAAATCAGCGCGCCCGCCAGTGCAATAACGGCGGCGATAATTTGCGTCCGCGCGCATCCGATTGCATCGGCGAGCCATCCCAAGGGAAATTGCAGAATTGTATTGCCCGCGCCGAATGCGCCGACTAACAGGGCGGCGGTTGGAATGGTCATTCCAAGGGCGGCGGCGTAGGCGGGCAAAAGCGAAATGGAGGCGGTTTCGGCAAATCCGCAGACGAAAGCCCCGGCAATGGCGGTGGGCAGAATGGCGAACAGCGGAAAAAAGGAGATTCCGCCGGATGATTCGCCGGGTCGTGCATTCCAGAATCGCGCCTTCGCCAGCAGCGGCAATCCCGCCAGCATCAAAGCGGCGCAGATTAAAAACGACGCTGCGCCAATGTCGCCGATTGCCGCCAGCAGCAGCGGGCCAACGGCGATGCCTAATCCCATTAATGTTTCGTGAAAACCGATGGCGCGGCCGCGTCCGGTTTTGTCGGCGATTTGGACTATCCAAATATCGCATACTATCCAGCGCAAAATTAATCCGAATCCGGCGGCAAGATTAAGCATAAACAGCAGCCAAAAATTCTCGGCGAATATCATTCCAACGACGGCGGCGACGGATACGGCAACGCTGGCAACACCCGCGCCGACAAGTCCAAGGCGATGAATTATTTTCGGCACGGCGCGGGAAACGGCGAGAATCATCACCCACGGTCCGGCGGCGAATAAGCCGATGTCGGACGCCTCCGCGCCGCGCGACTGCAAAATGAGAGTCAGCAGCACCGGCAAAACGCCGAGTTGCGCCGTCTGCGCCAGCGCGGAAAATCCAATAACAGCGGCAAGCCCGGAAAATCGGGCGCGGTCGGAATCGGAATGGATTTTGTTTGACACGGCGGCATTATAGTTATAATGCGAAAATGCAATCGCCGAATGCTGATTCGCGGAGGGTTTTCGGAATTTTCGCGCTGCCGCCGTCGCTGTGGCTGGCGTTGTTTTTTCTCGCGCCGCTGGCGCTGGTGTGGGGATTCAGTTTCGGCGAAAAACGCGGCATCATAGACATCGCCATCACCGGCACGATTGATAATTATCTGCGCGCGCTGGATCCGCTTTATCTGCAGATATTTTTAAGATCGTTCTGGCTCGCCGCCATTACGACATTCATCTGCCTCGCCGCCGGTCTGCCGATTGCGCTGGCGATTGTTTTTTCGCCGGAAAGATGGCGTCCGATTCTGCTGCTGCTGGTTATTCTGCCGTTCTGGACGAATTTATTAATTCGCACCTATGCATTAATCGCCGTTCTTCGCACGCGCGGATATGTTAACTTTTTTCTGGAGGATGTATGGGGGGGGGCGAATTCTTTTCTGGATTTTATCGGACTCGGGGGGATGCAATTGCTCGGCGAATCGTTTGAGCCGCTGTCGATTCTCTACAACGATTTCGCCGTGGTGTGGGGGCTGGTTTATATTCATCTGCCGTTTATGGTTCTGCCGCTTTACGCCGCCTTGGATAAAATGGACAGATCCTATATTGAAGCGAGTTTGGATTTGGGGGCGAATCAAATTCAAACATTCGCCCGCGTGGTCGCGCCGCTGGCGATGCCGGGAATTATCTCCGGCATCATCATAACTTTTATTCCGGCTCTGGGCTCCTTTCTCACGCCCGACCTGCTCGGCGGACCCGACAGCCAGATGATTGCGAATGTGATTGAGCGGCAATTCAAATCGGCGAATGACTGGCCGTTCGGCTCCGCGCTTTCCTTTATTTTAATGTATCTTACATTTTTCGCCTTGGCGATGCATTCTTTTCTGTCGCGGCGCGCGGGCAAATGGACTCCGTCGCCGGAATGAAAATGCGCCCACCCCCTCCCGGACCTTTGGAATACTCGCGCCGCGCGTGGCTGCGCCTTGCGCTGGCGGTTTCGTTTATCTTTCTCTATATGCCGATACTGACGCTCATCGCCTTCAGTTTCAACGACAGCCGACGCAATATCGTATGGCGGGGCTTTACGCTGAAATACTACGAAAAGGCATGGGCGAATGAATCGCTGATAGAGGCGTTCGCCAATTCGCTGACGATTGCATTTATCAGCACGGCGGCGAGCATCGTCTTGGGGGCGATGACGGCGGTTCTGCTTTGGCGGTTTCGCTTTCCCGGCCGCGCCCTCTACGAGCGGGCGATAGAACTGCCGATTGTCATTCCCGAAATTTGCATGGGAGTGGCGATGCTTGTTTTCTTTTCGCGCATCGGCTGGCCCAGCGGATTGCCGTGGCCGCTTAACTTGGGGGCGATTACCATCGCGCACATATCATTCAGTTTTCCTTTTGTCGCCGTCATTGTGCGGGCGCGGCTCGCCAACTTCAACCGCGAATTGGAGGAGGCCGCCCGCGACCTCGGCGCCGGCGAATGGCAGACCTTCCGCGATGTTTTAATTCCCCACATGCGGCCGGGGCTGGTGGCGGGCGGGCTGCTGGCGTTTACCCTTTCGCTGGACGACTTTGTGATAACATTCTTCACTTCCGGGCCGGACACCGTCACCTTTCCGATTAAAGTTTATTCCATGGTGCGCTTTTCGGTAACGCCGGAAGTTAACGCCGCATCAACCGTATTAATTGCGATTACTTTAATTTTAACAACGCTGGCGATGCGCATGCAGTCGCGCGCGAACAGGAAAGCAAAATGACCCCCCCCCCCTCCTCCGCCATCATTGAAATTCGCGGCGTTTCCAAGCGATTCGGCGATGTCATTGTCGCGGTGGACGATGTTTCCCTCGCCGTCCGCGAGGGCGAATTCTTTGCCCTGCTGGGTCCGTCGGGCTGCGGCAAAACGACTCTGCTTCGCATTCTCGCCGGTTTTGAAATTCCCAGCGAAGGCGGCGTCTTCATTGACGGCGAATCAATGGATGGCATTCCGCCCAACCGCCGACCGGTGAATATGGTGTTTCAATCCTACGCCGTTTTTCCGCACATGGCGGTGTTTGACAATGTCGCTTACGGTCTGCGGGTCGGCGGCGATAATTTAACCAAGGATGAAATTGCCCGCCGCGTCGGCGAGGCCTTGGATCTTGCGCGATTATCCGGCTTTGAAAAGCGCCGTCCCGAGCAATTGTCCGGCGGACAGCAGCAGCGGGTCGCACTGGCGCGCGCATTAATTAAGCGTCCGCGCGTTCTTCTTTTGGATGAGCCGCTTTCCGCCTTGGACGCTAAATTGCGCGAGGCGATGCGGCTGGAATTAGTTAATCTGCAGCACATGGTCGGCATTACTTTTGTCATTGTCACGCATGATCAGGACGAGGCGCTTTCCATGGCCGACCGCATCGCCGTGATGGAAAAAGGAAAAGTGCGGCAGGTCGCCCCCCCCCTTTCGCTTTATGAATTTCCCAATTGCAGATTCGTTGCGGATTTTATCGGCAAGATGAATATGTTTGACGGCGAAATTAAAAAAAGCGGCGGCGATTCCATTTTGATTTCGGCGAAGGGCGTCGGTGAATTTTCCGCGCCGAAAACAATCGCGCCCGATAACTTTCAGGGAAAAGCCGGAGTCGCCGTGCGTCCGGAAAAAGTGCGAATGTCAAAGGAAAAACCCGAAGGCGAAAAAATCGCGCTGGCGGCGAAAGTCGGCAACATCGCTTATCACGGCAGCGAAAGCCGTGTTTTTGCAATGACCGACAGCGGCTTGACAATAATGGCCGCCTCGCAGAATGTCCGGCGCGATTCGCCGCCGCCTTCTTTGGGCGAGCGTTTATGGATTTCGTGGACGGCGGAAGATACGCTGATTCTGCCCGATTAAAAACGAATCGCCCCGTGACGAATTTCATCATCCTTGTTATTTTCTGCGCGCTGTTTTATGCGACGGACCTCGCCGACGGAGGATTCTGGCGCGGGCGGGTTTTTCCGCTGACCGCTTTGGGCTTGTATTTTTATCTGCTGCTGGTCGTTTACGACTTGCTTTTTTTCCGCGGCCGAGTCCCCCGCCGCAACTGGCGACCGGAGGAAATTGACGGCGACAATTTGCCGCCGCCGCCTCAAGAATCGCCCGACGCCTCCCCCCGCCGACCGCTTAATCCGCCCGGCGGCGACGGCGCGAATCCGCTTGACGATTCGGATATGCCGCAAAAGAAAATCGGCTGGTGGCAGCGGCGATGACCGCCACTTTATTTCACACCGCCGAAATTATTTTTCCGGTATTCGCGCTGGTGGCATTGGGGCTGGGCTACGGAAAAATCGTGCGCGTCGGCTTGGATTCGCTCAACCGAATCAATTTGGATATTTTTCTGCCGTCGTTGATTTTTTTATCGCTGGCGCAGTCGCGCGGAGACGCCGCCGAATTGCTGTGGATTGCCCTCGGCGGCGCGGGAATTATGCTGGGCTCCGGCATCGTCGCATGGCCGATTTCCCGCGCACTCGGCGCGCCGACCGCCGTTTTTGTTCCGCCGATGATGTTCACCAACTACGGCAATATCGGGCTTCCCTTAATTGCGCTGGCTTTCGGACGCGATGCCCTGCCGATTGCCGTCGCCCTTTTTATCGTCGGAAACGCCCTCCATTTGACGGTGGGATTCAAAATGCTGTCCGGCCAAATTCGCGCGCGCGAAATTTTATCAACGCCGATGCTGCTCGCAACCGCGCTCGGATTCGCCGTCCGCTTCGCCGATTTTTCCCTGCCGCCGCTGCTGGAAACTCCGCTGCGAATGGCCGCCGACGCCGCCATTCCGCTGATGCTTTTTGCACTCGGCGCAAGAATGGCCAAAGCGGGCATCGGCGATTTTCGCATCGCCGCATGGGGCGCGCTCATTTGTCCGCTGACCGGATTAATATGCTGGCTGGCGATTGCGCCTTTTCTGCCGATTGACGGCGAAGCCCGAAAAATTCTTGCTTTATTCGCCATTCTGCCGCCGGCGGTTTTGAATTATATTTTCGCCGAGCGATTCGGCGTAGCGCCCCGCATGGTTGCTTCTATTGTGCTGATTGGAAATATGTTCGCATTTATTACGCTTCCGATTGCCGTCGCCCTGCTTCTGTAATCTGCCGCCCGAAAAAAATTATAGATGCGATGCGTATTGGCATTATTTTATTAAATCAGCGATGGCGGCGGCGGCGCGGTCGTCAGCGCCTAAACGCAATGTGCGATGCAATTCGTCAAAACGACTTGCAAGATAAGCGCGGTTTTTATCATCGCTCAATTGAAATTCCGCCTCGCGCACGACGGCATCCGGAGTCGCATCGTCCTGAATCAATTCGGGAACAACAAACTTGTTGCATAAAATATTGGGCAATCCCACAAAAGGCAAATAACGCCGCCCCGGCCGCACCATCGCATAAGCCAGCCGCGGCGCGCGATAAACAATCACCATCGGCTTTTTAAGCAGCGCCGCCTGCAATGCGCCGGTTCCGCATTTGACGACAACCGCATCCGCGGCGCGCATCGCCAAAATAGAATCGCCGACAACAGCGCGAATGCTCCCCCTCCCCTCCGCTGCGTCGGCAATATGAATCTCCCCCCCCCCCCCCCTCCGCCGATTAATTTCCAATCGCAAGGCATCGGCGGATTCGGAATTAATCATCGCTGCAAGAATAATCCGATTTTTTTTTCGGGCGCACAGGCGCATCGCGGAATCAACAAACAAAGGCAAATGCGAGCGCAATTCGGCGGCGCGGCTTCCCGGCATCATCGCAATCACCTCCGACTCCAATGGAATGTTAAGTTTGCGACGGGCGGACTCGGAATCAACTTCCAAAGGAATTGCATCGGCTTCGGGATGACCTACGCATACCGCCGGAATGTTTGCGCGGCGGTATATTTCCTCCTCAAACGGAAACAGGCACAGCATTAAATCCACCGCTCGGCGAATCTTTGACAATCGCTCGCGCCGCCACATCCACACCGACGGACTGACATAATGCGCCGTCCGAATTCCATTGGCGCGCAATCGGGCGGCGACTCCCAAATTAAAATCAGGCGCATCTACGCCGACAAAAACCTTAGGCCGGCGCAAAAGCAAATCGCGAATAAGCCGCCGCCGCAATTTTAATATGGAAGGCAGCCGCAAAAGCGCATCCCAATATCCCAAGACGGCGAGCCGCTCGCAGGGAAAAAGAATCTCGGCGCCGGCCGCGCGCATATTTTCGCCGCCAACACCGGCAATCTTTATCTGCGGAATTCGCCGAATGAGCGACCTTGCGAGTCCCGCCGCCAATCTGTCGCCGGAAAGTTCGCCCGCGACAATCGCCGCTAAGGGGGGGGGGGGGGGGGTCAATCGTCATCAGCGCGGGGACGAATTAAACCGCGTCCTTCTTCCGCTAAAAAATCGGCGAGGATTTTAAGGGGGAGGGATGATTTCGACATTTCGCCAATGCGGGCGCGGGCTTCTTCCCAATTGAGTCCTTCGCGATAAAGAGTCCGGTAAGCGCGGCGAATCGCGCGAATATCATCCGCCGAGAATCCGCCGCGATTCAATCCCTCGACATTAATAGAAACATGCGCGCTTCTTTCTCCGGCGACAAGCGCAAACGGCGGAATATCGCGCACTACAAGCGTCCCTCCCCCCACCATCGCCCTTGCGCCAACACGGCAGAATTGATGCACCGCCGATAATCCCCCCAGAATTGCGCCGTCGCCGATTTTGACATGCCCCCCCAATTGGACTCCATTCGCAAGAACTGCCCCCCCCCCCACTTCGCAATCGTGGGCGATGTGCGCATAAGCCATAATCCAATTGTCGTCGCCGATGACGGTCCCCCCCCCCCCTCCCCTTGTGCCGCGATTCAAAGTGCAGAATTCGCGCACGGTGTTGCCGTCGCCGATTTTAAGAGTTGCGGATTCGCCCTGATATTTTTTGTCCTGCGCGTCGCCGCCCACGGCGGCAAAAGGATAAATGCGATTGTTCTTTCCCATTGTCACGCCGCTGCTGATAACGGCATGCGCGCCGATTTCGCATCCTTCGCCGATTTTTGCGCCCGCCATAACGACGGCAAAAGGGCCGACCCGAACATCGGCGGCGACTTCGGCGTCGGAATCAATAACGGCGGCGGGGTGCGAATTCGCCATTTACGATTTGGCGGGGAATGCGTTAAGAATTTCCGTTTCGCAGACAATTTCGCCCTCCACTTCCACTCGCGCGCGGCATTTGTGGATGCTGCGAATCGCCCTTCCTAATTCCGCATGCACCGTCAGGCGGTCGCCCGGGGTGACCATTCGCCGAAATCGCGTTTCGCCGATTCCGGCAAGAAGACAATTGCTTGTGGTTTCGGCCCCGGCGGAAATTATACTCAATAAGCCGCACGCCTGCGCGCACATTTCCAAAATGAGAACGCCGGGCATAATCGGCCGTCCGGGAAAATGCCCCTGAAAAAACGGCTCGTTGACGCTGACATTTTTAATCGCCACCAGCGATTTTCCGGGCTCGCACGACAGCACGCGGTCTATCAGCAAAAAAGGATAGCGATGCGGCAGGCGGCGCATCACCTCTTGAATATCATAGGGGGGGGGGGGGGGGGTATTATCAGTCATTTGAATTCCTCTTTGCGATGAATGGCGTCCGCGCGCGCCGCCAAGACGGCGCAATTGAGCAACCCATCGACGCCAATCGGCAACAGGCAGCGGCGGAAAAGTTGAACTCATCATCGCGCCCGATTCTAAAATATCGCCGGTCACCGAAGCGCCGCCAAGAACCGTTACATTATCGGCGATGCGAACATGATCCGCCACTTTAACCGCGCCGCCCAGCGTGCAGTGCGAACCGATGGTTACGCTGCCGGCGATTCCGCAGCAGCCGCAAATGACAGTGTCGTCGCCGACGACGACATTATGTCCAATTTGCACAAGGTTGTCAATTTTGACTCCGTCGCCAATTATGGTGTCGCCGAGCGCGCCGCGGTCAATCGCCGTATTCGCGCCGATTTCCGCGCGCGAACCAATAACAGCGCGGCCTATCTGCGGAATTTTTTCGCGCCGTCCGCCGACATCTTCATAGCCGAATCCGTCCGCGCCGACAACCGCTCCGGAATGAATTATCGTCTTTTCGCCGACGACAGTTTGAGGATAAAGAGTCGCATGCGATTTCAATTCGCAATCGTCGCCGACAATTGCCCCCCCCCCCACCGACGAATGCGCGCCGACCTTGGCGCGCTCGCCGATTTTTGCGCCGGCGGCGATATAAGTAAATGCGCCAATGTGCGCGCTCTCCGCAACTTGCGCGCCCTCTTCCACAACCGCGCTTGGATGAACGCCCGGCGCCGGACTTTGCGGCGGAAACAACAAACCGAGCAATTTCGCCAAATAGAATCGGGGCGATTCGTCCACAACAATTCGCGGACGCGAAGTGCAATCGGATTCGCCGCGGCGAACAATTACCGCGGCGGCTTGGGTTTTTTTTAATTGCGCGCGAAAACGCGGATGATCAAAAAAAGCAATCTCCCCCTCCCCCGCATCGTCAAGCGAAGACGCGCCTTTGATGGCGACCGCATCGTCGCCGACGATCTCCCCCCCCAATCGCCCCGTGATGTCGGCAAGAGTCAAGGGGGGGGAGGGGGGGGTATGCATCGCGCAATTTATTCGGCGGACAAAGCGTCCAATGCCGCAATCACCTCGGTCGTAATGTCCGACGATTCCGCGCCGTGAATGAGCGCATCGCGGAACAAAACCATTTCGTAGCCGCGCTCTTTTGCCAAGGTCCGAACCGCCTGCAGTATCATTTCGTCCAGACGGCGGCGATGCTCGTTGAATCGCAGATTTCGGTCTTCGCGCAGGGCGCGGCTGCCGCGATTGAATTCCAATTCCTTCTGCTCGATGGCGCGGCGCAATTCGCGCTTTTCCGAATCGTTCATCGTCAGCGATTCTTTCTGCAGACGCTCGCGGGCGGCTTTGACTTCGTCCACCAAGGCGCGCACTACCTGATCGCGGTCGCGGAATTCCTCGTTGATTTTTTCGCGTATCGCGCCGATGGTTTTTGATTCGCGATAAACGCGGTCAACATCGGCAAAGACCGCCCCCCCCCCCCCTTCGGCGGAAGCGGGCGTCGGCGTCAGAATCGCCAGTGCGACAATCATCGCCGACAATATTCGGCGGATGGAAAAAACAGATGCTTTCATGCTCTTGCTCCTTTGGTTTTGGTTAAAAAGATCCGATGGTGAATTGAAAATGCTGGACTTCGTCGTCTTTTTCCTTCTGCAGCGGCTGCGAGTAGACAAGGCGAATCGGGCCAATCGGGGTCACCCAGCGAATTTCGGCCCCCGCCGAAACGCGGAAACCGTTGGCGGAAAAATCATCCAGCTCGCGAAAAACCGAACCGGCGTCCACAAACAATGCACCAAATAATTTCTGCTCGCGGCTTCGCTTTCCGAAAGACAATGGACGATTAACCTCCACCGTGCCGAAAGTCCGCACTTTCCCCCCGATGGCGTCGCCGGCGGCATTGGTCGGACCGACAGTGCCGCTTTTGAAGCCGCGCAGAGAATTCGGCCCGCCCAAATAAAACCGCTTGTAAAACGGATAAACCGCACCGCCGTAAGAATCGCCCACGCTCACTTCGCCTTTGGTGTGCAGAACAAATTGCTCGACTAATTCCTTATACCAATCGTGAGTATACGACAAACGGTAATATCGCGCATCCAATCCGGGCACAGCCCATTCCGCCGTCGCTCGCTGGCGATGGCCGGCGGTGGGATTAAATCTGGCGTTGCGGGTATCCCGCACTAAGCCCAATCGCAGCAGGACGGCGTCCGGCGAATCGCCGTGCTTGTCCACAAACGGACGAAATTCCTCCTCCAAAGAACTCACATTATTAATTTTCACCTTCTCGTAGGCGGCGGAAACATTTAAGACATCCTCCAAAGAAATCGGAATGCCGTATCCTAATTCAAATGTATCCGAGTCCAGACTGAAATCGGCGGTATCTTCTTCGGATTCCCGCTCGGTGCGGGAAGCGGAAATGCGTCGGCTGACGCCGCTGTCGGTGATATACGCCTCAGTAAAAGCGACGGAGAATCTTTTCACTTCGTCCGATTTTTCCGCCGAAAGGGAAAATTCATTGCCCGTGCCGAAAATGTTGGGCTGCGTTAATGCCCCTCTTAAAATAATTCCATCCGCTTCCGAATAGCCGACGCCGCCCTCAATGGAGCCCACTCTGCCTTCCGCCACTTCAATTTCCAAATCCACTTCGTCGGGCGAATCCGGCACTCGCCGCTCGCCGTGAGAAACGGAATCAAAAAATCCCAGCCGCCGCAGGCGAGTCATGGATTCGGTGATTTTTTCGCGCGAATACAGCTCCCGCTCAAACTGCAGTAATTCTCGGCGAATGACTTCATCGCGAGTCGCCTCGTTGCCGACTACATCAATGCGGCGGACAAACACCGGCGGGCCGGCGTCAATTTGATAAACCAGAATCACATCGCCGGTTTCATCGTTAATTCGGGGGTCGGCATTAACGGCGGCGAAAGCCCGCCCAATATCGCCGAGGGCATCGCGAAGCGACCGCAAAGCCGCATTGGTTTCGGATTCGCGGTAAATTTCCCCTTCGGTCTGCGTGAGCAAATTCCGCATTTCTTCTTCCGGCAGCGGCGAATCACCGGCGAATTCATGCCCGGCGACGGCGTATTGTCCGCCCTCTAAAATGTTGATAATTAAATGCACGCCTCGGCGATCGGGGGTTAATTCCGCCTGCACTGAATCCACCGCAAATCGCAGGAATCCGTTTTCCAAATAATGCGAGCGAAGACGCTCCAAATCGGCGGCGAATCTGGCTCCGGCGTATTTATCGTCGTCCGACCAGCGCGAAAAAAATCCGCTGGGGCGCAATTCAAAAAGGTCAAACAATTCGTTTTCGGAAAACGCCTCGGCTCCGATAACGCGAATTTCCCGAATCACCGCTTCGCCGCCTTCGCTGACATCAAAATTAACCGCTACGCGATTCCTCGGCAGCGGCGATACCGTCGGCGTAACAACGGCGTTGTAAAAGCCCCTCTCCAAATACGCCCGCCGAAGAGAATCGGCGGCGCGGTCCAAAGCGGCGCGGGTGAAAATTAAAGCGCGGCCTAGTCCCAATCGGCGAAGCCCCTCGTCCATTTCTTCGCCTTCCAATTCATCCAAGCCGGAAAAATTGACTTCGGCGATGGTCGGATTTTCGCGCACGGCGACGACCAGCACATCGCCGTCTTTTTCCAAGGCAATGTCGCGAAAATAGCCGGTGGCGTAAAGCGCGCGAATCGCGACGGCGGCGGCATCCGCATCCAGCGTATCGCCGATATCTACGGATAAATGGCGAAAAACCGTCCCCGGACTTACGCGCTGCAATCCTTCAATTCGCACATCCTGCACGGCGAAAGCATCAAACCCCTCGGCGGACAAAGCCGCGCACGGCAGCCACAGCGCGAGCGCAAGCCCGACCGCCGCTTTCCAAGCAAGGCGGCTCAATTCCATAATCTAATAATGTCGTTGAGAATGACGAGTGACATCAGCGCAATTACAAACAGCACGCCCGCCCCCTGCACGCGGCGAAGCAAACGCTCCGGCAGCGGACGGCCAAGCACCCATTCTACCGCATACAAAAGAAGATGTCCGCCGTCCAATGCCGGAATCGGCAGCAAATTAATCGCGCCGACCGAAATGGAAAGCAAAGCGATAAACGCCAGCAAAGTCCCGATTCCCCTTTCGGCGGCGACGCCCGCCTGCTGGGCGATGCCAATCGGCCCGGCGAGAGTCCGCAGCGGCAAATCGCCGACGACTAAAAATCGCAAAAAGCGAAATGTAATGGCGACTCCGTCCGCCGTCTTGCGGGCGGCGGATCCCGCTGTTTCCAAAGGATTTCGCCGCACCAGAATCCGCAATTCTTTTAATCGCTCTTCGTCCACCGTCGGCGATACGCCGAGCCGTCCAATAATTTCACCGCCGACGGTAACCGCCATCGGAGCGGCGGCAAGCGTCAGCAATTCGCCTTCGCGAAAAACGCCGATTTGCAGAGTCGCCCCCGGATTCGCCGACACCGCCATCGTCAATTGATGCCAGTGGTCAATGACTGCGTCGTTGATGGAAACAATTGCGTCGCCGGATTTCAATCCCGCATGTCCGGCGGGACTGTCGGCGGCGACCGCCGATAATTCGGGCAGAAGAAAAGAATCGTCCGGAAAAATTCCCGCCGCTTCCAGCAGATTATGTTCCACGCTATCCAGCGGCATTTCGCCGATTTCCAAGACGCGCGAGCCGCCGCCATCGGCAAGCGACACGGTGACGGATTCGCGCGCCGTCAATTGATTCAAAAGACGCCAATACACTTCCCGCCAAGTTTTAACGGCGATTCCATTAAGGGATGCAATTTCATCGCCGCCGACAAGACCGGCTGATGCGGCGGGCGAATTATCGGCGACCCGCCCAATTACCGGCTTCAAGCCCGCTTCGCCGGGCAGGGACAGCATAAAATAAATTACAAACGCCAGAATAAAATTCGCCGCCGGCCCCGCCGCCATAATTAATGCGCGCCGTCCGACCGATTTCGCTTCCAGCGAATCCTCCTCATTCATTTTTTCCTGCCGCGCTTTTTCGCGGTCAAGCAATTGCACATAGCCGCCGAGCAGAATGGGGGCGATGATCCATTCGGTGGATTCGGGCGATTTTTGGCGGCGAAAAATCGGCTTGCCGAAGCCCACCGAAAATCTTAAAACCCGCACGCCGCAGAATCGCGCCGCCAGATAATGGCCGAATTCATGCACCGTCACAATAAGTGCAATCGTCAGCGCAAACGCCAGAATGGAGCCGATGGCTGTCATTGATTTTCGTCCGCAATTTTTTCCGCCGCCAATCTCGCCCGCGAATCGGCGGACAGCAAATCGTCCAGCGAATCCGCCGATTCATTCGGCAGCGAATCCATCGCCGCCTTAATTATCTGCGGAATTTTTGTAAAGCGAATCGCTCCGCTCAAAAATTTTGCGACGGCGATTTCGTTGGCCGCATTCATAATGGCCGGCATCGCCCCGCCGATTCGCAGGGCGTCAAAGGCCAGAGTCAAACACGGAAAGCGATTTTCATCGGGCGGTGAAAAGGAAAGATTAGAAAGTGATTCCCAACTCGGCGGCGCGACTCCGGCGGCGATGCGCTCCGGATGCGCCATCGCATGCGCCACCGAAAGCCGAATGTCCGGCGCGCTTAAATGCGCCGACATTGCGCCGTCGGCGTATTCCACCATCGCATGCACGATGCTTTGCGGATGCACCACCACGCCGATTCGCTCCGCCCCGAATCCAAAAAGACGGCTTGCTTCAATCACTTCCAAACCTTTATTCATCAGCGTCGCCGAATCGGTTGAGATTTTTTTTCCCATCGTCCAATTGGGATGACGGCAGGCATCGGCGGGAGTCGCGCATTCTAATTCATCCGCACTGCAATTCAAAAAAGGACCGCCGGAAGCGGTCAGCCAAATGCGGGCGATTCCGCCGTCGGATTCCGCGCCGCCGATTTTTTTGCGCGCGCCGAGCAATTGAAAAAGCGCGCTGTGCTCGCTGTCAATCGGCAGAATTTCCGCACCGTTTTTTTCCGCCGCCTGCATTAAAAAATCGCCGGCAATCACCAGCGATTCTTTATTCGCCAGCAGAATTCGCCGTCCGCATTGTGCCGCCGCCATTGTCGGCTTGAGTCCGGCGGCGCCCGGAATCGCCGATACGACGGCATCCGCTTCCGCAAAAGTCGCCGCCTGAATTATCGCGTTTTCGCCGCCGCCGATTTCAACGGAAAGTCCGGCTTGCTTGATTTTATCGGCGAGTCGCATCGCCGATTTTTCGTCCCGCATCGCCGCAAATTGGGGATTCGCCGAGCGGCATGCTTGCAGCATTTTATCGTCGTCCGAATCCGCCGCCAGTGCAGCGACGGAAAATCGCGACGGATGCCGCAAAGCGACATCCAACGCCGCCCGCCCGACGCTGCCGGTCGCCCCCAAAATTGCGATGCGATGAAATTCGGTCACAAGGGCGGGCTGATGATGGACGGATGCTGTCGGCTGAAAATTATTCGCGCGCTTGGCGGGGCTGACGAGTCCGGCGAAATTTACGGCTTTCCGGATTCGCGGCCGATGCCTTATCTGCGGACGCGCAAGCGAAAAATTATAGCGGATTTTTGCCAAAACGCAAGCGGGATTCAGTTATGGCAGCAGCAATCCGGCGAAGGGCAAAACCGGCAGCACGCTGTCCACTCTGTCCAGCATGCCGCCATGACCGGGCAAAAGTCCGCCGCTGTCTTTGACTCCAGCCCGCCGCTTCATCAGCGATTCCCATAAATCGCCGACCGTCCCCAGCATCACCGCGCAAACGCAAAAAATCGCATAAGCCATAAGCGGCGAATCATCGGCGAATTCCAATAAGCGAAAAATAATCGCGCAGGCGTAGCCGGCCAGAATCGCCCCGCCGAATCCCTCCCAAGTTTTCTTCGGACTGAGCAGCGGCGACATCGGCGTTTTGCCGAGCGTTTTGCCGAAAACATAAGCGGCGGCATCGGCAAGCCATGCGATTCCCAATGCGCCCGCCAGAAAAATCGGGGCGGCGTCGTAAAGCAGTATGGACGACAGCCATGCTCCGCCGAGCGACAAAATTCCAATCGCGCACAGAATCGCCCGCGGCGGCAGCCATCTTCTAATAAGACAGCAAGGCGCGAAAATCGCCCAAAAAACGCAAAGTCCGCCGAGAAAATTTGCGCTTGCATCGCCGTTGTTTTCCAAAAACAGCGCGCCGCAAATTATTAAAAAGCCCAAAGTCAATAAGACAAAAAACAGATTCGCCCCGCCGCCGAGTCCGGCGAGTCGCCCCCATTCGCGGGCGGCCAGAAGGACGGCAAGCAGCGACGCGATTCCCCAAATTTCGCGCCCGCCGGAAATCGCAAAAAAAAGCGCCGCCAGCAGAATTGCGGCGACGGCAAATCGACGCGCGAATTTCATTGTTTCATTGTCCGCCCGCCGCCTGCCGAATCGTCCCGAATCTTCTTTCGCGGACGGCAAAACTTGCAAGGGCGCGATTTAATTCGTCCTCGTCAAAATCCGGCCATAGCGCATCGGAAAAATACAATTCGGCGTAGGCGAGGTGCCACAGCAAAAAATTACTCAAACGCAATTCGCCGCCGGTGCGAATCAATAAATCGGGCGGCGGAATTCCGGCGAGAGAAAGCCGCGATGCGACGGCTTCTTCGTCAATATTTTCCGGCGGAATGTTATCGGCGATTAAGCGGCGGACGGCGTTGACAATATCCCATCTGCCGCCGTAATTAGCGGCAATGGCGAGCGAAATTCTTTCGCCCGATTCAGTGGCGGATTCGGCTTTCGCCATCGCCCGCCGGAGCGATTCCGGAAAGCGCGAGCGATCGCCGATAAAAAAAAGACGCGCCCCGGCTTCCAGCAATTCGTCGGCGTGATTCAATAAACTTTCCGCCATTAAATTCATCAGCGTTTCCACTTCTTCGCGCGGACGCCGCCAGTTTTCGCTGGAAAAAGCGAACAGCGTCAAATGCCGAATTCCGCGCGACGCGCACGACCGCACAAGAGTGCGGGCGGCATCCAATCCGCGACGATGCCCCTGCACACGGGAAAGCCGACGACGCTCGGCCCAGCGGCCGTTGCCGTCCATCACAACCGCCAAATGACGCGGAAGATGCCCGGCGGACGGCGATGCAAATTCGGCGGCGGCGGAATCCATCAGCGATGCGGCGCGCATCAAAATCTCATTAACTCGGATTCTTTTTCCGCCGCCATTTCGTCAATCCGACCGATATGCTTGTCGGTGCAATTCTGCAATTCGGATTCCAAGCGATGCCCTTCGTCCTCGCCGATTTTTTTGGATTTGACCCGCTCCTTCACGGCGGCGATGGAATCGCGCCGAATGCTGCGCACGGCGACCCTTGCCGACTCCGCTTCGCGCTTGACAATTTTCGTCAATTCGCGACGCCGATCCTCCGACAATAGCGGCAGCGACACGCGAATGCGGTCGGCTTCGGTGGACGGATTCAATCCCATTCCGGCTTCGCGAATCGCCTTTTCAATGGCGGCGGCATTTTGCTTGTCCCACGGCGAAACCAGCAGCGTATGGGCGTCGGCGACGGCTACCGCCGCCGTCTGCGAAAGCGGCATTTCCGCCCCGTAGCACGAAACGGCAATATGCTCCAGCAAGCCGGCATGCGCCCGCCCGGAGCGAACCTTCGCTAATTCGGCGCGCAGGGAATCGCAGGATTTTGCCATGCGCGAATCAGCGGCGGCGATGTCGAGCTCGCTCATCGGAAGGCAATTGGCGATGTCGGAATCGGCAATGTCGGCATATTTTATCGGCGATTTGTCGTCTGGTTTTTTTTCGGCGAAATTATTGGCGCGCCCGACAAGATTCGAACTCACGACCTCTAGGTTCGTAGCCTAGCGCTCTATCCAACTGAGCTACGGGCGCGCAAGCGGAAGATTATAGCACAAAATCACCCCGCCTTGGGCAGGGTGCCCACGGCAAAAACGAAATGCCGAATTTTCTACGGCTTCGACGGTTGACGCGGCGGTCGCGTTACCCCATCCGGAGAGAAGCGTCCCGGAAAATACGGTTGCGGTTTTTGCCGTTCCGGCTTCTGCGGTTGCGGCTGTGGCTTTTGCTTGTCGTTCATTGTTTTGTCCTCTTGGGCGATTGTATAACCCATTCAGCAATCGACTTTACACCAAAAATAGCCCAAAGTCAACAGGCAAACACCAACGACAAAAAAGCAAGTTGCCGCCACATTGAAAACACGCGGCCATTTGGACTCCTTCATGCCCTCATTGGCACGGCACAGGTCTTTCTCGCAAACATGATACGAAACCAACACGGACACAATCGCCAGCACAAAGAAAACAGAAGCGAACAACTCCAAGTACGCATGAAATTCAATGCCTGCGGTCAGCACGACGCCCAAAGCGGCACTCGCCAAATAGAGAACCGCCTTATCCCGGTCACGCTGATTAGCCATTTGCGCCTCAAACAGCATCCGACGATACTGTGCTTCTCCCTCGCTGTCCGATTCCTGTTTATTTTGGGGTTCTTCCGCCATCTTTGCACTATGCCAAATTTCTGCGCGCTTGCCAAGGATTAACTCGCATGCTGCGGCAGGAGAATTTTAACCTGCGCGTCAATATCCGCCATTACGCCGTCCTTGCGCAGAATTTCGCGGACTTGATTCCGCTGCTTTGCATGGGATGCATCAGAGTCGTAGATGTCGCTGTCTTCGGTTTTTTTGATTACTTCGCCGACGATTGCCTCTGCTTGCCAGCAAAGCGAAGCAAGCCGTTGATGGGTTTCATTTTTAGAGTCAAAGCGCGGAATCGGAATCGTCGACCAGATATGCTCAGCGTAATGACGGTCACTTTTTTGCGCGTCCTTAAATGCGTCCTGCAAAGCATCGGCATTCAGAATCGCCGTGATGTAGCATGCTTCGTCTTCGTTTTCAAATTCCGCATAGTGCAGCGAATCATGCAAGACGACATCCAAATATCCTAAGCGGGAGGCGCAAAGCCATCCGCCCGACTTGTTATATGCCACTCGACGAACGGCGCGAGCGTTATCCAAAGGCAGTTGCTTCGTTAACAGTCGCTGGTAGTCCAATCTTTCCTCCAATGTCAGAGGGGATTTTTCTTTGCGATGATCTTTCCACCGTTTGGATGCATCCTTCCAAATTTTCGGATGGAATACTTGCTTTTCACTAAACGGCCAAAGCAGACGGTCAGGGACATTCAAAACACAAAATGGAATCAGCGCCGATGCTCGGCGCATCGGCAGCGTGGCCCGCCTATCCAGCCGCGGCGCCTTCAGCGGCGTCAACTCGCTATACGGCGCATGGCGGCTTTTGTAGGTTGTAAATGTCGACCCTTTATAACTCCCAACCGCCAGCACCAGCGGCCTTGTCGCCGCGCCTTCCCGCCAGCATTTGCGATAGTCACTTTTGTCCGCCGGAAAATTCTTCGCGAGACGCAAGCGAATGTTTTCTCGAATCTCCGCCCATTCGAATTTTTCCGAAATGCCAGAAATAACCCACTTTTCGCGCTTCATCTTTTCCCATCCGAAAATGCCGAGATCGAGAAATACGCAACTATGCGCGCCGGGGAAGGGCTGCTTTTTAACTTTGGAAAGATCCCAAGTCGCCGACCAATCGCGTTTTGAGGACGGACGAATATCGCGGAACTTCGCCCAATTATCCGCTTTCAATGCGGCGAACGGCAGCACCCAGCCGGAGCGAGTCCGCTCATTGGAATACAATTCAAGGCAGCGATACACAAATACGCTGGCGATGTCGGCGCGCGATGCGTCCTTGCCGCCCGCCCATAATTTTAATTCCGCCATTTGCTGCTTTATTTGATTCTGGCGGATAGGGTCGGTCATGTGATTCAAAACCACCCACGGCGGATTGGCGACGATGCGGTCAACTTTTATTTCGGCGAGGCGAGTCGGGGCGATGATGTTTTTCAGATACCATTCCCAAATGCCGTTGCCCTCTTTCCGAATCACATCGGCGAGTTTTTTAATAAGCGCGCGCTCTTCGCCGCCGCCCCGATAGCCGGACGCATCATTGCGCGATGCAAGCGAATTCGCTTTTTCCACCACATTGCTGACGGCGTCGGCAAAATTTCTCTTCCCTATAAATCGCTTGCCAAGAACGATTTTTTCGCCTTTGGGGGTTTTGACGACGATATCGCCGTGCGATTCCGGCGTGTCAAATAATTCGTCGCCGCCGTGAATTTGCATGCTGTCGCCTTGATAAACGCGCAGCGACCGCCGACCGCCTTTCGGCGTTGTCGGCATCGCCATCATCAGCGTGGCGGTTGACATTTCGGCGGCGACCGGATGAATGTCCATTCCATGTACTAATTCGGCGATGCGATTCGCCCGGCGAGAAGGCGTGACTCCCGCTTTGACAAGGAATCCATCCAGACGCTTGGCGGCGGCGAATAAAAATGTGCCGGAGCCGCAGGCGGGATCCAACACGCCGCCGGTTTTTCCTCTAATTGCATTGGCGCACCAAGCGTCGTCCATTACTTCTTCGCAGATTGCTTCGGCGAGCCAGTTGGGCGTGTAATGCTCGCCGAATTGCTTGCGGTCTTCCGCCGCAATTAATTCTTCGTAGGCATCGCGCAGAATGTCGCGGGTCGTCCACCGCCAAGTTTGATATTGATTAAATTCCTTGTGGAGGGATTCCGCCCAAGCGCGGCCCGCCGTCGTCCCCATCATCCAAGAGGCAAATCCCTGCCCAATGGCATCTTGCGGTTTTTTACTGCCGCCCTCCAAAGCGGAAATAAGCAGCCGCGAAGTAACGGTTATCAGCGTGTGACGATGGAAAAGTCCATGAGAGTGCAAACGCCCCGGCTTTTCAGCAACCATTCCCGACCCGAGTAAGGTGCGACGCCAGAGTTCCCACTTTGTGTCGTAGAAATGCTTGCCATCGCATTTCTCTTGAACGAGTGCCAATTCTTCTTGATTCTTCGCCGAAATAATTTCGGTGAGATTCTGCGGCGGCGGACGCAATGCGTTTTCGCGATCTTTTGTAATATCAACGAGCCACCGCCGCATTTCGGCGGGATTCGTCGTCGGCTGAAGCGCGTGGAGTTTCCGCCGATTTTTGCCTTTCGCGTCCCAAGTCCACGCCCACCACTCATTGCCATCGGTAAGAAAACCGAGCCACGACAATTCGGGATTCGTAAAAATGCTTCTGTCGGCGGCAAGTCCGGCGACATAGCGATCCAATTGATCAATCTGCGATTCGCCCCTGCGACGGCCTTCCTTATCGGGGCCGACCTTGCTTTTGTCTTTCGCCTCAAGGACGATTTTGAATCGGCGCGAAACAGAATCCGCCCGCCCCGATTCGCCGCCCGCCCGAATGTCCTGCCGAAGATCGTCTATCCCCAGCGTTTTCAGCATGTCAATAATGGCATGCTCAATGCTGCGCTCGCCGAATGCGTCGCGAACTGACGCAAACGCCGAAGCGAATTCTTGCGGCGACTTCTTTGCCATACCCCGCATTATAGCGCATCGCGCGAATGAGAAAGAGAAGGCAAAAATAGCGACAGCAAATCATTGAGAAAATTCATCCCCCTTTCGGTCGGGCGAATATGCGAAAGATCGCGCGCGATTAATCCAAGCGATTCGGCTTCGGCCAACGGCCGCTCTACGGCGTTAAGTCCGAGTCCGGTGCGCGAAGTGAATTCGGCAATCGGAAACCCCTGCGTCAATCTGAGCGCGCCAAGCATAAATTCAAACGCAATATCATGCGGCGAAACTTCATTGGATTTGGCGACGGCATTATTCTCCATCGCGCGATTAATATAATCCGCCGGAGTGCGATGACGAATCTCCCGATGAATTCGCTCCTCTATCGTTAACTTGCTGTGCGCGCCCGCGCCGATTCCCAAATAATCCCCAAACTTCCAGTAATTTAAATTATGACGGCATTCAAATTCCGGCCGCGCAAACGCCGATACTTCATAGCGATTATACCCCCCCTCTCCCGCTATTTCCGCAATCGCAATTGCCATTTCCGACGCAAGGTCATGGTCGGGAAGAAGGGGGGGGGCCTTGGCGAAAGGAGTCCCCGCTTCAATTGTTAAATGATAAAAGGAAAGATGCGGCGATGAAAACCCAAGCGCAATTTTGGCGTCGCTAATTGCATCCGATAGGGATTGTCCGGGCAGTCCGAACATTACATCCAAATTAACATTATCAAAATGCATCAGCGCTAATTCGGCGGCGCGGCGCGTGTCGGCGGCATTGTGAATGCGTCCCAAGGCGGCGAGTTTGTCATCGTCAAAACTTTGCGCGCCCAAAGACAGCCGATTAATTCCGGCGGCGCGAAAAGCCGCAAACTTTTCCGCTTCTATCGCGCCGGGATTCGCTTCCATTGTAATTTCGGCGTCGGGTGCAATCGGCAGTCGCGCGCGCAAACCGCAAAGCAATTCGTCCATGCCTTCCCCCGAAAACAAACTGGGGGTTCCTCCGCCGAAAAATACGGCGATGATTCGCCTTCCCCAAATTAAGGGCAGGGCGGATTCCACATCGCGCAATAATGCGCGAATGTATTCGTTTTCCGGAATCTTTGCGGGCGCGCGATGCGCGTTGAAATCGCAATAGGGGCATCGCCGCGCGCACCACGGCAAATGCACATAAAGCGAAAGGGGGGGGGGGATGAAAATTCGCCGCGGCAAATTTATCGGCGATGCATTCTGCTCATTCATTAAAGAATCCTGATGCGCGCAGTTTCTTTGCTAATTCGCGCAATGACTGGCCGCGATGACTCACCTTGTTTTTTTCCGCCGCCGACATTTCCGCGCCGGTCTTGCCCAATGATTCATCCATAAAATAAGGATCATATCCAAAGCCGCCGCTGCCGCGCGGCGTATCAATAATCACTCCCCGCCATAATCCTTCGGCGATGAGCGGAATCGGGTCATCAGCGAATCGCAAAAAAACCATCGCCGCAAAATAGCACGCGCGGCGGTCGCTGATTCCTTTAAGCGATTCTATTAATAGACGATTATTAGAATCATCGTCGGCATTCTCCCCCGCGAATCGCGCCGACCTCACCCCCGGCGCCCCCCCCAAAGCGGCGACGCAAAGTCCGGAATCGTCGGCGAGAGCCGGCAATCCGCCCGCGCGCGAAGCGGCGCGGGCCTTGGCGATGGCGTTTTCAATAAAAGATTCATGCGGCTCGTCGGCGGGCGCAATACCCAAATCATCCTGCGGAATTAATTCTGCCGTCAAATCGGCGAGCGCCTGCCGAATCTCGCGAATTTTTCCGGCGTTGCCGCTTGCAATAATAATGCGCGAATGCGTCATAACTGCATTATACTTTAATAGAAATGATTAATTCAATTCATTCATTTAATTTCCGTCATCGCGCCGCATGCGCGCTTGTCGCGATGGCGACTTTCGCCCTTTATGTTTTTACCGCCCCGCCCGGCGTAGCGTTTGAGGATTCCCCCGCGTTCGCTTTCGCCTGCCAAACCGGCGGGCTTCCGCACGCGCCGGGCTTTCCGCTTTATGCGATTTTATGCATTCACTTCGCGCATCTGCCCGGCATTTCGCCCGCATTCGGCGTGACAATTCTAAGCGCAATTTGCGGCGCGGGCGCGGCGGCGATTCTATATTGGATTGCATTCAAACTCATCGGCGGCGTCGCCGCTTCCTTAACTTCCGCTTTGCTTTTCGGATTCGGCGAAACGCTGTGGTCGCAGTCAAACATACAGGAAGTTTATGCTATGAACACCCTTTTATTTTTGGCCGCGTTTGCGATTGCCCTGCGATTCCGCGAAACGCCAAAGCCGTCCTTGATTTTAATTCTCGCATTAGTTTGCGGATTCGGCATTGCGAATCACTGGCCGCTTTTTATTCTGGCGGGAACTTCGCTGCCCGTCCTTATATGGAATCGGCGGCGCGAATTAATAATGATATTAACCTCGCCGAAATTTTTCGCGGGGGCGTCTTTTCTTTTCCTAATTGGAATTTCGCCTTATCTTTATTCATTCTGGCGCGGAAGCCAAGACATTCCCTTCATCGCCCTGCCTTATGTCATTGATGATTTTAATTCCTTCTGGCGGGCCGTATCGCGCGATGTTTATAATTTGGCCGACCATCAGCCCGGCGCGACTCTGTCCGATAAGCCGCAATTCATTTATGCTTTAGCAAAGCAATTTATCATCGGGGAATTTTCAATTGTCGGCGGAGCATTCGCGCTTGCCGGATTTTTTCTGCAATGGAAGAAATTCAAATCGTCAATTGCATTCGCGCTTGTAATTCTATTTGCCGCGAGTCCGCTGATTATAATTGCAACGCGCGAGCGGATGTTTGATATCAAGGAATGGGATATTTTCCGAAATTATCTTCCGCTAATCTGGGCCGCCGCCGCATTATGGGGGGGGGTCGCCGCCGCCGCATTATTAAAAAGAATTCGCCTGCGAATCGCCGCTTTGATTCTGCCGGCGATTATTTCCGCATTTTGCATAGTTGATAATTTTTCCGCGAACGACCGCCGCCATCAAACCTTTTCGCGCGATATTGCAACGGTGTATTTTAACCTGCTGCCGCCGAATGCCGACGCTTTTGTCAATCCGCAGGATGAACGGCATTTGCGCTATCATCAATTTGCAAGCGGCGAGCGGCGCGATATTTCCATTCATTCAATTCCTATTCCCAATAATCTGGAGATACTTTTTCCGGGCAAGCGGCTTTATCCGCGCGGGGCGCCATTTGATGAAAAAATCCGCATCATTAATCAATTGGCTTTGGACGGCAAACTCCCTATCTGCTACAACGGCTACATTCCTTTCGCGCCCGGCTTGGAATCGGACGAATACCTTTTCTTTTCCTGTCTGCGAAAACAAGGCAACCCCCCCTCCCCCCCCTTCTCTGAAAAGGAATCGCAAGTCCGCGCCTTTTTCTTAAAACTTGCGGCGGGTGAATTTCATTTGCGCGACCCGAATGCCATCGCCTTTAAATTGCGCATCATTGAAAAGGCGACCTACACTTTGCGATTGGAAAAATCGCGCGGACAATTATCCGATGCGCGGGAAGAATTGCTGGAGATTCTGTCCGCGACTCCCGCCGGTCAATTGGCCGACGCCGAATGGCATTCTCAAAGCGGCATCAATGCATTATCTCCTCTTCAGGCGCGCGAATTGGCGGGACAATTCAACGCTGATTCGCCCGCTTATGCGCGTCGGCAAAAAGCGCGAATGCATGTCGCCATCGCTGATATTTTAGCGGCGTCGTCCGATTCCGAAAATATTAAAAACGCGCGCGCGAATTATCTTGCCGCCATTGAAATTTTTCCGAGCGCTTACAATCCCGCCGTCCGAAAGGCGATTGCTTTTTTTGCGCGCATCGGCGAAAACGAATCGCGCCTGCATCTGCTCGCCAAATACGGCGACAAGTTGGAGACAATAAATCCCCGCCTGCGATTGGAATAACATATAATAAAATGCGCTTCCGCATTGGACGCTTTCTTTCGCCATGACTCCGCCGACCGCACAATGGAATCGCCGTGCGCTGATTGTTCTCGCGTGCGCGGGCGGATTAATTTCCATTACGATGGGATTGCGGCAGGGATTCGGGCTGTTTCTTTCGCCGGTGACCGAGGCGCTTTCCACCAGCCGCGAAGCGTTTTCGCTGGCGATTGCCGCGCAGAATTTAGTGTGGGGCGCGTTTTCGCCGGTGTTCGGCGGATTCGCCGACCGCTTCGGAACGGCGCGCGTCGCCTTTGTCGGAGCGATTCTTTACGCCGCCGGACTCGGCGCGATGGCGCTCGCCAACGACGCAAACGGCATCATTCTCGGTCAGGCATTGGTGGGAATGGGAATCGCAGGCGCGGGATTTTCGGTTGCGCTGGGGGCGGTTGGACGCTCGGCGCCGCCGGAAAAACTTTCGCTCGCGCTTGGAATCGCAACGGCGGCAGGGTCGCTCGGACAATTTTTACTGGTGCCGGTCGGGCAGGGATTTTTGGATTCACTCGGCTGGCGCGGCGCATTCGGCGCGATGGCGGCGATTGCATTGGTGATGTGCGCCATCGCGCCGGGATTGCGCGGCGGCAACGCATCGCCGAATTCCCAAGGAAAAAACGAGGCGGCGGAATCATCTTTCGGCGTCCTTGCGCGCGCGCTGCCGCATCGCGATTATATTTTGCTGACGATTGGATTTTTCGCCTGCGGCTTTCAAGTCGTCTTCATTACGACTCACCTGCCGGCGTATTTGGAAGATCGCGGCGGCGCATCCTGGGCGGCGGCGGCGGCGCTGGCGATGGTGGGGCTTTTTAATATTTTCGGAACGCTCGCCTGCGGCTGGCTCGGCGGAAAAAAATCAAAGAAGGATTTACTGTCGCTTTTATATTTGGCGCGGTCGGCGGCGATTGCGGTTTTTGTTCTGGCACCGCCGAGCGATTTGGGGGCGGTTATTTTCGGCGCGATTATCGGCATTTTCTGGCTCGGCACGGTGCCGCTGACAAGCGGTCTTGTCGCCGTCTTTTTTGGGGCGCGGCATTTATCTATGCTTTACGGCGTGACATTTTTGTCGCATCAAATCGGCTCTTTTTTGGGCGCGTGGTTCGGCGGAGCACTCTATGATTTAACCGGCGGCTATGCAGCGGCGTGGTGGTCGTGCGTGGCGGTCGGCATTATCGCCGCGATTCTGCATTATCCAATTCGGGAATCCGCCGCGCCGCGATTCGCGCGGGCGTGACTTTTTATGGGAATTATCGTCCGCCCGCCACCTATACGACCGGGTTGCGGCCAAAACATCTTTCATCAAATACAGCCGTCATCGCGGATAAGGATGACCGCGCAAAGTCGCGTCGGCGCGGTAAATTTGCTCAATTAAAACAATTCGCGCCAGCGAATGCGGCAGAGTCAAATGCGACAAGGAAAGCCGACGCTTCGCCGATTGCCTAAGCGAATCATCCAAGCCGTCCGCGCCGCCGATTAAAAAAACGGGCGAAATTCCGCGATTGCGCCAGTCATTAAAAAGACGCGCAAAGCCCGACGAATTAAGCGATTCGCCATCGGATTCCAAAGCGATAATTTCCGCCCCTTTGGGAATTTTTTCGCGCATCGCTTGCGCCTCCAGAATTCGCCCCCGCTTGCCGATTCGCGGACGAATCAAAATAACATCAATCGGACAATGATTCAGCCGCTTCAAAAATTCCCGCTCCGCCGATGCCGCCCACAAGGGCGGACGATGCGAAATGGCAATTACCGTTGCTCCTTTCATTCGCCGCCGGACGATTCTTGGCGGGGAAATTTCCACAGCGATTCTAAATCGTAATGCGCCCTCGCTTCGGCCAGCATAATGTTGACGACCACCGCTCCGGCGTCAATCAGCATCCAGTCGTCCGACCGCCGCCCTTCCACGCTGGGCGAGCCGAATCCGCCGCTGCGCACCGCACGAATTACCCGATCGCCCATCGCCGCCGCATGACGGCGGGAAGTCGCTGTAACGACAATCATCCACGCAAACAATCCGCCGCTGGATTCCGACGCTGCAATTTCCACGGCATCGCGCCCTTGCCCGTCGGCGAGCGATTCGCGCACGGCGGCAAGCAAACGCAATTCGCTATTTTCGGTAGATTTCATTTTTGGCAATGTAATCCGCCACCGGCGGCGGCAGAATTTTGTCGATGGATTTTCCATCGGTAATTTTTTTTCGCGCATCGGACGCGGAAATCGACGGGGCGCAGCATTCCCAGCGAAAAATTTTTCCGACTCCGTCCGTCAATTCGGCGGGACGATTCACCCATTTTTCGCTGCAGAATTTTGCCAGCGATTCCGTCAGCGGAATTTTTGAGTCGCGCGGCGCGACGGCAAAATTAACGAGAGAAAAAATCTCCCGCCACGAATGCCACTTTTCCAATTCGCCGAAGGAATCACCGCCCAAAAGCAGCGTGAAATTCACCGGGGGATTCTCCGTCCGCAAGCGGCTTAAAGTTTCGGCGGTAAAATGCGGGCGCGAATTCAGCGGCTCCAATTCACGGACGAAAACATTCGGCAATGCGGCGGCGGCGATTTTCAGCATCGCCAAGCGATGCGGGTATTCGGCGGCGGCGGACCGATGCGGCGGATGGCCGTTTGGAATCATCCACAATTCCGAAAGCGGCAAATCGGCGAGGGCGCGCGCCGCCAAATGCAGATGGCCGAAATGCGGCGGATCAAACGCTCCGCCCAAAATTCCAACAGCGCGATTCACGATGACTTTTTGCCCCCGACATCGGCGGAATTATCGTCGGCGAGAAAAGTTTCCCAATGCTGGCAGACGGGGCATTGCCATTGAAAATCGCGGCTTTGAAATCCGCAGCGTCGGCACAAAAATTCCGCGCGCGCGCGAAGACGCGACAAGGCCGAAAACAGCCGCTCAAAATCCGCCGATTCCGCGTCGGCGGATTCGGCTCGCGATAAATTCCGCCTCGCTTCCGCCCATTTTGCCGGGACGGCGATATCGTTGAATTGCGGCAGAAATTCGTCGGCGAGTTCGGCGGCGGCGCGAATGCCAAGCGCCTTTTGCGCTTCGTCAAAAACTTTCTCAAACAATCTCGGCGACGGATGACGCGCCAGCCAGCCCCGCAGAATCGCCGCCCCCGAATCTTTGTCGCCTCGATTTTCGGCCGCTTTCGCCAGCGGGGTCGCCGCTAAAAACAAACACGACGGCTGGCGTTTTTCCACTTCGCACAAGCGGGCGACAGCACCCGCCCAATCGCCTTTTGCGCCCGCCAATTCGCCTTCTATAATTCCGACTCGCCCGCAGTAGGGATTGATTTTCAAGGCGCGCGCCAGCAGATTTTTGCGCTCCGAATCGTCGGCGTCGGCGGGCAGATGCGTCGCCCAATCGCAGTAAAGTTGGGCGATGTCGCGCCGCTTGACTTGCTCGGATGCTTCGTCCATTTGCTCGGCGATGGCGATGGCTCTTTTCCATTCGCGCTCGCGCTGGCAGATTGAAAAAAGATGCGAAAGCGACTGCTCGGCGAATCGCGTTTCGCGGCACGCTTCAAATAATTTTTCGGCGCGGTCCCAGAATCCTGATTTGAAGTAATCGCGCGCTAATTCAAACAGGGCTTCTTCGCGGGTCGGACGCGGCAAATCGTCGCGCTCGGACAATGTTTTGTGGATGCGAATCGCCCGCTCAATATCGCCCCGCCGACGAAAAAGCGCGCCCAAGGCGAAATGCACTTCAATGATTTCCGGCTCTAAATCCAGCACTTCCAAAAAGGCGTCAATCGCTTTGTCCTCCTCGTCTTTAAGGAGATGATTCAAGCCGCGCAAATAGCCGCGCGGAAGCCGCCGCGACTGCCGCACGACATGACGCATATCCACGCGCGCTGCAATCCAGCCGAAGCCGAAAATCGCCGGCAGCAGAATCAGCCACCATTCCTGAAAATTCATCGGCGCGCGAATCGTCCGCAACGGACGGAATGAAAGAAAAGAATCACGCGGCGTCGGCGGAATAATCCACCATTTCGCGCAGCCGCTTGGCGGCGCGGAATCGCGGCACCGATTTGGCCGGCACCGCCACTATTTTCTGCGTGCGCGGATTTCGCGCAAATCGGCGCGGGCGCGATTTGAGAAAAAAACTGCCGAAGCCGCGAATTTCCACGCGCCCGCCCTCGGCCAGATGTCCGGCAATTTGCGCCAATGCCGCGTCCACCGAGCGCTCCACCGCATCGCGCGGCAGCGAAGGATGCCGCTCGGCCAAGCGAATCACCAGCTCGGCTTTGGTCATTTAATCGCGGGAAAAATTCTCCTCGTCCGTCGCGTCCATCGCCAGCGGATTTTCAAATTCTTCCTCTTTGGCGTCGTCTTTTTTGCCCAGATGCGCGCCCAGAATCGCCCCCAAACTCGTTTTGCCGTGCGCGCCCGAATCGCGCGAATGTTTACGCATCACCGCTTCCCGATCAGCGCGATCAATCGCCTTCAATGACAAAGTCAAATGATGGCTGCGGCGGTCGACGGAAATCAGCACGAATTCCTTTTCTTCGTTCACTGCGATATGCTCGGCGGGGTTGGTAATGCGGGATTCGGCCATTTCGCTAATCGGCAGAAAGCCGATGACATCGGGCCCCAATTCCACTTCCGCCCCGTTGTCGTCTACGGCGATGACTCGCCCCTGCACTTTGGAATTCTTAAGATGCTCGTCGGCGTAAGTGTTAAACGTCGAATCCGTTAATTGCTTGATGCCGAGCCCGATTCGCTCGCGGTCGGAATCAATGGAAATTACCACCGCTTCAATTTCCATTCCGCGGCTGTATTGGCGCAATGCCTGTTCGCCCTGCACTTTGTAGGAAAGGTCGTTCATGTGGATGAGTCCGTCGATGCCGCCGGGCAATTCCACAAACAGGCCGAAGTCGGTAATCGTGCGAATTTTCACCCGCAGCACGCTGCCTTTGCGATAAGCGGCGGCGAAATCTTGCCACGGATTATCCTTGCACTGCTTCATGCCGAGCGAAATGCGCCGGCGTTCCCGGTCAATTTCCAGCATCATCACTTCCACTTCCTGACCGACCTGCACTAATTTGGACGGATGAATATTTTTGCGCGTCCAATCCATTTCGGAAGTATGCACCAGCCCTTCGATTCCATCTTCAATTTGGACGAATGCGCCGTAGTCGGTAATGTTGGAAACTTTGCCGGTCAGGCGCGATTGCGGCGGATACATTTCGCCCAATTTCAGCCACGGATCTTCCTGCAACTGCTTCATGCCGAGTCCGATGCGGGCTTTTTCGCGGTCGACTTTAAGCACTTTGACTTCCACCGTATCGCCGATATCCACCACTTCATTGACGGTTTTAATGCGCCGCCACGCAAGGTCGGTGACATGCAGGAGTCCGTAAATGCCGCCGCCGACATCAACAAACGCCCCGTATTCCGCTAAGGCGCGGACGATGCCCTTCAGCACCATTCCTTCCTGCACGCCGGCGAGGACATCTTGGCCGTCGGCGCTTTTGCCCATCATCGCTTTTTCAATGAGAGCGCGCCGCGACAAAATAATGCCGCTGCGGCGCGGCTCTAATTTAATGACTTTGAATTCCATCTTCTGACCGATGAGGGTGTTGAGATCCTTCACCGGAAAAACATCCGCCAGCGAGCTCGGCAAAAACGCCCGCATGCCGTTGACCATTACAGTGAAGCCGCCTTTAACGCGGTCGCGCACGGTGCCGTCCACGGCGATTTCATCCGTCATTGCGCTTTCCAATTCGCCCCATGCCCGCTTGCGCTTAATGTTGGAGCGCGACAGCACGGTTTCGCCGCGGCCGTTGTCCAGCAATTCAATTTCGGCGTCCACCGTATCGCCGATTTGCACTTCCAATTCGCCGTTGTCGTCTTTGAATTCGTCCACCGGAATGTAGCCCTCCGACTTCAAGCCGGTGCGAACCACCACATAATCGCGGCGAATGTCGGCGATTTCCACCGGCAAAGCCGCGCCTTCGCGGAAATCGCGCGCTTGCGCGCTTTCTTCAAAAAGCGCGCTGAAATTTTCTTCGCTCATGCGTGTTGCTGTCCATGCGGATTTTCTCCGCGGTTAGATTAATCAATGCCGCCGAAATTAGCGATTCCGGAATTGGCGGCAAATTTCCGCAGCGGCTTGGGCGGCCGACATTGCGGTTGTATCCAATTCAACGGCATCTGCGGCGCGCGCGAGCGGGGCGAATTTTCGTCCGGCGTCGCGGCGGTCGCGCTCGGCAATTTCGGCGACGAGCGCGCGCATTTTAGCATCATCAGTTTTTTTCCGCAAACTTTTTTTTAATGCCGATTGAAAAAATCGCCGACGCGCCCTTTCTTCGGCGGATGCGGTCAGAAAAATTTTGAGGACGGAATCCGGAAAAACCACCGTCGCCATATCGCGCCCTTCGGCGACAAGTCCGGGCAAGCGGCGCGCCTGCCGCTGCAGCGGAAGCAATTCGCGACGCACCGACAGAATCGCCGAAATCGCCGACGCAATCCCCGCCGTTTTTTCATCGGCAATTTTCGGCGACGACATCAATTCATTAAGACGCGAATTCCGCCCGCGCAAATCGGCGGCGATTTTGGCGAGAGCGATTCCATCGTCGGGGGCGACTTCATTCTGCAAAGCCGCCAAAGCAACGGCGCGATAAAGCCGTCCGCTTTCCAAAAGATGAAATCCCAATTCGTCGGCGACGAGGCGGGCGACCGTGCCTTTTCCGGCGGCGGCAGGGCCGTCAATGGCGATTGTCGGAATCAATTTGCGCTTTTCCAAAATATGATATTGTAGCGGGCGATGCAAGGCGGCGACATTCCAATGAAAAAAGAATCATCGCCCAAAAAGAATCAATCTCCAGCGACCGCCGCATCGTCCCCAATAACCGCGGATTCCGGCGTGGAAGGCCGCCTGCGGCCGCGCACGATGGCCGAATACATCGGGCAGAAAAAAGTGCGCGAACAATTGACAGTGTTTATCGCCGCCGCCAAAGCCCGAAAAGAAGCGCTTGATCATTCGCTTTTATTCGGCCCGCCCGGACTCGGCAAGACGACTCTGGCTCATATTATCGCGCGCGAAATGCAGGCGGAATTGCATTCCACCGCCGGCCCCGCCTTGGAACGCGCCGGCGATATCGCCGCCCTGCTGACCGGACTTTCCCCCGGCGATGTCCTTTTTATTGATGAAATTCATCGCCTGCATCCGGCGGTGGAAGAAACGATGTATTCCGCTTTGGAGGATTTTCGGCTGGATATTGTGATTGGCGACGGTCCGTCGGCGCGATCGGTCAAATTGGATTTAACGCCGTTTACGCTGATCGGGGCGACGACTCGGCCGGGAATGCTGACGCCGCCATTGCGCGAAAGATTCGGCATCACCGCCCATTTGGAATTTTATGAGGTTGATGAAATTTGCGAGATTGTCCTTCGCTCCGCCAAAATTCTCGGCGTGGAAATCAACGGCGAAGGCGCGGAAGAAATTGCCGCCCGCGCAAGACGGACTCCGCGCGTGGCGAATCGCCTTTTGCGTCGCGCCCGCGATTACACCGAAGTGAAAGGCAGCGGACGATTAGACCGCCAATTCGCCCGCGCCGCCTTGGATTTATTAGAAGTCGACGAAGCCGGGTTGGACGGTGCGGACAAGCGTTATCTTGCCGCTTTGGTCGGCAAATTCAGCGGCGGGCCGGTCGGATTGGATACGCTGTCCATCGCCGTCGGCGAAGGATCGGATACGGTGGAAACGGTGATTGAGCCGTATTTAATTAAGGAAGGATTCGTCGCCCGCACGCCGAGGGGGCGAGTTGCCGCTCATCGGGCGTATTCGCATCTGCAAATTCCGCCGCCGAATGATGCGGGAAATTTGTGGAAAGAATGAAATTTTTCAATGCGATTCCAACGCGAGTCGGGAATGAATTCCCAACCCGCCGTTTATTTTAGGGTAGAATTCGCCCCGCGATTTGCATCATTAGAAAAAGAAAAATGCCTTTCGGTCAGGAATTGGATTTTACGGACCTCGTCCTGCGGGCGAGTCCTTTCGCGCAGTTTATTCTGCTGACGCTGCTGTTGCTGCTGTATTTTTCGGTGTGGTATATCCTGCGAAAGCGCATCGCTTTCCGCCGAATCGCCCGCGAATGCGACCGCTTTGAGCGCGATTTTTGGAGCGGCGTGGCGCTTTCGCAATTGGAATCCAACGCCCGCGAAGACGCATACGGCGATGCCGGACTGTCGCAGATTTTTCTTTCCGGCTATCAGGAATGGCGAAAATTAAGCAGCGCGGACATCAGCAATTCGGAAGCCGTTCTGGAAAGCGTGCGGCGGGCGATGAGCATTACAACGCAGCAGGAAATTGAAAAACTGGGGGCGCATCTGCAGTTTCTGGCGACGGTCGGATCGGTGAGTCCGTATATCGGATTGCTCGGCACGGTGTGGGGAATTATCGGCGCGTTTCGCTCGCTGGCAAGCGTGAGTCAGGCGACGCTGGCGCAAGTGGCGCCGGGAATCGCCGAAGCATTAATTGCAACGGCGATGGGATTGTTCGCCGCCATTCCGGCGGTTATCGCCTATAATTTTTTCGCCGGGCGATTGGAGCGATTCATCGGCCAGTTTGAAAATTTCACCGACCAATTCTCCAACATTCTGCGGCGGAATCTGTAATGGCGGAACGGCGGAAATTTCGGCGCGGACGGCTGATGAGCGACATTAACATTGTCCCTTATTTGGATGTGATGCTGGTGCTGCTCGTCATTTTTATGGTGACCGCCCCGCTGTTTAATCAAGGAACGGTGGATTTGCCCAACGCCGCCGACGCCGGCACTTCCCGCAGCGGCGACGCCTTGGAAGTGCGAATCGCCGTCAACGGCGACCTCTGCGTCGCCGGGGGGAATGTCGGCGGAGAAAAATGCGGACTCTCCACCGACGAAATGGTTGCGGAAATTAAATCGCGGAAATTGCTTAATCCCGATTTGCCGGTGATGATTGCGGGCGCCGGCAAATCGTTTTACGAGCAAATCGTCGCCGCCCTCGATTCGCTTTACGCGGCGGGCGTGACCGACATAGACCTGCTGGTTGAAACCGCCCCGCAATGAATCATCGCGAGCCCGGCAAGTGGCTCGCCGCCGTGCAGGCGGCGATTCTGCTGGCGATGATGGCAGGCGCATTATTTGTCGGATTTGACTGGAAATCCTTTCGCACGCCGCGCGCCATTTCCGCCCCCGGAATTGTGCATCGTTCCGCCGCCGCTCCCAAGCCGTCCGTCCCCGCGCCCGCGCCGATAAAAGACGACTTCACCGACGCCGCCGAATCGGTCAAGGAAATCACCGAAACGCTCAAGCAAAAGCAGAAGGCGGAAAAGAAAAAACAGCAGGAAGAATCCGCCCGCGAAAAACGCGAAGAAGAAAAGCGCATCGCCGACAAAAAGCGCAAAGAAGCGGAAGATAAAAAACGCAAGGAGGAAGAAAAGCGCATCGCCGAAGAACAGGAAAAACAAGAAGCGGAAGAACAGCGCCAAACCGAAATTGCGCGCCAACAGCGTGAGAAAGAAGAAATCGCCCGCGAAAAACGCGAAGAAGAAGAAAAGCAAACCGCCGAAGAAAATAGAGCAAGAGAAAAAGCGGAAGAACAGCGCCAAGCCGAAATCGCCCGTCAAAAGCGCGAAGAGGAAATTGCGCGTCAACGGCGAGAGCAAGAAAGACAACGCGCTGACGATATTGACGCCGCCATCGCCGAAGCCAATGCGGCAGAATTCGACCGAATATCGGCCTTGCGCGATATTTACAGCGAGCGAATTCGCGTGCAAATTCGCGAGGCAATTCTTAAGCTTTCGCCGCCGAGGGAAATCCCCGACAACGCCACCATCCGCGTGGAAGTCATTCTCAACAGCGACGGCACGCTGCGTCTCGATCCGCGAATTCTGAATTCCAGCGGCTTTGACGAATACGACGAATTAGTTTTGCGCGCCCTGCTGCTCGTCCCCGTTTTTAATTTGCCGACCGAAGAGCCCGAATTGCTGGAAGAATTCCGCGAGTTGAACCTTTCCATCTGCCCCGACCGCAGCAATCGGCAAATCTGCAAATAAAATCGCCCGATGCAAATTAAGTGAATTTCGGCGGCGGAATAAAATATAATTGCGTTTTCCATTCGCCGATTCTGCAATGTTGTTTTTTCAATTCCGCCGATTTTCGCTGGCAATTCTGCTGGCGGCGATTCTGTGCGCGCCTGCGAATTCGCGGGCAGCTGTTGAGATTGACATCAGCAGCGGGGCGTGGCGTCCGATAAACATTGAGATTGAGCCCTTTCTCGGCGAAAGCGCGCTGCCGCATATAGTGTCGGATATTGTCGCCGCCGATTTGCATCGCAGCGGCGGTTTTCGCCCGCGCCGGCCGGCGGAAAGCCACTACGGAAAAATGGACGAAAAGCTTCTGTCGTCGCTGCGGCGCAGCGGCATGGAATATGTGCTGTCGGGGGCGGTGATTGCCCAGGACGATTCGCAAGTGCAAGTGGATTTTGAATTGACCGATGTGGTCACCGGGCGGTCGCTGGGCGCGAATGCCTATACGATTCCGCCGGAGCAGTCGCGCTTGGCGGGGCATTACATCGCTAATTTAATCTTTGAGAAAATCACCGACAAGGCGGGAATTTTTCATACAAAGATCGCCTATATCGTCAAGCATCAAAATGAGAAGAACGAGCGTCGGTTTGAATTGAAGGTCGCCGATTACGACGGCTACAACGCGCAGGCCGTTTTGTCGCATGACGAGCCGATGATTTCGCCGGCGTGGTCGCCGGACGGCAACGCGCTTTTATATGTGTCGTTTGAGCTGAACAAGCCGATTATTTACTGGCAGTCGCTGCTGGACGGCGAGCGGCGGGTGATTGCGAATTTTCGCGGCAATAACAGCGCCCCGGCGATGGCGCCGAATATGCGGCGAGTGGCGGCGGCGCTTTCCAAAGACGGTCCGACGCAAATTTATCTGGTGTCGACGGACGGACAGACGGTTCAGCCGCTGCGCGAGGGCGGCGGCGAATCCGGCAAGATAAACGATTTTATTGACACCGAGCCGGATTTTTCGCCGGACGGCAAGCGGATGATTTTTGTATCGGACGAAACCGGCTCGCCGCAGATTTACGAATTTAATTTAGAGGCGCGCAAAACCCGCCGCCTGACATTCGGCGGACGCTACGCGGTTTCGCCGAAATACAGCCGCGATGGAAATTTAATTATATTTGTGCGAACCGATGAAAACGGCTATAATATCGCCGTGATGGATCCTGCGTCGCTCGCCACTGAATCGTTGACGGAAATCGGCCTTGCCGATTCGCCGTCGTTTTCGCCCAACGGCGAAATTGTGCTTTTTAAGGACGAGCGCCGACCGCGCCGCTTGTTTACCGTTTCTATTAATGGTAAAGTAATCACGCCCTCGGATCGTGCGGAAGCGGGCGAAGTGGTTGACCCCGCTTGGGGACCGGCGCGGGCAAATTGGTATTAAACTCAAAAAAGGGGAGACCGATGAAAGCATTGAAAATTGCCGCGGCAGGCGGCATTCTGCTTATCGCGCTGGCCGTTGGCGGCTGCGCGAGTAAAGCGAATTTTACCGGCGACATCGCCGATGAAAGCGCGCCGGTGGACGAAGCCGCCGCTTCGGACGGCGTCGGCGGCAAAGTCGCCAAATCGCAGGAGCCCGGCTTCACCGCCGGAACCGTCAGCGATGACGCCCGCAACAGCGGACTGCTCTCGCGGCGGCTGATTTATTTTGACTACGACAAATCGCTGGTGCGCACTGAATTTCTCAGCATCGCCGAGGCGCACGCCGAATTTTTGGCGGCGAACCGCGACAAGGGAATTATTCTGGAAGGCCACGCCGACGAGCGCGGCAGCAACGAATACAATCTTGCGCTCGGCCAGCGGCGCGCCGATTCGGTGCGCGACATTATGCTCGCCAACGGCGTCTTTGACGAGCAGATAGAAACGGTTAGTTTCGGCGAAGAGCGCCCCCGCGCATTCGGTCAGGACGAAGCCGCATGGCGCGAGAATCGGCGTGTTGAAATCATCTACCGAGACGAATAGCCGCTCCTTTTTCGGAGCAAGCCCGCGCCGCTGGAGCGGCGGTGCGGCGGCGCTGTCGCTCGCGCTTGCCCTGCTGATTCCGCCGACGGCGTCGGCGGAATTCTTTGAGGACGAAGCCGCCCGCCAGCAAATCGTCGAAGCGAACAAGCGGTTGCGAACCGCCGAAAACGCCATCAAGGAACTCGGCGTCCAATTCAATAATTTCGGCAAGCGGCTCGGCGCGATGGAAGCGCAAAATCAAGAACTGCGCGACCTCGTCAAAGGGCTCAACGGACAGATTCAAGAACTCGGCCACATCCTTGAAACCGAACGCACAGGCGAAAAAAAAGCGTTCAGCCAAAATCGCCGCGCTTTGAAATCGCTCAAAGAATCGCTGAAAGCACTCGGCGAGAGAATGGAACCGCTCGGCGAGAGAATAGAAACGCTCGGCGAGAGAATGGATCAATTGGATTCCATCGGCGATGCCATCGGCGAAGAAGTCGCGACGCTGCGCGAAAAAGCCAACATTCCAACGGAATCCGAACTTTACAACCGCGCCTTTATGCGATTTCAACAGCGCGAATATCAGTCGGCATTGGACGGATTCGCCGAACTTCTGCAAACTTATCCCGAAGGCAGATTCGTCCCCAACGCCCGCTATTGGATTGGCAACGCCCGCTTTGCGCTCGGCGAATTCCACGAAGCCATCGTCGCTCAGCGAGAATTAATTGAAAAGCATCCGGACAGCGACAAGGTGCCGGATTCGCTGCTGAACATCGCCGCCGCACAGGAGCAATTAGGCAACTATGAATCCGAGCGCGCGACTCTGGCGGATTTGATTGAACGCTATCCCACTTCGCTCGCCGCCGACAAGGCGCGCCAGCGAATCGATTCTTTCTGACATTCGCCCTGCGGCCACCGTGCGAATTATCGGCGGCAAGTGGCGCGGACGAAAAATTCCGACTCTCTCATTGCGCCGCGGCGGGGCGGATTTTCGCCCGACAACCGGCCGCATCCGCGAATCGGTTTTTCAAATTTTAGAAGGGCGAATTAATTCCGCCGACTGCCTTGATCTTTTCGCCGGCAGCGGCGCATTGGGATTGGAAGCCGTTTCGCGCGGGGCGAATTCGGCGATGCTCATTGAAAGCGATTCCGCCGTTTTCGCGCGGCTGCGGCGCACCGCCGAATGGCTGGGCGATCCGTCGGTGATTTGCATTCGCGCCGACGCTTTTCGCTGGCTCAAAAAATCCGCCGCCGATTCTTTTTCAAAAAAATTCAGCGTGGTTTTTTTGGACCCGCCGTTCGCCGAATCCGATTCGCGGTTTTGGCATTCGCTGCTGCATTCCGTCTCGCCGATTCTCACCGGCGATTCCGCCGTCTATTGCGAAAGCCGCGAAAATTTTGATTCGCCCGACGACTGGCGGATAATTAAAAACGGCGGCGGCGCGCGAGTCCGCTGGCAAATTCTTCAAAGAAAAAAATGACCATCGTCTCTTGCCCCGGAACTTTTGACCCGATCACGCTCGGCCACGAATCGCTGATTGGCCGCGCCGCGCAATTGTTTGACGAAGTCATTGTCGCCGTTGCCGCCGGAGTCCACAAGCAGACGGTTTTTACGCACGCCGAGCGGCTGGCTCTCGCGCGCGAATCTTTTGCGTCGCACAATAACATTCGGGTGCTGTCCTATGACGGACTGCTCGCCGATTTTCTGCGCGGCAATAATTGCCGCATCGTAATTCGCGGCCTGCGAATGCTGTCGGATTTTGAATTTGAAACGCAATTCGCCGGCATTAACAAAACACTGGCGCCCGGCGCCGAAACGCTTTTGATGATGCCGAATCAGGAATTCCTTCACATTTCGTCGTCGCTGGTGCGGGAGATTGCACTGCTCGGCGGCGATGTGGAAAAATTCGTCGCCGCGCATGTCGCCGCCAAACTGCGCGAAAAAATTCAAGGAGACGGAAAATGGCGCTGATGATTACCGACGAATGCATTAACTGCGATGTGTGCGAACCGGAATGCCCCAATCAGGCGATTTCTATGGGCGAGGAAATTTACGAAATTAATCCGTCCCGCTGCACCGAATGCGTGGGGCATTTTGACGCGCCGCAATGCGTTCAAGTGTGCCCGGTGGATTGCATTCCATTAGATCCCGCCCATCCCGAATCGCGCGAAGAACTGCGCCAAAAATACCTCCGCCTGCAATCGGAAAATAAAGCGGGAAATTAGGCGGGCAGTCAAACTCGGCTGCTTTTCTATTTTTCATCTTCCCAGAATTTCGCGGCTTCAATCGCGGACAGCAAACGGCGAATATCGGCAGGATGCACATCGCCAATGTTGCCAATGCGAAAAGTGTCAGTCGCGGAAACCTTGCCCGGATAAATTACAAATCCGCTTTTTTTAAGCGCGTCGTAAAATCGGCGAAAATCATAGCGCGAATCCGTCGGGCTGCAAAAAGCGGTGATAATCGGCGATTGCATTTCGTCGGGCAGCAGCGTTTGAAAACCAAGAGCGCGCATTCCATCGACCAGAATGCGATGATTTTCCGAATAGCGTCGATAGCGGGCGGCGACTCCGCCTTCTTCATTTAATTCTTCAAGGGCACGCAAAAAAGCGCGGACGGTGTGAGTCGGCGAAGTAAACCGCCACTTGCCGTTTTGCTCTTCCATTGTTTTCCACTGTCCGTATAAATCCATGCTGTGCGAGCGGGCTTGTCCTTTTATTTTTTCCATCGCTTGACGAGAGGCGATGATAAAGCCGAATCCGGGCACGCCTTGAATGCATTTATTCGCGCTGCTGACCAGAAAATCCGCGCCCCATTCGGCGATGTCCAGCGGGATTCCGCCGAAACTGCTCATTGCGTCGATGATGCAAATTTTTCCGCGCGATTTCGCCGCCGCGCAAATTTGTTCAATTGGATTAAGCATTCCGGTGGTCGTTTCGCAATGCACGACGGCGAGGTGCGTAATCGCCGAATCTTCGTCCAGAATCTTTTCAATTTGCGCGCGCGTTGGCTGGGCGATTTCACCGCAATTCAAAGGAACGGTCGGGATTTTCAGCGTCTCGGCGATAGTGGCGATGCGCTTGCCGTATTCGCCGTTGATAATCGCCAGCAATTTTCCATCGGGAGGAATCGCCGAGCCGATTGCGGATTCCACCGCAAAAGTCCCGCTGCCTTGCATAAGCGCGCAAGTATATCTTTCCTGCGGCGTCGCAAGGGCGACAAGTTGCGCGCGGATTTTTTGAACGACGCCGAGATTGTAATCATCGTCCCAAGTGCACCAGTCGCGCAGCATTTCGCGGCGCACCGATTCAGTCGTGGAAAGCGGCCCCGGCGTCAGCAGCAGATAGGGATTTTGGGGGATGCCGGACGACATTTCGCACCGACGATTTGTTATTTATTTACGGCTTTTCTCCGCGGGCGAGGCGGGCGTTGATATCGTCCACCACTTTGGGCAATTCGACGATGCTATCAATAACATAATGCGCGCCGGTTTTGCGGAGGATTTCGCGTGTGATTTCGGTGCGGCGTTCAATTTCTTCCGCCGATAATTTATCGGCATCTTCGGGCGCGTCTATGTTCATATAGTTGCTGTATCGCGCGACGCCGACCGTCCAGCAGCCGGCTTCCAGCCCTTCGCCGACGCCGGAAGTGGTGTCGTCCACTTTAACGACGGCTTGAATCGGATGCACATCCATCAGATCCAAATTTCGATAAACCATAAACGGCTTGGGGCGCGCGCCATTTTCCACTTCGTCGCCGGCAACGGTGGCGTCGGGATGGAATCCCTGCTCGCGGACGGCATTAAGCAGCACATCAACCATCACTCGCGTAAAGCCGGTGGAAACGCCGATTTTGATTCCGTAATCTTTCTGCAAAATGCGGGCGGCATCGGCTGCGCCCGGCAGCAGTCCGGTGTATTTCGGCAGGCAGTCGACTTGCATCGGCACGAATTCAGCGAACATACGGGCGACATCGTCGTCGTTGGGGGGCTTGCCGTGGACGCTTTCCCATCGTGCGCGCACTTCCGGCACTTCGGTAAGCGCCTTGATATGAAGATCTTTGCGGAGTCCCATTGGCCCGCGGGCTTCCAGCATGGAGATGTCCACATTTTCTTTTTTGAAAACCTCCACGAAGACCACGGCCGGCGCGACCACATAGGCATCGGCGACGGTGCCGCTCCAATCCAGAACGGCGCCTTTAATTTTGCCGCGGTAATTTCGGCTGAAAGTGTAGTCGGAATTGCTCATTGTTGCTCCTTGTTAGTGAGTGATTTCGACATTATACCAGTCAGCGCAAACTTGCGCCGATTGTCTATTTCTTTTATAATAAAATTTTCCAAAATTATGCGTCCACAAACAAAAATTCGGCAAGACGGCGAAGCGGCCGCTATGATATTTGATGGCCCGAAAAAGGCGATGAATCCGGCCGTCTTGCCGTTGCCAAGCGTTCTCGCGCCCGGTGAAGCAATTGTCGAAATAGAACTCGCGACGATTTGCGGCTCCGATCTCCATATTATCGCCGGTCATCGCGAGCAGAAAACTCCCGCCGTTCTTGGACATGAAGCGGTTGGCAGAGTCGTTGAAAGCGCGCGAAAAAATTTGTCGCCCGGCGACCGCGTATCGTGGAGCATCGCCGCATCATGCGGCGAATGTTCTTTCTGCCGTCGTTACGATTTGCCGCAGAAATGCGCGTCGCTGTTCAAATACGGACACAGTGCAATGGTCGGCGATGCGCGCGACCTTAGCGGATGCTACGCCACTCACATCGTTCTTCGCCGCGGCACGCACACGGCAAAGATTCCCGACGATATGCCGGCAGCCGTTGCAGCACCGGCAAATTGCGCCTTGGCGACAATGACGCATGCGATTTCGCTGCTTCCTCGCAAGTGCAAGACCGTCGTTATTCAAGGCGCGGGAATGCTTGGAATTTACGGCTGCACACTCCTGTCCGAGCGCGGCTACCGCGTATTCTGCTCGGATATTGACGAATCCCGCTTGGCAATGGTGGAGAAATTCGGCGGCATCCCATTGCTTTCAGAGAGCGAGTCGGGAAGAAAAGCGGTTTTGTCCGCAGCGGCGGACGGAGCCGACGCCTGCATAGAAACGGCTGGCAGCGCGACCGTCATCGCCGAGGGCGTTTCATTGCTTCGTCGGGGCGGATTTTATTTGCTTGTCGGCGCGCTGGTGCGCGAGTCCGCTTTAAGCATGCTGACAGCCGAGCAAGTCATACGCGGCTGTTTAACGCTGCGCGGCGTGCACAATTACGCGCCTCGCCATTTGGATGCGGCCATTGCGTTTTTATCTCGCTGCGGCGACAAATATCCTTTCGCCGATTTGGTCAGCGCACCGTTTCCCTTGAGTGAAATTTCCTCCGCCATTGATGCATCTTATGCTCGCCGCTGGCATCGCGTTGCTATTTCCCCTTAAAAAATTAAGTGATTTTTCCCCTAAAATTGCTATAATATTTGCATCTGTCTAAAAAAGGAGACCAGAATGAAAGCGAAATTTTTTCTAATTTGCGCCTTTGTGGTGCTGAGCATGATAGCCAACGCGGGAGCGAAAGCGGCTGAATGCGAAAATCCCGATGCGCTTCGCTTCTCGATTATTCCGACCGAAGAAACAACGCAGGAACTGGCGCTTTACCAGCCGCTCATTGAGCGTTTGGAAAAACGCACCGGCAAGCAAATCGAGTTTTATCTCCCAACCTCCTATGCTTCGGTGGTGGAGGCGATGCTCGGCGGATGGGTGGACATCGCCGTGCACGGACCTAATTCATATGTCCTCGCCGCAGAAAAGGATCCGACCATTGAAGTGTTCGCCACTTACTCTAAACGCTCCGGTCATTTGCAGGAGGAAGGACCCGGCTATCAGGCGGTGCTGGTCAGCCGCAAAGGGACGAAATTTGACACCATCGAATCCTTGCGCGGTTCGGTGCTGGGGCTGACCGACCCTGCCAGCACATCCGGCAATCTGTTGCCGCGGGTTTCCTTTACCAAGGTTATCGGCGAGGATTTAGACGCTTATTTCTCGCGGGTGGTCTATACTGGCGGTCACGATAAAAGCGCGCTGGCGACCCACGAAGGAAAAGTCGACACCGCTTTTGTCGCCAGCCACCGCTTTGATAATGTCGTTGATCGCGGACTCATTAAACTTGCCGATTTCAATGTGCTGTGGCGTTCACCGTTTATCCCCGGCGATCCGTTCACTTATCGCGGCAAGTTGTGCGAGGACTTAAAAACCAAAATCCGCGACACATTCCTGACCCTGCATAACGACCCCGGCGCGCAGAAATTTCTGGACAATCTCAAGACCGACCGCTTTGTTCCGATGTCGTCGGCCGACTACGACATTGTCCGCGAATTGCGCCGCGCGAAAGCGGAAGCGAAGAAAAAATCCTGATTCGCCGCTTCCAAATTCCCGTGAGCGGGCATGTCAATTTTGGAAGTCAGCGAACTGTCCGCGTCCTACGGCGGGCGCGGCCCTCCCGTGCTGAAAAACATTTCTTTCAGTGTGAATGCAGGGGATTTTATCGCCATTATTGGACCCAGCGGCGCGGGAAAATCCACTCTGATTCGCTGCATTAATCGTCTGGTCGAGCCGACGGCGGGGAAAATCCTCTTTTACGGCGACGATGTCACTGCAATGCAGTCGCGCAATCTGCGCCGTTTGCGCCGCGATATCGGCATGATCTTTCAGGAATTTAACTTAGTGGATCGGATGTCGGTGATGAACAATGTTCTGTGCGGACGCCTCGGCTACACCGGCGTTACGCGAAGTTTGTTCCGCTTTTTTCCGCGCGCCGACATTGATCGCGCACTGGAATTGCTGGATCGCGTCGGTTTGATTGATCACGCCAATCGTCGCGCCGACCGCCTCAGCGGCGGCCAGCGGCAACGAGTCGGAATTGCGCGCGCACTCATGCAATCTCCCCGCTTGCTTTTGCTTGACGAGCCGACATCAAGTTTGGATCCCAAAATTTCGCGCGAAGTCATGGGGCTAATCAGCACGATAGTCGCAGAATTAAAAGTGCCCGCGCTTTGCAATATCCACGATGTTCGACTTGCGCTGGATTTTTGCGGGAAGGTTATAGGGCTGCAAAACGGCGAAAAGAAATTTGACGGACTCGCATCCGAAATGGACGCTAAAAATTTGGAATCAATTTACGCCGGAGAGATTCTATGAGCGCAACGCCCCCCCTTGCCGAAGCGTTTGGCGAATGGCGGAGACAGCGCGCATCCGAGCGATTCTCCCGTGCACTCCTGCTGCTGCCTTTGGCGATTTTAGCGGTTTGGAGCGCCAAAGTGGTGCTGGTCGACGACACTGATTGGGCGCGCATCGGGTCGGCCGCTTCGGTGCTGAAAGCAGTCGGACGATTCCTCGCCGTTGATTTTTCGCTGCTGCCCATACTGGGAAAGCCGATGCTGGAAACGCTGATGATCGCCTGTCTCGGCACTGTTTTGGGCTGCTTCTTTTCGCTGCCGGTTGCTTGGTTCGGCGCGCTCAATGTCACGCCATCGCGCCATGTATTCTATCCATTCGGCCGATTTTTGATGACGCTCAGCCGCTCCATTCATGAAATTATCTGGGCGCTTATTTTTGTTTCGGCAGTAGGACTCGGTTCTCTGCCCGGCATTCTGGCGATTGCAATGCGCTCTGTGGGCTTTATTTCCAAGGTTATCGCCGAGGCGATTGAAAACATTGACCCCAAACCGGTAGAGGCAATTCGCGCCGCCGGAGGGAGCAATTTTCAAGTGATGCTTTTCGGCATTCTTCCGCAGATATTGCCCGTGGCCATCGGCGTGATAATTTTTGAATGGGATATTAATATCCGACGCTCCGCAATTATGGGATTGGTCGGCGCTGGCGGACTCGGATTGGTCTTTTTTAGAGAAATTGCAAAATACAACTACGGCGGCGTAAGTATGGTGATTCTGGCTATTCTCGCGCTGATTATTCTGGGCGAGGTCATTTCTCATTTTATCCGCAAAGCGGTGACATGACGGATATTGCTTTGCGCGGTCGCCGATGGCGGCGATTTGACGGTCAGCGGATAATTCGGTGGGCGGGCGCGGCCATTGCGCTGCTGTTTCTCGCCTATTCGGTGGATTTTCTGGATGTCCGGCTGGAGCGTCTTTTGCAGATGTTTGGACGACTCGGCATCCTACTGCAGGATCGCTATTATCCGCCGGATTTTTCCTATGTGCTGGAGCGGAGTTATCTCGAGTCGGTGCTGGACACTGTCCTGATGGCCTATCTTGGAGGACTGCTTGGCATGGCCGCGGCGGTTCCGCTGGCGTGGCTTGCGGCCGGCAATGTCACTCCAAACCGGCTGATGAGTTATCCGATTGCCAAGTTGATAATCATGGCATCCCGCGCCGTCCACGAAATGATTTGGGCGATTTTGTTTGTGTCCATTCTCGGATTCGGCATGCTGGCGGGAACATGCGCGATGACGATGTTTTGCATCGGCTTTGCCGGCAAATTATTCGCCGAGGAAATAGAGGCGATTGACATGCGTCCGGTGGAGGCATTGCGCGCCGCTGGCGCCACGCCGCTGCAAACAGCGAGTTTCGCCGTATGGCCGCAGGTCAAAGTCGCATGGACGGGAATCGCAATTTATACTTGGGATGTCGCTTTTCGCGCTGCGACGGTTGTCGGCTTTTTCGGCGCCGGCGGAATGGGCTGGCACTTAAAGCGGAATGTCCAGCAATTGGAAAGTCAAAAAGTCGCGGCGATTATCCTTTCTATCGTCGCCTTGGTGGTGATGGCTGAAATTGTTTCGGCGTGGGCGCGTTCGCGAGTGGCGCGGCGAAAATAAAATTTCTCATCGCCTCGAATTTCAAGCCGACGCTTCGGCGATTGATTCTTCTAAAATATCCAGCGCGCGCGAAAGTTCGGCGCGGGTAATTGTCAGCGGCGGAGTCAGTGTGATGATATTTCCCATCGTCGTCTTAAAATTAAGTCCTTTGGCGAGGGCGCGATACATTGTTTTTTCCGCCGTTTTCGCGTCGCGGATTGTAATGCCAAGCAGCAAGCCGAGTCCGCGCGCCTCGCCGATGGCGCTTTGTCGCGTCGCCATTTCACGCAGGCGCGAAAGGGCAAATTCTCCGAGTTTGCGGGAGCGGGCGAGGAGTCCGCGCGATTCAATTTCTTCAATTGTCGCCAATGCCGCCGCGCACGCCGGCGGATTTTTTTCGTGCGTGTAATGGCCGAGCGCGCGGTCGGGATGGGCGCGATTCAATTCTTCGCGGGCGATAACGGCGGCAATCGGCATCACGCCGCCGCCGAGTCCCTTGCCAAGGCAGACGATGTCCGGGACGATTCCATAATGCTCAAAAGCAAACATTTTTCCGGTGCGGCCGAGACCTGTGGGAATTTCGTCCAAAATTAAAAGCGCGCCGTGACGGTCGCAGGCGGCGCGAATTCTTCGCCAGTAATCCGGCGGCGGAGGGGACGGAGTCGCGCGCACCGTTTCGGCGACGACAGCGGCGATGTCGCCTTCTTTCTGCAGAATGTATTCAATGTAGCCGGCGCATTTAAGATTGCAAACGCTGCCGCATCCGAAGACGCATCGCGCCGGATCGGGCGGCGGAGCATGCTCGGCACCGGACAACAGCGGGCCGATGTCGCGGCGAAAAATCGCCTCGCCGCCAAGTGAAATTGCATCCAGCGATGCGCCGTGAAAAGAATCCCACATTGAAATTGTCTTGTGCCGTCCGGTAGCAGCGCGCGCGAGTTTCAGCGCGATTCCAATTGCCGCCGTCCCGCTTGGAGCAAACAGCGAACGATTCAAATTGCCGGGCGCAAGCGCGGATAATTTAGCGGCGAGTCGCGTGGCAGTTTCATTGGCGAATCGGCGCGGCGAAAACGGCTGACAGCGAAGTTCCGCGCGAATCGCCGACAACACCCGCCGATTTCCATAGCCGACTTGATGAACGCTGTTGCCGTGAAAATCCATAATTCGCCGTCCATCGCAGGCGATCAAATAAATCCCTCGGCAGCCGCTGAGAGCATCTAAGCATGGCGTGGAGAGTCCCTGATGCAGAAAAAAACGGGCGTCGTCGGCGAGCATTTTTCGCGTCCGCGAATCGCGCCGTGCGCGGTCCCAGGCGCGCCTCGCCGACGAGCGATTAATGTCGCCTTCGCTTTGTTCAATTGTTGTCGTCTGCGATTTTGTCACATCAATTCGTCGGCAATTTCTTCGCCGACGGCGAAAGCGATGGACGCGCCAATTCCGGCGGTGACCATCACCACGCGCACGGCCTTGTCGGGGCGGTCAATCAGCAGCGAGCGATCCGGCAGATAAGGATACCAGCCGAGCCATCGCTCGCACACTTCGGCAGGCGCATTAAATGTTTCGTTGAATTCGCGCAGGATTAAATTTTCCGCCGCAACTGGGGCGAAAGGGTCAGGCGGATTCTGTCCGTATTCGTGACTGTCGCCGACCGTCAGCGAGCCGTCCGCCGATTGCGCAGCAACTAAATGCACGCCGTGAGTCAGGGCATCGGATTTTTCTTTTTTGAGTCGCGACAGCAATGCGCGATGCGCGGGGATTTTGCGGAATCCTTCGTATCTGCCAACGCTTAAATCATTTATAACCGCCGCGCCGATTTGGAAATTTTTTCGCGCCGGACGCAGCCGCAGCATCTGCAGTTTGCAGAATTGCAATTTATAGGAAGCGAGACGGTCAGCGAACAGCGTGACGGAATCGCCGCCCGGACAAATCGCGCAACGACTCGCGGCGAATTTGCCAACGCTGGTTTCAAGGCGCGGCGGATTCGCCGAATGCACCGCGACGCGCCAGAAAAATTGAACGCCGAAGCGGTCGGCGAGAAAGCGCGTCAAACGCGGAATCGCCTCGCGCGATTCCACTCGCAATTCGTTCGGACTCCATAGTGCGCCGCGGAGTCCGTCGGCGCGCAGCCCGGGCGACCGCTTGCGCGCCTGACTCGGCGAGAGCATTTCGCATTCGCCGCCGGCTTCCGTAAGGGCAAACGATTCCAGCACGGCGAGGGTTTCTTCCAATCGCGCCGTGACGACGAGTCCGCGATGCGAAATTTTAATTCCGGCGACGACGGATAATTTCTCCCAAATGTTGCGCGCGCGGCGGGCGCGAATCCAATCGTCGCCGCCGAGACCGGTTATCAGAATCAATCCGAAATTCCGCACCGATGCGCCCCGTGCGGCGGAATCGCGGTCAAAGACGGCGACTCGCGCCCCTCGCCGGGCCGCCGCATAAGCGCAGGCAAGTCCGAGAATTCCCGCGCCGACCACTGCGAAATCAAAGGGCGCGGCTTTGCGATTCGCTATTTTTGTCATCCATTAAAAAAATGCCGCGCTGATTCGCCGTTTGCAATGGTGTTGAATCGGATGGATTTGTCATTTCCGCCGATGCGAAAATTTGTCGCTTTTTTTGTCGCTTTTGGGGGAAAGTGTTATTATCGCACAGTCGTTTACTCTGAATTGGAGACTGCCATGTTCATCAAAAAAATTCTCCCCGCGCTGCTGGCGCTGGTTCTGTCTCTGGGCATCGCCGCCCGTGCTGCCACCGACCTCGTCGTTTATACGGCGATTGAGGCCGAAGACCTGAAGCGCTACGCCGCTTTGTTCAACGAGTCGCATCCCGACATCAACATTAAGTGGGTGCGTGATTCCACCGGCATCATCACCGCCAAATTGCTCGCGGAAAAAGACAATCCGCAGGCCGATGCGGTGTGGGGACTCGCCGCCACTTCGCTGCTGCTTTTGAAGCGCGAAGGGTTGCTGGTGCCTTACGCCCCTCAAGGCCTCGGCAAATTGGATTCAAAATTCCGCGATGTCGACAATCCGCCGACTTGGGTCGGAATGGATGCTTGGGTCGCCGCCGTATGCGTGAATACAGTGGAAGCCGGGAAAAATAATCTGCCGACTCCCCGCTCATGGAACGACTTGACAAAGCCGGTCTATCGGGGGCATTTGGCGATGCCGAATCCGGGCTCGTCGGGCACCGGCTTTTTGGATGTGTCGTCATGGCTGCAAATCTTCGGCGAAGAAGGCGGCTGGGATTTTATGGACCGGTTGCACCAAAACATTCATCACTACACGCATTCCGGTTCCAAGCCGTGCAAGCAGGCGGCGTCGGGCGAGATTTCCATCGGCATTTCATTCGCGTTTCGCGGCGCCAAATCCAAGGCGGCGGGCGCACCGCTGGACATCATAATTCCGTCCGAAGGAATCGGCTGGGATATGGAGGCGTCGGCCATCATCGCCGGCACCGATTATTTGGATGAAGCGAAAAAACTGCTGGACTTTTCCGTCACCGAAGACGCCAATCGGCTTTACAACGAGGGCTACGCGGTGGTCGCAATTCCGGGCATCGCCAAGCCGGTTGAGCATTATCCCGATGGCATTTTGGAGGCGATGATTAAAAACGACTTTGAATTCGCCGCCGCCAATCGCGAACGCATTTTGAAGGAGTGGACCAAGCGATTCGATTCCAAATCGGAGCCGAAAAGTTAAGCGGCTTTGCCGCACCCATCCTCGCCGTCTTTTGCCGAAATGACAGCGGACGGCGAGGTTCATCTTAAAATTGAAGGGCTGACCAAGCGTTTCGGCCCTTTCGTCGCTTTGCGCGACATCGCCCTTGAAGTCGGCGAAGGCGAATTCGTCTGCTTTTTGGGCCCGTCCGGCTGCGGCAAAACAACGCTGCTGAGAATCATCGCCGGTTTGGAGCGCCAAAGCACCGGGCGAATTTGGCAGCGCGGCGGTGAAATTTCGCTCCTGCCGCCGTCGGAGAGGGACTTCGGAATCGTCTTTCAATCCTACGCTTTATTTCCAAATTTGCGCATCGGCGAGAATGTCGCTTACGGCTTGGAAAATACGCGAATGGCGCGCGCCGACATTAATCGCCGCGTGGACGAATTGCTGGAAACAGTCGGATGCACCGAGCAGCACGGAAAATTTCCGGCGCAATTATCCGGCGGTCAGCAGCAGCGCGTTGCTCTGGCGCGCGCATTGGCGACTTCGCCGTCGCTCCTTCTTTTGGACGAGCCGCTTTCCGCCATTGACGCCAAAGTCCGTTTGCGCCTGCGCCGCGAAATCAAACGGTTGCAGCGAAAATTCGGAGTGACGACAATTATGGTCACGCACGACCAAGAAGAAGCCCTGACTATCGCCGACCGAATCGCAGTGATGAATCACGGCGTTATTGAGCAAATCGGCGGGCCGCGCGAAATTTACCGCCGTCCGGCAAGCGTATTTGTTGCGGATTTTGTCGGGGCGATGAATTTTCTGGATGGCAAAGTCGTTGCCAGCGACGGCGTGCAAGTCGGCGAATCGCGCATCAATTGCGATGCCTCCGGATTTTCCATCGGAGCGAAAGTGACGGTGGCTTTTCGTCCGGAAGAAGTCGTGTGTCCGGCAAACGACAACGACAGCGATTTGTGCTGCTGTTGCTGCGTGGAACAGACCGAATTTTTAGGCCCGTCGACAAAATTGCTTCTGCGCTCGGATGCATTGGATGATGCCGAATTTTTCGCCGAACGGTCAGCCGACGACAGCGCATCTGCCGCCGATTTTGCACAAGGGGCGGAAATTAAAATCCGGCTGCCATCGTCGCGGCTGCGGCTGTTTGCATCGCAGTGACCACCGCCGTCGCCGAAGTTTCCGCTGCGCGTCCGGCTGCGATTCGCCGCCGCATTTCCCACGACAACAAATTGCTGGCGGCATCGGCGGCGATAATTATCGCCTATCTTTTAATTTCGCTCGCCTTGCCGCTGGCGACAATTTTGGCCAAGTCGCTGCATGCCTACGACTTTCGGCTGGATTGGATTGAAATTGAATTTAAAAGCGACAGCGGCTGGGAACGGCGCGCAACCGCCGAAGAATGGGCGGCGAAATTATCCGGGCCGATTAATAGCGGGATTCGTCCATCCGAGCGGACTCGCTTGCCGCTTGCCGAGTTGCTTCCGAAAAATGCGCGGCGCGGCGTGGAAAAATTTCGCCTGCGCGATTTGTCGCCGCAAAAGGGACTCATTCTGCTCGGCGGCAAATTGTCCAAAGACGGCGAATGGATAGAAATCGCCCGCCGCGATTTGCGTCGCGTGCTGCTGCGTCCGACACAGGAATGGTCGGCGGTGAATTACGCCGAGTATTTTTCCACGCCGGCGCTGCGTTCTTCCATTGTCAATAGTTTATTTGTTTCCATTTTGACGGCGCTGATTGTTGTGCCGCTGTCGTTTTTTTACGCGCTGGCGATGGCGCGCGCGCGAATTCGCTTCAAGCCGTTTTTTCGTCTGGTTGCGCTTGCGCCTATTTTGGTGCCGTCTTTGCTGCCCGGACTCGGCTTGGTTTATCTTTTCGGGAATCAGGGCGCCATCCGCGAATTGCTGGGGGGATATTCCATTTACGGTCCTATCGGCATTGTGATTGCATCGGTGTTTTTCACTTTCCCGCATGCGTTTATTATTCAATTGACTTCGCTGTCTCTCGCCGACCGCCGACTGTATGAAGCGGCTGAGTCGCTGGGCTCTTCGCGCTGGCGAATTTTTCGCACTGTTACTGTTCCCGGCGCGCGCTATGGAATTGTCTCGGCGGCGTTTGTGGCGTTTACGCTGACGATTACCGACTTCGGCGTGCCGAAAGTTATCGGCGGACAATTCAATGTGCTGGCGGTGGATATTTACAAGCAGGTCATCGGCCAGCAGAATTTTCAATTGGGAGCGGTGGTTTCCATGCTGCTTTTGATTCCGGCGGTGGCGGCTTTTGCAGTGGAGCGGGCGGTGGCGCGCCGACAAGTGGCGCAGTTGTCGGCGGGAGCGGTGCCGTATTCGCCGGGTGCGATTCGCGCCGACTTCGGTCATTTTCTGATTTGCGCGCTGACCGCATTTTTTATCGTCGGAATTTTAGCGATGTGCCAAGCGGCGGCTCTGTTTAAATTCTGGCCTTACGACTTATCGCTGTCGCTTGCCAATTACGATTTCAATCGCACCGACGGCGGCGGCTGGGCGGCGTATCGCAATTCCATCAAAATGGCGGCGGGAGTCGGCGTGTTCGGCACGATTGTAGTTTTTGTCGGCGCATATCTTTGCGAAAAAGCCCCGCGACTCGGCGCCGGCCGCTCCGCCTTGCAATTTATGGCGATGATGCCGATGGCGGTTCCGGGAATGGTGCTCGGTCTTTCTTATATTTTCTTTTTCAATGCGCCGCAGAATCCGCTGCATTTTCTCTACGGCTCAATGGCAATTTTAATAATTTGCACGCTGACGCATTTTTACACCGTTTCGCATCTCACGGCGGCGACCGCCTTAAAGCAAGTGGACAGCGAATTTGAAGCCGTTTCGGCCTCGCTGCGCCAGCCGGTTTATCGGGTATTTTGGCGAATCACCGTGCCGGTGTGCCTGCCGGCGATTCTGGATATTTCGGTTTATTTGTTTGTCAACGCAATGACAACCGTTTCGGCGGTGGTTTTTTTATACAGTCCGGATACAACTCTCGCCTCGGTGGCGGTGCTGAATATGGACGACGCCGGCGACATCGCTCCGGCGGCGGCGATGGGAATGATGATTTTTTACACCAATGTCGCAGTGCGAATTGCACATGCCGCCGGCACGAAACGCTTGCGCGCACGGACTCAAGCATGGCGCACCGAGACGAATTAACTGCGCGATTTTCACGGCGAAACCGCCATCGGCATCCGCCTGCAATCGGAAAATGAATCCGCCGACAAATAGCGGCGCGGAAATTATCTCTCCGGCGACAGCATTTGAATAATGGATTCGCGACGGCGAATTATTTTTGCGCTTTCGCCGTCCGCTAAAATTTCGCACGGGCGAAGACGCGCATTGTAATTGGACGACATCGCCATTCCATATCCCCCGGCATCGCGCACCGCCAATAAATCGCCTTCGCTGATTGCAAGATTCGCCTCGCCCAAGCGGTCGGCGGACTCGCACACCGGGCCGACAATTTGAAATAACCGCGATTCCTCCGGGCGAGTCGCGACCGCTTCAATGCGGTGATGCGCATCGTAAAGCGCCGGACGCAGAAAATCATTCATCGCCGCATCCACCACGGCGAAATTTCGCGCGCCGTTTTTTTTCAGATATTCAATCCGCGTCAGCAGAATTCCCGCGCGCGCGACAATCGCCCGCCCCGGCTCCAAAACGATTCGCACTTGCGTTAAATCAAACAGCGATTCCAAGGCGCGGTCGTATTTTTGCCAATCCGACGGCGGCGAATCGCCCTGATAATCCACCGCGAATCCCCCTCCAAGGTCAATGTGCGCGAGCGGAATTTTTTCCTTTTTTAATTTATCGGCGGCTTCGGCGACCCGCTTGGCGGCGGCGACAAAGGCGTCGTCGTCTCCGACCTGCGAGCCAATGTGCGACGATAAGCCGACCGCCCGCAGATGCGGGGATTTTTTTGCGCGGCGCATTAATGCAATCGCCTCCGATTCCGCCAGCCCGAATTTGTGGGCGGCAAGCCCGGTGGAAACATAAGGATGCGTTTTGGCGTCAACATCCGGATTCAAGCGGACGGAAATGGGAGCGATGATTCCGGTGGCGCGGGCGGATTCTTCAATGCGATTTAATTCGGATTCGGATTCCACATTAAGCGCCATCACGCCGACGGCAAGCGCTTCGTTAATTTCATCGCGGCTTTTGCCGACGCCGGAAAAAACGGTTTTTTTCCAATCGCCGCCGGCCGCTTTCACGCGGGCTAATTCACCGCCGGAAACGATGTCAAATCCCGCCCCCAATTCGGCGAGGATGGAAAGCAGCGACAAGTTGCCGTTGGCTTTAACGGCGTAGCAAATCAGCGGATTCGCGCGCGGAAAACTTTTGCGGAATGACTCAAATGCACCGACGAGGGCGCATCGCGAATAGACATAGCACGGCGTGCCGAAGCGCGCGGCAATATCGGCGAGGGGAATTTTTTCGGCGCGCAATTCGCCGCCGATGCGGGGGAATCCATCCATTGTGCCGGCGCGACTCTTAAATAATTTTTGCGGGGGCGGAGGCGAATTCGGATTCGGGCAGGCGCAGCGGGGCTTTATTGCCGCAGGCGGAAATTGCCGCCGCCATTGCCATCGCCAGAAAAATCGCCGCCGCTCTTCGCATTGTGCTATTTTAACGCGAATGGACGAATCCGCCTACCATTCGCTGTGCGACAAACTTTTCGCCGAATTGGATACGGCGTTGGAATCACATCCCGCCGAATTGGATTTTGAAAACACCGGCGGCGTGATTGAAATTGATTTGGACGAAGGCGGCAAAATTATCATCAACCGCCAGCCGCCCGCGCGCGAAGTTTGGATTGCCGCCAAAAGCGGCGGCTATCATTTTCGCTTTGAAGACGGCCAATGGCGGGACACCCGCGACGGCGTTGAAATTTTCGCCCGCCTCCAAAAATCCCTGCAAGAGCAGGGAGCGTCATTCGCCGATGAGGGCTTTTAAGGAAAGCGGACTGCGTCCGAAAATGTTCTCGTAATGCACCCGATTCGCCAGCAAATGCTTGACATACAAGCGCGTTTCGGTCAGCGGAATTGTTTCCACATAAGCCAGCATATCGCGCGCGGGAATTCCCCCTTTGCCTTTGCTGCCGAGCCATCGCTTCGCCCGACCCGGCCCGGCATTGTAGCCGGCCGCCATTAAAACAAGGTCGCCGTCGAATCGCTCCGCCAGTCCCGCCAGATAATGCGTGCCGATGATGATGTTGGTGTCGGGGCGAATCAGCCGCGATTTTTTATATCGTCCGAATTTATGCCGACGGGCGACAAGCCGCGCCGTTGAGGGCAAAACCTGCATCAAGCCGCGGGCGTTGGCGGACGAAATCGCCTTCGGCATAAAGCGGCTTTCTTGGCGAATTAAGCCGTAAACAAAAGATTTATCCAAATTTAATTGCGCGGCGTAGCGGCCGATTAATTCAGCGTAAGGAGTCGGAAAGCGAAGACGATCGCCCTCCTTGCCGGCGGCATCGGCGGCGTTGATAGAAGCCAGAATCCATCCTTCCCGCATCGCCAAATTAGCGGCGGTGATTCGGGATTCATCGTCCATTTGGGCGACGGCGAATTTCCACACATCGCGCGCCATTTTTTTCGCCCCCGCTTGCCGAAGCGAAAGCGCGATTAAAACATCGGCGGGGACGGATTTTTGCGATGATGACACCGGCAGAATCACCGAATCAGAATCCGTCGGCGACGCCAGCGGAAGCCCTAATTCTTCGCGCGCGAGGAGTCCGTAAAAATCGTCGGCGAGGGCGAGTCGCCGCCATTCTTCCATCGCTGAATTTTTGTCGCCCAATTCCATTTGCGCGCGACCAAGCCAGTAACGCCAAGCCGTCACTGCTTTTTCGGCGGGCGGCATCGCTTGCACGGCGGCGGCGACGGCGGACCAGTCGCCCGTCCGAATCGCCGCTCTTGTCCGCCATGCCCGCGAATTTTCCGTGCGCGATTCGCCCGCTTTCGCCAGCCAACCGCTGGCTTGGCGAAGATGCCGACGCGCGCCCCATTCGCCGATGACCGCCCACACTTCCGCGTTTTCATTCGGCTGAAAGTAGGGTGAAAATTTAATCCATCGCGCCGCCGCCAATTGCGGACGACGGCGGGCGGCGACCATCGCCGAAATCATCACTAATTCGCGGGCGGCGCGATTTTGCAGTCCGTGCTTTGCCTTAATATATCGGACGGCATTGCGGACGACATTCCGCACCCGGCGATAAGAAATGCGATTGGGAAAAGTGCGGACGATTTCGCGGACAAGGCGCATTTTTCGCGCGGCGGCGGCATCGCGAATTTTCTGCCAGATGTCGTCTTCCGAAAGGAATCCCGCTTTTTTCGCCTCGCGAAAAACTGTGCGGCAGAGTCCGGCTGCGCTTTGGGCGGCGAAAAAGGCATCGCGAATTTCCATCGCCGCCGCTTTTCCGCTGTGCAGGCGATAGCGAGATTCAGCGCAGGAATTCGTCGGCGAATCGGCGGCGGCATCGCGCAGGCGGGCGTAATTTTTCCATTCCGTTCGGGCGGCGTAATGCGCCAAAAGATCGCGGCGGGCGCGGTCGGCGAAATAGGCGGAATCGCTTTGCCGCCAAAATTCTTCGGCGGCGGCGGGTCGGCCGCGCCGCAAATCCCATGCCGCCGTCCAATAATTGACGACGAATTTTAACGGGTCGGATTCGGCGAAAGCAGTGACATGCTTGACAAACTCGCGATGATTCCCCCGCTGGTAAGCGTCGCGCATTTTGGCGAAATCGGAGTGCGACCGCGCCGCCGCAGCGGCAACGACGGCAATCGCGCAAACGGCGAGGAAGCGCAGGGCGAATTTTCGCGTCGACAGAATCATTAAAAACCGAAATGCTGCGCCGCAGCATTAATTGGATTTGCGGCGAATAGAATCAATGGCGAAAAAATCAATATATTTTGCGAAAAAAATTTGCGAATATTTTTCCAATTTTAATGGAATCTCTTATTTTTCAAACACTTATAATGTTTTTTGCGATGCAAAAAAATTTGCCTTAAAGGGTTGAATTCCGGGTTTTCGGTGCTATAATATATGCACTGCAACAAACGGAGAAAAACCATGCTTTACACCAACCCCACTCTTGCCGCCGAGGGCGGCGAAATTTTGAACGGTTTGACCGAAACCGTGACCGTCGCCGTCAACGGCGCGACCCGCATCACCGACCTTTCCATAGAGGCGGCGCGCAAGGGTCTCGCCCGCGGCGCGACGCGCGTGCAGTCGACCCGCGATATCCGCGACGCCGGCGATTTCGTCAAATGGCAGGAATCGGCGCAGCGCGCCGAAGCCGAAGAATTCGGCGATCTGGCGCGGCGCGGCGCGGAAATCGTCGCCGAAACGCAGCGCGAATTCATTCGCATTTCGGAAAAAACCCGCAAGGACTGGTCCAAAAATATGGACGCGGCGGTGGATAAATTCTTCCCCGCCGCCCCCGACGCGGAAGCGAATCCCTACGCCGAACCAGCCCGGCGCGCGCTGAAAAATTTCAGCGACGCCTGCGAATCCGCGGCGGAATTTTCGCGGCAGGCCTTTGAAAGCGGCGTGGAAGGCGCGCTGTCGACGCTGAACGGCGCATCGCGCACGGCGGAATCCGCCAAAGGCAACGGCACCGCCAAGCCGCGTCGCGCCAAATAGCCGCGATTGTTTTCCGATTCGCGCCGTTATCTTCACTCCTCCTTCCTGCGGCGCGAGTCGGTTCGGGGGCGCATCTTGAAGATGCGCCCTCACTTTTTTTTCGGGGGGGACATTACCCACCACACGCCGAATCCAATTACAGCAAGCGCCGTCAGCGCTTCCAGCAAAATTAACCACATTGGCGAATTTTACCGCAAAAAGCGCAAATTGGAATCCCCGCCCCGCCGCCTATCGGCGGATTTATAAATTATTTGCGGGTTGGGAAAAAATAAAAGGAACAGCCGAGTCGGATAAAAATCAATCCGAGCAGGAATTATCCGAATAGCGGATTAAATATCATCGCCGCCCAAGCGTCAAGCGTTTTCCGCAAAAAACGCCCCCGCCGAATTTTGCCGCCAATCGTGTAAAATCGCGCGGTCAAAATGAAACTGGGAGAATTCGCCAATGAAATTAATTCTGCTGGGCCCCCCCGGCGCCGGAAAAGGAACACAAGCGCATTTGCTGTGCCAGCAATTCGGCATGCCGCAAATTTCCACCGGCGATATGCTGAGGCGCGCCATCAACGATAAATCGCCGCTCGGACTCGCCGCCAAAAACTTTATGGATAAGGGCGAATTAGTCCCCGACGAAACCATCATCGGAATGGTCAAAGCCCGCATCGCCGAACCGGACTGCGGCGACGGATTTCTCCTTGACGGCTTTCCGCGAACCCGCGCGCAGGCCGAAGCGATGCGCCGCGCCGACATTTTTGTAGACAATGTCGTGGAAATTACCGCCGCCGACGATTCGCTGGTGGAGCGAATTACCGGACGCCGCGTGCATCCGCCGTCGGGACGGGTTTATCACATTAAATTCAAGCCGCCGAAAATTGCCGACACGGACGATATTACCGGCGATTCGCTCGTCCAGCGGGAAGACGACCGCGAAGAGACAGTGCGCCGTCGGCTGGCCGTCTACGCCGAGCAGACGCTGCCGATTGTAGATTTTTACCGCCGATGGCAAAAGGAAAATTCGGCGGGCGCGCCGACGGTTACGGCGATTTCCGGCGAGGGCGAAATGGAAGAAGTGCTGGCGCGAATCGTCGCCGCCATAAAATGAAGCCGACTCTGTGCTACGCTCAATCGGGAGGCGCAACGGCGGTTCTTAACGCCACCGCCGCCGCCGTTATTGAAACGGCGCGCACCAGCAAAAAAATCGGCCGCGTGCTCGCCGCCGAAAACGGAATTCTGGGCGCGCTGGAAGAATCGCTGATGGATGTTTCCGCTGAATCCGCCTCGGCGATTCGGGCGTTGAATCATACGCCCGGAGCGGCTTTCGGCTCCTGCCGCCATCAATTGCCGGACGCAAAAATTGACTCCCGCCCGCATCGGCGACTGCTGGAAGTTTTTCGCGCGCACGATGTCCGCTGGTTTCTCTACAACGGCGGCAACGATTCGCAGGACACTTCGCTGAAAATTTCGCGCTTCGCCAAAAGCAGCGGCGAGCCGCTGATTTGCGTCGGCATTCCGAAAACAATTGACAACGATCTTCCCGCCACCGACGCCTGTCCGGGATTCGGTTCAGTGGCGAAATATGTAGCGGTCAGCATTGCCGAAGCCGCTTTGGATGTCCGCTCCATGTCCCGCACTTCCACCAAAGTTTTTGTGCTGGAAGTGATGGGACGATACGCCGGATGGATTGCCGCCGCCGCCGGACTCGCCGATTCGCCGGGCGGGGCGACGATTTTGCTGCTGCCGGAAATTCCCTTTGATCCGCCGAAATTTCTCGCCCGCGTTAAAGCGGCGGTGACAAAACATGGATTCTGCGCGGTCGCCGTCGCCGAAGGACTCAAGAATCAGAAAGGCGAATTCGTCGCCGAACAGGGCGGGAAGGATTCGTTTTCGCATGTGCAATTGGGCGGTGTCGCCCCCAAAATTGCGGCGCTGATTAAAAGCGAACTCGGCTATAAATTTCACTGGGGAGTCGCGGATTATCTGCAGCGGGCGGCAAGGCACATTGCGTCGGAAACCGATTTGCGTCAGGCGCAAGCGTTGGGAAAAGCGGCGGTTAAATTCGCCCTCGCCGACGATGGCGGCTCGATGCCGATTATTGAACGCATTTCGGATTCGCCGTATCGCTGGAAAATCGGGCGGGCGCGGCTTGCTCAGGCGGCGGGCAAAGTGCGGAAAATGCCGAGGCGATTTATCAGCGGCGACGGATTTTTCATATCGGAGGCGGGCCGTCGTTATTTATCGCCGCTGATTGCGGGCGAAGCGTATTCGCCGTTTCGGAACGGCTTGCCGTTGTCGGCGAATTTGCGTCGTATTTTTGTCCCTCGCAAATTGCCGCCGTATTAAAATCCCTCGTTCCAACATTGCGTGCCGATGCAGAGCATCGGCGCGAGGATTCTACTTTTTTAGGGGTTCAACTTTTTTCGGCGAGGAAGGAATCGCTCATTTTTTGAGTTAAACTCGCTTCAATAAACGGCATAATATCGCCGTCCAAGACCGCGCGCGGATTGCCGGATTCAAAGCCGCTGCGCAAATCTTTAATCCGCGATTGATCCAATACATATGAGCGAATCTGCCGTCCCCATGCAATTTCGCTTTTGCTTTCTTCCAGCCGTCGTTTTTCTTCGCCGCGCAATTCTATTTCACGGCTGAGAAGGCGGGCGCGCAATATCGCCATCGCCGCCGAGCGATTTTTATGCTGCGACCTATCGTTTTGGCATTGCGCCGTAATGCTCGTCGGCAAGTGGGTGATTCGCACGGCCGAATCGGTCGTATTGACATGCTGTCCGCCGGCGCCGCTGGCGCGAAAAGTATCCACCCGCAAATCGGAGGGATTAATTTCCACCGTCACTGAATCATCCGCCGCCGGATAAACAAAAACGCTGGCGAATGATGTGTGGCGGCGATGATTGGCGTCAAACGGCGATTTTCGCACCAGCCGATGCACGCCGTTTTCCGTGCGCAGATGGCCGTAGGCGAGGTCGCCTTCCACTTTGAGGGTCGCACTTTTAATGCCGGCGATTTCGCCCGCCGATTCTTCCAGAATTTCCACGGCGAATCCGCGCCGCTCGCAGAATCGCAGATACATTCGCCTTAGCATTTGCGCCCAATCCTGCGCTTCCGTGCCGCCGGAGCCGGCTTGAATATCCACAAAGCAGTCGCGCGCATCGTCCTTGCCGGGAAACATTTTTTTTGCGCCGATTTTTTCAAACGCCTTCGCCAGCGATTCTCTTTCTTGGACGACTTCCGCCGCCAGCGATTCGTCGCCGTCGGCAAGGCACAGCGACGCCAATTCGCGCGCGTCGTCCAGTTTTTTAGAAAAGGCGATAAGCGGGGCGACTTCGGATTCCAAGCGCGATTTTTCCTGCTGGAGGGCGCGGGAATTTTCCAAATCGCGCCATGCGTCCGGCTGCTCTAATTCGGCGGCGACGATTTTCAGCCGCTCGGCCTTTTGGGAGAAGTTAAAGAAACCTCCGAAATTCGTCAAATTCGCGCGCCAGCGAATCCAGCGAAGAGACGGCGGCTTTAATGTCGGCTTGGGAAAGCATCGGCGCAAATTATACACGGCGTCGGCGCGTGCTATACTTGGCGGCGATGCTGGAAGTTGTCGCCGCCTTTTTGGAAAGCGCCGGATTTTCCGGCGAGTCCGCCGTGGAATCGCTGCTTGCAGCCGGGGCGCTTTTGATTGCGCTGCTGTTTTTTCTGCTGTGGCGAGTCAGTCGGCGAGCCGGCGGCGTCGGCGAAAAAATAGAGCAAATCGCCGAGCATTTGGAAAATTCGCTGTCCGACCAAATTCGCGAATTGCATCGCAGCGTGGAATCGGAAATGGAAAAGCGCATCGGCAATCAAACGAATCAAATTGCCGTAATGGCCGATTCTTGGCGCTCCACTCTCGCCGACAGCATGACGCGAATCGTCAAGGAATTAGGCGCCTTCCAAACCGAAGAGCAGCGCATGCTCGCCGGACATCACGAAAAAACATTGAAGGAATTGGCGTCGCATGAGCAGACGATAACGGCGCATCATCAAAAAAGCATGAAGGAATTTTCCGACCATGCGATTTATGTCCACGACCGATTGACTCAGCACGGCGGCGAATCGGCGCAGAGTTTTCGGCAGGTGCGCGAGGAATTGCTTTCGCAGGCGACGGCGCATGCGCGCGAAGAGCGTGAACTTGTCCGCCAAGCATTGGACGACGCCGCCAAGCGGCTTTCGGAAAGCGTCAATAAATTATCGGCGGGCGTGGATTCGCAGATGACGCGCATCAGCGAAAAAGTCAGCGAGCGGCTCGAGCGGAGTTTTCAAGAGACGAATAAAACCTTTCAGAATGTTTTGCAGCGGCTGGCGTCCATCAATGAAGCGCAGAAAAAGATTGAAGAATTAACCGGCGATGTCGTCAGTTTGAATCAATTGCTCTCGGACAAGCGCACGCGCGGGGCCTACGGCGAAGCGCAGTTGGAGCATCTGGTCGGCAATTTGCTGTCGGCGGAGCATTATGAATTTCAGCATTCGCTGCCCAACGGCGAAAAGGCGGACTGCCTGCTTAAATTGCCGGAGCCCACCGGCAATGTGCCGATTGATTCCAAATGTCCGCTGGAAAATTACAGCCGCATGTTTGATGCCAATTCCACGCCCGAATCGCGCAATGCGGCGAAGACGCAATTTAAGGGCGACATTCGCGGGCATATTAAAGCCATCGCCGACCGCTTAATTCTGCCGCCGCACACCGCCGACGGCGCGGTAATGTTTATTCCCGCCGAAGCCGTCTTCGCCGAAATTCATTCGAGTCACCGCGATATCGTAGACGAAGCCATTCGCCGACGCGTCTGGCTTGTTTCGCCGACGACGATGATGGCGATTCTCAACACCGCCCGCGCCGTCATTCGCGATCTTGCCACCCGCCAGCAGGCGGAACGCATTCGCGCCGATTTGGATTATCTTCGGCAGGAATTCCTCCGCTTTGATTTGCGGATGGAAAAACTCGCCAAGCACATTGAACAAGCCAGCGAGGATGTCCAGCAAGTGCGAAAAACCAGCCGCAAAATTTCCGGACGCTTCCGCGAAATTAATCAGGCATCCGGCCAGTTTCCCAAATTGGAAAACGACGACGACGATAAATCCCAATGAGCGATTCGCCCAACGACCCGCTTTTTGCCTTGTCGCCGCTGGACGGACGCTATCATTTAGCGACCCGCCAAATGGCGAATTGCTTCTCCGAATTCGCCTTAATTAAAAGGCGCGTGGAAATTGAAATCGCATGGCTGAAATCCCTGCTTTCCGAATCGGCGATTCGCGAGGGCTTTGGCGGAGCGATTCCGTCGGCGGATAAATTCGCGCAATTAGATTCCATCGCCGACAATTTCGGCGAAACAGATGCCGTCGCCATTAAAGCAATTGAACGCAAAACCCGCCACGATGTTAAAGCGGCGGAATTGTGGCTGGCATCGCAACTCGCTCAAACGCCTTTTGCCGAATGCCGCACTTTGATTCATTTCGCCTGCACATCTTGGGACATTAACAACCTTGCATATACATTAATGATGCGCGACGGCGGAAATGCTTTGCTTGTTTCTTTGCGAAATTTGCATCCGGAAATTCATCATCGCGCGAATCTTTGGGCCGACATTCCGATGCTGGCGAGAACGCACGGACAGCCCGCATCGCCGACGACTATCGGAAAAGAATTCGCCGTCTTTGCCTTTCGTCTGCAAAGGCAAATTGATGCGCTTTCCTCTTTTCAATTGGACGGCAAATTCAACGGCGCAACCGGCAATTACAACGCGCATTATGCGGCTTTCCCAAACTTTGATTGGCCGCAATTCTGCCGCCGCTTTGTTGAGGGATTTGAATTGGAATTCATTCCTCTGACAACGCAAATTAATTCCTACGACAATGCCGCCGAATACTTTGATTTGATTCGCCGAATCAATTCCATCATTTTAGATTTTTGCCGCGATATGTGGGGATATATTTCGCTGGATTATTTTAAGCAAAAGACCGATAAAAATGAAGTCGGTTCATCAACGATGCCGCACAAAGTTAATCCGATTGACTTTGAAAACGCCGAAGGAAATATCGGCATCGCCAATGCATTGTTAGGGCATTTTTCGGAAAAATTGCCGGTATCAAGATGGCAGCGAGACTTAAGCGATTCCACTGTGATTCGCAATATCGGCGTGGCATTCGCGCATTCGCATTTGGCATATCAATCCGCCGCCGAAGGAATTCGCCGCGCCGAATTAAATCCCAATCAACTTGCCGCAGATTTGGAAGCGAATCCGCAGGTGCTGGCCGAAGCCGCACAAACTATTTTGCGCGCAAGCGGCGATATTGATTCATTTGAAAAATTGCGCGCCTTCACACAAGGAGGCGGAAAGGATTTGAAAACCTTGCGCGAATTCATCGCCGAATTAAATTTATCGGAAGAAGAGAAAAAAAGATTTTTTTCAATGACTCCTTCCGACTACATCGGCATCGCCGACAAACTTGCACGCGATTGCTAATCGTCGCTTGACGCCATTGCGCTTTTCACTGCCGATGCATTATTATTCGCCCGCGAATCCATAAACGCACCGAAGGCGGTGCAGACGACGGCTATTAAAATAATCAGCGTCCATTCGGGGACGGGCTCCAAAGGTATTTTTTCCTTCACCCATTTATCGTCGAGGAGCATTCGCGCGGCGGTCAGAAAAAGCACCCCCCCCCCCCCCCAGACAAGACGCGGATAGCGTTCCAGCCAGCGCAGAATTGTCACGCTGCCCCAAACCATAATCGGAATGCTGATTAAAAGTCCGATGGCGACCAGCCAGTAATCTCCCCTCGCCGCCCCGGCGATGGCAAGAATGTTATCCAAACTCATCACCGTATCGGCGACGACAATTGTGCCGATGGCGGCGGCGAAAGAATCCGCCGATTTGCCGCTGTGATTAGAGCGGTCGGTCATCAGCCGATAGGCGATCCCAAAAAGAAAAAGCGCGCCGACGGCGGCTATGCCCGGAATTTTCAGCAGCCACAAAACGCCGAAAACTAAAATTATCCGCGCCGCAATCGCGCCGAAAGTTCCCCAAAAGACGGCTTTTTTCTGCAGATGCGAAGGTAAATTGCGCGCGGCAAGCGCAATCACAACAGCGTTGTCGCCGGCGAGAATGAGATCAATAAAAATAATGACGGCAAGTGCAGTCAGCCATTCGACGGGAGTCATCGGCGCATTATACTAAATGCACAAATGCGGAGCGGCGATTATAGCGAAATTTTTCCGATGGCGGAAAAAATTCGGCGGCGATTCATCTTATTTCACGCCGACGGAAAAAGCACCGCATGGGCGACCTGCGCGCGAATGCCGATGGATTCGCCCAAGGCAAAATCCAATCGGCTCGGCCAACTTGCATAGACGCGCTTTCCGCTGGGCAATTGGAGAGTGTAAAAAATGTTGGCGCCGCGAAAGGCTTTTTCTTCCACTGTGGCGCGATGGGGGGAATCGGCGTCGGCGACGATATCGTCCGGGCGCAATAAAATCAAGACCGAATCGCCCTGCCGAGTGAGCGGCCCGGCTAATTCGCGGGCGCTTTTGACTTGGCCGATTTCAATTTCAATGCTATTCGGCGAGCGGAGAATTCCCGGCACTAATGCGCCTTCGCCGACAAAATTCGCCACAAAGGCGCAGCGCGGACGATGATATAAATTATAAATTTTATCCCACTGGCATATAACGCCCTGATTAATCACGCCGCCTTCGTCGGCGAGTGCAAAGGCTTCGTGCTGATTGTGGGTGACTAAAAGGACGGTGGCATTCTGGGATTTTAAGATGACGCGCATTTGCTTGGAAATGCGGTCGCGGGTTTCGGCGTCTAAATTAGAAAACGGCTCGTCCAGCAAAAGCAAATCCGGACGGGGCGCGAGGGCTCTGGCTAAGGCGGCGCGCTGCTGCTGTCCGCCGGATAATTCGTGGGGATAGCGTTCGCCTTCGCCGTTGAGTCCGCACAATTCAGTCATTTCGGCGACGCGGGTTTCGGCTTCGCGGCGGGGCATTTTTCCGGCAAGTCCGAAAGCGATATTGCGCGATACGGATAAATGCGGAAATAAGGCCGAATCCTGAAATACAATGCCGATGTGGCGGTTTTCCGGCGGCACCATTTTGCCGCCGCCGCTCATTAATTTTCCTTTAATTTTAATTTCGCCGCGCGCGACCGGCTCCAATCCGGCGACGCAATTAAGCAGCGTGGTCTTGCCCGCCCCCGACGGTCCCATCAAACAGCCGATGGCGCCTGGGGCTAATTCCAGCGACACGCCGCACAAGGCCTGCCGCCGACGATAAGAATGACTCACGCTCTGAATTTCCAACTGCGCCATTACGAATTTTTCCAATCGCCGCCGGGCATAATCCGCTTCATAAATTCATCAAACAGCGGCACGGTGAATGCCGTATCGCCATGTCCCGGACTCCAAATCATTCCTTTGGAGATTAATTGATTTCTCATCGGCGAGAGGGAAGTTACACGGCGTTTTAAGATTTGGGAAATTTGGCTGGACCGGTGCGGACCCGGCCCCAATTCCGCCATCGCCCGCAGATAGCGTTTTTCGCTCGGAGTCAATCGGTCAAAGCGGACGCGGAAAAAACTTTTGTCAAGAGAAGCGATGGCTGTCACGGAAGCCGACCGAACATCGTCCAGCGTGATGGGTGATTCTTCGGCGGTTTCCCATGCGTGATTGCCCCATTCCTGCAGGAAATAAGGGTAGCCCTGCGTGACGGCGAAAATTTCCTGCAAGGCATCGTCGTTAATTTTCACGCCTTCGCTTTCTGCCGGCTTGACGATAGCAATGTGCGCCGCCTCCGTCGGCAGCGCATTAATTTGCGGAAAATCAAACAGACGCTCCGCATATGATTTCGCTTTTCCCATTCGCCCCGGCAACTGCGGGAGACCGGCGCCAACAAGCACAATCGGCAGCGGAATTTGCGCCATCCGATGCAGTGCGGTTATCAGGGCGGCGAGTTCTTTTTCGTTCACATACTGCAATTCATCGATGAAAAGCGCGAGTGCGGTTTCGGCTTTTTTGGCGGCATCGCCCGCCGCTTCCAACAGCGCCTGCAAATCCTGCTCCAAATCGCCGTTGTCGGCGAGGCCCGGCTCCGGCTCATAATCAAGCCCTACTTCAATATCGCCATATTTGACTTTAAGCGCGGCGGCAAATCCCGCGAGTCCCCGCAGGGCGCGACGGGATAAATCTTTTGCTCTTTCGTCTCTCGACAAGCGCAAAAGCGCACTCCGCAGCTCCGGCGCCAGCAACGCGGGAAGAGAACGACCATCCGGCGCTTCCATCCGTAAACTGCGAATGCCCGCCGCCTCCGCATCTTTGCGAATTCGGTCGAGTAGAACCGTTTTGCCGACGCCGCGCAATCCGACCATCAAAATACTTTTGGCGTGTTTGCCAAGACGCACCCGCTGCAAGGCGATGCGCACGGATTCGCGCAATTCATCGCGCCCCGCTAATTCGGGCGGCTGCGCTCCCGCTCCGGGAGCGTAAGGATTTCTGATTGGATCCATTAGACGATTTATAGCAAATTTATCAAATTATATCAACTTTCAATAAACTTAATATAAATCAAAATTCCAACCTTAATTAGCCCGATGCGGCGGAGTCATAACGCGATGCAGAATCGCCACCGGCAAAGCGCATGCGGCAATCATCATCAAAGCCGCAGGCGCGCACGACGATAAGGATTCGTCCGAAGCATATTGGTAAATCACAGTGGACAAGGTCTCAAAATTAAACGGGCGCAAAATGAGAGTCATCGGCAATTCCTTGACGGCGTCCACAAATAAAAGAAGCGCGGCGGCGAAAAATGCCGGCCGCAAAAGCGGCAGATAAACTGTAAAAAAGGCGCGCCATCGCGCTGTCCCGCGGGCGGCGGCGGCGACGGTCGGCGAAATTTTTTGGAAGCCGACATCCATCGCGCCAACGGCAATCACTAAAAATCGAGCGGCGAAAGCGGCGACAAGAAGCCAGATTCCGCCGTGCAAAAATCCCCGCAAAGAAAAATTAAATTGAGATTCCAAACCATTCATCAGAGCGGCGGCGGCGGCGAGAAATCCCAACGCCAGAATCGTCCCCGGAAATGCATAGCCGACTTGGGCGGCTTTGGCGGCGGCTTTCATTAATCCGCTGCGCGAGTGCAATCGCAAAGCGTAGCCGACAATTGCGCCAAGAGCGAGAGTCAATATCGCCGCCAGCGATGCGAGAAAAACGCTGTTTATCGCCCATCCGCTCCATGCTTGAGTCCATGCGAATTCGTCGGCGCGAGTCGCCAAGACGGACAGCGTAATCGTCGGCAAAATAAATCCGGCGAGAATCGGCAGCGCACAAATGGCGACGGCAGCGGCTGCGCGAATTCCGCCGAGAAAATAGCAGCGGTCGCAGGCGTAGCATCGCTCGGCGGCGGAATGCTGCTTTTGACGCGCGCGGCCGTAATTTTCCAAATGGATAATTAAAAAGACCGCCATCATTAATCCCGCCGAAAGCCGCGCCGCGCCTTGCCAATCGCCCCGATTCTGCCAGACATCGTAAATAGCCGCACCGAGTGTATTCAATCCGTAATGCTGCGCGACGGCGAGATCGTTTAAGGTTTCCATCGCCGCCAGCGCGATTCCAACTGCAAGTCCGGGGCGGGCAATCGGCAGCGATACCCGCCAAAAAGTCGCCCACGGCGAACAGCCCAAAACTCTCGCCGAAGTATGAATATGACACGCCTGCTGCAAAAAAGACGCGCGCGCAAAAATATAAATGTAGGGATAATTCGCCAGCGACAAAGCCAGAATCGCCCCGCCGAATCCGCGAAAATTGAACCCGGCGCTTTCCGCTAAATCCGCGTAAACATATGCCGCCAAATAAGACGGCACGGCAAACGGCAGCAGCAGAGCCCATCCTAAAATTTCGCGTCCGGAAAAGCGGCACATCGTCGTGAGCCATGCGGCGGGAATCGCAATCAGCACAGAAAGCGTCAGCACGCCCGCCAGCAAAATCGCCGTTTCCCAAACATAGCGGACGAAAGCCGATGCGCCAATTGTTGATTCGCCCCCGCCGACCGCCGTCGCCAGCACCGACAAAATCGGCGCCAGCGCAAAAGCGCAAACGCCCAGCGCCGCCGCCAGCCAGCCGTTGCCGGAGCGAAAAATTCTGCCGCCGACTCGCAGCGGCAATTGCTTAACAAGCGATGCGACCGTCACGGCAATTCAAAAATCAAAGCCGACCTCCTCCGCCAACTGCGAAGCCGCCGACCGATGGCGGGCGATTTCCGCAAGCGAAATAGTATCGCCGACAAAATCCGAAAAATATTCGGATAAAATCGGCGGCAGCGGAATGCCATTCCGAATCGGCAATTCGCGATTAATCTCAGCATAAATTTTCTGCGCTTTTTCACTTGCTAAAAATCGCATAAATTCAATGCCTTGCAGACGATTCTTTGCGTTCTTGGCAAGAATCATTCCGCTGATATTAATGTGCGTTTCGCCGCCGTTTTCGCCCGGAAAAATCAGGGCGACTCGCTTTTGCAAATCGGCTTGTTCGGATTCATTCATCGCGTCCAACATTTTGAAAAAATAATAACTGTTGGCGATTCCAATTTTGCACTCGCCGCTTTGGACGCCCCGAATTTGCGCGCGATCGTTTCCCTGCGGACGGCGCGCCAGATTTTTTTTGATTCCGTCCAGCCATTTTTTTGCGGCGGCATCGCCCTCGCGCGCAATCGCCGACGCAATTAAAGCGATGTTGTAAGGATGACGACCGCTGCGAATGCAAATCATTCCGCGAAATTTTTCGTCGGCGAGGTCGGCGTAACTTCGGATTTCGTCGGCAATTTCCGGCGACGCAAAAATAATTCTCGCCCGCCTTGTCGCCGCAAACCATTTGCCTTTGTCGTCCCGCAGAGTCGGCGGCACGGACGATTCCAAAATCTCATCGCGCAATTCAGCGGCGAGTCCGGCATCGGCGAAGGCGGTTATTTGTCCGATATCGGCGGCGATTATTACATCGGCGGGGCTTTCGTCGCCTTCCGCTTTCAGCCGTTCCAGCAGCCCCGCTTTAGCGAAAAATGTGTTGACGGCGATGCCGGTTTCGTCGGTGAATGCTGCAATAACCGGCGCTAAAAAAATCGGCTGGCGGCTGCTGTAAATGTTGACGACTCCTTCCGCCCTCGCCGACCCAATCGGCGGGATGAAAATCGCGCAGACGAAAATCGCCGAAATAAATCGGACGATTTTTTGCGTTGTTTTTTCCATTGTTTTCTCCATTGTTTTCTCCATTGTTTTTTGCGGAGGCGATTTTTCGGCGACGGCAATTTATCACCGCAGATTGCCAAACGCAAATGATAATCATTTTCATTTGACTTTGCAAGCCAACCGCCTGCGGATGCGAATTTTCCCTGCCGGTCGGGATTAAAAATCTCCGGCCGCAAATTTCTCGTGCCAACGCTTTGCGTTGGAATGCGTGACCGGACGCTCTGCGTCCGCTAATTTAAGAGACGGCTACTCTCCCGCGGGGCGGGAAAATTCTTCGGCGACGGCTTTAATTCGCGCGACGCGCAGGCGCGCGGCAATTTCGCCGCGAGGCGATTCTTTGGCGATGGCGGCGGCGTCCACTTTGCGGGCGGCTTTGAGTCCGCGCCGCAGAATTTCCGGCAGGGGAAAATCACGCCCGCCATTGGGCGAGGCGACGCCGAAATGCAATTGCGCGACTTCGGCGGCGTCCAGCATTTTTTGCTCGTTGCGGAAGCCGTCCAGACGGGAAATTTTATCCACAATTTTTTCGGCGGAGATTCCCGCGGACGAATGCGAAAACAGATTTTCCGCATCGCTGGCGGCTATGGCGGCCATGGCGGTTTCCTTAATTTTTCGCGGCACGCGCAGACGGGCGCAAATGTCGGCGATGTTGTCGGCGCCGCCGACATTGCACATCAGCAGGGCGAATCTGCGCGCGACCGACCAATCGCGGCCAGCGGCCAAATCCAATTCTTTCGCTACAATGTCGCCGCGCACCGCAAACGGCGGCATCGCATTGTGCGCAATTCTGTCGGCGGAAATTTCCATAGCCGAATTATATCGCCCAAACGGACGGAGAGTCAAATTAATTGATTCGCCGCAAATTGTCCGCCGTCAAATTAACCACAGCGTGAATCGTTAATTTTGCGCAGCGCAGATGGCGGAAATTTTTCCAATTTGAGAAAAATCATTCCAAGCGCGCCGCATTCGTGGAGAATTTGGAACATTCGCCAAGGTTCTTTTTCGCCGAGTCCGCGCGAAAATTCCGCCCACACCCGCTCGGCGACGAGGTCGTCGGCTTCGCCCGACTGCACCATTTTCTTCATTAATTGCATTGTTTCGTCGGCGACGGCAAAATCGTAGCGGGCGGCAAAACGGGCGACGCGGAGAATTCGCACCGGGTCTTCGGCAAAAGCAGGCGATACATGGCGGAGAATTTTTTTTTTCAAATCGTCCGCCCCGCCGAAAAGGTCAATTAAATTGCCGTCAGAATCTTCGGCGAAGGCGTTGATGGTTAAATCGCGGCGGGCGAGATCCTGCGCGAGAGTAACATCCGGCGATGCGAAAAAAGTGAACCCCTTGTAGCCGCGCCCGCTTTTTTTTTCGGTGCGGGCAAGAGCGAATTCGCCGCCGGTCAGAGGATAAATAAAAACCGGAAAATCCGCGCCAATCGGACGAAATCCGGCGGCGGTCATTTCTTCCGGCGTCGCTCCGACGACGACATAATCGCGGTCTTTTACCGGAATTCCCAGCAGCCGGTCGCGCACCGCACCGCCAACCAGATACGCTTTCGCATTGGGCGGAATCGGCGGCGATTTAACGGCGGGCGAAATGTCGGAAATCATCGTAGCCGTGGCTTTCGCCGGAATCGGCAAGTTCGGCTTCCAGCGTTTTCAGCCGCCCCAAAAAATGCGCGGCGTCGTTTTTTTGACGGCAGATGCTGTCCAAACTCATCGACCGGCAATTGTCGCGCGTGAGTAAATTGACAAAAGGAATCTGCTCCATCAGCCACGCAAATGCAAACGACAAGGGACGATTAAGCGGAATAATCAATCGGCGGCGATTGCCGACAATCAGCCGCACAATGTCGGCAAGAGTGTAGACCCGCGGTCCGCCGGCCAGAAGAGTCGCGCCGAAAAAATCGCGGTTGCCGATGCCAATCGCAATCATTCGGGCGAGATCCTCCACCCAAATCGGCTGAAATTTTGTGTGCGGACAAGCCAGCGGCAGAATGGGAAATTGCCGCGCCAGCGATGAAAATAAATGTATAAAACCGTCGCCCTTTCCAAAAACAACCGACGGGCGAATAATGGCCGCTTTCGCTTCTCCGCCGCTTCTGCGGACGATGTGTTCTCCGGCGGCTTTCGTCCGCAAGTATCGGCTCGGCGCGCCGGGAGCGGCGTTGAGGGCGCTGATATGAATTAATTGACGCGGCTTTTCCTGCCCGCAGGCCTCGCAAATTCGGCGGGTGAATTCGGCGTGAGTCGCTTCAAATTCACGGCGATGCCGCTCGTGCAAAATGCCGACTAAATTAATGACGACATCGCTGCCGGCGACGGCGGCCCGCACCGATGCAAAATCGTTCGGATTAAATTGCTCCACCGAAACGGTCGGCAACACAATCAATGCGGCTTTGGCCCGCTCGCGGTCGCGGCTTGGAATTTTGACTTCATAGCCGCGCTCCGACAATTCAGCAGCCAGATGACGGCCGATAAATCCGCTGCCGCCGAAAATAGTGACGCGCATTTTTTTTTCCGCCGCCATTATTTTCTGCCGCGACGCCGATTCGCCTTTTCCGTCTTGCGGCGTTTGGACGACTTGGATTTTTGCTGCTTCGCCATCCAATTTTCATTCAGCGAAGTCGTATCCCGCCCGCTGAGCCGATTTGCCGCGCGACGCCGGACAACCGCTTCGCAAAGCGTCTTCACCACGCCTTTTTTAGAGTTGATAAACGCCTGACCCTTTTCGGCGGCATCCTGCAATTTTTTATCCAGCATTGTGTCCAGCATTTTCATCTTTTCACCGCACTCGGCTGCCCGCCGACGAATCGCCGTCGGGCGTTAACAGATGCACGCCGCTTTCATCTTCGGCCGCCAAAACCATTCCGACGGAAACGCCGAAGCGCATTTTTCGCGGGGCTAAATTCGCCAGATAAACCACTTTGCGTCCGACCAGCGATTCCGCCGCATAATGATTTTTAATGCCGGCGAGGACGATTCTTTTTTCATCCCCGACATCCAGCGTCAGACGCAAAAGGCGGTCGGCTCCTTCAACCGATTCGGCGGCGAGGACGACGGCGATTCGCAAATCCATTCGGGAAAATTCATCGGCGGTGACGGCGGGGGTTTTTTCATCCGCCGATTCGCCGTCGGCGGATTCTTCCTCCCTGCCGGATTCAATTAAGGAATCAATTTGCTTTTTCTCCACGCGATGCATTAAGTGGCGAAATTCGCCGATGCGATGCCCCGCCGCCATGCGCGAATCCAAATCGCTCCAAGTCAGCGGCGGAATGCTTAAAAAAGATTCAGCGGCGGCGGCGAATTGCGGCAAAATCGGCTTTAATAAAACGACCAAAAGCCGAAACGCCTGCAAAGCCGACGACAAGGCGCGATGCAATTCCGCATGGCGATTTTTATCCTTCGCCAATTCCCACGGGCGAACTTCTTGGGTGCGGCGGTTAATTTCTTCGGCAAGACGCAGCACATCAAAGACGACATCGCCGAATTGCCGCTCTTCAAATTTTCGGCGAAGACGCGGCTCGTCGAGGGTTATCCAATCGTCCGATTCCGCAATTTCGCCGCTGAAATTTTTCGCCAAAAATCCGGCGAGGCGGCTCGGAATGTTGGCTAATTTGCCGACCAAATCGCTATTCACATAACTGACGAAGTCGGACAGATTCAAATCCAAATCTTCAATGCGGTCGTTTAATTTAGCGGCGAAATAATAGCGAAGCCATTCCGGATTGAGTCCGTGCCGCAGGTAATTTTCGGCGGTGATGAAAGTGCCGCGCGACTTGGACATTTTTTCGCCATTGACGGTCAAAAAGCCGTGCGCGAAAATTCGGCTGGGCGCGCGATAGCCGCTGTTTTTCAGCATCGCCGGCCAAAACAAGGCGTGAAAATAGAGGATGTCCTTGCCGATGAAATGGCACAATTCGGCGTCTTCGCTTTTCCAATAGGAGTCAAAATCCAGCCCTTCGCGCGCGCACAGATTCATAAAACTGGCCATATATCCGATGGGGGCGTCCATCCAGACATAGAAAAATTTGCCGCCGCTTTGGGGAATTTCAAAGCCGAAATACGGCGGGTCGCGCGAAATATCCCAATCGCGAAGTCCGGCGGCGAGCCATTCGCGCATTTTATTGCGGGCTTCTTTCTGCAGGCGGGCGACGAATTCGCCCTCAGCTTCGGGATGGGGAATTTTTTCGTCCATCCAATCGGCGAGCCATTGGGCTTCGTCGGCGAGTCGGAGAAAATAATGCCGCGACGATTTTTTAATCGGCATCGCTCCCGACACGGCGGAGCGCGGATTTTTTAATTCCAGCGGCGAATAGGCGGCGCCGCAGGATTCGCAGGAATCGCCGTATTGGTCTTTCGCCCCGCAGCGGGGACATTCGCCCCGCACATAGCGGTCGGGGAGAAACATTTTTTTCTGCGGATCAAATAATTGCTCCACTTCGCGCTGGGCTATCATTCCCGCCGCTTGCAGGGCGGCGAAGATTTGTTCGGTCAGCAGCCGATTTTCTTCGGAATGCGTGGTGTGATAGTTGTCAAAGTCCACGCCGAAACCGGCGAAATCGCGGCGATGGGCGGCGTTCATGCGGGTGATTAATTTTTCCGGCGAAATTCCTTCCGCTTCGGCGCGCAGCATTACCGGCGTGCCGTGGGCGTCGTCGGCGCAGATAAAGCGGCATTCGCCGCCGCGCATTTTTTGATAGCGCGACCAGATGTCGGCCTGAATGTATCCCAGCAAATGACCGAGATGAATGTCGCCGTTGGCGTAAGGCAGCGCCGAGACGACCAGAATTTTACGCTTGGATTTTTTCATCGCCGCCAATGCGGGCATTTTATCACCCCTCGCCCGCCCGCTGAATTTAATGATATAATCCGTCCGGCAATGCCGAGAAAAAAAGCCAAACATCAACTCACGCTGAGCGCGCTGATTTGGAAATCCGACAGCGGCGAAGCGTATGTTTCCGTCTGCCCCGAATTAGGCATCGCCAGTCACGGCAATTCGGTGGAACACGCACGCGAAATGCTGCAGGAAGCGGTGGAGGTTTTTTTTGAATACGCCTCGCCAGAAGCAATCGCCCTCCGACTCTCGGAGGCGAAAAAATTGACGAACCCTCTCCGCGCGCAAAACGCCTCCATCGCCAAGCGCAAAAAGCAAGGCGAGGATGTTCCCTCGCTTGCCATGTTGAATCTGCTGGCGTCGTGCTTTGCCGAGTCATCTGCGAAGCCGCGAAAAAATTCCACCGGTCATTTTCTGACCACGCTGAAAATCAGCCATGCCTAAGTTGCGCCCGCTCCAGCCGAGGAAAATCGTCAGAATTTTGAAGAGGCACGGCTTTGTCAATCGCGGCGGAAAAGGCAGCCACGATAACTGGGAACACCCTGTGACCAATTACAACACCACCGTCTCTATGCATGGCAAGGAGATTCCTGTGGATACGCTAAAACACATCATTCGCCAATCGCGAATTCCGCGCAGTGAATTTGAAGGCGAATGATTTTCGGCGAATTTCTTTTCGCAAATTTTTTCGGATTTTTTTTCGCGGCAGTTGAAATTTTTCGGCAATCTTGCTATAACTCGATTTGCTTCTGAGCGGGGCTGCCGTGCGCGGGGGATTTTCTTCCGAAGCGATGGCATCCGTTTTTTTTGAAAATCCGAAAAGGAGGATATTATGATGAAGCATCGCAAATCCCTTCGCGCTTCGGCGCGAACATGCGCGCTGGCATTTAGTGCCGCTGCGCTTTCTTTGTTTGGCATCGCCGGCGCCGGCACGCTGGAAGATGTCCGGGCCAGAGGCCAAGTCGTCTGCGGCGTTGACGGCGGTCTGCCGGGCTTTTCCGCACCGGACGATTCGGGCAAAATGCGCGGCATTGACGCGGATGTCTGCTACGGAGCCGCCGCCGCCGTTTTCGGCGACGCGAGTAAAGTGCAGTTTGTTCCGCTGACCGCCAAGGAGCGCTTTTCGGCGCTGTCCAACGGCGAAGTGGACATTCTAAGCCGCAATACGACGCACACGCTGCACCGCGATTCCGCGCTCGGCATCAACTTCACTTACTACAACTTCATTGACGGCCAGGGCTTTCTGGTCAGCAAAAGTTTGGGAGTGACCAACGCCAAGGAATTGGACGGCGCCCGCGTTTGCGTTCAAGCCGGAACGACGACTGAGTTGAATCTCGCCGACTACTTCCGCACCAACGGAATTTCGTATTCGTCCAAGGAATACGACACTTCGGTGCAGACGCGCGAAGGTTTTGAGCAGGGCGCCTGCGATGTGCTGACTTCGGACAAATCCCAATTAGCGGCGATTCGCTCCGAATTGGCGAATCCGGGCTCGGCCATCATTCTGCCGGAAACCATCTCCAAAGAGCCGCTGGGGCCGGTAGTCAGTCAGGGCGACGATGTTTGGTTCAATCTCGTCAAGTGGGTGCTTTACGCGATGCTGAACGCCGAAGAATTGGGCGTTACTTCGGACAATGTCGTGGATATGAAAAATTCCACCAACAATCCCGGCATTAAGCGTCTGCTCGGCACCGAAGGCGAAATGTGCGCGGACATTGACAAGTCGCTGGTGGGCGGCTGCTTTTACAATGTGATTCGCCTTGTAGGCAACTACGGCGAATCCTACGAGCGAAATGTCGGGGCGAATACGCCGCTCGGACTGACTCGCGAAGGCAGCCCCAACGCGCTTTGGAACAAGGGCGGAATCCTCTACGCCCCGCCGGTTCGATAAAAATCGGCGATATGCATTCGGGCGATTCGGATTTTGTCCGAATCGTCCGCTTGCGCTTTTGCCGCCCGTTTGCGGACGGCATCGCTGATGTTTAATTGACGCGACGCAGAGTGAATTCGCCGCCGTCATCGCCGTCCCGTCCGGCGGAGCGAACCCCGTGGTATCGGGATCCGCAAACGCGCGGGCTGGTTTTTCAAATCACCATCGCCGGTCTGCTGGCGTGGGCGATTTACTTCCTTGTCACCACCACCGCCGCCAATATGGCGGAACGGGGGAAAATCGTCTCGCTTTCCTTTCTGGACGATGTCGCCCCTTTTATTTATTCGTTTACGCCCTTTTGGGATTTTGAATTGGGCGTCTCCCAGTATTGGGAGGTTTTTGTCATCGCCATTCAAAACACGCTGCTGGTGAGCGTGCTTGGCGTTATCGCCGCCACTCTGCTCGGATTTTTAGTCGGCGTGATGCGGCTTTCGCCCAATTGGCTTGTCTCTAAAATCGCCTCCGTTTATATTGAAGCGTTTCGCAATGTTCCGCTTTTACTGCAAATTTTCTTTTGGAATTTCGCCGTATTTCTGCCGCTTTTGCCGCCGCCCCGCCAGAGTTGGACGCTGGGCGAAAGCCTTGTCGTCAATAAGGAGGGACTCTTTCTGCCCAAGCCGACGGTGGAATCCGAAATCGGCACGACAATTTATATTTTGATTTTAATTGCGGCGGTCGTCGGCATTATCCTTCTCGCCCGATGGGCCAAGCGAAAGCAAGAAGCCAGCGGCGAGCAATTTCCAGTATTTTGGTCGTCAATTGGAATTTTGCTGGCGGCGGGAATTTTCGGCTATTTTATTGCCGGCTCGCCGATGGGCTTGGAATATCCCGAATTGCAAAAATTCAATTACGCGGGCGGACTCAATCTTTACGCTCCGCTTTTAGCGATGTGGTTTTCGCTGACGACCTACACCGCCGCTTTTATCGGCGAAAATGTGCGGGGCGGAATTCTGGCGATTTCGCACGGACAAAGCGAAGCCGCCCATGCACTCGGACTCCGTCACGGAATTACCTTGCGGCTGGTCGTCATTCCGCAGGCGATGCGGGTGATTATTCCGCCGACGATTTCGCAGTTTCTTAATCTCACTAAAAATTCGTCGCTGGCGGCGGCGATTGCCTACGAAGAACTGTCGGCGAAATGGATGGGCACGGTGTTGAATCAAACCGGACAGGAATTTTTAATTATCGCCTCGGCAATGGCGGTTTATCTCACGCTGTCGCTGCTGACTTCGGGGGTTCTTAATTGGTATAACAAGCGGGTTCAATTGGTGGAGCGATGAGCGGAGCGGAAAAATTTATTCTCAAGCCCTCTCAGCCGCCGCCGATAACGACGGTCGGCCCGCTCGGCTGGATGCGGGCGAATCTGTTTTCGTCGCCGATTAATGCCGTCCTCACGCTGCTGTCTGTATGGCTGTTTTTTAAGGCGATCCCGCCTTTCGTGCAATGGGCGTTTGTGGATGCGACAATTCTCGGCGGCGACCGCTCCGTCTGTCTGATTACGCTGGATAACGGCGAAATCGCCGACGCCCCGGGAGCGTGCTGGACTTTCATTAAAATTCGCCTTCCGCAGATTTTGTTCGGGCTTTACTACGCCCAGAATCCATCTGAAATGTGGCGTCCAATCTTAATGTTTGCGATGGTCGCTTTTCTGCTGGCGACGCTGTTTACGCCGCCGGGCATTATTCGCCGAGTCCCCCGCAACGCCTTTACGACTTTGATGCTGCCGTTTATCGTGCCGAGTTTTCGGCGGAAAATTCTGCAGGGGGCGTTTTTAGTTATTGTCTTTCCGTTCATCGGATACGGCCTTATTCACGGCGAATGGTTTGGCCTGCCCGTCGCCGAAACCGATCAATGGGGCGGCTTTATGCTGACTTTCATTTTGGCGGCCGTCGGAATCGTCGCCGCTTTTCCGATGGGAATTATCCTCGCCTTGGGGCGGCGGTCTAATTTGCCGTTTATTCGGGCGGTGTGCATTGTATTTATTGAATCAATTCGCGGCGTGCCTTTAATTACGCTTTTGTTTATGGCGTCCAATATGCTGCCGCTGTTTTTTCCGTCGGAGGTGCAATTTGACAAAGTCGCGCGGGCATTAGTGGCGATAACGCTGTTTCAGTCGGCGTATACGGCGGAGGCGATTCGGGGCGGCTTGCAGGCGGTTCCCAAAGGGCAGTTTGAAGCCGCCGACGGACTCGGCCTTTCCTACTGGAAAAAAACCGGCTTTATTGTTCTGCCGCAGGCGTTGAAAATTTCCATTCCGGGAATCGTCAATACTTTCATTGAATTGTTTAAGGACACCACGCTGGTGAGCATTATCGGAATGTTTGACCTGCTGGGCATTTCGCAGGCGGCAGCCCGCTCGCTGGAATGGAAGGGATTTGACTTTGAGGCCTACATTTTCGCCGCGATGCTTTACTTTATGTTCTGCTTCGGAATGTCCCAATACAGCCAGTCGCTGGAGCGCAAACTGGAAACCGAGCATAAGAAAAAGCGATGACGCGAAAAATCTGCTAATATCCCCATCGGAGGAAAATAATGAACGACACCCCCACCCCTCAGTCGGCGGCGATTGACCGCTCCGCTATGCACATCTCCGAGAAGGTGTGCATTGAACTGCGCGAAGTCAATAAGTGGTACGGCGAATTCCATGTCCTCAAGGACATTAATTTGGAAGTTTGCGGCGGCGAACGCATTGTTATTTGCGGCCCGTCCGGCAGCGGCAAATCCACCATGATTCGCTGCATCAACTGCCTCGAATCCCACCAGCGGGGCAGCATCGTCGTGGACGGCATTGAACTCGCCGACGACCTCAAAAAAATCGACGAAATTCGCCGCGAAGTCGGAATGGTCTTCCAGCACTTCAATCTTTTTCCGCATTTGACGGTGCTGCAGAATCTCACCCTCGCCCCTATTTGGGTGCGCAAAACGCCGAAAAGAGAAGCGGAAGAAACGGCGATGCACTACCTTACCCGAGTCAAAATTCCGGAGCAGGCGAACAAGTATCCGGGGCAATTATCCGGCGGACAGCAGCAGCGCGTCGCCATCGCCCGCTCGCTTTGCATGAAGCCCAAGATTATGCTCTTCGACGAGCCCACCTCCGCCCTTGATCCGGAAATGATTAAGGAAGTCCTTGATGTGATGATTGAACTCGCCAAGGAAGGAATGACAATGCTGGTCGTCACCCACGAAATGGGATTCGCCCGCACGGTGGCGAATCGCGTAATCTTTATGGACGCCGGGCAGATTGTGGAGCAGAACGAACCGGAGCCGTTTTTCACCAATCCGCAAAACGAGCGGACAAAACTTTTCCTGTCGCAGATTCTGTCGCACTGATGATAAACGAAGAATAGAAATGTCTCGCTTTGCTTTTTACAAAGTCGCCCTCGCGGCGATTGTTGCTGTGATTCTGCTCGGCGGTTTCGCTATTGCACCGACAGTCCTCGCCGTCGGCAGCGCCCATTGGAGTTATGAAGGAAAGGACGGACCGGCGCATTGGGGCGAGATCGACGCCACTTTCAACTCCTGCGGCGATGGTCAGCAGCAGTCCCCCGTCAATCTGGCGAGCGCCTATGAGTCCGAAGCCGAGGAGATTGCGCTCAATTGGCAGTCGTTCACGCCCGGAGTTGTCAATAATGGCCACACTATTCAGGTCAATGTGCCGACAGGCAGTTACGCCAACTTCGGCGGCGAGCGTTATGATCTTCTTCAGTTTCATTTTCATCATCGCAGCGAGCATACTATCGGCGGGGAATCCTATCCGATGGAAGCGCATTTCGTTCACAAGTCCGCTGTCGGCAATCTTATGGTGGTGGGTGTGATGCTTAAAGAAGGCGCGCCGAATTCCACACTGCAGCAGATTTGGGATCTCGCTCCGGCGAAGGAAGGCAAAGCCGATGGCTCGGACTCGATTAACCCCGCCGCTCTCGGACCGAAAAGCAAAGCCCTTTTCCGGTATGAAGGATCCTTGACTACGCCGCCCTGCACGGAGATTGTGAGTTGGGTTGTTTTCGCCGAGCCCATTGAAATTTCGGCGGCGCAGATAAAGCGATTCGCCAAGTTATATTCCGTCAACAATCGGCCTGTCCAGCCGCTCAATCGCCGATTTGTTCTGTCGCAGAAATAGCGGCGGCGGCGTATCCATTACTTTCGGCTTTGACTCGTCCAAAAATCGGAGAGGGAGATTAATGCGGGTCGGGGTTTTTAACTCCGGCCCGCATTTTTATTTTTTATTTCGGCTTGCGGTTTGGATTTTTTAATGGTATAATACGCCGCTTTACACGACAGACGAAAGCGGCATTACCAATGAAGCGCACCTATCAGCCCTCTAATATTCGCCGCAATCGGCGGCATGGTTTTCGCGCGCGCAGCTCCGATCGGCATGGTCGTGCGATTCTCGCCGCCCGCCGCCGCAAAGGACGACGGCGGCTTTCCGTCTGACGCCCGGCCTTGGGCTTTGATTTTCGCATGCGCCGCCGCGCCGATTTTTCGGCAACGCTCAGCCGCGGACGCAAAATGCTCGGACGACGGCTCGCCGTGCGCTATCATCCCAACGGTCAAATTGCCGCCCGACTCGGCATGAGCGTCGCCAAGCGGCGGGGACGACTCGCCGTTGCGCGATCGCGGGCAAGACGCGCCATGCGCGGGGCGTTTCTGCGGGCAAGACCGAATTTGCCGCCGATGGATATCGTCGTTTCGGTGCGGGAAGATTTTACGAAAACCGAATCGCCCAAACTCGGCGGCGAATTTTCGGCAATTTTGGCGCGGCTTGTCGAGCGCGAATCCAAAGCGGCGGCGGCGGAAAAATAATGTCAAGCGATTCGCTGCGGCTGGTTTTTTCGGCGATTTTCGCCATCTGCCTCGTCCTTCTGTGGCAGCGGTGGGAATTGCATCAGGCGTCGCCGGGGACGGATTCCGCCCGCCCCTCGCCGACGCAGCCGGCGACTTCGCCGTCATCGCAGCCGTCTTTATCCGATTCCGATTTGCCGACGCCGACTCAAGAATTGCGCGCCGCCGACGGCGATGAAAACGCCCAGCCCTTTGCGTCCGCCGATTCCACTTTGGATTCCGCCGCCAGAAAATTGCGGGTGGAAACCGACTGGCTTTCCGCCGAAATTTCCGAAGAAGGCGCGACCCTGATTTCGCTTTCATTGAAAAGGCATCTGGAAGATTTGGAATTCCGCCGTCCTTTTCGCCTGCTGCAATCGGGCGACCGCAACTTTGTCGCGCAAAGCGGACTCATCGGCGAAAATCTGCCGAATCATAAAACGCGCTTTGCAATCATCGGCGATTCGGAAGTGACGGTGACGGGTGATTCCCTCACCATCTCTTTAATCGCCCAAGCGGAAAATACGGAAGTGATTAAAACCTACACTTTTCGGCGCGAAAGTTATTTAATTGATATCGGGCTGGAAGTGCGGAATACCGGCGATTCGGCCGTCGCCCCTTTGGCCTATTATGAAATTGCGCACGACGGCAAATCTCCGCGCGGGCATTCTTCTTTGCTGCCGTCTTTTTTCGGAGCGGCGCTGTTCACCGAAGAAAACAAATTCCAAAAAATTCCGTTTGATGAAATCGGCGACGAGGATTATCCGCGCAAAAGCGACAACGGCTGGATTGGAATCGTGCAGCGTTATTTTCTGACGGCGTGGCTGGCAAGCGACGACGGCGGCGAGCGCGAATTTTTTCTGCGGCGGCTCGACGGCGGCAACGGGGTCGGCGCCGGGGCGATTGCGCCGATGGGCAACATTCCGCCGGGCGAATCCAAAAAATCCGCCAGCACCCTTTACGCCGGGGCGCAGGAGCAACATATCCTCAACGAATTAAATGAAAGCGGCAAAGCGCCGGGAATTCATCTGGCGGTGGATTACGGCTGGCTGACTCTTATCGCCGTTTTTCTATTTCAACTTTTGGATTTAATTCACGGCTACACCGGCAATTGGGGCTTGGCGATTCTGCTGCTGACTTTTCTGGTGAAGTTATGCTTTTATCCGCTGTCGGCGGCGTCGTATCGGTCTATGGCGAAGTTGCGGGCGGTGTCGCCCCGTCTCGCCCGCTTGAAGGAAAAATTCGGCGGCGACAAGCAGAAAATGCAGCAAGCGATGATGTCGCTTTATCGGGAGGAAAAAATTAATCCGCTCGGCGGATGCCTGCCGATACTCGTGCAGATTCCGGTTTTTATTGCGCTTTACTGGGTTCTGCTCGGCAGCGTGGAATTGCGCCACGCGCCTTTCGCCCTTTGGATTGCCGACCTTTCCGCGCCCGATCCGTATTATGTTACGCCGCTGCTGCTCGGCGGCGGAATGTTTTTGCAGACGCGAATGAGCCCGTCCCCGCCCGACCCCACGCAGGCGATGATTATGAAAGCGATGCCGATAGGATTCGCCGTTTTCAGCATATTTTTTCCGTCCGGCCTTGTGCTTTACTGGCTGGCGAATACGCTGCTTTCCATCACTCAGCAGTGGCACATTACGCGCGGAATTGAAAAAGCCGCCAATCGTGCGCGCGGAAAATGACGCCATCGCCGCCGTCGCTACTCCGCCGGGAAAAGGCGGAATCGGCGTCGTCCGAATTTCCGGCGGCGACTTAACGGCTATCATCGGCGGAATCCTCGCCGATAAAATTCCGCCGCCGCGAAAAGCCGTCCGCGCAAAATTTTACGACGAAACCGGTCAAGCCATTGACGACGGAATCGCCCTTTATTTTCCATCGCCGCATTCCTTCACCGGACAGGAAATTTTGGAATTGCACGCCCACGGCGGCCCGGCAATTCTGCGGATTCTATTAAGGCGATGCTGCAATCTCGGTGCCCGCTTGGCGAATCCGGGCGAATTCACCCTGCGGGCTTTTTTGAACGGCAAAATAGATCTCGCCCAAGCGGAGGGCGTCGCCGATTTAATTAACGCCGCCACCGACGAATCCGCCCGCGCCGCCGCCCGCACACTCGCCGGAGATTTGTCGGCCGCCGCCGATAAAATTAATCGGCAACTTTCATCTTTGCGGGCTCTCACGGAAGCGGGGCTGGATTTTTCGGACGAAGAAATTGACTTCGCCGACGGCGGCGAAATCGCCCAAAAAATTCGCGAAATAGAATCCGCCGCCGAAAAATTCCGCGATTCCGTCAAGCAGGGAATTCTTTTGCGCGATGGATTCTGCGTCGCCATTGTCGGGTCGCCCAACGCCGGAAAATCAAGTTTGCTTAATTTTCTGGTCGGCGACGACTCCGCCATCGTCACCGCCGAAGCCGGCACAACCCGCGATTTAATTCGGCGGACAATTTCGCTCAGCGGCGTCCCGCTGCATTTGATTGACACCGCCGGAATTCATAGCCGCCAATTAAGCGAAGCGGAAAAAATTGGAATCGCCCGCGCAAAATCCGCCGCCGCCAACGCCGATTTAATTCTGCATGTGGAGGATTTAACCCGTCCGCCGACGCCTTTGGATTTGCCGCCGGAGATTCCGTCGCTGCGAATTAAAAATAAAATTGACCTTGCGAATCTGCCGCCCTCCGCCGCCGACGGCGTTGTTTTTCTGTCGGCGAAAACCGGCGACGGCGTTGAATTATTAAAAAAAGAATTAATGAATCGCGCCGGACTCAATTCCGGCGATGCGCCTTTTGCCGCCCGCGAGCGGCATTTGCGGGCGATGGAATCCGCTCTTGCTTATTTATCCGATGCGCGGCATCGCGCCGCCGAATTGGAAATTTGCGCGGAATCGCTGCGGCTTGCGCATGAGGCGATTGGAGAAATTGTCGGCGGAATGACCCCCGACGAATTGCTCGGCGAAATTTTTTCGCGCTTCTGCATCGGCAAGTGAATCCAAATAAAATTGCCAAAACGGACGAAAATACTATAATTGCACGATGACAAAATTACAAATTCTGGCAAAACAGGCGCGATCGCTGTCAATGCAGGATCTCGCCAAATTGCGCGCCCTGCTGGAAGAATTGCACAGCGACGCATGGGACGCGCAAATTGAAAAAGACGCCCGCTCCGGGGCGCTGGACAAACTCTCGCAAAAAGCGATGGATGCCTACGATAAAGACGAATGCACTCCGCTGGAAGACGGCCCGCCGCCGTCGTGAAGCATATCGCCGATCCCGGATTTTTGGGCGCATTATTCCTCGCTGCCTGCGGAGAAAAAATCCCTCGCCGCCCGCAATTTCAAAATGCTGCGCGACAATTCGCGCCATCCATCGCTGCATTTCAAGCGCGTCGTCGGCGAATACTGGTCGGTGCGAATCGGATTGGATTACCGCGCATTGGGCAAGTCGGTGAAAGATGGAGGCATTGTTTGGTTTTGGATTGGTCCCCATTCCGATTACGACCAACTTCTACGGCGGCTACCCGACTAATAGCAAAGATACCGCCATCGCGTACAGCAGAATCGCGCCGGACTCAATTCGGGCGACGCGCCTTTTGCCGCCCGCGAGCGGCATTTTCACCAAGTAAAAATCACAATCCTCGCGCCGATGCTCTGCATCAGCACAAGGATTCTAAAATCAATGCAGAAAATGGCGGACGCCGGTAAACAGCATTACCATTTTGCGGTCGTCGGCGGCTTTGATGACGGCTTCGTCCCGGCGGCTGCCGCCCGGCTGAATAACCGCCGATACGCCGCAATCGCCCAGCAATTCCACTGCATCGGGAAAAGGAAAGAATCCGTCGGATGCCGCCACTGCTCCCTTCAATTCTAATTTCGCCCGAATCGCCTTGTCGCGTGCGAGTGCGGCGGCGTCAATGCGGCTCATTTGTCCAGCGGCGACGCCCAAAGTTTGGCGTGCGGCGGCAATAACGACGGCGTTGGATTTCGCCCGCTTGGCGACGCGCCACGCAAAAAGCAAATCGCCCAATTGAGCGGCATCGGGTTTTTGTCGGGTCGCGCAGACAAGGCGTGTGGCGTCTACGGTTTCTTCGTCCGGCGTTTGGGCGAGGACGCCGCCGCCGAGTTTGCGGTATTCTATTCCGATATTTTCTTCCGGCGCCAGCAGCAGGCGAAGACGCTCCTTTTGCGCGAAGACGGCTTTGGCTTCCGCGCAAAATTGCGGCGCGACAACCACCTCCGCAAATTGCGAAGAGACGGATTCGGCGGCTTCGGCGTTCACTTCCCGATTGAATGCAATCACTCCGCCGTAAGCCGAAAGACGGTCGGCGGCAAGAGCGAGACGATGCGCTTCGGCGGGGTCGTCGGCGCAGGCGACTCCGCAGGGATTTCCGTGTTTGACAATCACCGCCGCCGGATCGCCGAATTGACGCGCGCAATCCCAAGCCGCCCTTGCGTCCAGTAAATTATTGTAGGAAATTCCCGCGCCCTGCACCTGCGAAAATAATTGCGGATGCGGATTTTCGGTTACATCGCCGTAAAGGGCGGCGCGCTGATGGGGATTTTCGCCGTAGGCGAGGTCGGCTTTTTTTCGCCAATGCAGAAACCAATTATTGGGAAAATTGGGAAATTTCTCGCCCCGCGCCGGGCGGCTTTCGCCGCCGTCGTCCATCAAATGAAGATAATTAGAAATGGCGGCATCGTAGCCGGCGGTCAGGGCGAATGCTTTGCGCGCGCAGCGAAAGGCAAAATCCATCGGCACTTTTCCGCCGCCCTGCCGATGCGCCGACAAAAACGCGCCGTAATCAGCGGGGTCGGTGAGGGCGACAGTGTGCCGGCAATTTTTAGCGGCGGCGCGCACCATCGCCGGCCCGCCGATGTCAATGCTTTCCGCCGCCTGCTCCATTGGAGTCGCCCCGCCCGCCGGTGAATCCTTCGCGCCGACAAAATCGTAAAAATTAACGACGACTAAATCAATCGGACGAATTTCCAATTCGGCGAGAGCCCGCCGATGATGCGGCTCCGATTTAAGCGCGAGAATTCCGCCGTGAATTTTCGGATGCAGCGATTTCACCCGTCCGCCCAAAATTTCCGGATGGCCGGTGTAGTCGGAAATTTCCACGACCGCCACGCCCGCTTCGCGCAAATGATGCGCCGTGCCGCCGGTGGATAAAATCGTCACGCCCGCTTCCGCCAGCGCCGACGCTAATTCGGCGACGCCGGTTTTGTCGGAAACGCTGATTAAAGCGCAGCGAATTTCAATGGCGGAATCGCTCATTTAACGCGCCGATTCGCCGCCGATTTTCGGCGGGGGGCGAATTTTTTCTTCGGCGATTTTATCCCGCCGCTTTTTTCCTTCGCGGTTTTTTTTGCGCCGCCCATTAATTTCCGCGACAGCGTCGTGCGGCTGATTCCAAGCGCACGGGCGGCGTCGCTGCGGTTTTGTCCGCACCGGGCAAAGGCATGAGCGATGACGACTTCGTCCACCGTATCGCCGACCATTTTATAGAGTCCGACCGGCGGCTGGCCGTCCATCTGACGGAAGTAGCCGTTCATTGCCTCGTCGAGGCATTCTTTTAATTTTGTGCGAAATTTGCACTCCTCCACAGCCATACTCCCGCCAAGCGAAAAAGGATTATATCAGCCGATGGCGGAAAATTTTTGCAGACGATTAATAATTTCCGAAACCGTCGGCTTAAAGCCATGCCAAATTGCAAACGATAACGCCGCCTGTTCAACCAGCATTCCGATGCCATCAGCGATTCGCTCCGCCCCGCCCGCCTTCGCCTGCGACAGAAAATTTTTGGCGGCATCGCCGTAAGATAAATCATAAGCGAATTCCGCGCGGCGAAAAGCGCGATTCGGCAGCGACAGCGACTCGCCATGCAATCCGGCGGAAGCGGCGTTGATGACAATTTGAAAATCGTCCGCCGCCGCATTTAATGCGCCGCCGCGAATTTCGCCGTCGCCGGAAAAATCGTCGGCAAGTTTTTCCGCCTTTTCCGCCGTGCGATTGACGACGATAATTTCGCGCGGCTTTTGCTCCATCAAAGCCCCGACGATTCCTCTCGCCGCTCCGCCCGCCCCGACCAGCAGAATTTTTTTATCCGTCAATTCCGCCTTCAAATTGCATCGCAAATCCGTGCACAAGCCCGCGCCGTCGGTGTTGAAAGCGGCGATTTTGCCGCCGTCTTTTTTAGCGAGGACATTCGCCGATTCCGCCCGCAAAGCGGCCTGCGTGGACGAATCGGCAAAGCGCAATGCATCGCCCTTAAACGGCGAAGTGATGTTGATGCCGAATCCGCCCTCGTCAAAAAATTTTCGGGCGGCGGCGGTGAATTCATTCGGGGCGGCGGGAATCGCGCCATACAAAAAAGGACACTGCGACCGCCGCGCGAATTCGCGATGAATCCACGGCGATAAACTCTGCGACACCGGACTGCCAATAACGGCGCAGCGTTTCATTCTGAATTCACTTTCGCAAAATGCGCGCGCAATTCAATCAAATTAACTTTTTTCACGCGCGCGGACAGCGGATTGCCGAAAGCCATTCGCGGCAGAATCGCCTCGCCGCCCAGCGGCAAATCGTCCAGCCGAATGCGATTCGCCCCGCTTTTTTCCGCCCGCCAAATTTCGCCGCTTTTGCGCGAGAGAATGCGCAGAGTCCAATAGCGCTCCATTTGCGTTTGGAATCGCCGTGCTTTTTCCAAGCGCGATTCAAAATTCTTCGCTAATTCGCAAATGGAATGAAAATCGTGCGGCGGATTTTCGCCCCGCAGATGCGCGAGCAAAAGCCGCTGATTGACAAGATCCGCGTAGCGTCGCAGCGGCGAACTGCACCACGCATAGACGCTGTCGTCCGGCGGCTCCGCCAGCAGACGCCCGCGATGGCGAAATAATCCCGCGCCGCCGTCCGCCAGCATTCCGCCCCAGCATTCATTGAGATAAACCATCAGGCGGGCGACAACCCGCTCCGCTTTGGCGGAAACCGGCGAATCGCGGCGGCGCCTCGTAATGCGAACTTGCAGCGTCCCCGATTCCGTCCGCTCCGCCCACACTTTGAAATCGCGCCCTTCGCCCGCCGCATGATTCTGCTGAATTGGACTGTCAATCAGCGACTCCGAAAATTGCTCCAGCCGGCCAAACGCCTCCATAATGGACGGCGGAATTGCGCGCCGCGAATCGTCAACAAAAGGCGCGGGCGATTCTTTTTCATCGTCAAATTCTTCGGCGACCGAATCCAGCGGCTCGGCGAGAAAATCCTCCGGCGTAAAATTGGCGGCGATTTTGACCTTGTCCAAAACCGTGCGGCTGCCGATGATTTTTTTTTCGTCCGCGTCAAAAATCGTATAGAGCGAAAGCGTCGGGCGAATCGTCCCTGCATCCAGCGAATAGGCGGCGAACATTGTCGGCGGCAGCATTGTTTCCTTGCCGTCGGGAAAATAAACCGACACCATTCGCGCGCGGGCGATTCGGTCGGCGGCGGAATCGGGCGCAATTGCCAAAGCCGGAGCGGCAATGTGAACGCCGATTTCCCAATGTCCGCCGCTGATTTCGCGGACGCTAAAAGCGTCGTCAATTTCAATCGTGCCTTTGTCGTCAATGCTGAATGCCGACGGCGGCTCGTCCGATGGAATGTCGGCGGGCAGAATTTTTTTGTCGGCGGGAAATTCATCATCGTCCCGAATCGGCCACGCAAAGCGAAATCGTCGGCGATGATAATCGTAGGCGGAAGCGACAACGCCGCGCTCAATTAAAAATTCCGCCGGACTCAATCCCTGCGCGATGCAATGACGATTCAAGGCGCGAGTCGTCGGCGACCGCTTGTCCGGAGCAAACAGCAGCGAATCGGCGGCGGACAGAATTTCATCGGGCATTTCGCCCTTGCGAAGCGCGCGAAGGATTCGGTCTTCGGCGTGCCGACGCTCCCGCCGAGTCGCCGCCGCGCGAAGGGCGGCGTCAATTTGGACTCGCGCCGCCGGAATAAATCTGCCGTCGCCGCCCCGCCGAAAATGCGACGGACTCTCCGCCAATGTTTTAAGCACCGCCAATCGGCGAATGCAATCGGCGTCGTCGCCGTAGCGGGCGAAAATAATTTCATCCAGCGATCGCAGCGCGCCGACTTCCGGGCTTAATTCATCGGCGAGTTGCCACAGCGAATCGGTGTCAATTTCTTCTTTGGCGGTTTGCTTTGCGCGGACGCTCAAATCTTCCAAAGGCAATTCAGATTCGCCCAGCGGCCAGGCGCGCTGCAGCGGAATTTTATGGACGACGCCGCGAATGTCGCGCGCCCGAAAAGAGCCCGGATTCGCGCGCACTAATTCGGCGACTTCAATCGTCGCGCCGACGCCGTAAGCGAGAATTTGACGCATCATCAAAATTAAAAATGGGGTGGCTGATGGGACTTGAACCCACGACTACCGGATTCACAGTCCGGGGCTCTACCAACTGAGCTACAGCCACCGCCGATGGCATGCCCGGCAGGAATCGAACCTGCAACCCTCGGCTTAGAAGGCCGATGCTCTATCCGCTTGAGCTACGGGCACGCAAGAAAAAAACGCGCTTGCGGTCGGGGTGGAGAGATTCGAACTCCCGACTTCCTGCTCCCAAAGCAGGCGCGCTAGCCAAACTGCGCCACACCCCGGCGATTTTGCGGCGGCGCTCATTCGCGCGCTTGCACCGCCCGGCGCTCCAAATACAAATCGCGCACAAAGGAGTATTCGTCCAAGGCCGATTCAATTAAATCTTCCGCGTCCAAAAATTTTGCGCGGGCGTCAATCGCCGACAGCGCATTAATGCCGATTCGCGCGCGCTCTTCGTCCCAATAATTCACCGGCGACAAAAAGCCGTCGGCGACGCTACCGACCGCATCCGTTATCGTCGACGGCCCCAAAAACGGCAGGACGACATAAGACGATTCCATCCCGTAATGGCGGAAAGTTTGCCCGGTGTCTTCGTCGTTGGCGGGCAAATCCATCCTTGTCGCCACATCAAACATTCCGCCGACGCCGATGACGGAATTAATTCCGAAGCGCGCCAAATCCCGGCCCGCCCGGCTGAATTTCAACTGCGCGAAATCATTCACCGCCGTGCGCGGCTCCTTCAAATTGGCGACAAAATTGCTCAGCCGATTCTGCAAAATGTCCGGCAGGGCGTCGTAGGCCTGCGCCGCCGGCTTAAACAGCAAGCCGTCGAAAACCTTGTTGAATTTGTAAACCACCCGATTTGCCGGTTCCAGCGGGTCGGCGAACTCGCCGTCCTCGTCGTCGATTGATGCCGTCTGCGAGGCGCAGCCGCACAGCATCGCGCCGCACAAAAGAGCAGCCGCCGCTTGTTTTTTTTGAATAGTTTTCACCGCATTTCCCCGCGAAAAAGCGGCATTATATCCTAAAAAAAATTTCAGCGATAAATTCTCGGCACGCGCGAGGCGACTCCGCAAAGCAATTCATAGGAAATTGTCCCGACCGAATTGGCGGCTTCATCCGCCGTCGGCGATTCGCCCCACAGAATTACATCGTCGCCGACCTGCGGCGAATCTTTTTCATCGCCGAAATTAAGGGCGATGGAATCCATAGAAACCCGCCCCGCCAAAAAATAGCGGCGGCCATTAATTTCCGCCTGCGCATTTTTTTGCGCCGACCGCGGATAGCCGTCGCCGTAGCCGACGGCGGCAATGCCGATTCGCATCGGCGACTGGGCGACAAATTCTCCCCCGTAGCCGACGGCATCGCCCGCCTTCAAATTTCGGACGCCGATTATTTTTGTTTTCAGAGTCATCGCCGGACGCAAATTCAATTCCTTCGCCGCCGCCATCGGCGGAGACGGCGACGCCCCGTAAAGAGCGATTCCCGCCCTCGCCCACTCGTCCGCGCATTGGGATTCATCGCCGAAAAAAATCGCCGCCGAATTGCGAATGGAAATTTTGATTCCGTTTTTTTTCGCAAAAACAGGAGCAAATGACTTTAATTGAAAGTCAATTCCGCCGAATTCGTCGGCGCGGGCAAAATGCGTCATCGCTACAATTTGCGCGACTTGGGGCATTTTTTTCAATGCGCGAATCGCCGCCATTCCATCGGCGATGTCGAATCCCAAGCGATTCATTCCGCTGTTAAATTTGACAAAAACCGTCAAATTGGAATCGGACGATGCGGCGGCAATCGCTTCAATTTGTCCGTCCGAATGCACCGCCGTCCACAGCCGATTTTCAACGACGGCGGGCAATTCGTCGGCGTGAAAAAAACCCGACAGCAAAAGAATCGGCTGATTAATTCCGCTGCGGCGAAGTGCAATGGCATCGTCCAATTCCACCAAAGCGAAGCCGTCGGCGGAATCGGCGAGAGTCCGGGCGACTTCCAAAACGCCGCAGCCGTAGGCGTTTGCCTTGACGACGGCGAAAACATTTTTTTTCGCGCGCCGCTTAATTTCCCGCCAATTGTGGCGCAAAGAAGCGCGATTAATTTCAGCGATTATCGGGCGCATTTTCCAACTTTCGGCAATGCGATTCCAACTCGTCGGCGGAATCGGAAAGAAAAATTAATTTGACATCGCCGCCCAGAATTTCCGTTTCGGCGAGGCGGAATTGCGGGGCGTCGGCGGGAATCGCCGGAGTGAATTTCGGCGTCAAATCAAACATTTGCCGTCCGCTTCCGAAAATTTTTCCGGCGACATAAACGACAATTTCGTCGGCGAGTCCGGCGGACAAAAGCGCGCCGTTTAATCGCGCCCCCGCTTCCACCGTCACTTCGTTGCATTCTAATTCGCCCAGCCGATTGGCCAGATGCGCGAGGTCAACTTTGCCGTTTTCATCGGCGGGCATTTCTTCAACGGCGACATTCGGCGGGAATTTTTTTCGAGGATTCGCCGCCGCCGTCGCCAATAAAACGCGCCCTTCGGCGAAGATTTTTAATTCGGGATTTGCCTTTAATTTTCCGTCCACTAAAACCTTCATCGGCGGATTCGGCGAGGGCGATTCGCGGACGGTAAATTGCGGATTGTCGGCGAATGCCGTGCCGATGCCGGTGAGAATCGCACACGATTGCGCCCGCAAAAAATGCGCGTCGCGGCGGGATTCCGCTCCGGTAATCCACTGCGAAAGACCGGAATCCAGCGCGGTTTTGCCGTCCAGAGTCGCCGCAATTTTCAATCGAATCCATGGGCGATTCCGAATCATCCGCGAAATAAATCCGCGATTTAACGCCGCCGCTTCTGCGCGCGCGAATTCCAAAAATTCCGTGAAAATTCCGGCCTGCCGCAAAGCGGCGACGCCGTTTTTTTCGCGCGGATTCGGGTCGGCCATTGCGACGGCGACTCGGCGTGGATTCGCGGCGATAATCGCCGATGCGCAAGGCGGCGTTTTTCCATGCGTCGTGCAGGGCGCGAGAGTGACAAAAATGTCGGCGTTGTCGGCGCGCCCTTTGATTTGATTCAAGGCGACAATTTCGGCGTGCGATTCGCCGGGCCGGCGATGCCATCCTTCGGCGATAATTTTTCCATCGCGCGCAATAACGCAGCCGACCCGCGGATTCGGCATTGAAGTGCAGACGCCGTTTTTCGCCAAGGCGAAAGCGCGGCGAATCATCGCATCGTCATTTTTCCGATTCGGAGTCATTTAATTCGGCAAGCATAGCGGCGAAGTCGGCGGGCGATTCAAATTCGCGATGCACCGAAGCGTAGCGAATGAAAGCCATCACATCCAGCCGCCGCAATTTTTCCAGAATCATTTCGCCGATGCGCCGCGATTCGGCGGCGTCGACCAGCGCGGACAATTCCGATTCTATTTCGGCGGCGATTGCCTTCACCGGCAGATTGGCGGATTTAATGCGCACGGCGGCGGCGATGCTGCGCTCTAATTTAACGCGGTCAAACGGCTCCACCTTGCCGCTTTTTTTAGCGACGACCGGCGCAAACAGCGGCGAATCTTCCGGCCGATGGAGCCCCGGCAATTCGGTGGTGGTAAATCGCTTGTTGCACTGCGGACATTCGCGGCGGCGCAGCCGCACGGATTCCCGCTCGCGCGAATCCACCACGCGCGTATCATTCCAGCCGCAATGCGGACACTTCACCTTGCCGCCAATTTTATCATTGATAAATTCAGACGAGTGCTATTTGGATTTTTTCCGGCGCGGCGGAATTCATCCCCGACTTGCTCTTTAATTCGCCGGCAGATGATAGCGGCGACGATAATCAGATAAAGCCGCCGCAATTTTCTCCGCAACTTTGCGATGAAAATTTTTATCGGCGAGTTTGCGGGCGTCATCCGGATTGCTCATAAAAGCAACTTCAATCAGCGCCGACGGAATCGCCGGAGATTTCAAAACGACAAAACCCGCCGACTCCACTTGGCTGCGATGAAGATGATTAACTTCGCCCAGCCGCCCGCGAATTAATGATGCGAGTCGGCGGCTGGCGCGCTCTTTGCCATCGCGCGAAAATTGACGCAAAGCCGTTTCCACCGCCGCATCGCCACCGCTGAATCCGCCGCCGCCGACAAGGTCGGACAGATTCGCATTCGCCGCCAGCCGCTGCGCATATCCGCTGCTGGCGCCGCTTTCCGACAAGACAAAAACCGAAGAGCCGCGCGGCTTGGGCGATTTAACCGAATCCGCATGCACCGAAACAAAAGCATCGGCGCGAAGGCGAGTCGCCCGCCGGACTCTCGCCGCCAGCGGCAGAAAATAATCGCCGTCGCGAATCAACGCTCCGTGCATTTGGGGGTCGCGGTCAATCGCCGCTTTCAATTCGCGGGCAATCGCCAAGACGACATTTTTTTCATAAAGATTTTTATTGACGGCGCCGGGGTCTTCGCCGCCGTGCCCGGCGTCAATAGCGATGACAAAAGGCCGCGCCGCCTGATATTTTTCTTCCAACTGCTTAATTATATCCGACAGCGGGTCGGGCGCGTCGGCGGGAAAAATATCCAGCACTAAGCGATGTCCGTAGCCGCCAATCGGCTCCTGCAAAAACGCCTGCGGATTAATTTTTGCTTCGGTTAAATCAAATACGGCGCGAAGCCGTCCGGAATCAAATCTGGCGGCGCGGGCGTTTTTCAAATAAGCGGCGGCGGAAGCCAAATCGCGCGACGCGATTTTTTGCAGGATGGAATCGCCGCCTGCGCTTTCAATATCCAAAACAAGCCGCGGCGGATTCTCCAATTGAAAAATGCGGTAGCGCAAAGGCGACGACGATTCCACCGCGAGTCGGGTGTAATCTTCCGCCGGCCACAAGCGCGCCGCCGTGATGTCGGCAAATGCCGACGACGCAATCGCCAATAAAAAAATTAGCGGGAAGAAAAAGCGCGAAGACATTTTTTTCCTCCGCCGCTGACGGCGGAAAAAATTAAGCGGCGCGAAGATAATTCGGGCCATTCAATCGACAAGGAAATATCCGGCGGCGGCAGCCCGGCGGCGCGGTCAGGCCATTCAATTAGACAAACGGAATTGCCCCGCAGATATTCGTCAAAGCCGGCGTCAATCCATCCCCTCCCCCCCCCTTCATGAGCGAATCGAAAAAAATCAAAATGATGAAAGACAACTCCGTCAGCATCATAGCTTTCCAGCAGCGAAAAACTCGGGCTGGGAATTTTTTGCAATTGATTCACCCCCCCCCCCCGCAAAAAGGCGCGGGCGAAAGTTGTTTTGCCGACCCCCAATTCGCCCCGCAGATAAATGCGGAAAGGCGGCGCGCAAACTTCGGCGAGGCGAATCGCGGCGGATTCGGTGTCGGCCAATTGCGGGGCGGAAACGACAATGCTATCATCCGAATCAAACTGCATCTTCGCCCTCCTCGCCGGTGCGGACGCGCACGACGCGATGCAAATTGCTGATGAAAATTTTGCCGTCGCCGGGCTTGCCGGAAGCGACTTCCTTAATAATCGCGTCCACGCAGGAATCCACCTTGCCGTCGGCGACGGCGATTTCAACCCTTATCTTGGGGAAAAAATCCATCACCATTTCCACGCCGCGATAAACGCGCGTGACTCCCTGCTCCCGGCCGACGCCGCGCACTTCGGCGACGGTCAAGCCGCCGATGCCGATTCGCCCCAGCGCCTCGCGCAGGGCGTCCAATTTGTACGGGCGAATTATCGCCTCTATTTTTTTCATCCGCGAAAGCCGCTGGCAATCGGCATTCGCCAATCTTTGCCGAAAGCGCGCGCGCTGACTTTGACTCCGGGAGGCGACTGCCGTCTTTTGTATTCGCTCGCTCTTAGCATCCGCAGAATTTTAACGGCGTCGTCGGAAGGGGGGGGGGGGAGGGTATTGGACGACATTCCGTCGTCCATTTGCGCGGCGACGACGGCGTCAATTAAATCATATGGCGGCAGAGTGTCTTGATCGGTTTGATTGCTGCGCAATTCCGCACTCGGCGCGCGCGAAATAACCCGCGATGGAATCCATTCGCGGCTTTTATTAATATGGCGGGCAAGACGATATATCCAAGTTTTTGACACATCCTTCAGCGGCGCGAATCCGCCGGCCATATCGCCGTAAAGCGTGGCGTAGCCGCAGGCGAATTCGCTTTTATTGCCGGTGGCGAGCAGCAGACGGCCGCTGCGATTGGAAAGCGCCATCAATAATAATCCGCGAATTCGCGCCTGCACATTTTCCAAGGTGACATCCCCCCCCCCCCCCCCTTCCGTTTTAGGAAAAGATTCCATCGCCGGTTTAATGGCGTCGGCGATGACGCGAAAAATACCGTCAATTGGAATCGTCAATAAATTAACCCCGAAGTTTTTTGCCAAGGCCGCGGCGTCCTCAATGCTGGCTTGGGAGGTGAATTGCGACGGCATCATCGCCGCCGTCACTTGCGATGCCCCCAATGAATCAACGGCCAAGGCCAGAGTCAAAGCGGAATCAATTCCGCCGGACAATCCCAATAATGCGCCGCCGAATCCGGTTTTGCGGGCGTAATCGCCAATTCCAATTGTTAATGCGGACATCATTGCATCTTCATCTTTGGGATAGGATGAGATGGAATTTGATTCTTCGCCGCCGATATTAATGACGGCGAAAGATTCTTCAAACGCCGGCAATTGGGCGGTAAGACTCCCCGCCGAATTCATCGCAAACGACGCGCCGTCAAAAACCAATTCATCCTGTCCGCCGACGATGTTGCAGTAGATGAGGTGCATTCCTTCGGCGGCGACAAAGGTGCGCATTTTTTCCATTCGGATATTCTGCTTGCGCAAATGAAAAGGCGAAGCATTAAGAACCAGCGCAACTTCCGCGCCCGCCATTTTCGCCGCATGAGGCGGGTCGGAATGCCAACCATCGGCGCAAATTAATGCGGCCATTTTAATTCCGTCCGCATCAAAAACGCATGCCCCCCCCCCCTCGGCGAAGTATCTTTTTTCATCAAACACTTCGTAATTGGGGACGGCGATTTTGCGGTGAATCTTTTCCGCCCCGCCTCCGCGAATTAAAAATGCGGCGTTGTAAAGCGAATTATTTTCGCGATGCGGCGCGCCGATTAAGGCGGCGAGTCCCGTCGGCAATTCGCGCGAGAGAGATTGCAGGGCGGAATCCGCGGCGTCCAGAAAAGCGGAATCCAAAAGCAAGTCTTCCGGCGGGTAGCCGGTCAGCGACAACTCCGGCGTAACTAAAACAGCGGCGTTGGCATCGTCGGCGAGTCGGGCGGCGCGCAGAATTTTTTCGGCGTTGCCGCTGATGTCGCCGACGCGGCAATTCAATTGAGCGATTGCCGCTGACGGCATTTTTTTTTCGATTAGGCGGCGTCGGCGAGATACTGCCGAAACCACGGCTTGGCGCGCATTGTTTCAAAGTCCGGGTCGCGCACCAATGCCGCCGAATCCAACTGCCCCGATTCGGCGGCGGCGACCAGCCATCGGCGGCAATTTTCTTCGTCGTCGGCAATGGCGTAAAGCGACGCCAGCCGAAAATCAAACGCCTTCGGCGCGAGAACATTGCCGGCTTTGAATTTGTCGGCGGCGTTGGCGAACCATCGTTCGCGCTGGCGAGTCGGCGAATCCAATGCGCGCGCCAGCAGCGCGATGCCCCAATGATAATAAAGCATTTCGCTGGTTTTTTGCCGCTGCGCCTGCTCAAAAATATTCAGCGCCTGATCCAAAAGACGGCGCTTTTCGCGGGACGATTTGGAATCCTGTGCGCGCGCCAGCAATTCATTCGCCTGCTGGACCAAAGCGCGCATTTGTCCTTCCGGGCTTTCGTCCGTCGTTTCCGCGATGGGAATCGGCGCGCGTTTTTTCTCCGATGCCTTCCTGCGAAATCGGGCGCGCAAAATATCGCCGACGCGCATTTGCGTTTTCGGCGGCGGCGCGGACGATGCGGAAATCGTCGGCGCATCATTAGCCGAATTGGTCGGCGGAACAATTTCACTGGGGGACGATTCTTCCGTCCGCTTTTTCGCTTCCGCTAATTTAAGCCGCGATTCGGCGGGTTCGGTTTTCGTCGCCATCGTCGGCGCAACGACAGGATTTTCCTGCGCTTGCGGCGGCGGACTCACTTTCGGCAATTCGGGCGGCGATTCGATTTTCATCGCGGGCGGCGGCGCAATAACAGGTTTTTCCTGCGCTTGCGGCGGCGGACTCGCCTTCGGCAATTCAGGCGGCGATTCTATTTTCATCGCGGGCGGCGGCGCAACAACAGGTTTTTCCTGCGCCTGCGGCAGCGGACTCGCCTTCGGCAATTCAGGCGGCGATTCGATTTTCATCACGGGCGGCGGCGCAACAACAGGTTTTTCCTGCACCTGCGGCAGCAGATTCGCCTTTGGCAATTCGGGCGGTGATTCGATTTTCATCGCGGACGGCGGCGCAACGACAGGTTTTTCCCGCGCCTGTGGCGGCGGACTCGCCTTCGGCAATTCAGGCGGCGATTCGATTTTCATCACGGGCGGCGGCGCAACAACAGGTTTTTCCTGCACCTGCGGCAGCAGATTCGCCTTTGGCAATTCGGGCGGTGATTCGATTTTCATCGCGGACGGCGGCGCAACGACAGGTTTTTCCCGCGCCTGTGGCGGCGGACTCGCCTTCGGCAATTCGGGCGGCGATTCGATTTTCATCGCGGGCGACGGCGCAACAACAGGTTTTTCCCGCGCCTGCGGTGGCGGACTCGCCTTCGGCAATTCGGGCGGCGATTCGATTTTCATCGCGGGCGGCGGCGCAATAACAGGTTTTTCCTGCACCTGCGGCGGCAGATTCGCCTTCGGCAATTCAGGCGGCGATTCGATTTTCATCGCGGGCGGCGGCGCAATAACAGGTTTTTCCCGCGCCTGCAGCGGCGGACTCGCCTTCGGCAATTCGGGCGGCGATTCGATTTTCGTCGCGGACGGCGGCGCAATAACAGGTTTTTCCCGCGCCTGCGGCGGACTCGCTTTCGGCAATTCAGGCGGCGATTCGATTTTCATCGCGGGCGGCGGCGCAATAACAGGTTTTTCCCGCGCCTGCGGCGGACTCGCTTTCGGCAATTCAGGCGGCGATTCGATTTTCATCGCGGGCGGCGGCGCAATAACAGGCTTTTCCCGCACTTGCAAAGGCGGCTTTGCTTCAACAATTGGCAGGGACGAAGGCGGAATTGGCGTTGACCGCGCACTGACGGTTTCGGTTGATTTTCCGCTTCCGTTGCTTTTTTCGGATGCGGCGGGGGCGCGATTTGATTGCTCTTTTCCGGCGCCGTTTCCAGACGATTGCGGCATCGGCGGCATCGGCATCGCTGATAATCGCGCGCGTTTTTTTTCTTCCAATTCCGGAATTTTATCCTTGTCTTCAAAATGCGCCGCGCTTTCGGCGGTTTCGCCGCGGGCGACTTCGCGATTTTCCTTATCGCGCAGGGCAAATCGCTGATAATACTGCAGCGACAGGCGCAAATACGCCTTGCCGTCCTCGCCCGGATTGTCGTCGGCAAGATTTTTGTAAACATGCGCGAGATGCAGAAGGACATCCGGATCGCCGTCTTCCATCGCATTTAATCGCTCCAAATAAACGGCGGCTTCGCGCCAACTGCCGGCTTGTTCGGCGCGAAGGGCATTCGCCATTAAATGAAGTCCGGCGGGAAGATAAGCGTCCGCCGCCGCCGACACAACCTGCCGAGAAAGATGCTGCGGCAACGCCATCGCCGAACCATCCCGCAGCCGACGCATTACAACTCGCAGCGCCCGACCCGCGCGCATGTGGTCGGCTTCCGGACGATCCAAATGACGCCGCACCTCGCCGACGGCATCTTCCGCATCCTTAATTAAACGGCGCATTTTCTGCGATGCACCCCGCTGCTGGTGGCGCATATTATTCACCACCAGAAAAATTATCAGCGCGCACGACACGACAAACATCAGCAGAATGCGGTCAATATAACGCTTGGATTCGGCGATTTGCTTCTCCAAGTGATCCACCCGAAGACCGGCGACTTCGCGCTGATTCAGCGCCTCCGACTCCAATTGCGAAAGTTTGGCGTCAATCTCCACCTGCGAATAAATGGGCGAATTCGCCCCGCCGACCGCCGTCGACGAAGACGCACCGCCCTCCGATTTCTCGGCGGCAAACGCAAAATTGAAGGCGACAAAAAGAATCATCGCGCATGCGAATAAAAATGCCCGCATAGTTAATCCTTAATTATACCGCAAATTCGCCAAAAAAATTAAAAATCTCTTACTCATGCTCTGCGTCAATCAAATTTCCCGTTCCAACGCCCTGCCTCCGCCAATTAATTCCGCCAACGGATAATTCGCAAAATCGCCGTTAAATTCTGCGGAATTCGCCCGCTGAGCGATTACTCGTTTTTTCCGCCGTCGGGCGGAAAGCCGCCAAATGCTGAAAATCCGCCGAGCATTTTTTCGGCGTCGGCTTGAAATCGCTTCTGCGCGCGGATATATGCGGCGTAGGCGTTCATGCTGTTATTGAGATATTTTTCCGCGAAGTCGCGCAGCATTCGTCCCTGCAGGGCGGCAAAATCCTCCCATTCGCGTCCGCCGCCGACCGCCGCCGGTCCGAATTTGCCGACGAATTTTTTCTGCATATCGGCGAACATCGGAATGCATTGATCCAAAAAATTCGCCGCCGCGCCGCGCGACGAATTGCCGTAGAACATAATCAAATTGCGAAGCGCCTGCTCGGAAAAAATCGGCATGCCGAAAATTTCCTCTTCCAGCAGAATCTGCAGAAAGACTTGGCGGGTGATGTCGCCGCCGTCGTCGGCGTTTTCCACGCGAAAATCCTCGCCTTCAATGATTAATTCCTTCACCCGCTCCTGCGTGATGTAGCGGCTTTCGCGCGTGTCGTAAAGGCGGCGGTTGGAATATTTTTTAATGATTCGCGGCGCGCCGTCCGGCGGAGTCGCCGCCGCATTTTCCGCCGCCGACTTTGCTTTTGCGCCCGGCTTTTGCGCCCGATTTTTTCTGCCGCCGCGATTCATTGCAGCGATTCCGTCCGCGCTAAAACGCGCTCCGCTCTTTTAGAAATGCGGCGAATTATTGGGGCGCGTCGGCGAATGGATTCGCGGTCGGCAAAAACACCGCATTCGTTTTCCGCATAATCGCGCATCAGCGATTCAAAATGAGCCGCCCCGCGTCCGGCCAATTTAATGGCGCGATTCACCGCCTGCGAAATGCCGCCGCTCGCCGACGGTCCGAGCAATCGGCGAATGGATTCTTTGCAGTCGGCCGCCGCATTTTCCGCCGATTCGCCGACGGCTTTCAGCAAATCGGCGTCGCCCGAAATATTGACGGCTTTGGAAAATCGCGGCTTGCCGTCCGCATCCGACAATGCTTTCACCAGCAAAGACGGCGAAGCAGCGGCAACGGCGTCGGGGTCAATCAGCGGCGATTCGGCGGCGAGGAATCCATCGCCGTCAATTCGCCACAGCAGACCGAATCCGCCCGCGCGAAAAGCAACCGCCCGTCCGGCGTGCTCGCGCAGACGATTCGCCGCCGACGAATCCCGCCGCAACCGGCGATTGAAAATTCGCGCCGCAAAATCGGAAAACAAAATCATCGCAAAATATAATATCATTAAAAAATGACTCGCCCGATTTTTCTTTTTTTTGCATTCGCCCTCGCCGCTATTTTGGCGATGACCGGCTGCGGCCCGTCGCCGAATTTTTCCCAATATCCCGGCTTTGAGTCGCAGCGCGCCGACCTTGACAAAGCCCCCCCCCTTTCCGCCGACGATCGCGCGCTTCTGCAAAAGCATAAGCCGCAAATTTTTCTGCCGCCAAATCACGGCGGACTGATTAATTTCTATCGCGATTACATCGCGCAGGGAATTCTGCAGGACGGCAAAGGCGACATTATCAGCGATTCGGTTACGCCGAAAATTCTTAATGAATTCCGCAGCGACCCCGCCGCTGTTTTTGAGCATATTCCTCAGGAAAATTCACCGCAGCATCCGACCGCTTACGGCGGATTAATTCGGCGGACAATGTCGCTTCCGACTGCCGAAGGCGAAATTAACATTAGATGCATTTTTCTCACCTATCATTTTGTCTTCCGCCATTCCGGGCTGCCCGAAGGAATTCCGTCTTGGCAAAGATTCCTCGCCGACCTTGTGGGCGACAGCCGCGATTGGCATCAATTGGATCATTACACCGCCGCGACAATTGCTTTGTCCGAAGATGATTTGCGTCCGTTTGCGGTTATGCTTCAGCAGCATAATTACATTAGAACATACATAGTCGGCGACGAGCCCGCCTTTCCCATTGACGGAGCAATGAAAATAAACGCCGCAATGCATTCTAATGAATTATATCCGCACCGCGAATCGCGGACGGCGCGCCGCGCCGCCGGCAGTATCAGCGCGAGAACAGTCGGCTATTTAACCGGCATAGACTCCCCCCCAATGTTTCGCGCCGCCCCCGACATCACCGAAGGAAAAATTGAAGTGGATTATCAATTGGAATTCCTTCTTCCCAACGATGCCTTTTATGTGTTTGAAGGGCGGCTCGGCGAGCATCGCCTGCTGCCCGGACGCGACGGCCCGCCGGGCGCAATGTATAATAACATTCCTGAATTAAGAGCGCCGGAACTGGCAATTGCGGCTTTCTATTGGAAAGATAACGACGCCGAATATGCCCGCTTATTTCGCGAGCATTTTAAGGATTGGAATTCCGCCGATGGAATCCCGATTGATTTTCGCCGTCGTTTTGCCGGGGATTTACTGCATTTTTTTCCGCGGTTAATCGCCGATAATTGAACTCGGCAAATTCCATCGGATGGAATTTGCGGTTTTATTCGCTTAATTTATGCGCCGCCAAATCCAAGGCGCGGCGGACTTTGCCGATTAATTCATCCGCCTCCGATTCGCGAAGAGTCAAAGGCGGAGCAACTATCATCGTGTCGCGGACGGCGCGCATCACTAATCCGCATTCTATGCAAAAATCACGGCACAAACTTCCTGCGCGGCCTTGCGGCTCAAATCGCGCGCGGGTTTCTTTATCGGATACTAATTCCAATGCGCCGACCATTCCAAGCATTCGCGCTTCGCCAACCAAAGGATGAGATTGCAATTCGGCAAATCGCTTTTGGAGATAAGTGCCAATTTCATTTCGCGCGCGATCTATTAAGTTTTCCTCCTCAATGATTTTCAAATTCGCCAGCGCCGCCGCCGCGCAGGCGGGATGTCCGCTGTATGTAAAGCCATGCGCGAATTCGCCGCATTTATTAATTAATGCATCGGCGATTTCTTCGCGCACCATCACTCCCCCCATCGGCAAATAGCCGGAAGTCAGCGCCTTGGCTATCGTCATCAAATGCGGGCGGGCGCCAAAGTATTCGCAGCCGAACCAGCGGCCTAGCCTTCCGAATGCGCAGATAACCTCATCCGAAATTAATAGGATGCTATATTTGTCGCAGATGCGCTGAATTTCCGGCCAGTAAGTTCGCGGCGGAATTATCACCCCCCCCGCCCCCTGCACCGGTTCGGCGATAAAAGCGGCGACGCGATTCGCGCCGACCTCCTCAATTTTTTCCTCCAAAGCGCGAGCCGCGATAAGCCCGAATTCATCAGCAGAGTCCCCCTCCTTCTCTTCAAATAAATACGGCTGGCGAATATGAGCAATGTCGGGAATAGGCAGCCCTCCCTGCGAATGCATAAACGCCATGCCGCCCAAAGATGCGCCTCCTATGGTGCTTCCGTGATAAGCATTATGACGCGATATAATTACCGTCCTTTGCGGCTCGCCTTGAATATCCCAATAGCGGCGGACAAGACGAATGACAGTATCATTCGCTTCCGAGCCGGAGCCGGTAAAGAAGACATGCCCGAATCCTTGCGGGGCAAGGTCGGACAATTTTTCCGCAAGCGCAATTGCAGGGGGGGTCGCGCATTGAAAGAAACTATTGTAATAAGGCAGCTCGCGCATTTGAGCGGCGGCGGCGTTAACAATTTCATCGCGTCCGTAGCCGACATTAACGCACCACAACCCGGACATTCCGTCCAGAATTTTATGCCCGTCGGAGTCCCACAAATAAACTCCGTTGCCGCGCACTATCACGCGCGAACCGCGCGCATGCAATTCCTTGTGGTCGGTGAAAGGATGCAAGTAATGCGCCGCATCCATTCGCTGATAATTGCTTGTTGCCGTCATTGTTTTATGATTCCATCAAGCGATAAAATCGGACGATACAACTCCGGCCTTCTGTCGCGAAAGACCCCCCATTGCGCGCGCGCATCGGCAATTTCATCTAAGTTAAAGGACGCGGTGATTATTGTTTCATCCTGTCCGGCGTCGGCTATAATTTCTCCGTCAGCGCCGGCGATGAAAGAACGGCCGTAAAAGGCGACTGTTATTTCATTGCCATTAACATCTTTGGCAACTTCTCGCCCGATGCGATTCGCGGCGACAACGGGAATCATATTCGCCGCCGCATGACCGCGCATAACATTCTGCCAATGCTTTGATGAATCATAATTAGGAAGATGCGGCTCGCTGCCGATTGCGGTCGGATAAAAAACAACTTCCGCCCCCTTCAAAGCGAGGCATCGCGCCGCCTCCGGAAACCATTGATCCCAGCAGATTGCCGCGCCGATTTTTGCATCGGCGGCTTGCCAAACTTGAAAGCCGGAATCGCCGGGCGAAAAATAAAACTTCTCCTGATATCCCGGCCCGTCGGGAATGTGCGACTTGCGATAAACGCCAAGGATATTTCCATCGGCATTTATCATCGCCAGTGAATTAAAATAAACCGATCCGGCGCGCTCGAAAAAACTCACCGGCATCGCTGCTTTTAATTCGCGCGCAAGATTTTGCATTCGCCCAAGCATTGGATTATCCGATGCCGGCTTCGCCCATTCCAGAAATTCGGCGCGCTGCGTCTTGCAGAAATACGGACGCTCAAACAACTCCGGCAACAGGATGACATCGGCGTTTTCTTTTGCCGCTTGCCGCGCAAAATTTTCGGCGCGGACGATATTATCTTCCGCGTCGTCGCCGCAGGCCATTTGAATCGCCGCCAATATTATTTTTCTTCGCACGGCAAAATTATAGCATATTAATCAAAGATTGAATCGCTGTTTTAATTCGCCGATTAATTCTCGCTGATGCGGCTGTAATTCTTGTCCGCTCATTTGGCCGTATTCGGAAAACGGATCGGCGATTCCGGTGCGAATGCCGGACAATTCCTCAATAATCGCCAGCGCGCAATAAGGCACAAACGGCGGAAAATATCCTCCCTCGTGGCACATTAGGATTCGTCCTTCGCATGAATCAACGGCGACCGACATTAGCATTCGCGTCATTTGCCGATAAGTGTCGGCAACGCACATCATTCGTCCGAGCGGATCCATTGCTCCGGCATCCAGTCCGCTTGCGACAAAAATAAACTCCGGCTTAAAGCGCATAATCGCCGGAATGATAATCTCGCTAAAAGCATAAAGATACGCTCCATGACCGCAGCCCGGCGGCAGCGGAATGTTAATGTTTGCGCCTTTTCCTTTTCCTTCGCCGATTTCATTTTCATTTCCGCTTTTCGGGGGAAAGTTATCGCGCTGATGAAGAGAAATTATCAGCGTGCCGGCGTCTTTATAAAAGGTTTCCTGCGTGCCATTGCCGTGATGCACATCCCAATCCACGACGGCAATTCGATCGATTCCAAGTGATTCGCGCAAATGACAAGCGGCAATTGCAATATTATTAAAAATACAGAAGCCCATTCCGCGCGACGGCAAAGCATGATGTCCGGGCGGACGAAGCAAAGCATATGCATTTATGATGTCGCCTTGCGCGATTTTTTTCGCCGCCGCAATTCCCCCGCCAGCGGCAAGCGATGCAATCTCAAAACCGCCTGCGCCAAAGGAAGTGTCATCGCCGGCATTGCCGCCGCCGGAATCGCTGAGGCATCGGATTTTATCAATGTAATCCGCCGAATGAACGCGCTTCAATTCCGCCAATTCCGCTTGATGCGGCTTGACGGCAACCAGCGAATCCAATATCCCGGAAACTTCCAGCAAGTTGCGAATACGCCGCTTGCCTTCGGGATTCTCTATGTGGCGGTCGGGCTGAACCGTGAGTCCGGGACGCACTTCGCAAGCGGCGGCGCCGGTGTCGTGCCACAAATATAATTCGTGGAAGACAAAGCCGGTCGCCGCCGTCATTGCTGTCCCGCTTTTATTTCTTGAGCGCCGTCCATACTCTGTCCTGCAATTCTATCGCTTTCTGCGAGCAGTTTTCGGCGAAGACGGTTTTGACTCCAGACGGAATGTTAAACTCCGGCGCGACTTTCTTATCAGCGTCCAGATACTCCAACGACGATCCAATCGCATTTGCATAGCCCGCAAAGTTGGACTGCAAAGCGGCGTTTTTCGGACGCATAAAGAATTCAACGAAAAGACGCGCATTTTCGGGGTTTTTCGCGCCTTTCGGCACCGCCAAAGAATCAAGCCAAGTAATAACGCCTTCGCGCGGATAAGCGTATTTTAACTCCGGCTTTTCTTCGCGCGAGCGCATTGCATAGCCATTCCATATTTGATGCGCCAGAACTTCTTCGGCGACAAGCCGATCCTTGATGCCGTCCGAATTGTATACTTTTACATGCGGCTTTTGCTGCAGAAGAAGGTTGCGGACTTCCTTCATTTGTGCGGCATCTTCATTGCAGAGAGGATAGCCCAGATAAATCAGCGCCATCGGAATGATGTCATCCGGCGCGTTGAACATTCCGATTTGCCCCTGCAATTCCGACGGCGGCTCAAACAGCACTTTATAAGTGTTGATGTCGCCGCCGAAGCGGGCGGTGTTGACGGCAAAACTTGTCGTCCCTAATTGCCAAGGCACCGTGTAGCGATTGCCCTTATCCCACGGCGGGTCGCGCCACTGCGAATCCAAGTTGCCGAAAGTGGAAAGCGACGGCGCGTCAATCGCCTGCAGCAATCCATCTTCTATCAGCACCGGCACGAAGTTGTGACTCGGCACGACGATGTCGTAGTTGCCGCCGCCCGATTTCAATTTGGCGAGCAGCGTCTCGTTGCTGTCGTAGGTGTCCAGCACGACTTTCACGCCGGTTTCCTCCTCAAATTTTTTGATGAGGTCGGGCGAGGTATAGTCGGTCCAGTTGTAAAGATTGAGCTCGCCCGCCGCCATCGCCGGGGCCGACGCAATTCCGAAAGCGCACAAGGCGCAAACAATGCTTTGCTTCATGGTCTTCATGATTTATCTCCGTTGGTGGTAGAAAAAAAATCGTCAAACGATAATGCCATGATACCACAATTATCAAATAATATCGAAATTATTCCAAATTTTTTTTAGATTTGTATATTCTATAAAAGCAGCCAATTCACCTCAATTTTCCCCATTGAGGGTTAAATCACTTCCGGTTGCTGTTGCGTGATGCAATGCACATTCCCCCCGCCATAGGTGATGGGCATCCCGGCGACCGTTTCCACTTTGCGGTCGGGGAACAATTGAGAGACCGTTGAAAGTGCCGACTGATCTTGGGCATCGTCAAAAAGCGGCAGGATTATCGCGTCGTTGGCGATATAAAAATTCACATACGACATAGGAAGCCGCGTCTCTTGAAAATATATTATCTTGTCCGGCAGATTGACAGTATGGACCTGCAATTTCCGCCCTTGCGCGTCGACTGCCTGTTTCAGGGCTTGAACATTGGCTTGCAATCGCGGGTAATTGGGGTCTTTGGTGTTTTCCGTTGTTGCCGCCAAAACGACTCCGGGCGCGACAAAACAAGCGACATTGTCTACATGCCCATCGGTCAAGTCGTCAAACAGCCCGTTCGGAATCCATATCACTTTTTCGATATTAAGATACTCGCCCAAGCAATGTTCAATATCTGCTTGGGTCAGATGAGGATTGCGGTCGCCGTTGAGAAGGCATTCGGCTGTTGCGAGAACGGTTTTATCTCCGTCAACATGGACGGATCCTCCTTCCAGAATCATTGGCGCGACAAAGCGTTGCGGCTTTTCGCTTGCGGCAATAAGGACTTCGCGTGCAATTCGGGCGTTTTTATCGTAGGGAGTGTAGTGGTGTCCCCATCCATTAAATCCCCAATCCACTCCGGCGATAGAACGGTTTTGCGGATTGATTACGAATTGAGGGCCAATATCCCGCATCCAGCCGTCCTGCAATGGAAGCGGCAAAATGGAAACAGCCGCATCCAGCAATTCTTTGGCGCGAGGGACATCGTCGGGGCGAACAACCATCGTAACGGGCTCGTGCCGCAGAATCGTATTGGCGACTTCGGCGTAAGCCCGCCGCGCCGATTCAATATGATCCAGCCAGAGCGAACGATTGGTCGGCCACGCCATCCAGCAACGATCGTGCCGCTCCCATTCGGCCGGCATAAAATAGCCCATCTGCGCGGGACGAAAATCCATAATTCCATCGCTGGGCGGCGCGACGGATGATTTCATCAATGAATCCTGACTCATGCTGTCATCGCTTGGCATTGTATTTTTTCTCCTGCGGCTGTTTTATAGTTTACACCTTTCGGCATTTTTCATCGTTTGGAAATAAAATGATAGCCCAAAATCAATGCACAGGAAGCGGCAAGCAGCACGGTGGACACGGCGTTGATTTCCGGCGATGTTCCGATTCGCACCAAACTGTAAATGTAGACCGGCAGAGTCGTGGAGCCGGCGTCGGCGACCATCAGCGTAATGACAAAGTCATCCAGCGAAATAATGAAGGCGAGCATCGCTCCCGCCGCGATTCCGGGCGCCAGCAGCGGCAGCGTGATGTAAATAAAACATCGCCATGGCCCGGCGTAAAGATCGCGGGCGGCGGATTCCAGCGCATCGTCCATTCCGGCGAGGCGGGCGCGAATCGGCAAATAGGCAAACGGCAGGCAAAATACTGTGTGGGCAATAATGACATTGCCAAGTCCGAGCGCGAGTCCGATGGCGACGAAAAAAGAAAGAGTCGCCACCGCCGTGACGATTTCCGGAATCATCAGCGGCAGCAGCAGGGCGGCTTCGGCGGAGGCGCGTCCGCGAAATTTCCGCCCGCGCGAAAATCCCAATGCCGCCGCCAAGGCAAGAGAAGTTGCGGCGGCGGTCGCGCAAACGGCGACAATCGCGCTGTTTATCGCCGCCTGCTGAATGCTTTCGTTGTCAAACGCCTTCGCATACCAGCGCAAACTGAAATGCGTCCACACTGTCGCCGAGCGTCCTTCGTTGAAGGAAAAGGCGATGAGAATGAAAATCGGCAGATACAAAAAGGCGTAGAAAATCCGACTCCACACGGCGAAGCCGGGGATTTCGTCGACTCGGCGATGGGGGGCGATTTTCATTGATGAAGCGCCGTTTTATCTTTCGCGCCGCGAAAATAGAATCCGAGCAGCAGCACAATAAACGCCAGCAGAATCAACGCTCCCGCCGCTCCGAACGGCCAATTGCGCGACGATGCGAATTGCAATTGAATCAAACTGCCAATCATTAAATTGCGTCCGCCGCCCAATAAATCCGGCGCGACAAACGCCCCCAGCGACGGAATAAAAACCATCAGCGAACCGGCGGTAATTCCGGGCATCGCCAGCGGAATGACAATTCGCCGAAGCATTTGCCGCCGATTTGCGTAAAGGTCGCGCGCCGCTTCCAAAAGACGGCGATCCATTTTTTCCAGCGAGGCGTAAATCGGCAAAACCATAAACGGCAGATAAGTATTGACGAGTCCGAGCAGAATCGCCCCGCTGGTATACATCAATTGCAGAGTCGGCAAACCCGCCGATGCAAGGGCGTTATTGACGAGTCCGGTGTCGCGCAGAATTAAAACCCAGCAGTATGTGCGAACCAGCAGATTCGCCCAAAACGGAATCGTCACTAAAAGCAGAAGAAAATTACGGCGCGCCGGGGTTTGTCCCGCCATGTAATAAGCGACCGGAAACGCAACGGCAAGCGAAATTATCGTCGCGCCGAGAGCAAGCAAAAACGACCGCAGAAAAATCCGCAGATAAGAATTGTCAAAGATGAGCGAGTCATCCAAATCGCGCTCAAACAAAAATCGGATATACGATTCCGCGCTGAAAATCGGGCGCACGCCGCCGTGCGGGTCGGCCTGCAAAAAGGAATACACGGCGATAATTCCAAGCGGCGCCAGCATAAAAACGGCGATAAACAGCAGCGCCGGCACGGGCAGCAATTGCGGCGAAAAAATGCGCGCCTTCATTTCAAAATCCGCAAAGCGTCGAAGGGAAATTCCACGCCGACAACATCGCCGCGTTTTATTATGCGCGATGAATCGCCGCCGGAAATTAATGCGGACAGAATCGGCCCGTCTTTTAATTTAATATGATAGCGAGTCGCGTCGCCTTGATAAACGATTTCTTTTAATTCGCCGCGCAATTTGAATTCGCCGATGCGGACCCGCTCCGGACGAATCGCCAAAGTGCAGGCGGACGCCGGCGGCGCAGGCAAAGCGGAAATCGGCAGCGCAATTTTCCCGCCTTCGGCGAATCTGCAGGACGCATAATTATTTTCGCGCGACAGAATATTGACATCAATAAAATTTGTCTCGCCGATAAAATCCGCGACAAAGCGGTCGGCGGGACGCTCATAAATTTCTGCGGGCGGGCCGACTTGCCGCACTTTTCCCGCCGACATTACAGCGATTCTGTCGGACATCGCCAGCGCCTCGCTTTGGTCGTGCGTAACAAAAACAAAAGTGACGGCGGTTTCGCGCTGCAATCTTTTTAATTCAACCTGCATTGCTTTTCGCAATTTAAAATCCAACGCCGACAGCGGCTCATCCAAAAGCAAAACGCGCGGACGATTCGCCAAGGCGCGCGCAAGAGCAATTCGCTGCTGCTGTCCGCCGGACAATTGACTCGGATGACGCCCGCCCAAATCCTTCAACTTGACCAGCGACAGCATTTCGCCGACCGTCCGCTTAATTTCATCGCCGCCGACGCCGCGCATTCGCAATCCAAAAGCGATATTTTCCGCCGCCGTCATATGCGGAAAAAGAGCATAGTTTTGGAAGACAGTATTAACCGGACGATGGTCGGGAGGGAGTCGGGCGAGGTCTTTGCCGTCAAGCAAAACGCGGCCGGAATCCGGATGCTCAAATCCGGCGACGATGCGAAGGAGAGTCGTTTTGCCGCATCCCGACGGACCAAGCAAGGTAAAGAATTCGCTTTCGGCGACGGCAAGCGAAACGCCGTCCAAAGCGGAAACTTGTCCGCCAGCGGGATCGGCGAATGCTTTGCGGATATTTTCAATCGCAATCAGCGGCATTGGAATTTTGATTTTACACGGCGAGGGATTTATTCCATATCATCGTCGGATTCTGGCGGCGAAGGGGCAAAGTCCTTTTTCGCCTGCGCGAGCAGCCAATCGCGCAGGGCGCGGATTTTGGGCTTGTCGGCGTCGGCTTCCAGCGAGCAAATGTAATAGGCGGTTTTGCTGGGGGCTTCCATTCCGAAGGGATTTATCAGCAGTCCGTTGGCGATGTCGCGCGCCGCCAAAGATGTGCGAGTAAGTGCGATGCCCTGCCCCGCAATCGCCGCCTGCAAGATCAAATCGCCCTGCGTGAAAGATGCGCCAGCGCCGGCATCCACGCCTTCTATCCGCATTTTTTTAAGGAAGGAATGCCAATCCAATCCGCGCTGTTCGGCGCGCTCGGTATCGTCGTGAAGAAGGGGGTGATTTTTTAAGTCGACGAGATCATTAAGAGGTCGGCGGGATTTTTGCGCGCGCTGCAAATACGACGGACTGCAGACGGCAAAGACACGCTCGCGCATCATTAATTCGGTTCGGACCTTGGGAGAGCGAGTCGGATCCAAAACGACGGCAAGGTCAATGTTTTCGCTTTCCACATTGACCGGGCGATTGTCGGCGCGAATCCGCAATTCAATCTGCGGATGGCGGCGATAGAAATCGCCAAGGCGCGGAATCAGCCACTTCATCGCAAAGGACGGCAATGCACTGACGGCGACTTCGCCTTTGGCTTCCTGCTCAAGGATGGCTTCTATGGCGTCGTCAATTTGGCGGAAGGCGGCGCGGGCGGCGTCGGCGAGGAGCCGCCCTTCTTCGGTCAATTGGATGCGCCGGCCGGTGCGGCGAAAAAGAGCGACGCCAATCTGCTCTTCCAGCAATTTAACGCGCTGGCTAACCGCGCTTTGCGTGAGCATTAACTCGCGGGCGGCATGCGTAAAATTGCAATGACGCGCCGCAGAAGAAAATGCCCGAAAAGCCGTCAATGAGTAATTTCTTTTCATTAGGAAATCTTATCATAATAATAAAAAACTTTCAGGCAATTTCGCTTGCCGAAAGGCGAATCATCTCTATAATAGGATGCGAGGGGGCAAAACAGAAAAAGGAAACCACTACAATGAAAGACATTACCGCCCTGAACCTTTTCATCGGCGTAAAAGCATTCCGTTTCATCAACGGAGTTTATCATATTTTTGACGGAATCGGCGCTGTTGTGCGGCGCGGCGGAGAAATCGTCCAAGTATGGCGCAAGCGGATGAAATCGCGCCGCGAATTGTTCGTGCTGCTGGATTATTCCGACTGGGAATTGTCGGACATCGGCGTAACGCGCACCGACATTCAGTGCGAAGCGTCCAAGTTTTTTTGGACGGCGTAACGAATTAACACCTCCTCCTGCGGCGCGGCTTGCTATCGGCAAGTCGCGCCGTTTTTTTTGCGCGCGTGGTAAAATCAGCGGACAATTGAATGGAGATTAATTATGTCCGACCCGTTTGAAGTCAAGCGCGAATTTTCCCTGCCCGACGGCGGCAAGGGCGGATTTTTTTCACTGCCCGCCTTGGAGGAATCCGGCGTCGGCAACATTTCGCGTCTGCCGGTCTGCCTGCGAATTGTGCTGGAATCAGTGCTGCGAAATTGCGACGGCGACCGCATCGCCGAATCGCATGTGCGCGAATTGGCGTCGTGGAATCCGCAGGGCGAAAGGACGGCGGAAATTCCCTTCGTTGTCGCCCGCGTGGTTCTGCAGGATTTTACCGGCGTGCCGCTTCTGGCCGATCTCGCCGCCATGCGCGACGCCGCCGCCGAAAAAGGCAATTCGGCAAGCGACATTGAACCGCTGGTGCCGGTGGACTTGGTGGTGGATCATTCCATCCAAGTGGATCACTACGCCTCCCCCGATGCCCTGCGGCTCAATATGGAAATTGAATTTGAGCGGAATCTGGAGCGCTATCAATTTCTAAAATGGGGAATGAATGCTTTTGGAGCATTCAAAGTTGTGCCGCCGGGAATCGGCATTGTGCATCAGGTTAATTTGGAGCATCTGGCCCGGGGCGTGATGGAAAAAAACGGCGTTTATTTTCCGGATACGCTGGTCGGCACGGATTCGCATACGACGATGATAAACGGCATCGGCGTCGTCGGCTGGGGAGTCGGCGGCATTGAAGCGGAAGCCGGAATGCTCGGACAGCCGGTCTATATTTTGACGCCGGATGTCGTCGGCGTGAATTTATCCGGTCAATTAAAGCCCGGCGTCACCGCCACCGACCTTGTGCTGACTGTGACCGAAATGCTGCGGAATGCCAAAGTCGTCGGCAAGTTTGTGGAATTTTTCGGCGAGGGGGCGCGCACTTTATCCGTCCCCGACCGCGCCACGATTGGCAATATGTCGCCCGAATACGGAGCGACGATGGGATTTTTTCCGCCCGACGAAAAAACCCTCGCTTATTTTCGAGCGACCGGACGGGATGAATCGACGGTGAAAACCTTTGAGAATTATTTTCGCGCGCAGGGAATTTTCGGCATTCCGCTGGCGGGCGAATGCGATTATACGCAGACGCTGTCGCTGGATTTATCAACGGTGGAATCCTGCGTCGCCGGACCGAAGCGGCCGCAAGACCGAATTCCCCTGCAGGAATTGAAATCCAAATTTGAATCGCTTTTCCAAAAGCCGGTCGCCGACGGCGGCTACGGCAAGGATATCGCCGAATTAAAAATTCGCCGTCCGACAAAAAAAGACGGAATGGATATCGGCGACGGCGATGTTTTAATTGCGGCGATTACTTCCTGCACCAACACTTCCAATCCGAGCGTTTTGCTGGCGGCGGGATTGCTCGCGCAAAAGGCGGCGAAAAAAGGGCTGACGGTGAATCCGCGAGTCAAAACTTCCCTTGCTCCGGGCTCGCGCGTGGTGACGGATTATTTGGAAAAATCGGGATTGCTCGCCGACCTGCAAAATCTGGGCTTTCATCTGGTCGGCTACGGCTGCACGACTTGCATCGGCAATTCGGGGCCGCTGGATTCGGACATTGAAGAGGCGGTCACCGAAAATAATTTAGTCGGGGCGGCGGTGCTTTCCGGCAATCGCAATTTTGAGGCGCGAATCCACCAAAATATCCGCGCGAATTTTTTAATGAGTCCGCCGCTGGTGGTGGCTTTCGCCCTCGCCGGACGAGTCAATATCAATATGGAATCGGAGCCGCTTGGCGTGAACGCAAACGGTGAATCCGTCTATTTGCGCGATGTGTGGCCGACGCCGGAAGAAATCGCCGAAGCGATGAATTTTGCAGCGGATGCGGACAATTATCGCCGCCGCTACGGAGCGGATTTTTCCGCCGAAGTCCCGCTGTGGAAAGAAATTGAATCGGGCGGCGGGACGCAATACGATTGGCAAAGTGATTCCACCTACATCCAAAAGCCGCCGTTTTTTCAGAATGGCAAAGGCGAAAGCAACGGCGCAATTCGCAACGCCAAAGCCTTGGGGATTTTCGGCGACACCGTCACCACCGACCATATCAGTCCGGCGGGAGCGATTAAGCCCTCGTCGCCGGCGGGAAAATATCTGCGCGAAAACGGCGTGACGGTGCGGAATTTCAATAGTTACGGCTCGCGCCGAGGCAATCACGAAGTGATGATGCGGGGGACTTTCGCCAATGTGCGGATTCGCAATTTGATGGCGCCGGGGACGGAAGGCGGCGTAACGATTCATCGTCCGTCGGGCGAATCGCTTTCTATTTTTGATGCGGCGATGCGCTATCGCAATGAAGGCGCGCCGCTGATTGTTTTCGCCGGAGAAGAATACGGCACCGGCTCATCGCGCGATTGGGCGGCAAAAGGCGCGCGTCTCTTGGGCGTGCGGGCGGTGGCGGCGAAAAGTTTTGAGCGAATCCATCGCAGCAATCTGGTCGGAATGGGCGTTTTGCCGTGTCAATTCCGCGAGGGCGAAAGCGCGCAATCGCTCGGAATTACCGGCGAAGAAACCTTTGACTTGCTCGGCGTGGAAGATGAAATTCGTCCGCGTCAAGAAGCGACTTTGGTGATTCATCGCCCTGACGGCACAGAATCGCGGACGCAATTAATTGTGCGGATTGACACCCCGACCGAAGCGTCTTATTTTTCCAGCGGCGGCATTTTGCCTTATGTTTTGCATCGCTTGACGGCGGAAAAAAGTTGACACGCCAAGCGAAAAAAGTTGAATTTTTTTGACTCCGGACGGAAAAATCCACTATAATGGACTCTGGCGGTTTTGCCGCCGTTGTAAAGTTGGCGAGGTTGCCTCGCCGTTGTGAAACTGGCGGGCTCAGCCCGTCGTTACTGAGTGGGCGGGGGCGAAATTGCCCCCGCCCCATTTTTTATCTCGGAGGAAACCAACCGATGAAATCTTGCATCTTCGTGGACGGCGAAAATTTTCGCTACGCGATCAAAAATCTGTTCTCTCCTCGCCTATTCGACGAGAAAGACTATCTTCCCAAAAACGCCGATTGGACAAAGTTTTACGACAAAATCGTCCAAAAAGTGGAAGGCGCATCATTGCACATCGAGCGGTTGACGCGAGTCAGAACCTACTGGTATGTCGTGGACGGGGTGGACACTTACCCCCTCGTCAGCGGCAAGCATTTCGTGGAGGAAAAATTCCACAACCGTCACCGTGACAAAATCCAAAATCTCCGTGCAAGCGGTGGAATGACGGATGCGCTTGAAGAACTCAAAGTGCGCAAGGAGAAAATCACTCGGCGCTTCGAGGGATTCCAAAATTTTCAACGAGGAATCGCCAAACACCACAATTCCATTGAGTTCCGCCGCTCTGGTGCGATTGGCTATGACCTGTTCACCAAAAGGCTCGGAAAGGAAAAAACTGTCGATGTTAATCTGGGCGTGGATTTGCTCTTGCTGAAAGATGTCTACGATGTTGCCATTCTGGTGTCAGGCGACCAAGATTATCTACCGGCGGTGCAGGCGGTGAAAAATCTGGGCAAGACGGTGATAAACATCGCTTTCGAAACTCGGGAAGGGAAATTGCTACCGGGCGGGGCGCGTCGGCTCAATGAAACAACCGATTGGAATCTTGCGCTACAATACGAAGAATTCGCCGCCATGATGAATTTGTCGACAGAAATTAACGGCAAAAATGGCGTATAATCGCCCCATCATTAACACGGAAAGAAAGTGAAAGAGAAAGGCGCAAAATCCTTTTACGAACCCATCCTGAGAATTCTCCGGGAAATGGGCGGGGCGGCACGCAGAAAAGAAGTTATCCGCCGTATCGTCGAAGAACGAGAATTCACCGATGAGGAAATCACCGAAATTACTTCATCCGGTGACCCTTTGATTAAACACCGTATCGATTGGGCGAAGCAGTGGCTGGTTACGGCGGGATACTTGTCGGGAACGAGTCCGCGGGGAATGTGGCAACTCACACAAAAAGGCCAAGAGGTTAATCTTGCGACTTTTGATGCTGGCCAATTTGTCCGCGAAACACGCGAGATATTTCGTGTACACAGACAGCAGCGAGCCGAAATAGAGCCCGAAACGGAGTCCGATGAATTGTCGCAAGATGAGTCCGAATTGCCGGAGGAGCAATATCGGGGGCGATTGCTCACTATTCTCCAAAAATTGACCCCTGCTCAATTCGAAAAAATCTGTGGGCGGGTGCTGACCGAAATTGGCTTTGAAGAAGTTAAAATTACCGGACAAAGCGGTGACGGCGGTATTGACGGAATCGGGCTGGTAAAAGTGAATACACTGGTGAAAATCCCTGTTCTCTTTCAGTTCAAACGATACACAGGAACGGTCGGCCCCGATGTTGTGCGCGATTTTCGCGGTACAATGCAAGGCCGTGCAGAAAACGGTGCGATAATCACAACCGGCACTTTTACCCTCGCCGCCGAACAAGAGGCGACGCGGGAAGGCGTGTCTACGATTGATTTGGTTGACGGCGATGCACTGGTGGATTTGTTTGTCGAGCACAAGCTCGGCGTCACGCCCGTGGAAACCTACGAAGTGGACGAGGCGTTTTTTGACCGATTCCGAGATTGAACAAAATGACCGATAGCGTATTTGCCCCATCATTTGAGAATCTGCCTGCGGAAATTGTGGTTTTTCCGCTGGCGGAAACGCTGCTGCTTCCCGACGGACGCATGCCGCTTAACATCTTTGAGCCGCGATACATTGCGATGACGGACGACGCCATCGCCTCGCCGACGCGACTCATCGGCTTAATTCAGCCCGTCAATCCGCCGCCGAAAAACGACACCGAAGCGCCCGAAAATAGCGGCGCGACAAGTCCATCCGCCGATTTATCGCCGTCCCGAAATCCCGCCGAAAAGTTGCTCATCGGCGGAAAAATTTCCATCGGCGGAAAAAATCCGTCCGCCAAATCCGAGCCGCCGCTTCGGGCAGCCGGTTGCGCCGGGCGAATTATGTCCTTCGCCGAAACCGAAGACGGCCGCTATTTAATTACGCTGACCGGCATTTGCCGCTTTCGCGTCGGCGAAGAAATTGCGGGGAAACGCGGCTATCGGCGAGTGCGGGCGGATTGGTCGCCCTACCGGGCGGATATGGAATCCAATAAAGCCGACGCCGGATGGGACCGCAAATTACTCACAAAAAATCTGCGGGCGTATTTGGAGCGAAAAGGACTCGCCGCCGATTGGGACGCCATCCGCAAAGCCGACAACGCCGAATTGCTGACTTCGCTGGCGATGCTCTGCCCCTTTTCCGCCGACGAAAAACAAGCCCTGCTGGAAGCCGACGACAGCAATCGCCGCGCGGAAATTATCAACACGCTGATGGAAATGGCTGTGATGGAAAACGCCGACGGCGGCATCACCGCCCATTAATTTTTTCACCGATAATTTGCGGCGGTCGGCGTTGCGGAGTAAAATTGGCTTATGCAAGTCGTCGAAATAAATTTCTCCCAGTTTGAGACCCTGCCCGACGATGACTGCCAGCAGCGCATCATTACGGCGCGTCAGCGACTGGGGAAAAAAGCGACCATCCTCGCGCATCACTACCAGCGGGCCGATGTCTATCGCCACGCCGATTTGACCGGTGATTCGCTGAAATTGTCGCAACTCGCCGCCAAAGAATCCGCTGAAATTATTGTCTTCTGCGGAGTGCATTTTATGGCGGAAGTCGCTGACATTCTCACTGACGCTTCGCAGATTGTCGTTCTGCCCGACCTTGCGGCTGGCTGCTCTATGGCGGATATGGCATCGCTCGCCAAAGTGAATCGGGCGTGGAAAGAATTAAGCACGGTGCTTAATGCCGACGAAGTCATCACTCCGGTGACTTATATTAATTCGGCTGCTGATTTGAAGGCATTTTGCGCTCGGCACGGCGGATTAGTTTGCACTTCGTCCAATGCGGGGAAGGTGCTGGATTTTGCTTTTTCTCGGCGTGAAAAGACGCTATTCTTCCCTGACCAGCATTTGGGACGATGGACGGCGAAGCAGATGGGAATTCCCGCCGAAGAGGTTGTGGAATGGGATTTTGACCAGCCGCTTGGCGGACTGACGGAATCGCAAATTCGGCAGGCGAAAGTTTTGCTGTGGAAAGGATTCTGTTCGGTTCATCAAATGTTCCAGCCGCAGCACATTACGGATTGGAAAGAAAAGAATCCCGATGGAATTGTCATATCGCATCCGGAATGCATGCTGGAGGTTTGCGAGATGTCCGATATGGTCGGCTCTACTGAATTCATTTTGCATACGATTCGGGATGCTCCGGCTAATACGAAGTGGCTGGTGGGGACGGAGTTGAATCTTGTTCAGCGGATTGCGGAGGAGTTTAGGCCGCAGGGGAAGGTTGTAAAGTTTATGTCGCCGTTGGTGTGCATGTGTTCTACGATGGCGCGGATTGACCCGCAGCATTTGGCTTGGTGTTTGGAGTCGCTGGCGGACGGGGAGGTGGTAAATCGGATAAGTGTGCCGTCGGATATTGCGTCGGATGCGAAAGTGGCGTTGGAAAGGATGCTCGCCCTCGTCTAACGGCGACTGCAATATGACGGCGACTTTTCACGGCACTACAATTCTGTGCGTCAAGCGGGGCGATTCCGTTGTCATGGGCGGCGACGGTCAAATCACGCTGGGCGAGCAGGTTGTTAAATCGAGCGCGAATAAAATTCGCCGTCTGTACCGCAACCGCGTGCTTGCCGGATTCGCCGGCGCCTCCGCCGACGCCCTCACGCTGTTTGAGCGATTCGAGCAGAAACTGGAAACCTGCCAAGGACAATTGGAGCGCGCCGCCGTCGCTTTGACAAAGGATTGGCGCACCGACCGATTCCTTCGGCGGCTGGAAGCGATGCTGATTATCGCCGACGGCGGCGATCAATTAATCCTTTCCGGGGCGGGCGATGTTTTGCGTCCGGAAGGCGGCGTCGCCGCCATCGGCAGCGGCTCCGGATTCGCCGAATCCGCCGCCCGCGCCCTCGTGGAAAACACTGATTTGCCGGCGCGGGCGGTAACGGAAAAATCGCTTAAAATCGCATCCAAAATTTGCATCTACACCAACGACCAAATCACAATGGAGGAATTGCATGGCTGATGAATTAGACGATTTGAAGAATCTGACGCCCTCGCGCATCGTCGCCGAGTTGGATAAATTCATCATCGGACAGGATAACGCCAAGCGCGCCGTGGCCATCGCCCTACGCAACCGCTGGCGGCGAATGCAAGTGGAAGAGCCGCTGCGCAGCGAAATCACGCCTAAAAATATTTTGATGATAGGCCCCACCGGAGTCGGCAAAACCGAAATTTCGCGCCGTCTCGCTAAATTGGTAAACGCTCCTTTCATTAAAGTGGAAGCGACGAAATTCACCGAAGTCGGCTATGTCGGGCGCGATGTGGATTCCATCATCCGCGATTTAACGGAAATCGCCGTAGAAGACACGCGCGAAGAATTCGGCGAAGAAGTCCGCGACCGCGCCGAAGATGCCGCCGAAGAGCGAATTCTGGACGCCCTCCTCCCCGGCTCCGAACGCGACGGCGAAGGCAGCAGCGACACGCGCCAAAAATTCCGCAAAATGCTGCGCGAAGGCGAATTGGATGAACGCGAAATTGACATAGAAGTCAGCGCCGCTTTCGCCCAGCCGATTGAAGGCGTAATGATGCCGCCGGGCTTTGAAGAAATCGCCGGCCAATTTCAGCAGATGTTTCAGCAACTGCGCGGCGAACAGAAAAAAAAACGGCGAATGATCGTCGGCGCCGCCTACGAATTATTAGTGGAGGAAGAAACCTCCAACCTCGTAGACCACAACGAAATTAAGGAAGTCGCCCTTGATCGCGTAGAGGACAACGGCATCGTTTTCATTGACGAAGTGGACAAAATCGCCGGGCATAACGGCTCCGATCGCGATGCCGGCGGCCCCGATATTTCGCGCCATGGAGTCCAGCGGGATTTGCTCCCGCTGATTGAAGGCACTAATGTTTCCACGCGCTACGGCAATGTGCGCACGGAGCATATTTTATTCATCGCCAGCGGCGCATTTCATTACAGCCGCCCGTCCGACCTTATCCCTGAATTGCAGGGGCGATTTCCGCTGCGGGTGGAATTAAAGCCGCTGACGGTGATGGACTTTGAGCAAATTCTCACCAACACCAGCGCCTGCCTGACCCGCCAGTATCAGGCGCTGCTGGCCACCGAAGAAGTCAAAGTGGAATTCACTCCGGACGGCGTGCGCACCATCGCCGAAACCGCATGGCGCATCAACGAGCAGAGCGAAAACATCGGCGCGCGCCGCCTCTATACCATTATGGAAAAATTGTTGGACGACACCTCCTTTCGCGCCGACGAATTAAAAGGCAAAACCTTTTCGGTGAGCAGCGAATTCGTCAATCAGAAACTCGGCGAATTGGCTGAAAACCGCGAACTCGCCCGCTATGTTTTGTGATAAATTAATGGATTCGCCGACGATGAAAATTGAAATGAAAATCCCCGCCCTCAAATCCGCCTGCGCGGCTGCGGCCGCCATTTTTATCGCCGCCGCCGCAGCGGCCGCGCTGCCCGATTTTACGGAAATCATCAAAGCGGAAAGCTCGGCGGTCGTCAATGTAAAGGCGACTCGCATTGTCAGGAATCCGCGCTCGCCTTTTCCGCGTTTTCCCGACCATCCTTTTTTTGACCGTCTGCCGCCGGAATTATTCGGCGACGGCGGCCCGCGCGAGCGCGAAGTCCCGCTGGAGGGCTCCGGCTTTGTGATTGGCGCGGACGGCTACATTCTGACCAACGCCCATGTCATCAGCAACGCCCGCGCGGTGGAAGTCGCCTTTCCCAACGGCGTTACTCTGGACGCGGAAATTGTCGGCTTGGATTCGGTGACGGATGTCGCTCTGCTTAAAGTGGAAGCCGATTCGCCGCTGCCGTCGGTAAAAATCGGCGATTCCGATTCCATTAAAATCGGCGAATGGGTGCTCGCCATCGGCTCGCCTTTCGGACTCGACCAAACAGTAACGGCGGGCATCATCAGCGCCCTCGGCCGCCGCTTACCGAGCGAAGATTTTGTCCCTTTCATCCAAACCGATGCGGCGGTCAATCCCGGCAATTCGGGCGGGCCGCTGATGAATTTGCGGGGCGAAGTCGTCGGAATCAATTCGCAAATTTACTCACGCACCGGACAATTCGCCGGAGTGTCGTTTGCAATTCCCATTAATCAGGCGATGGAAATTCAGCGGCGGCTGCGAAAAGACGGGCGCATTCGGCGCGGACGACTCGGCGTTTTCTTTGCTCCCATCGACAAGGACACGGCGGAAAGTTTCGGTCTTCCGGAAGTTACCGGCGCATTGGTCAATGACATCGTCCCCGAATCCGCCGCCGAGCGGGGCGACATTCGCGCGGGCGATGTGATTCTGGAATTCAATCGCGGCGAAGTGAAGGACGCCGCCGATTTGCCGTCGCTGGTCGGCAACACGCCGCCCGACAGCGAAGCGGAAGTCATTTTGTGGCGCGAACGCGCACGGCTCACGCTCACCGTTACGCTGGATGAATTTGAAAGCGAAGACGCCGCACTCGCCCCCGGCGAAAAGACGACTCCCGCCGCCAAATTGGGATTATCTTTGGATACCATCAGCGAAGCCCAGCAGAGCGTCACCGGACTGGAGGGCGGCGTTGTCGTCACCGGAATTAATTTTGACAAAGAGACGCCGCGCGATATGCAGCGATTCCGCCGGGGCGATATTATTATCGGCGTGGTTTTGGAGGGGACTTTGTACGGGATTGAAAGCAAGCGTGATTTTAATCGCCGCTTGGCGGGCGTCAATGCGGGGAGCATTGCCTTTCAGGTCGTCCGCAATGGCGGCCAGCAATTCGTAACAGTAAACCTCAATCAGCGTTAGGGCGAATCCCGCAGCCATTGGGCGGCGGCAAGAGCGAAATAAGTCAGCACTCCCGATGCGCCGGCGCGCTTGAAGGACAGCAGCGATTCCATCGCGCATTCGCGCTCCCGAAGCCAGCCGTTTTGGGCGGCGGCTTTCAGCATCGCGTATTCGCCCGACACTTGATATGCAAAAATCGGCGCGTCAAAGCGGCGGCTCGCTTCGCGCACGACATCCAAATACGGCATCCCCGGCTTGACCATTACCATATCCGCGCCTTCGGAAATGTCCAAGGCGATTTCGCGCATCGCCTCGCGAATGTTGGCGGGATTCATTTGGTAAGTCCGCTTGTCGTTTTTCAAATGCGCCGACGAGCCCACCGCATCGCGAAACGGCCCGTAAAAATGCGATGCGAATTTGGCGGCGTAGGCGAGAATCTTTACATGATGGAATTCCGCCGATTCCAACGCGTCGCGAATTTTGCCGATGCGTCCGTCCATCATATCCGATGGCGCAACAATGTCCGCGCCCGCCTCCGCCAGCGAAAGCGCCTGCAAAATCAATGCGCCGATAGTTTCGTCGTTGGCGACATCGCCGCCGTCGGCGGTTAAAATTCCGTCCTGTCCGTGGCTTGTATAAGGGTCAAGAGCGACATCGCAAACGATGCCGAGCGCGGGGAATCGCTTTTTTAAGGAAGCGACGGCGCGCTGCACAAGTCCATTGGGATTATGCGATTCCTCTCCGCGCGGCGATTTTTTGGACGGCTCAATCGCCGGAAAAATCGCGACGGCGGGCAATCCCAAATTTAATGCGCGCTCGGATTCATGCAGAAGCGAATCCATTCCCAAGCGAAAAATGCCGGGCATTGATGCAATCGGCTCGCGCGCATTTTTCGCCGAATCCGACACAAAAATCGGATAGATAAAATCGTCGGCGGACAGGCGATTTTCCGCCACCAAGCGGCGAATAAAATCATCGCTGCGAAGCCGCCGCAAACGCGTCTTGGGAAAAGTTTCGCTCATCGGCATTTCTCCATTGCATCGCGAATTAATTCGGGCGCGATTCCGTCGGCGAGAAAAGATGCGCCGATTTTTTTCATCAGCACAAATCGCGCATTGCCGTTCAGCGATTTTTTATCCAGCCGCATCGCCGACATTAAATCTTTTTCCATAAGATTCGGAAAGGCCGTCGGCAATTCCAAGCGATGCAAAAGCGCAATGATTCTCGCCGTTTCCGCAGGCGGAAAATCGGCGGCGGCTTCGGATAATTTAGCGGCGGCGGCCAAACCGGCGGCGACCGCTTCGCCATGCAGCCATTCGCCGTAGCCGGCGGCGTTTTCAATCGCATGCGCAAAAGTATGGCCGAGATTCAGCAGCGCCCGCCTGCCGGATTCGCGCTCGTCTTCGGACACAATAGCGCCTTTGATTTTGACCGAATTAATGACGGCAAAGCGAATCGCATCGCCGTTTTTTTGAGCGAGTCCGTCGGCGATTTTTTCCAAGTCGGAAAAAAATTCGGCGTCGCAGATGAGTCCGTATTTCACCACTTCGGCGAGTCCGGCGCGAAATTCGCGCGCGGGCAAAGTCGCCAATGCCGCCGAATCGCACAGCACCGCTTTGGGCTGATGAAAAGCGCCGATTAAATTTTTTCCGCGCGAATGATTAATCGCCGTTTTGCCACCGATGGCGGCGTCGGCTTGGGCGAGCAAAGTTGTCGGCGCCTGCACGAATGCAATTCCGCGCATGTAAATCGCCGCCGCAAATCCGGCGACATCGCCGACGACTCCGCCGCCAAGCGCAATCGCAACGCCGCTGCGCGATATTTCGGCGGTAGCGAAAGCATCGCAAATCGCTTTGACGCTTTCCCAATTTTTATGCGATTCGCCGTCGGGCACAAGGATGACTTTCGGCGCGATTCCCAATTCACCGAGCGCGCGAATCACGGAATCGCCGTGCAGCGGAAAAATCGCCTCGCTGGAAATTAAGGCGACTCGCTTGGGCAATTCGGCGTTGGAATTCGCCAGCGCATTTTTCCAGCGATTCGGCGACGATAATAAATTATCGCCGACGATTACCGGATAATTTCCCGACGCGCAATGCACCGAAATAATTTCGCTAATGTTTTCAGCCGTCATTTTTTAATTTCAATTCTCGCAGAATTCGGTCGGCGATGGCGCGGGGCGATTCCGTCGGCGATAAATCAACGACGACATCGGCGGCGGCGAGATAAAATTTTTCCCGCTGATTGATAAGACGGGCCAGCCGTCGCTGCAGATTTTTGCCGTCGCCCAAAAGCGGGCGGCCGCAGATTCGCCCTTTGAGCCGTCCGCACAATAAATCGGCGTCGCCCCGCAGATAAACGACCGCGCCGGATTTTTTCATTAAATCGCGGTTGGATTCGCGCAGCGTCGCCCCGCCGCCGACGGCAAGGACGATTTTATTTTTTTTGCTTTCTTTGTTTTCATCGCGCAAAATTTCGCGCAAGGCGTCGCTTTCGCGATTGCGAAAGGATTCCTCGCCTTCGTATTCAAAAATCGTTTCAATTTCCGCGCCGGTTTTTTCTGCGATGCGCGCATCCGAATCGCAAAATGGCCGCTCCAATTTTTCGGCGAGAATTCGCCCGACGGCGGTTTTGCCGCTGCCCATCATTCCGACCAGAATAATGCTGGAATCTTTCACGGCTGCAGTAGGCGGGACTGCCACGCCGACCGGACGGATTCGCGGACGAATTCCATTCGGCGATGCAGGCGATTTTCGCCCTGCTTCCAAAATTCCATCCGCAGCGGCGGCAGGCGGAATCCCGTCCAATGCGGCGGCGGAGGAATTTCGCCGCCATGGAATCTCTCTTCAAATTTTTTCGCCGCCGCCAGCAGGTCGTCAAAGGATTCCAGCGGCGACGACTGCTGACTCGCCCACGCCCCAATTTGGCTTCCGCGCGGCCGCGTGCGAAAATAATCGGCGACTTCGCCCCGAGATAATTCGGCGGCATTGCCTTCCGCCGACACTTGCATTTGCGATTTCGCCCAGCGAAATAAAATCGCCGCATGCGAATTTTCGGCGAGAGCCCCCGCCTTGCAGCTGGCCGCTCCGGTGTAAAAAACGAAGCCGCCGTCGTCAAATGATTTCAGCAGCACCGTGCGGACGCGGGGAGAATTTGCGGATAATCCGCCGACGGTGGCGAGAGTCATTTCCACCGAATCGGCGACGGCGGAATCCGCCATTTTAGCGATGGCAAGCCATTCGGCAAAAATAGCGATAGGGCCGCGCGCCGCCAAATTGTCGGCGGAAAAATTGTCGTCGGGAATGGTCTTGACATTTGCCATTTCGCTATTATAATCACGGTGGCGGGCGGGAATAGCTCAGCTGGTAGAGTGCAACCTTGCCAAGGTTGAGGTCGCGAGTTCGAACCTCGTTTCCCGCTCCATTTTTCCTTCCGCCGATTTTGCGCTACAATGCGCGCGAAGGCGGGATGGCAGAGTGGTTATGCAGCGGCCTGCAAAGCCGCGTACGCCGGTTCAATTCCGACTCCCGCCTCCTCAGCCCGGATGGTGAAATAGGTAGACACATGGGACTTAAAATCCCTCGCCGGATCCCGGCGTGCCGGTTCGAGTCCGGCTCCGGGCATTTAATCGGAGCGATACAATGACGAAAAAAATTCTAACGACATTCGCCCTCGCCGCCATTGCTGCTCTTGCTTTTGCGGCGCGCGAGGACATTCAAGCCAATGACGGCGCATTGCCCGAATTCGCCTACCCGTATCAAAGCGACGGCGAATTCTGGTTCAACTCGCCGCCGCTTTCCGTGCGCGATTTGCGGGGCAAAGTCGTGCTGCTGGATTTTTGGACTTTCGGCTGCTACAACTGCATCAATTCGCTGCCGTGGCTCAAAGCCGTTGAGAATAAATTCGCCGGCGATAATTTCGTCGTCGTCGGAATTCACACGCCCGAATTCAGCCATGAAAAAAAACGGGAACGGGTCGCCGAGGCGATTGAAAAATTACAGATTCGCCACCCGGTCGTGATGGACAACGACTTTATCTTTTGGAAAGCGATGCGCAATCGCTACTGGCCGACTTTCTATGTGGCGGACAAAAGCGGCGTCGTGCGGGGCGTTTACATCGGCGAAACGCACAGCGGCACCGGCAAGGCGGCGAAAATAGAATCGCAAATCGCCGCCCTGCTGAAGGAATAAAAATGGCGGTTAATCTCGCCCCGCCGGGGCGGCTGATGCCGGTCGGCGGCGTATCTTTGGGCGCGACGGCGGCGGGAATTAAAAAAAGCAAGCGGGATGATCTCGCTGTCATTTCGCTTTGCGAAGGGGCGGAAGTCGCCGGAATTTTCACGCAAAATCGCTATCCGGCTCCGCCTGTGCAAATTTGCCGTCGGCATTTGGAGGCGAATCGCGAAATTCGCGGCTTGGCGATAAACGCCGGAATCGCCAACGCCGGCACCGCCGGACAAGGATTAAAAGACGCCCGCGAATCGTGCCGCCGACTCGCCGCTTTAATTCGCTGCGGCGAATCGCAGATTCTGCCCTTTTCCACCGGCGTCATTATGCAGCGGCTGCCGATGGCAAAATATATCGCCGGATTAAAAAAATGCGCCGCCAATTTGCATCCCGACAATTGGGCGGCGGCGGCCAAAGCCATAATGACAACCGACACCGTCGCCAAAGGAATTTCGCGGCAAATTAATGTCGGCGGAAAAACAATCACCATCACTGGAATCGCCAAAGGGTCGGGAATGATTCATCCGAATATGGCGACGATGCTGGCTTTTGTCGCCACCGACGCCGCCGTTTCGCGGACGCTTTTGCGGCGGTGGCTGCGCGAAATTTGCGCGGACACCTTCAACGCCATCAGCGTGGACGGCGACACTTCTACCAACGATTCGGCGATTTTCATCGCAACCGGAAAAATAAAGACAGATGCGGCGAATCGCAAAAAATTGTTTAATGCGATTTTGGAAGTTTGCGGCCACCTTGCCGAATCCATCGTCCGCGACGGCGAAGGGGCGACAAAGTTAATTACGATTCGCGCAAGCGGCGCGCCGAATTTTTCGGTCGCCAGAGCCGCCGCCGAAGCAATTGCGACATCGCCTTTGGTCAAAACCGCCCTTTTCGCCGGCGACGCCAATGTCGGCAGATTGCTGATGGCTTTGGGAAATATCCGCCCTCAATTTGATTCGGCGAGAGTCAATCTTTCGCTGAAAAGCGGAAAAAAAATTGCGCCGGTGATTCGCGGCGGCGGACTGCATCCGCAATACAGCGAGGCAAAATCGTCGCGCATCTTGGCGAATGCGGAAGTGGAAATTCACATTGAAATGAATCAGGGGACGCATCGGGCGATTCTTAAAACCTGCGATTTATCGCCCCGCTACATTGAAATTAACGCTGCTTATCGCTCGTGACTCGCGACGCCGAAAAATTTTTCGCGCGGGCGAATTTGATTCTGGACCGAATCGAAAAATTGATTCCGCCGCCCGAATCGCCGCCGGATTTCGCCAAGCATCACGCCCATCGCTGGGACGGCGGAATCTTGACTCCGCTGGACGCATCCGCCGATTTTTCTCTTAACGACTTGTGCGGCGTGGAGGAGCAAATCGCCGCCGTAGAAAACAACACGCGGCAATTTCTGGCGGGCTTGCCGGCGAATCATGTTTTATTGACGGGTCCTCGCGGCTGCGGAAAATCGTCGCTGGTGCGCGGCGTCTTCCAAAAATTCCGCAAACGCGGACTGCGATTAATTGAAGCGGACAGCGGCGGACTCGCCCGTCTCGCCGACATTCGCCGCTTGATTCTGCATCGTCCGGAAAAATTCATCGTCTATTGCGACGACCTTACATACCGCGAAAGCGGCGGCGAATTTCGCGCCTTAAAATCCGCCTTGGACGGCGGCGTCGGGGCGGGCGTTTTCACCGACAGCGGCGGCGGCAATCTGCTGGTTTACGCGACTTCCAACCGCCGCCGACTTATTCCCGAAAGCGTCCGCGAAAATTTGGAATCGGACGAAATTCAGCCGGGCGAAACATCCGACGAAAAAATCGCCCTGTCCGACCGATTCGGCTTATGGGTGCCATTTTTTACGCCGACGCAGGACGAATATTTTGTAATGACCAAGCATTGGCTGGCGCGATTTAATATAACGGCGGACGCCGAAGCAATGCGGTCGGCGGCGGAATGGGCGATTTTGCGCGGCTCCCGCAACGGCCGAATCGCGCGGCAATTTGCGGTTTTTCGCGCGGGAGAAAAATTGTGGACGACATCCCAAAAGAAAAAAAAGCCGCCGCCCAAAATCCGCAAAAAATAAAAGTCGCAGCGGCGGTGATGATTCGCAGCGACGGCCGCGTACTGACGCAGCGTCGACCCGAAGGACCCCTCGCCGGATTCTGGGAATTTCCGGGCGGAAAAATCCGCCCCGCCGAATCGCCCGCCGCCGCTTTGCGCCGCGAATTGCGCGAAGAATTAGGCATCGTCCGCTGTCATTCGCATCCGTGGATTTTGCGGAATCATCGCTATCCGCATGCCGCCGTCGCGCTTTATTTTCGCCGTGTTTTTCAATGGGGCGACGAGCCGCATCCACGCGAAGGACAGAAAATTGCGTGGCGCGACCCTTCGCATCGTCCGCCGAATCCGCTGCTTCCGGCGAATGAATCGCTGTGGCGTCTGCTGAATTTGCCGATAATCTGCGGCATCTCGGCGGCGGAAAAATACGGCGAAGAAGATTTTTTGCGGCGACTTAAGATTGCACTCGGCGGCGGACTCCGCCTTCTGCAAATCCGCGATAAAACTTTGACTCCGCCGGCACGAAAAAAATTCGCCCGTCGCGCCGCTAAAATCGCCCGTCAATTTCGCGCGATGATTTTCGTCAATGACGATGAAAATCTCGCCCGCGAAATTTGCGCCGACGGAATTCATTTATCGTCGGCGAAACTTTTGGCTTGCCGAAGCCGCCCAAATTTTTCGTGGGTTGCCGCTTCCTGCCACAACTTGCGCGAATTGCGAAAAGCGGAATCCATCGGCGCGGATTTTGTTTTCTTGTCGCCAATTCGGAGCGATGAAAAACCGCATCCTTCTCGGCAATCGGAGGATGATGGAAAAAGGAATTTATGCGGACGATTAAGGGGGGGCGATTCGCTTGGCTGGGCGGAATTTTCGCGCTTGGCGAAAGATTGTCCGATGCCGATTTTTGCGCTTGGCGGAATGAATTCCGCTGATATTTTGGATGCTCAAAAGCGCGGCGGACATGGCGTTGCTATGATTCGCGGCTGCTGGGAATTCTAAAACTATCCGCGAAATGCAAATATTCGGGTTGGGAATTTATCCTGCCCGCCCAGTCAAAGTGAATTTTTTTCGCCGCTGATGCGATAAAATTCGCCGACGATTTTATCTCCCTTGACGGAAGAGCCCTCATTACTAACGCTGGCCGCGATTTTTGTCGGCGGACTTTTGGTGTCCGGCGTTTTTTCGCTGCTGGAAACCGCGCTGATTTCGCGCAGCCGGCATCGCCTGCGCCATTTGTCGCGCGAGGGCAATTCCCGCGCCGACGCGGTCCTTTCTCTGCTGGATAAACCCGACCGACTCCTTGCGACCGTCCTTTTGTGCAACAACCTCGCCAATGTCGTCTGCGCGATGACGGCGACCGTGATGATGGTGCGCGCCTTCGGCGAAGGCAAGGCGACGCTTACGGCGGCGACTCTTCTCGTCACTTTTTTAATTCTGGTGGCGAGCGAAATCACTCCGAAAATTCTCGGCGTGCGGCACGGCGAAAAAGTATCGCTGGCGGCGGCGGCTCCGCTGGGAATGCTGATTCGGATTCTCGCCCCGGCGGTGGCTTTCGTTAATTTTTTCGTCGGCGGAATTCTGCGAATCGCCGGAGTCGGACGCGGGCATTTAACCGCATCCGCCGCCGCCGTCAATGCCGCCGAATTGCGCTCCATCGTCGTAGATTCGCGCGGCTGGATTCCGCTTCGCCACCGCGAAATGCTGCTGAATTTAATTGACCTCAAAGACCTCACCGTTGAAGATGTAATGACGCCGCTGCGCTCCATTGAAGTCATCGATTTTTCGCGTCCGCCCTCGGCGATTGAGCGGCAATTGCTGACGGCGCGATTCGAAAGTTTGCCGCTGTGCGACGGCGGATTGGATAAAATCGTCGGCTTTCTGCGGCTCTCCGAAGCTCTGCGATTGCTCTGCCGGGCAAAAGAAATTGACGGTGAAAAATTGCGCCAAATCGCCAAATCGCCGTATTTTATTTCAGCGCACACGGCGGTGTTTCGGCAGATGCGAAATTTCCGCGAAGAAGGGCACGATTGGGGACTCGTCGTCAATGAATACGGCGATGTGCGCGGCTTGGCGACGATCGGCGACTTCGCCGACGAAATCGCCGGCGACTTGGATGACGCCGAATTCGCCCGCGCCGCCGCCGACCAATCCGGCGCGCTCATCGTAGAGGGCACCGCTACTTTGCGCGCATTGCGCCGCCGCCACAACTTGCATTTTCCGCCGACCCGCGCCAAAACGCTCAACGGACTCATTCTGGAATATATGGGCGATTTTCCCGACGCGCCCGCCTGCGTGGAAATCGACGGCATGCGAATGGAATTAACCGGCGAACCCGTCGGCGACGAAAGCCAATCGCATCCCGCCGACCCGATGCGAATCGCCCGGGCGATTCGCATTCTCAATCCGTCAGCGGCGACAGCGACGAAAGATGAAAGCGAATCGTCCGCCCCCAAACCGGACGATTCAACCTAAACAAGTCGCCCCGCATTGCGTTAAAATTCCAGCGTCACGCCCAAGCCGCCGCCGACTTCTTTGGAGTCAAATCCATAAGAAACCCCCGCCTTTATCAGCACACTGTCCGTCGGGCGAAAGCCTAAGCCAATCGCCGCCGCCGATTTGTCCTGATAAAAACCCGTCGCCGCCGTAATGCCGAAGCTCTTCTTTGTCGGTGCGCCAATCATCGCCATCGCATGCGACATTGCGATTCCTTCATCAAGCCGATCTATCGCGCCTTCAATTTTAGCGAGGGAAGCATCCACATCCGCAAAGCGGCCGTCCATTTCTTCCGTTTGCGCCGCAATAGCCCGGTTGATGTCGCCTCGAATATCGTCGTTTTCCAAAGCAGTGACGCGCGTATCAAACCAGCCGTCCGTCATTTGCCGAGTGTTGGATTCGGACATAATCGCCTGCTGATTTTCTTGGGTGGACGACAAGGCGGAAGTCGCTTGCGTTTCGGCATTCTGCGCCGATGTTTGCGCGCCGGATATGCTATTCCGAACCGCCGACGATAAATCAACGATGGCGATTGTGCCGTCAAGAATTTCGCCGGTGTCAACCTCATCAGCATCCATTTGTGCAGCAGCAGCGGCGGCTTGGGCGGTAGCGGCGGCGGTTCTTGCCGTTTGGTCAGTCTGCAATGCCGTCATAGCATCGGCAGAAATATCAACGGTGGTGATTGTGCCGTCAAGGATTTCGCCGGTGTCAACCTCATCAGCATCCATTTGTGCAGCAGCAGCGGCGGCTTGGGCGGTAGCGGCGGCGGTTCTTGCCGTTTGGTCAGTCTGCAATGCCGTCATAGCGTCGGCAGAAATATCAACGGTGGTGATTGTGCCGTCAAGGATTTCGCCGGTGTCAACCTCATCAGCATCCATTTGGGCAGCAGCGGCGGCATCTCTTGCCGTTTGGTCGGTCTGCAGTGTCGTCATAGCATCGGCAGAAATATCAGCGGTGGTGATTGTGCCGTCAAGAATTTCGCCGGTGTCAACCTCATCAGCATCCATTTGTGCAGCGGCGGCGGCGGTTCTTGCCATTTGGTCGGTCTGCAATACCGTCATAGCATCGGCAGAAAGATCAGCGGTGGTGATTGTGCCGTCAAGGATTTCATTACTGCCGACCGCGCCTTCGGCAATTTCATCGACACGAACCGCATCCTTGGCAATTTGCGTATGGGTAACCGAATTCGCCGCCGTCCGGGCATTCCTTTCCGCTGTAATGGCGGTTTCTCTGGCGGCTTTTTCGGAGACGATTGCATTGGCATTAGCGCCAGCATCCATTTGTGCAGCAGCGGCGGCATCTCTTGCCGTTTGGTCGGTCTGCAATGCCGCCATAGTATTGAAAGAAATATCAGCAATGACGATTGTGCCGTCGAGGATTTCATTACTGCCGACCGCGCCTTTGGCGATGTCGTCCGCGCCGATGGAATCCGCCCGAATATGCGTCCGCGCTTCCCTTTCATAGTCGCGGTTATCGCCGAAAGTCGTGCCGGTGCGCCTGACTTTCCTGCCGTTTTCACCTTGCACAAAGTCGCCGCATTGGGCGTTATCCGCCGACCCGCAAATGCCGGTTTCGGTCGTAAAGGAACCCGTCCGCATCTCGCCGTTAGTCACAATTCTGGCCGCTGTGGCGTGATCGGCGCTGCTCGAATCGGTGATGATGCCACCGCTGCCTTCACCCCTGCTACCGAAAGTGCGGATTTGACCGCTGTCAACGCCGTCGGCGCCAAAGGTGCGGATTTGACCGCTAAAATCACCGATGCCGCCGCTGGTGCGAATGCGACCGCTGTTAGCACCGCTGCCGCCGCTGGTTCCGATGTTGCCGCTGCCGGCGCCACTGGCGCCTTCGGTTCGAATTTGACCGCTGTCATCACCGCTGCCACCGGAGGTGAAGATGATACCGCTGTCGACCCCATTGCTGCCACTGGTGCTGATGCTACCACTGTCCTCACCGCCGCCGCCACTGGTGAAGATTTTCCCGCTCCTGTCCGTGTCGGTGCCTTGGGTTGAGATTCCGTCGAGATCATCGAGATGGTGCGCCAACGACGGCATCGGCAAAGCGAGGACAACGGCGAGAATCGCCGCAATCAATTTCCCACTGCCAATCGCGCGCGAGAACCCCGCGCAACATAAAACGAGCGCGCTCGCGCCCATCAGGTTTTCTTTTCGCATGACTTGCCTCCTTGCTTGTGCGAATAAACTCCCCCGCGCCGCTAAGCGCCGGGCAGACACAAACATCAGAAAACCTAACCCCGCTTATTTCCCGCGACAGGAATCCAATCCCGACGCTTTGATGGTTATTCTATTCAGCGAACCACCCACTCGACAAGCAGGCGCGCCCCCAGATATTTGTGCAACAGGGACTATACGACACTTTTTCTCGCCTGTCAACCCCCCAATGTAAATATTTTTTGCGCGGGATTTTTCGCCTTTTTTCCCTCGCGCCAACGCTCCGCGCGGCATGAGGGTTTTAATTCTTCGCCGCCGAATCGCTGTAAAATTCCGCGTCGCTTAAACGGAGGAAAAAATGAAATCGCATGCCAAAGTGGTGATTATCGGCGCCGGCATTGTCGGCGCATCGGCGGCTTATCATCTGGCCGAACTCGGCTGGCGGGATATTGTCGTGGTGGATCAGGGTCCGCTTTCCAAGCCGGGCGGCTCCACATCGCATGCGCCGGGCGGAATGTTTCAGACGAATCTCGCCCGCTTTATGTGCGAAGCGGCGCAATACACCGTCCAATTTTACGACGGACTCCACTATGGCGGCGAAAAATGCGCGCAACTCGCCGGCAGTTTGGAACTCGCCCAAACGCCCGCCCGCCTTAAAGAATTGCATCGCCGATGCGCCATCGGACGCGCATTCGGCTTGCAGGGCGAAGTCATCACGCCCAAAGAATGCGGCGATATGCTGCCGCACTTGGATTCCGCCAAAGTCACCGGCGGCTATTTTGTCCCCGACGACGCCACCTGCCATTCGAATGAATGCAATCTGGCGATTATGGAAAAAGCCAGAGAAAACGGCGCGGCGGAATTTTTCGGCGACACGACCGTCATCGGCATCGCTACAAAAGAAAATTCGCGCGGGGAAAAAAGAGTCGCGTCCGTGATAACCGACAAAGGCGAAATCAAAACCGAAATGGCTTTATGCTGCGCCGGATTTTGGGGGCCGAAAATTGGCGGAATGGTCGGACAGCCGATTCCGCTGATGCCGATGGGCCATCTTTACGCGATGAGCCGTCCGATTGATTCGCTTTCTTCTCTCGCCAAAGAACGCGGCGAAGTCGTCCTGCCTTTAACTCGCGCGCAGGATAACGACCTTTATTTTCGCTCTTATTTTTCGCAGTGGGGCGTCGGAACCTACGGCCACGAACCGATGCCAATTTGGGCGGACGAAATTCTACCGCCGCAAAAAGCCAAAGTGATGCCTTCTCTTTTGGAATGGCGCGGCGACCTTTATAATGAATCGTGGAATTTGGCAAGGAATCTTTTCCCCGACATCGGCAATGTCGAGGAAAGCACCGATAGAATCAACGGCGTTTTTTCCTTTACCGTTGACGGACAATCCATCCTTGGCGAATCTTTAATCGCGCGCGGCTTTTGGGTCGCCGAAGCAATTTGGTTTACGCATGGGGGGGGGGTCGGCAAACTCATCGCCGAATGGATGCACGAAGATGAACCCCCCTGCGACTGCCATCTTGCCGATGTCAATCGCTTTTATCCGCATGCGACTTCGCCCGAATTCATTCTGCAAAGAGGAGTGCGAACTTACATTGAAGTATACGACATTCTGCATCCCAAAGATCCGTCAAGCGTCTGCCGCAATTTGCGGCGCAGTCCGATGGATTCGCGCCACCGCGAAAAAGGCGGATATATGATGGAAGTCGGCGGCTTTGAGCGTCCGCAATGGTTTCATTCCAACGAAGAATTGCTTAATGAATTTACCCCCCCCCCCCCTCGCGATGAATGGTCTGCGCGTCACTGGTCGCCGATAGAATACGCCGAAGCGCAGGCGACTCGCAAATACGCCGGCATCTACGATCTTTCCGCCTTCGCTCTTTTTGAAGTTGCAGGGTCGGGCGCTTTGCATTTTCTGCAGCGTCTTTCGGCGAATAATTTGGATGTTCCTCCGGGGCGTGTGGTCTATACGAATCTCACCTCAAACGCCGGAGGAATCGCCTGCGATCTCACCATTATGCGAATGGAAAAGAATCGCTTTTATGTCGTCACGGGGGGGGGGTCGGCGCCGCAGGATTTCGCGTGGCTTATTAAGAATCATCCCGGCGACGACAGCGTGCATCTTTCCGATATCGGAGGAAATTTCGCCGCCATCGGATTGTGGGGACCGAAAGCGGCGGAGATTATGTCTTCTCTTTGCGGCGATGATTTATCGGCGGAATCGCTTAAGTATTTCCATTGGAAAAATATTTTTATCGGCGCGATTCCGGTCGTTGCGGTGCGCCTTTCCTATATCGGCGAATTCGGCTGGGAATTCTACACATCATCCGAATACGGACTCGCCTTGTGGGATTCGCTGACGGAAGCGGGGCAAAAGCACAAACTCGCCGCCTGCGGCTTCGGCGGATTTAATGAACTGCGAATGGAAAAAGGAATGCGCTCTTGGGGAACGGAATTAGATATTGACCGCAATCCCTTGGAAGCCGGACTTTCCTTCGCCGTCAAATTTGACAAGGGCGAATTCAAAGGCCGCGATGCTCTTCTTAAAATTAAAAAGGAAGGAATTCATCGGCGGCTTTGCACTGTCGTCCTTAATCAAAATCAGGCGCTGCTTGGCGGCGAAGCGGTTTATGCCGACGGCAAAGTGCGGGGATATATTACCAGCGCCGACTATTCGCCGTCCGCGAAAAAAACCGTCGGCTTTGTTTATCTGCCGACGGAAATTGCCAAAGAAGGAACGCCTTTGCAAGTGGATTATCTCGGCGAACGCTTTGATGCGCAAGTTGTCCGTGATATACTGTTTGATCCCCAAGGCCTCCGCCTTCGGGGAAAATACTGAGAAGGAGAAAACAACGATGGGACTTTACATCGTCAACCGAAAAGACAATGAAATGAAAGAAGTGACTCCCGAAACATTCAAGGGAATCGAAGCGCGCGAGCGGGACCATTTGCAGGAATGGATTGCAAATAATCCCGACTGTCTGTGCCAAAGTGAGGACGAAGAAAACGAGGAGCCGGAAAAACTGCTGATTAGCAAGAGATGAAGCACTCACCGATTAGCATCGTCCGTCTTTCCGCCCCGCAAGAGGCGGATAAAATTGCCGCGCGGGTTTTGTGCGGCGGCGAATTCATTGCATTCGCCGATGTTGCGGGGATTAAAAAAATCGTGCGGGCGGCGCGGCGAATTGCGCGCGAATCTTTCGCCTGCGAATTCCCCCCCTTCGCCCACCGAATTTATTCGCGCGATGAATTTCTAAAACGCGCCAAAGAGGCGCAGGATTCTTTTCGCGATTCGCAGCCTCTTAAAAAGCATTTCGCCGATGCGCTTGGTGAAATCGGATTCAATTGCGAAGAGGTGTTTTGGGATTCACTTCTATTAAGAATCGCGCCTCCTTTGCAAACGCACGACGGCGGATTGCAGTCGCATGCGCATCTGCATAGGGATACTTGGGGGGTGGCGATTTTTGAGCAAATGAATTGGTGGGCGCCAATATGGCCGGCGACTCGCGCGCGCACTATCGGATTTTTTCCCGATTATTTTCGCCGCCCGCTCGCCAATACGACGGCGGAATGGTCGTTTGGAAAATACCTTGCCGCTCGCAAGGCCGCCCCCGCCGGACAAAAGCCGGATTATCCCGCCGCTCCCGTCGCGGCGGAAAATCCCAAGGGCGCGATTGTCCCCGCCGCTGTCGCGCAAAATGATGTGATGTGCTTTTCGGCGGCGCATCTGCACGGTTCAATTCCGAATGCATCCGCGCTGACCCGATTTAGCTTTGAAATTCGCACCGTCAATTTAGCCGACCGCCGCGCACAGCGATTCGCCCCCAACGCCGATTGTCAAACGCCCAAGCCGGCGGCGCGAATCTTTTTTAGAATCGGCGACGGCAAATTGCTCGCCGAATTAATTTAGCGATAGGGCGCATCGGCTGCGCGCGCGGCGGCGATTTCTTTTTCGTATTTGTCGCCGACCGCCAGCAACATTTCCTTCGTATAATACAGGTCGCCGCGCTGTTCGCCGTGGTATTCCAAGATGTGGGTTTCCACAATGGCGTCCACCGGGCATGCTTCTTCGCACATTCCGCAGAAGATGCATTTAGTGAGGTCAATGTCGTATTTTGTTGTGCGGCGTGTGCCGTCTTCCCGCTGGTCGGACTCAATGTGAATCGCCAGCGCCGGACAGACCGCCTCGCAGAGTTTGCAGGCGATGCATCGCTCTTCGCCGTTCGGATAGCGGCGCAGCGCGTGCAATCCGCGAAAGCGCGGGCTTTGCGGCGTTTTTTCCTCCGGAAATTGCACGGTGATTTTGCGGCGGAAAAAATGCCGACCGGTCACCATCAAACCGCGCACTAATTCCGTCAGCAGAAACGCGCGGAAAAAATTGCGGAGGGATTTAATCGCCGACGCCATTTTAGTTGGTGAAACTCCGCAGCATCGACGGAATAAAAAGCGCGTCCAGCACCGCCCACAGAAAGGTGATTCCAAATGCGCCGAAGCCGACAAAAAACCAGTTTTTCGCCGCTTGGGAGAATTCGCCTTTTGTCAGCGCGTTGAGAATTTCGCGCACCATATCTCTCGCGCGAATTGATTCCACCGCCGTTGCGATGTCCAGCCCGGGCGCGACAATCTCCAAAGTCATCCCCGCAAACGCAAAAATGCTGACGATGCTCAGCAGCAGCATCACCGAGCCGCTGCGGTGGCGATGCAAATACAGACGATGCAATCCCAGCGGCCCGCCAATCAGCCACAAAATATAAGCGGCGGCGTAGGTTTTTTTCGACGGCAATCCGGTCAGTCCCATAGCAATTACTCCTGCCGAACTTGCGGCGGCGCTTTGGAAATATCAAACTCGCCGACCTTGGTGGCGAAAGTCCAGCGATAGCCGTCCGGATCCTGCACTTGCGCCAATCGATCGCCCCAGAACATATCCTGCGGCGGCATCGTTTGCTTGGCGCCGGCGGCGACGGCATGAGCGACAAAATCGTCCACTTTTTCGCAGTAGACATAAAGCGACACCGGGCAAACCGCGCCGCTTTCGGCGGGCGAAGCGCAATCCTTTTCGCGTCCCTCGCCCGACCCGAACATTACGATGGGCTTACCGCGATAAGCCATGCCGATGTGAATCGGCCGTCCGTCCTCGCCGGGGACGACCTCGCGCCGCTCAAAACCAAAGGCGCGCTCATAGAATTCAGCGGCGGCTTCGGCATCACGCATCGCCAAATACGGCGTCAAATACGCCGCGTTTTCGGGAATCCAGTCGGGCATTGCAATTTTCAGATTCTGTCGGTTGGGAGGATTATACACTAATTCGGAAAAATCGGAATTAAAAATTCCGACCCGCAACAATTTATTTGTTCCCTTTCCGACGGAGATACTCCGCATGCAACGGATCCACCAGAGGCGGAGGAAGTCTAAACGCAGAGCACAAAGCGGCCTCTTCTCGTTGAGATTCCCCTAACGAAACATGCTTGTCAGGATCAACTGTAATCGGTTTAATTTCTACACCCTTGATGTTGCTCAACGCAATATCTCGCAACAACCCCGGGGAATCACTAGCTCCCATTCGCTTAAGAAGAGCAATCCGTTGTTTTCGTGTTTTCCGTATGTGGGCAAAAGCGGCCATCGTTGCATTGCTATTCACGACCGCAAAATGTCGGGACAAAAACACGACTGTTTTACCCGACTGGAGTCCAACATGCATGGACACTTCTCCCTGCTGCGTATCGCAAATGATCGCAAAACCGTGTTCACCTCGACACGGCTCCCAATCCATTTCTTGTGCGTATAATTCTAGCGCACTCTCGGGAATCTCCGAGAATATCATTCTCATCGCATTTTCCCTATCTCTGGAGAAAGAAACTATTCTCCAAATTAAAATTATGACGAAAATAATTCCGGAATAAAGAAGCCACTCTCCCATATTACCAAACCCAATAATCGGTGCGCATCCACAAGCCGACGATAACAAGCCACACTAATGTGACCGGAATAAATACCTTCCATCCCAATCGCATAATTTGATCGTAGCGATAGCGGGGGAAAGTCGCGCGAAACCAAATGAAGCAAAACAGCAAAAACGCCATCTTAAAAAACAGCCAGAAAATCGGCGGCAGCAAAGTAAAAGGTTCGGCGTTAATCGGCGGAAGCCATCCCCCCAAAAACATCAAAGCCGCCAGCGCGGAAATTAAAATCATATTGGCGTATTCGGCGAGAAAGAAAACCGCAAAGGCCATTCCCGAATACTCCACATGAAAGCCCGCGACAATTTCCGATTCGCCTTCGGCGACATCAAACGGCGCGCGATTCGTTTCGGCGACGCCCGAAATAAAAAATACGATAAACATCGGAAACAGCGGCACAAAATACCACGATAAAAAGTTATCCCCCCCCTGTCCATTCACAATGTCGGAAAGATTCAAACTCTGCGCCGCCATTAAGACCGTCACTAATGCAAAGCCCATCGCAATTTCATAAGATACAATCTGCGCCGCCGACCGCAGGCATCCGATAAAAGCATACTTTGAATTAGAAGCCCAGCCGGCGATTATCACGCCGTAAACTCCCATTGATGTCGCCGCCAGCACAAACAGCAATCCGGCGTTGATGTCGGCAAGCACCGTCTCCGGCCCGAAAGGAATTACCGCCCATGCAATCAGAGCGGCAATCATTGATATGACCGGCGCGATTAAAAAAAGGAATTTATTCGCCTCCGTCGGCAGAATAATTTCCTTCATTAAAAGTTTGGCGGCGTCGGCAATCGGCTGCAGTAAGCCGAGAGGTCCGACTCGGTTGGGGCCGAGCCGCAATTGCATATAGCCGATAACTTTGCGCTCGGCGTAGGTAAGATAAGCGACCGCCACCAGCAGCGGCGCGACAATAAACACAATGCCGAGAAGCGTTTCGGCGAAAATCACCGCCCAGTCGGCGTAGCCGCCGAGCCAAGGATGCAGCCATTCGCCGAGAAATTCCATATTCATTTTTATCCCCCCCCCCCCCCCCCCTGCTCCGCTGGCGAGATTGGAATCGGCGGCGGCAATTTCCACGCGCGAAAATAATTCGCCGAGCGACTCAAACACCCCCCCCCCTCCGGCGGCGCGAACAACGCCGCGCGGCAATTGGGTATCGGCAAAAACTTCCGCTTCTATAAAATCGGCGTCGGCGGAAAAACGGATTTTTTCGCCGGAGGAAATTCCAAGCGACGCAATATCATCGGGATGCATAAATGCAGAATCGGCTTCGCGCGACCGCCGCGTCTTTTGCAAAGCGGCCGCGCGGCGGACAATTGCATCCATCCGATAAGGAGGAATGTCGCCGATTCGCTCAAACGAATTAAAATTCGCCGACAAATTGTCCGTCTGCGATTCATCTTCAAAAGAAGAGACATTAATGCCGTTATTAAGGAAAGCGGCGATGTCCGATTTGCCGTCAAAAATTTCGGCGCGAATTTCATCCGGCGATTCAAAATCAAAGCCCGGCAAATTCAAGGCGTTGCCGAGCACGCGCAGCACTTTCCATCCCGGACGCGATTCGCCTTTCGGCGGGACAGCGGCGGCGAAAGTTTGCCTGCGTCCTTCGCCGCTGATAAATGTGCCGCTTGTTTCCGAAAACGGCGCAATCGGCAGAATGGCATTGGCGAAGCGGCGGGACTTGTCGTCAAAAGCCGACAGCGATGCGACGAATTCAGCCTCGCCGAGCGCGCGGCGAATGGCGGCGGAATCGGCAAAATCTTCCGGCTCGCAGCCGAGCAGCACATATCCCTTCATTTTTTTCGCCGACATTTGAGCGGCGTTGAATCCGCGCGCGCGCCCATCGCCGAATGGAATCGCCTCGGCAAGATAAGCCCCGATTGCGTTGGCGCCGTCGGTCAGGCAGCCGAGCCGCGCCCCGGCGGTTTCCGCCAGCGTCTGCGCCAATCGCAAAATGGAATCCGCTTGCGGATGATGCCGCGCCTGCGCGCCAAGCCAAATCGCCGATTCGCTCCCGCACAAACGCGAAGCGACGCGCTTGGCGAATTCGTCCGGCATATCCGCCACATCCAATTCCGAAAATAATTTGCCGTCCGCTGTCGGCGACGACACGCCGCCCAATTCTCTCGCCGCGCGCAAAATCTGAGCAAGACGAGGCGCCATTCGCGACGGCTTGACAACTGATTCGCCCGCCAATCGGCATTGTCCGGCGACCGACAAAGGAGCGACCGAAAAAACCTTTCCGCGCGATTTCACCAATTGTCGAAGACGATGCGCCAGCAAAGGCAAATCCCGCGACGGATTCGCCCCGACCAAAAGCGCGCTTTTCAATTGCCGCATTTCGCTGATTTTCATTCCCAGCCATGGAATTCCGCGACGCCGTCCGTCCGCCGAAAAATCGGATTCGCGCAGGCGATGGTCAATATGCGGACTGCCGAATGCGCGCGCGAATTTTTGAAAAAGATGCAATTCCTCCGTCGTGGCCGACGGCGACGCCAAAAAGCCGACGCTGTCCGCCCCGTGCTTTGCGGCGATTTTTTGCAATTCCGCCGTCGCAAAATCAAGGGCGTCGGGCCATGTTACTTCGCTCCATTGAGTGGCGTCGGAGGGTCTAAGCATCGGGCGAATTGCGCGCGAATCCGCGTTTAATCCTTCGTAGGAAAAGCGGTCGCGGTCGGAAATCCAGCATTCATTGACTTCTTCATTTTCGCGCGGGACGACGCGCAGCACTTTGCCGTCTTTGGTGTGCAATTGAAGCGCACTGCCCCAGCAGTCGTGCGGACTGATTGAATCCCGATGCGACAATTCCCACGGACGGGCAGTAAAACGAAACGGCTTGGAAGTGAGCGCGCCGACCGGGCAAATATCAATCATATTTCCCGATAATTCCGAATCCACCGTTTTTTCCACAAACGGCATAATTTCGGCGTGTTCGCCTCTGCCGGACAATCCCAATTCCATCGCGCCCGCAATTTCGCTGCCGAATCGCACGCAGCGAGTGCAGTGAATGCAGCGGGTCATTCCGGTGGAAATGAGCGGACCGAGATTTTTTTCCATCACCACCCGTTTTTCTTCGGCGTAGCGCGAACTGGAAATGCCGTAGCCGACGGCAAGATCCTGCAGCGGACATTCGCCGCCCTGATCGCAAATCGGACAATCAAGCGGATGATTTATCAGCAGAAATTCCATCACGCCGTGCTGAGCGCGCTTGGCTTTTTCCGAGCAAGTGCGCACGATCATTCCATCGACGGCGGGAGTCGCGCAGGCGGGCAGCGGCTTGGGCGCCTTTTCCACATCCACCAGACACATTCGGCAGTTGGCGGCGATGGATAATTTTTTGTGATAGCAAAAATGCGGCACGGCGATGCCGAGCGCATGGGCGGCTTCCATAATAGTAACGCCGTCGCGCACCCGCACTTGGCGGCTGTCTATTTCAAGTTGAATTTCCATCGCCGGTCACTTCTTGCGAAAAAAATTGGCGAGCGCCTTGAAAGCGCGCAGAATTCGCTCGGCGTTGCCGCTGGTGATTTTCACTGAAAATTCCTCCGTTTTAATGTAGACATCTTTTCCGGATTGGGAAATTTGCTCGGCGCGATTAACAATTTCCTGCAAGTCGTCAATTTGCCCGCGACCCGGCGCACGCTGCGACTTGCCGCTTTTGCGCGGACGGCGAGGCATGGCGCGGACTATTTCTCGCCCGGCATCGCCAGCGCACGACCGGTGCGCGCCGAAAAATATCCAATCTGCTTGCCGATGTGCGTGGAAACAACCGGCGTCGCTCTCGGAAACGATTTGGCATAGCGCACGGCAAGCGCGGATCTGTGCCGCATCGCTTCCGGCGAATATCGTCCGCGCCCTACAATTTCCACCAGCCACTTGGCTCCGGTGGGAAATTTAATCAGCATATCGGCGCGTTCCCCAGTGTCGCCGACTTGCGGATACACCTCCATTTTGATGATGCCGCCGCCGTTTTTCCTCGCCTGACGCGCGCCGTTGGTTGCCGTCGTCATTTTTATTTCTTCCTCGCCGTTAATTTAGACGACGAAATTTTACCACAATCCTAATCCTCCCGCCGATGAGAAAAAATTCCGTCACGCCGAAAAAACAACACGCGGCGTTGACAGCAAAAAATCAAAATTAATCCATTTGACTTTTGATTTTTTCGCCGAAATGTAGTAAAGTAAAGGCAAATCCAAATCCACCGGGAGAAATGGAAAGCCACAACGAAATAATTCTCGGCATTTTCGCCCGACAGCGGGAAGAATAATTAACCTCGTGCCGATGCTCTGCGTCGGCACGCGTGACTCGGACGCTCTGCGTCCGCCAAGGAATATCACGCACCAAAGCCGGTGGGAATTAGGCATTCGCGTTTTTCAATGTGATGTTCAAATTCTTGGCGGAAATGCTTAATAAAACTTCTCACCGGAGTCGCCGCCGCCGCTCCCAGTCCGCAGATGGTATGGCCGTCCATATTGTTGCTGACATCCACCAGCAGGTCTAAATCTTCTTTGCGTCCTTCGCCCCGTTCAATGCGATTCACCACCCGATGCAGCCATCCTGTGCCTTCTCTGCACGGTGTGCATTGGCCGCATGATTCTTCAAAGTAAAAATACGAAAGCCGCTCCAATGCTTTAACCATGCAGACCGAATCGTCCATTACAATCACCGACCCCGCCCCCAGCATTGATCCGGCTTTGCCGATGGAATCGTAATCCATCGTTAAATCCATCATCACTTTGGCGGGCAGAATCGGCACCGACGACCCGCCCGGAATGACCGCTTTTAATGGCCGACCGCCCCGCATTCCGCCCGCCATTTGCAGCAATTCGGCGAAGGGAGTCCCCAGCGGAATTTCAAAGTTGCCCGGCTTTTCCACATGTCCCGACACCGAAAAAACTTTTGTTCCGCCGTTGTTGGGCTTGCCCAATTCTAAAAATTTCCGTCCGCCGTTATTGACGATGTAGGGAATGCAGGCGAAGGTCTCGGTGTTATTAATCGTCGTCGGCTTGCCGTAGAGTCCGAAGCTCGCCGGAAACGGCGGCTTGAATCTTGGCTGGCCTTTTTTGCCTTCAATGGATTCCAGCAGCGCCGTTTCTTCGCCGCAAATGTAGGCGCCGAATCCGTGATGATTATGGAGATGAAAGGAAAAATCACCGCCCAGAATATTGTCGCCCAGATAGCCGGCGGCTTGGGCGTCGACGACGGCTTTTTCCATCAACTCATAGGCCTCCCAAATTTCGCCGTGAATGTAATTGTAGCCGACCTGCGCTCCGGTGATGTAGGCGGCAATCGCCATTCCTTCAATTAAGAGATGGGGATTTTTGCGGAGAATGTCGCGATCCTTAAAAGTGCCGGGCTCGCCCTCGTCCGAGTTGCAGACGAGATAAATATCCACCGGCAGCCCGCGCGGAATGAAACTCCATTTGAGTGCGGTGGGAAAGCCCGCCCCGCCCCGTCCGCGCAAGCCGGATTCTTTAATTTCCTGCAGCAAATCGGACGGCGAAATTTTTTCGCGGACGATTTTTTCCAGCGCCGCATAGCCGCCGAAGCGACGGCAGGTCGCAAGGTCGGCGAGGTCGCCCTTATCCAAATTCGCAAAGATGATTTCGTTCGCCACAGCCTGAATTCCGCCCCGCCATTTTACCCGAATTTTTTCCGCGCGGGATACAATCGCACAATGCTGAACGGAATTTTAGTGCTGGATTTGTCGCGCGTGCTGGCGGGGCCATACTGCACTATGCAGCTCGCCGACCTCGGGGCGACCGTCCTCAAAATTGAACACCCCAACAGCGGCGACGACACTCGCGCATGGGGGCCGCCTTTTGCATTTGACCGGACCGCCGCTTATTTTTGCGCCGTCAATCGCGGCAAGCAAAGCGTCGCCGTAGACCTGAATGCCGCCGAAGGGCAAAGCATCGTCCGCCGACTCGCCGCCGCCGCCGATGTCATCGTGGAAAATTTCAAGCCCGACTCCCTCGCCAAACGCCGCTTGGATTATGAATCCGTGCGGCGGGAAAATCCGTCGGTGATTTACTGCTCCGTCACCGGCTACGGACAAACCGGCGAATGGAAAAATCGCGGCGGCTACGATTTTATCATCCAAGGCGAATGCGGATTAATGGCGGCCAGCGGCGAAGCCGACGGCTCGCCGATGAAAGCCGGCGTCGCCGTCTGCGACATTCTCGCCGGATTAAACGCGACCTTGGGAATCCTCGCCGCACTTTTTCGCCGCGAAAAAACAAACGGCGGAGCCTATTTGGATATCGCTCTTTTGGATTGCGCGGCGTCGGCAATGGCGAATGTCGCCCAAGCCGCATTAATGGAAAAGAAACCGCCCAGGCGATTCGGCAATCATCATCCGCACATTGTCCCTTACGGCGTTTTTTCCGCAAGCGACGGCGAATTTAATTTGGCGGTCGGCAACGATTCGCAATTCGCATCCTTATGCAAAATTATCGGCGAAGAAAAACTGGCGAAAGATTCGCGCTTCGCCAAGAATCCGTCGCGGGTTAAATATCGGGATGAATTAATTCCGCTGCTGAATTCCGCCTTTGCTTTTCGTCCCGCCGATGATTGGCTTGATCAATTCAATCGCGCCGGAATTCCCTCCGGCAAAGTGATGAATGTTTGGGAGATGCTTTCCAACGCGCATGCCAAGTCGCGCGAATTAATTGCGGATGCCGGAGGAATTCCGACCGTCGCTTCGCCGCTGCGATTTAATAATTCAGAAAAGGCAAGCCTGTCGCCGCCGCCGATTCTGGGCGAGCACACGGAATCCGCCCTGCGCCGCCATTTGAATTTTGACAAGGACGCCATCGCCGATTTGCATCGCAAAAATATAATACACTGCGCGAATCCAAAGGTGAAAAAAAGATGAGCGAATGGTGCGGCTATCCGATTGCCGATGGAATGCATTCCGAATCCGAGCGCAATTTTCGCGCGCGCGTCCGCGACTTTGTAAAAGCGGAGGCGTCGCCCTTAATTGACGACGCCTATTCCCGCGGCGAATTTCCGCGCGCCCTGATTCCAAAATTAGGGGCGGAGGGATTCTTCGGGGCGACTCTGCCGCGCGCATTCGGCGGCGGCGAATCCGACTATCGCATCTACGGCATCATCTGCCAAGAATTAGAGCGCGGCGATTCGGCGATTCGCAGTTTTGTTTCGGTGCAAAGCGCGCTTTGCATGCACGCGATTTATCGGCACGGCGACGATTCGCAAAGAGCAAAATGGCTGCCGATTCTGGCGGGCGGCGAATCCATCGGCTGCTTCGCCCTCACCGAATCCGGCGCCGGGTCGGATCCTTCGGCAATGCAAACAATGGCGGACAAACGCAAAGACGGCTGGTCAATCAGCGGACATAAACGATGGTGCACAAACGCGACCTTGGCAAATGTCGCCGTGATTTGGGCGCAAACCGAAGGCGGCATTCGCGGCTTTTTAATTGAAGCCGACCGCCCGGGCTTTTCGGCGCGCCCCATCGCCGAAGAAAAATTATCGCTGCGAATGTCGCACAGCGGAGAAATCATTCTGGACGACTGCCGCATTCCGCATTCGGCGATTCTGCCGGGCAGCGAAATCGGCTTGCGCGCCGCCTTGGAATGCCTGACTCAGGCGCGCTTGGGAATCTGCTGGGGCGCAATCGGGGCGGCAATGTCGTGCTACGAATCCGCCCTTTCGCATGCGAAATCGCGCCGTCAATTCGGCTCGCCGCTGGCGGCGTTTCAATTGACTCAGGCGCGCCTCGCCGATATGCACGCCGACATTATTAAATCGCAATTGCTTAACTTCCGCCTCGCCGACTTAATGAATTTGAAGCAATGCGATTCGCTGATGGTCGGACTCGGCAAGCGCGAAGCATGCCGCGCGGCTTTGCGAATCGCGCGCGATTCGCGCGATCTTCTCGGCGCGGAAGGCATTCTGCTTTCGCGCGGCGTAATGCGTCATCTATGCAATTTGGAAACGGTCGTCACTTACGAAGGCTCGGACGCCGTGCATACTTTATCGCTCGGCCGCAAAATTACCGGCGAGAACGCATTTCGGCGGGATTGAGTCCGGCTTTCATTTCCGGCAGGACGCGGAAGTTATGCCGAATAATAAACTGATTAGCAGGGGGGGGGGAGGGGGTTACGGAATCAGCAAAGTTGAGCCGACGGTTTTGCGCGATTCCAAATTGCGATGCGCATCGGCGGCGTCTTTTAATGCAAAGCGGCTTCCTATTTTAATTTTAATTCCGCCGCGCACGGCGTCAAATAATGCATTCGCCGATTCGCGCATATCCGCCGACGATGCCGCATAAGTCATCAAAGTCGGGCGCGTAAAAAACAGCGATCCTTTTTGCCCGAGCAAGCCCGGATCAAACGGCGCGACCGGGCCGGAGGCATTTCCATAGGAGACAAACATTCCGCGCGGCGCGAGCGAATTAAGAGTCGCGTCAAAAGTGTCGCGCCCCACCGAATCATAAGCGACGGCGACTCCTTTGCCGCTTGTGATTTCGCGCACCTTGTCTGCGACATTTTCTTGGCGGTAAAGAATGACATAATCGCATCCATGTTCGCGGGCGAGTTGGGCTTTTTCTTCATTGCCCGCCGTGCCGATGACGGTCGCGCCGATTTTTTTCAGCCACTGGCAGGCGATGAGTCCGACTCCTCCGGCAGCGGCGTGAAACAAAACCGCGTCGCCTTTTTTCACCGCAAACAATCGGCCAATTAAATATTCGGCGGTCATTCCTTTGAGAAGAATGGCGGCGGCGGATTCGAAGGAAATATCGCCGGGCAATTTAATCGCACGGTCGGCGGGAATGATTCGCCGCTCGGCGTAGGCGCCCAATCCCGCGACGCAGTAGCCCACGCGATCTCCGACTTGGAAATCACCGACGCCTTCGCCGATTGCTTCCACTTCGCCCGTGCCTTCCAATCCAAGCACGGCGGGCAATTCCACCGGATACAATCCAGTGCGATGATAAACATCAATGAAGTTGAGTCCGGCGGCGGCGGTCTTTACGCGAATTTGTCCGGCGGACGGCTCGCCGATCTGCGCGCGAGTCCATTCCATTACTTCCGGCCCGCCGACGCGGGCGATTTGAATGACCATTGATTCCATTGCGGTTTTCTCCGGCGATAAAACGCCCGATTCTACTCGTCGGCGGTTTATAATGCGAAAAATGACGGCGAAAAAAAATATTCTAATTACCGGCTGTTCAAGCGGAATTGGCGAGCATTGCGCCAAGTCGCTCCTCGCCCGCGGCGGCTGGCGAATCTTTGCGGCGGCCAGAAAATCCGAAGACGCAAAACGGCTGCAAGATTCGGGAATGGAATCGCTGCAATTGAATTTGGACGATTCGGCGAGCATTCGCGCGGCGGCGGAATTCGTCGCCGATAAAACCGACGGACGCATCGATGCGCTCTTTAATAACGGCGCTTTCGGACAGCCCGGCGCAGTGGAAGATCTTTCCCGCGAAGCCCTGCGCGCGCAATTTGAAACGAATGTTTTCGGCACGCAGGAATTAACCAACGCCGTCGTGCCGCTGATGAGAAAGCAGGGCGGCGGACGAATCGTTCATAACAGTTCCATGCTCGGCTTTGTGTCGCTGCCGTATCGCGGCGCTTACAATGCATCTAAGCACGCATTAGAATCGCTCGCCGATACAATGCGGATGGAATTGCGCGGCAGCGGAATTCACCTTTCCTTAATTGAACCGGGCCCGATTTCCAGCCGCTTTCGCGAAAATGCGATGCGGCATTTTCATCGCCATATCAATTTGGAAAAAAGCCCCCATCGCGAATTCTATCTGCAAATGCAAAGCCGATATGATTCGGGAAAGCCGTCGCCGTTTACGCTTGGCCCGTCGGCGGTTTTTCGCGCATTGATTCATGCGCTGGAGAATCCATCGCCGAAGATTCGCTATCAAGTGACCACTCCGGCGAAATTATTCTGGTGGCTGCGGCGAGGGCTGCCGATAAAATGGCTGGACTCCGCTTTAATTCGCGGGGCGTAATTAAAATGACCGAAACCGCCGCCATTGCTTTCGCCACTTTTTTTGTAACCGTCGGGCCGATTGAAACGGCGGTGATGTTCGCCGCACTTTCCGCGGGCGATTCGGCGGCATCGCGCAGATCCACGGCGATATTGGGAGTCGCCGTCGCCGCCGGAATTTTATTGCTGTTCGCCGTTTTCGGCGATTCGCTTTTGAGTTCGCTCGGCATTTCGCTGGCGGCTTTGCGCGCCGCCGGCGGCGTGCTGTTTTTGCTGATGGGCGTTGATATGGTTTTCGCCCGCAATTCAGGGGCGACATCGGCGACCGCCGACGAAAAGCGCGAAGCCATCGCCAAGGACGACATCGCGGTTTTTCCATTGGCGACTCCGTTCATCGCCGGGCCGGGCGCAATCGGCGCAGTGATTCTTCTCTCCGCCGATGCCAGCGGCGACTTCCGCAAGCAAATTACAGTGCTGCTTTCGCTCGCATTGGTTTTATTAATTCAACTTGCGCTGCTGCTTGTCGCCGGACAAGTGCGAAGGCTTCTCGGCGTGACCGGAATGAATGTCGTCACGCGAATTTTCGGCGTAATTCTGTCGGCGCTGGCGATGCAATTCATCTTTGACGGCATCGCTGAAAGCGGACTCATCAATGGGGGGGGGGGATGAAAATGATTCGCGGCTTATACGCCGTCACGCCTCCTCTCGACGATGATGAATTGCTTTTGCATAAATGCGAAGCGGCGCTTGTCGGCGGCGCGCGAATTCTGCAGTATCGCCCCCCCCCCTCCCCCTATTCTTCCGAATCGCATTATGCGATGGCGGCGGAATTATTAAAACTCTGCCGCGCAAACGGGGCGATTTTTATCGTCAACGACGATATTGAATTAGCCCGCAGCTGCGGCGCGGACGGCGTTCATCTCGGACAAAATGATGCGGCAATTGCCGATGCCCGAATTGCACTCGGCGCAAATGCCATTATCGGCGCGACTTGTCATCATCATATTAATCTCGCCGAAAAAGCCGCGCGCGACGGCGCGGATTATATTTCCTTGGGCGCGGTTTTTCCGTCGTCTACCAAACCATCGGCGGCTTTATGTCCGCTGGATATTTTGCGCGACTATAAAAAGCGAATGTCATTGCCGCTTGCCGCAATCGGCGGAATTAATTCGCAAAACGCCGCCGCCGTTATTGAAGCGGGCGCGGACGCCGTCGCCGTCGCGTCGGGAATTTTTAATTGCATTGACATCGCCGCCGCCGCGAATCACATCGCCGGCCTTTTTAATAATGATGATAAATTAACCGCGACTCATATCGCCGAATTCGCATGATGAAAAATACATCCGAACAATTATTCGCGCGCGCGAAAAAAACCATTGCGGGCGGCGTTAATTCTCCGGCGCGCGCTTTTGCGGCGGTGGGGGGGTCGCCGATTTTCTTTCAGCGAGGCGAAGGCGCCTATTTAATTGACGCCGACGGCAAACGCTATATTGATTATGTCTGCTCTTGGGGCGCGCTGATTGCCGGCCATGCGCGGGCGGAAGTGCTTGCCGCCGTCGCCGACGCCGCCAAAAACGGACTCGGCTTCGGCGCACCGACCGCCATTGAAATTGAATTCGCCGAAACCATTGCAAAGGCAATGCCGTCGCTGGAAAAAATGCGCGCGGTTAATTCCGGCACCGAAGCGGCAATGAGCGCAATCCGACTCGCGCGCGGATTTACCAATCGCAATTTGCTGGTGAAATTTGAAGGATGCTATCACGGCCACGCCGACTGCTTATTGGTCGCCGCCGGTTCCGGCGCATTGACTCTTGGGATTCCATCATCGGGGGGGGTCCCCCCCTCCGCCGCGAGCGACACATTAATTCTTCCTTACGGCGACATTAATTCACTTCGCCGAATCTTTGCGGAAAAGAACAATGAAATCGCCGCCGTTATTGTTGAGCCGATTGCGGGAAATATGAATATGATAATTCCATCGCGCGAATTTCTGCTCGCAATTCGGGAATGCTGCGACAGCGCCGGGTCGCTATTAATCTTTGATGAAGTCATGACCGGCTTTCGCGTCGGCAGGGGGGGGGGGCAGGAGAGATTTGGAATTCGCCCGGATTTAACTTGTCTTGGAAAAGTTGCGGGAGGGGGTCTGCCGGCGGCGGTTTTCGGCGGACGATGCGATGTAATGAATTCCATCGCGCCCGACGGAAAGGTATATCAGGCGGGGACATTATCGGGAAATCCAATTGCATTGTCGGCGGGATTGGCGACATTAAAAATCGCACTCACGGACGGATTCTTTGAGCGAATTTCGCAGACCGCAAACAATTTAGCGCAAGGATTAAATGAGGTCGCGCGGCGATGCGGAGTCGCTTTTTGCGCGCAATCGGCGGGGGGTATGATTGGAATTTATTTTCGCGAATCACCGCCGCAAAATTTTGACGAGGTGAAAAAATGCGATGCAAATCAATTCCGCCGCTTTTTTCATTTGATGCTGAAAGAGGGCATTTATCTTGCGCCTTCTCCTTTTGAGGCAAATTTTATCGGCGACTGTCACGGCGAAGAAGAGATTGCAAAAACTCTCGCCGCCGCCGAAAAATCCTTGCGGGAAATTTGCTAAAATAGAGTCATGCCATCGTCGCTGCTGGAAAAAATTCTTGCCCTGAATGCGCAAAATGAGATTGTGCAAATTTCGCCGGACGGCAAGAATGTGAAATACGGCGGAGGAATTATCCTCCACCGCGAGATTTCGCGGCTGTCGCCGGAAGAGACGGTGCGCGCCTTTTTGGTTTCGCGGCTGGTGAATGAACTCGGCTACGCGCCCCAAAACATTGAATTGGAAAAGCCCTACGCCACGCGTTTGGGACGGTCCACCGGGGTCAAGTCGGAAAAGCGATGCGATATCGTCGTCAACAACCGCGACGGCAACGGCATTTTCCTTTTTATGGAATTGAAATCTCCCGACGACTACGAGGGCAAAGAAGAATACATCGAAGGGCAACTTTTCAATCTTTCCAAATTTGAAATTAAGCCGGTGCAGTATCTCGCCTACTACACTGCCATCGCTGAAGAGAATCGAGTTGACGAGAAAATCATTCTCATTGACCATCGCAAATTCAAGGATTTCGCTCTTTGGAAAAATGAAGGATACATCGTCGCATCGGAAAAAATCCCCGAAAATTACGGCGAGGCGCGCAAGCATCCCCTAAAAAAAGGCGGGACTCCTGATTTGCTCGGCAAGATTTCCCGCCCTGATTTTCTCGCCACTCAAAGAACTCTGCACAATGTGCTTTGGGGCGGCGGCGGCACCACCGACACGGATATATTCAATTCACTGGTGCACATTATCCTCGCGAAAATTCAAGACGAAGACAACACCGGCGACGGCGGAGAATATCGCTTTCAGGTGAAATTTCACGGAGATAAACCGGAGACGACCGACGAAGTTCTTGAGCGAATCAACGCGCTTTACCAAAGCGCCCTCGTCGACAAATTGGAAGTGCCGCAGCAGCAGGCGCGCGGCAAGGAAGTGATTGACCCGAACAAATTTTCCCCCGCCAAATTGGTTTTCGCCGTGCAGCGGCTGGAGCGATATTCTTTCCATTCGATTCGCAACGATGCGCGGCAGAGCGATATTCTCGGCGAATTTTTTGAGCGAATTACGCGCGGCGGATTCAAGCAGACGAAAGGGCAATTTTTCACCCCGCCTAATATCATCCGCTTTCTGATTTATGCGCTCAGAATTGACGATTGGTCGGTGCAATTGCTCAACGAAGAACGCCGCCTGCCCTATATCATAGACCCTGCGGCCGGCTCCGGGGCTTTTCTCATTGAAGCGATGAAAATCATCACCAAAACAATAAAGTATGCGCGCCGGGGCGAACTCAAAGACATTCCGGCCGTGCAGAACAAAATCGCCGAATTGATGGGAGGCGAGCGCGAGAATCGATGGGCGGAAGAATATCTTTACGCCCACGAATACAATTTTGACTTGGGAATGGCGGCGAAAGTAAATATGATTATGCACGGCGACGGCTCGCTGAACATCTGCGCCGGCAATCCGCTCGGCGATGGACTTTTATCGTTTGGCCGCTATCCGCCGAGGTCGCTTGTCCATCAGAGCGGCGAAGACCGGCACTATGAAGCGCCGATTAACGGGGCATTTGACGCGGTAATCAGCAACCCTCCTTTTTCCATCAAGCCGGACGACGAAAAGCGCGCGGAATACGATCAAACATTCGTCGGCGGAGCAAGTGCAGACTCCGAGCAACTTTTCATAGAGCGATGGTATCAACTGCTGAAGCCCGGCGGGCGGCTCGGCGTCGTTCTTCCCAACGGAATTTTTGACGGACGCAAAAGCGCCATTCGCCGCTTCCTGTTTAAGTATTTTAAAATTCAGGCGATTATCTCCATTCCTGCGGAGGTGTTCGCGCCCTACACTCTTACCAAAACATCCTTGTTTCTCGCGCGAAAAAAAACACCGAGGGAAATCGAAAAATGGGACGATGAAAATCCCGCCGAATCCGCGCGCGAAGATGATTACGATTTTTTTGTCGCGGAAGCAGACGGAGTCGGATTCAAAAGGACAAGCCGAAAAGAAACCCCGGACGACAACGACTTGTTTAACGAGGACAAAAATGGCAGCATTGATTTGTCGCCGCAAGGAGATAAAATTCTCAATATCCTCAGGCGGGAAATAAAATGGTGACCGGAAACATCCGAGGACAAGTAAAGTCCGTGCGTCTTTCGGCGATCTTTCGCGAAAAAACGCATCGCCTTGACGCGGCTTACCTCTTGGACGAAAGTCCCGCGCCGGATGAGGGAGTCAAATTCAAAGACCTCTTCGAAATTATCGTCCCGCAAGCGGCGAAAATTCCGGACGACCTTTTATACTGCGAAATCGGGCATGCAAGCAGCGACGGCAGCATTCATCCCATCCGCCTTGTCCGCGGCGAATCCGAACATGACGACACCGGCCCGCAAGAGCGGGAGCGGACGAAAAAACTGTGGAACAAAATAGAGCGCGGCGACATTATCAAGCCGAATCTCGGCGATACGCTGGTGCCGAAAGTCCGCGTTTACCTCGGCAAAATTATTTTAATAGATCAGCGCAAAACCGAAGTGCATTTCACTTCGGCTTTTATTTGCCTTCGCCCCAAGGGCAATCCGCTGCTTTCGCATCTGCTGCTGAAAGACGCACTATTAAAAAAACTAATCGCCCTCTCCCGATGGGGAAAGGCATACCCCACTCTTTCGGCCGAAGATCTGGCGGAAATTCGCCTTGATGAAAATATGGCCGCCGATTTCGCTCGCCGAGAAAAAGAATTGAAAGCCGATATTCTGGAAGCGGAAAAACTCGGCGAGGAAATTGATTCTTTGGAAAAGACGCGCAGGGAAAAAATCGCGAAGATTGCGCGGCGACTTGGAGAAAAATGACGGCGTGAATTTTCGCGCTATGTTCGCTCCGGCGAAGCCGCAGAAAAATCCGCGGGCGAAGCGGAATGAGATTCGCGGGGCGAGGCCGACTCCATCCATTCCCACGCGTCGGCGGAATTCAATAGACGACGCAGCAAAGCATTATTTAATTCATGCCCCGGCTTGTGCGCGATAAATCGCCCCAGAATCTGCGCGCCATTAACATAGCAATCGCCAATCGCATCCAGCATTTTGTGGCGGACGAATTCGTCGGCGTAGCGGAGACCTTCTTCATTCAAAACGCGAAAGTCGTCAAACACGACCGCATTGTCAAACGACGCGCCCAGTATCCGCCCCATTCTTCGCATATTCTCCACATCGCGGACATAGCCGAATGTGCGGGCGCGGGCGATTTCGCGCAGATAAGTCGGCGCGTCCAAATCCAAAGTGAATTGGGATTCGCTGCGGCGAATGACCGAATGCGGAAAATCAATGGAAATCTCAAAGCGGAATCCGTCAAACGGCTCAAATCGCGCGCGGCGAGGGGAGTTGCCGCCGCCGTCCAATTGCACTTCCACCGGCTTTTTTACGCGGATGTATCGCTTGGCGGAATCCTGCGCGACTATGCGGTGCGACTGCAAAAGCAACGCCCAAGGCGCGGCGCTGCCGTCCATAATCGGCAATTCGGGGGCATCGACTTCAATCGTCAAATTGTCAATGCCGAGAGCGGACAAGGCGGACAAAAAATGCTCCACCGTGGAAACTTCCGCGCGGCCATGTCGCAGGCAAGTGGCGAGGCGGGTGTCGCCGACATTGGCGGCGGCGGCGCGCACTTCGGCGGGCGGCGATAAATCAGTCCGGCGAAAAACAATTCCGCCATTAATCGGCGACGGAATCAATTTCGCCGTTACGCGGCGGCCGGTGTGCAGTCCGATGCCGCGCACCGTCGCCGCGCGATGAATGGTTTGCTGGCGCGGAAACATCGGCGGATTATAGCGCATTATTCTAACTCAATTGCCGGCGCAGAATCGCCGGAATGTCGTCGGAATTTTTGCACTCGTCAATGATTCGCTGCCGATTCCATTGATCGCGATTGGGCTTGATGATTCCTTTCGGCAGCGGCGGGGACGCGATTTCGTCTCCGCCTCCTCCGGCGACGACGCGCACCGCCGGCGCTTTAACGGCGGATTCCAAACCGGTGGCGATGACCGTCACCCGCATTGCATCTTCCAGCGATTCGTCAAAAACCGCGCCCTGAATGACAGTGGCGGCGTTGGAAACTTTTTGCCGAATCGCGCTCATCGCCTCATTCATTTCCTTGAGTTTGAATCCTTTGCGCGCCGCCGAAATGTTAACAAGAAGTCCGCGCGCGCCGGACAAATCGACATCGTCCAGCAGCGGGCATTGAATGGCCGACTGCGCCGCCCGATTGGCGCGGTCTACGCCTTTTTCAGTGGCCGAGCCCATCATCGCCATTCCCATTTCGGTCATCACGGTGCGGACATCGGCGAAGTCCACATTAATGAGTCCGGGGCGGTGAATAATTTCGGAGATTCCAGCGACGGCGTTGTAAAGGACATTGTTGGAAGCGGCGAAGGATTCTTCCAAGCCGACATCGTCGTCCAGCACTTCCTCCAATTTATCGTTGGGGACGACAATCAGCGAATCCACATAGCCGACTAATTCCTCAATGCCGGCGTTGGCGTGGGCGTCGCGGTTTTCCCAAGAAAATGGGCGAGTGACAACCGCCACCGTCAGCGCCCCGGAGGTGCGCGCGATTTCGGCGACAATCGGCGACGCCCCCGTGCCGGTGCCGCCGCCCATGCCGGCGGTGACGAATACCATATCCGAATCTTCCGTGATTCCGCGCAAACGCTGGGCATCGGCGCGCGCCGCTTCGCGGGCGACTTCCGGCTTGGCGCCGGCGCCGAGTCCGCGCGTATCGGATTCGCCGATTTGCACCCGCTCAGCATCGCCGGTCATTTCCAGCGCCTGCGCGTCGGTGTTGACGGCGACATAATTTACGCCCTCAAGATTCCGCGCCTGCAGATATTTGACAACATTGCCGCCGCAGCCGCCAACGCCAATGACTTTGATGACGGCGCCGGGCCGTCGGTTTTCCATGAATTCCATTGCTGTGGTCTCCGTGATTAAAAATTGTCCTGCAGCCAGCGGCAGAATTGCCGCCAGCGTCCGCGCCATCCTTCCTGCGCCGAGCGATCTCGCGCTTCGGCGCGCTCGGCAAGCGCAAGCATAATGAGCCCCGCCGCCACTGAAAATCCGGGGACGGAAATTAATTCGGCTAACTCGCCGCCGTAGCGCGGACGGGCGATTCGCACCGGCACATCAAGGGCGCGCTCCGTCATTTCCGCGAATCCCGACAGCAGCGAAGTGCCGCCGGTCAGCACGATTCCCGCTGCTAATTGTTCCCGCCGAATAAACGGCTCCAAATGCGAGCGAATTTGATTGATGATATCCTCCGCGCGCGCCTCTATGGTTTGCGCCAAAGTTTCGGCCGATAATTCACGCTCGCCGCTGCCGCTGGCATCGGTGAGGGCGACCGACTCCGGCATCGTCTCCGGATTGAATTTAACGCCGCCGCGGGCGACTTTAATTTCTTCCGCGCTCGCCAGCGAAGTGTGAAACATTCGGGCGATGTCGTTGTCAATTTGTCCGCCCGCCAGCGGCAAGGACGCGCTCGCCCGCACCGCGCCGCCGTGAAAAACCGCAAGGTCGGTTACGCCCGCGCCGATGTCGGCAATGCAGACGCCTAATTTTCGCTCGTCGTCGGAAAGCACGGCCGCTCCCGCCGCAATCGCCGCCGCCGACCTGCCCGCAACGGCGAGTCCGCTTCGGCGGACGCACTGCTCCAAATTGACCAGCGCATTCGCCGATGCAGTGATGATATGCACATCGCCTTCCAAACGCACGCCGCTCATTCCCAGCGGCTGGCGAATGCCGGGCTGGTCGTCAATCATAAAAGATTGCTCCAAGGCATGCAGAATCTGCTGACCGGCGGGAATGGCGACCGCCTGCGCGGTTTCCATCACTCGCTGAATTTCCGACGCCGACACTTCGCCGCCTTGAATTTTCACCGCGCCGTGCGAATTCCGTCCGACCAAATGCGCGCCCGACACGGCGAGACGCACTTCGCGCAATTTCACTCCGGACATAATCTCGGCTTCTTCCGCCGTTTTCTTCAAGGCGGCGACGACTTCCTCCATATTCGTCACCATTCCGCGTTCCATTCCGCGCGCTTTCGCTTCGCCGCAGCCGATGACGCGAAAATTCGCCGCCGTCGGCGCTTCAACCGCCAGCAACTTAAAAGACGCGCAGCCCAAATCCAGAGCGGCGACGACATTCGCCGGATTAACGGCGGCGCGATTTTCCTTGCCGTTCATACTCATTGCTGTTTTCCTCCGCTGTATGCGACAAGACCGCCGACGGCGACTCCCCGCGGATAGCGCAAATCAAAATAACGGGCGGCGGCAATTCGCCCCCGCAACTGCGGATACAAATTAGCGAACCGCGCAAGACGCCCGCCGATTTCCGATTCGCCCAGATTAATCACCCATCCTTCCCGCGTGAAAATTTTCCACGCGCCACCGTCCGAAAGAGTCAATTGAGCGACGCCGATTCCAATCGGCTTGAGCAGATGATTCGCCCGATGATAAAACTCCGCCATTTCGGCCACGCGCGATTCCGGCCCGCGAAAAATCGGCAGCGGCTCGGCTGATTCGCCGATGAATTTTTCACCGTGCAAATTCACCAGACCGCCGCCGGACAATCGCGCCAGCGGAATCTGCGGCTCCACTCGCACGCGAAGCCGTCCGGGCAAATCCCGAAAAACTTCGGCGACGCGCACGCCGGGCAATTCTTCAAACGCAATTCGCACGGATGAAATATCAACAGCCAGCAGATTCGCCGAATTGAATTGCGAAACCAATCGCGCGACTTCCGCCGCCCGCACCGCCGCATGGCCGTTTTCCACAACGACCGACCGCAGAAAAAATATCGGCGACAAAGCGATGTCGCAGAATTTCCACGCCAGCAAAATCGCCGACGCCGCCATCATCATCACCGACAGCCGCGAAAGTTTTCGCGAATCATTTGGACGGCGATTCAGCATTTTGCCTCCCTTAAAATGCGCGCGATTAATTCGTCAAACTCAATGCCGGCGGCGCGCGCCGCCATCGGCACTAAACTGTGCGATGTCATTCCGGGGATGGCGTTAACTTCCAAAAAATGCGCGACGCCGTCGCCGTCCAAAATAAAATCGGCGCGACCCCAGCCGCTGCATCCGAGCAAATCAAAGGCGCGCTTGGATTCCGCGCGAAGACGCATCTCCGCTTTTTCGTCCAATCCGCACGGACAAAAATAGCGGGTGCTGTCTTCAAAATACTTTGCGCGATAATCATAAAATCCGCGCGGCGTTTCCACCTTGATTAAAGGAAGCGCGTCATTGCCGAGAATCGCCGCCGTATATTCTTCGCCGTCTATAAGTTTTTCCGCAAGGATTTCGGAATCATAGGCGTGCGCTTCGGATGCGGCTTTTTCCAATTCATTGAGATTGTCGGCGCGCCGCGCCCCGATGCTCGACCCTCCCCCCGACGGCTTGACAAAAAGCGGAAAGCCAATTCGCTCGGCTGCTTCGCGCCAATTGTAATTCGCATCCGGAACAAGCGTCAACGGAGCCCCCCCCCCCCCCGATGAAAATTCGGCGTGGATGATTCTTAATTCATTATCCCCCCCCCCCCCTATGACGCAAAACGGCGGCGTGCAAATTCCCGCCGCGCGCCAAACTAATTTGGCGCGATATTTATCCATCGCCAGCGCCGAAGCCGCAACGCCGCTGCCGGTAAAGGGAATTTTCATCATTCGCAGCGCGCCCTGCACCGCCCCGTTTTCGCCGTCGCCGCCGTGCAGAATAATAAATGCACGGTCGACTTCAAGCGGCGGCAATTCAAAAATAGACCGCCGTCCGGAATCAAAGACGACGACTTCCGCATCCAAATTGCGAAGCGCGCGCGCGACCATTTCACCGCTCATCATTGACACTTCGCGCTCCGGCGAATCGCCGCCGACAAGCAATGCGACCTTCATTCCGGCGAATTCGCTCATGATTTTTCTCCGGCTTTTTTTCCGATGATTCGCACTTCCATTTCCAAATTGATTCCGTATTTTTCGCGCGCGGCTTTTTGCGCGAGCAAAATCAGCGACTCAACATCATCCGCCGTCGCGCCTTTTTTTGCGACGATAAAATTGGCGTGCTTGCGCGAAATTTCCGCGCCGCCGATTCGCTTTCCTTTGAGTCCGCATTCTTCAATGAGCCGTCCGGCAAAATCATTCGGCGGATTCTTAAAAACAGACCCGGCGTTTGGCTCGCCAATCGGCTGCGTTTCTTGTCGGCGATGCAATAACTCGGCGATTTTTTTTCGCGCGCGCGAACCGTCGCCAAGAGGAAAGCAAAACCATACGGCGGCGAATCGCATTGCTTTCTTCTTGGATTTTTTCAATGCGGTTTTGCGGTAGCCGACAATAAAATCATCGGCGGAATGCATTAATAATTCGCCGCCGTCGCCGAGCAGAAGGACTCGCTTAACATAATCCCAAGTTTGTCCGCCGAAGCAGCCGGCATTCATTGCCAAAGCCCCGCCGATGCTGCCCGGAATTCCGCAGAAAAATTCCGCCTTTTCTAAATTATGCTGCGCGCAAAAGCGCGCGAGTTTGGGCGACGCGACTCCGGCTTCGGCATAGACGATCCCCCCCCCCCCCCCCTTTTCTTCCATTTTTAATTGCGCGAGTCCGGGCGCCGTCCGCACAACGATTCCGCCGACGCCGCCGTCGCGCGCGAGCAGATTGCTGCCGAGTCCGACAATCGCCGACGTTTCATGCATTTGCAGAAAGACCCGAAAGTCGTCCAAGTCGGCGGGCGAATACAAATGCTCGGCGAATCCGCCGACCCGCCACGCCGACAATCGCGACATCGGCCATTGGCTTTTCCATTCGCCGCGCAATTCGCCTTTTTGGGGGAGGGGGGGGGGGGGGGTAATTGACATCGCGCAGAGATTCATTTTTCGCCCCCGTCAAAGATTTTGCGGGCGAGTCCGCCGATGGAGCCGGCGCCCATCGTCGCCACTAAATCGCCGTCTTGAACGACGGCTTTTAATTGAGAAGGAATGTCTTTTAAGTCGGCGACGAAAATCGGCTCCACTTTTCGCTTGATGCGAATTGCGCGGCAAAGCGATTCGCCGTCGGCGGCGACAATCGGCGATTCGCCGGCGGGATAAACTTCGGTCAGAATTAATTGGTCGGCGAGCGACAAGGCATCCGCCAAATGCTCAAAGGTGTCGCGCGTCCGCGTGTAGCGATGCGGCTGAAAAATTAAAACCAGCCGACGACCCGAATAGGATTCGCGCAAGGCCGAAAGCGACGCCGCAATTTCGGTGGGATGATGGCCGTAGTCATCTATTAATAAAATGCCGGCGCCGCCGATTTTGCATTCGCCGATTTCTTCCAGCCGCCGCCCGACGCCGGAAAATTCCGCCAATGCTTTTCGGATGGCATTTTCGGGCGCGCCCAATTCTTCGCCGACGGCAATCGCCGCCAATGCGTTTTGCACATTGTGGCGGCCTTTGGCGCGCAGAATAAATTCGCCGGATAATGATTCGCTGTGCAGAATGAACCGCTGCGAATCGCCTTCGCTTTTAATGCTGTCGGCGCGATAATCGGCGTCGGCGGAAATTGCATAGGAGCAAATTCGCTTGGCGAGTCCGTCCGCGCATTCGCGCGCCGCCGCATCGTCAAAGCACAAAACGGCAACTCCGTAAAACGGCAGATTTTCCAAAAACGCCGCAAACGCGCGCCGCAATTCGGCGGGATTCTGTCCGTAGGCGTCCAAGTGGTCGTCGTCAATGTTGGAGACGACGGCAATCACCGGACGCAAATGAAGAAAGGAGGCGTCGGATTCATCCGCTTCGGCGATGATATGCTCGCCCGCTCCGAGTCGGGCGTTTGCGCCGTGGGCAAGAAGACGACCGCCGACGATGCAAGTCGGATCCATTCCCGCTTCGCCGAGAACAGCGGCAACCATGCTGGTGATGGTCGTTTTGCCGTGCGTGCCGGCGACGGCGATTCCCTGCTTGAATCGCAGCAATTCGCCGAGCATCTGCGCGCGCGGGACAACCGGAATTCCGCGTTGACGGGCGGCATCAATTTCGGGATTGCCCGCCGGAATCGCCGACGAATAAACGACCGCATCCGCATTCGCCACTCGCGCCGAATGATGTCCGACGGCGGCGTCAATGCCGGCTTCGCGCAGCCGAATCAAAGCGGGCGATTCGGCGATGTCGGAGCCGCTGACGGCGTATCCCCAATTGTGCATCACTTCGGCGAGTCCGCACATTCCTGCGCCGCCGATTCCGACAAAATGCAATCGGCGAATTCTATGGCGCATCGGCGACCTCCCGGCATGCTTGGGCGATTTTGGAAGCGGCATCCGGAATCGCCAACTTTTTCGCGGCGGCGGCGCGCATGCACAATGATTCGCGAGAAGCGGCGGCGGCGGCGGCGACAACTTCCGGCGCGAATAAATTCTGCGGAATAACTTCCGCCGCATCGCGCGCGGCAAAAAATTTCGCGTTGGCGGTTTGATGGTCGGCGGCGGCATGCGGATACGGCACCATCATTGCGGCCGCTCCGACGGCGGCGACTTCGGCGGCGGACATCGCGCCCGCCCGGCAGATAATCAAATCCGCCCGCGCCATTTCGCCCGCGACATCATCTATAAATTCGCGCACTTCGCCGTCCACTCCGCGCTTGCGATAAACGCCGACGGTCGCCGACAAGTTGCCCCGTCCGCATTGATGCACAACAATCGGCCGCAAATTGGGCGGCAAAGATGCAAGTCCTTTGGGAATCATCTCATTGAAAACCGACGCGCCCCGGCTGCCGCCGAGAATTAAGAATCGCAGCGGACCTTGGCGTCCGGCGAATCTTTCCTGCGGCGGCGGCTGCTTAAAAAATTCATCGCGCACCGGATTGCCGACGCATTCCACTTTTGGATTCTTCGCCCAAACGCCCGGATACGCCGTCAGAATTTTCTTGGCGATTCGCGAAAGCAATTGGTTGGCGCGTCCGGGAATGCTGTTCTGCTCATGAATCAAAAGCGGAATGCCGCGCGTCGCCCCGGCGATTCCGCCCGGCGCGGAGGCGAATCCGCCCATCCCCAAAATAACATCAGGGGGGGGGGGGGGGGGGATTAAAATGCCGCGCGCTTTTTTTGCCGCGCACAGCAGGCGAAATCCGTCCGCAATTAAATTCCCCTTCGGCGGACGAAAGGAAATGCCGAAAAAAGAATAGCCGCGCTTCGGGACAATCTCCTCTTCCATTCCGCCCGCCGAGCCCATCCACGAAACGCGCCAGCCGGAATCGCGCAGGACATCGGCGACGGCAAGACCGGGAAAAATATGCCCGCCGGTGCCGCCGGCCAAAATCATAATCGCGCTCACGGCAGAATCTCCCGCTGCCGATTTTCCATTCCGACTCGCAGCAAAAAGCCGACGGATAAAATCGTCATCGCCAAACTGCTGCCGCCGTAACTTAGCAAAGGCAAGGTGAGTCCTTTCGCCGGAAGCAAGGATAAATTTCCGCCGACATTAATAACAACCTGCAAAGCAAGAAGGACGGCAATTCCCTGCGCCGCCAATGCGCCAAAGTATTCGCCGCGATAAGCCGCGTCGCGGGCAATCATAAAAGCGCGCAGCACAACCGCAGCATATGCCGCAATCACCGCCGCAAAGCCGATAAACCCCCATTCTTCGGCAATGACCGAAACAATAAAATCGGTGTGGGCCTCCGGAAGATGAGACCATTTTTCCATTCCGCGGCCGAGTCCGACTCCGGCAATTCCGCCGTTGCCGAAAGCCATCAATGCATGGCTTTGATTGTAGCCGTCGCCCAATGGGTCGGCGAATGGATTAAGAAATGCAGTGAATCTCTGCATTCTATAATCGCTTGTTAAAACAAGGGCGGCGGCGGCGGCGATTGCAACAAAAGCGGCGGCTATTAAGTAGCGAAGGCGCAATCCGGCGAGAAACATCATCGTCATTACTAATGCGGCGATGAGAAGAAAAGAGCCAAAGTCGGGCTGCTTCAACAATAGAAAACTAATCGCGCCGACAACCGCTATCAAAGGCGCAAGTCCGCGCAGCGAATTGCGAAGGTCGGCAAGCCGCTCCGCCTGCTTGACGCAGTAGGCGGCAACATAAAGCGCGGCGGCGAATTTAACAAATTCAACCGGCTGAAAAGTAAAGAAGCCCAAATACAGCCAGCGCGAAACGCCCGTGCTCGTCTGCGGACCCAAGCCGCCGACGGCGACCAAAACCAGCATTACAATTCCGAAAGCAACCAGCCACACCGATGCGCGCCGCCATTTCGCCAGCGGAATAAAAATCGCCATTGCGCCGAGTCCGAGTCCAACGGCGGCGTTAAACATTTGGCGAATTAAATACTCCCCCCCCCCCCCCAAAGCGACGGTGGAGGAATAAACCATCAGGAGTCCGACCGCAAGAAGCGAGCCGCAGCAGGCGAGAATGCAGCCGTCCATTCGCGCGGCGACGGCGTCTTTCCAATTAGACATTGGACTTTTCCATTTCGCGAACCGCTTGGCAAAAGGCATTTCCGCGCGCGCGAAAATCGCTGAACATATCAATGCTGGCGCAGGCGGGCGACAGCAAAACACAATCGCCGGCCGCCGCGATTCCGGATGCGATTCGCACGGCGGCGGACATTCCGTCGGCGCGGCGGGTTGGAATTCCTTCGGCGGAAAATGCGGCGTCTAAGTTGTCGGCATCCTTTCCAATCAGCAAGGCGAGCCGCACTCGTCCGCGCGCGGCTCTCGCCAGCGGATGAAAATTCTGACCTTTGGAGTCGCCGCCCGCGATAAGAACAATTTTTTCGCCGACGGCGGAAATGGCATAGCGGGCGGCGGCGGCGTTGGTCGCTTTGGAATCGTCGCAATACATCACCCCCCTAATTTCGGCGACGCGATTCAAGCGATGCGGCAAACCTTTAAATTCGGCGAGGGCGGAACGAATTGCGGATTCATCAATTGCCAGCGGCGAAGTCAAAGCGAGAGCGGCAAGCGCATTTTGCTTTGACAAAGCGGACGGCAATTCGTCGGCGGCAAAGCCCCCTCCCCCCCCCCCTTTGCGAGCAAGATTGTTTTTCGCGTCAACAAACCAATCGCCGCGCATTGGCGAATCGCTCATAGTAAATCCGATTTCATTGGCGGAATTGGAATCCGCCATCGCCGCGACAAAAGCGTCATCGCGATTAATTACCGGCCATTTTGCGCCGCGATAAATAGACGCTTTGATTCGCGCGTAATTCGCGAGTCCGCCGTGACGGTCCAAATGATCTTCGCTCACATTGAGAACGACGGCGGCATCGGCATTAATGCGCGCGGCCGTTTCCAATTGAAAGCTTGACAATTCGGCGACGGCAATGTCGGGCATAACTTTGCGCTCTTCCCATTCGGCGAGCGCATCCAAAAGCGGACGGCCGATGTTGCCGATTGCCTCCGCCGATTTTCCGGCGGCGGCGCAAATGTTTGCGGCAAGCATTGTTACCGTGCTTTTGCCGTTGGTGCCGGTGACGGCGATTATAAAAGGACGGCGCGATTCATCGCATTCCGACATCGTGCGGAAAAAGCATTCGGCGTCGCCGACGACAAAAATACCCCCCCCCCCCTTTCCGTTCAAGACGGGGGGGGGGGGGAGTTTGAGTTCATTCGGCGGCACGCCGGGGCTTGCGGCGACGATATTAAATTCACCCCGGCGCATCGCATCGCCGACTTCTTCCAAAGACATTTTCCGCCGCCTGACTTCGGGGAATTCCGCCGCGAATTCCTTTGCACACGGGGGTTCGGGGCGGCTGTCAATCGCTTCCACTATTCCTCCCCGCCGCCGCCAAAAGCGCGCGAGCGACATGCCGGTGCGTCCCATTCCGACGACCAGAATCCTTTTGTCCGCGAATTGATTCATCGCTTTCATCTAATCTTCAATGCGGAGAGTCCGATCAAAACCAAGATGATGGTAATTATCCAGAATCGCACGACGACTTGATTTTCGCGCCATCCTTTTAATTCAAAATGATGATGCAAAGGCGCCATTCGAAACATCCGCCGTCCGGTTAATTTGAAGGAGGCGACCTGCGCCATCACCGAAAGCGTCTCCACGACAAATACGCCGCTCATAATAAAGAAGACAATTTCCTGCCGAATAATCACCGCAACCGCGCCAAGCGCCGCGCCCAATGCAAGCGAGCCAATGTCGCCCATAAACACTTCGGCGGGATAAGCGTTAAACCACAAGAAAGCGAGTCCGGCGCCGATAAAAGCCGCGCAAAATATCACTAATTCCTCCGCGCCGACGATGTGCGGAAATCCCAAGTATTCGGAAAATTCCGCATGTCCGGCGACATATGCAAACACCCCCAATCCGCCGCACACCATCACCGCCGGAAGAATGGCGAGACCGTCCAATCCGTCGGTAAGATTAACGGCGTTGGATGCGCCGACAATAACAAAATAACCGACCGCCACAAAACCGAAAACGCCAAGCGGAATCGCGGCGTCTTTTAAGTAAGGAATAATTAATATAGTGCGCTCGCTGAGAGGAGTCGCCAAGACAAGCCACAGCAAAAACGCAATTGCCGCCGCGCTTTGCAGAATCAATTTGCGCTTGGCGCTTAATCCATGCGAACTGCCGCGCGCGATTTTGCGGGAATCGTCCCAATATCCGATGGCGGCGAAAGCGGCGACGGCAAACAGAAGCGGCCATAAATAATCGCTGCGCCAATCGCCCCACAGAAGAGTCGCCACCGCCAGCGACATTAAAATCAACCCCCCCCCCATCGTCGGCGTTTCTTTTTTCGATTGATGACTCTGCGGCCCGTCGTCGCGCACTTGCTGTCCGATGCGGCCGGCCTGCAGGCGGCGAATCAAACTCGGCCCGCAGACAAAGCCAATGGCGAGCGCGGTCAGCGTCGCAAATACGGCGCGCGAAGTTGTATAAGTGAACAGATTGAATCCGCTCACATATTGCGTAAGATAATCGGCAAGATGAAACAGCATTATTTATCCCCCCCCTCTTCTTCGAGGGCATGGATAATTCTTTCCATTTTCATTCCGCGTGATCCTTTGACTAGAATCACCCCCCCTCCCCTCTTCGTCAAAGGGATAAGCGCGCGAATTAAAGTATCGGCATCGTCAAAATGCTTCGCGCCGGGGACGGCTTGAGTCGCATAACGACTCATTTCTCCCATCGCAAAAAAATGCTCGATATTAGCGGCGGCAACATCTTTGCCGAAAGCGCGATGCTCATCGGCGGACGCGCCGCCAAGCTCCAGCATATCGCCAAGGACAAAAATTCTCCGTCCGCTTTGCAAAGCCAATGCAGACAAGGCGGCGCGGGCGGAATCGGGATTGGCGTTGTATGTGTCGTCAATTAATAAACAACCGCCGATTCCTTTTTTGAATTGAAGACGGCCGGGAACGCCGCGAAAATTTTCCAATCCCCGCTTAATGTCGTCGCCGCTGATACCCAAAACATGCGCGGTCAATGCGGCGGCGGCGGCGTTTCGCAAGTTATGCTCCCCGGCGTCGGCAAGCCGCAAAGGCGGAATGCCCCCCCCATCTTGGAAAACAAAAGCGACTTTATCATCGCTTGTTTTTTTCGCGCGACAATCAGCGTTGCTATTAATTCCAAAAGTTAAAACGCGGCGCGCATCGGCCATTTTTTTCCACATTGCCGAATGAGAATCATCGCCGTTTATCACCGCAATTCCATTCGGTGAAAGCGCGCCGATTATTTCGCCTTTCGCCCGCGCCACAAGATCGGCGGCGGAATCCCCCCCCCCCCCCTTCCCTTCAAAATTGGCGAGATGTCCGCGCTGGGCATTAGTGATAATGGCAATGGACGGACGCGCCAATGATGCCAATTTTGCAATTTCGCCCGCGCGATTCATTCCTAATTCAATCACCGCAAATTGATGATGCTTCCGCAATTTCAGCAGCGTCAGCGGCGCGCCGAGGCAATTATTAAAATTGCCTTCGGAAGAAAGCACCGAATCATTTCCGCAATGCGCGCGCAGAATTCCGGCAAGCATTTCCTTCACGGTGGTTTTGCCGTTGGTGCCGGTGACGGCGGCAAGCGGCAAATCGAATCGCGCGCGCCATGCGCCGGCGAGTCGGCCCAGTCCAATCATTGCGCCTTCAACAACGACAATTTGCGCGAGCGATTTAATATCATTAGGCAAGGTCGCCGGACGCGACACCAGCGCCGCCGCCGCCCCCCGCCTTGCGGCATCGGCGACAAAATCGTGGCCATCGCAAACGCTTCCGGCAAGCGCGACAAACAATTCGCCCATGCGAATTTCGCGGCTGTCAATTTTGACTCCGGCAATTTTTCGCGCGCCGTCGCCGCGGCATTCTCCGCCGCACCATTGCGCCGCTTGAATCGCCGTCATCATCTTTTCTCCGCGTGCGCGGATTGCGCATTAGAAAAAGGGGGGGGAGGCATTTTTCGCCGCGCCTTAGGTAAATCGTTTCCGCTATATGTCCGCAGAATTTTGCGGGCGACGGCGGCATCGCTAAACGGAATTCGCGCGCCATTAATTTCCTGATATTCTTCGTGACCTTTGCCGGCGATTAAAACAGAATCGCCCGGGCGCGCGCTTTTAATGGCGGCGGCGATTGCTTCTTCGCGCGACGGAATCGCCTTCGCCTTATCGCCCGCGCCGACTAAAATATCGGCGATGATTTTATCCGGCGATTCGTTGCGCGGATTGTCCGATGTTATAAAAACGGAATCCGCCAAGGCCGCGGCGATTTCGCCCATCAAGGCGCGCTTGCCGGAATCGCGCTCGCCGCCGCAGCCGAAAACACAGATGATTCGCCCGCAGGATCCCCCCCCTCCCCCCTCTTTAATCGCCGACAATGCGGCGCGCAAAGCATCAGGAGTGTGGGCGTAATCCACAAAAACCAAAGGCGCGTTTTTTTCGCCGTCAATTCTTTCAAGCCGTCCGCGAGGAGGCGACAACGCCGACGCTATCTTTCCAATTCCATCCCACCCGCCTTGAACGGAAATTGAGTCATTCATCATCACGGCCGCCGAAGACGCCAAAAGATTAAGCGCATTATGCTTTCCCGGCATCGGCGTTTTCCAAATGAAGCGGCGCGAATCAACGGCGAATTCCATTTCGCCGCCGCCGCAATTCATTAAGTTAATATCCCCCCCCCCCCCTTTTCCAAAGGTCAAAATTCGGATGCGCTTTTTTTTCAGGCGCGACGCCAAGGCGATTCCATTTTCGTCGTCAACATTAATAACGGCGGCGGAAAGTTTGGGCGAATCAAACAGCCGCTCCTTCGCCTGCAGATAGGCGGCGAAATCGCCGTGATAATCCAAATGGTCGCGCGAAATGCCGGTGAAGACGGCGACATCAATTTTAACGGCGTCCAGCCGACCTTGTGAAAGTCCGTGCGACGACGCTTCTATCGCCGCCGCCTTTGCGCCTTGTCGGCGAAAATGCGAAAGCGTTTTATGCAAAGCAACGGCGTCCGGAGTCGTCCGCTCGGCGGGGACGAGAAAGGAGGCAAATCCCGTCCCCACCGTGCCGACAAACCCGCAGGCGATTCTCAATTTCGTTAATAATTGGGCGGCGAAAAAAGCCGTCGTTGTTTTGCCGTTGGTGCCGGTGACGGCGACGACAAACATTTGGCGCGACGGCGAATTGTAAAAGCAATCGGCGATTTCGCCGGAATGGCGGCGCAAGCCATTGACGGCGGCATTGGCGATTTTCCATTCGCGCCGCCAGCGAAAATTTTCGCGCTCCCACAGAATTGCCGATGCGCCTTTTTCAATCGCCTGCGGAATGAAATGGCGGCCGTCGGCGATTTCGCCCGGGCAGGCGAGAAAAATTTCGCCCCGCCGAATTTCGCGGCTGTCGCCGCAAAGTCCGGTCGCCGATACGCCGAGCGAATTAAGAATCGCGGACGAATTAAACGCCGTCATTTTTTTCTTCCGAATATTTTTCCGCATCCGGCGGGACGGCGTAAAGAATTAAGGCGCGCTCCATCACTTCGCGAAAAACCGGAGCGGCGACGATTCCGCCGTAGTAGCCGTTGCGAATCGGCTCATCAACAATGACGGCGACGATGAATCGGGGGCGAGTCGCCGGGGCGAATCCGACAAACACTGATTGATAGCGGCTGTGATTGTATTCGCCGTTTTCAATTTTAATTACCGTGCCGGTTTTGCCGCCGACGCGATAGCCCGGAATTTTTGCGCGCGGTGCGGTGCCGTCTTCGGTGATGACTCTTTCCATCATCGTCCGCATTTTTTCGGCGGTTTCGGCGGAAATAACGCGTCGGCGAGTGCGGGCGGCTTCGCCTTTCACCAGCGAAACCGGCAGCAATTCGCCGTTGCCGAAAGCCGTATACGCTCTCGCTAATTGCAGCAAACTCATGGAAACGCCGTGGCCGTAGCCCAAAGTTGCGCGGTCGGCGGGATACCAGCCGCTGTGATGGCGAAAAACCCCCGCCGCTTCGCCGGGGAATCCGCTGCCCGGCGATTCGCCAAATCCAAACGACCTCAGCCGCCGCCACAGAATCGACGGAATGATTTTCTCGGCGATTCGCACCGCGCCGACATTGCTGGATTTTTCAATTATTTCGGCGACGGTTAAATTTTCGTCAATGTTTTTATCGCGGACAATTAAACCGCCTTGAATCCAAATCGGCTTTTTGGTTTTAAGGACGGAATCCGCCGACAGAATTTTTTCATCCAGCGCGATGGCGGCGATAATCGGCTTCATCGCCGAGCCCGGCTCAAACACATCGGCCGCCGCCCGATTGCGCCTCGCCGCCGCCAAACTTTCGCCCAGATTGTTGGGATTGAATGAGGGATAATTCGCCATCGTCAAAACTTCGCCGCTTTGCGCGTCCAAAACGACCACGCCGCCCGCCTTTGCGCCGTGCAATTTCACCGCCCGCGCGAGTGCGGCAAGAGCAAAATGCTGAATCCGCAAATCCAAAGTAAGCGATAAATCCCCGCCGTCCCGCGACGGCCGACGGTTGAATTCTTGAATTTCATCGCCGTCGGCGGTGCGAAAAACACGGCGCAGACCGGGCTTGGGCGACAAATGCGGCTGGCGGGCGAATTCAAATCCTTCGCGGCCGCGGTCCAAATAATCGGTGAATCCAACGACATGCGCGGCGGCGTAGCCGCTCGGATAAAAGCGCCGGTCGCTGCGCTCCGCGCCCACGCCGGGAATTTTCAAGTCGTCGAGTTTGGCGACAATATCGGATGCCAAATATTTTCGCAGATACACAAAGCGATTGCGGCGCGCGAGTTTTCGCCGAATGTCGTCGGCGGAAATTTCCAGTGTTTGAGCGAGCCGTGCAATTGCTTCGTCGGCGTTTTCCAATTCGCGGAAAACTTCGGGATTCGCGTAGACCGAATAAGTCGGCGCGCTAATCGCCAGCAGGTCGCCGTTGCGGTCGACAATCGCCCCGCGAATCGCCGGAATCGGAATAACGCGGACATATATTTTATTGGATTCGCCGCGCAAATCGTCGCGCTGTCCCAAGGCGCGATAAGCCCCGCCGGCGAGCATCGCGCCGAACATCAGCAAAATCACCGCCAGAGTCGTCAGCGAGCGGCCGGGGGCGATTCGCATTGCCCTCGTCACTGCGATTCCTTCGCCGCAAAAATTAGCGTGCCGTCGGCAAGCGTCGGATGGCGCATTCCGATGGATTCGCCGAATTCGCGGACATCGTCCAAATCGCTGAAAGCCGCCCGTTCAATTTGCAGTTGCCGCCGCCGCAGATTTAATTCGGCGGATTCGGATTCCAATCGCGCTAATTCCGCCCGCAATTCGCGCGCATCGTAGCGCACTTTAACAAGATAAACCGCACTCGCCATCACGGACAAAATTAATAAGCAGATGAATCGGCTCATTCGCCCTCTCCGATTTTTTCGGCGACGCGCATTTTTGCGCTGCGGACTCGCGGATTCGCCGATGCCTCTTCCGCCGTCGGACGAATAATTTTTCCGACGGGGCGCAAAGACGAAAACGACGGCAATCGCCCAATTCCCGGCAAGGCGACGGATTCGCCGCGAATGAAATTTTTAACGATGCGGTCTTCCAAAGAATGAAAACTAATCACGACCAGCCGTCCGCCCCGAACGAGCAGATTCCTCGCCTGTGCAAGCCCGGCGGCGAGCGATTCCAATTCGGAATTGACGCGCATGCGAATCGCTTGAAAACTGCGGGTCGCCGGATGAATTCCCGCGCGCCGCGCGCCGCCCCGGCGGAGGAGACCGAGGCGGCGCGCATTAATTCCATCGCAAATAATTTCCGCCAAACCGACAGCGGAATGCAGACGCTTATCGCCGCTTTCGCGGGCGAAAACGACAGCGCGGGCGATTCGCCGAGCGGCGGGCTCTTCGCCCAATTCGCGCAGGACTTGGGCGATTTCGGATTCATCCGCTCTGGCGAGCCACGCCGACGCCGATTCGCCCTCGGTGGAATTCATCCGCATATCCGGCGGTCCATCGGCGCGAAACGAAAAGCCGCGCAAGGGGTTTTCCAATTGCATTGCGGAGGCGCCCAAGTCCATCAAAATTCCGTCGGCGCGAATGTCGTCGCCGAAAAAATCGGCGGCGGCGTCGGCCATATCGGCGAAATTGCGATGCGCGAAATGCAGGCGCGAATCGCCGATTCCATCCGCAAATTTTTTCGCCGTAGAATCGCGGTCAAGGGCGAGAAGCCGTCCGCCGTCGCCGAGCCGCTGCAGAATCGCGCGGCTGTGACCGCCGCCGCCAAAGGTGGCGTCCGCATAAAATCCGCCCTGCCGAATCGCCAGTGCATCAATCGCTTCGGCGAGCAAAACCGGACGATGGGGGGATTTTTCATGAGATGACAATGTCGTCCCAACCATCGGGCAGAGCGATTCCGCCGTCGGCGTCGCTTTTGGCTTGGCGCTTTTGATTCCATTTTTCCTCGTCCCAAATTCGGAAATGCCTGCCGACGCCGAGCAGCAGGGCGTTTCGGCGGAGGTTGGCGTATTCGCGCTGCGGCTTGGTGAGGGCGACCCGGCCGGCGGAATCCATCTGCAGATATTCGGCGTGGCCGACCAGAATTTCCTGCCACATACTGCCTTCGGGATGCAGGGCGGATTTTCCCAGCGAGTCCCTTTCCAGCGTTTCGTAAACTTCGCGCCCGCACAGAATCAGGCAGCCGAGCGGAAACGCCGTCACCACCAAATCGCCGCCGGATTCCGCCGCCAGCGAATCGCGATGACGCGTCGGCACGGTAAGCCGACCCTTTCCGTCCAGCCGAATTGTGGATGATCCGCGAAACATTATTTGCTGTCCTTTTTCCGATATTACCACAAAATTTCCCGATTTTCCATAATTTTCCAATTTTTTTTCTAAAAATAACAACAGGCGAATTTGCATCAAATTGCTAATCAGCGGCGAATTCGGCGGCGAATGGGGGTATAATTCCCCCATGGAACGCGAGGGCAACCGGAGACGAAAAATGAAAACACGCACAATTTTGCTGATATCCGCCGCATTGACGGCGATGGGATTCGCGCAGGCGTCGGATTATGTTGACCGCGCGCGAGTGATTTCCGCCGACCCGATTGTGGAAACCGTCTACGAGCGGGTGGAAGAATGCCGCTACGAAACCCGCCAATCGCGGCGGGCGAATAGCGGACTCACCGGCGAGCGGCTGCTCGGCGGAATTATCGGCGGCGTCGCCGGGGCGCAAGTCGGCAAGGGAAGCGGACGCGATGCCGCCGCCGGAGTCGGCGCACTCATCGGCAGCGAAGTTACCGACGGGGACAACCGCCTCACCGAAGGCGAATTAATCGGCGGCATTGCCGGAGGAATTATCGGCAATCAAGTCGGCAAGGGCAGCGGCAAAACAGCGGCGACGGCGGCGGGCGTGCTCGCCGGGGCGATTATCGGCGACAATCTGCAAAACGCCAACAAGCCGCAAAAATCCTCCAAAGTCCGCGTGTGCGATACCTCCGAGCGGCCGAAAAAAATCATTACCGGCTACCAAGTCACCTACGAATACGAAGGACGCACAGGCGTTGGCGTTCTGCCCTACAACCCGGGCAAAACTGTGCCGGTGAATGTCGGGGTGGATTTAATTGAAGATCGCACCTACTCTTCCGTCGCCGATTAGCGAATGAAATTCGCCTTTGTTCTGGATCCGCTGGAATCGCTCAAAGCGCGCAAGGATTCTTCCATTCTGCTGATGCGCGCCGCCGCCAAGGCGGGCGATTCGGTTTTCGCCGTCCCGCACGATTCGCCGGCGATTGAAAACAGCGCGTCGACATTCTCCGCCATCCATTTGGAATTGCGCGACGACGATTCCAATTGGTTTTCCGTCCTTGAACAAAAACGCCGCCGCGCGGATTTCTTTGACGCGATTTTTATGCGCAAAGATCCGCCGGTAGACGCCGAATTCATCGCCGCCCTTCACATTCTGCAATTGGCCGAGCAAAGCGGCGTTCCGGTTTTTAATGCGCCCCGCGCGCTTTTGGAATTGAATGAAAAGATTTCGGCTTTTCGCTTTCCGGATTTAATTCCGCCGTCGCTTGTTTCGCGCGACAAGGAATCGCTCCTTGCCTTTCATCAAAAAATGGAGGGGGCGGTTTTCAAGCCGCTGGACGGACGCGGCGGACAAGGCATCTTTGTGTCGCCGAAGGGCGATAAAAATTGCAATGCAATTATAGAAACGCTTTCGCAAAACGGACGGCGAATGATTATCGCTCAGCAGTATTTGCCCGCCATCGCCGACGAAGGCGACCGACGCGTATTAATAATTGACGGCGAACCCGCCCCTTTTATGCTCGCCCGAATTCCCCGCGACGACGACCATCGCGCAAACTTGGACGCTGGCGGCGAAGGTCGCGCAATGCCGCTTGGAAATGCCGAGCGCAAAATCGCAGAGAAAGTCGCGCCTTTCCTTGCCGATGCCGGAGTCATTCTGGCGGGCTTGGATGTTATCGGCGGAAAGTTAACGGAAATAAACATTACAAGCCCCACCTGCCTGCGCGAAATTTTAGATCAAACCAATTACAACGCCGCCGATTTAGTCATCGCCGCCGCCCGCCGCCAATGCAAAAAATAGAATCCTCGTCGCGACGCTCTGCGTCGTGACGCATGATTGGGACGCTCCTGCGTCCGCAATCCGCCGATAGGCGGCGGGTCGGAGATTAATCTCCGACCCGAACATTCCAAAATCGGCGGCGGGATTTTTATCGGATATTGGATTGTGAAACGGTCGGGGCGGGGATCAATCCCCGCCCCGCATTTGGCGGACGCAGAGCATCCGAGTCACGCATGCCGACGCAGAGCATCGGCACGAGAAAAAATTCGTAGGGCGGATAGAGCGTCAGCGAAATCCGCCGAATCAAATCTATATCTGCCGCTCGACCGAATGGCGTCGCCGCTTTGATTTGAGAGATCCGGGGCGCATTCGCGCATAGGTATTCCCTCGGCTTTTGTAGTAAGTCACTATTTCCATGACCTTTTCCGCCTCTTTCAGCGGAAGCATAAGTCCTTTGACTTTCGCCATTTTACTACTCCTTGCCGGATATTCGGCTGTTGATTAAGCATTGAAATTGTAGCACACGCGCAAGGGCGAGTCAAGCGTAGGCGGGGCGGTGAAAAATTTTTGGAGGAAAGACACCGCTCCATAATCCTATCGCACTCGGCAATGCGAGTCAAAGCCGTCTTATCAGCGGCGTTTTACCGCTGACTTCTTTTTGACGGCTCTCTTGCGCCGTGAAATGGGGGTGCGAGCCCCAAATAAGTCCACCAGCATTTTGCGATGGTTTTCCATCAAGTCCTGCACTTCCTCCCAGTGCAAGACAAAGCGCGGCTTTTGCTTGCCTTCAGGAATCCATCCGATGCCTGATGCCGAGAGTTCCAAACGCCCCAACACGCCGCCATAATTGTCATATGACGAAATCGTGCAGAGCTTATTCGCACTGAAGCTGCTGTGATTCAGTGGCACTTCCATTACGGGGTTTTTCCACATGTTTTACTCCTTTTTAGGTTGGTAAATCGTAGCACACACGCAAGGGCGAGTCATTCATCGGAGCAACTATACTCCACTTCCCATTGAAATTCTGTGATACCCTGAATTTTATGGAAATTAGTGACTTTGCATTCCTTGCTCTGTGAAGCAAAATAAGCAATTGCAGCATCACGATAAACTGGTGGAGTATGACCAAACCCCAAACCTCGCCAAGAGGAAATAATCATAAGTCGATTTTTTTCGGGATTATCAAATATCAGCCAATTCCTATCATCATGCTCAAATTTGACGCTCTCTATGCCGGAGTAATTGTCGCCAAAATAAGTCAAACCTGAGCAGCCCGATAAGGAACCAGCCATCACAATAACGATGGCGAGGGCGGAAAATTTGGCGGGAACGATGGAACGGACGGCGGCGAATCCGGCGACGACCGACTTGCAGACGGCGGAAAAGGCAGTGATGATTTTTTCGCCGATGGCGATAACGCCCGACAGAATCAGGCAGAGAATCGCCAAAATGACGGCTTTGGCATTAGCGTTTTCCATTTTAATCGTCCGTTGGGTCTGATTAGAAAGAGGCGATTATACGCGCAACCGGGGCGAATTGCCAAATGATTTGGAAAAATCATCCCGCCGTATAGCCGCCGTCTACGGACAGCATTGCGCCGGTAATGTGTGATTCGCGAGTCAGAAAAATTATCGCGCGCGCGACCTCCGCCGCCGAGGCAATTTCATCCTTCGGAATTAATGCGCGATTGCGCTGCAAAACTTCTTCGGCGGATTCGGATTCGGAATGACCGGAAACCAGCATCGGCGTGTCAATCGCGCCCGGACAAACCGCATTTACAGTAATTCCCGACGATGCATTCTCCAATGCCATCGCGCGCGTCAATTGCACAACGCCGCCTTTGCTCGCGCAATAAGCGGCGAGTCCCGCGCAGCCGACAAGCCCCAATGTTGAAGCGACATTTACAATCGCCCCGCCGCCGCTCTTTTGCATTTCGCCGACGGCGGCGCGACTCATGAAAAAAGTCCCGTTTAAATTAATGGCGATTGTGCGAAGCCAGCCGTCGTCCGAAGTTTGCCGCGCGTCGGCGCGAACGATAATTCCGGCGTTGTTTATCAGCACATCCAAGCCGCCGAATCGCTTGACCGATTCGGCGACGGCGGAGTCGCAAAATGCGGAATCGGATACATCTCCCGATAAAATTTCCGCCTCAGTCAAAGGCGAAATTTTTTCGCGCACCGCCTTTAATTTTTCTTCGCCGCGTCCGACCAGCAGAATTTGCGCGCCCGCTTCGGCAAAAACGAATGCAATCGCTTCGCCGAGTCCGCCGCCGCCGCCGGTGATTAAGACCGATTTTCTTTTCATTTTATATTCAGTATACATTATCGGCGAAATGCGTCATTACATGGGCGGCAACGGCAACTTGGCGGTGCGGCCGCCGTCCATTACAAAAATCTGACCCGAGGCAAACGACGACGAATCCCCCGCCAGCCACAGCGTGCATTCGGCGATATCCTCCGGCAAGCCCATCCGACCGACCGGATGCAATCGCTTAATTGCGTCAAGGGCGGATTCGGGGTTTGGGTAATTCGCAATCAGCGAATCATTAAGCGGCGTTTGAATCCAGCCGGGAGCGACGGCGTTGCAGCGAATTCCCAAAGTTCCAAACTCCAAGGCGATGTTTCTTGTCAAACTATGCACCGCACCTTTGGAAGCGGCGTAGGCGGAATGCAAAGGATTCGCCCCCAATCCTTCAATTGAGCCGATATTGACAATCGCGCCGCCGCCGCGTTTTTGCATTTTCTTCGCCGCAAATTTCGCGCACAGAAATACCCCCCGCAAATTGACCGCCATCATTTTATCCCACTCGTCGGCGGATGTTGCTAAGATGGATTTTTCCAAAACGATTCCGGCGTTGTTGACCAGAATGTCCACGCCGCCGAATTGATCTTCGGCGAAATGGAAAAGATTCTCCGCCTCCTTTTCGCAACTTACATCCGCTCGGCAAAAAGCAAAGCCGGACGACGGCGGCGGATTCAAATCGCCGACCACAACTTTCGCATCCGCCCGCAAAAAGCGAGCCGCAATCGCCAGACCGATTCCCTGCGACCCGCCCGTGACAACGGCGACCTTGCCTTTTAATTCCGCCATCTCAATTGTTGGAAGCGACGACCTTTGTTCGCTGTTCGCCCAAGCCGTTTATTTTCAGCACAAGCGAATCGCCTTCCCGCAAAAATCGCGGCGGCGACATTGCCATTCCGACTCCGGGCGGCGTGCCGGTCAGCATAACATCGCCCGCCTGCCACGACATATAATGCGAAACGCGGCTGATTAATTCGGCGATATTAAATATCATATCGCCGCTTTGGCCCGACTGCATCAACTCGCCGTTTAAGGTCAGCGATAAATCCAAAGAGGAAAGGTCGGCAATTTCATCGCGCGTGACAAGCCAAGGTCCAAGCGGTGCGAAAGTGTCCGCGCTTTTTCCTTTCGTCCATTGCGCGCCTCTTTCCAATTGATATTCCCTTTCCGAAACATCATTGGCGATGCAGAATCCGGCGATATAAGAAAGCGCATCTTCTTTGGAGATTCGCTTTCCGTCCCTGCCGATGACGACCGCCAATTCAACTTCCCAATCCGTCTTGACGGAATTCGGCGGCAATACAATGTTGTCATTCGGGCCGCAGATTGCCGTCGGTGACTTCAAAAAAATAATCGGATCGGTCGGCGGCTGCATGCCGGATTCGGCGGCATGCTTTCGGTAGTTAAGTCCGATGCCGACAACCTTGCCGACATTGCCAATCGGCGGGCCAAGGCGAATGTCATCGCCGACCTCCGGAAAACCGGCGGCATCCACCTCCCGCACGCGCGAAAGAAATTCATCGCTGAGTGACGCACCGCTCCAATCCGGCACGAATCCATGGACATTGCGGACGATTCCATCGCCGTCAATAATGCCGGGCTTTTCCTGCCCTTTGTCGCCGAATCGGACCAGTTTCATTTTGGGTTCTCTCCTTTCTTGTTTGCGAGTCGCGGGTTTTTAATCCCGTCCGTCAGGTTATTGTTAAATCGTAGCGCAACTCGCAGGACGAGTCAACATTTAATTGGATTTATTTATTTCACATCGGCGGCGGAGAGTCGGCCGTCGGCGATTTGGCGTCGGAAAAAATCCATCGTTTCGCTAATGCCTTTTTCCAAAGCAAGACGCGGATAATCACCGACGAAATTCCGCAGCGGCGAATCGCTCATATCGGACGGAAAAGGCAAAGGTTCTCCTTTGCAAATGATATTGGCATTAGGGGCGTTTGCACGAATTATTTCTATGACATTCTCAACCGATTCCGCGATGCCGTTTAAGTCAAAGACCGGCGCGCCTTCGCCCGCCAGCGGGATTTTCCCCGCATTCGCCGCCGCCGCAATAAACGCCGACGCCGCCTCCGCCGCATAAACGAATCCCACTTTTCCCCTAAACGGAATTTCATAGTTAACATTCGCAGCCGCCGCCAGCATTGCGATTGTCGGCGATGCACTCATTCCCTGATCCCTCGCCGGACCATAAACAACAGACGGACGAATTCCAATCGACGGCGTTTGCCAGTCGCGCCAATACACTTGGGCGATTTGCTCGCCGCAAACTTTGAACGCTCCGTAAAGCGTGCGAAGCCAAGGTGAATTTTCCGCCTGCGCCGTCGCCGCCACCGAACTTGCATAAGAAAGGTTTTTGATTTTTTGCGACCTTGCCAATTCAAAAACATTAATCGTCCCCAAGACATTCGCCTTTGCTCCGGCGGCGGGGTCGGCTTTGCAGAACGGCACCTGCAAAGCGGCGAGATGAATAACCGAATTGATGCCATAATCATCGGCGATTTTCCGCAGGCGGATTCCATCGGCGATGTCGCCGATTTCCCAAGGCATTGCCGACGCAATTTCATCGCCCGCAACAAGCGAAAGGCGGCGGCGATTGTCGGATAAATCAAAGGCGACGGCGTTGATTCCGTCTTCCGTCAATTGTTTTAATACCCACGCGCCGATGCAGCCGCCCGCTCCGGTCACCAAAACCGGCGGCGGAATTTTCCTTATGTTTTTTTCGGACGGCATTATTGTTTTTTCATCGCATCGCGGTATTTTTCCAAATCCGCAATGGAGTCGCTGATGGCGCTGGCGATTTCATTCCGCTCGGCGGACAGGGGCAATTGATTGATTAATCGCTCTAATTTGCCGACGGCTTTCCATGCTTCGTGCCTTGCTAATTCGCTCAGGATTCCGGGGTCTTGCCATCGGCTCATTGCATCTGAATTAGTGCCGTCGTCAAGTTTGGAATCGGCGACGACAAAGGACGGCACTAAGGTAATTCTTTCCGCTTTTTCCAAGAGTCGGCAGGCGCGATGAAAAAGAATGTTGCCCTGCTGCAGAAAACCGAATCCGGCGGCGGGAAAATCAACAGTGCAGATACGATGCGGCGGCAATTCCGTTGATGCGCCCTCTTCGCCTGTCACGCCGAGAATCTGCGCGCCTTCTTTTTTACCGCCCAGAAAATACTGAAATTCGCCGCCCTTAAAAGAATTGGGGTCGGACAAAAGAATCACGGCGTCAAAGGAAACCGAATCCACATGCCACGAATCCACGCCGCGCGAAATATCTTCGGGGGCGTAATTAATCGCGCAGGCGACCGCCGGGACGGAATGCCTTGCCAAACGCGCGCCGGCAATTTCGGAAAGAAAATCCAGCAATTCGGGCGATTCGCAAAAGTCGCGCATAAACTGCGAGCGGTAGCCCGCCCCGCGAATAAACGCCCCCAATCTTCCTTTGCCGGTGGCGTCGGATTCGTTGCGATTGCTCTTCATTTTTTCGGCGAGCGAATTGGCGGCGGCGACGCCCTCGTCGGAAAAAATTCGGAAGGCGGAGGTAATCGCCAGCGGCGACGGGCGGCGGGCGATGTCGCTTTCATCATAGCCCAATTCGGCGAGGGTGACGGCGGCCGCCGGTTTTTCCAAAGCGAGATGGCGCGAGGCGATAAAGGGCGGCTCGTCGTCGAGACGCAGATAGGGCGCGGGTTTTTCGGCGGGAAAGGGCGGCGGAATTCGCATTATTAATTCTCCGTGTGCGGCGATGCGATTATAATCCGCAATCCGCCGCAAAGCATCCGCGCGAGGATTTTGCTTTTCTGCTAAAATGGAAAAATGGAGGAAATGGCAAATATCATTGAATGCCGCAATCTGTGGAAGATTTTCGGCAATCGCGCCAAAGAGGCGATGTCGGCGATTTTGAATCGCGGCGTTGGCAAGCGCGAGATTCTGGATGAATTCAGCTGCGCCGTCGGCGTGGTGGATGCCTCGTTCTCGGTTTCGCGCGGCGAAATTTTCTGCATTATGGGGCTTTCCGGCAGCGGAAAAAGCACGCTGATTCGCCATGTCAACCGCCTCATTGAGCCGACCAGCGGCGAAGTTTTCATTGAGGGGCGCGACATCGGCAAACTGTCCGGCGGCGAATTGTGCGATTTGCGGTCGAGCCGAATTGGGATGGTCTTTCAAAATATGTCTTTGCTGCCGCATCGGACGGTGCGGCAGAATGTGGGATTCGCTTTGGAATTGCGCGGGGCGGACAAGCGGGAGCAGCAGAAAATTGCCGACCGAGCCATTGACCAAGTTGAACTTTCCGGCTGGGGCGATTGCTATCCCGACGAATTATCCGGCGGAATGCAGCAGCGAGTCGGACTCGCCCGCGCCCTCGCCGCCGACCCGGGAATTCTGCTGATGGACGAGCCGTTTTCCGCCCTTGACCCGCTGATTCGCCGCCAACTTCAAGATCAATTTTTGCGCCTTTCGCGGACGATGAATAAAACTACGCTTTTCATTACGCACGATTTGGACGAAGCGATTCGCATCGGCGACCGCATCGCCATTATGAAAGACGGCGTTTTAGTGCAAATCGGCACGCCCGAAGAAATTGTCACGAATCCCGCCGACGATTATGTCGCCGATTTTGTCGCCGACATTTCCAAATTGAATTTAGTCACCGCCCATAAAATTATGGAGCCGGTGGAATCCTACTGCGCCGAGCACGGCTGCGATTCGCCGCCGACGGAATGCCCGGACGCCTCGCCCGATTCCAATTTGAATCACCTTGTGGATTTGGCGGTGGACACCACCCATCCCATCGTCATTAAAGCCGACGGCAAAATGATCGGCGTGGTGACAAAAAAATCCCTCCTGCGCGGAATTCAAGGCAAAAACGAAAACGACAACGCCGAATCCCAAAAAGCGGCATAATAGAAAAATGGCGGACGAAAAAACATTTGACATCCTGAATCCCTTCGAGACGATCAACTTCCAATTTGAAGATTGGGCCGACGGCGTAAAAGAGTGGGCGTTTGAAAACCGCGAGTTCTTTCGCCCGCTGCGCGAGCCGCTGGATTGGATGATAAACGGCATTCAGTCGTCACTGCTGGGGATGCCGCAGGTTGTCGTTTTGCTTCTTGTCGCCCTCATCGCATGGCAGTCGGCGGGATGGCGAATTGCGATTCTCGTCGCCGTCGCCTTGTCCGTGATGGGAATGCTCGGCGACCGGGCTTGGGACCTCGGCATGACGACCTTGGCCATTGTCGTCTCCGCCGTAATTATTTGCGCGGCTATCGGCCTCCCCTTGGGGGTAATGTCCGGCAAAAGCGACATCGGCAACGCCGCCATTCGCCCCGTCCTTGACACAATGCAGACCATCCCCGCCTTTGTTTATTTAATTCCGGTGGTGATGCTTCTCGGAATTGGAAATGTGCCGGGAGTCATTGTTACTGTCGTCTTTGCATTGCCGCCTTTAATTCGCCTGACATCGCTTGGAATCCGCCAAGTTAATCCGAGTATGGTGGAAGCGGCAAAAGCATTCGGTGCGACTTCCCGGCAGGTTTTATTCAAGGTGGAATTGCCCCTCGCCGCCCCTTCCATTATGGCGGGAATTAATCAGACGATTATGCTTTCGCTTTCTATGGTGGTGATTGCATCTATGATTTCAGTGAAAGGATTCGGCAATGAAGTCCTGCGGGCGATTGGCCGATTGGACGCCGGCAAAGCGATGGTCGGCGGAATCGGCATTGTGATTCTGGCGGTTGTCTTGGACAGAATTACACAAGGTCTCGGCAAATCCGGACGGGAGCGTGGATGCCGTCATTGGTATAATCAAGGCCCGATTGGCTTGGCGATTCGGATGTGGCATTCGCAAAAATCGCGCAGCGAAAATTTGCAAAGCGAAAAAGATTCGGCGATTGCACAAGATGCCCCCGCCGCCATTACGCAAACATAATCCATCGGCGATTGGAAAATTCGGCGGTATAATCGCCGCTTTCCAATCAAACCCAACGAAGGATTAAAATGGAAAACACGACTATCATCGCCCGCCTTTTGGCGATTCTCTGCCTGATTCTGTCGGGTTTGATTGCCGTCAGCACGGCTAACGCCGACTCCCATCTGCCCGACTGCGTGGCGAATCCGAAATGCCTCTTATTTGGGGAATTGCAGGCGGCGGAAAAGTGGGATGAGCTCGGTGCCAAGTGGCAATCTTTTACTGCCGCCGATTTGCAGGCGATGATTAACGGTGGGGCAGATGTCCACGCGAAAGATAATGACGGTCAAACGCCACTTCATTTGGCGGTAGTATTAGGAAAAGCCAAAGTAATTCCTATCCTTGTCAAAGTGGGAGCAGATGTCCACGCGAAAGATAATAGCGACAATACTCCGCTTCACAATGCGGCATTTGTCGGAAATGCTGAAGTAATTCCTGTGCTTATCAAAGCGGGGGCAGATGTCCACGCGAAAGATAATGACGGCAATACACCGCTTCACATGGCGACCACTCAAGGACATGCCGAAATAATTTCTATCCTTCTCCAAGCCAAGGCAGATGTCAATGCGAAAAATAATGAAGGCGTGACTCCGCTTCAATTTGCAACACAAGAAAATCATGCTGAAATGATTTCTGTTCTTGTCAAAATGGGGGCGGATGTCAATGCAACGAACAATAATGGCGGGATTCCGCTTCACACGGCAGCAGTAATCGGAAATGCCGAAGTGATTTCCGTCCTTGTGCAAGCAGGGGCAGATGTTCATAAGAGAACTAATAAGGGCAGAACTCCGCTTCACTTTGCGGCATATAGCGGACATGCCAAAGTAATTTCTATTCTTGTCAAAGCGGGAGCAGATGTCAATGCAAAAACAGATGGCGGCGTGACTCCGCTTCACATAGCGGCGCACAAGGGACATGCCGAAGTGATTTCTGTCCTTCTTCAAACAGAGGCAAATATCAATGCAAAGGATAAGGACGGCCGGACTCCGCTGGATTGGGCGACAGAGGAAAAGCATTTGGATGCCGTCAGGGAGTTGGAAAAAGCGGGGGCAAAGCAATTTGACTCGCTTACGGGTTTGTACTACGATTTATTTACTACCCGCTGGAATTTTGAAATGGCGGTAAATATTTTAGTTCTCATCGTCCTGTTGGCGGTGTTGGGATTTTTGTATTTCAAAGCTTTTCAGCTTTGGCGTGAGTTTTGCGGCTGGCGTGAAAGCGTCGACGGCAAGTTTCCTTCGCCGAAAATCGTCAGCATTCTCTACTTGTCGCTACTACCTGCCATGGCGTTTTTCAATATTGGCGAAGTGCCTCCTGAGTGGGCGCACTTTACGCGAATGGAAGTTTCTAGGCTCCAAGCATCGGAAGGATTCTTTTTTGCATTAGGTCTATTGTGGGGCGCTCCTTTTTTTGCAGCCATTATTATGAGGATTGCGAAATTAACGAAATATGGGCGAGAAAATCAATCGCTGGTATTTCGGCGCGCTTTACTATTAGTTTTGGTGGGATTTGCAGTCGCCGTAGGGCGGGGTGAGTGAAGCGGCAAAGCCGCAAGCGAAGTCCGCCGCTTAAAATAAAAAGGGAGTTGGCGGACTTCGCTACGCTTACCCCGCCCTACGAAATTGCGGCGGAATCTTAAATCCCGCGCGAAAAAAATCCGATGATTGTAAAATCGGAAACAGTCGCCGTAGGGCGGGGTGAGTGAAGCGGCAAAGCCGCAAGCGAAGTCCGCCGCTTAAAATAAAAAGGGAGTTGGCGGACTTCGCTACGCTCACCCCGCCCTACGAAATTGCGGCGGAATCTTAAATCCCGCGCGAAAAAAATCCGATGATTGTAAAATCGGAAACAGCCATGCAATCATCGCCGACAAAAATCATTGACCTCCGCAGCGACACGGTGACTAAGCCGTCGTCCGCCATGCGAAAAGCGATGATGTCCGCCGAAGTCGGCGACGATGTCTACGGCGAAGATCCCACTGTCATCCAGTTGGAAAAACTGACCGCCGACCTTCTCGGCAAGGAAGCCGCCCTCTTTCTGCCGTCCGGCACGCAAAGCAATTTGACCGCCTTGCTGTCGCACTGCAATCGGGGCGACGAATATATCGCGGGGGATTCCTATCACACCTACCGCTACGAAGCGGGCGGCGGCGCGGTTTTGGGGGGCATTTCGCCCTGTCCGATAGCGGCGAATAAAAGCGGCGGCTTGGATGTTGATGCCGTTTGCGCGGCGATTAAATCCGATGATTTTCATTTCGCCCGCACAAAATTAATCTGTCTGGAAAATACGGCGCACGGCAAAACGCAAAATCAAGATGCGATTGAAGCCGTCGCCGAAGCCGCCCATTCGCGCGGATTGTCGGTGCATTTGGACGGCGCAAGATTGATGAATGCGGCGGCGGATTCGGGACTCCCGCCGCAGGAATTAACCGCCCCGGCGGATTCGGTTTCGCTGTGCTTGTCCAAAGGATTGGGCGCGCCGGCGGGTTCGGTGCTGTGCGGCGAGGCGGAATTTATCGCAAGGGCGAGGCGCAATCGCAAGATTCTCGGCGGCGGAATGCGGCAGGCGGGAATCCTCGCCGCCGCCGGAATTTTCGCGCTGGAAAATAATATCGCCCGTCTTTCCGACGACCACGCCAACGCGAAAAAACTCGCCGACGGTCTTTCGCAATTCGCCGCCTTGAAAGTGGAATCGGAAATGTGCGGCACGAATATGGTTTTTATCACGCCCGCATCGGACGACCGCAAGCCGCTGTGCCGCCATTTGGAATCGCGCGGAATTATCGTCGGCGGGCGGGATTCGACGATGCGGCTGGTCACCCATTTGGATATTTCGGCGGACGCCATTGACGCCGTCGTCGGCGCGGTTGACAAATATTTTTCGGGCGTGGTATAATACCGCCTTTACCAACCAAAGGAGGAGCAAATGCTCATCAATCAACTCAAATCCGCCGTCATTGCGGCGATTCTCGTCTGTGCGACCGGCGCCGCCTATGCGGCGGGACCGGGCGACGGCAAAACCGTCCGTCCGGCGGAAGGCACGAATCTGGAGGAGAAATTCCAGCATCAGATTCTGTATCGCGCTCTGGGCGAACTCGGCTATAAAGTCGCCGAGCCGAGCGAGACGACCTACCAGTTAATTCATGTCGCGCTGGAAACCAACGACGCCGACTTTACGGCGGTTCATTGGGATCCGCTGCACTCCAAGTTTTACGACGATTCTGGCGGCGGGGAGCGTATCCACAAAGTCGGATCGCTGGTTGAAGGCGCACTGCAGGGCTATCTCGTGGATAAAGAATCCTACGATGCCGGCGTGAAGAATCTGGGCGATTTGAAAAAATCGGATGTCGCCAAGCGTTTTGATTCGGACGGCGACGGCAAGGCCGATTTAGTCGGCTGTCCGCCGGGATGGGGCTGCGAACGGGTCATTACGCATCAATTGGAGGAATTTGGACTCCGCGATTCGGTTCAGCAAAATCAAGGCGAATACGCCGCCATTATCGCCGACGCCATCGCGCGCCACAAAAACGGCGAATCCATCGTCTATTACACTTGGACTCCCTACTGGGTGAGCGGCGTTTTGGTGCCGGGCAAGGATGTGGAATGGATTGAAGTGCCGTATTCGTCGCTGCCGGACGGCCGCCAAGCCGATACCACATTCAACGGCAAGGAAGTCGGCTTTGAAGTCAATGCCCTGCGCGTGGTCGCCAACGATAAATTTCTGTCGGACAATCCGGCGGCGAAGAAGTTGTTTGAACTCGCCAAAATTGACATCAACGATGTGTCGGCGCAAAACAACAAAGTGCAGAACGGCGAAGATTCGGAAGCGGATATCGCCCGCCATGTGGAGGAATGGATCTCCGCCAATCAAGGCGAATTTAATTCGTGGATAAAAACCGCGCGCAAAGCGGGCGGCGGATACTAAATCCGAATTCCCCGCAATCCTGCATTAGGCGGCGTCGCTTGGAAAAGCGGCGCCGCTTTTTTTTTAATCGCGGGCGAATAAAAAAAGAAGGAATTTATGCGCGATGCCCGCGCCCCGCCGAAAGCCGCCGCTCCAAATTGCGGCTGAATCGCGACATGCCAAAGCAGCAAATCCAAAATATAAACGCAACGACTAAATAGCCGCTTTGCGTCGTTGCGGGAGTCGTCCATGCCGGATCGCTGCCGCTCAATTGCGCCATGCCCAGAAGGTCAAACAATCCGATAATTAAAACCAAGGTCGTATCCTTAAACAATCCGATAAATGAATTGACGACGCCGGGAATGGAAATTCTTAATGCCTGCGGCAGCACAATTAATCGCATCGCATGCCAGTAGCCGAGTCCCAATGATTTCGCCGCCTCCATTTGTCCGGACGGAATCGCCTGCAATCCGCCGCGCACCACTTCGGCCATATACGCCGCCGCAAATAAAGCGACTCCGACCAAGGCGCGAAGCAATTTGTCAAAGTTAACCCCCTCCGGCAAAAACAAAGGAAGCATTACGGAAGCCATAAATAAAACCGTTATCAAAGGCACGCCGCGGACGAATTCAATAAAGCAAATTGCAAGCAGGCGAATCACCGGCAGATTCTCCGCCCGCCGCGCCAGCGCAAGCAAAATGCCGAGCGGCAAAGATGCGATAATGCCGGCCGCCGCAACAACCAAGGTCAGCATAAAGCCGCCCCACAGCGGCGTTTCCACAACCGCGAATCCCAATCCGCCGTAAAGCAGAACAAATGCAATCGGCAAATAGCACGGAAGAATCAGCCACGCGGCCGCCCCCCCTCCTTTTCTATTAAGATGAATCATCCACAGCGCGGCGGCGGCGAAAAGAGCAAAGGCCAAATCCGCCCGCCAGCGCAATTCCAAAGGATAGCGGCCGTAAATCCACTGGCCGAATTTGGCCTTGACATAAGGCCAGCACATTCCCGAATGCGCGATGCAGTCATCGCGCGAGTCGCCGAGAATGGCGGCGTCAATTAGCGTCCACTTCGCAAGCGGCGGAATTAAAACAACAAGCAGGGCAATTCCGCAAAGCGAAAGCGCGGCGTTAATCGGCGTCGCAAACAATGCGCGCCAAAGGCGAAAGGCGGCGGAATGCGGAATCATCGCCGCCGCGCTTCTATTAATGCAAAGCGGCGATTAAACCAATTCATTATCATTGCAATTGACAAACTGATGGACAGATAAAAAAGCATCGTCATAAAGATAATCTCCACTTCATGCCCGGATTGATTAAGCGCGGTGCCGGTAAACACCGAAACTAATTCCGGATAGGCAATCGCGACCGCCAAGGATGAATTCTTGGCCAGATTTAAGTATTGATTTGTCAGCGGCGGAATAATCACTCTCATCGCCTGCGGAATGACAATTAATCGCAGAGCGAGTCCGCGCCGCAATCCCAAGGCGCCCGCCGCCTCTGCTTGTCCCTGCCCGACCGACAGCAATCCGGCGCGGACATTTTCCGCAATAAAAGATGCGGTATAAATGGAAAGGGCAAATGTCAAGGCAAGCAATTCCGGCGGCAGCCATACCCCCCCCCCTCCGATATTAAAGCCGCGCAATTCCGGCAGCCGCCATTGCAAAGGAAATTCGGCGGCGATAAAGGCAATAATCGGCGGCGAAAAAATCGCGCACGCGGCGGCGGTATAAATTGGAAATTGTTTTCCGCTAATTCGCTGCCGCCGATTCGCCCATATTGCCAATGCAATCGCAAGCATAATTCCCAAAGCGAATGCAATCCATACGATGAAAAATTCATCATTGGGAATTAGCTTGGGAAAATAAAGACCGCGATTATTAAGAAAGATTGCATCGCCCAGAACCGCGCTGTTTTTCGGGCTCGGCAGCGGCTGCAGAACGATGAAATACCAGAAAAAAATCTGCAGCAAAAGCGGAATGTTGCGAAAAATTTCCACATATGCGGCGGCGAATCCGCCGATTAAAGGATTCGGCGAAAGGCGCGCAATGCCGACGGCGAACCCCATCATCGTCGCCAAGACAATTCCCATGGCCGAAACTAAAAGCGTATTCAGCACGCCGACGGCAAACACGCGGACAATCGGCGACGATTCATCGTAATCTATTAAATGAAAATTAATGTCAAAGCCGGCGGCGTCATTTAAGAATCCAAAGCCCGCCGCTTTGCCCTGCCGCAGAAGATTCGCCGCCGTGTTGTCGGCCAGCCACAGCGCAAAGGCGGCGAGCGCAATCAAAATCGCCGCCTGATAAAAAATCGCGCGGACTTTGGGTTTATTCCACAGGGCGGTCATTTGTCGGCGGAATTTTTGGCTTGGGGGTTTTTCGTTTTGATTTTGATAAAAAAATCATAGCATAAAAAAACAGAATCCTTATGCCGATTCTCCGCGTCGGCGCGCGATGCCCGGATGCTCCGCGTCCTGAATCCATCGGCAAAATTATGGCGGACGCCGAATCGTCCGAATTTGAGGAAAGCAGGCGGCGGTGAAAAAAATTCGCGGATAGCGAAAATATTGCGCAATCATCTAAATTTTATGGCATAATATGCATCCTCGCGGAAGAGTCCGCGAAAAAACGGAAACCCCATACGATGCCTTCGGTCAAAATTAAGGACAACGAATCGTTTGAAATCGCCATTCGGCGATTCAAGCGCACCGTCGAGCGCACTGGCGTGCTCAGCGAATTGCGCATGCGACTCGCCCACGAAAAGCCCACCACTCGGCGCAAGCGGAAATTCATCGCGGCGGTCAAGCGGCATAAGCGCAATCTGCGCATGCAGACGCTGCCGCGCCGCCTGTATTAAAATCCGCCGCGCTTGACGCGCCGACGCACGGCGGCGTAATTTCGGTTTGAGTGAAACCGATGAGAATTCCGGAGGATTTTATCCGCGAATTGGATGCGCGCGCCGACATCGTGGAGGTGGTCGGCCGCTATGTTTCGCTCAAAAAAAAGGGACGGTATTTTTTCGGGCTGTGTCCGTTTCATCAGGAAAAAACACCGTCGTTTATGGTGGATGCGACGCACGGCTCTTATCACTGCTTCGGCTGTGGCGTTCATGGCGGCTCGCTGCATTTTCTGAAAGAGCATCTTTTCGGCGGAAATTTTATAGCGGCAGTGGAAGACCTTGCCCGCCGCTGCGGAATGACGATTCCCAAAAGCGGCGGCGAATCGCCGCAATTGCCCGCCGTTGATTCGCATTTGCAGAAGGCGCTTTCGCATTATCGGCGGACGCTCGCCGATTCCCCCCACGCCTGCGATTATTTGAAATCGCGCGGCATTGACGGCGCGTCGGCGAAAAAATTCCGTCTCGGCTACGCGCCGGATTCGTGGAATTTTCTCAAGGAAATTTTTTCGGATTACGACGGCGATTTGCCTGTCCGCGCCGGACTCGTGCGGGCGAAGGACGGCGGCAACCGCTACGATTATTTTCGCGACCGAATTCTGTTTCCGATATTCGGCGAATCGGGAAAATTGCAGGGATTCGGCGGACGCGCCCTCGGCGACGCAGAGCCGAAATATCTCAATTCGCCGCAAAGTCCCGCGTTTGACAAGGGGCGCGCGCTGTTTGGAATTGATTCCGCCCTGCCGTCCATTCGCGCCGCCAAGCGCGTTTTTGCGGTGGAAGGATATATGGACGCCATCGCGCTTTCGCAATTCGGCATCGGCGAAGTTGTCGCTACAATGGGGACGGCGGCAACGGCGGCGCAATTGGGCAAATTGCTGCGCCTCGCCGACAATGTTTTTTTCGCCTTTGACGGCGATGAAGCCGGCCGTCGCGCCGCCCGCCGGGCTTTGGAAAACATCGCCCCGCAAATGCAGGACGGCAAAAGCGTCGCTTTTATTTTTCTGCCGATGGGCGAAGACCCTGATAGTTTCGTCCGCAAAAACGGAAAGGATGCGTTTGAAAAACTCGCCGCCGACGCCAAGCCTTTCGGCGATTTTTTACTGGAAGAATCGCTCGCCGAAGATGATTCGGGCACGGAAGAAGGACGCAAAAGCGCGTTTGTAAAAGCCGCCATTAACTTGGCGGAGCGGCTTGACCGCGAAAAAGCGCCTATTCTTAAGGGAAATATCTACAAAAAACTTTCGCAAAAAACCGGCTTGAACACCGCCGCGATGAGAAAAATTGGGAGCCGTCGCTCGCAAGCGGCCGCTTCCCGCAAGCCGCTGGCGGCGAAATTCCAAATGCGCGATACGCCGCTTTTTCGTCTTTTGTGCAGCGTTGCGCAAATGCCGTCTTTGGCGATTCGGCTGGAAAATGCGCCGCTTATCGGCGACCGAAAAGAAGCGTGGGTGGTGGAATTAATTCGCCGCAAACTCGCCGACGGGGGCGAATCTTCCGTCGCTGAATTGCTGCGGGAAGCCGGACTCGCCGCCGTCGCCGCACAGGTGGAATCGCACTTGAAGTCGCGCGGCGACGCCGAGACGGAATTCGCCGCCGAGGAGGATTTTACGCATGCGGCGGAGATTCTGTCCGCCGAGCGCGACCGACGACTCGCCCGCGCAAGCGCCCTTGATGAAATGGAAAAAAGTGCGGTATAATTAAGAGATTAATTTAATTGCTCCACGGCGGAGCCGCCCAAATGACCGTCGCCGAATCGCTCAATCCTGACTGCCCGTTTTCCGGCAAAGCCGTCCAAGCGAATTCGCTGACGGAATACCGGGGCAAAGTCGTCGGCTTCTGCAATCCCGAATGCCGCGATAAATTTGCGGCGAATCCCCGCAAATTTCCGGACGCGCTGGCGAAATTCAACGCGCTGATTGACGCCGACTCGCCCGCGAAAATGCACTTGACAAAATGAAAAGCGGCGCGGTAGAATAAGAAAATTTTAACCGCATCCAGCCATGGCAAGCAGAAACGACCCCCGCAAAACAGATTCTTCGCAGCACAGCGAATTCGCGCCGCCGGTCGACGCCGCCGCCGAATTGCCGCCTGCGTCCGCCAAGCCGAAAAGGAAAAGCGCCGTAAATCAAAAAGCGACTCCCGTCGTCAAGGCGAATTCCGCGCATCCGAAAAAAGCGAAGACGGCAGCCGCCGCGCAAAAATCGCCCGCCGTTAAAAAAACCGCCGCTAAAAAATCGGCGGTCGGCGGCAAGAAATCCGCCGCTAAAAAGGCGAAGGTAAAAGTCGCTTCGTTTACGCGGGCGGAAAACGCGATTGGGCGTCTGCAAAAAGGCAGGCGAAGCCGCGCCGCCGAGTCGGTGCTGTCGGCGGAGGGGCGCGATAAATTGCGGAAACTTTTCAAAATCGCCGCCGAGCGGGGGTTTATCACGCACGCCGACATCAACGATTATCTGCCGGATGAATTGGCGGAAGTGGACGATGCGGCGGGGGCGGTCGCGCATATTCTGGGCGACATCGGCGTCGCCATTTACGAGAAGACGCCGGATCAGGATGAATTAATGATTAGCGGCGAGCGTCCGCAAATCGCCAACGAGGAGGAATTTGAAGAGCAGGCGGAAGCGGCCATTTCCACTGTGGTCGGATTCGGCCGCACGACCGATCCGGTGCGAATGTATATGCGCGAAATGAGCACCTCCAAATTGCTCACGCGCGCCGAAGAAATTATCATCGCCCGCCGCATTGAAAGCAGCTTGCGCGAAATTATCCGCGTGATTTCCGCCTGTCCGATTATTCTTGACAAAGTCCTGCAGGAGGGCGATCGGGTCAAGCGGAATGAGGCGGAAATTTCGGATGTCATTGACGGTCTGCTTTCCGATGGTCCGCCGAGGCCGATTCCCGACGACGATCCGCGCGGCAAGCCATATGTGGATTCCACGGCGGTCGCGCTCGCCGCCGAAGCCAATCGCGACGCTAAATCCAACGCCGACATTGCGGTGCGCGATACGCCGGATGTTAATCCGGAAAATTTGCGCGACGAAGCGATTCGGATTTTCAACCGCATTCGCCGGCTGCGAAGCGACTGGCTGCGGGCGAAAACGAAAAGCGACAAACTGCGCCTGCAAAAAAACATCGCCAAAAAGATGATGCGCTTTCGCTTTTCGGAAAAGCAGACGCGGGTTTTTTCCAAGCAGGTCGGCGGCATTGCGTTGCGCGTTAAAACGCTGGAAGCGGGAATCCGCGACTGCTGCATTCGCAAATTGGGAATCTCCAAGAAAAATTTTCTGGAGCATTTTCCGGGCAACGAAACCAATCGCAAATGGCTGCCGGTAAAAATGAAGGGAATGTTCCGCGAAAGCGCGGCGCATTATTTTCCGGAGGTCTTGGAGCGGCAGGACGAATTAGCCCGCGTGGAAAAAGAATGCGGGCTTAAAATTCGCCAGTTCCGCGAATTAACGCTGTCGCTGGCCAAAAGCGAGCGACAGGTGCAGGATGCCAAAACCGAAATGATTCGCGCTAATTTGCGGCTGGTGATTTCCATCGCCAAAAAATACACGAACCGCGGGCTGCACTTTCTGGATTTGATTCAGGAGGGCAATATCGGCCTGATGAAGGCGGTGGATAAATTTGAGTATCGGCGCGGCTTCAAATTTTCCACTTACGCCACTTGGTGGATTCGGCAGGCGATTACGCGCGCGATTGCGGATCAGGCGCGCACCATTCGCATTCCGGTTCACATGATTGAGACGATTAACAAAATGAATCGCATCGCCCGGCATTTAATGCAGAAAAGCGGCGCCGAGCCCACTCCCAAAGAATTGGCCGCGGTGATGGAATTGCCCGAAGAACGGGTTCGCCGCATTCAAAAAATCGCCAAAGAGCCGGTCTCGATGGAAACCCCGGTCGGCGACGATGATTCGCTGCTGGGCGATTTCATTGAAGACGCCGAAGCGGTGGATCCGCTGGACAATTTAATGCAGAACGACTTAAAGCGTCTTATTGACCGCGTCCTCAGCGATGTCAGCGGGCGCGAGGCGAAAGTCCTGCAGATGCGATTCGGCATTGACATTAACACCGACCATACGCTGGAAGAAGTCGGGCGGCAGTTTGATGTCACGCGCGAGCGCATTCGCCAGATAGAAGCCAAATCGCTGCGCAAATTGCGCCATCGCAATCGCGCCAATCTCGTGCGCGACTACACCGAAGGACGCGATTGACAATCCCCCTCCCAGCCGGGTCAGTAGCTCAGCGGTTAGAGCAAGGGACTCATAATCCCTCGGCCGCAGGTTCGAATCCTGCCTGACCCACCGCCAACAGACCGCCGAAAAAACTTGAGAAAAAACTTGACTTTTTTGGATAATCCCCCCATAATTGCATTATGGAAACGCAGCAAACGACAGCCCCAATTCCCCCCGCCCCCGAAAGCGGCGATTCCGCCCTGCCCGCCGAGCCGGTTATCTTCACGGATTCCGCCGCCCGCAAGGTGAAATCGCTCATTGACGAAGAAGGCAACGCCGCCCTTAAATTGCGGGTGTTCATCTCCGGCGGCGGCTGCTCCGGATTCCAATACGGCTTTACCTTTGACGAAGAAGCCAACAGCGACGACGCCTCCCTCGTCAAAATGGGCGTCACCGTCCTGATTGACCCGATGAGCTACCAATATCTGGCCGGGTCGGAAATTGACTATCAGGAAAAATTAGAGGGCTCGCAGTTTGTCATTCGCAATCCGAATGTCACTTCCACCTGCGGCTGCGGCTCGTCGTTTGCAGCTTAGCGAAGGCGGCGGATTGCGGACGCAGAGCGTCCGGTCACGCATCCCGACGCAGAGCGTCGGCACGAGGGATTTTGGTTTTTGGAATGTTGATGTCGGAGATTAATCTCCGACTCGCCGCTTGTCGGCGGCATTAATTTTTTATTTTTTATTGTCCGCGCTGCGATTGGATGGCGCGATTAATAATTTTTCCGGCAAGGCGTGGAAATGCAAAATATAAAAACAACAGTCCGCGCAACTTAAAAGGAATAATTAATTCGCGGTCGCGCCGCCGAATTGCGCGCAGAATTGCCTCGGCGCAAAGCGTTAAATCCACCGATTCGCGGCTATGCCGGCGGGCGCTTTCGCCAAGCATTTCGCCCTTTGCATCAAGGGCATTCTCTCTGAGCATTGTCCCGCGAATCCAATGCGGCAGGACTGTTAAAACGCCGACTCCGTCCGCCGACACTTCTTCCCGCAAAGACGCGCAAAATCCCTCCACTGCATGCTTGGATGCCGCATATCCCGTATGCAAAGGCACGCCGATGCGTCCTTGTATGGATGAAATTGCCGCCAGCATTCCGCGCCTTTCCTTCAAATACGGCAGCGCCGCCAGCGCGCAATTGCATAAGCCGAAAAAATTAACATCCATCAAGCGGCGAAAAACATCGGACGATTCTATTTGGTCAAAGCGCGCCCACATGCTGATTCCGGCGGCGACGACGACGCAATCAATTCCGCCGAAGTGCGCCGCCGCAGATTTCATTAAGCGGCGGCAGTCGTCTTCTTTGCCAACATCGCCGACGACGACCAGCGGCTCGCCTTTGCATTTGGATGCGGCAATGCGCAATCGCGATTCGTTGCGCGCGAATAAAATGACCCCCCCCCCCTGTTCGGAAAAAGCGCGCGCCAATTCCGCGCCGAGTCCGGAAGACGCGCCGGCAACAACAATTGCTTTGCCGTCAAATGCTTTTTTCATCGCGGCCGAAGACGCCGTTAGATGCGGCAAAAATATCGCGCGGATCCAGCGATTTTTTCGCTTCGCGCAATGCCGCCGCCGCCGCCGGAGAATGCGCCCGCAAAATGAATTCGCGCCGCACCTTGCCAATGCCATGATGATGCGACAAGGATCCTCCTTTGGATAAAATAACTTCGCGCAATTTTCGTTCAATGGCGCCGTAAGTTTCTTCGGGATGCGCCAGTCCGCGCGCGCAGAATCCCATTGTAAAATAAATGCATGCCCCCCCATGATAAGTTTGGGTAACACGGTGGGAAAGATAAGGACGGCCGGCCACTCCGCGCTTGGCGCATTCTTCGGCGAGCGCATCCGCAACGCCTTCGCAAATGCCCATAATGCAGGTCCACGGCGCGGAAGTTTCAAAGGTTTCGCCGATGATGTTCAAGCGGCTGAAAAAATCGCGAATGTAGGCAATGGCGAAAGTGAGCATATAGCCCCGTCGGCCATTGGCTTCGCCGCCGCTTACGCCGCCGCAGCGGCGGGCGATTTTCAGCGCCGTCCGGCGGCGGCGAGCCGCCTCCCCCCCCCCCCCCCTCCGTCACCAAAGTGCATGCGACCATTTGCGACGGATTAAATTTCATCACGCGCAAAAGAAAAAATTTCTGCATCGCGGATATAATTCCGCCCCCCCCCCCCCTCTTCGGCTTTAATGCCTGACCAAAGCGAAATTCGCGGTTATCAACAAGGCGAATGCTTTCCGGCAAGGCATCGGCCTTTCTAAGTTCGCGCAGAAAATTGATGCCGTCGGCGAATGTCGGAAAAACCGCCGATCCGTATTTTCGCTCGCGCGGCAGCGGATGAATTTTAATGACCGCCTTAGTGACGACTCCCAAGCATCCTTCGCTGCCAAACAATAAAGCGCGCGGCTGCACGCCGGCGGAAGTGCGGGGCGAATCCGGCGGCGATGATTCCACCGCGCCTTTGGGGGTGATTAATGTCGCCGACAAAACGATATCTTCTATGTTGCCGTAGCGGTTTTTTTTCATGCCGCTGGCGTTTGTTGCAATCCAACCTCCTAATGATGAGAATTCAACGCTGTCGGGTTCGTGTCCGCAGATAAATCCGCGGGCGGAAAGTTCGCGCTCTAAGTCTTTGCCGCGAATGCCGGCTTCGGCGCAGGCGAGCATATTGTCTTCGTCCACCCACAGCAGGCGATTCATTTCGCGCAGGTCCAAAGAAACAATCATTCGCTTTTCATTTTTCGGACACAGCAGCGCACCGCTTACATTAGTGCCGCCGCCGAAGGGAATCAAGCAGACATTTTCGGCGTCGGCAAGGGCGACAATCGCTTCTGCATCGTCTTCGCCGCGCGGAAAAAAAATCATATCGGGAATTCGCGGCGGAATTTTTCCGCGCGACAAGCGGTAAATTTCGCCGACGCTTAATTGTCCGTGACTGCGAATGAGCCGCTCGCCATCGTCAAAGGAAATTTGCCCGGGACGAAAGCGCGATTGAATTTCGCGGACGAAATTATCATTGAGAATCGGCGGCGGCGGAGTCGGCAGGGGGGATTCTTCCTCCAATTCTTTCGGAGTGACGGCAACGCCGAGCATTTCCTCCACAAACGGAATAAAGCCCGGCAGATTTTTTCCGGCGAGGGCGTATCGCCCTCCCCGCATAATGACGGCGCGGCCTTCAAATTCAAAGCCGGTGTCGGCGTATCCCCATTTGTGCGGATGCCGCGGACCGTCGGAATCGTCGTAGCAGGAATCAAGCGGCGGATTCGGCATGCGGAAATTTTAACACGCGCCGCCGAATTCGGGCATAATAAAGGCGAGAAGAAATTAGCGATGAGCAATTACAAAATCGCCCATCGCCGCTCGCTGAAAGACCCGCGCGGATTCTGGGGCGAAGCGGCGCAGCAAGTAGATTGGATTAAGCCGCCGCAGGAAGTGCTGGACGATTCCAATCCGCCGTTTTACCGCTGGTTTCGCGGGGGCGAAATTAATACCTGCCACAACGCCGTCGACCGCCACGCCGACGGCGGCCGCGGCGAGCAGGCGGCGATTATCTACGACAGCCCGGTCGCCGACAGCAAGCGGACTCTCACCTACCGCGAATTGCGCGACGCCGTCGCCCGCTTCGCCGGTGCGATTAAAAATCGCGGCGTCGGCAAAGGCGACCGCGTCATCATTTATATGCCGATGATTCCGGAGACGGTCATCGCGATGATGGCGTGCGCGAGAATTGGCGCGGTGCATTCGGTGGTTTTCGGCGGATTCGCCGCCGCCGAATTAGCGACTCGGATTGACGATTCCAAGCCCAAATTAATTCTGTCGGCTTCGTGCGGCATTGAGCCGAATCGGGTGGTGGAATACAAGCCGCTGCTGGACCGCGCGATTGAATTATCGTCGCACAAGCCGGACGCCTGCATCATTCTGCCGCGTCCGCAATCGGATAAATTTGAAATGCGGACGGGCCGGGATTTTAACTGGGAAGAAGAAGCCGCCGCCGCGAATCCCGTCGGCTGCGAATCCCTCGCCGCCACCGACCCGCTTTATATTCTCTACACTTCCGGCACGACCGGAATGCCGAAAGGAATTGTCCGCGATAACGGCGGCCACGCCGTCGCGCTTAATTGGTCAATGCCGAATATCTACGGAATTCGCCCCGGCGAAGTATGGTGGTCGGCATCGGATGTGGGCTGGATTGTCGGTCATTCCTATATTGTTTACGCGCCCTTGCTGGCGGGATGCACGACAATAATCTACGAAGGAAAACCGGTCGGCACGCCGGACGCCGGAGCGTTTTGGCGGGTGATTTCGGAGCATCGGGCGGTTTCAATGTTTACCGCGCCGACGGCTTTTCGGGCGATTCGGCAGGCGGATCCGGAAGGGGAATTAATCAGCAATTACGATATGTCGCATTTTCGCGCGCTTTTTCTCGCCGGTGAAAGATGCGATCCGGATACGCTCAATTGGGCGGCGGAAAAATTGCAGGTTCCGATTATTGATCATTGGTGGCAGACGGAAACCGGATGGTCAATCTGCGCGAATTGCATCGGCATTGAAAAATTGCCGATAAAGCCCGGTTCGGCCGGACCGGCGGCGCCGGGCTCCGATGTGCGAATTTTGGATGAATCCGGCAAGGAAGCCGACGACGGCGATATCGGCAATATCGTCGTCAAATTGCCGCTGCCGCCGGGGACTTTTCCGACTCTGTGGCAAAACGAAGCGCGCTACCGCGAATCCTATATGTCGCGATACGAAGGATTCTATTTAACCGGCGACGCCGGATTTCGCGATTCGGACGGCTATGTTTCGGTGATGTCGCGGATTGACGATATTATTAATGTCGCCGGTCACCGCTTGTCGACGGGGGCGATTGAAGAGGCGTTGGCGTCGCATCCGGCGGTGGCGGAATGCGCGGTGATTGGCGCCGCCGATTCGATTAAAGGCGAATTGCCGCTGGGATTCGTCGCCTTAAAACGCGGGGCGACTATCAGCGAAGAACAATTGCGCTCGGAATTAATTGCAACGGTGCGGGAAAAAATTGGACCGGTGGCGGCGTTTCGGAATGTGTGCATCGTGGCGCGTTTGCCGAAAACGCGATCGGGAAAAATTTTGCGCGGGACGATGAAAAAAATCGCCGACGGCGAATCATTCTCAGCACCGGCAACCATTGACGACCCGGCGATTCTGGATGAAATTAAAAAATCGCTGACCGCCATCGGCTACGCGAAAGAATCCGCTTGACGGCATTCGCAAGTTGCAGAATAATTCCGGGCGAGTATGAAGCCGCTGCCCGATTCCGCCGGATTTGTCGCTGCGGCCGTTCGCAAAATAAATGCCAAAAAAGTGAAGAAATTTTGCGCGGCGGCGAATTTGTGCTATAAGCAATTTGCCGCGCAATTTTCCGCGCGCGGCAAAAAACCGATTTGAACCAAAACCAAATGGAGGAATTACAATGAGCACTGCCGTTATCTGGCTCTGGGTGTTTGTCATCCTTTACTGGGCCTACTGCATCTTCTGGGGCGTCAAGGGCATGCAGATGTCCAAAACTGCGGCGCAATACATGATCGCCGGTCGGCAATTGCCGATGTGGGTGTTCGTGCTGGCGGCGACCGCCACTTCGTTTTCGGGGTGGACTTTCATCGGTCATCCCGGACTCATCTACCGCGACGGCTTTCAATACGCCTACGCGTCGTTCTACGCCATTACGATTCCGTTCACCGGAATGCTGTTCCTGAAAAGGCAGTGGATGCTCGGCAAGCATTACGGATTCATCACGCCGGGCGAAATGCTGGGGCATTACTTTCGCTCCGATGCAATTCGCCTTCTGGTGGTGCTGGTCGCCTTATGCTTTTCGGTGCCGTATCTCGGACTGCAGCTGCGCGCGTCGGGATTTCTTTTTCATAATTTGACCGACGGCGCGCTTTCCATTGAAGTCGGAATGCTGCTGCTTTCGGCGATTGTGATTATCTATGTGGCGACCGGCGGACTGAGGGCTGTCGCCTATGTGGATACGCTGCAGGCGATTCTGCTGGCGCTTGGAATCATCATGCTGGGAACTATCGCCCTCAACGACATCGGCGGCTTTGATAAAATGAACGAGGCGATTTTCGCCCTCGCGCAAAGCGACACCAAAATCACCCCGGACGGGCACAGCCATTACATAGCGATTCCGGGCGTAATTCAATTCGTCAAATCCGGGCCGACGGCGGTCGGCGGCGCATGGACGGGCGTGATGATTCTCACTTATATGTTCGCCCTGATGGGAATTCATTCGTCGCCCGCTTTTTCAATGTGGGCGTTTGCCAACCGCGACCCGCGTCCATTTGCGCCTCAGCAAGTTTGGGCGTCGTCGTTTGGAATCGGATTGATTCTATTTTTCTTTACGGCGTTTCATGGAGTCGGCGGGCATTTTCTGGGAGCGGACGCCGGCTTTGCAACGGCGTATCCGGATTTAACCAACGACACGCTGTCCGGATTCCTCGGCGGCAAGGACATTATGGAAGCCACCGGCAAGCAGGGGAATTTAGTGCCGCTGCTGATTCAGTCGGTCGGCGAAACTGCTCCGTGGCTGGTCGGATTGCTGGCGGTCTGCGCGCTGGCGGCGATGCAATCCACCGGGGCGGCGTATATGTCCACCGCCGGGACGATGCTCACGCGCGACATTCTTCTGCATTTTGTCAATCGCGATATGTCGGACAGCAAGCAGAAAATGTTTGCGCGAATCGGCGTGCTGGTGATTGTCGGGGCGGCTTTGGTCGTAGCGGTGGCGTCGGCGGATGCGCTGGTTTTGCTCGGCGGACTCGCTGTCGCTTTCGGCTTTCAAATGTGGACTTCGCTTCTCGCCATCTGCTATTTGCCGCGGATTACACGGCAGGGAGCGGTTATCGGACTCGTTTTGGGAATTATCGCCGTCTGCATGACCGAAACCATCGGCGGGGCGGTTTTCGGAATATTCACCGACAATCCGCCATGGGGACGCTGGCCGCTGACGATGCATTCCGCTTTCTGGGGAATGCTCTTCAATTTGCCGGTGGCGATGATTATCTCCAATCTCACGCAGAATAAGGAAGACACGGCGCATCGGATGAAATTTCATAATTTTCTGCGCGAGCATGCGTCGTTGCCGGCGGAGAAAAAATCGCTTGTGCCGGCGGCGTGGATTATGGTGCTGGTGTGGTTTTTCTTCGGCATCGGGCCGGGGGCGGTTATCGGCAATACGATTTTCGGCGATCCTGGCGACAACGCCACTTGGCTTTTCGGAATGCCGTCCATTTGGACTTGGCAGATTCTGTGGTGGATTCTCGGCGTCGGAATGATGTGGTTCCTCGCCTACAAGATGGAATTTTCCACTGTTCCGCGCCACACCATCAACGCTTTGGCGGACGACAGCGAAAGCAAAGCCGCCGAAGAAAAAGTGGAGGAATTGCGCGAGCAAACCGCGTAAAAAAGCATTTTTCGCAAAGGCCGGCGGACTGAGGGTTTTGTCATTCTCCTTTCTCCATCCGCCGACCGGAGCGAAAACGGCGGCGGGTCGGCATGAGCGAAACGGCTTATTTTTACGGCTCAACGCTGCTGCTGGCCGCTCTTTTATATGTGCCGGTGCAGCGAATGATTTGGACACTTTCTGTGCGGCGTCTGCAGCGCAAACTCAAGCGGGAATTGTCCGCCGAAGAAATTCGGGGGCAGTCGCGTCGCGCGCATTTCATCGCTATTTTAGTCACGCCGATTTTTTCCCTGCTGTTTAATTTGGGGCTGCACAAGCCGCAATGAGCGGAAATCCATCCTATCGCTTTTTGCTGTTTGCCGCCGTCGCGCTGGGATTCGGCTACGCGGCTTGGGCTTTCTACGACGGCTTTGCCCTGCTGAAAGCGAATCCGGCCGAAGCCGAATACCGCCGCGCCGCCCGCGATTTTAAGGACGAAGAATACGCACTCGCCCTCGCCGCCTACGAGCGCGCCTTGTCGGCAAATCCCGACTTCGCCTCCGCCCGACTCGGCCGCGCCGAATCGCTTTTAATGCTGGGGCGTCTGGAAGAATCGCTGGCGGATTTCAATCGCGCCATTCAATTAAATCCCGAATCCGCCGTCGCCTTCGCCAATCGCGGAAACGCATTGGATAGAATGGGACGGCACGAAGAAGCCCTCGCCGACTACGAGCGCGCCCTGCAAATGGATTCCGCACTCGCCGACGGACCGGGATGGCTCACGCGATTTTTTCGCAATCAGCCGGACAAGCCGCCAACCATCGCCGACCGCGCCCGCTATCTGCGCGCTCAATTGGAACTTCCCGCCGACGAAAGAATTCTGCAAAAACCGGAAGAGGACGCCAAGCAGCGACCCTACGAATATTAAATGAATTCCGCCGACCGCCGAAAAATCTTTGAGCGGCTGCGCGCCGCCAATCCCAAACCGACAACGGAATTGCGCTACCGCAATTCCTACCAATTGCTGGTGGCGGTTACTTTGTCCGCGCAGGCGACCGATAAAAGCGTCAATGCGGCGACGCTGCCGCTTTTCGCCCGCGTCAAAACGCCCGCCGATATGCTGCGATTCGGCGAGGAAAAATTAAGGGAAAGCGTCCGTACGATTGGGCTTTTTCGGACGAAGGCGAAAAATATCGTCGCGGCGGCGAAGATTCTTTTGGAAAAGCACGGCGGCGAAATTCCGCGCGACCGCGAATCGCTGGAATCGCTGCCCGGCGTCGGCCGCAAAACGGCGAATGTCATTCTCAACACCGCCTTCGGCGAGCCGACCATTGCGGTGGATACGCATATTTTTCGCTTGGCGAATCGCACCGGCATCGCGCCGGGAAAAAATCCGCGCGAAGTGGAATCGCATTTAGTGAAAGTCGTCCCCGCCGAATTCGCCCGCGACGCCCATCATTGGCTGATTCTGCACGGACGCTACATTTGCCAGTCGCGCAAGCCGAAGTGCGCTATTTGCCGCATCGCCGACCTGTGCGAATATCCCGAAAAAACATCGGCGGAATAAAACGAAAATGAATCTCCGCCTTGAAAGTTTCGCCTTAAAATCAATTGACTTGCGCGAATTTACTTCAGACGACAAGACGACGCCAGATTCAATCCCGAAAAAATTGGCGGGAAAGAGGCGACAGCGAATCGTCCAATTCATAAACCAGCGGAATGCCGGTGGGGATTTCAAAATGCGGAATGTCGTCGTCCGAAATGCCGTCCAGCCGCTTGACCAACGCCCGCAACGAATTGCCATGCGCGGAAATTATCACTTGTCCGCCCATTCGCAATTGGGGGGCGATTCGCTCGTCCCAGCATTCCGCCACCCGCTTCAGCGTGTCTTTGAGCGATTCGGCGGCGGGCGTGGAATTTTCCAGCGGCGGCGGGGCGATATCAAAACTGCGCCGCCAAATTCGCACTTGCTCATCGCCGAATTCACGCGCGATTTCCTGCTTATTTTTGCCTTGCAGGATGCCGTAGTGACGCTCGTTGAGACGCCAATCGGCTTCGGTCGGCGGCGACAGATTCATTTCCGCCATCGCCAATTCCAGAGTCCGAATCGCCCTTTTCAAGCGGGAAGTGAAAGCGAAATCAAAAGCGAATCCGCGCGATTTCAGAATTCGTCCGGCTTGCTGCGCTTCTTTTTCGCCCTGCGGCGACAGACCGACATCAACCCAGCCGGTAAAAAGATTTTGCCGATTCCATTCGCTTTCGCCGTGCCGCAAAAGCGCGAGCGTTTTGCCGGATGAAGTCGGCAAAATTAAGCGGCGAGACGATGGGCGACCAATCCGCGAATTTTTTCCATCGCCCGCTTTTCAATCTGCCGCACACGCTCGGCGGAAACGCCTAATTCGTCGGCGAGATTGTGCAGCGTTTTGCCGCCGGATTCGCCCAGCCATCGCGCGCGAATGATTTTGCGGCTGCGCTCGTCCAGAGAATCCATCGCTTCGGCGAGGGCTTCGCGGGCGGCGGTTTTTTCGTGCGATTCCATTAAAATCTGCTCGGCGTCGCGTCCTTCTTCCGACTGCAAATACTGCAGCGGATTCAGCGGGGCGTTTTCTTCCGATTCGCCGACGGCGGCATCAAACGGAATTTCGCCTTTCATCCGCCGATGCATTTCAAAAACTTCGGCGGTCTTAACGCCCAATTCGCGGGCGATTCGCGATGCCTCCCGCTTGTCCAAATAATCGCCGCTGTATGAGGTCGAATCGTCCGACGGCTGCGACGAGCCCATCATTCGCCGCAAATTAAAGAATAATTTGCGCTGCGCTTTGGTCGTCGCAATTTTAACGATGCGCCAATTGCGAATGACGAATTCGTGAATCTCCGCCTTAATCCAATAGACGGCGAAAGTCGCCAAGCGCGCGCCCCGCTCCGGATCAAACCGCTTAACCGCCTTCATCAGCCCGATGTTGCCCTCCTGAATCAAATCCGCCTGCGGAAGCCCGTATCCGTCGTAGCCGCGGGCGACGGCGGCAACCAGCCGCAAATGCGGCATAATCAATTGACGGGCGGCGGCAAGGTCGTTATCGCGGCGGTAGGCCAAGGCGAGTCGCCGCTCTTCCTCTGCGGACAGCATCGGCACGCGGCGCACCGTCCGAAGATATTCGGCAATTCCGCCGATGGCGGCGGGAATCATCGGCTGCTGTTTGGCGGCGAGGGCTGTCATTGCGGTTTTCGTTTTCGGTGAATATTATACACGATGCCAAGAAAAAAAAGTCCTTTTTTTTCGGATGATGTTTGTATTTTTGTCACATTTTTCATCATTAGACCAACGCAGACCATCAGGACGAAGATTCTGCTTTTTGGGGAACAGTCGGGGCGGAGCACCCGCACCCCGCATTTTGATTTTTTAATCTTGGGATTTTGAATCGCTTCGGCGGAAACGCAACCGCAAACGACGCATCATCCCGCGCAAAAAAAGCGCATAGCCGGAGCCGAAATACAACAGCGACATCGCCAGAAAAATCACAGGCAAATTATCCGACGCCGCTCCAATCACCGCCACCGCCAGCAGCACCAAAGCGACTCGCCGAAACGGAATGCGGCTCTTCAAATCCACATCCTTAAAACTGTGATACTTGACGCCGCTGACCATCGTAATGCCGACCACCATGGTCAGCAGCCATGCCGCCGCCGCCCAGCCGCCGGAAACGGCGTTAATGTCGGATTCCGCCGCCGTCCAGACGAAAGCGGCGACGACCGCCGCTCCGCACGGACTCGGCAGACCGGAAAAAAACCGCTTGTCGGCGCCGGCTAATTCCACATTAAATCGCGCCAATCGCACGGCGACGGCGGCGCAATAAACAAACGCCGCCGCCCAGCCGAGTTTTCCCAATCCGACCAGCGACCACTGATAAATCAACAGCGCCGGCGCCACGCCGAAAGCAATGACATCCGACAGCGAATCGTATTCCGCCCCGAAAACGCTCTGCGTGTTGGTGTAGCGGGCGACCCGTCCATCGCAGGCGTCAAACAGCATCGCAAAATAAATCGCCGCCGCCGCGCGCGGATAATCGCCGTTGACGGTTTGAATCACCGCGTAAAATCCGCTGAATAAAGCGGCGGTCGTGAATAAATGCGGCAGCAGATAAATCCCCCGGCGCGGCCAGATTCGCCGCTTGGATTTCATTCCGGCGGAATCATTTTCGGAATTATTTCGCTCCGTCATTTTTTAATTGCCGCCAAAGCGGGCGATGATGGTTTCGCCGCCGCAAACTTTTTCGCCGACCGCCACCGCCGCCGCCGCCGCCGTCGGCAGATAAACATCCACCCGCGAGCCGAAGCGAATGAATCCGTAAGGATTCCCCAGCTGCACCGCATCATCTTTTTTAACATAGCACAAAATTCGCCGCGCGATAAATCCCGCCACCTGCACGCAAGTGACGCCGCCGTTGACGCCGTCAATCCGAATCGCCCGCCGCTCGTTTTCCGCCGACGATTTGTCCAAAGCGGCGTTGAAAAATTTGCCGGGATGATAATCGTCCGCCGTCACCCGCCCGCTAATCGGGGCGCGATTTACATGGACATTAAACGGACTCATAAAAATGGAAATTTTCAGCGACGGCGAATTCGCGCACGGGTCGGGCGATTCGCCGACAAAAACCACCCGTCCGTCGGCGGGGGCGACGGCGATGGAATCATCGTCGGCGGGCGGGCGGCGAACCGGGTCGCGGAAAAATTGGACGACGAAAATCACCGCCGCCCACATCGGCAAAGACCACCAGCCCGCTGTTATCGTCAGCAGAATCGCCAGTGCGAGCGCAGCGGCGAGATGCCAAATTCCTTCGCGGGCAAATTTCATTTTGGGATTTTAATGTAATTTTCCCCTGCGCGGGTCGACGGCTGCAGAATCAATCTGCGGAAAAAAGCGCAAAGCCGAATCAAACGGCGTAGAATTCGTCGGCACATTATGGCGAATTCTCTTGCGAAAAGCCGCCGCCTGTGCGCGGCGCCGATGATGCGCTTTTCGCATCGTCACGCCCGCTATTTCTGGCGGACGCTTAGCCGCGCAAGTTTGCTCTACACCGAAATGCTTACCGCCGACGCGGTTTTGCGCGGCGAAAAAAATCGCCTGCTTGCCTTTGATTCGGCGGAAAAACCGCTAGCTTTGCAGTTGGCAGGCGCCGACCCCGCCAAACTCGCCAACGCCGCCAAAATCGGCGAAGAATGGGGATACGACGAAATTAATCTCAACGCCGGCTGTCCGAGTCCGCGCGTCCGCCGGGGCGAATTCGGCGCATGCTTGATGGCGCGTCCGCAATTAGTCGGCGAATGCGTAGCGGCGATGCAGTCGGCGACGCGGCTGCCCGTCACCGTCAAATGCCGAATCGCCATCGACGAAATGGATTCTGAATCCTGCCTTAATAATTTCGCCAAAGCGGTTTGGGAATCCGGCGGCGACGCTTTGATTGTGCATGCCCGAAGGGCTTGGCTCGGCGGATTAAATCCGCGCGAAAATCGCAGCAAGCCGCCGCTGGATTACGCGCGCGTTTATCAATTGAAGCGCGATTTTCCCAAACTCGCCATTATCATTAATGGGGGAATTGACGACGCCTATTCGGCGCGATTGCATTTGGAAAAAGTCGACGGCGCAATGCTCGGCCGGGCGGCGGCATATCGCCCTTATGCATTCGCGCAAATTGCCGGCGGGATTTACGGCGATCCCCCCCCCCCCCGAACTGATGCAATCGCAAAAATGCTGGAGTATTGCGCGCGGCGAATCGCCGAAGAATCGGCGGCCAATTGGCGGCGGATTCTGTCGCCGCTGTGGGGGCTTTATCACGGCGAGCCGCATGCGCGGATTTTTCGCCGCGCGCTCGCGAATGCGGCGGAATTCAAAGGCGCCTTTGCCGCACTGTCCGCCGCCGGATTTCGCGCGCGATGACGCCGTTCATTGCGAACCGCTTATCCGCTTATCTGCGGCTGGCCAGATTCAACAGTCCGGCGGGCGCGCTTTTTTTATTGTGGCCGACCTTGTGGGGATTGTGGCTCGCCTCCCAAGGAGCCCCCCCCCCCCCCCTTGTTTTTATTTTTATCGCCGGTGTTTTTAGCATGCGCGCCTTCGGCTGCGCGATAAACGACATCGCCGACCGCCGCTTTGATTCGCGCGTCGCCCGCACCCGTCTGCGTCCTTTGGCGTCGGGGGAAATTAATGCCGCAGAAGCAATCGGCGTCGCCGTATTTTTTCTTGCCATCGCTTTTTTGCTTTGGCTGCAATTGAATGCCGCCGCGCGATTATGGGCTTTCGCCGCATTATTCCTCGCCGTCACTTATCCATTCGCCAAGCGAATCATTGCGATGCCGCAGGCGTATTTGGGAATCGCATTCGGCTTTGGAATTCCAATGGCCTACGCCGCCGCCCAAAATGAAATTCCAACGGAAGCATGGGCTTTGGTCTTGGGAAATGCATTATGGACAATCGCCTACGACACCGTCTATGCAATGAGCGACCGCAGCGACGACTTAAAAATCGGCGTTAATAGTTCGGCGATATTATTCGGCAGGCGCGATGTTCTTGCAGTGGCGTCTTTTTTATGCGCGATGCTGATATGGATGGCGATGCTGGGAATCGCACTTAACCTTGGCATTCTTTATCAATTGTCTTTGCTCTTCGCCGCCGCCTTGGCGATTGACTGCCACCGCCGCATTCGCGGGCGCGACCCCGCAAAATGCCTCGCCGCTTTTCGCATTAATCATTGGATGGGCGCGATTATTTTCGTCGGCGTTGTTTTTGCCGAGCGATGACCCCCCCCCCCCCCCCTCATGCGAAAAATGAAATCATCGCCGTTGACGGCGACGGCTTTGCATCTTCGGCGCAATTTATTAAGTCGCCCAATTGCGATTCGCGGCCGGATGATTCCGCCGTTGAATTAATTGTGCTGCATGGCATTTCTTTGCCGCCCGGCGAATTCATCGGCGATGCGGTGGAGCGGCTGTTTTTGAATTCGCTGGATTGCGAATCGCATCCGTATTATGCAAAGTTGCGCGGCTTGCGGGTATCTTCGCATTTTTTCATTCGCCGGGGGGGGGGGGTAATTCAGTTTGTATCTTGTAATTTGCGGGCGTGGCATGCCGGCGAATCGCAATGGCGCGGACGCGGACGCTGCAACGACTTTTCCGTCGGCGTGGAAATTGAAGGGGCGGAAGCGAAATCGCCGACGGCTATGCAGTATCAAAAACTTACCGCTCTTATCCGCGGCTTAATAATGCAGTATCCGATAAAAGGAATCGCCGGCCATTGCGACATCGCGCCCGGACGCAAAGATGATCCTGCGGATTCCTTTAATTGGAAAATGCTTTTTGCCGCCGTCGGCGAACAATATGACGGCCGCGCTTAACCTTTGTGAATTCATTTTTGGCAAATGAAGAATTTAGATGCGATTGAAATCAATCCGCGCGAAAAGGTAACAACCTGCGCGATTATCCTGCACGGCCTCGGCGCCGACGGCAGGGACTTAGCGTCGCTCGCCGATGAATTAGCGGCGGCGGGAAGGCGCTTTATTTTTCCGCATGCGCCCGCGCGGCCGGTCGCCATCAACGGCGGAATGATGATGCGGGCGTGGCACGACATCGTCGACATTCGGCTGGATTGCGCGCAGGACGAAATAGGCGCGCGCGATTCGCAGCGGCGAATTAATGCACTGATTGCGCGCGAAAAAAGACGCGGATTGGCGGCGGGGCAAATCGTCCTTATCGGCTTTTCGCAGGGCGGCGCGATATCGCTTTTTTGCGGACTTCGGCAAACTGAATCGCTCGGCGGAATTGCGGCGCTTTCTTCTTATCTTTTGCTGCCGGAAACACTTGCGGACGAATCGCCCCCATGCGCAAAAACGACGCCGATTTTTATCGCGCACGGCGAATTAGATCCGATTGTGCCGCCGACTTTAGGCCGCCGCGCTTACGAGAATTTATCGGCGATGGGATTTAGCCGGGCGAAATTTCATGCATATTCGGATTTGCCGCATGCCATTTCTTCGCGCGAAATCGCCGACCTTAAAATGTGGCTGGATTCAATCCATCAGCCCAAAGCCGCAGAGCGGAATAAATAATACCGACTCCGATGCGCGAATTTGGAGTAGAATAGCTGTCGGAAAATTCTATCAACGGAGAATTCAATCAATGGCAAGTTTGAAGCAAAATTCCACCGCGCCTGCGTCGTCGGCCGCCGCCGAAAAATCGTCCGCCTCGCGGGGACGAGCTGCGCCGCGAATCCCGCTGTTCATCGACGGCAAAGCCGTTCAAAGCCGCGCCAAGCAGCATCTGCCGGTGATTGATCCGGCTACGCAGAAAATTCTGGGCGAAGTCCCTTTCGCCACCGCCGCCGAAATTGATCGCGCCATCGCCGGGGCAAAGCGGGCTTTCAGCGAATGGCGCAATATCCCGCTGCCGGAAAGAGCGCGCTTGATGCTGCGCTTTCAGCATCTTCTTAAAGAAAAGCAGGACGAAATCGCCCGCGTTCTCGCGCAGGATAACGGCAAGCATCTGGACGACGCGCGCGGCGAAGTGTGGCGCGGAATTGAAGTCGCCGAATTCGCTTGCGGCGTCGCCACGCAAATGATGGGCGAAACCGCCGAAAATGTCGCACGCCGCGTGGATACTTACAGTTATCTGCAGCCGCTCGGCGTTTGCGCGGGCATCACGCCGTTTAATTTTCCGGCGATGATTCCGCTGTGGATGTTTCCGCTCGCCATCGCCTGCGGAAATGCCTTTGTGCTGAAGCCGTCGGAGCAGGTGCCGCTCGCGCCGATGAAACTCGCCGAATTGTTTAAGAAAGCCGGCGCGCCCGATGGAATTCTGCAAGTCGTCCACGGCGGACGGGAGCAGGCGGAGCGTCTGCTGACGCATCCCGATATTAAGGCAATTTCTTTTGTCGGCTCGGCGACGGTGGCGCGGCAGATTTACCGCGTCGGCTGCGATAATTTAAAGCGCGTGCAGGCGCTCGCCGGGGCGAAAAATCACATGATCATAATGCCGGATGCGAATAAAAATCAAACGCTCGCCGCTCTTACGGGCGCATCGTGCGGCGGCGCCGGACAGCGATGCATGGCGATTTCGGCGGCGGTTTTTGTCGGCAAATCCAAAAAATGGCTGCCCGATTTGGCGCAAGAAATGGCCAAAGCCCGCCCCGGAATTTGGTCGGACGCCGACGCCGCCTACGGCCCGCTGGTTTCCGCCGCCGCCCGCGAAAGAGTTTTGGGGTTTATCGCCGAAGGCAAAAAAGAAGGCGCGCAATGCCTGCTGGACGGCTCGCAGTGCCGCGTGAAAAATCTGCCCAGCGGCAATTGGGTGGGACCGACGCTCTTCGCCAAAGTGACTCCGCAAATGAAAATCTACCGCGAAGAAATTTTCGGCCCGGTGCTGGTTGCTTTGGAGGTGGAGTCGCTGGAAGAGGCGATTGCCCTGACAAACGCGAATCCCTACGGCAACGGCACTTCTATTTTCACTTCCAGCGGAGCGGCGGCGCGCAAATTTCAAAGCGAAATTGAAGCCGGACAAGTCGGCATTAATCTGCCGATTCCGGTGCCGCTGCCGTTTTTTTCCTTTACCGGCTGGAAGGGGTCGTTTTACGGCGATCTTCATGCATACGGCAAGCAGGCGATTCGCTTTTACACCGAAACTAAAACCATTACGGCAAGATGGTTTGAAGACGACATCGCCGCCGCTTCGTCAATGAAATCGGTCGGGGCGACATGATTTTTCGTCCGCGCTATTTATCCGCAATTCTGCTCGCCGTTTTTGCGATTGCATTTTCGCCGCCCGCCCTCGCTGAGGGCGATGCCGCTATCGGGCAGGTCAAATCCAATCAGTGCATTGGCTGCCATGAAATTTCGCGCTACAAAACGACTTTTCCGGTCGTATATACCGTGCCGAAAATTCGCGGACAGAGTCCGCTTTATTTGGAAGCGGCGTTGAAGGCGTATCGCGACGGCTCGCGCGCGCATCCGTCTATGGAAGCGATTGCCGCTTCGCTTTCCGACGAGGACATCGCCGATTTAGCGGCCTATTACGGCGGCGAAATTGCGGCGGAAGATTCCGGCAGCGACGGCGAATCGCCCGAATCCGTCGATGCCCTGCTGCCGATTTGCGCGACCTGCCATGGGGCGGCGGGGAATCGTCCGATTGCCAACTATCCCAAACTTGCCGGACAGCACGCCGATTATCTGCGCGAATCCCTTCTCGCCTACAAGCGGGGAGCGGACGGCGAATCGCGCGGCATCGGCGGCTGGCGAAATCACGCCGTGATGATGCAGCAAATTTTGCTGATTCCGGCAGAAGAATATGCGGCGCGCTCGTCTCAATTAGCCGAGTATTTTGCCGCCCAAACTGGAGATTTAGAATGATTCGACGCGCCACCGCCCTTTTTGTTTTTGCCGCCGCGATGCTCGCCGCCGGCTACTGGGCGGCGATGTCGCCCGTCGGCGCGCAAGCCGCGCAGGAAGAATTGCCGCTGGAAGAATTGCGCGAATTCAGCGAGGTCTACGCCGCCATTAAATCCGGCTATGTGGACGAAGTGTCCGACCGCGAATTATTTGATTCGGCGATTCGCGGAATGCTGCAAGGGCTTGACCCGCATTCCGAATATTTTAATGAGGACGACTTCCGCGAATTTCAGCGCGGGCTTTCCGGCGTCTTCAGCGGAATCGGAATCTTTGTCGGACTCAAATCCGGCTTTGTGCATGTCGTTTCGCCGATTGACGACACTCCCGCCCATCGCGCCGGCATTTTAATGGACGACTTCATTACTAAATTAAACGGCACGGCGACGCGCGGCATGTCGCTCAGCGACGCCGTCAATATCATGCGCGGCGAGCCGGGAACGGCGGTCACGCTGGAAATTCTGCGCGCCGGCGAATCCGGCCCGCTCACTTTTGAATTAATCCGCGAAGAAATTAAAACCCCAAGCGTGCGCTCGGCATTCGCCGAAGTGGATTACGGCTACATTCGCATTTCGCAATTCCAGCCCAATCGCACGGTGGAAGATTTGGTGAAAGCGGTCAATCGGCTGTTTGACGAAAACGGCGGCTCGCTGAAAGGAATCATTCTGGATTTGCGCAACAATCCCGGCGGCGACCTGCGCTCCAGCATCGGGGCGGCGTCGGTATTTTTGCCGGGCAGCATGGAAGTCGTTTCCGACCGCGGCCGCAGCGGACGATTAAACAAGCACAAATCCGGCTTGGGGACATATCCCGCAAACGAATTAAAATACGGCGCGGAAATCAAAACCGCTCCGATGGTCGTGCTGGTAAATGGCGGCTCGGCATCCGCCGCCGAAATTGTCGCCGGGGCTTTGCAGGACCATGGCCGCGCGGTAATTGTCGGCACGCGCACTTACGGCAAGGCGTCGGTGCAGGGGATTTTTCATCTGCGGGCGACTTCCAATCGCACGGCGATAAAACTCACTTCGGCGCGCTATTTCACCCCGTCGGGACGCTCCATTCAAGCGCGCGGCATTGCGCCGGATGTCGTCGTTGAATCCGCCAGCGTGGAAAAGCGAACAGAATTCGTCCAGCGCGAATCCGAATTGGCCGGACATTTGGATCCGGAAAACAACGAGGACATTCCCGAACTCATCCGCGAAGAAAATGAAGACGCGGCGGCATCGCCTTTTCTTCCCCAGAACGATTATCAATTTGAACAGGCGCTGAATATTTTGAAAGCGCTTCACGCAACGGCATCGCGCTGAAAAATTGCCGTAATCGGGCAATCGGAGTTTGTCGGGGATGCATTCCCGGCTCGCGCATTTTAATACTTGACATAACCTTTTTCCCTCCCCGGCGTGCGCAGAATTCTTCCTTGATTGACTACTAAAGAAACGGGCAAATCGATTGTCATGAAAACACCGCTTGGCATAATTTCTTCTTCGGGCGCGATGCTGGCGACGCTGGCGGCGTTTTGTTGGGGCATTGGCACGGTGATGTCGAAAGATGTTCTGGATTCGTTCTCGCCGATTTTTCTGCTGGCGTTGCAGCTCGCCGCGAGCGTGGTGTTTCTTTGGGGTTTGATTTTTTTGCGGCGGATTCCGGCGCCGACGGTTTCACGGATGCTGTTCGTAAAAGTCGCGTCGCTCGGGTTGCTGGAGCCGTGGCTGGCATATTTTCTCGGGCTGATTGGTTTGGCGGTAACGCGCGCGAGCAACGCGACTTTGATTCAGGCGACCGAGGCGATCATGATTATCATCGTCTCGGCGGTTTTATTTCGCGTCAAGACGACGTTGCGCTTTGTGGCATTGTCGGTGGTTGCGGTCGGCGGGCTGCTGGTCACGCTCGGCGTGTTCACCGACGGCGGCAATGATGGCGGCAGTTTGTTTGGGGATGCGCTGGTCTTTGCGGGAACGGCGGCGGCGGCGGTATATGTTGTGTTGTCCGGCCGCTTTGCGACCAGCATGCATCCGCTCTACATCGTCGCTTGGCAGCAAACCATTGCGTTGATTTTTGCCGGGCTGCTGCTGCCTTTTGAACGCGCGATGTATCCGCAAACCCAAGCCATCGCAACTATTCCTCCGGATGTCTGGTTGTGGGCGGCGGCATCGGGGTTGGTGCAATATGCTTTTGCGTTTTCACTTTACATCGCCGCGCTGCGCACCATAACCGCGAACTATGCCGGCAGTTTTTTAAATCTGACCCCGGTGTTTGGTCTTGCCGCCGCGTTTTTGTTTCTGCATGAGACTTTGTCGTGGCTGCAATTGACCGGCGCGGCGGTTACCGTGATTGCCGTTGCCAGCATCAATTTGAACGCGGGGAATACGAGCAAAGCATAGGGCATCCTCCCATGGCCTTCATACGGGATTCGGAGGAAGTCGGCGGACGGATATTCATCACCTTCGGCTTTTGACTCGCCGAAGAATTGTGCGGGGCGACTCGGCGAGAGTCGATCCGCACTTGATTCGCGCTTTCGTTTTTTTAAACTTGCCGCTGAGGATGCAAGCGACCGCCGCTCGCGCGCATGCGATTCAAGGCGCTCAAATAGGCCTTCACCGACGCCACTACAATATCCGTGTCCGCCCCGTGACCATTAACCGCCCCGCCGTTTTTAGCGAGGCGCACCGTTACTTCGCCCTGTGCATCGCTGCCGCCCGTAATGCTGCGCACCGAATATAATTCCAGCGATGCACCGCTGCGCGCAATTTCTTCCGCCGCTCGAAAAGCCGCATCCACCTGACCGCCGCCGGACGATTTCGCCCGCCGCTCTTCGCCGCCGACGGCGATGGCAATTTCCGCATGCGGCGGCGAATCGCCGTTCGCCGAAGCCGAATGAAACGACAAAAGCCGAAAATGCTCGCCACCCGAATCGTCGCCACCGGCAAGGGCGACAAGGTCTTCGTCGTAGATGTCGCGCTTTTTGTCGGCGAGCGATTTGAAGCGGCGGAAAGCGTCGTGCATTTCATCGTCCGATTCAAAGGCGATTCCCAATTTACTCATTTTTGCGCGAAAGGCGGCGCTGCCCGATAATTTACCGAGCGGCAATCGGCTGGACTGCCAGCCGACATCTTCGGGGCGCATGATTTCGTAGGTTTGCTGATGCTTCAAAACGCCGTCCTGATGGATGCCGGATTCGTGGGCGAAAGCGTTTGCGCCGACAACCGCCTTGTTGGGCTGCACGGCGAATCCAGTAATGCCCGCGACCATTCGGCTGGCGGCGAGAATCTGCCGCGTGTCTATGCCGGTGTCGCAGCCGAAAAAATCGCGGCGGGTTTTAATCGCCATTGCAATTTCTTCCAGCGCAGTGTTGCCGGCGCGCTCGCCGATTCCGTTAATCGTGCATTCAATCTGGCGCGCACCAGCGGCGACGGCGGCCAGCGAATTAGCGACGGCAAGCCCCAAATCGTTGTGGCAGTGCGCCGAAAAAACCGCCTTGTCCGAATTCGGCACGCGCTCGCGCAGGCGGCGAATTAATTCGCCGAATTGCTCCGGCACGCCGTAGCCGACGGTGTCCGGAATGTTAACCGTCGACGCGCCCGCCGCAATCGTTGATTCCAGCACGCGGCAGAGAAAATCCTCGTCCGAGCGAGCGGCGTCTTCGGGCGAAAATTCCACATCGTCGGCGCGATTTCGCGCGCGGCGGACGGCTTCTCCGGCGCGCTGCAAAACGGCATCGGGAGTCATCCGCAATTTCTTTTCCATGTGAATCGGCGAAGTGGCGATAAAAGTGTGCAGCCGTCCGCGCTTCGCCGGCGCGATGGCATCGGCGGCGGCGTCAATATCGCGGTCATTCGCCCGGGCGAGGGCGCAGACGGTCGATTCCGTCACCGATTCAGCGATGCGGCGCACGGCGTTAAAATCGCCTTCGCTTGCCGCCGGAAATCCGGCTTCAATAATATCCGCGCGCAGCCGCTCCAATTGGCGGGCGATGCGCAGTTTGTCGTCGGCCGACATTGACGCGCCGGCGCTTTGCTCGCCATCGCGAAGGGTGGTGTCAAAAATCAATACGCGGTCCATGGCTGCGTCTCCGTTGCTGCGGCATCGCCGCAAGTAATCAATCGCCGAATTAAATTCGGCGCGAAAGAAAAATCAGGGATGTGAAAGATGTCCGCGCCGCAACGGGCGCAGAAGAAAAAGCGCAAGCCCGCGCGCTTCGCCGCGAAAAAGAAAAAAAATGCCGCCGCTATTTTTGCGCATGAAAAAATTATCGCCGATTTGGGCGGGCGAGTCAACCAGCCCATTCAGCGGGATTTTTCACCCGCCGATGTCAGCGCAACTTTCCGGCGACGAGGAAAATCACCGATACACCGGCAGCGGCTGAGCCGCAAATCCGCGCGCTTGATACAATCGCTCCGACAACTCCACCCGAGTCATCCATATTACTAAATCATCATAGATGCCTTGGCTTTTGAATCCATCGCCGGGATCAATCGCTTCCGAACCCGTCGGCAGCGGCAAATAGCCAATGCGGCCACGCTCCCTCGACGACACCCCACCGGTATCTTGGCGGTTTCTATTCGCGTCGTCGTTGGCAGCGCCGCCACTAACAGTGTATTCATTCGCCCCGCAGTTGGCTGTGTCAAAGCGAAATGTGTCGGCGACGCGCGCCGCAATGGCGTTATATCGCTCCAAGCGGCGAAAAGAATCATCCGAGCCCGGATCGGTCGGAGCATTGCATCTCGGCTCGCCCGCCGCTATGGACGATATATGATTAATCGCCCCGAATCCATTTTGACCATGCGAAATTACCGCAAAGGGAATTCCATCCGTAACATCGCCTTCCACATTCACTTTCGGCGGCGGCAGCACAATGGCGCAGGGACCGCGCGGACTACCGCCGCCCCGCCTTCCGCCGCAGATGTTATTAATAACCGAACCCGCCGCAATTGCTCGCGGGCCGGTATCCAGATTAATTCGTCCGCAATCCTGATGGCAAATAATCGGCGGTTCAATTAAATCACCGACAGCGCGAAAGTCCGGAGTGGCCGGCTGCCTGTAAAAAATAACGAAAAGAGGCGGCGGCGTTATGCCGATGAGTTGCAATTCTCCGTAATCGTTCGACGCAAGGCCAATGTCAATCCTTCGGCCAAAGTCAACAGGGGTGGGGAGGCCAAATCCATTGCACCGACCAATGCCTCCGCCTCTGCGGCATAACAGAACCTCACTGACATTGAAAGGATTAATAAGGGCTCGGATTTGCACCTGACCCGGACCATTCGGACAAGTATAAGTAACTGGCGAACTATCAAGGGGATTGAAAGGGCTCCCCTCTCGCCGCCAGCTAATGACGCCCGGATTGCTGGACCGTATTTGAATTGTTCCCGATCCGCAATTTGGGTCAACATTAGCAGCGGGGACATCTTGGAAAGGAGCCGGCGTTGGCGGAAAATCCATTGTAAGGCGCGTCGCCCGGGCTTGATACATTTCGGCGGTGCTTGTTCCGCCGGTGCTGCATCGAGGCACCGCCGCTATCAAACTTGCATCATCCGCCGGGCAAAGCGGCACGCGAGTTTCAAATTCGTCGGCGCGCGTTTCCGGGCCGAATCCAAGAATGGAATTCGCAAACGCCAAATCCACCCGATAAGTGTAGCGATTGCCCCATTGGTCGGAGGGCGGCACGCCGAGTGTCGCCCACGGCAAAACGCCGCCGTATTCCATACAGCCGCCCTGTTGAATGAGTTCGAGGGAAGTAAGCGGCCGACTGGGGTCAGTAGCCGAAGTCGAAATGGGGCTGGTGCCGCGCAAAATATCCACCGGCAGGCGATCTTCCAGACCGTCGCCGTCAATATCCGGACATGGCAGATAAGGGCGGCCCGCCGGAATTTCGTAGTTAAGTAGGGGGGATGCCACGCTTTGCAGATAGCGGAATTCGGTATTGTGCCGCAGGGCGTAGGCGAAGACGGCTTCGCGGATTCGCTCTAATTGATTTTGTTCGTCCAGCCGTCCGCCGTCGCGAATTTGAATGCCGAGAGTAAGCAGCGAGCCGCCCAGAATCAAGCCGATGACCGCCAGCACAATCATCAATTCCACCAGCGTAAATCCCCGCTGTTTTTTCGCCGGCACTGCTGTCATTTCAGCAATCCACAAAGTTGACCGGCACTTCCACCGCGTGGACGGCGAGTCCGCCGCGCGATGTTTCCTTGTATTTAATTTTCATATCCTGTCCGGTTTCCCACATGGTTTTAATTACGCGGTCCAGCGAAACGAAATGCCCGCCGTCGCCGGCCAAGGCCATTCTGGCGGCGGTAATGGCTTTTGCCGCTCCCATTGCATTCCGCTCAATGCATGGAATTTGGACGAGTCCGGCGATGGGATCGCAGGTGAGTCCGAGATGATGCTCCATTGCAATTTCGGCGGCGTTTTCCGCCTGATGCGGCGTGCCGCCCATGGCTTCCGTCAATGCCGCCGCCGCCATTGAACACGCCGACCCGACTTCGCCCTGACAGCCCACTTCCGCCCCCGAAATGGATGCGTTTTGCTTGCACAGCATTCCAACCGCCGACGACGCCAGCAGAAAATTCGCGGCGGCGGATTCAGCGTCTTCGCCTTTTTGCGCACGAAAATTCACATAATAATGCAAAACCGCCGGAACGATTCCCGCCGCTCCGTTGGTCGGTGCAGTGACGACTCGTCCGCCCGCCGCATTTTCTTCATTAACGGCGATGGCGTAAAGCCCCGCCCAATCCATTTCGACGAGCGGGTCGCCCGCTTTTTGCCGCGCCGTTAATTTTTCATAAAGTCCGCGCGCGCGTCTTTTTACTTTGAGGATGCCCGGCAGAAATTCGTCGTCGCTTTCGCATCCCCGCTTGACGCATTCTTGCATCACCCGCCAAATATCCGAAAGCCGTCGGCGAATTTCGGATTCGCCCAAGCGCGATTTTTCATTCGCCAAGACGATTCCGCTTATCGGCATTCCTTCGGCATCGCAATGCGAAAGCAATTCAGCGGCGGAAGAAAATGAAAACGGCTCCGCATTTTGGGAGGCGGGCTGCGAATCATTCGCCGCTTCAAACGCCGCTTCGTCCGATACAAATCCGCCGCCGACCGAATAATAGGCGGCGCGACGCAAAATCGCTCCGTTAGAATCCGACGCCGCAAAAATCATTCCGTTGGGATGATTCGGCAGGGCTTTGCGGAGCATCAGCAAATCCCGCTTTTCGTCAAAGCCGATGGGTTTTTCACCGAGCAGCATTAGCGATTTTTCCGTCCGAATTTTTTCCAATCGCATCGGAATGACGGCGGGGTCAATTTGGTCGGGCGATTCGCCTTCCAATCCCATCAGCACGGCTTTGTCGCTGCCGTGGCCTTTGCCGGTCGCTCCCAGCGAGCCGTATAATTCCGCGCGGACATTGGCGGCGTTTGCGAAGAATCCGCCGTCCTTCAGCGAATGCGCGAACATATTCGCCGCCCGCATCGGGCCGACAGTGTGCGAACTGGACGGGCCAATTCCCACCTTAAACAATTCAAAAACGCTCAGTGCCGACATCATTAATTATTCCAAGCCGATTCGCGGAAAATCCTCCGCCGGAAAAACACCGACCCGACTCATTTCGCCCACTAATTCGTCGGCGGAAATCCAGACGACAATATCGTCAAAAACTAATCCGTCGTCGTCCGTCCAGCCGGATTCCGAATGCGGTCCGGCGTAGAATGAAGATTCCACCCCGTCGGAACCCAACCCGCTGGAAAGGCGAATTTGCAGGCAATTGTCGCGGGCATTTTCGCGGAATGCATTCTGCCGCTCGGCGTTAAATTCTCTATCCGCAGTCGTGCCGTCCGGAAACGGCGTGCATTCAACTTGCGAATATGGAAAGCGCCCACCGCGCCCACCCGAATTTTCGGACGCGCCTTCGCCCAAAACGCCGCCGTGACCATTCGGTCCGTGCGACACAATTACCGCCGGCACGCCGCTGATAATATCGTCTTCGTCGTAGGGGCGAAACGGACGGGATGCCAAAGTAATATTCGCCGTCGCAAAATCCCCGGCGATGACTAAAACATTCGTCGTCCCCGGATCGCACGGAAAAGCGACGCGAGTCACCGCCCGATTTGGATTCGCCCCGCAAATTGCGCCGGGCGGCGGCGATTCTTCGTTGCCCGACCGCTCTTGATATTCGGGGTTTGAGCCGGACATTAGCAATTCCCTCCGCAGGTCATACTTGTCGGCGATGGTGCTTTGATTAAATCCAATTAAAGCGTTGGCATAGGCGGGATCCACCCGATAAGTATATTCCCGCCCCCACCAGTCGGCGGAATACTGCGGCAGATTAAGCGTCCGCCACGGCACGGTGCCTTTGTAATCTTCGCAGCCGCCGAGGTTGCGGCTGTACACAGTGCTAAAAGCAATGGGGCTGGTAAGATTGTCAAAGGCGAAATCCGTCCGATCCTCCACGCCGTTGCCGTTGACATCCGGACACGGCAAATAAGGGCGACCCGCCGGCAAGCGATAAACCGCCCCGCCATTTCTCACCCAGCGGGCGACCGTCCGCTGGCGGCCGGCGTAATCCAGCATCGCCAATTTGATTTGACGCATCGCATCCTTCACCGACGCTTGATTCTCCACTTCCAGACGGCTGAAGACCGGCACCAACGCTCCGCCGAAAGCAATGCCGATGACCACCAGCACAATTGCTATTTCCACCATCGTGTAGCCGCGGCTTGCCGATTTTTTTTCGCGCATTTTCATCATCGTCATGGCCCAAACTGCGACAAATTATCCACCGGCAAAACGCCGCTGCGTCCCATTTCCGCAATCAGCGATTCGCCCGACATCCAGCCCACAATGTCGTCGTAAAACCGTTCGTCTCCTCCGCTTTCCTCCCCGATTCCGCGCGGCGCATCTACAAAATTAATATAATTGTCGCCCCGCAATGTTGTACCCGGATTTTCGCAGGCGAGAGCGTTTAATTGCTCCAAGCGGTAAAATTCATTATCCAAACGGCTGCACTCCGGTACCTCCACCGGACTCAAAGTAATATGCAAAGCCCCGAAGCCGGCGCCGTTGGGGCCGTGCGAAACAATTACAAACGCCAAGCCGTCCAGCGTCTCGCCGGGGGCGTATATTTTTCTGACATCTCCATCCGTGATGGTAACGGCGGTTTCAGCGATAATGCCCGACACAATTTCGCCGTCGCCGTCGCAGTCCAAATTTCGGCAGACGACTATCGGCAATTCCTCCGTGCCGTTGGAGCCGCTGCGCCGTCGCTCTTGCGGGACGGTAATGCCGCTGCTGACCGTTAATCTCAACGCCGGATGAAATTTATCCGCGCGCGTTTCCGGGCCGAACCCTAATAGTCCATGCGAATACGCAATATCCACCCGATAACTGTAAGGATTTCCCCACAAATCGGCGGCGGGAAGTCCGAGAGTCGCCCACGGCAATGCGCCCCAACTTCTATCGCAAAATGCGCCGCCATCGCCCGGGTCGCCGAATTCGTCCGCCAAACCGCGGCCCGAAGTGGTAGGGGAAATATCAATGACATAAGGCGGCGGGTCTAAGCCTATCCGATTTTCCACGCCGTCGCCATCGGTATCCGGACACGGCAAATAAGGGCGGCCGCCCGGCAATTCTTGAACTCTGACGCCGTCGTTCACGGAATATCCTTCGGCGGTTTGATGCCGCACGGCGTAGGCGGCGACGGCGTTTATCGCGCGCTGAATCGCCTCTTCCGTTTCCTCTTCCCGCTCGTCCCGCTCGCGGGCGGAAAAAGGAATCAGCGAGCCGCCCAGCAGCAAGCCCAAAACCGCCAAAGCCAAAGCGATTTCCACCAGCGAATAGCCGCGCGAATTACGATGTCCGCCGATTCTTTTCATTTTTCATTGACGCGGACAGGTGGAATCTTCGGGCGCGGGCAGTCCGGTGTCATGGCACAGACGGAAGCGTCCGCCCAGCAGCCGCGCGCGGTCGTTGCGCACAACCCGATCTATCAGACTGCCCGCGCCGATTTCTAAATCTTCGGCGAATAATTCAAAGACATGGTCGTTGTCCGTATTTTCCTGCGTATCCAAATACGCGCACGGATGCCCTGTCGTTATCGGCTCCTGCGCCCGATGCTCGTTTTCCACGCCCTGCAGCGGACGATTTGGATTAAACGCATCCTCCCGCGTCTGGCTGATGGTACACGACGAATTGCCCGGATTAATACTGCAGCTGCTGACATTATTAAAGGCGGATTGATCCGTAATCGCGCATTCCGTCCTTTCCAGCGGAGTCAAACTGAAAAACACCGCCGCCTGAACATTGGTAAATTGCGCGCCGCGCTCGCCGAGGCGAATTTCCGTCCCCTTCGGCAATTGCAAAGCGGGCGGCGCCAGACGCAATTCGCGCCTTGCCTGCGCCGGTGTTTGCACCGGCACAACCGCACCCGCAAATGACCCGCCGCCAATGGACGACGGATCCAAATAAGTTCCCATTATTGGATTAATCATTCCGCCCCGCGCAAGTTCAAGACCGTTGCCGGTCGCCGGACGAAAAACCGCCCCCTCGCCCAGCAGACGAATCCATACATTCTGCCGCACCGTAACGCTGGAAAATAACGGAAATGTCGTCACCGGCAACGACGACTCCACCGGCGTGTATATGTGCGGACGAGTCGTCAGCAAATACGGCACCGCCGCTTCCGCCAATCGCCTCAAATCAAAATTACCGTCGCTGTTGGTTGCAATATCCAGCGGAGCGGTAATGTTGGTTGTGGCGCCGCCCGCCAGATTGCCCCTCGCCTGCACTAATACAGGCGCATTGGAACTCGCCCCCGGCGGTGCCAAAAATGCCGCCCGCGCCACCGTAATAATTACTTCCGCCGGATAAACCGACAGCGTGTATTGCTCATCAGTGCCGTCTATCGTCCGCGTTACCGTCACATTGCGGTCGACCTGCCCCGGCACCGGCACCCGATCGCATAGGGGGTTGAGGGGATCGGCGACGCCATCAATGCATCTGTCAGTGCCAATGGCATCGTTCAGAATACCGTCGCTCTCTAGCAAATTTAGCGGCGCATGCGGCACCAAATTGTTAAACGGAAAACCGGGCGAACCAGTGCTATCCGAATCCGCAGTTCTTACCCAAATGGCTTCCGGGTTAGAAGTGCCAAAGTTTGCGGCGACCGCCGTCGACAAAAACCCCCGCACCAGCACCACCGACACCAGCTGATTGGGATTGGTGAGGGTGACCATCCCGGCGGTCGCTTGAATCGTCCGCTCCGGAATGGCCGTTGCCCGCGCATGCACATCGTCGCGCGGATGCGCCATTTGAATAGTGGCTGTCTCCGTACCCGTTGCGGTGTAGATAATCCCGCTGGAAATTACAAACGGCTCGCTGATAACCTGCCACCGGTCTCTTTGCGTAATGCCGCGCAGATAATATTCGGTGACCGAGCGTCCAGGGGGAAAGATTCCGTTGGGTGGTTCGTTAAGCTGGGAAACAAACCTGTCTTGTCCGTCAGCACCGGGAGCAAGATTAGTCGCTATCACCGTTGGTCCGTTCAAAACATACCGCGGCAGATTACTCGCAACCAATTGCGTTTGCGCGTCAATCGGCAGCGGCAGATTCCGCGCCGGCGGCGGCGTGGGAGTGGCGCCCCGAATGGTAACCGTATGGCCGCCGCTCAGAACCATTTGATGAATATAGCGCGCCGACCGCATATTAACCCCCGTCAGCGGATTGTCCGGCACTACTGCATTTGCCGCCCCGATGCCGTCAATCACCCATCCTTCAAACAGATTTGTATCCCAGCCGACAATGCCGTCCGATTCAATTAGAAGGGTGACTTCCCCCCGCGCTGCAATCGTCGGCGAAATATGGGCGGTCAATTGCCCGGGTTCTGAAGCCGTCACCGTTGCATTGGGCATCCGAATCAATTCCGCAAACGACGGAAGGCGGCCGATTGGCACAGTCGGCGCGATTCCGCTCGGATCATTTCCCTGCGAAAATACAATGTTCGTCTCGCTAAATCCGGCTATCAAATTGACATTGGGGGCGGTCGTCTCAATGGACAGTCGAATCACTCCTCCCGACGGATGCGGCGGCGTAAATGACGCTATGGTGATCGTTAGGGTGGACGACGGATCAAAGTCCATACTGCTCGGAAAGTCGTCGCAATTTGCCGGCGATGCCCTCACTTGGCATGTAATCCTCACCGGAAAAGGATTGGAACTTATGCGGTTCTTGTAAATTTCAATCGGCACCGTCCCCGAATTCTGATAAATCAGATAATCCACCTGCAAGAATCCAATTTCCACCGGCGTGTTCAGCACTCGAAATTCCGCCCGCTCATGACCCACCGGAGAACCCGACGGCATAACAAACTCCAAAGCATTGCTGTCGGCGGGTTCTAAGTCATAAGCGACATCCTGCGTCTCAACATTAAAGGCGACGGCCATTTCCAGCGTTAACGCGCGAGTCCCAACCGTCAAAGTAACTTCCGGCGGCGTCGGCGGCGTGGGGAAAGTAGCGATGATTCCATTTATCGCCAGCGTCAATCCGGCACCGTGGCGCGCCGTCCCCTCAACACGGGCAAGCCTAACGACAACTTCCTGCGTTAATGGCGTATTGAGGGCGTAAATCCGCATTCCCGTGCTGCTGATGGAAATAGTCGTAGCATCGCCGCTGAGATAGGGAAACGGAATCGCCTGCGATGCCATCGGCGTTGGATTATTATCAAATTCAATGGTGATGTCCGCCTCGCCGATAATCGCCGTTTCTTCGTTGTTGCCTAACGGCGGCGGAATCGGATCCGGCGGCAATAATTCCACAGCCAACTCTTCGCCGTCAGTGTCGGCGGCGGCGACAAGAACCCACGACGATTCGCTGGCATCTCTTTCAATTAATACCGACAGTGAGGTGGCGGTGCTGTAATCGCCGCCGTCAAAGGGGCTTGTGCCGCTGTAATTGACGGTATTGGCATCGCCTACAAAACCCATCGTCACCGTTATTGGCCGGCCGACGATGACCGGACGACCGAAAGAATCCATCGTCCGAATCGCCAGCGATAATTCCTGATCCGTCTCGGAAAGGACAAAATTATTATTGAGGGGATCCACCCGATAGCCATTAGCAAACCATGCGACTTGGGCGTCCCGCCTCGGCTGAGCTTGCGGCTGTTCGCCGGTAATTGCCACATTGATCGTCAGCGGCGACGAAGTCCCCGGTGCCAGAGCAAAGTGAGGGGGTGATGTGACTTCGCTGATTTCAATTTGCACCGTGCCCGATGTTAAAGAATCCACCGTATTGGGATTCGAAAAGATAATGGTTACATGCGTGTTGCCCGTATCTATGTCGTAATTCGCCGCACCGGAAGTCGCCGCCACTTGGACGCCATTAACGCTGGCGATAAAATCCCGATTTATTTGCGGACGATTTAGGTCGGTGTCATTAACCGTGTTGGGGGCGTCGCCCGGCAGCGGGCCGACCCGAATGTTGCCCAAAGATACAGGCCTATTCGGCAATGTGGTGAATGCCAGCAGAACCGTCGCCGGAAAAGTCCGCCGATTAAGTTGAATCAAATTCGGCTGAGACGCTAAAACCGCCGCGGCTCCGGTGCCGATTCCCATCGGCGGCGGAAGGGTGGACGCCCCTATATTTACTTGGAAAATTCCGGTGCCTTGAACTTCCAAAACATTCGGCTGCGGCTGAATGGTGAACATTAAATTCGCCGGCCTCGGCGACACAACGCCAAAATAGACAGTCGCAGAGAACCTTTCAACTGCAAGGCGGGCGGTATAAATGCATTCTCTGAATTCGTTGGCGGTGGTTTGGAAAGAACCCGCCACGACATCGCCCCCCATAATGGTGGCATCGCACACATTGGCATCCCTTTCAACCGCCCTTATTGACATTATCGGCGCGGCGAGTGCCCTGCCGCCGACGACGGGAATTACAATTGGCAAATCAACCATCACATTGCCCGCCGTTAAAGAGACATTGGCCGGCGTCCCGACCGTCACCACCGGCAACTGCGAATTAAATATCACCTGCCGAAACCCCGCCAGACGGTAAGCCGAAGGATTGTCTACAAATGTCAACACCGCCAATTGGTCTCCGACTTCAAATCTCGGAGCGAATCGCATCTCTCTCCGACCCCGACCATTCGAAAGCCTAATGTTCGCAATTTCGCAGGCGGTCATTTGCGCAGCCGTGGCAGTATAAGTAAAGACGGTCACCGGCTGCGGAATTTGAAACGAAGTTGTGTCGGCGACGGCGGCGTAGTAGCCGCTAATCGGACAAATACCCGCCAGCGGATTCGCCCGCAAGGAAAACACCAAATCCAACTGATTGGACAGCGGCCGCCCGACGAGTACTCCTCCTAGATTCGGCTGGGGGTTAAATGTGGCGGGAACCGGCAAATCGTTCTCTACCGTCAGAGTCAAACCAACCGTCACCGTAAGTGGGGTGGCGGAAAGCGATACAATCGGTGCATCCGGCACAACCGCAATTGCCGTTTCGCTTTGAAGCGGATTAACCGTGTATGAGCGATTCGGATTGCCCGTATCGTTTCTCCCCGCAAAAGACAGCGTGACCGTCGATACGGCATTAACTATCGGCAGCAGCGAAAATTCTTGATCCCGCGCAATGATATTCGCCGGCAAAGCGGCGGACACCGGCACTTCGCAGGAAGTCCCAACGGTGATAATATTCCCAGCAGTAAATGTGACGGTCTCCCGGACAAACCGGCCGGAATAATAAACCCATCCTTCCAGCGGACAATTGCCGCCGATGCCGCCGATAAGCGGCGCGCGAATTCCAACCCTAATTGGAATCGGCGTAGGCGGAAACAAAGCATTGGACGGACGAGCATTCAAAGTCGCCACTATCGGCAAATCCGCATTCCTATTATTCACCGCCACCGTCACCGGCGGCTCGCCCCCGACCACGACAGTCCCGACATTCGCCAATCCCGATAACTCCAAGGGCTGAACGCCGGTGATATCAATGGAAATATCCACGCCGGAACCCAGAGTCGCCGCAAGAACAAACGGAAAGGTTATGTCCGCCGCCCCTACCGGCCGATTAATGCGAAATATCGCCGTGCCGTTGACGGGACTCGTATTCGCCACCGGACGATCAATCCTGAATGTCATCCTAGTATCGCCGGTCATCACGGGAATCAAAACCTCTTGATTGGCAACCGACACAGCCACCCCTCTGCCGTTAATAGTCAGCTGATACTCACTCGCCGGATTCGGGCCGCTGATATAAACCAGCGTGACAGTATTAGAATGACCGGTGACAATGGGGCTGGCGCTGGTTTGATAAGTCCATTCCGCTCGTATCGGTCCAAAAAATGGCAGCGAATTAGTCTCTCCGAGGCCCCGCACTGGCTCCATGCTAAATCCAGTCGCAATCTCCGGCCGACCCGTCGGCGTGGGCGGCCCATCTCCATAAAAAATTTGCCTTTGATTTAGAGCACTGTCGTCCGGCAGGGTGTATTGGTTTCCGGGAATGGATTCCAGAACCTCCACCCGAAACTCGCGTCCGCCTAAATCTCCATTAACGCCGGCCACATAAATGCTGGCTGCCGTCGCTCCGAGATTAATCGGAATGCTGCCGACGGCAAAGCATTCGTTGACGCTGCTGTCTTGAGTCGGTGTGCCGAAAGTCGTCATCGACTGCCCATTCACCGGCGGAAAATAAACATCGCCGTCCCAATTGCAGTCATCTACATCAGCCGTCGACGGTATCTCCACAACCCGCAAAGCCAACGACACATTCCCTTGACTAATCGGCGGCGCAAATGTTCCCACGGTGACATAATTCGTCGCCACCAGCGGCAGATAAATTCCCCTGAAGACCGTATGGAGAATACTGCGGTCTGTCGTAAACAGAGGCGCCCCCGGATATCGCTGCTCCAAAATCCGAAATGTCACCGGGGTATTGGTCACGCCGCTCAATTCAACAATAGGATCTCCGGCGGCGTCATTCGGAATAATTAATTGCACTTCGCCTGTGCCGATTCTTGCCGCCCCCGGATTTAAGCGAATGTCCGATGCTCCCGTCGGAATGACAAGATCCGTCGTAATGCTGCAGGACGATTGCGGCAGAGTAGCCGAATCTTGAAACGACGGCGTTCCGCCGCCGGTTAATCGCTCTATAAAAAGCACCGGACAAGTGCCCTCCGCTCCGATGGCGGGAGTGAAAGTCGCACTCACCGCAATTGTCACCGCCGAAGTAACATCCGTCACTTGTGCAATTCTCGGCGCACCGGCGGGGTTATTAAAAAAGATTCCGGCGGTAACCGTAATGCTCGCCGTGAAGCCCGTAATCTTCGGCACCACCAGAGGAGCGATAACAGAAATCGTCTGCACAACTCCCGCCGCCACAGACCATTCGCCGAGGACGCCGCCGAAGGACCCCGCGAAACGATTCCCAAGTAATTGAAAGAACAGCGTCGCCTCCGACCTCAATTCCGGCAGAATCGTAAACTCCCTCGCAGCCACGGGAATTTCCAAACTATTATCCGAATCGTTCCCAATAAGACCGCATCTGTTTCTTCCCCCGCCCTCAGCGACATCAAAAGTAGCGTTGCCCGTAGGAGGACGACCACTCGGATGTGTAAAACCCCCAGTCAGCGGACATTCTTGGCCGTCGTTATAGAAAGTGTACAAGGACACCAGCAAAAAGTGGTTAGAGGTAGAGCCCGCATTAATCGCATGAGGAGTTGGAATCGCCACAGTGAATGCCGCCGTCAGCGGAAAATTCACGGATACATTTGCACCGACCCTGATCCTAACGCCTAAGCCATTGGGATTGGTCGAATGCGTTTCGCCCGACACGGCTGAATCATCCGCCAACACTTCGGCGGCGTTGAAAAATTGATCCGGGTTCGGACTCACTTTTGAGCAGTCGTTGTCCGCCGGAGCCGGCACGGAAATAATTCTGTCCGTGCCGTCCGCATTCGGTATTAAGAAATCGCAGGTATTTTCCGGCGGCTCGAATCTTGCCGAACCGCGGCTTCCAATTTCCTCGACAAAAAACGGAGAACGGTCGTTGCCGTAGGCGCACTGGTTGGTGCGTCCTAAGGGGCAAATTTCCAACGATAAATTGCGGTAGACAATCGCACCATCGCCTTTGAAACCGAAGCCGGTTCGCGCGCTCGCGTTGTTGGAAAGTGCTCCGCCATGGCGGTCGACATTGGTGAGGAAATTAAGCCTGCCGTTCACATCCCGCAGATAAGTGTCGGCGGCGGTGTCCGGGCATAGACCGTTGGCGTTTTCCGCCCCCCCGGCGCAAATCCGCCGAAAGCGAATAACCGGCGGATAGTAAGGTGAGGGGTCTTGAATATGGGCAATGTTGTAAGTGTTTTCCACGACAAATTCGGCGACGGTATACAAAGTGACCGTGACATTGCCGGTGCCGTAGAAATTCTCGCCATCCACTATGATGGCATGATCATCAAATTGCCCCGAATCTCTGGCGGTGCGGGGCGTAACAACAATGGTATTGTTAGAGAAATTCGCAGGCATCCCAGGGGCGTCATCACCATCACCGAAACAGAACATTGGTTGCATCGTTTCCCCGGTGCGGTCATTATCCGTCCCGGCGGTGCGGTCAAAAAATCTGAACAGCGTAAGCATCGTGCCGGTCGGCACCCCAAGCAGGCCATCGGCCTGGCCGTTGCCAAGGGAGCAATGACGGCTTAATTGAAAACTCAATGAGCGATTGCCGAATGTCGGCTGGTCCGAAACATAGCGAATCGTCATGCGGGCGGAAGGCGGTAACTCAGCAGGGTCGGGCCTAAGATACGGAATATAAAGAGCGCGGCCGATGCCGCCGAAAACGCCGGCTTCGGGGTCTCCTGCCCCATATTCCGCCAAGCGATAGCCAACTCTATCGCCGCCCACGACGAGGAGTCCGCGCGGTCGGCGGTCTATGCGGACAGTGAAAATAGCGGCGGTAACGAGCCGCTGAAGAAACGCCAAATCCGTTACTTGCTCATGATTGACTTCGGAAATATCGCGGGCATCATCAAACTGTCTGCGGACATCTCTTCCTACTACGGCGTCATCCACCATGTGCATCATAGTCTGATCCATCAAGCCGTCGGTCAGCGTGTAGATAATATCCACCGGCGGATTCGGGGCGTCGGAAGAGGTCGTCCTCCGCCGATGCAGGAGCGTTACGGCGGTCTGGCCGGTAAGGACGCTAATTATCAGCTGGCCGGATTTAGGCAGCGTCAAGGGCGGACCGCCGGTAGTAACGCGAAAGACATCGTATAACAAATTAGCGTTAAAATTGCTGCCGTCTCGTCGGGTTTGGCGATTAATCACAAAATCAAAATCCACCGGCGCGCCCGCTTCCACCAGCACGCCCGAGTCGAGAGTAACATTCCTTACCAAGTCAATTCTCAAAGTCAGGGGGGGGTCGGCGGCGTTGACCATTCGCGCCAGATTTTCCATTGGAATTTGCTCGGTGGCGGGTCCGGCCCATCGCTTGACTAAATCAAAGAAGGCAGTGGAAACCTGCGTATCATACAGGGATTGCAAATTAGTTTCGACATCTTCCAATTCCGGGAATATCCAAATTTTGCAGACATCGCGCAGGGGTTCGCTGTTGCCCGTGCCGAGCGGAGCCGGATTGACAGTCTCCGGAGAGGCGTCTATTGTCGCCAGAATTCCCCGCGGCGCGGTGGCGGGAATAGTGGGCTGCGTATTCTGCGTCAGCGGCACTATATCCTCGATGGTATCTACAATCGGCAGCGGCACGCGGGCGTTGCCGCCATTAATGCCGACGCGCGCGCCTTCCTGCCCCAAAACGACAGCGCCGTCGACTAATCGCCGCGATGGAATAACCTGTCCGGTGCGCATATTAATAATGCTGCCGGCGTAAATTTCGACTGTTTCCGAAATAGCGCCATCAGGATCCGGGGCGATTTCGTTTAGTAAATAATAGTCTGCGCGGGTGGTGACGGTGAGACCACTGGGAAGATAAGCGGCTGCCCCCTCATTGGCAAGCCCTTGTCCGAGTGGAATTGTTGTGCCTGTATCTCCAGCGTCAACGACAAATGTCGCCGAATCGTCCCGCCGCGCCCGAACGACGGTAATGACCGGTTCCGGCACCATAAAGAAAACACCATAACTATCGTCTTGGGGCGGATTGAGGATATGAAAATAACCGGCTTCAACGGCGTAACTCGCACGCTGTGCTTCCGCTTGGGAGAATCCGGAATCATTGGCGGCGGTCAAATCGCCGCCGAAAAAGTCGCGCCACGCCGCCGATCGCACGCGGCTTGCAATGGAGCGGGGGAACTGGCTTATCGGCTGACTCGGCGTTCCGTCCACCCGCCGCCGCACATCCACGCTGCTGCCGATGGGCTGATAAATGGCGGCGTATCCTTCAAATTTATTAAAACTTCTGCCGGGCACCAGCACTTGCAAATTTTCGCCGCTGGCGAGTGTCGGGTTGTAGGTGCGATCCAAAACAATTTGCGCATCGGCGACGACAAAAGAATGCTCATTGGCGTTGGCGTCAACGGCGAGGGTCGCATAAACGCTGTCCGTTTCTCTTGGCGGCTGGTCGCCGATAGTCACTGTAACCGCCACCGAAATGGCGACGGTGGCGACCGGCAGCAGGGCGTCGCTGCATTCGCTGTTGCCTTCAAAAAACGCCGACAAAGTCAATTGCCCCAAACCGTCGGCGACACCTATATCCGCCAAATAATGCGGCGCATCATCATCCAAAACTGGTATCACCGCATTTTGCAGCGTAACAACCGGAATAGTAATGTTGGAACTGCCGCCGCCGTCCAGCACATTCAGCCGCTGATTAAAAGTCGGATGATAGCAATCGTCCAGCCTGCCGAAATTGGGGTCGCCGTCATCCGTATTTTGCGCGCAAAATCCATAGTTGGACACCGTCGCCGTCATCGGCTCAAAGCCGGGAGCGGGACCGGGAAAATGCCGCACAAAACTAAATCCGCCCTGATGCCGCACTGTAATAGTTACCCTCGCCGCTGTATCCGGGCAATCGCCGCTCTGCAGTGCCAGCGAAGTGCACACCGCCACCTGCAGAGTGCCCACCATTTGCGCGGGAGTTTCCGTGCCGATGTTCGGTTGCGGGCCGCCGCCGATTTGAATGGTCGTTGTTACAGTGCCGTGTCCGCCGAAGCCGAGTTCTAAACTATCCGGATACTGCCGCGCAAAAAATTCCTGGCGAAAAGCCCACGATGATTCGCTGCTTGTGCCGACGGTAATCGTCGTCAGCTGGTCCTCCAGCGGATGTTCGGCGCCGCTGCCGTCGGCATTCGGCTTGGTATTGTAGCCCAGCGTCGCCACTCCTTGAATGAATCCTTCCCAAGTGTAGCCGGGAGTCATGGTAATGCTGGTGCATTCGCCGTCGCCGGTGCAGTCCGTATCCAGCATAAAGCCGCCCCGGTCGGCGGATAAATCCACTTCTAAAACCTGTCCCGCCGCAACCGCACCCGGCGCGCCGTCGGCGGCGAATGTGACAATGTTCGCCGCCGCCGTCAAGCCATATGCGGCCGACCTCGCATTAACTAATGCGTAGTTGTCCAATGAAATGGTAACGGCGTCCGGCGCCGGCGTTATATACACGCCGCCCACGCCGAAAATGCCCGGAGTGTCGGTCGATTCCAAGCGAGTCCCCGCGCCCACCGAAAATCCCACCGCCGGCGGAATTATCAGCGGATGCGCCGGACAATTCGCGCCCCTGCCGGTTAAATCTTCAAGGCACTGGTCATTAATCCGATTGTCGCCGGTAAAGCCGCCAATATTAACTGTCACCGGCGACCCCACTCTAACGCCGCCGGATAATATCGACGGATACGCCCGCGGGATGGAATCCGGAATTGTAGAAGCATCAACAAATGTTAACGCCGCCGAAATTGTCGCCGTTGTCGCAATATCAGTGCCGTTTACATTGATTCCGGCGGTAATCGTCACCGGCGAATTGGCAACCGCCGAACTCGGAAGGCCGATGGCAACTTCCAAGCGGCCGCCCGTCGGCGGCGGGACTACAACCGAAATCGGCTCCGCCCCCGCCGTATTAATTCGCCTCGTAGTTCCGTCAGTCAATTCCGCCAGCCCGGAGCCGTCGTTGCCGAATGCCAGCCAATTCACCGCAAGAATTTCCGTCCTCCGGTCGATCCTGCCGTTAAGTCCGCCTTGAACAATATCCACCGCCGGATAATTAATCGTCAGCGTAATCGCCCCGCCGGTTTCCGCCCGAATTAGCGTATTGCCCGGCACGGCGTAATCTTCCGGCAGCGACACCGTCGCACGGGCGCGAAGCGTTAATAGCAGCCCTTCGTTTGCGCCCTGCGCGCAATCCGGCGATGGATTATTAAAGCGCCGGCATTCGCCCGCCACCGCATAAACCAATGGATAATTCTCTGCGAATGTCCCCAAAGCAGGCGGCAATTGCTCCGTGAAAAAAGTATTTTCCCCGCGATAAACCGCATTCCCCAAAACATCAAAATCCTGATTCGCCCGCAGCAGCCGAACCGCCCGATTATTCCGTATCGCCGCCCCGGGCGCATGCGCGAAAAATTCTATATTGCTCGGATTCCATTCCGGATCCGCACCGCGAATGGTAGCCAGTCGATTCTGGTTTTGCGCGGACGGACTACTAAGATCCCCCCGCCCGACAATCGTTACACTGCCGCCCACTACATCGGCAACATAAGGCAAGCCCCGAAAAGCAAAATTCGCCAAATCAACCACCGCCGGGCCGGGAACGACATTTCCGTTGGTACCGTAATTAAAATTCCGACCATTCGCCGTGGCATTTAACTGTCCGGCAGCGGCGGTAATGGTAATTATCGTCCCGCGCGGAATATATGCGTAAGAACCGACGGGAATGACCGAACGATCCGAATTCGCCGGAAAATTTCCAGTGTCGTGCGAAGTCATCAGCACGGCTAATTCTCGTCCGCCCGGCACATAAACAATCGCCCCCTTCGGCAATTTCAGCGGACTGTTAGTGAAAATCTGCGGATAATGAACTGTAACGCCGCCGCCGACATTCTCCGGATGCGTTCGCTCAACCGGTCTCGCTCCGCCAACATCCCAAACCCGAACCGGCCGTCCTTGGTCGCTTATCGTATAAAAGCCGCCGCGCAATTCGCGGCCGCCTGCGAGTGGATCACGGGCATCATTAATCGCCAGAGAAGTATCCCGCTGGACGAATCCTATCATCGGCCCGCCGTAGGAAATGCTGCCGTCTTCGGCAAACGCCCGAATCTTTGCACGCCCCAGCGGCGGAGTCGCCCGCCCTTGGGTGAGATTAATCAGCGACCCGCCCGGAATAGCAGTTTCCGGATTCGCCGGATCGCTCGGATTCGACCGATACAGCATATCCGAATCCGGCCACAGAACCATCTGCGATTGCAGCGACCCGGCGCCTCCCGTGGATCTCTCAACCCCAAATGCGGGAAAATCGTAAACCCGACCTACATTGTCAATCAAAACCGTATTCAAAAGCGGCACCGTCAGCGGCGCGCTCAAAATGGGAAACGGCGGCGCGTTGCCATCTCCCTCCCGCCCCGGCGGATACACCGCTGTCCCCGCCGGCAGCACTACTTGATTAACGGCGTCCTCCCGCACAACATCGTCCGCTGTGCGGCTATATTGCTGGTCCGACCGCGCAAACTCGTTGCGATTCTGCACAAATGCCAGAAGATTGTCCGGATAAATTTCTATGGCTCCGTCTCCGCAAGATGGCGGAGCGCCATCTGGCCCACCGCCTCGGCAAATATACTGGCGCTCGCCGGAATCACCGCGACCCGCTTCGATCTGAGAATTAAAAAAAGGATGGGACACTATAACGGCGGCATGCTCCCGCTGCACTGTCACGGTCGCTCCCGGCGGCAGCAGAAAACGGAATCCTTCGTCCAGCGTTATCGTCAGCGAAAGCCCCCCCGGGCCTATCGCCGCCGTCACCCTCGTGTTAAGCCCCACCTCGCCGGGCACATAATTCAAGTCATGATAGAGAAATGGACGCGGGTCGAGATTACCGCCGCTGTTAAGGCGTTGAAGGAACTGAACGCAAGATAAGGCGAAAACAAGTGGTCCAATTGGAGACGAAATAGTACTGCAGTATGTGGAATTTAGTCGAATGCCGTCTATATCTGTGCGGCCGACATCCAATCCACGCCAGCGATACCGCTGAGGAGCCGCCAGCAAACCGCCGCGAGTCCACGAAAATGACACTAATTCCGAAGTCCGCGATGAATTCACCCCCGGATTCGCAGCGATGGTAATAGCCGTCGGCCGCAATTCTTCCCCCCGAAACGGATAAAATAAAGAGCCGTCTTCTGTAACAGTGCCGACAGGATTATTGCCGTTAAAAATTCGGCTGTTGCGGGCGACTTCCAATTGAAATCCCGCCTGTCCCGCCGATGGAAAAAATATGCCTCTGGCGAGGTCGCCGCCCCTCGGAAAAACCATCGCCGCCCCCAGCGGCAGAAAAACATTTTCGCGAATCACAGGGCCCGTGCCGGACACATTGCTGCCGTCCGGCAATCTGCCGCCGCCTTCAATCCTAACGGACGGCAAAGTAAAATCCGGCGGCAAAAGTGCAATCGCCCCCGGCGGCAGACTAAAATCCGTGCCTAAATCCACAAGGGAATCTGCGTTGCCGGTGCTTTGGGGAATGACGAATCGCGTCTCCGGCGGCAGAGTAATTTCGCCGCCTGCTAATCGCATTTCCGTCGCCCATGCCAAATTATTTCGGCTGCGGGGAAAGATGCTGTTTTCGCCGGTGACCGCGCCGGGACGCAGAACCGTCCAATCGCCGGGATAATGCGGCTGAATAATCGGCGCATCCGGCCCCGATGGTGTGGAAATTCGCACGGATGTCGGAAAATAACCGATGCCGCCCGCCGCCAGCGAAATGCGATGCGTTAAAGGATAGCGGCGAATTTGAATGTTTAATCGCGCCGCTTCCGCATCCAGCGAAGTTACCGGCAAAAATCCAACCTGTCCCGGCACTGCCGCCGCATGCTCCACAACATTTTGAATTCCGTCTTGCAGAGGATTGGCGGCGGGAACTTGATTGATTTCAAAATCAATGCCGGGAAGCACTACCGGATTTCCGTCAATAATTCTTTCGCGCGATACATCAAAAACAAATTCAAACGGCGCCGGGCCGAATGGCAAACTGCATCGGCGGGGGACATTCGCCCCCGGACTCAGGCAGTCCTGATTGTTGCCTCCGCTCACTGGTCCGGCGTCGTTGACGCGAAATCCGGCGGGAATTTGCAGGGAGATTTCCTCGCCCGCCCCGACTGTAAAAGTCAGCAGCGTGCCTTCCGGCAGCAGCACGCCGGCGCCGCCTCTTGCCGCCGTAGGGTCGGAGGAGCCGTCTTGAAATTCAATATCTCTGGAAGGCACATCCACCGGCACAGCCGCCGGAGCAGCGAGTCGGACGGTATAACTTCCCTCTAAAACCCGAACATAATGCGTTCTTTCCACCAACAATTGAATATTGGTGGCGGTGGCAACCTCGCCGGGGGGAAGTTCGCAGGATTGGTCGTCAAAAGGGCTGTCAAAAAATGCGGCGGGCGAACCGGCGGGACGCCCATTAGGAACAGGGCAGTCGGGATCGTAGGACGGCAGAGCTTGATTATGCAGTGAATTCTCCAAATTGACGGCGATGATATTAAACGGCACATTGGATTCCGCAACGCCTTCCGCTTGAATTCCTTCGGTATCAATGCGCGAAGCCAAATATACCGGCGGCAGGCGCGCGCTGGATAAAATCAGACGCGGCAATTCAGGCGCGAGGGATTCATCAAATAAATCCACTTCGCGCCCGGCGGCGAAAATTCTTTGCGGAAATGTCGCCAGAGGCACCAAGCCATTGCCCGGCCCTTGCCCCACCAAATCCACTTCTACGACCGTTAAAAGGGCGACCGGCGGATTCGCCCCAGTTCTCGCGTAAACCGTCAGCAGCAAAATGGTCGTCCCCGCCGGATTAATCTCGCTGTATGAAAGCGAAAGCGTCGCCGTCACTTCCGCCGGATGGCGAATGGTCAGCGTGACAGGGACGGGATTGCTGTCCACATTGATGACGGCAAACTCCAAAAGCTCCGACGGCGAATTAAAAGTTTGCGATGCGCCGCCAACGCGCGCACCCGATACGGTGATGGCATTAATTTCGGTGGGCTGCAGCACTCTCGCCCGCCGCACCGGAATGTTGCGCACCAGCGATTCGCCGTGGGCTTCAATAAACATCGCCGGATCGGGCAGAAAGCCGTTGCGGGCGAAAAAGCCCTCTAAAATTTGCACGATGCCGGTCTGTCCGAATTGCTCGCCGTCCAGCCGGCTGTATATGTGGCGGGGAGAATTTTCATCCTCCAAAATCCGAATCGGCTCGCTGCCCGAAGCGGCAAGGTCTTCCGCCGTTACAAACGCCAATTGATCTTCGGAAGCCGCCCGGCGGTAAGTGGCTAAATTATCAATGTTTGCTGTTATATTGATCGGTTCAAAAATCGCATGCGGAGTGAAGAAAACGCCGTCGGCGTCTTGGTTGCCCTCTTCAAAATACAAACTTGCATTCGTGCCGAAAGCATGCGGGCCGCGAAAATTAAAGGGAAATCCATCCCGCGGACCACCCGCCGGAAACCATGGATAAAAAGTTTCAAACGGGCGCGATTGCGCGAGGAGAGCATCATTCGCCCCGGGTGAAAGCACTACGGCGGCGACCCGGTCGGAGATGACATTGCCGTATAAATCCCTCACTACCAGCCAATCTTCGTAAAGCCGAAGCAGACGATGCGGATTAAGCGGCGCAATGCTATTAACGCCGCCCCGCCGCTGAAGTGCTTTGGAAAATGTCCGCGTGTTATTGAGGGAAAGCGCGTACCAAAGCCGGCCGTTGTAGCCGTCGCGGTAATCCACGCCGCCCAATCCGCGCACATAGCGCATCGCCCCCAAATCCACTTCCCGCCACGGCAAACGGCCGAAGCGGCTGCCGTCCCGCATCACGCCGCGAGTAACATCACCGATGCCGGTCGACTGATCGCCGCAAAAGCCGACTGGATTTCCGGTATTTCTGGGATTAAAGTCAGCGGAGCCGTCAAAATCGCTGTCGCGGAAATCGTCGCGTGTCCCCTGAATGGGATTTCTATCCGGGACAAAGTCGCCGCCGTCAAAATTTTCAGGGTCATACAAGCCGAGGTTATCCGGACAGGGCAGCAGAAATTCGGTAAATGCTTGGCGGCGGTCGTCGTTCAAATTAGTCGATGTATTGTTGTCGTCGTAGAAATTGACGAAGTCGCCGCCGGGCAGCGTACCCGGCCTCGGCCCGGGCGGAATGGCGACATAATTGATAATCGCCCGCCGTGCCCTTTGCAGATTAGCGACCGATTTTTTTTCAATATTCAGTTGCGTTTTAGTGGCATCGCGCAAACTTTCCGAAACGCCCCACAGGGCGACGCCCAAAATCGTAAACAGCACAAAGATGATATGCACATACCCTCGCTCCCCCCGGCGATTGTCCTGCGGACGGCGATTATCCTGCAGACGGCAATCCAGCGGACGATTCTGCAGATGAGAATTCTGCGCACGGATTTGCGCGTCGGGATTTTCATCCCCGACCTGCATTATTTCCGCTTCGCCGCCGCTTGCGATGGCGAAATGGCTGTCGTTTTCCGTAGCGGAATCCACTTTCTTTTTCTGCTTGCCGCAGTTTTTTCTGCGATTTTCCGGCGGCTTTTATGTCGCCGTTAATAGGTTAACAATAAATTATCGTGCCAATCTTGTCAAATGGCGAAAATAAATGCAAATAAATTTTCAGACGGCGATTCGATCGGCAATTCAGCGATAAAATCGGCGGCATTTTTTCGGCGAAATTATAGCGGAAAACGGCGATCGCCGCAATCTGCCGCTGGCGACCAGCGACGACGACTTGCGCATCGTCTGCGAAAAAAACGGAATTCTTTTCAATCCGCAGAAAGCGTTTGCGTCAGATTAGCGCGTCGCTTGCGGCTGAAAGAAATTCCGCCTTTGCCGTCGGCGGTGATTTCCACCATTTCGCCCCGCTTTAATCCTTCGCCCAGAGTCATTTTGGCGAGCGGATTTTCCACATGCGTTTGAATCGCCCGCCTCAACGGACGCGCGCCAAACGCCGGATCAAAGCCCAAATTAGCGAGTGCCTCGCGTGCCGATTTGTCTACGGTAATTTCCACGCCCACCTTCGCCAGCCGCGACTCCAAACGCGCCAAATGCATATCGGCGATTTTTCGCACCGCCTCGCGCGGCAATGCATGAAAGACAATAATTTCGTCAATGCGATTTATAAATTCAGGGCGAAACGCCCGCCGTACTTCCGCCATCACCGCATTGTGAATTTCGCTTTCATCCGCGCCCGATGATTCCATTTCTTGAATCTGCGGGGCGGCAAGATTGGAAGTCATAATAATGACGGTGTTGCGAAAATCCACCGTGCGGCCTTGGCCGTCCGTCATTCTGCCGTCGTCCAAAACTTGCAGCAGGACATTGAAGACATCCGGATGCGCCTTTTCCACTTCGTCAAACAGAATGACCGAATACGGCTTGCGGCGCACCGCTTCGGTGAGCGAGCCGCCCTCTTCAAATCCCACATACCCCGGCGGCGCGCCGATTAATCGCGCCACCGAATGCCGCTCCATATATTCGGACATATCCACCCGCACCATCTGCCGCTCCGAATCAAACAGAAATTCCGCCAGCGACTTGCATAATTCCGTCTTGCCGACGCCCGTCGGACCCAAAAATAAAAACGACCCCAAAGGACGAGACGGATCCGACAATCCCGCCCGCGAACGCCGAACCGTGTCGGCGACGGCGGCAATCGCTTCTTCCTGACCGACCACTCGCGCGCGCAATTTTTCCTCCATCTTCAATAATTTTTCGCGCTCGCCGCTCATCATCCGCGAAACCGGAATGCCGGTGGATTTGGAGACGACATCCGCAATTTCTTCCGCCCCGACTTCCGTCCGCAGCAATTGCAGCGGCTTGTCCTTGCGCGGCTTGTCGGCGAAGGCGGCCTGTTTTTCCAGCGCCGGCAATTCGCCGTATTGAATTTCGGAAACGCGCTGCCATGCGCCTTCGCGCCTGGCCGATTCCATTTCCGCCCGCAGGCGATCCATTGTTTCGCGGGCTTTTTGCGCGCCTTGCACTTGGGCGCGCTCCGCTTTCCAAATTTCTTCCAAGTCCGCCAATTCGCGCCCGGCTTGTTCAATTTCCTTTTCCATTGCAGCGCGGCGATTCTTGGAAGCGGCGTCGGATTCGCGCTTGACCGCCTCTAATTCAATCTTTAATTGAATCAGGCGGCGGTCTAATCTATCCATCACTTCCGGCTTGGAATCAATTTCAATTTTAAGCCGCGCCGCCGCTTCGTCAATTAAATCAATCGCCTTGTCCGGCAGAAAGCGGTCGGAAATGTAGCGATGCGATAACTCCGCCGCCGCTACAATCGCCGGGTCGGTAATGCGGACGCCGTGATGAACTTCGTATTTTTCCCGCAGCCCGCGCAGAATGGCGACGGTGTCGGCGACTGTCGGCTCGCTCACCAGAACCTTTTGGAATCGCCGCTCCAAGGCGGCGTCTTTTTCAATGTGCTTGCGATATTCGTCCAGAGTCGTCGCGCCGATGCAGCGCAATTCGCCCCGCGCCAATGCGGGCTTTAACATATTGGAAGCGTCCAATGCGCCGTCCGCCCGACCCGCCCCGACCATCGTATGCATTTCGTCGATAAACAAAATGTAGCGTCCTTTGGCTTTGGTCACTTCCCGCAGAACCGCCCGCATGCGCTCTTCAAATTCTCCGCGAAATTTCGCTCCGGCGACCATCGCCGCAAAATCCAAAGCGAGAACGCTTTTATTGGCGAGACTTTCCGGCGCCTCCCGATTGACAATGCGCTGCGCGAGTCCTTCAACAATCGCCGTTTTGCCGACGCCGGGCTCGCCGATAAGAACCGGATTATTTTTCGCCCGCCGCTGCAAAACCCGCATCGTCCGCCGAATTTCTTCGTCGCGCCCAATCACCGGATCTAATTCTCCGGCGCGCGCGCGGGCGGTTAAATCAACCGCATATTTGCCCAGTGCGCCCCGAAGCGATTCATCGCCCGCATTCGCCACATTTTCGCCGCCCCGAATTTCCTCCGCCGCCTTTTCCAGCAAGGACGGATTCGCCCCGGCTTTCCGAATCAATTCCGCCGACGGCTTGTGATTTTTAGCAATGGCAATCAGCAGCGTTTCGGTGGATAAATAATCGTCGCCTTTTTCTTTCGCCGATTTCATCGCCAGATTCAAAATTCGCGCCGTGTCGCGCGAAGCGGAAATTGCTCCGTCGTGCTCGCCGACTTTGGGAAAGCGGGCGATTTCCGCCGCCGCCAGATCGTGCAATTTTTGCGGTTCGGCGCCGGCTTTCTGCAGGACGGCCGCTGCTCCGCCGCCGTCGTCGGCGACCATCGCCGCCAGCAGATGCTGCGGCTCAAGGTATTGGTTGTCGGATTCCAGCGCAAGCGTTTGCGCTTCGGCGACCGCCTGCTGCAATTTATTTGTTAACTTGTCCGCGCGCATGACGATTTCTATCGTCTATTAAAATAGTGGCGCGCCGCCGAATTGCAAGCGGAAAAACCAAAATCCCCGCGCCGAATTCCGCCCCGCGATTTGCGTTTAACGCCGCACTTCGCCGATTGATGGGCGCGACTTTACCCGCCGATTCCATTCCGCCAGATTCGGCGTCGCCGAATCATCCGCCCGAATGCCGACGCTTCGTCCAAAATCCAAGCCCGAAATTGCCGTAATGTCGGCGAAAGAAAAATCCTCTCCGACGATGTGCGTCCGCTTTTTTAATTCATCGTCAAGGAAGCGGCAGAATTTTCGCGCGTTTGCAGCGGCGAATTCGCCGCATTCCTTAATTGGAGTCGCATTTTTCGACGCCCGATGACTGTGGCGGAAAGCGTCAAAAATATGGCGCAGCAGATTCCATTCCAGCCGTCTTGTCCACATTTCAATGCGCGCCCGCTCGCGCAGATTGCCGCCGAAAAGTTTAATGCCGGATGCCGACGGCGGAAATTGCTCATCCAAAAATCGGCAGATGGCGGCGCTTTCGGTGAGCGATTCACCGTCGTCCAAGACCAGAGTCGGCACTTCGCCGAGCGGACTCAGCCGCAGAAAATCCGCCGACAAATTATCATTTCGCATAATTTCCACTTCGGCGGATTCAATCGCCAAGCCGCGCTCGGCGATGTAAATCGCCACCCGCCTCGGCGACGGGGCAAGCCGATGCGTGTAAAGTTTCATCGCGCCTCCCGCAGGCGGCGGCGCGATTCGCTCAGGCAGATTCCGCAGGCGACGGCGACATTCAAGGATTCCATTTTTTCGGCGGTCGGAATTCGCGCAAGCATATCGCATTTTTCGCGCGTGAGCCGCCGCAAGCCGCCGCTTTCGCCGCCCAGAATCCATGCGACGGCGCCCGATAAATTCGCGTCGTATAAATTCGCTTTGGCGTCCGCCGCCGCCCCGACGATAAAAAATCCGCGCTGCTTTAATTCCTCCAAAGCGCGCGCAAAATTGACGACGCGGCACAGCGAAATCGCCGCCCCGCTCGCCGCCTTTTGCGCGACGGGAGTCAATCCCGCCGCCCGACGGCGCGGGACAATTACAAAATCCGCGTTAAATGCGGCGGCGACCCGCAGGCATGCGCCCAAATTGCGCGGGTCGGTCACGCCGTCAAGCGCCAGAATTAAAGAATTTTCCTTTGCATTTTCGGACGGCAATTCGCGCATTTCCAAAGGTGATTCCGCTTCCGATTCAGCGGCGACGCCCTGATGCTTCGCGCCCTGCAATTTCGCCGACAATGCGGCGGCGGAAATTTCAACGACCGGAATGCCGCGCGATTTCGCTAATTCCGCCAGCGACCGCACGCGCGGATTCTTTTTTTCGGCGGCGACCAGCAGGCGAAAGGCATCGCCGGATTCCACCGCCGCCTTCGCCGAATGCAAGCCGCAAATTAACACGGCGACTAAAAATCGGCGGGGACAAAATCCAGCCGATAATTTCGCAAATCCGCCCGGACAAGCCGCACGCGCAAACGATTCCCCAAACCGTAAGTGGATGACGATCCAACCAGCCGCAGCCGCTGCGGGTCAAATTTCCAGCGTCCGCGCGGAAAAGACGAAATATGCACGAGTCCCTCCGCCCCCGATTCCAAGGCGATAAAGCAGCCGAAGGCGACGACATTAACGACGACCGCTTCAAATTCTTCGCCGACTTTTTCGCGCAGCCAAAGACAATTAAGGCGGGAGGCGGCGATTCTTTCGGCTTTGTCGGCGCGCGATTCCAAGTCGCCTAATTTTTCGCCGAGCGATTCTAAACGCTTCGGCGGACGAAGCGCCTCGCCCCGAATCGCCGCCTTGACCGCACGATGCGCCAGCAAATCGGCGTAGCGGCGAATCGGCGATGTAAAATGCGCGTAGCGCGAATAGGCGAGTCCGTAATGGCCGAGATTTTTTGTCCCGTATTCGGCGCGCGACATCGTCCGCAAAATCGCCGGCGCAAGCGCCTGCGCCAAAGCCGGGTCGCGCTTTTCCGCCGCTTGAATCAACGCCGCTAAATCCGCCGGACGCGGCTTGGGCTTTAAGCCCGGCATTCCCAATCCGGCAAGCACCCCGCGCAAAGTCGCCAAGCCGTCGGCGGGCGGCGGCGCATGAATTCTAAACAAGGACGGCATCTTCGATTTTTCCAAATAATCGGCGGCGCAAATATTAGCGGCGAGCATGCATTCCTCGACAATGCGATGCGCTATTGTGCGGTGAATTTTCATCGGCGCCATCGCCTTTCCATTTTTTATCGTCGGCTTTGTTTCCGGAATTTCCAAATCCAGCGCGCCCCGCCGAATGCGCGCATCGGCCAGAATTTGAAATAAATCCCGCAAATCGCACAGCAATCTTTGCAGCCACTGCTGCTCCGGGCGTTTTTTTTCCGCAGCGGAATCCTCCAGCATTTCGGCGGCTTTTTCGTAGGTCAGTCGGCGGTGGCTTTTCATCACGCCTTGAAAAAAACGATAGCGGACAATTTCGCCTTCGCCGTTTATTTCCATTTCCGCGCACATGCAAAGACGAATTTCATTCGGCACCAGCGAGCAAATTCCCGCCGAATACGGCAGCGGCAGCATCGGCAAAACGCGGTCGGGCAGATAAACCGAATTGCCCCGCCGCATTGCTTCTTTGTCCAAAATTCCGCCCGTCGTAATGTAGCGGGAAACATCGGCGATGGCGACGACAAGGCGGAATTCACCGTTGATTTTTTCGGCAAAAATGGCGTCGTCAAAATCGCGCGCATCTTCGCCGTCCATTGTAATCAGCGGCGTTTGCGTTAAATCCCGCCGACCGCGAAATTCATCTTCGGAAACATCCGAAGGAGCGGCTTCGGCGGCTTCAATGACAGCAACGGGAAAATCGCCGGGCAATTCCAATTCATCCGCGATGCCGTCAATCGCCGACTGCGGAGTCGGAATGTCGCCGTCATCCCAATCGGCGGCGAAATTGCGCGATCGCGAGCGCGGCTTTTTTTTAATCGCAGTAGCGGTCATCGGGAGCGGGAGGTATCGTCATAAATTTTGCCGTCATTGCGTTTGCCGATTCCCGTGATGCGACGCACGCCATCGGTTTGATCTGTGTAAACGATTCGGTATTCGCCCGCAGGAATCCGCCATAATTCCGCTTCGCCTTTCATCCGCACTTTTTTCTTGCCGGGCGGATTGATAAAACGACGCAGCCGCTCAATCTTCGCCAGAATTTGCCGGTGATGCTTCGGCTGCGACATCCGAATTCTCTCCAGAGAATTCGCCGCCGCCGACTCAATATCCAGATCAATCATCCGCCAGCCCTTGACGCCGAAGAAATTTTCGAGTTTCTTCCACGCCCAGCATTTTGAAGTTGCGATGATTTTCTTCGTGCCATTTGGCTTCGACCCGATCTTCCGCCTTCTCCAGATATTGAAGAATTTCCGCCCGACTTTTTCCTTCTACCCCGTGCGACTTCGGATCCTTCATTATCCGATCGGCGATTCTCGCCAAAAACGCATCTTCGCCCGCTTCGTTGAAATCGGGCAAGGGCTCGCCGCCCCGCAGGGACTCGCCGCCTTCGTCCGATGGACGATTTGACGGATTTTCCGCAATGTTTGCTTTCGCTGTCATTCGCTGAATTTTACGCCGACGCCGAATTGAAATCAAATAAATATAGACGCCTGACAATCCGGAAATGCTCCCCCATCCGCTCCGCCGCCGGCCCGCCATTCTAAAACGGATAAATCATTAATTGGGGCTTTCGTACCGACTAAGCCGCCGCCGTCGAATTTCCGCATGCAATTAACCGCCGATCCGGTTGTCGTCGTCGTCTTGCCGTCGGCGTAGGGATCCACCGAATTAAATCGCATATCGCCGGCATTGGCGATGCCGTCGTCAATTTTTCTATCCACTTCGGCCAGAATATTGCTGGGAATCCGAGGGCCCGTATGCGTAGCATGACGACTCCCCTTAATGCCGCCCGGCTCGGAATAAAATTGACCGTCCGTGAAAATCGTCATTAATCCCCCATATGAATTAATCACCGAATTATCCGCCTGCGGAAGACCCGCCTCCGCCGCCGTGCAAATTCCGCATCGCAGATAGCCCGCCTGCGTTAAATGTGCAAACGCCAAAACCGATTCTTCAAACTGAACTTCGGCATCGCCGTTGCCGACGGCACCGTCCGCCAGATTGGCAATGTAGCGGGGAGCCAGCTGATAATCACCCGGCAAAGCGGCGAAGCGGTCAAGAAAAGCGAACCACGCCGTCTTCATTGAAATTTGACGGTCGGCGATGGAGCGAACCTTCGCATTATTAATTAACTCCTGACCCTTCAAAACACCGCCCAGCAGCAAGCCGATAATCACCAAAACAATGGCGATTTCCACCAGCGTGAAGCCATTTGAACGAATCGGAAAAAGAATGCGGGCCGGGTTTTTTAACCCCGATCCGCACCGTTTCTGCACAGCCATAATCATTGCGGCAATCAGCGAATATCATCGCCGTTTATTAATGCCGAACGCGGCAAATCTTTCCAGTCGGCGTTAAAAACTCCGACCGGCATCAATCGTGCCGATGCACAGCGTCGGCACGAGGATGAGGATTTAGGAGCGACGAATCCTCAAATAAACACGCCGCCTTGGCAATCTGGCCACGGCCCGCCCGTTGCGTCTGTCCCGCCACCGGCACGCCACTGGAGTTCGTTAGCATCGCCATAGCCGCTCGCCGCTGATTCAGTTACAGTGCCGGGTTGGAATGATAGCGCGCAATTCACAACCTGGGTAGTGGTGAATTCTATGGGGACTCCTGTTCCGGTTGTATCGTTTCCGCTCATCCGCATATCGCCGGTATTGGCGACGCCGTCGTCAATCTTCCGATCCACTTCACCGAGGATATTGCTCGGAATGCGCGGGCCGCTGTGAATTAGCAGGCGCGAGCCCTTAGGTCCGTTGGGTTCGGCGTAAAAAGAACTACTATTGAAAATGCCCATTATCCCGCCGTATTGATTAACCATGGAATTGATGGGGCTTGCCGCTTCGCCTGCGGTATGAACGGTGCAGACGCCGCAGCGCATATAGCCGGCCTGCGTCAGATGGGTGAAAACCAGAGAGGATTCGTCGAGTTCCACCAGCCCGTTGCCGTTGCCGAGGGCACCGTCCCCCAGATTGGCAATGTAGCGGGGCGCGAGGGGGTGATCGCCGGGCAGAGCGGCGAAGCGGTCGAGGAAAGCGAACCACGCCACTTTCAGCGAATTCTGGCGATCGGCAATGGAGCGAACTTTGGCGTTGTTAATCAACTCCTGTCCCTTCAGAACGCCGCCCAGCAGCAGGCCGATAATCACCAGCACGATGGCGATTTCCACCAGCGTAAAGCCGCGTTTTTTGCGGTTATTGAGGTATGTCATTGTTGTATTGCTCCTTTCGGTAGGCGTTAAATGGCGAAGATTGTTTTCGCCGATGGAAGATATTATAGCATCATTTTCAGAAAATTCCAAAATTTATTGATTTTTTTTCATCTTTTTTTAGTGTTGTTTTTTTGTCATTAATGGGCGAATTTTTAGCAATCGGCGAATTTGCTGTTATTTTTGCAAAATCCTCGTGCCAAATTCTCGCGCCGATGCTCTGCGTTGGAACGAGGATTTTTATGTAGAATCCTCCTAATGCGGATTCTCGGACTGGAAACTTCCTGCGACGAAACCGCCTGCGCGCTTTGGGATTCAGCGGACGGCTTAATTTCGCATCGGGTTTTTTCGCAGGAAAAAATTCATGCGCCCTACGGCGGCGTCGTCCCCGAATTGGCTTCGCGCGACCATATTCGCCGATTAATTTTTCTTGTGCATGAAACGCTGCAGGGCGAAGAAATTCCGGATGCGGTCGCTTTTACGCGCGGGCCCGGTCTGGCGGGGGCTTTGATGGTGGGGGCGACTCTGGCGGCATCGCTGGGATATGCATGGCGCAAGCGGCTTGTCGGGACGCATCATTTAGAGGGGCATTTGCTGTCGCCTTTTCTCGGCGGCGAATTTGATTTTCCGTATTTGGCTTTGCTGGCGTCGGGCGGGCACACGCAAATTTGGCGGGCGGACGGCTATCGCCGCTATCAACTTCTGGGCGAAACATTAGACGACGCCGCCGGCGAAGCATTGGATAAAATTGCCGTTCTATTGGGATTCGGCTATCCGGGCGGGGCGGCTTTGGAAAAAGCGGCGACAAATGGAAATGCCGATAATTTTTCACTGCCGAATCCGATGGCGGATTCTATGGATTTTTCCTTCAGCGGACTCAAAACCGCCGTCCGCCGCCGATGGGAGAATTTAATTTCACGCAATGAAGGCGGCGAAAAAAATCGCGCCGACCTCGCCGCTTCCGCTCAAAAGGCGGTGATGGAATCGCTGGCGATGAAAATTCTGCGGGCGGCGAAAGAATCCGGACTGCGGCGAATTGCCGTTGTCGGCGGCGTTTCGCGTAATCGGCTGCTGCGAAAAATACTGCTGGAATCCGCCGACTCGCGGAATTTTCAATTAATTTTTCCGCCGCCGGAATTTTGCACGGATAATGCGGCTATGATCGCCCTCGCCGGCGGCTGGGAAATAGCATCGAAAAAAACCGAATCGCCCGAAAATTACGGCTTTGATGTCAAACCCCGCTGGCGATTGGAATCCCTCGTCGCTTAATTAAGATTCGCGGAAAAAAATCGGCGAAAAATGTTTACCGGAATCATCACCGCCATCGGCGAAATCGCAGTAATTGACGGCGCGATTCTCGCCGTCGCCTGTCCTTCGGGATGGCTCGGCGGAGCGAAAGAAGGCGACAGCATCGCCGTCAACGGCGTGTGCCTGACGGCGGAAAAAATTGAAGATGCGGATTCTTCCAGCGCGCAATTTTTCGCGCATTTATCGCCGGAGACCAGAAGCCGAATCGCCCCCTTTTCGGCGGGCGGAAAAGTTAATTTAGAGCGTTCGCTTTGCGTCGGCGATTCGCTCGGCGGGCATTTTGTCACCGGCCACATCGACGGGACGGCGACGGTCGCCGAAATTTCCGATGCGGAAAATTGCCGCAATCTGCGGCTGATTCCCCCCGAAAATTTAATGCGGTATTTCGCTCCAAAAGGGTCGGCGGCGATTCACGGCGTTTCGCTGACGATAAATGAAATTTTTGCGGACGGATTTTGCGTTCAATTAATTCCGGCGACTCTCGCCCGCACGAATTTAGGCGATGTGTCCGTCGGCGAAAAAATTAATGCGGAGGCGGACTGCATCGCCCGATACATTGAATCGCTGCTTAAAAAAGGCGCGTGATAGAATTCGGAAATGACGGCGGCAGCGGAAAATCAACCGGTGGAAATTCGCGACCTGAATTTCGCCTACGACCGGCGGCGGAAGATTCTCAACGGCGTTTCGGTGACCGTCCGCCGTCGGCAGGTGGTGGCGATTATGGGCGGCAGCGGCAGCGGCAAAACAACTCTGCTGCGTGCCATCTGCGGACAGAATCGGGCGGACTCCGGCAGCGTAATTGTCGGCGGGGAAAGCGTCGGCGATTTAACCCGGGCCGGGCTTTATCGCTTGCGGCGGCGAATTGGAATGCTGTTTCAATTCGGCGGATTGTTCACCGATATGTCGGTGTTTGACAATGTGGCGTTTCCTCTGCGGGAGCATACCCGCCTGCCGCCTTCGGTGATTCATGATTTAGTGCTGCTGAAATTGCAGGCGGTCGGCTTGCGGTCGGCGGCGATGTTGTATCCTTCCGAAGTATCGGGCGGAATGGCGAGGCGAATCGCCCTCGCCCGCACGCTGGCTTTGGATCCGGACATTATTCTTTACGACGAGCCCTTCGGCGGATTGGATCCTGTTTCGCTCAGCGTCATCGCTAAATTAATTCGCCGCCAAAACGACGCCTTGGGGGCGTCGTCAGTGATTGTAACGCACGATGTGGACGAATCCTTTTCCATCGCCGATTATGTCTATGTTATGTGGGAAGGGCGGATTGTCTCCGAAGGGACGCCGGATGAAATGCGCAAATCCACGCATCCGATTGTCCACCAATTTATAAACGGCAAAGAGGACGGCCCGCTGCCTTTTCATCGTCCCGGCGTCCCGCTGGAACGCGATTTGCGGCTGCGGGCGGAAGCGGCGACACAATGAGAAGCCGACGCGAAATTGGCATCGTCGCCTTCATTCACCGTCTCGGCTGGCCGTGGATTGAAGCGACTTACAAACTCGGCACGGCGCTGCGATTCGCCCTTTCGGTGGTCGCCCGCAGCGGACTCTGCCTGCGGCGGTTTTCGCTGGTCATCAGGGAAATACAGAATGTGGGCGTGCTGTCGCTGGTGGTTATTCTGGTGTCCGGGCTGTTCATCGGATTCGTTTTGGGTCTGCAGTTTTATGTCATTCTGGACCGCTACGGACAGGAGCAATTAATCGGCACGGCGGTCGCCTTGACGCTGTTTCGCGAATTGGGCCCGGTGGGGACGGCGCTTTTATTTGTCGGCTGCGCCTGCACTTCCATGACAGCCGCCATCGGACTCAAGCGAGCCAGCGAGCAAATTGCGGCGATGGAAGTAATGGCGGTGGATCCGGTCGCGCGCGAAATCGCCCCTAAATTCTGGGCGACGATGATTAGTCTGCCGCTTCTTACCATTTACTTTAATGCGATTGGAATCTTCGGGGCGTATTTAATCGCCGTCCAGCAGATTGGCGTGGACCCAGGAATTTTCTGGACGGAAATGCACAGCAAAGTGGCTTTCTTCGGCGACTTTACCGGCGGAATGATAAAAAGCGTCTGCTTTGCGGCGGCGGTTGGAATGATTTCGCTTTATCAGGGCTATGTCTGCACTCCGACCGCCGAAGGAGTATCAAGGGCGACGACCCGCACGGTCGTGCTGGGCTCGGTTACGGTTCTCGGTCTGGATTTTATCCTGACCGCGTTTATGATAGAATAACACGAAAGGCAAACGAAAATGGAGCGCAAGCATCTTGATTTTGCGGTGGGGGCGTTTGTCATCGCCGCTTTTCTGTCGCTGACATTCATCGCTTTGAAGGCGGCGAATCTGGCCGCCGTTTCCGGCGCGGGGTCTTACAGCGTCTATGTTAATTTTGAAAACATCGGCTCCTTAAAGCCGCGCTCTCCGGTCAAAAGCGCCGGCGTGCTGGTCGGGCGAGTCCGCGCCATTAAATTGGATACGGACGTCTACGAAGCCGAAGTGGAAGTTTCCCTCTTTGATGAATTCCGCTTTCCGCGCGATTCCATTTTTTCCATCGTCTCCTCCAGTTTGCTCGGCGACCATTTAATTTACATCAACGCCGGCGGCGACGATAAAATGCTCGCCGAAGACGCCAAACTCGTCGGCAATTCCGCCCTAATTCTGGAGGAATTAATCGGCAAACTTCTTTTTGACAAAGCAGCAGAATAGGATCAAATCAATGCAAATTCCCCGAATCATCCCCGTCCTTGCGGCGATTTTAATAGCGGCGGCATCGGCATTCGCCGCCGAAGACCTTGCCGCCCTGAAAGCGCGAGTCGGCGGCGCGCACGACCAAATCATTTTGGAATTGCGCCAAGCCAAAATCGGCGGACAATTGGATAAGGCAATAGCCCTTGCCGTCATCCAAGAGCATGCGTCGCCGATGTTTAACTTTGACGCCCTCGCCAAGCGGGCGATGGGAAAGCATTGGCGCAAAGCAGACGACTCCCAGCGAATGGAAATCCGCGACCTCTTCCGAATGCTTTTGGAGCGAACCTACTCCCGCACGCTGGCGCGATTTGACGGCGAAACCGTCCGCATCGCCGAATTATCCGAGCAGGCCGACGGCAGCATCGCCCTTACAATGAATGTCGTCAAAGGCGCCAAAAGCTCGCGGCTGGATTATCTGCTTGAAGACGACGGCGGCCAATGGCGAATCGTTGATATCAAAGCCGAACAAATTAGTTTGCTGGCGAATTACCGCCGCCAATTTTCGCAGACCGTGCGCGCCAAAGGCATAGACGGACTCATCGCCGCCCTGCGCGAATTAATCAGCCGATGACGGCGCACCAAATCAGCGGACGGCTTTCGCATGCCGGCGCGATGGCGGCAATGGAATCCGGCCGACGCCACATTGTCGCTGGCGGCGAGGCGGTGTTTGATTTGAAGGAAGTATCCGAATGCGATTCAACGGCCGTCTGCGTCCTGCTGGATTGGCTGCGCACGGCTCAGGCAAACGCCTGCGCGCTGCGATTTATTAATGTGCCGGAGCGAATCCTCGAATTAGCGGGTCTTTACGGCGTTGCTTCGCTTCTTCCCATCGGCGACGAAAAGCCCGGCGAAAATTCTTCGGCGAATTAATCTTCGCGGATTGCAATCGCCGAAAAATCCAGCGTTGCGCCGCGATCTTCCGTTATCAGGCGCAGCGGCAAAAATCCGCGATTGCGCGCCAGCCATAATTCGCCCCGCTTGCCGCCCGATTCGCGCACTAATCGCACCGATGGAATTTCCCCCATCGCCGTCGCCGCCATTTCCGATTCCGCCAAGCGATAGCGGTATCGCTTCGCCCGCTTGCCGTCGGTAATTTGATATTCGGATTCCACCGCCACGGCAAAATCCGCGTCGGCCATTTGAGCGAAATAAAAATGATACAAAAAACTTAATCGGTCATATCCCGCTTCGTCCAGCGAAATTTTTTGCGATTCGCCGCCTTCTTCCTGCAGATGCAATTGATTTTTTTCCCAGTCAAATTCGGCGGTGCGCGGCGGATTTTTTCCGCGCTGGTGAAAATATTTTTCGCTGCGAAGTCCAAGATTTGAATCAATTCGCCCTTCGCTGATTCGGACGATGCCGCGCGCCAGCAATTTCGCCGCCCCTTCGGGCTCGGCGACGCTTTCAATCCGATAGCGGCCGTCGTCAAAAATTTGCAGACGGTCCGTCACTATGCCGACATAAATTCCGCCGTAGCGAAATTCAAATTGCACCTCAATGGAATCAGCCGATTCGTCCGCAGCGGCGACTCCGGCGGCGGGCGTCATTCCGGCAAAAGCGAAAAAAATCGCCATCCATAAAATGCGAAAGGACATCATTTCGGCGGCGGAATTTTACCCGATAAAATATCGCTCAAAACAGCGGGATACAATTGATGCTCTTCCCGCAAAACGCGGTCGGCGAGAGATTCGGCGGTGTCGCCGGGCATTACCGCAATTTCCGCTTGGCGAATTCGCCCGCCGGAATCCATCCCCGAATCAACCCAATGCACCGTGCAGCCGTGCGTTTTTTCGCCCGCCTCCAAAACCCGCCGATGGGTGTCCAAGCCCGGAAATTTCGGCAATAAAGACGGATGAATATTAACAATTCGCCCGCCGAATCGCGCGATAAATTCGCCGCTCAAAATTCGCATAAAGCCGGCAAGGGCGATTATCATCGGCGAAAATTTGGAAATGGCGGCGGCGAGTTTATCCTCAAATTGTCCGCTTTGGAAAGAGATGATTTCAATCGGAATTCCGCGCATTTCGGCGAATTGCAAACCTTCGGCGTTGGCGTTGTCGGAGACGACAGCCGCCACTTTACCGCCGATTTTTGATTCCAAAATCGCCCGCAAATTGCTTCCGCGTCCGGAAATTAAAACGACGATGCCGCTGTCGTTTTTCATTCCGGAATCATATCACCGTCGCATCGGCGGGAAGAATTTCACCGACATTAAAAACCATCTCGCCGTGCGATTCCAAAATCTTGCGGGCAGAGTTGACATCGGCATCGGCGACAATCACCGCCATTCCAATTCCGCAATTGAAAACAGCGGACATTTCGTCATCGCTTATCTCACCGCATTTTTGAAGAAAATTAAAAATAGGCGGACGAGTCCAGCGGTCTGCTGGAATTTGCGCGACGACATTATTCGGCAGAATTCGCGCCACATTTTGCGCGAGCCCGCCGCCGGTAATATGTGCGATTCCTTTCACTGGAATTTGCGCGGCCAACGCCAGCAGCGAATCCGCGTAAATGCGAGTCGGGACGAGCAACTTTTCGCCGAGAGTCGCGCCGTCAAATTCCATATCCAAGCGCAGATTTTTTTCTTGGATAATCTTGCGAATCAGCGAAAAACCGTTGCTGTGCGGACCGGACGATGCCAATCCCAAAATCGCATTTCCGTTGCTGACAAGTTTCGGCTGAATGATTTTCTTTTTTTCCACGACACCGACGGCGAATCCAGCGAGGTCAAACTCGCCTGTTTTGTAGAGTCCGGGCATTTCCGCTGTTTCGCCGCCGACCAGAGAGCAGCCGGCGATGTGGCATCCATTGGCAATTCCATTGATGATAGTAATGGCTTCGTCTTCATTTAATTCTCCGCAGGCGTAGTAGTCGGCGAAGAAAAGCGGTTTTGCACCATGGCATAAAATATCGTTGACGCACATCGCCACCAAATCTTTTCCCAGTTCGGCGATGCTGCCGAATTCTTTGGCGAGGAGAAGTTTAGTGCCGACTCCGTCGGCTCCGCAGACGAGAATCGGCTCTTGGAATTCTTTGGGAATTTCAATCATCGCGCCGAATCCGCCGATGCCGGCCAGCACGCCAGCGCGATTTGTCGCCGCCGCCAGCGGCTTGATTTTTTCAATAAGCGAATCGGCTTTCGCCGAATGGACTCCGGCGGCGCGATAGCGGGGGGCGGAATCGGAAAGCGATGCGGTCATCAAAACGCCAAGTGCGATAATATATTTTAACAACATTTTCCAATGTCATCAACATATTTTTTCTGGCTGGCGCTCGCTGTTGCGGTCGGCGGGCTAATTTATCTTATCGGCGGCGCGCTGACGCCGTTTGCGCTGGCGATGATTTTCGCCTACATCGGCGCGCCCCTCGCCGGATTTTTGGAGCGAAAAAAAATTCCGCCGTCCGCCGCCGCCGCGATTGTCGTCTTGATTTTTCTGGGCGGAATGATTCTGCTGCCGCTTGCCCTCGCGCCGCTGGTCGCCGCGCAAATTGCCGACCTCGCCAATTTTCTGCCTGATGCCGCCGCCCGTCTGCGCGAATTCGCCGCCGATAAAATTCCGCCGCTGCGCGATTTGCTCGGCGATTTTGACATCGGCGAATTAATTCGCCGCGCGCCCGCCGGAGCCGAAGCGGCAAGCGGCGCCGCCGGAATTCTCTGGGGATTCTTCGGCAGGGGAATCAGCGCGATTTTTGGAATCTTCGCCGCTTTAACTCTCGCTCCGCTTGTCGCCTTTTATCTTTTGCGCGACCGCCGACGGCTGCTCGCCGCCGCCGAATCGCTTGCGCCCCGTCGGCGCGCCGATTCCATCGCCGAATTAATTCGCGATTGCGACCGCGCCCTCGGCGAATTTCTGCGCGGACAACTTTCCGTAATGGCGATTATGGCGGTCATTTACGGCGCGCTGCTCACCGCCGTCGGCTTGGAATTTGCGCTGACAATCGGGCTGATCAGCGGACTGCTCGCCTTTATTCCCTACGCCGGATTTGCGCTGGGATTCATTCTCGCCACCGCCGTCGCGCTCGGCCAATTTGATTCGTGGACGCCAATTCTTTGGGTGTGGGCGGCGATGATTGCGGCGACAACTTTGGAAAGCATGTGGCTGACTCCCAAAATTGTCGGCGAGCGAGTCGGTCTGCATCCCGCGTTTGTGCTGCTCGCGCTGATGACGATGGGCGGCGTTTTCGGCTTTCTCGGCGTTTTGCTGGCATTGCCGCTGGCTTCCGTGATTCTGGCGGCATCGCGATTCGCCCGCAAGCGTTATTTGGCGAGCGCGCTTTATCGCGAATGAGCGGCGGCTTTCTATTTGATTTCGCCCGCGCCGCGCCGCCGCGTCTCGGCAATTTTATCGCCGCCGACAACTCGGAAGTTTTGCAGGCGGTGACCGCACTCGCCATCGGCGAATCGTCCGAGCCGACCATCTATCTGTGGGGCGAATCCGCCAGCGGAAAAACCCACTTGCTGCAAGCGGCATGCGCGGCGGCGAAAAAAAACAGCATCGCCCATTACATCTTGGGAAACGAAAATTCCCTGCCGCCGCCATCGCCCGGACTCCTTGCGGTGGACGATGCCGAATCCCTCTCCGACGAGGCAAGGCGCGATTTATTCAATTGGTTTAATCATGCAAAAAAAACCGATTCAGGAATTCGCTTGCTGGTCGCCGGACGCGAATCGCCTTCCGCCGCCCCTTTCGCCGACGAATTGCGCACCCGACTCGGCGGCGGACTCGTCTTCCGCCTTCGCCCGCTGATGGACGCCGAAATGCGCGAAGCGATGATCCGCCATTGCGAACGAAAAAATTACCGCCTGCCGATGGAAATCGCCGATTTTCTTTTATTGCGAATGCCCCGGGCGCTTTCGCAATTGCTGGCGGCGGTTGATGATTTGGACGAATTCGCCTTGTCGTCGCATCGTCCGCTGAATCTTAAAACAACCCGCGACTGGCTCGCCGAAAAAAATACCGATGCTTCTCGGCGATGAAAATTATCGCCACGGCGGCGAATCGCGCATCGGCGTTTTGCTGGCGAATCTGGGCACGCCCGATGCTCCCACCGCCAAGGCGGTGCGCCGCTATTTGCGCGAATTTCTGTCCGACCCGCGCGTGATTGAATCGCCCCGCTGGCTGTGGCTGATTGTTTTGAATGCGATTATTCTGCCGATTCGCTCGCCCCGCTCCGCCGCTCTTTACCGCAAAATTTGGACGGACGAAGGATCGCCGCTGCTGGTCATCTCCCAAAAAATTGCGCGCGCATTGCAGACGAAAATGGATTCGCAAAATTCTCATGTCAAAGTGGAATTGGGAATGCGATACGGCAGCCCTTCCATCGCCTCCGCTTTGCGCAAATTAAAAAAAGCGAATTGCCGCCGCCTGTTAATTTTGCCGCTGTATCCGCAATACGCGAGCAGCACTGTCGGTTCGGTGTTTGACGCCGTCGCCGCCGAGTTGTCAACTTGGCGATGGACTCCGCCGATGCGATTTGTGTCCGGCTACGCGAATCTTCCCGCCTACGCCGACGCTCTCGCCGATTCCATTTCCGCCCATTGGAAGAAAAACGGCAAGCCCGATTCGCTGCTGTTTTCTTTTCACGGCACGCCGCTGATTTCGCTTTCGCAGGGCGACCCGTATTTTTGCCAATGCCAAATGACGGCGCGCCTCGCCGCCGACCGCCTGCAATTGCAGGACGACGAATGGACGGCGTCGTTTCAATCCCGCTTCGGCCCCGCCGAATGGCTGCAGCCCTACACGGAGGACACGCTTAAAAAACTCGCCGCCGACGGCAAATTAAAAGTGGATGTCATTTGTCCGGCGTTTTCCGCCGACTGCTTGGAGACGCTGGAAGAAATCGCCATCGGCGGGCGCGAAATTTTTCTGTCGGCGGGCGGAAAGGATTTTGCCTATATTCCGTCCTTGAATGATTCTCCCCGCCATATTAATTTTCTCTTTGACTTGACGGCGGAAAACATTCGCGATTGGCTTGTGCTTCTCGCTGACGAAAACGATTCTAATTGGCGTCGTCTTCAAAAATCCCGCGCGGAAAAATTGGGGGGGAATTAATTCGCTTCCGCAAATTATCGGCGGAATTATTTTTTGTTGGGGAGCAAAAGCAGGGGATCTATCGGCTTGCCGGCCTTGCGAATTTCAAAATGCAACTGCACTCTGTCCGCTCCGCTGCCGCCCATTTCGGCAATCTGCTGGCCGCGCGCGACTCGGTCGCCCTCCGCCGACAGAATCTTTCTATTGTGGGCGTAAGCCGATAAATAATCATTGTCGTGCTTAATAATCACCAGCCGACCGTAACTTTTCACGCCCGTCCCCACATAAACGACCTTGCCGTCCGCGCCGGCAAAAACCGGACTGCCCTCTTTGCCGCCGATATCAACGCCCTTTCGCTGGTCGGAAAAACGCGACAGCACTTCGCCCGACGACGGCCAACTCCAAACGATGCCGAATCGCTGGCGGGTCGCTTTTGGCGCCGTAGCCGCCGCTTTCGCCGGGGTCTTGGGGACGCTCAAAGCGGCCGGCGACGGAGTCGGCGGCGTGATTCGCCGCTTTTGCAATGTCGCCAGATTTCGCTTGGAATACGGTAATTTTTCGGCGCGCGGCGAAGTTTTAACAATAAGTTTCCCACTCGACGGAATCGCCGGAGCGATGCCGCCGCCGATTAAAGTCGTCTGCGGCTGAATCGTCGGAGCGGATACATCGGGCGATTTTGCGTCCGCCTCCGCCGTCGCCGTTGCCGCCGACAATTTGCTCGGACGAACCGTCGCCACAGAAGGCGAATTGGGCGGCGGAGTCAGCCGCAGAGTTTGTCCGATTTTAATTTTGTCGGGATTCGCGATGGCATTCCACAGTGCAATTTCGCGGTAATCCAAGCCGACATTAAGCGAGATTTCCTGCAGCGTGTCGCCGCTTTCCACGACATAAGAATCGGGGCGGGTGACGGCGGAGTCTACCAATTGACTGTCGGATTCGGCAATCGCCTGCACCGGAGCGGGGACGGTCGAAGCGGCGCAGCCGCCAATCACCGCCGCAAAAAGAATCGCCAATAGAAGATGCGGAATTTTCATTTCGCTATTATAAATTCGCGCCGTCTTTTTCCAAACCGGCAAGGAGCGGCACAAACGACACCGCTTCGCTTTCTTCGGCGATTTGCGCTTCGCCGCTTTTACTGCGGACGACGGCGGTCAGCCGAGTTTTGCCGACGGCGTCGGTGAGAGGCAGAATTAATCGTGCATTGTCGGCCAGTTGCGAAACTAAAATCGGCGGAATAAATTCGGTCGCCGCCGACACAAGGATTCCGTCAAACGGTGCGGCTTCGGCGATTCCCCGCATGCCGTCGGCGTGGGCGATGCGGACGGCGTTGTAGCCCAATTCGCGCAGATTTTTTCGGGCTTTGGCGGCGAGGGCGGCGATTCGCTCGGCGGCAAAAACCTCGTCGCACAATTCAGCGAGAAGGGCGGAAACATAGCCGCAGCCGGCTCCCACTTCCAAGACGCGCGAATTTTTTTTGCCATGGCGCATCATTTCCAGCATGCGGGCGACGACCAGCGGCTGCGATGTCGTTTGCGCGTGACCGATTGGCAAAGCGTCGTCGTCGCCCGCCCGGACGCGCATTGCTTCGTCCAAAAAAAATCGCCGAGGCACCCGCCGCATCGCCGACAAAATTTCGCGGTCGCGAATTGGATAAACCCGCAGCGAGGCAATTAAACGCTCGGCGAGTCCGGATTCTTTCGCCGCCGGTCGTTTTTTTATTTCAGCCATTTTGCCGACGCCGCAATTTGGGCGAGCGAAGTTAAATCGGCGGCAAGCGGCGTAACGGAAACCATTCCCATTTTCACCGCAAAAAAATCCGTGCCGTCGCCGCCGTCCATTGCCGGGCCGGCGTCGCCGATTTCATAATAAACGGAATCGGCATCGCTGGCGATTTGCTGAGCGTTTTCGGCGATGTGCCGCCGCCCCAGACGAGTCGCCGAAAATCCCCGCAATTCATCGTAAGGCCGGTCGGGGACATTCACATTAAGCAGAAGCGGACGCGGAGCATCGCTGATTTTTTTCGCCAATTCAAAGGCGACTTTCGCTCCGCAGTCAAAATTTCGCGCGGGCTTGGCCGCCATGGAAATGGCGATGGATGGAATGTTAAATAAATAACTTTCCATCGCCGCCGCCACTGTGCCGGAATAAATAGTGTCGTCGCCCATATTTTCGCCGTTGTTAATTCCGGAGACGACCAAGTCCGGCATTTCCTCCAGAAAATTTCCGGTAAGGGCGAGATGGACGCAGTCGGTGGGCGTGCCGTCCACGCAGAAAAATCGCGGTGCAATGCGGGTGATTTTAACTCGGCGATGCAAAGACAGCGACGACGACGCCCCGCTTTTATTTTCCAGCGGCGCGACGACCGTCACTTTGCCGAGCGGCTGCAACGCCGCCGCCAGCGCCTTGATTCCAAGCGAATCGTAGCCGTCGTCGTTGCTGACAAGTATGTTCATTGCCGCCGTGGTCGGGGCGAGAGGATTCGAACCTCCGACCCCCTGCACCCCATGCAGGTGCGCTGCCAAACTGCGCTACGCCCCGACCGCATTAAGCATTCTAATAATGTCGGCGATTTCGCGGCGCAAATGCGCCGTGTCGGTCGCCCGCGCCGACGCTTCCCGCCGACGCTGGGGATTTTTCAGCAATTCGCGCGCGCCGCTGATTGTGTAGCCCTCGCGCTTTAATAAATCCCGAATCGTCCGCGCCGTCAAAATATCATCCCGCCGATAATAGCGGCGGCCGTCGCGCTTCGGCACGCGCGACAGCGACGGAAAATTCCGCTCCCAATAGCGCAGCGTGTTGGCGCTTACGCCAATCAGCACCGCCGCTTCGCCCACGCGAAAATATCGCTGCGGCGGAATTTCCATCTCGCGACGGCTGCCCTCACTCATTGGCATTGGCGACGGCGCGCTTTAATTTTCCGCTTGCGGTAAAAATGACGACCCGCCGCGCCGAAATAATTGCTTTCGCGCCGCTTATCGGATTCCGCCCCCCCCGCGCGCGCTTTTCCAAAAGGCGAAAACTGCCGACGCCGGAAAGCCGCGCAATTCCGTCGTTCTTGAGTCCGTCGGCGGCGATGCTGAATAATTCGCTCGCCAGCGATTTGGCCGATTCCATGCTGCCGACTTCCCGCCGGATTCGCTCGGCGATTCCCCGCTTGTTGAGAGTCGTCATCGCGCCGCCTCCGCGCGCCGTTCCGCGCCGAAGGCGCGATTAAGCGCATTGGAAATTCGGGACATCATTTCTTCGGCTTCGTGTTCGCTTAAATTTCCGTCCGCCCCTTGCAGAGCGATTCGCAAGCCCAAACTTTTTTTGCCGTGCGGAATGTTATCACCAATGTAGCGGTCAAACAAGGCGACTTCCGCCACAATCGCCTCCCGCTCAAATTCCTTAGCGGCGGAAAGCACATCACCCGCCGGAATTGCCGAATCCACCAGCACCGCCAAATCGCGCAAAAGCGGCGGAAATTTAGAAACGGCGACAGCCGCGTCAACTTTTTCCATCGCCGACAAATTCTCCAAATCAATTTGAAATACCGTCGGCGGCGGACGCAGCGGATACGACAGCAAAAGTCGCGGATGAATTTCGCCGATGAACCCCAGCGGCGTGACGCCGTCCGCTGCGATTCCGTCCGCCCAAATCGCCGCCGCTTTTCCCGGATGCAAAGCGGGATGATTCGCCGTCGGTTTGAATTTTAATTGCAGTCCGCTCAGCAGCGATTCCACATCGCCCTTGACATCAAAAAAATCCAGCGGCCTCGGCGATTCGCACCATTGCGTCGGACCCGATTCGCCGCAGGCGAGTCCGCCAACCCGCAGCGGCTGGCGAATTTTGCCATCGCCGTCGGCGGCTTCAAAGCAGCGGCCGATTTCAAAAATTTTAATCGTCGCCCGCTTGCGATTGAAATTAAAAAGCGCGCGATCAATCAATCCGCCGAGCATTCCGGAGCGCATCGCCGCCATATTTTCGGCGATGGGATTGGACAGAAAAATCGGCGAATCACTGCCGCAAAAATCGCGCTCCCATTTTTCATCGGCGAAGGCGTAACTGATAATTTCGCGGTAGCCGCAGGCGGCGAGTCGGCGGCGGATATTGGCGTCGGAAAACGGACGGCTTGGGACGGGCAGAAAATCCCCGGCGATATGCGGCTCGGTTGCGGGCAATTTATCGTAGCCGCGAAGGCGGGCGATTTCTTCAATCAAATCCTCCGCCAGCGAAATGTCAAACCGCCACGACGGAGGATTCGCGCAAATGGTTTTTCCCCGCAGGGCGATTCCAAATCCGAGTCCGCTTAAAATATCGGCGGATTCTTTAGCGGCGACGGCGACGCCCAAAACGCCCCGAATTTTTTTCTCGGCGACAAAAACAGATTTGCGGGACGGCAAAGCCCCGCCTTTCGCCTCCGCAATCGGCCCCGATTCCGACCCGCAAATTTCCGCAAAAAGATTCGCCGCCCGCGCGAGGGCGATTTTCGGCATCGCAAAATCCACGCCTCTTTCAAAGCGAAAAGCCGCCTCCGAATTTAAGCGAAAGCGGCGGCATCTTCCCCGCACGACGGCGGGATTCCAAAAGGCGGCTTCCAGCAAAATGTCGGTTGTGGATTCAGAAATGGCGGTTTCTTCGCCGCCCATAATTCCGGCGAGTGCCTGCCCGCCGCGAGAATCGGCAACCAGAAGGACGGATTCGTCCAGCACAATTTCGCGGCCATTTAATAGGAGAATTTTTTCGCCCCGCTTGGCGAATCGCACATGAATTCCGCCGCTTAATTTTTTCAAATCAAAGGCGTGCAGCGGCTGGCCGAATTCCAGCATCGCGTAATTCGTAATGTCCACCGGAGCGGAAACCGACCGCATTCCGCAGCGATGCAGTCGCGCCCGAATTTTCGACGGCGTCTCGGCGTTGGGATTAATTCCGCGAATGACAACCGAGCAGAATCGCGGGCAGTCATGCATCGCCTTCGGGGAAATTTTAACCGGAAATTCTTCGTCCAGAGTCGGCGTGTGAGTCGGCGGCAAAAACGACAGCGGCTTTCCGTCCGCCGCAATTTCGCGGGCGATTCCAAGATGACTCAAACAGTCGCCCCGATTCGGCGAGACGGCAATTTCCATCGCTTGGTCGCCCAATTCTAATTTTTCCAAAAGCGATTCGCCGGGGCGATGGGAGTCGTCCAAAATTAAAATGCCGTCGCCGGATTCCGCCATTCCCAATTCGGTTTCGGAGCAGAGCATTCCATCGGAGGCGACACTGCGAATTTCGCGCCGCACAATTTTCGCTTCGCCCAAAATTGAATCCGGCAGAGCGACCGCCGCCGTGATTCCTTCTTCGGCATTTGCCGCCCCGCAGATAATTTGACGATGCGAATTTTCGCCGATATCCACTTGGGCGATTCTTAATTTATCGGCATGCGGATGCGGCGACATTCGGGCGATTTTTCCGGCGACGATTTTTCCCGATACCATCGGCGGCGAAAGCGATTCCACTTCAAAGCCGCGTGCAGTCAGCAAGTCGGCGGCGGAATCGGCATCGCCGCAGCGGACGAATTCGCCGAGCATCGCAAGCGAAATTTTCATCAGCCGAATTGCGCGAGAAAACGCAGGTCGTTTTCAAAAAACAGCCGCATATCGGCGACGCCGAATCGCAGCATCGCCAGCCGCTCGACGCCCATTCCAAAGGCGAATCCCTGAAATTTTTCGGGGTCAATTCCGCCCGCTTTCAAAACGGACGGATGCACCATTCCGCAGCCGCATGCTTCCAGCCATCCGCCCCGCCATGTAATGTCGCACTCCGCCGACGGCTCGGTAAAGGGAAAAAACGACGGACGAAATCGCAGCCGCAAATCATCGTCCTCAAAAAAGCGGCGGAAAAATCCGGCGAGGACGCCCTTCAAATCGGCGAATGTAACGCGGTCGTCCACCCATAATCCTTCAATTTGATGAAACATCGGCGAATGCGTGGCATCGTGGTCAACCCGATAAACCCGCCCGGGAGCGATAACCCGCAGCGGCGGCGAATGCTTTTCCATATAGCGAATTTGCACCGGCGAAGTGTGCGTGCGAAGAAGTAAATCCGGGCGGTCGCGCAGATAGAAAGTATCGTGCATGGAGCGAGCCGGATGGTCTTCGGGATGATTCAAGGCGGTGAAATTGTAATGGTCGCTTTCAATTTCCGGTCCGTCGGCAACGGTAAATCCCATCGTGCGAAAAATTTCCAGCGCGCGCTCCGTTACTAAATTTAAGGGATGGATTCCGCCCTGCGCGTTTTGCCGTCCGGGCAGGGTGACATCAATTTTTTCTTCGGCGGCGCGCCTTGCGGTTTCGGCTTGGCGGAGGAATTCTCTCCGCTCTCGCCATTTATTTTCCACCGCTTCGCGCAGGGCGTTTAATGTTGCACCGGCGGCGGGTCTTTCGGATGGCGGCAAATTGCCGAGCGTTTTAAGCAATTGGGCGATGCGTCCGCGTCGTCCCAGCAATTCGGCGCGGACGGAATCCAGCGCGGATTCATCGGCGGCTTGGCTCAGCCGATTGTCGGCGTCGGACAGAATGTCCGCAGATTCCGCCGTCAGCGAATTCACTGCTGCGGCGCGGCCGCTCTGGCGCGCTCCGCCACGGCGGCAAAGGCGGCGGCGTCGGAAACGGCTAATTCCGCCAGCGTCTTGCGGTCTAATTCAATTCCCGCGCGGGCGAGTCCGGCGATGAGGCGATGATAAGAAAGCCCCAATTGGCGGGCGGCGGCGTTAATTCGCACAATCCACAGCGCGCGAAAATCCCGCTTGCGGCGGCGTCGGTCGCGATAGGCGAATTGCTCGGCGCGCATCACCGCCTGCTTGGCGACGCGAAAAACATTTTTCCGCCGTCCGCGGAATCCTTTGGCGCGCGCCAGCAGCCGCTTATGGCGGCGTCTGGCGGTTACGCCTCTTTTTACTCGCGGCATGGCGAATCTCCTTTCATTGTTAAATTGATTTCAAGCGTAAGGGACGAGGCGCGCCATTCGACCGGCGTCGCCGCCGCGCACCGCCGAACTCCGACGCAGAGAGCGCTTGCGCTTGGGCGCCTTCTTCGTAAGAATATGGCGGCGATTCGAGCGGGCATGGCGCAACGCGCCGCCGCTTTTTTTGAAGCGCTTAGCCGCTCCCCTATTGGTTTTCATCTTGGGCATTCGGACTCCTTTGCTTGGGTTTGGATTTTTTCGGCGCGAGCACCATAATCAGCCGACGCCCCTCCATCGCGGGCGGCTGCTCAATGGACGCTTCTTCTTCAAAGTCGGCGATGACGCGGTCCAGCAAACGCTGACCGAGATGCTTATGCACAATCTCCCGTCCCCGAAACCACAGCGACACTTTCACGCGGTTGCCGTCGCCGAGGAAGCGGCGAATGTTGCGCGCCTTAACGAGATAATCGCCGTCGCTGATGCTGATGCGAAATTTAACCTCCTTCACCTCAATGTGCTTTTGTGCCGCACGCGCTTCGTGGCGCTTTTTATTTTCGCGGTATTTGTGCTTGCCGTAATCCAGCAATTTGCACACCGGCGGAGACGCCTTGGGGGCGACTTCCACCAAATCCAACCGCGAAGACGCCGCCCGCGCAAGTGCTTGCTCAATCGGCATAACGCCTAATTGATCGCCGTCCGCCCCGATAAGACGGACAGAATGCTCGGTGATGTTCTCGTTTATGCGCAAATCAATCGCTTTCTCTATGCGTCACCTCCGCGACGAATAAGGAAGCGCATTATAAACCCCAACTCGCTCAAAACGCAAGCCGCTTATAATTCGCGCCGAATTCTCCCCCGACTTCCGCCCAAAAAAACAACGCCGCCGCAATGACCCGCCGCCTCCTCTCACAACGACGAATCGCCGAAGCGATGCTGATGCTGGCGACTTTCTTCTGGGGATGGACTTTTCCCGTCATCAAGGACGCCGTCGCCGATGTGCCGGTATTCGCCTTTTTGGCCATCCGATTCTTTCTCGGCGCAATTCTGCTGCTGCCGCTGGTCGGCGGAAAATTGCGGCGGCTTGCCCCGGGCGGATTCGCCGTCGGCTTCGGCTTGGGCGCGATTCTATTCTGCGGATTTGCCTTGCAAACGGAAGGACTCGCCCGCACTTCGGCTTCCAACAGTGCATTTCTCACCGGACTCACCATCGTGTGGATTGCACTGCTGGCGGGGCCGCTGGTCGGCAAAAAGCCGTCCGGACGCACGGCAATGTGCGTGGCAATGTCGCTGGCCGGACTCCTTCTTCTCACTTGGCGGGGCGCGGGCGAATTTAATTTGGGCGACGCCCTCGCCATCGGATGCTCCGTTTTTTTTGCGCTGCACATTCTCGGCTTGGATAAATGGGGCGGACGGCACGATGCCGGCGCGCTGGCATTTCTGCAAATTGCGACGGTCTCCATCTTGTCGGCGATAGTAAGCTTCGCCGCCGAATCGCCCCCGCTGCTTTCGGCGTTTGACGGCGAAATTATTTTTGCTTTCGCGCTGACCGCACTCGGCGCGACGGTTTTTGCATTTTGGGCGCAAACGCATTTTCAGCATCGCACGACTCCCGCCCGCGCCGGATTAATTTTCATCTTGGAGCCGGTCTTTGCGGCGATTTTTTCCGCGCTCCTCTACGGCGAAAGAATGGGGCCGCATTCGCTTATCGGCGCGATTTTAATGCTGTCGGCGATGGCGGCGGCGGTGCTGGAAAAATCGTCGGCGGCGGAGGCACCGCCGGGCGGAATTCCGGTGGACGGCAAAAAATAAATTCCTCGCGCCGATTTCAAGCGAGAATTTCGCCGGACGATTTTTCGCGCTGATTTTTTTCGCTTGATTTTTATTTTGCGGCGCAATATAATCGCACAATATGTCCGACGCTAAATCCGCATCGTCCGAAAATCGCAGGGCGAAAAAATCCGCCGCTTCGTCCAAATCGGCGCGCAAGCCGAATCGCGACGCCAAAAAGCCGACGCCCATTCGCCGGTCTGCGGCGAAGTCCGGTGGACAGCGGCGGAATTCGGCGGCGGAAAAGTCGCCGTCAAAAAAATCATCGCCCGAAAAAATTCCGCTGAAAAAATCAGCAACAGGCGAAAAATCGTCACCGAAAAAATCGGCGACGGAAAAAACCCCCGACTTCAAATCCGAATCCAAAGCATCGTTTGCGGGTGGATTCGCGCAGGCGGATTCGCCGGGGATTCCGCCGTTTTTGCGGGAAACGATGGGTGAATTTTCGCAGGGCGGCGGGGCAAAATTTGCGCGGGCGTGGTCGCATTTGGCGGAGGAATTCGCGCAAAATCCCGAATTGTGGCTGACCGTCGCCCGTGAAGTCCACGAAAAGCAGTGGCGATTGCTGGCGGGAATGGCGACTCCCGGCGAAGCCGAGCCGGTCGCCGAGCCGTCCAAAGGCGACCGCCGCTTTTCCGCCAGCGAATGGCGGGAGCAGCCGGTTTTTAATTTTCTGATGCAGCATTATCTGCTGTCGGGCGAGGCACTGCGCCGCTTGATTGAATCGTCGGCAATTTCCGAAGAGGATAAAAAATTACTGCGCTTCGCCGCCGAGCAGTATTTGGCGGCGGCTTCGCCCTCTAATTTTCCGGCGACGAATCCGGAAGTCATCGCCGCCACCATCGCGCAAGGAGGGGAAAATCTGACCGCCGGAATGAAAAATTTAATGCGCGATATGGAAGCCGGCTCGGTCGCCAACACCGACCGCGAAGCGTTTGAAGTCGGAGAAAATTTAGGCGTTACGCCGGGCAAGGTCGTCTTTCAAAATCCGCTGATTCAACTCATAGAATACGCCCCCGCGACCGATAAAATTTACGCGCGCCCTCTGCTGATTGTGCCGCCGTGCATTAATAAATTTTATGTGCTGGATTTGCAGCCGAAGAATTCGCTTATCGCGCATTTGGTTGAAAGCGGCTTTCGCGTGTTTTTAATTTCATGGGTGAATGCCGATAAATCGCACGCGATGCTGGATTGGGACGATTACATGCAGATGGGAATTATTGACGCCATTTCCGCCGCATCGGAAATCAGCGGCGAATCGCGGCTGAATATGACCGGCTACTGCGTCGGCGGAACTTTGCTGTCGTCGGCGTTGGCGGTGATGGCTGCACATGGACGGCGGGCGGCGGAAAGTTTGACTCTGCTGGCGTCGCTGCTGGATTTTTCGGAGACGGGCGATTTGTCGCTGTTTACCGACCGCGCCGCCGTTGAAGAATATGAAAAAAAATTCGCCGACGGCGGCTTAATGGCGGGCGGCGATGTCGCCCACACTTTCGCCGTTTTGCGCCCGAATGATTTAATCTGGCCGTATGTCGTCAGCAATTATTATCTGGGCAAATCGCCCCCGGCGTTTGATATGCTGTTTTGGAATTCGGATTCCACAAATTTGCCGGGGCGAATGTTCGCCCGCTATCTGCGCGATACCTATTTGGAAAATAAACTCGCCAAAGGCGAAGCGGTAATGTGCGGCACCAAAGTGAATCTGGCGGAATTAAATGCGCCGTCCTTTGTCGTCGCCTGCGAAAAAGATCACATTGTGCCGTGGCAAAGCGCATTTGACAGCGCAAAATTGCTCGGCGGCGAGAGGGAATTCGTCCTTGCAGCGGGCGGGCATATCGCCGGAATTGTTAATCCGCCCGCGCGAAAAAAAGGCGCGTTTGAATTCGGCGGGAAAGAATCGCCGATGGAATCCCCCGAAAAATGGCGCGCGTCGGCGAAAAAAATTGAAGGCAGTTGGTGGTCGAAATGGACGGAATGGCTTGCCGTTCGCAGCGGCAAAAAAATTGCGGCGCCGGATTCGCCGGGCAATTACCGCTATCGTCCGCTGCAGGACGCCCCCGGCGATTATGTCAAAACGCCCTGCCCGCCTATTAATTAAAACACGGAGACCGAAAATGAAAGAAGTTGTCATCGTTTCGGCGGCACGCACCGCCATTGGAAAATTCGGCGGAATTTTTTCGCCGCTGTCGGCCGCCAATTTGGGGGCGGCGGCGATTCGGGAAGCCCTCGCCCGTGCACAAATTTCGCCGGAAGAAGCGGACGATGTTGTGATGGGGCAGGTTCTCGCGGCGGGAGTCGGGCAGAATCCGGCGCGGCAGGCGGCGGTCGCCGCCGGAATTCCATTTGAAAAACCGGCGGTCACCGTCAATCATGTCTGCGGCAGCGGACTGCGGGCGGTGTATCTGGCGGCTTTGCAAATTGCGGCGGGCGATGCGGAAATTGCCGTCGCCGGCGGTCAGGAAAGCATGTCCAATTCCCCGCATGTTCTTAACGGGTCGCGCAATGGATTCCGACTCGGCGACGCCAAACTCTCGGATACGATGGTGCTGGACGGACTCACCGATGCTTTCAACCGCTACCACATGGGCATCACAGCGGAAAATGTCGCAAAAAAATGCGGCGTGACGCGGGAAGAACAAGACGAATTCGCCGCCGCCTCCCAGCAAAAAACCGAAGCCGCCCAAAAAGCCGGACGCTTTGACGACGAAATTGTCAAGGTGGAAATTCCCCAGCGAAAAGGCGACCCCATCGTTGCAGCCGCCGACGAATATCCCCGCCACGGAGCGACGGCGGAATCGCTGGCGAAATTGCGTCCGGCATTTCAGAAGGACGGCACCGTCACAGCGGGCAATGCATCCGGCATTAACGACGGGGCGGCGGCGTTAATTTTAATGTCGGCGGAATCGGCGGCGAATCGGGGCTTGACTCCGCTGGCGGCGATTCGGTCGGCGGCGTGGTGCGGCGTGGATCCGGCGGTGATGGGATTGGGTCCGATTCCGGCTTCAACGAAATGCCTGCAAAAAGCCGGCTGGTCGGCGGGCGATTTGGATTTGGTTGAAGTCAACGAAGCATTCGCCGCCCAAGCGATTGCGGTTAATCGCGAAATGAAATGGGACGAAAGCAGGGTTAATGTCAACGGCGGCGCGATTGCTTTGGGTCATCCGATTGGCGCATCGGGCGCGCGAATTCTGGTGACGCTGCTTTTTGAAATGCGAAAGCGCGATGCGAAAAAAGGTCTTGCATCGCTGTGCATCGGCGGCGGAATGGGAATCGCCCTCGCCGTGGAAAGAAATTAATCAACCGAGAGGACACCATAATGACTCAGCGAAACGCCTTAGTAACGGGCGGCATGGGCGGAATCGGTTCCGCCATTTGCCGACGCCTTCACGATGCCGGCTGCCGCGTCGCCGCCACTTACATTCACAACAGCGGCCGCGAAACGCAATGGCTGGAAAAGCAAAAAGCCGACGGCTACGACCGAATGTCGGCATTCTACTGCGATGTCGCCGATTGGGATTCGTGCGTTGAACTTAAGCAAAAAGTCGCCGCCGAATTCGGCGAGGTGGACATTCTGGTCAACAACGCCGGCATCACGCGCGACGCCACTCTGCGGAAAATGACTCCGCAAATGTGGAGCGAAGTCATCGCGGCGAATCTGTCCAGCGTCTTTAATGTGACGCGGCAATTTGCCGATGAAATGGCATCGCGCGGATTCGGGAGAATCATCAGCATTTCGTCGGTGAACGCCCAGAAGGGGCAATTCGGCCAATCCAATTATTCGGCGGCGAAAGCGGGAATGCACGGCTTTACCAAAGCCATCGCGCAGGAATTAGTGCGGAAAGGTGTGACCGTCAACACCATTTCGCCGGGCTACATCGCTACGGAAATGGTGATGAAAATGGAAGAAAGCGTGCGCGAAAAAATCCGCGAAAGCATTCCGGTCGGGCGATTCGGCGAACCGTTGGAAGTCGCCCGCGTGGTGGCTTTTCTGGCCGACGATGAATCCGGCTTTATCACCGGAGCCAATTTCGCCGTCAACGGCGGGCAGCATATGTTTTAATTTAATTTGACAGGCGGGCGGCAAACTGTTATTTTTCGTTCCGCCAAAGCGTCCCACCAATGATGCGCCGAAAAATATCACTGCAATCGGATTCCGCCGCTTCGCCACCGCCGCGCAAGCAAGGGCGAATCCGGCAATTTTTCGGGCGGCTTTTTCGGTCGCGATGGACCGCCGCTGTGATTCTGGTTGCCGTTGTGCTGACGGTCGGCTACAAGGTGGCGTTAAAATACAGCAAGTGTCCGCCGCGAATCTGCCTAAGCGGAATCGCCGACACCGGCGATCCGCGGCGATTTACCAAGGAAGCCCCGCCGTCGCAGGAAAGCCTAATGGCGGCGGAAATCAAAAAATGCACGGACGCCTACCAAGCGAAGATTGCATTCGCTCCGGAGGGCGAAGCGGGTCGGCGAATTAAAGGGAAAGCCATCGTTGCGCGGAATCTGTGCGTTGACCGAACCCGCAAAAAATACGGCGGCGATACAAAATAATTCCGCCCGAATTCTCCCGCCGCCAGCGGCGTGCTAAAATTCTTTTGCGCCATGGCGAAAATTGAAGACGCCGTCACCTTTGACGACATTTTGCTCGTGCCGGGCTATTCCGAAGTGCTGCCCGCCGATGCGTGCGTGGAATCGCGCATTGCCGAGTTGCTGCCGCTTAACATTCCGCTGGCATCGGCGGCGATGGACACAGTCACTGAATCGGCGATGGCGATTGCAATGGCGCAGTCGGGCGGCATCGGCGTCCTTCACAAAAATATGACTCCGCCGGAGCAGGCGGCGGAAGTCGCCAAAGTCAAGCGATTCGAAAGCGGCGTGGTAAGCGATCCGGTGACGGTCTCGCCCGATATGTCCATCGCCGAAGTGCTGGCGGTTAAAGAAAAGCACGGCTTTTCCGGGCTGCCGGTGGCGGAAAACGGCCGCGTGGTCGGCATCGTTACGAATCGGGATTTGCGATTTGAAACGCGCCGCCGCATTCCCATCCGCGAAATTATGACCCCGCAGAATCAATTAGTGACAGTGCGGCCGGGCTTTCGAATGGAAACCGCCAAAGAATTAATGCATCGCGAAAAAATTGAGCGGGTGATTGTCTGCGATGCGCGATGGCAATTGCGCGGCTTGGTGACGGTGAAGGATTTAATGAAATCGGAAGCGTATCCCAACGCCTGCAAAGATTCAGAAGGACGACTCAGAGTCGCCGCCGCCGTCGGCATCAAAGACGACGGCCGCGCCGAGCAATTAATCAATGCGGGCGCGGATGCAATTGTAATTGACACCGCCCACGGCCATTCGCGCGGAGTCATTTTTCGGGTGCGCGAAATTAAGAAAAAGCATCCGCAAGTGCTTATCGTCGCCGGAAACATCGCCACCAAAGAAGCCGCCGTCGCTCTCGCCGACGCCGGGGCCGATGCGGTTAAAGTCGGAATCGGCCCGGGCTCCATCTGCACGACGCGAATCGTAGCCGGAGTCGGCGTGCCGCAAGCGACCGCCATTGGCAATGTCGCCGCCGCCTTTGTCCGCCGCAAATCGCGTCCGGGAATTATCGCCGACGGCGGAGTGCGATATTCTGGCGACATCGCCAAAGCCATCGCCGCCGGAGCCGATGCGGTAATGGTCGGCGGTCTTTTGGCCGGCACCGACGAATCGCCGGGCGACATTGAATTGTTCCAAGGTCGCGCCTACAAGCATTATCGCGGAATGGGTTCTTTGGGCGCGATGCAAATGGGGGGGGGGGATCGTTATTTTCAAGAAGGCAGCAATCCCGCCAAGTTGGTTCCGGAAGGAGTGGAAGGACGCGTTCCTTACAAGGGGGGGGCGGGGGATGTTATAGCGCAATTAATCGGCGGATTGCGCGCAGCGATGGGATACGCCGGAGCGGCGACCATTGGCGATTTGCAAAAGAAAGCGCAATTTGTGCGGGCGTCGGCGGCGGGCATGCGCGAATCGCATGTGCATGATGTCCAAATCATCCGCGAAGCCCCCAATTATCATTTGGATTAATAAGCCGCGATTGTTATTAATCGCGCGCATAAAAAAACAAGATGGATAAAATCCTCATCTTGGATTTCGGTGCGCAGTATGCGCAATTAATTGCGCGGCGCGTGCGTGAATTAAAAGTGTTCTGCGAAATTTATCCGCACGACATCGGCGAAGAGGCGATGCGCGAATTCGCCCCGCGCGGAATTATTTTGTCCGGCGGGCCGGCGTCGGTCGCCGATTCTGATTCGCCGAAAATTAATCCCGCCGTGTTTTCGCAAGGCGCGCCGATTCTCGGCGTTTGCTACGGAATGCAGGCGATGGCGAAGCATTTCGGCGGCGAAGTCGCCCCCCAAAAAAACCGCGAATACGGCGCGGCAATTGTGCGGCGAAAAGAATCGTCGCCATTAATAGATTCCGCTTTTAATTCCGCCGAAGAAATGCATGTGTGGATGAGCCACGGCGACCGCGTGCAAAAGCCGCCGATGGGATTTTCCGTCATCGCCGAGGGGGGGGGGGGGGGTGATGAATCCTTCGCCGCCGCAATCGCCGATGAACAGCGCAAATTATACGGTCTGCAGTTTCATCCGGAAGTTGCGCACACTTCTCGCGGACGCGAAATCTTAAGTCAATTTGTCCGCGTTATATGCAATTGCAAAGGCGAATGGACGATGCCTAATTTTATAGAATCCGCCGTTGCGGACATTCGCCGAAAAGCAGGGGGAGGGGGGGTATTGCTGGCGCTGTCGGGGGGGGTGGATTCGGCGGTAGCGGCGGCTCTTTTGCATCGCGCGCTCGGCGATAAATTAATCTGCGTCTTTGTGGATCACGGCCTTCTGCGATTGAACGAAGCCGTACAAGTGCGCGAAGTTTTTGAGAATCATTTCGGCATTAAATTAATATGCATAGATGCCAGCCGCCGATTCTTCGCCGCCTTGAAAGGCGTCACCGATCCCGAAAAAAAGCGCCGCATTATCGGTGAAAATTTTATCGCGGTGTTTGAAGAAGAAGCGAAAAAAATAAAGGATGTTGATTGGCTCGCGCAGGGGACAATTTATCCCGATGTGATTGAATCGGCGGGCGGCAAAACCGGCAAGGCGTCGGCGATTAAATCGCATCATAATGTCGGCGGATTGCCGTCGCGACTTAACCTTAAATTATTGGAGCCGCTGCGCGAATTGTTTAAGGACGAAGTGCGCGCGCTCGGAATTGAATTGGGTCTTCCCAAGGAAATGGTTTTTCGCCATCCTTTTCCCGGCCCCGGACTTGCGGTGCGAATTCTCGGCGAAGTAACCCCCCCCCTTGCCGATTCGCTGCGGCGCGCCGACGCGATTTTTCTGGAGGAATTGCGCGCGATGAATTACTACGAAAAAACCGCGCAGGCGTTTGCAGTTTTGCTGCCGGTAAAATCGGTGGGCGTGATGGGCGATTCGCGGACTTATGAAAATGTCGCCGCTTTGCGCGCCGTCAACACCGACGATTTTATGACCGCCGATTGGTCGCGGCTTCCTAATGAATTGCTGGCGCGCGTTTCGTCGCGAATTATTAATGAAGTGACGGGCATTAATCGCGTTGTTTATGATATTTCTTCCAAGCCCCCCGCAACGGTGGAGTGGGAATAATTTTATCGGCGTTCGTGGCGGGCGAGAAAAAATACGATTATCAATCCCAGAATTATCGGCGGAATCAACGCCGCCGGCGCCGACGGCAATCCGCTAAAACGCGCCAGATTCAAGGCGATTTCGCCGGCAAGATGATACAAGCCGCCGCCCACCAAAGAAAAAACCGCGACCAATCCCAAATTCGTCCGCCGCCGCCGATAAGATACAAATAAAAGACCCGCCGCCGCCAGCAGCGGAATGGAAAGCGTCCGCGCGGCTTTTCGCCACAGCAGCGATAAAAATCGCGCCGCGCTTTGGCGGTTTTCGCGCAGATGACGCGCCGCTTCTATCAGCTGCCACGCGGGCATGTGACGCGGCTTAATTGTAAAAGCGGCGAGGATTCGGGGCGTAATCGCCGTTTGCCATTTTTGCGATTGAAAAAAGCGATCGGTGCGCCGCCCTTCGTCAAGGCGAATTTCGCGCCCGCCGGAAAGAATCCAGCCGCCGTTATCGCGGCGGGCTTCGTCGGCTTCGGTGATGGAAATCAGCCGCCGATTTTCATCCACCCGATAAATCGCAACCCGTCGCAAGGCGTTGGCGTCGGTGGAAACCGCGTCGGCGCGGACATAAGAATCCGCGTCGCGCACCCACAAATCGCGGCGGGCGGCGTAGAAGGCGTGTCCGGCGGGGGCTTCCATCTGCTTGGCGGCGCGGACGCCGGGCGCGACCAGAAATTCGCCAATCAAAAAATGCGCGGCCATAAAAATTAAAGACGGCATAGCGACGAGTCGGGCCAAGGCGGCGACGGAAAGTCCGCTGGTGCGCATCACCGCAATTTCCCGCCGCTCTCCCAGCAGGGCGAGGACGACCGCCGACCCCACCAAAGCCGCAAACGGCAGCGACTCGTAGGCGAATTGCGGCGATTGAAATAAAGCGGAAAGCAGCGCGCGCTGCCAGCCGACAATGTCGCCGTCGCCCAATTCATCCACCGCTTCCACCAGTGAAAGCAACGCCGCAAACGACAGCCAGCACAAGCCGATGGCGGCAATTAAATGACGGAAAAAATAGCGCGAAAGAGCGGTCATCTCATTCGCCGACGGACAAACCAAAATGGCGGCAGGACCGCTATCGCCGCCAATGCATGAGGAAAAATCAAGCCCGCCGCCGCAATCAAGGTGCCGTCGCCGACCCACGCCCGCGCGAGTCCCAGCGTGCTTTGGTAAATCCAAAAAGCGAAAACGGCGACGGCGATTCCGTATCCTTTGCCGGTGCGCGGATGCGCGCGCGCCAGCGGCAGCGCCAGCAGCGCCAGCATTAAAGCCGAAAGCGGCAGTCCGATTCGCCAGATCATTTCGGCGCGGGCGGCGGAATCGCTTCGGGCGGCAAGGTCGGCGGCGGAAAGGGCGCGCAGACGGGTCGCTTCGCGTCCGCCGGAATCGCCGCCGAGAAAAAATGTATAGCGCGAAAAATCCAGCGTTTCCGCCGTCGGGGGCGAATCGTCCTTAGGCGAATCGACGGCGACTCGGTATCGCTTGCCTTCTTCCAAAACGATGGCGATCGGTCCCTCGCCGGCGCGCCGATGTCCGCCGCCGGCAAGGACGACTTCGTGTAGATTCCCCCGCTTTCCGGCGATGAATATGTCGGCGATGGAATCCCCCTCGCGCCTTTCAAAAATGTAGACGAGTCCGGATGCCGCCACTTCGCCGAAAACGCCGGGGTCGGCGGCATCAAAGCGCGCTTCCAATTTCGCTAATTCGCGGTAGGCGGCGGCGGTGCGCAAAGCCCACGGCGACCCTTCCAATGCGAGCCATCCAATTAAGACAATCAACGGCAGCGCGAAAAAAATCGCCGGAATCGCAAAGGCGCGAAGGCCAATTCCCGCCCCTTGCCATGCAATCATTTCGCGGTCGCGAAAGGCGCGTCCGAGTGCGAGAAGAGTCCCGGCGAAAAGCGCCAGCGACAATGCCTGCGGGGCGTATTTCACTAATGCAAGCGCCAGCAATCCGCCAATCGCCGACGGCGGCAGCGCCCCCCCGGCGGCATCGCCGAGCAATCGCGACAGCAGCACCAGCGCAAGCACGCCGCTAATCACGCCCAGCGTGGACGCCGCATAGCCGGCGCTTTCGCGAACAAAGGCGCGACGGTAAATCACGCCGACGGCGTCGGGCTTTGACAACCGCGCGCAACTTTGCGATATTGGCGGTTTTGCCTCGGAGGCGCGATGAAAATCAACATAACAGCGAAACCACTATTACAGCACAAAAGCGACTGCGTGATTGTCGGCGTTGCCGCCAATGCGCGCGCACTCGCCGGACCGGCGAAAATGGCCGACGACGCCTTCGGCGGACTTGTCAAGCGCGCCCTGCAAAACGGCGATTTTAAAGCCAAGCCCGGCGACATCGCAACTTTCTTTCATTCCGACGGCAAAGCGAATCGCCGCGTGATTCTCTGCGGCTTGGGCGAAGAAAAAATTCAGCCGCAGAATTTTCTGCAGGCGGCAGAAGCGGGATTCGCGGCGGCGGCGAATTCGTCCAAATCCGCCCTTTGCCTTCTTTCGGCGGAATCCGTCGGCGACCGCGATGCCGCGTGGATTCTGGGCGAACTGTCGTCGCGGGCGGCGGCGAGCGCTTATAAATTCAAATTGGGCGCCAAGCCCGATTCGTCGTCGCTGGTGCAGACGGATTTTTATGTTGATGCCGCCAAGGATTCGTCGGCATCCATTCGCGCCGCCATCGCCGGCGGAAAAGCCATTGCGAATGGAATTGCAACGGCGCGTCATCTCGCCGAATTGCCGCCGAATATCTGCGACCCGCAATATCTCGCCAACGCCGCCCGCGCCTTGGCGCGCTCGCACGGAATCACAGCGCGAATTCTGGACGAGGCGAAAATGCGCGCCTTGAAAATGAATGCACTGCTGGCGGTCGGCGACGGCAGCGCGCGCCGCCCTCGGCTGATTGTGATGGAGCATCGCGGCGGCGGAAAATCCAAGCCGATTGTTTTGGTCGGCAAGGGAATCACCTTTGACACCGGCGGAATTTCCTTAAAACCGTCGGCGGCGATGGACGAAATGAAATTTGATATGTGCGGTGCGGCGAGCGTTTTCGGAGCGATGCGCGCCGTCGCCGAAATGAATCTGCCGATGAATATCGTCGGCATTGTCGCCGCCGCCGAAAATATGCCGGACGCGCGCGCCTGCCGACCGGGCGACATCGTCACTTCAATGTCCGGCAAGACGGTGGAAATTCTCAACACCGACGCCGAAGGGCGGCTTGTCCTCGCCGACGCCCTCACCTACGCCGAAAGATACAAGCCGCAGACAGTGGTGGATATCGCCACATTGACCGGCGCATGCGTCATTGCTCTCGGCAGCCATGCCAGCGGACTGTTCAGCGGCAAGGATTCACTCGCCGACGAATTGCTGCAAGCGGGCGAATCCAGCGGCGATCGCGCATGGCGGCTTCCGCTGTGGGACGACTACAAGCGGCAACTCAAAAGCGATTACGCCGACATTCCCAATATCAGCGGCGGACGCTCCGGCGGGGCGATTATCGCCGCCTGCTTTTTGTCGTCCTTCGCCGAAAAAAAATACGACTGGGCGCATCTGGATATCGCCGGCACGGCATGGACGGAAAAAAAACGCGCGACAGGTCGGCCGGTTCCGCTGCTGTGCCACTTCTTAATTAATCGCGCGAAAGGGCGGCGGTCGTGACCGAAATTATTTTTCATGTCGGGGCGGACAGCAAAGAGCGTCTGCTTTTGCGGCTGCTCAAAGAAATTCTGCCGCAGGGAAAAACCGCCCTCATCGTCGCCGGCGACGACGACCTCGCCGAAAAAGTGGACGCGCTTTTATGGACGATGGAGCAGCAAAGTTTTGTGCCGCATTGCCTTGCCGAGCATTCGCTGGCGGCGGAAACGCCGGTGCGAATCGCGGGCGAAAATTTTCCCGACGATTCCGAATCGCCGCCGCCGAACGAAGTGCTGGTGAATTTGCATTCGGAGATTCCGTCCTTATTCAGCCGTTACCGGCGGCTTTTGGAAATTATCGGCGAGGACAAAGCCGATAAGGAATCCGGCCGCAAGCGTTATCGCCATTACAAGGAGCGCGGCTACGAAATTAAGTTGCTGCGTCATTCTTGAATTGACAGGCGGCGTCGGCTGGCGGATAATCCACGATTCGCCGTTTTGAGGGGCCGTAGCTCAGTTGGTAGAGCGCAGCGTTCGCATCGCTGAGGTCAGGGGTTCAAATCCCCTCGGCTCCACCATTAACGGCGAGCCGCATTGCGAAGCGAAATCCAATTGGTGAGAAATTTCGGGCGCAGAGCGTTGAAACGAGAAAATTTATGCTATAATAGCCCTGCAAATCATTCGGAGTAACACGATGGCGAGCAAAAGCAAAAAATCCATTACGCCCCAATCGGGTCAAAAAGGCGGCACTCGCAGTTCCCGTCTCCAATTTCCGCGCGTCACCTTGCGCGAAGCGATTAAGATTCCCATGGCGTTGAAGAAAAAAAACGGCGGGGAGCCCTGGGAGCCCAAAGAATTGGCGAAAGCTATCGGTCTCGGAATGGGCAACAAATTCTTTTACCTCTCGGCGGGGTCTAGGGATTACGGGATGACCATTGGTGCCCGGCATTCTGGCACGATTGAATTGTCAGAAGCCGGCAAAGCCTTGGTTTATGCGGATAATCCGCAAAAGGAAAAGGCGGCGAAGAAACATGCCTTCATGAAAGTGGCTCCATTCCGCGGAGTGTTCGAGCACTACAAAGGCGATTTGCCGGAGCAGCAATACTTGGCGAATACCCTTGTGGCAAAATTCGGAATCCCTGAAACATCGCACGACGATTTTATCACGATTTTCCGTGACAATGTCGTTTTTTTGGGGATTACACAAACCCAAGAAATCCCGAGGGGACTTCCTAGTCCAGAAGCGGTCTCTTCTTCTCATGGAGAAGAAGTGGTTACTCTCGCCGATAAAGGCAAACAAGGAAATTGTTTTGTCATCCTCCCCTTTGTGGAGCGCATGGATAGTCATAACCCCGGCTTTTTTAGTGAAGTGCTTAAGAGTGTCATCGCACCGGCTGTGGAAAAAGCAGGATTTGGTGTTAACACTGCGGAAAGGAAAAGCAGCGACATGATTCATGTCACTATCGTCAATAATCTTCTGGATGCGGATCTTGTTGTGGCCGATCTCACCGAACACAATCCTAATGTCTTGTTTGAGCTTGGAATGCGAATGGCTGATGACAAGCCTGTAGCTTTGATTCGGGCAAAAGGAACAGATCCGCTTTTTGATGTTGACAATATGCTTAGGGTCTATGAGTATGATCCTAATCTTTGGCCGTCGACGGTTAGCAAGGATGTTGAGGAACTCATAAAGTTTCTGAAAGGGACATGGAGCAACCGAGAATCCGAAAACACATATATGCGCATTCTGCGCAGGACCAAGGCGGATATCAAAGCAAAATAGCATCATTACTTTACCATTCACGACACTTGTGAAGAGCGATATTTCCACCGCCGGAATCCGCAATTTTCGGCGAGGCTCAAAAGTGGCGGAATCACCCGCAAATACGCCGCCTGCAAATTTTCGCGGTCAGGGACGGAATCGCCCGACAGCGGCAAGCGCAAATCGGCGAGATAAGATTCCATCATTCCGCTCCATTTTTCGCGCCGATGTGCATGAAATTCCGAAAGCGCAATATGCTGGACTTCCGCCAATTTCGGCAGATAAGAATCGCTCGGCAACCGATTGCTTTTCGCAGAGTTCACCGCTTCTTTTACCGGCGCGAGATTCCACAGAAAATCGTGACCGATAAAATCCCACGGCACATAATGATCCAACGAAAATTCGCCAGCGCGCAAAATTTCATCGCTGTAAATACAGCGAATCTCGCCAGCGTGCAAACCGATTATCCATCGCCAGAATTCCGTCTGCTTTTTTAATGCGCCGCGACGGTCGGGCTTTTCCAATTTGCTTAAAATGGCGGGCGCATGCGGATTGCGCCCCTGCAGATAATTCGCCCAATGCCATCGCGCCCACGCCTTCAGAATTTCCAAATTATCCGCGATGTAATTCCGCCACGCCGGATGCAATTCTATTTCGTCGCCGTTTTTGGAAAACCGATAAAGCGAAGGATTCCCTGCGCGAAAAGAGTCGTCGGCAAATTGCGCGATTTTTCGGTTGCGCTCGGCTCTACCAAGCCCGCGCATAGCATCGCCGAAAAACGGAGTCAGCAAGCGATAAGGAACAAACTGCAAAAGCGGACGCGAAACAAAATCAGGAATGTCCGCAAAGCGAACGGCGATTTCCTTGTCAAGATTCGCATCGCGCAAAGGATGCCATCCCGCCGCCGCTTCCAGATCTTTTAAGACCTCGTCCACGCGGTCGTGCCAGCCGAAAGAAAGCAAAAAACGGCGCAACGGATATTTGGCGATGTCCAGCATATACGCGACCAAAAGTCGCGAAGGAATCGGACGCGCGGCTTCGTTTCTTTCAACGGCGCGCAAAATCGCCTGCATCCAAAGGAATTTATAGGATGCCGATTTATCCGCAAAAATACCGGCAAACGACGCAATGTCAAGCAGCGGCGAATTCGGCAGCGCGGGCTTTTCCGTCATGCTACCTCTTGAAGAATTTTCATGTCTTCACGGAATTCCAAGCGTATTTTTTCTATGAGTCGGTCACGCTTCCAAATCTCACCGATAATATCAATCTCAAAATCGGAAATCAATTCCCGCCCTGTCTCTTTTTCCAGTCGCTGGAGATTGTCCAGAATTTCCTGCCGCACTTCCAAGGTGAAAGGGCCTTGGACAGGTTTTCCATTGCGGATTTTTTCGCGTCCGTCACGCCGCACTTTCATGCGATTGCCGGGCGTTTCTCGCGTTTTCAACAAATATTCGCGGAAGTCCACCAGCGGTTCAAACTGCTCAAATCCGGAATCCACCAGTCCCGACAAACTGCGATCCTTATTGACGACCGTGCAAGTCCAGCAGCCGAAACGCGGCGAAGTCGTCCCGCATGAGGGGGCGTCTTCCTTACTTAAAACGAGCGGACATTCGCCGCCGCCGCGGGCGTTGCGGTAAAGCGTAATTAAATTGCGATGCGTCCCGCCCCACGGAGGACGCGACTGCAAAAGCACCGTCCAAACTTCGTCGTCCACAAGATTAACGATGGGAGCGAACATATCGCAATTTTTAATGCTGGTGTGCGGATTGAACCGCCCGCTTCCCGCCGCCTGACTCTCGGCTTCCCGCCGCTCTATGTTGCGGCGGCGATTGATGGATTCGCTTTTTCGCGTGCCGATGAGCAAAATCGCCCGCTGATAAACGCGAATTAATCGCTGAATATAGCGGCCGGTCGGCAGAATTTTCATCCGGTCGGTGCACCACCGAAATGTGCGGGTCGGCGGAATATAGCCGCGACCGATGACATTAACCCAAAAGGTCTGGTCAATGCTGGGCTTCGTCAGCACGGCGGCCATCGGCAAACCGAGCGAGCCAATCGCCCGGCGAATTTCCGCCAAACTTTTGTGCAGATGCTCAATCACCAAGGGCGATTCGACCAAAGTGTCGTTGGCGATGATGTGAATCTGCCGCTTGCGGTCGTCGGCTTTGAGGGCGAGCAGCATCTCAAAAACCATCTGCAAAAGCAGCGTGGAATCCTTCCCGCCGGAGTAGGCGACAATCCACGGGTGGCTGTCCGGACGGCAATATTCTTCCGCAATTGCCGCGCGAATCGCATCCAATTTTTTGCGGGTGTCTTTCAGCAAGCCGTCGGGCTCGTGAAAAGAAATGGGGCGGATTGGGGTTTTCATCGGGATTCCTCTCAGCGGGATAATGCCGAAAAAATCGCCCGCCGTCAAATGCGGCGAATGCCGTGCGATTAATACTCGTCAAATTCGCGGGCGGCGGCGGCGAAATATTTCCACAAGTATTCGGCGAAAGTCCATCGCACTTGCACTTCAAAAGTCGGGGCGTCGTCAACTTGATAAAGCAGAATCGCCGCCGTCGAAAATCGCGTCTGCGAGCAGCATCCCGCCTCAAACGCCGACGGATGCAAATCCAGCGGACAGCCCGCCGACAAAACCTCCCGCGAATGCGGACCGCGAATTCGCAAAACAGCGTAATAATCCGAAACCTCAACCGCCGCCGAATGAATTCCGGCAAGGGATTTTTTAAGCGATTCCATCGCCGCCGCCGTCTCGCCGAATTCATCAAATCGCAGCAGCCATTCGTCCGGGCCGAGCCAAAAAGCGACTGCACCCTCGCGCGAAAAAACCGCATTCGGCTTCGTCGGAATTTGAAGTTTGGTCGATTCCAAAATCGCGCCGCAGAATTGAGCGTCGGCGGAATTTCCCCGCACGATAATTTTTCCGCTGAGTGGCATCGCCTGCAATTCAATCGCGCGGCCGCCGCCCAGCGGATTGCCGTCGGCATCCGAAAACGCCGAAATCACCCGCGATTCCAAATTGATTTCAGCCACGAATCCGCTCGCCTTCTTTGTCGTAGAAAACCGGATCCGTCACTGTCGCCCGCAGAATTCGCCCGTCGGCAAGCGGGGCGGACAGCGTTTCGCCCATGCGTTTCCGCCCGTCTTTAATCATCGCCAATGCAATTGCGCGGCCGAGAGTCGGGCTCATATAACTGGAAGTGACATGCCCCAAAATATCCATCGGCGGAGAATCCACTTTGGCGACCAAATGCGCGCCTTCGGGAATGGGCATCTGCGGATTTTCGGAAAGCAGCCCGACGAATTGCTTGCGCCCTTCGCGCGTAATATCCGTCCGCGAATGCGAGCGTTTGCCGAGAAAATCGCCGTCCTTTTTCATCATCCAATCCAAGCCCATATCCTGCGGAGTCGCCGTGCCGTCGGTGTCCTGACCGACGATGATAAATCCCTTTTCCGCCCGCAAAACATGCATCGCTTCCGTGCCGTAGGGGGCGATGCCGAATTCCCTGCCTTTTTCCAAAAGCGTCTCCCACAGATGGAGTCCCCATCGCATTGGGATGTTAATTTCAAAGGCGGATTCGCCGGAAAAACTGACGCGGAAAATTCGCGACGGAATGCCATTAATTTCGCATTCGCGGATTCCCATAAACGGCGGCAGGTCCGAATCGGCAAGTCCGCAGACGGCGCAAATTAATTGCCGCGCATTCGGCCCGCCAACAGCGGCGACCGCCCATTGCTCGGTAACGCTCGCGCAGAAAACTTGAAGATGCGGCCATTCGGTCTGCAGCCATTCTTCCAGCCATTGCAAAACGCGCGCCGCTCCGCCGGTTGTCGTAGTCAGATGAAAATGATTTTCTCCCAGCCGGGCGGCGATGCCGTCGTCAAAAATCATTCCGTGCTCGTTGAGCATTAATCCGTAGCGGCAGCGGCCAATTTTAAGCGCGCTCATTTTATTAGTGTAGATAATATCCAAAAACGCCGCCGCATCTTTGCCCTGCACATCAATTTTGCCCAGCGTGGAGGCGTCCATCACCCCGACTTTTTCGCGCACGATTTGGCATTCGTGCGCGACGGCGTCGTCCATGGATTCGCCCGCCGTCTGCGGATAATAGCGCGGACGCTTCCAATCGCCGACATCCTCAAAAATCGCGCCGCGATTTTTATGCGACGAATGCATCGGCGTTTTGCGAATCTGGCGGAATAATTCGCCCCTCTCCATTCCGGCGATAACGCCGAAAGCCGTCGGCGTAAAATGCGGGCGAAAAGTTGTATGGCCAATTTCCGGAATGGATTTTCCGCGCGCTTCCGCCAAAATGCCGAGCGCATTAATGTTGCCGGTTTTGCCCTGATCAGTGCCGAATCCGGCGGCGGTGTATCGCTTCATATGCTCGGCGGAATCGTATCCTTCGCGCTCGGCCAGCAGAATGTCGGCGGCGGTGACATCATTCATTAAATCCACAAAATGCTTTCGCCCGCCCCGCCCGACCGGATGAATCGTCGGAATTAAAGAAAGAATTCGCGCCGGCGATTCCTCCGGCGGCGCATCAGAATGCGAAGGGGGGAAATTTTGCGGCGGCGAAAATCCTAATTCCATCGCCGCTTTTTCGCCCGCCGATGCGCCGTCCCGCAGGCATCGGTCAAGTGCGAAAACGCCGCTGCACGCCCCCGCCGCAAAGCACGGATTAATCGCCGCCGATTCCGCAGGGACGAAAGCCCCGATGGAATCATCAAATTTCAATCGCCCCCGCCCTTGGCCGAAAAGATGCACAGTCGGAGTCCAGCCGCCCGAAACCGCCAGCGAATCGCATTCCACCAGACGGGGGCGGCTCACCAGCGATTTTCCGTCCGCCGACAATTCGGCAATTTGCACAGCCGAAACGCCGCGGGCGCTTCGAACTCCGGCGACGGCGCAATTGTGATTCACCGTAATTCCGGCATCGCGAGCCCGCTTGGCCCAGCCGCTGCCGGGAGGGCGCGCATCGGCGATTTCAACCTGCGCCCCGGCTTCCAAGCAGGCGATGGCAACGGCGTAGGCGGAATCGTTGTTGGTGAAAAAAACCATATTCTTCCCCGGCAAAACCGCATAGCGACGCAGATAAATTTGAACGGCGTTTGCCGTCATTACGCCGGGGCGGTCGTTGTCGGCGAAAACCGGCGGACGCTCAATTGCTCCGCAGGCAAGCACCGCCCGCTTCGCCCGAATTTTCCATAATCGCTCGCGCGGACAATTTCGCGGCGCGCCCGAATTTTCCGCGACCCGCTCAACGGCGGTGAAATAATTGTAATCGTAGAATCCCTGCACCGTCGTCCTTGGCAGATAGACGGCGTTTTCTTTTTGGCGGAATTCGTCAACGATTCTTTTCGCCCATTCGTCGCCGGGGGAATCGTCCACGACTGAATCGTCGCTTAATAAAAATCCTCCGGGCGAAGATTGAGCGTCGGCGAGAATCACCCGCGCACCCGATTCCGCCGCCATCCTTGCCGCCGAAAGTCCGGCGGGCCCGGCGCCGACAACCAGCACATCGCAATGCGCGTAGCGATGCGCGTAAGAATCCGGATCCGCCATCGGCGGGACGCATGCCGTTGATGCGGCGCGGCGAATTAATCGCTCGTAAAACATCCACAATTTCGGGGGCCACATAAATGTTTTGTAGTAGAAGCCGGCGGGAAGAATCCGCCACGCCAGCGACGCCGCCGCCCCCAAATCAAAACCGAGCGACGGCCAATTATTCTGGCTGCGGACAATGCCGCCGTCGCGCAATTCCGCCAGAGTCGCCCGCGTGTTGGGCTCCAGACGCGCCCCTTCGCCGAGCGTAACAATCGCATTCGGCTCTTCCGGTCCGGCGGAAAAAATGCCGCGCGGACGATGATATTTATAACTCCGCCCGACCATCCGAACGCCGTTGGCGAGCAAGGCGGAAGCCAGCGTATCGCCGTCAAATCCCATATAAGCCGCGCCGTCAAAGCGAAAAGCCAGCGGCCGACTGCGATCAATGGCGCGTCCGCCCTCGCGCAAACGATTGGGCTGTGTCATTTTCGCGACTCCAATTCGGCGGTAATTTCCCGCGCCCGCGCCCGCATTTCGCCGGGGATTTGCGGCGATTCGGCAATCATTTCAAGGGCGCGTTCGGATTTTTTCGCGGCGATAATTTTCTTGGCATTGGCAACGCGGACATTGCGCGAATTTTCAGCGTAATCGGTTTCGCGCCCCAGAATTTCCACCGCCGATTTATTCGGCAATTCGCCGTCGGCGACTTTTTCAAACAAGGCGAAAAATCGCACAAAGCATTCCTTGCCGATGGCGCCGAGCAAATTCCGAATGTCGTCGTCGCTCATTTCCGATGCCGCCGATTCTTCCGCGTCCCCGCTTTTTTGCGGGGAGGATTCCGAATCCGAAGCGGCGGAATCGCCCCCGCTTTTTTGTCGGGCGGAAATTTCGGTGGACGCATCCCCCGCCATTGTCGGCGGCGATTCGCCGTGCAGATAAACGCCGACGATTTCGCCGCTGACGGTATCGCGCGCCATATTAAACCAGCGGCGGCAGCCGAAGTCGTGGCTCCATCTCTCGCGATGAATCCCCTTGGGATTGGCGCGAAAGAAAAGATAATCGCCCCATTCGGCGTCGCCGACCGAGTCGGGGTTGGACGGGCGCGCGATGTGCGCCTCGCCGTGATAGCCGAATTCGGTCTGCTCGCGCAGCCCGCAAAATGGGCAGTTAATCAGCAACATCGGTTTTTTTTCGTCCGGGATATTTTCGCCGCGCGACTTGCTGAACCAAAAGCCGCCGAGCCGATTTTATTTTATCACGGCAACGGAGGCAATCATCCGAGCCATTTATCCCACAGCAAAAATCCATAGGCCGCAGCGATAGCGATGCACAAAATCACCGAAACCCACTGTTCAAATCGACGGCTGTGGGCATCGCGAAAAGCAACGCCGTAGCCGTCGCTGTCCGGCATTTTTTCCAAAATCGCCTCGCCGCGATCGCGATGCAAATCCAATATATTGAAAAACAAAAAAATCACAACCGCAGCCAGCAGGGCCGAAAACGATTCCACCACAAAGCCGCCGTAGCCAATCGCCGTCGGGCGCAGAAAAAGCGCGAGAAAAACAGTAAGCGCAGCAAACACAAACAGCGCAACCAGTTCGCCGAAATTGCTCCCCTGCTGTTTGGAATGCGCCAGCGCGTCCAGGTCTGCTTCGGCATCGGCGATCAGACGCTCTTCGTCAGTGTCTTTCGCATTCGCCAGTGCGGCGGCGATGTGTTTTTTTACTTCGGCATAGCTGCTTTTAAGATCCGCGGAATTTTTCGGCGCGTCCACACGAAGCATCGCGCGGACCGCAAGCGGGTCTATTTTGCTGCGCATAGCGAGAAGGTTTAACCGCCGGAAAATGTGCATCATGCGGTTTTCTTCGTCGCTCGTGCGGTTCACGAAGCGAGTGACGCGGAACGACAAAATAATCGCAAACACGGTCGCCGAAACCATAAGCAAATCAAAATACTCTTTGCCCGACCACTGCCATTCACTGCCGCGCAAATACACAATTGCGCCGCAGCCCCACAGCGCAAGCACCAGCGATTTATAGCCGAGGCGAATGTCGGCCTTAAAATTTAAGAGGAGATTCGCCGTGATAATCGCGGCGGAGCCGATAATAAACAAGTCCGCGCGAGCAATTTCAATAGACGAGAAAAGCCAAAGCCATATTAAAGCCAAGATAGGCATGCTGTACCATATGGCATTAATTCCGAGATTACGGGTTAGGAAATTTGCGCGTCGCAAGGCAATTGTGCCTGCGCTGGCAATTAGCACGCCGGAAAACAGAGCCCATGCAGTAAGCTCCTTTGTCGGCACCTCGGCTGTAGCAACGGCAAACAGCAAAGACGCTGCGCCGCCAAAAGCATGGCTGAGGGCAAGGGCAACGACGACACAAGAAAATTCCAACATCCTATCTGTTGGCGCGGATTTTTTATTCAATTCAGCACACACATCTATGCCCCACTTAAGTGTAGACGGTGTATGCAACGATACTGCAATGGTTCCTATAATCGCCAACGCAAAACCGAATAGCGTTGCATTGTCCAGAGAAGCATTAACGCCTCTTCCGAATCCGATTTGTCCTCCGGTTAAAAAGGCGAAGCCGATAAAACCCACAAACAACAAGAAAATCGTTTGCACGGTGATTTTGTCATAACGTTTTTTTAATAAATAGCGCGCCAGAAAAACCATAAAGAACGGCCAAGTTTCAAAGACGATTGTTACAACGGCAATATCAATATATTGCGCTGACCAAGCAAACAAAGCGAAATCCAAGCAGATGCTCAAAGACGCCAGTAACATTGCGCCCGTGAGGCAACGGCGCAAGATAACGGCTCGGTTTTCTTTTTTCATCAAGCCGGGACAAAGGATTAACGCGACAGCAAAGCAGGACACGCTTGCGCCAAGCCCAAGTATCCCATTGAAAAAAAACGGGGCCGTCGAAGCTTCGCTTTCTTTAATGATTAACGGCATAGCCGAAAATGCGGCAACAGCGAAAATCATCCACATTGCCGCTTTTTGGCTACTTGTCAATCCTGTATCAGGTTGCATTGCATCCATTTGTTCTTTTGTTCGCGATTGTTCGCTCGTTTGTCATCGGCGCGTTTTAGTGGAATCAATGCGCGACCGCCGCCGCGGCGGCTTCGTCAATGAGGGCGCCGCTGGCGAATCGGTCCAAAGAAAACGGCGCCGCAAATGGATGCATTTCGCCGATCGCCAAACTGGCCGCAAAAACATTTCCCGACCCCGGCGTTGCTTTGAATCCTCCGGTTCCCCAGCCGCAATTGAAAAATAAATTCTGCACCGGCGTCTTGGAAATAATCGGCGAGCGATCCGGCGTTACATCAACGATTCCCCCCCATTGGCGCAGCATTCGCACCCGCGAAAAAATCGGATACAACTCTACAATCGGCGCGACAACATGCTCAATTTGATCAAAACTGCCGCGCTGCGCGTAGGAATTAAAAGGATCGGTGCCGCCGCCGATAACCAACTCGCCCTTGTCCGACTGACTCACATAAGCATGCACCGTGTTGGACATTACGACGCAATCCAAAATCGGCGCGAGCGGCTCCGATACCAATGCCTGCAGCGGCACCGTTTCAACCGGCAGGCGGAATCCCGCCATTTGCGCGAGCGCGCCGCAATTTCCCGACGCCACAACGCCGACCCGCTTTGCGCCGATGTCGCCCCGATTCGTCTTTACGCCGACGACTTTGCCGCCGTCAATTTGAAAGCCGGTGACTTCGCAATTCTGAATGATGTCCACGCCCAGCGAATCGGCGGCGCGGGCGAATCCCCAAGCGACCGCATCGTGCCGGGCGACGCCGCCCCGCCTTTGCAAAAGCGCTCCCATCACCGGAAAGCGTCCGCGCAAATTAATAAAAGGCACCCATTCCTTTACTTGGGCGGGAGTCAATTTTTCGGCGTCAACGCCGTTCATTCGGTTGGATTCGCCCCGCCGCGCAATTTCCTGCAAATCGTGGACAGTGTGCGATAAATGAAGCAGACCCCTCGGCGAATACATCACATTAAAATTAAGCGCGCGCGACAGTCCGCCCCACAAATTCATCGCATGGTCGTAGAGGGCGGCGGATTCGCTCCACAGATAATTGGAGCGCAGAATTGTGGTGTTGCGTCCGGTGTTGCCGCCGCCGAGCCATCCTTTTTCCAGCACCGCCACGCTGCCGGCGCCGTGCTCTTTGGCGAGATAATACGCCGTCGCGAGACCGTGTCCGCCGCCGCCGACGACGATAAATTCATATTCCCGCTGCGGCGTCGGGGCGCGCCATGCCCGCCGCCAATTTTCGTGATAGGCGAAAGCATTCCGCGCCAGCGTAAAAATGGAATAGCGCATCGTAAATCCAATCATAGCACTTTGCGATAATTCACGCCGATGCTTGCCGCCGCCCTCGCTTTTACACTCGGTGCGATTCTTCTGCAGCGGCTGGAAATTCCGCCCTCGCTGTGGTGGATTCTGGCCGTCCTCCCGCCGACGGCATTCGCCGTTGTTTTTCGCCGCCGACCGGCCTTCCGAATCGGCGGATGGATTCTGCTGTCCTTCGCCGCCGGATTCGGCTGGGCGAATTTTCTCGTTCATCAGCGACTCGCCGACGCCGCCGAATTCCCCGATAAATTAAAATGGCGCGACATCGCCGTGCAGGGAATCGTGACGGATTTGCCCAAAGAAAGCGCGGGGCGAATTCAATTCCAACTGCAATTGGAAAAAATCATTCCGCCGAATTCATCGGCGATTCATCCCGATAATTTGCGCGCCCGACTCGCCATCTACAAAAGCCGATGGCCAAATGCCCCGATCCCGCAAGCGGGCGAAAAATGGGAATTCACCGTCCGCCTGCGGCCGCCCAAAGGATTCATTAATCCGCATGGATTTAACAGCGGCGGACGGCTTTTCGCGCGCGGAATTCATCTCGTCGGCTATGTCCGCCAAAACGGAATGCACCGCAAAATTGCCGACGGCCAAGGACTCAATCTGGCGAGGCGAAAAATTCGCGCGCGAATTTTTAATGCGATTCCAAAATCCGATTCCGCCGGAATTCTCGCCGCTCTTATCGTCGGCGACCGCTCTCAAATTTCGGATTCGCAATGGCAAATTCTGCGGCGCACCGGCACGGCGCATTTAGTCAGCATTTCCGGCGCGCATATTACGATGGTTTCCGGACTCGTCTTTTTGCTGGCGGCGGCGATTTTTCGGCGCATTCCGCAAATTACAAGGCGAATTCCGGCGGCGAAAGCGGCCATTCTTCTGGCATTAATAGCCGCATTTTTTTACGCCTTAATCGCCGGATTCGCCCTGCCGGCGCAGCGGGCTTTTTTAATGTTCGCCGTCTTTGTCATCGCTATGATGGCGGGCAATTTCACTTCAAAATTCACGCCTTTTGGAGCCGCACTTTTTGCCGTCGTCGCCGCCGACCCGTGGGCGGTTTTGTCGGCCGGATTCTGGCTGTCATTTTTTGTCGTCGCAATTATTCTGCTGGTGTTTGCCGTCCAAAGCGACCGCCCCAAATTATGGAAATGGCTGGCCGCCCCGCAGATGATTATCGTTTTCGCCGTCGCTCCCTTGGTGATTTTATTCTTTGGAGAAGCGCCTTTGCTGGCTTCGCCGCCGGCGAATTTTCTGGCGATACCTTGGATTGGATTCATCGTCTTGCCGCTTGCCCTCGCCGACTTAATTTTTCCGGGCGATTTTTTATGGCGACTCGCCGATTGGTCCTTGTCGCCGCTTTTATTTATTTTGAATTTTTTATCGGCGACTCCGCTGGCGGTTTGGGCGGTCGCCGAACCGCCGATTTATCTTGTCGGACTTGCACTTGTCGGCGGATTCTGGCTGGCGATGCCGACCGGATTCCCAACCCGAATTCTCGGCATCATTCCGCTGGCCGCTCTTTTTGGATGGATGCCGCCCTCGCCTGAATTAAATTCCGTCCGCATTACCGTGCTGGATGTCGGACAGGGAATCGCCGCCGTCGTCCGCACCAAAAATCATTCTCTGCTTTACGACACCGGCCCCAATTTCGGCGAAACCGACGCCGGCCGAATCGTCGTCCTGCCCTTTCTGCGGGGCGAAGGAATTCGCAAATTAAATATGCTGGTTGTAAGCCACGGCGATTCCGACCACGCCGGCGGAAAAAATTCCGTAATGGAAGGAATTGCAGTGGACGAATTAATATCGTCGGCATTTTTCCCGGAAGCGAAAAAATGCATCGCCGGAAAAAAATGGCAATGGGACGGAGTCGGCTTTGAATTTCTGCATCCGACCGCCGCCGATTACGAAGCGAAAAAAAGCGACAACGCATTAAGTTGCGTGCTTAAAATCACAGCGGGCGGAAGGACGATGCTTTTCACCGGCGACATTCCTTCCGAAAGCGAAGCGGAAATTCTTTCGCGCGAGGGCGATTCGATGGCATCCGATATTTTGCTGGTGCCGCATCATGGCAGCCGATTTTCATCGTCGGCGGAATTTGTAGAGGGCGTGTCGGCGGCGATGGCAGTATTCAGCGTCGGGCGAAATTGGTTTGGTCATCCGCACGATTCGGTTTTGAAAAGATTCGCCGACGCAGAAATTTATCGCACGGATTCCGACGGCGCAATTCAAATTGACATTTCGGCGGAGGGCATTAAAGCCGTCCGCTGGGGCGATATTACTCGGCGGTATTGGCGGGAGAATTCGCCGATAAATTAAAACGGCACATCGTCTTCCATTGAGCCGAGGTCGTCAAACGGAGAATCCTTGCCGCCGCCGGATTCGCCTTTTCGCTCGGTTTGGCGTGGACGGCTTCCGCCGCCGCTTCTTCCGCCGCCGGATTCGCCGCCTGCAAAATTATCGCCGCCGCCGTAGTCGTCGCCGCCGCCTCGCGAATCCAGCATTACCATTTGCCGTCCGCGAATTTTAGTCGCATAGCGATCCTTGCCGGTTTCTTTGTCCTGCCATTTATCGGTCTGCAGCGATCCTTCCACATAGATTTTGCTGCCCTTGCGAAGGTAGTCGCCGACGATTTCCGCCTGCCGCGCGAAAAATTCCACGCGATGCCATTCAGTGCGTTCCTGCTTCTCGCCGGCCCTGTTTTTGAAAGTGTCGGTGGTCGCCACGCTGATTTTAGCGACGGCGGTGCCGTCGGGCATGTGACGCAAATCCGGGTCGGCGCCCAGATTGCCGATAAGAATAACTTTGTTAACGCCGCCTGCCACGATTAAATTTCCTCGTTGATATGAGAACGAAATGATACCGCAATCCATAGCACAATGACAAGCAGCAGAAAAATCGCCGCCGCCATCGCCCCGAATTTCGCCGACAAGACCCCCGTTATCGCACCGCCGAAAAATGCCCCGATGAATTGACAGGCGGCATATCCGCCCATCGCCGCCCCGCGCGAATTCGCCGGCGCCAGCCGACTCGCCCTTGCCGGCAAAGCCGCTTCCAAAGTGTTAAATCCGCAGAAAAACAAAAACAATCCCGCGCCGATTGCAAAGGAATCCGCTTCGCTGAATCCAATTGCAATGGCGGCGGCGGCGAGAAAAAATCCGGCGACGCTTAAAATTCGCCCTCCTGATTTTCGGCGGTCGGCGAGAAAAATCATCGGCGCGGCCAGCAGCAGCGACGCCGCAAAAGCGGCAAGATAAATTTTCCAATGCGCCGCCAGCGGCATCGCTTTCGCCAGCGACAAAGGCGCAAGGACAAAAACAGCCGCCATCGCGTAATGCAAAACGAATCCGCCCAAATTGACGGCGCGCCGCCTGCGCGAAAAAATTCCGTCGGTGAAATTATCGGCGGGGGAATTTGAAGGAATTTCGGCGGCGGCGGAATGATGAGAATCGGAAAGAAAAATCAGCGGAATCATCGCTGCAATTGCGGCGGCGGCGGCGACGATAAAAACGCCCGAAATGCCGACGGCGGCGGCAAGCGGAGTCGCAATGATAATCGCCAATGCAAAACTCGCCCCCACCGCGATTCCCAAAACCGCCATCGCGCGCGAACGATGCGACGGGTCGGTGGCATCGGCGACGGCGGCGGCAACGGCGGGAAAAATCACTCCCGCCCCCTGCGCGAGGCGTCCGAAAATTAATTCCCAAACATTATCGGCGGCGGCGGCGATAACGCTGCCGACGGCGAAAATCGCTAATCCCAAAAAAATCGCGCGGCGGCGGCCGATTCGGTCGGCAAGCCGTCCGAAAGGAATTTGCAAAATCGCCTGCGTGAGTCCGTAAGCCCCGACAGCAACGCCGGCCAGAATCGCGGCGTCGGAATCGGACAAGCGCCTCGCATGAATGGCGACCACCGGCAAAGCCGCAAACAGGCCAAACATCCGCAGCCCCAAAATCGCCGCCAGCACGGCGACGGCGGATAATTCGCGGCGAGGAAGCATTTTAATTTCTTTCGGAAAAATCGGCGGAAATTATTTGCCGAGGATTTTTCGGCACTCTGCAATTAATTCGCCGATTTCCCAGCTGAAAAACCAGACAAAAATCAGCGCAACCATTCCGCCCAGCACGGAAGAAACAAACCATTCCATCCGGCTTTCGCAGGGAGAAAAAACTTTGCCGTCGCGGTCGGCAAAAGTTTTCACTTCGCCGACGATTGTAGCACGGCGGCGAATCGGCGGCGGAATTTTTAACTTGGAATCCAATCGCAAAGACGGCATAATAGCGGGTTTTCCTTTTCGCCGATGCGTTTTATCAATGTTAAAGGGGCGCGGGTGCACAATCTTAAAAATGTGCATCTGCAAATTCCGCGCGACCGCCTTGTGGTAATTACCGGCCTGTCCGGGTCGGGCAAGTCGTCGCTCGCCTTTGACACTATCTACGCCGAAGGGCAGCGTCGCTATGTGGAATCGCTTTCGGCTTACGCCCGCCAATTTTTGGAGGTGATGGAAAAGCCGGATGTGGATTCCATAGAAGGACTCTCCCCGGCGATTTCCATTGAGCAGAAATCGGCGTCGCACAATCCCCGCTCCACCGTCGGCACGGTCACCGAAATTCACGATTATCTGCGGCTTTTATTCGCCCGCATCGGCGAGCCGCATTGCCCGCGACATGGAATCAAATTAGAGGCGAGTTCGGCCGACCAAATTGTGGACGCTCTTCTGCGTCTTCCGAGGGGGCGAAAAATGATGATTCTGTCCCCGCTGGTAATTGACCGCAGAGGCGAATACGGCGAATTATTTCGCGACCTCGCCGGACGCGGATTCGCCCGCGTGCGAGTGGACGGCAAAATCTACGATACCGAAGACGCCCCCGCCCTCGCCAAAACGGTCAAGCACACAATTGAAATTGTCATAGACCGCCTTGCCGTCGGCTCCGATGCGCGCGAGCGGCTCGCTGAATCCGTAGAAACCGCCGTCACCCACGCCGCCGGCCGCGTCCATGCGATAGAAATGGAAAGCGAATTCTGCCATGTATTTTCCACCGCCCACGCCTGCCCGAAATGCGGCTGGTCGCCGCCGGAAATTGAGCCGAAATTATTTTCCTTCAACAACCCCAAAAGCGCGTGTCCGAATTGCGGCGGACTGGGGGCGGAAACGCTTTTTGACCCTTCCCGCGTAGTGGAAAATCCTGAATTGCCCCTCGCCGGCGGCGCAATTCGCGGCTGGGACCGCCGCAATCCCTATTCCTTTGCGCTGCTGAAATCACTCGCCGCGCATTATGATTTTGACCTCGGCGCGCCCTTTGAAAAATTACCGCCGCGCATTAAGCGGACGATTCTCTACGGCAGCGGAACCGAAGAAATTTCCCTTTCCTTTCCCGGCGAAGGCGGCGGCATCCACAAAAAACGCGCGCCGTTTGAAGGGATCATTCCCAGCATTGAGCGAAGATTCGGCGAAACGGATTCGCCTTATGTCCGCGAAGAATTAGCGCGCTACCAAGTCAATCGCACCTGCGCCGTCTGCAAGGGCGCGCGCCTTTCCGAATCTTCTTTGGCGGTCAAAATCGGCGGGCGGGCGATTCACGAATTAAGCGCTCTCGCCCTTGGCGAATTGCCGGAATTTTTTGATTCGCTTTCGCTTTCAGAAACGCATCGGCGAATCGGCGAGCGCGTGATTAAGGAAATTCGCGAGCGGCTTGGATTCCTAATTGATGTCGGTCTGGACTATCTCACGCTTGGCCGTTCGGCGGCGACTCTGGCGGGCGGCGAAGCGCAGCGCATTCGTCTGGCGAGTCAAATCGGCACAAAATTAACCGGCGTCACATATGTGCTGGACGAGCCCTCCATCGGACTGCATCCCGCCGACAATCAGCGTCTGCTGGAAACATTAATGCGCCTGCGCGACCTCAATAATACGGTAATTGTCGTTGAGCACGACGAAGCGGCCATTCGCGCCGCCGATTACATTGTGGATATGGGAGTCGGCGCGGGCGCGCACGGCGGCGAAATTGTCGCGCACGGAAAAATTAAAAGCATTCTTAAAACGCCCCGCTCGCTGACGGCGCAATACTTAACCGGAAGGCGCACCATCGCCGTGCCGGCGCAAAGGCGGCGTCCGAAATCCAATCGCGCTCTTGCGGTGAAAGGCGCGCGCGGCAACAACTTAAAAAACATTACGGCGAAATTTCCTCTGGGACTTTTTGTCTGCGTCACCGGCGTGTCCGGCTCCGGCAAATCCACGCTGGTGCGCGATATTCTGTGGCGGGCGACGACGCGCCATCTGCACGGCGGCGGCGAAGAGCCGCTGGCGCACGATTCCATCAGCGGCTTGGAAAATCTGGATAAAATCGTCCATGTAGATCAAAGCCCCATCGGACGCACGCCCCGCTCCAATCCGGCGACCTACACCGGCTTATTCACGCCGATTCGCGAATTATTTTCCGGCGTTCCGCTGGCGCGAGAGCGCGGCTACGCGCCGGGAAGATTCTCCTTCAATGTGCCGGGCGGACGATGCGAATCGTGCCAAGGCGACGGCGTCGTGCGCGTGGAAATGCATTTCCTGCCCGATGTCTTTGTTACCTGCGAAGCATGCAGCAGCAAAAGATACGGCCGCGAAACTTTGGAAATTCGCTACAAAGGAAAAAACATCCACGAAGTTTTAACAATGACAGTTGAAGAAGCGCGCGGATTTTTTGCCAATGTGCCGACGGCGGCGAGACGGCTGCAAACGCTGGCGGATGTCGGACTCGGCTACATTCGGCTGGGACAGAGCGCGACCACCATTTCCGGCGGCGAAGCCCAGCGGGTTAAACTATCGCTGGAATTATCCAAGCGCGAAACCGGCGGCACGCTTTACATTCTGGACGAGCCCACAACCGGACTGCATTTTCACGACATCAATTTGCTTTTGTCGGTTCTGCATCGGCTCGCCGACGCCGGCAATACCGTCATCGTCATTGAGCATAACTTAGATGTGGTTAAAACCGCCGATTGGGTCATTGACTTAGGCCCCAAAGGAGGCGCGAAAGGAGGGCGAATTGTCGCCGTCGGAACGCCGGAAGATTTAATTGAAAACAAATCCTCACTCACTGGAATTCATCTGCGGCCGATTCTGCATGCGGCGAAAAAACCGGCCAAGAAAAAATCCGCGAAAAAAAGCGCGGTATAATTAAAAATGCGGAATGACATTCCGAATCTCAATTCTTCCGCCGCCGAATCCGCGCGGCAAATTTATCCTTTTAAGTTCTGCGGAACAACGGGCGAATACTTTAAGATTTGGATTGCCAATGTTTTGCTGTCGGCGATGACCGTCGGCGTTTATTCGGCGTGGGCCAAGGTGCGAAATCAGCGTTATTTCTGCGGCAACACTTTTGTCGGCGGCGCGAATTTTGAATATCACGCGAATCCGCTGAGCATTTTGCTGGCGCGAATTGTCGTCGTTAGCGTGGTTATTGTCGGCGGAATTCTCGCCGAGGAAAATGTTCTGGCATTGATCGCGCATTCGGCCTTGCTTGTCTTTCTTTTGCCGTGGGCGATGGTGAGAGGATTTGCGTTTAATGCGCGCAATTCGTCCTATCGCGGAATTCGCTTTTCGTTCCGCCGCCATTATCTTCCTTTGTATTTAATTTTCGCGCCGCTAATTCTGCTTTTCTTAATCGGCTATTACGAGCAATTGCTTTTTGCGGTTGAAGGCGCGCAGTCTTTGGAAAAAACCCGATCCGCCTCGGTCTTTTCTTGGTTTTTAATTCTTGCGCTGTCGCCTTGGCTGTTCCGCGCATTTCATTCCTTCAAGGCGTCGAATCATTCGCTCGGCGAATCCCAATTCGCTTTTTCCGCGCCCTTGAAAAAATACATCTTTGCTTTTTGGCTGATGCCGATGCTGCTGTGGATTTGCGTGTCGCTCGCCGTCGGCTTTCCGATTCTGCTGGCGGCGGAATCTTTGTCCCTCGAATCGGCGTCGGACATTAATTCCACAGTCATTTTAATCAGTGTTTTTATTTCTTTGCCGCTGCTGTATTTTTTAATTACTTCTTGCCTTCTGAAAATTTATTGGAACAGCGTATCTTCCGCCGACGGCCGCGCGCGCATTAACTGCGGCATTTCCGTCTTTGGATTCGCCGTTAAAATCCGATTGGTTAATTTAATAATAAGCGTCTTGTCTTTGGGATTATTAATTCCATTTGCGCGAATTCGCAGCGCGAAATACTTGGCGGCGAATATGCAATTAGAAGCCGACTCCGCATTAATGGATGAGATTATCGCCGCCGCCCATGACAAAACCGGCGCCTTCGGCGAAGCCGTCGCCGATGCATCCGGATTTGACTTTGATGTCGGATTGATATGACCCCCCCCCCCTCCTTGCCTTTTCTTTCCGGCGGCATAAAGGCGGAATGGTTTGACTCCGAATCCTCCGCCAAATATACCGCCGCTTTTCGCATTGACGAATTCGGATTCGCCGAAGCCGCAAGCGAAAAAGGAAGCCGGCGCGAATCCTTGTCTCAAATTAAAGTATCACCCCGACTCGGCGATATTCCGCGCCGCATTATTTTTTCCGACGGCGTCTGCATCGTCGCCGCCGACAATGATTACATAGATCGCGCCCTTGCCCGCGCAGTCAAAAGCAAAGGAGGGGGGGGGGGTATTATTTACAAATTGGAAAGCAATGCGCGATGGATTCTGCCGATGCTTGCCGCCGCCGCTGTCGCCGGATATTTTCTTTTTCGATTCGGCGTGCCGTTTCTCGGCGATGCGCTTGCTTATCGCCTGCCCGATTCCATCGCAATTAAAATCGGCGAACATGCCTATCGGCAAATTCTGGAGGACGGCTTTCTGAAGCCGAGCGAATTGCCGGAAGAGGATAAAATTCGCGCGCGCAAAATTTTCCAAAGCATCGCCGCCGAATTTAAGAATGACAACTTCCGCTATCAATTGCGATTTCACAAATTGCAGTGGGGCGAAAACAATGAGATTGCAAACGCTTTTGCATTGCCGTCGGGGCTTGTCATCGCGACCGATGAATTAATTAATATCGCCGAAAGGGATTCGCAATTGCTTTCTGTTTTCGCGCACGAAATCGGCCACGCCCGCGAGCGTCATACAATGCGATCCATTGCGCGGGCGGCGTCGGCGGCGGTTGTGTTTGGCCTTTTATTCGGCGATGTGTCGGGGCTGGCGGCGATTCCTTTCGCGCTCGCGCAATTAAAATACTCGCGCGATTTTGAGCGGGACGCCGACTGCTTCGCATATCGCATATTGATTTCACAGGGAGAATCGTGGCAGAATTTCAGCGAGATGCTGAAATTGATTGAAGGCAAAAACAACTTTGGCAAACTCTTCACCGATGAAAGCGGCGAAGAAAATCAATTGACGAAAGGGCTGCTGGAATTTTTGTCCACGCATCCGTCGTCGGCTGCGCGGGCCGACCCGGCGACTCACTGCGAATGATTAATCCTCAGGACATTCTGGATTTTTGGTTCGGCGAAATTCGCGACGGCTGGACTGCACAAGACCGATTCAAAATGTGGTTCGGCGGCGGAAAAGAATTGGACGGCGAAATTCGCAGCCGCTTCGGTGAATTCATCGCCCCGGCGGCGAAGGGCGTCAGCGAATCGGCAGCATCGTCCGAATTTTCCGAATGGGCGAAAACGGCGATGGGCGGACTCGCGTTAATTATTCTGCTGGATCAATTTCCCCGCAACATTTTTCGCGGCACAGCGCGGGCGTTTGCTTTTGATTCCGCCGCGCGCGCGGTGTGCAAGGGCGGAATCGCCGCCGGCCGCGACGCCGAATTGCCGCCGGTGTGCCGCACTTTTCACTATATGCCGCTGGAGCACAGCGAAAATCTTGACGACCAAAATCGCTCGGTGGAACTTTTTCGCCGATTAATTGACGACGCGCCCGCGGCGCATCGCGGGGAAGCGGCGGACGGTTTCGAATATGCGGTGAAGCATCGCGATATTATTTTGGAATTTGGCCGTTTTCCGCACCGGAATGAAATTATGGGACGGAAATCCACGGCGGCGGAAACCGCTTATTTGCAATCCGGCGCTATGCGATTCGGACAATAAAATTCGCGGCTGGCGAATTTTGCCCGATTTTGGGTGTAAAAAAAGTTGCTTTTTTTCAATAAAAATGGAATTTCTTTCTTGACTCACCCTAAAAAGAAGTGTAAAAAAACACAACCGAAGGAGGAAATATGGCAAAACATACGCCTAATCCACATTCCAAGCAGGATATGAATCCCGCGCAGGATATGACTTTCGAGCGGGATATGACGCCCGCCGCGCAAGAATCTGCGTCCGCGCAAATGCCCCCGCGGCGCGGATTCCTCAAAAGTGCGCTCGTCGGCGCGACCGCCATCGCCGGCGTTGCCTTGACCGCATCCGCCAGCGCCGAGACGACCCGCATCGCCGAATCCGCCAGCGGCGGCGGCGAAGCAAAGGGCTATCGCGAAAGCGACCACATCCGCCGCTACTACCGCCTCGCGCGGGAAATTTGACAACCGGAGAAAAACGATGAAACTCGTCCGCATTTCCGCTGCCGCGCAGGGCGTAATGCCCGTTGCGCAAGCGCATTCGCCGGGGACAATTCTCGGCGAAACGATGAGCCGCCGCGATTTTCTGCGACGCTCCGGAATCGCCGCCGCCGGTGCCGCCGCTTTTTCCGGAATCGCTCCGCAAATGGTGACGCGGGCTCGCGCCGATGTTCGCGCCGATAATTTGGACTCACCGACGGAAATTCGCCGCTCCGTCTGCACGCATTGCTCGGTCGGATGCGGCGTCATCGCCGAAGTCCAAAACGGCGTTTGGACGGGGCAGGAGCCGGATTTCGACTCACCCTTTAATTTAGGAGCGCATTGCTCCAAAGGAGCGTCGGTGCGGGAGCACGGCCATGGGGCGCGCCGCTTAAAATATCCAATGAAATTATCCGGCGGCAAATGGCGGCGAATTTCATGGAACGAGGCGATTGAAGAAGTCGGCGGCAAAATGCTGGAATTGCGCGAAGAGTCGGGGCCGGATTCGGTTTACTGGCTGGGCTCGGCGAAATTCAGCAATGAGCAGGCGTATCTTTTTCGCAAATTCGCCGCGCTGTGGGGGACGAATAATGTGGATCATCAGGCGCGAATCTGCCATTCCACGACGGTCGCCGGCGTGGCGAATACTTGGGGATACGGCGCGATGACGAATTCCTACAACGATATGCACAATTGCCGCGCGATGTTTTTTATCGGCAGCAACGCCGCCGAGGCGCATCCAGTGGCGATGCAGCATGTTCTTCGCGGAAAGGAAAACGGCGCGAAATTAATTGTCGCCGACCCCCGCTATACAAGGACGGCGGCGCATTCCGATCTTTATGTGCGGCTTCGCCCCGGCACGGATGTGCCGCTGATTTGGGGAATTCTCCGCCATATTTTTGAAAATCAATGGGAGGACAAAGAATACATTCGCCAGCGAGTCTATGGAATGGACGAAGTGCGGAAAGAAGTCGCCAAGTGGACTCCGGAAGAAGTGGAGAATGTTACCGGCGTCCCCGACGCTGCGGTGCGGCAAGTCGCGCAGACGCTGGCGGAAAATCGTCCCGGCACCATTGTCTGGTGCATGGGAGGGACTCAGCACACTATCGGCAACAACAACACGCGGGCTTACTGCATTCTGCAATTGGCTTTGGGGAATATCGGCAAATCCGGCGGCGGCGCAAATATTTTTCGCGGCCACGACAATGTGCAAGGGGCGACCGACCTCGGCGTTTTGTCGCACACGCTGCCCGGCTACTACGGACTTTCGGATGGAGCGTGGAAGCATTGGGCGAAAGTTTGGGAAGTTGACTACGAATGGCTGAAATCCCGGTTTGATTCCGAATCGTTTGAATCCGCCAAAGACAAGCCGGTCGTCCCGATGAATACCAAAGGGATTCCGGTTTCGCGGTGGATTGACGGAATTTTGGAGGAAAAAGCCAACATCGCCCAGCGCGACAATATTCGCGCAATGACTCTGTGGGGACACGCCGTCAACAGCCAAACGCGCGGACGCGAAATGAAAAAAGCGATGGAGCAATTGGATATTATGGTCATCATTGATCCTTATCCGACTCACGCCGCCGTGATGAACGACCGCACCGACGGCACTTATCTTCTGCCCGCCTGCACGCAGTATGAAACTTACGGCTCGGTGACGGCGTCCAATCGCTCCCTGCAATGGCGGGATAAATTAATTGAGCCGCTGTTTGAGTCGCTGCCCGACCAGACGATTATGAATCGGCTGGCGCGCAAATTCGGCTTCGCCGACGAGTTGCTTAAGAACATCCAAGTCAACGGCGACGAACCGCTGATTGAAGACATCACCCGCGAATTTAATCGCGGAATGTGGACAATCGGCTACACCGGACAAAGCCCGGAGCGTCTTAAACTTCACGCTAAGCATCGGGCGACTTTCGACAAAACTTCGCTCAAAGCCGAAGGCGGCCCGCTGGACGGCGAATACTACGGAATGCCTTGGCCCTGCTGGGGAACGGCGGAAATTAAGCATCCCGGAACGCCCGTCCTCTACGATACCAGCAAGTCGGTGGCGGAAGGCGGGCTGACTTTTCGGGCGCGATTCGGCGTGGAACGGGACGGAGTCAATTTGCTGGCGGAGGATTCGTTTTCCAAAGCGTCGGGGATTCAAGACGGCTATCCCGAATTCACCGCCGACTTGCTCAAAAATCTCGGCTGGTGGGACGACTTGACGGCGGCAGAAAAATCGCTCGCCGAAGGCAAAAATTGGAAGACCGACCGCAGCGGCGGAATTCAGCGTGTCGCAATTGCGCGAGGCTGCTCGCCTTTCGGCAACGCCAAAGCGCGGGCGGTCGTTTGGACTTTTCCCGACCAAGTGCCGATTCATCGCGAGCCGCTTTACACATCGCGCCGCGATTTAGTGGAGAAATATCCCACCTACGCCGACCGCCGCTCTTTTTATCGTTTGCCGGTGCGATACGAATCCATCCAGAAAAACGACCATACCGGCGAATATCCGCTGATTCACACCAGCGGGCGAATCGTAGAATACGAAGGCGGCGGCGAAGAGTCGCGCTCCAACATTTGGCTGGCGGAATTGCAGCAGCACATGTTCGCCGAAATTAATCCCGCCGACGCCAACGACAACGGCATCAAGCACAATCAGCAAATCTGGCTGGAAGGTCCGGAAGGCGGACGGATTCTGATTCGCGCGTTCATCACGCGGCGGGTCGGACGGGGGGTGGTGTTCACGCCGTTTCATTTCGGCGGATGGTTTGAAGGCAAAGATTTGCTGGATAAATATCCGGAAGGAGCGGCGCCCTACATTCGCGGCGAAGCGGCGAATACGGTGTTTACTTACGGCTACGATTCGGTCACGCAAATGCAGGAGACAAAATGCTCCCTCTGCAAAATTTGGGCGGCGTAGCGGACGAATAAACCAATGGCGCGCAAACTCATCGCCGTTTTCTTTGCCGCCGCTATTTTTGCGTTGGCGATGCCTGTCGCTGCGGCGGCGGAAAAGCCGCTTTCCGCCGGTGAAATTAAATCGCTGCTGTCCGGCAACACTGCTCACGGCGTCCACTACGGCAAGCGGACGATGCAGCATTTTTCCGCCGACGGCAAAACCGAATGGAAAGGCGAAGGCGACGAAAAATCCTCCGTTGGCGAATGGAAGACCGAAAGCGAAAAATACTGCTCGCGCTTTCCCGACTACGGCGGCGAATGGGGCTGCTACGACATTCTGCACGACAATGCGCAGGGCGTCTATTATTTTTACGGCGACGATTTTCGCGCGCCGTTTGTCGTCAAAGACGGCTATTCTATGTTTTAACGGTTTTATCCAAAGGGGAAGCATCATGGCCAGAATGAAATTTCTGTGCGACGCCGAACGCTGCATTGAATGCAACGGCTGCGTCACCGCGTGCAAAAATGAGCACGAAGTCCCGTGGGGCGTTAATCGCCGCCGCGTGGTTACTATCGCCGACGGCGAACAGGGCGAAAAATCCGTTTCGGTCGCCTGCATGCACTGCACCGATGCCCCGTGCGCGGCGGTCTGTCCGGTGGACTGCTTCTACACGACCGCCGATGGAATCGTCCTGCACGACAAGGATCAATGCATCGGATGCGGCTACTGCTTTTACGCCTGCCCTTTCGGCGCGCCGCAGTATCCGCAGGAATCCGCTTTCGGCGTGCGCGGAAAAATGGATAAATGCACTTTCTGCGCGGGCGGGCCGGAAGAAGATCACTCGTCGGCGGAATTGGAAAAATACGGCCGCAATCGCATCGCCGAAGGCAAATTGCCCCTGTGCGCGGAAATGTGCGCGACCAAAGCCCTGCTCGCCGGCGACGGCGACGAAGTGTCGGACATCTATCGCCAGCGAGTTTTAAAGCGCGGCGGCCGCCCGAAATCTTGGGGATGGGAATCCGCCTACGGCAAGGAAGTTTAAGGCGCGATGAAAATCCCCCTCCGAATTTTCCTTGCGCTTGCCGCCGCGTTTTCACTTTCCGCCTGCTACGACGGAGATGAAAAAGTGACTCTCCACAAGGCGGGCGTTTACAAGGGCAAGCCGGATTCGGCGGCGATTCTGCGCTCCGACGATTCCGCCCGCGAAGAATTAATCGCCCGCTTTCGCGCGGTGCAGACCGACCGATGACAACTCCGACCCCCTCCTCCAAAAAACGACGCCGCCGCATTGCCATTTGGACTCTGGCGGCGATTCTTAGCGCATCGGTAATTTTGCCGACTGGCGGCTATGTCGCTCATTTGATTTCGTCGGCGAATGCGGAGGCGCTCGCCGAAGAGGGCGGCTTTCCCGGCGGCGAAAATCCGCGCTCGCAATACTGGCGCGAAGTGCGCGAAAGCGGCGAAGGATATTCCGCCGTAACGGGCGCGGAAAGCGGCGTGCTGATTCAAAGCCGCGGACAAAATTGGCGGCAGATTCGCAACCGCTTCGTCGCCCGCTATTTGCCGTGGCTGATTGTTATCGTCGTCGGACTGCTGGCGGCGTATCATATTTTTCACGGACAGAATAAATTGTCGGAGCGTCCCAAAGGCAGGCGCATTTTGCGCTGGAAATTCCACGAGCGCGTTTTGCATTGGACGACGGCATCCCTTTTCATTGTGATGTCAATTACCGGATTGAGCTTGCTGCTCGGACGCGCCCTGCTGATTCCGATTTTCGGCAAGGACGGATTTTCCGCCTTCGCCGAATTCGCCAAGTTTCTGCATAATTATCTTGGCCCGCCTTTTGCGATTTGCGTCGGACTCATTCTTATTTTGTGGATGCGGCACAACATTCCGAATCGCCACGACTGGCAGTGGCTTCGCCGATGGGGAGGACTTTTGGGCGGCGGTAATCATCCGCATGCGGGACGAATGAACGGCGGCGAAAAAATTTGGTTTTGGATAATCGCCACTGCCGGCGTCGCTGTTTGCGCCAGCGGACTCGTTTTGGATTTTCCCAACTATGAGCAATCCCGCTCGGTGATGCAGACGGCAAACATCATTCACGCCGCTCTTTCTATCTGCTGGATTGCCGTCGCTTTGGGGCATATCTACATCGGCACATTAGGAACCGAAGGCGCATTGGAAGGAATGACAACCGGCACCGTCAGCGAAGAATGGGCGCGCCAGCACCACGACCTTTGGCTGGAAGAAATGCAAAATCAAAATGCCCTGAAAGATTCGGCATCATCTGCGGAATCATCTTCCGCTTCTTCATTTTCTTCCGCCGAAAAAAGCGCATAAATTCCGCCACTGTGGAATTTTTGCTATAATTCCATTATTCAACAATCGGAGAGTCAAATGACCTTCAGCATCCTCATGGCGATTTTCGCCGTATTCATCATCATTGGCCTCATCACGATGCCGATTTCGGATAGCATCCGCAACAGGGTTGTTGCCGGATTCTTCACTGTCCGGGCGAATATCTTCGCCGGATTCACCGCCATCGATCGGGGGCGTGATTTCGCTTCGCTGATGGTGATAGCGCGCAAAACCTTCATCACGGCGATTTGCTTCACCGCTTTTTTTGCCTTTGCTTCATCCGTGCGAGCAGACGCTTATAGTAAGTGCCACAAACAAGCAGAAAAATACGCGCATAGGTTCTGCCTCACAGCATTGGAAAGTGGTGTTTATTGGGATGAATGTCGTATCGACATCGGAGAGCCGTTGGCCGATTTATGTTTCTGTGCAGCGGTTGAGTTTAAGCGCCCTTCTTGCAAGAAAAAGAGTCAAGAAATAATCCTCAAATTTGAATAATAAGCAACCATGCCTTTGAGTTGGCAAATAAACGGCCTAACGCGCCCTATCGCCCGCATTTTGTTCACCCCATTGCGTGGTTAACTCTCCCTGGTATACTCGCTCCCATCGATGGGCTTGAGAGAACAATCGCGCAAAAATTTAGTCAGTGACCTGCGGAGAGTGCCTGTATTTTTGCCAGTATGGGCTTGTTGTTCTATTCTCCTGTCACAGTATGTCACAAACAGATAATCTTTCGCCCGCGTCAGCGAAACATACAAAAGGCGACGCTCTTCGCCAATTTCTTTCTCACCCTCGGCCCTTCCGGGGATACGCTCATTTTCTGCACCAGCAACAATAACGGCCTTGGCTGTCAATCCTTTGGCACGATGCATCGTCATGATGCTGATTTTTTCGGCATCGGGTTCCTGTTCGATGTCCTCGTCCACGGTACTCACTCCGCGGACGAGGTCAGAAATGGACGGGTTCTCAGTCGTCTCCACAATGCGTTTAAATTCCGCTATAACAAACTCGCGTTCGCTACAATCCTTGATTAGGCGCTCTGCAACTGCATGAATCACGCGCATTAAATCTCCCTGCAATTCGTATTTCTTATCTCCCGTATCGGGGAATAATTTTTTGACCATGCAATTAATTTCGTTGACAGCTGACATAATACGGCCTCCGAGCAACTCGTCCGCATTCGGCAATGCAATCTGTTGAGCGAAAGTTTTTCCGGATTCGAGAGCGGCTTGATAAATAGCATTAACCGATTTGATGCCGACACCTTTCGCCCCATCCCACTTGTCAAAAAGAGTCCGCCAAGCCAAACTGTCTTCATGGTTCACCGCCAAGCGCATAAATGAAAACAGTATTCTGCTGTCGTCTCGACCCAATGGTTTTTGGATTTCCGATATTTTAACCGATATCCCTGCTTTTACGAGATGATCGTTAATCAGAGAAGAAAACACTCCTCGGTTGTTATCCCGAAGAAGGATGAGTATATCTCCAGCACGCTCCACTCCTCCGTTTTTCAACAAGCGTTTACATATTGAGGCAATTCCTCCGGCTTCGGTATGCTGATTCGAAAAGCGGAGAATCTTGACCTCTCCCGCAGTTCTGTCGGGTTCGGGATTGACTATTTTTGATATACGGCAGGGATCGAGGCTTGCCACATGTTCCCCCAACTCCAAAATGTTGGGTGCGCATCTTTTACACACTGTCAAGAGGAATCTGGCGACTCCATTGTAGTCGTCACAGAATCTGCGTATGCCGTCCGGAGCCGCATTGCGGAATCCATAAATGCTCTGATCATCATCCCCAGCGGCATACAATTCAGCACCATGCAATTCGAGTGAGCGAACGACCGCCAAGTCGCACTGGTTTAGATCTTGATACTCGTCGACCAGAAGATGTTCCGGCGTATCCAAGCGAAAATCTCCCCTTTGTTCGAGAGACTTCTTTAACTGGTAAACTAACTCGGCTCGCAATGTGTATCCGTAAACACCACGGTGTTGATTCCACACGGCAAGAAACTTGCGGCGGTCAGGTGACAATGCTCTGGCCACCTCCGACTTGTCCGCATCCAAACTCTGCCAGTCAGCAGAGAGATCATTCAAATGACTCTGGGCTTTAGAGATTGATTTCAGTGCACATCGGATTTTCAAATCCTCCAAGATGATATACCTCTCTTCCCAGTCATCCGCGACTCGCAACGGCTGCGGTAAGGTATACACTGCTTCCCCTGCTTTCAACAACTGGCTGAGCGCATAGGAATGAAGCGTGGAAATTTGAGGGGGTGCGTCCCTAACAATGCGATTCCGAAGATCGCGCGCAGTAGCGCGCGTGAATGTGATGACGCGGATTTTTGAGGGAGGCACATTCTTTTGGGTTATGAGGCGGTCAACCCGCTCCACCAGAGTGTGCGTCTTGCCCGTTCCCGGCCCGGCAATCAATAGCGCAGGCCTTCCGATATGCGCGGCGGCTTTTTTCTGCTCTTCCGTGAGGATGATGTTTTCAGTCATGGCGAACGAGATATTACTACAGAATTCCCAGATGTCAAAAATTTTCGCCTACAAAATTATCCTGCCATTATTCTCTCTTTTCCACTCATCAAGGGGACGATTTTGAAAAGAGCGGCGATTATACCGCCGCATCGTCCGAATCCTCAAAATGGTCCGTCTTTTCCCCCGCCGCCGAATTCTTGAAAAAAACCGCCCTTAACTTAAAAAGAAAAGGGCGGCTCCTCCTTGGATGATAATTCCGTTGCGCTATTTACGGCAAGAAACAGCATCTTTTTTTAATATCTGCGAGCAATAGCGGCGATTATACCGCCGAATTGCCCGAATCCTCAAAATGGTCCGTCTTTTTTCCCGCCGTCGAATTCTTGAAAAAAAACCGCCCTTAACTTAAAAAGAAAAGGGCGGCTCCTCCTTGGATGATAATTCCGTTGCGCTATTTACGGCAAGAAACGACATCTTTTTTTAATATCCGCGAGCAATAGCGGCGATTATACCGCCGAATTGCCCGAATCCTCAAAAGGATCCGTTTTTTTTCCGCCGCCGAATTCTTAAAAAAACCGCTCTTAACTTAAAAAGAAAAGAGCGGCTCCTCCTTGGATGAAAATTCGGGACGCTATTATAGATTATTTCGCGACATTTCGCCAGCGATATGCCCGGCCTGCCGAATCGCCAAAGCGACAATCGTCAGAGTCGGATTTTCCGCGCCGCCGGTGGTGAACTGGCTGCCGTCGGAAATGAATAAATTCGGAATATCGTGCGCGCGTCCCCAGCGATTGACCACGCCGTCGCGCGACTTTTCCGACATCCGATTCGTGCCGAGATTGTGCGTGGACGGATAAGGCGGCGTTTCAATAATTCAGCGCGTCCTTACTGTATCATAAATTGCCGAGCCCCGCCGAAAAATTCGTGCGGCTGGAATCGCAGCGATGCGCCCGCCCAATGCAGAGTCGTGCCGCCGACGGTTTTGCAAATCCACGCCGGCAAATTGGGAAAATCCTTGCCGATGCGCCAATTGCCGGAAGTCGTCCGCTTGTCCAGCCACGCGGTGCGCGCAAACATTTCCCATTCGCCGTTGACAAAATCCTTCCGCCAGTCCAAATGCGCGCCCGCTTCCAAGCAGACGACATTCGCCTCTTCCTCCGCGAGTTCATGCGACAGCGTGCCGCCGCCCCGGAACCGATGACGACAATTACGCCGCCGAGTAGTATTAGATTAATACTTGGCAAATATTTAATTCGGCGGCGGGACTCTGCGTATAATGCAAAAAATGATTGCGAAAGCGATTCTGTTGGGAGCGATTCTTTTATCGTCGGCTTTCGCCGTCGGCGCAAACGACATTAACTATCCCTCCGAAGCGGAAGTGCAAGCCGTCTGCAACGCCGCCGCCGACGGCAATGCGGAATTCATCAACATCCCCTACAACGCGAAAACGCAATGGGATATTAACAACGACGGCGAATCCGAATCCGTCTTAATAATCACCGAAGGTTCGGGCGGATATGAAAGCGTCTTTTATTTCGCCGACGACGGCAGGGAAATAAAGCCGACTCCCGCCTACGATACGGACGCGGGAAAATGCTGCATTAGAAACATTGAAGCAATTGAATTCGCCGGACGAAAATGGATAATCAAAGGCGAAAAGAATCGCCCTGAACAAACGCTGTTTATTGCCGCCGACAACCGCAAGCATCTCGCCTGTGAATTTGACAATCAAATTATTAAGCGCTATGCTATTCCCAATAATTTCAGCGTCAGGCCGAAATACCAATAAATGGAATTGCAATGACATTAACCCGGCAGCAAATTGAGTCCGCCCTTTCCCAAGTCGCCGAGCCGAATCTCGGCGGCGACCTTATGTCCGCAAAAGTCGTCGCCGATATTCGCGCGCGCGATGGCGGCGCGGAAATTGATTTGGAATTTCCCTATCCGGCGAAGGGCATTTTTGCATCCATTCAAAATTCCGCCGCCGAAAAATTGCAGGCGATAGAGGGCGGCAAAGACGCGCGAATTAATTGCGCGATAAAAATTTCCGCCCGCACCGTGCAGGGGGGGGTGGAAAGAGTGGCGGGAGTCAAAAACATAATCGCCGTTTCGTCGGCGAAGGGGGGGGTCGGAAAATCCACAACCGCCGCCAATCTTGCCCTTGCTTTTTCCGCCGAAGGCGCGCGCGCCGCCATTTTGGACGCCGACATCTACGGCCCTTCCGCCCCTGTGATGATGGGCGTTTCCACCCGACCGGAAGCCGATGCGGAAAATAAAATCATCCCCATTCTCGCGCATGAATTGCAGGTAATGTCCGTCGGATTCTTAATAGATGAGGATACTCCGATGGTCTGGCGCGGCCCGATGGTCACCCGCGCATTGCAGCAATTTCTGCGCGATACAAAATGGGATGCCGTCGATTATCTTGTTTTGGATATGCCGCCCGGCACCGGCGACATTCAATTAACCGTCGCTCAGCATGCCCCTGTTACCGGGGCGGTTGTCGTTACCACTCCGCAGGATCTCGCCCTCGCCGACGCGCAAAAAGGAATTGTAATGTTTGAAAAAGTGTCCATTCCGGTTTTGGGCATTGTGGAAAATATGAGCGTTCATCAATGCCCTAATTGCGGTCATCTTTCGCACATCTTCGGCGAAGGCGGCGCGCGAAAATTATGCGGAAAATTCAATGCGGAATTGCTCGGCGAATTGCCACTGGATTCTAAAATCCGTGAACAGGCGGATTCGGGAATGCCCACCGTCGCCGCCGACCCGGAAAGCGATATCGCTAAAATATACCGCCGCATTGCGATTCGCGTCGGCGTTAAAATTGCGGAAAAAAGCCGCGACCATTCGGCGGCGTTTCCCAAAATTGTCATCAGCGATACTTGACGATATAATCCGCCGATGAATTTATCAGTCAAAATTCAATTGGCGATTCTCGCTTTGGCGGCGTCGATTCTTTCGGCGAATGCCGCCGACAACGATGCCGCCGCCGTCTTTGAAAAAGCGAAAAAATCCGTCGTCGTCGTGCGGGTCTTTGATGCCGACGATAATCAGTCCGCACAGGGCAGCGGCGTTATCACCGCCGAAAATGAAGTGACGACCAATTGCCATGTCGTGGAAAATGCCGTGCGGGTTGAAGTCGTCCGGCAGGGCGAGGAAAAACCAATTGCGGCGGAAGTGGCAAACGGCGATGTCGGGCGTGATTTATGTCTGTTGTCGGCGAAAGGGCTGGCGAATGCGGCAAAGATTCGCCGGGCGAAAGATTTGACGGTCGGCGAAAATGTTTATGCAATCGGGTCGCCGCAGGGATTAGAGTTTAGCATCAGCGGCGGCATCGTTTCGCAGTTGCGGTCGTTGGGGGGGTCGCCGCCGTTGATTCAAACGGACGCATCTATTTCGGAGGGATCGTCGGGCGGCGGCTTGTTTGACGGCGAAGGCAAGTTAGTTGGCATCACTGCTTTTTATTATGAGGACGGACAGAATCTTAACTTTGCGATTCCGTCCGAATGGATTGCCGATGCGCGTCTTAATGATTCGCCGTTTTCCGAATCCGCCCCCCAAATTTCGTCGGGGTCGTCTTTGGATTTTTTTGATAAGGCGTTGGAATTGCAAGAGGCGGAAGATTGGAATGGGTTACTCGCTCATTGCAAAGAATGGACGAAAGCCGAACCGGAAAATTTTCTTTCTTGGTTTGAATTGGGTTTTGCTAACAGCAACCTTGACCGCTACGATGATGCCATTGCTGCCTACCGTGAAGCAGTGCGAATAAATCCCGAACTTGCCGAAGTGTGGGATAACTTGGGCAATACTTACGGCAAACTTGGCCGCTATGACGATGAGATCGCTGCTCACCGTGAAGCACTGCGGATAAATCCCGATTATGCCAATGCTTGGTATAACTTGGGCGTTGCTTACGGCGACCTTGAACGCTACGACGATGCCATTGCCGCCTATCGTGAAGCACTGCGGATAAATTCCGAATTTGCCGAAGCTTGGTATAACTTGGGCATTGCTTACGATGACCTTAACCGCTACGACGACGCCATTGCCGCTTACCGTGAAGCCCTGCGGATAAATCCCGAATATGCCGATGCTTGGTATAGCTTGGGCGTTGCTTACCGCACCCTTGGCCGCTACGACGATGCCATTGCCGCCTATCATGAAGCACTGCGAATAAATCCCGAATATGCTGAAGCTTGGAACAACTTGGGCAATACTTACTACGACCTTGCCCGCTACGACGATGCCATTGCCGCTTACCGTGAAGCACTGCGGATAAATCCCGAAAAAGCCAAAGCTTGGAATAACTTGGGTGCTGCCTATACATTGTTGAAGCGTTATGATGACGCTATTACTGCTTGGCGTGAAGCACTGCGAATAAATCCCGAAGATGCTGATGCTTGGTATGGCTTGGGCAATGATTACCGCAAACTTGACCGTTATGATGACGCTATTACTGCTTGGCGTGAAGCACTGCGAATTAATCCCAACAACGCTATTGGTTGGGGATTGCTGAGATTTATCTACGACAAACTTGGTCGCACAAAAGAAGCGGAAGAGGCACGCCAAAAAGCATTGCGTGCCAAAATTCTGAGCGAGGAATAGAACGATGCCGGACGAAAGAAAAAGCAGCAAAACGCCCGACGAATGGATTACCCTCGCCCAGCAGGGCAAAGAGGTTTGGAATGAGCAGGTCGCCTTGTTGCAACCCAACGACTTCATTGATTTCCGGAAAGCGGAAATTTTCAATTCCAACTTCATCGGATTCCACTTCCCCATGACAACGGATTTCACGGGAGCAACTTTCCAATCCGATGTCAGTTTCTCGAGTGCCGAATTTCGCGGCATTGCCTGCTTTCAGGATGCCACATTCAACGGCGAGGCATACTTCATCCATGCCACATTTACAGTGCGTGCATATTTTACTCGTGCCAAATTCAATGACAATGCCTTTTTTGGTGAGGCGGTTTTTTCGAAATTGACATTTTTCCGCAATGCCACTTTTAAACTTGTAGGGGAATTCGGTAGCACTCGGTTTCAAAATGCGGTCAATTTTAAGGGGGTAAAATTTGACAGCGATGCCAAATTTCAAGGGGCGGTTTTCTATATGCCACCCATATTCAAAGCCGAGGATTTGCACGGGGATGTCTCCTTTAATCATGTTACCAGATTTGGCAAGCAATTCACTGATGTGAAAAGTCCGCATGCTGAAACCGCTTACCGGGAATTGAAATTGGGGATGAAACGCATTGAAGCACACACCAAAGAGGATGCGTTTTTCCGGCTGGAAATGCTTACGCGAAAGCATCGAGAGCCATGGGCAAGAAAATGGCTGTATTGGCTTTACGAATTTGCCTCCGATTACGGTCAAAGCATCGCCCGTCCGCTTGGCTGGCTGGTCGTGTTTTTCGGCATCTTCTTTGGGTTGTATTGGGGATTCCCTCAATTGCTCGGAGACAAAAATATGCCGGACGACCACATCAGCAACGCCTTGCACTTGGCGATGCAGAAAGCGTTTGTCTTCCCCGGAATGTTTTCGGAAGAATTAAGCAAAGGCATCACATTAAGCGGATGGGGGACTCTCCTCGCCGGAGTGCATTGGCTTTTGAGTGCGGCATCGTGGTTTTTGATGTTACTCGGACTTCGCAATCGCTTCCGCCTGAAATGATGTATAATAATTCCACTTTCACAAACGGCGAAAAGATATGCTTTCCATTAAAAAATTCGGCGCGGTTCTGTGCGCGGCGATTCTGATTTTCGCGTCGGCGGCTTCCGCCCTCGCCGCTCCGCAGGCGGAACTGTGGGCGCGATGGACAACTCACGATGCGGATTCCACGGCGTCCATTGACCACGCCGCATGGGATTCTTTCCTGCAAAAATATCTGTCCGAGCGCGACGGCATTAATCTGCTGGACTACGCCGCCGCCGCCGGCGACCGCCAAGCGCTGCAGGATTATCTTGCGCAACTCGGCGCCATTAAAATCGGCGAATACAATCGCGGCGAGCAGCGGGCGTTTTGGATTAATCTCTACAACGCCCTCACCGCCGAAACTATTCTGGCGCATTATCCGGTGGAAAGCATCCGCGACATTGATATTTCGCCGGGCTTTCTGAGCGACGGACCTTGGGGAAAAAAGATGTTTTCCTTGGAAAACGAATCGCTTTCTTTGGACGAGATTGAGCATCGCATTCTGCGTCCGATTTGGAAGGATGCGCGAATTCATTACGCGGTTAATTGCGCCTCCATCGGCTGCCCCAACTTGGCGACGCGCGCCTTCACCTCTGAAAACGCCGAAGAACTTCTGGAAGCCGGCGCGCGCGATTATGTTAATCATCCGCGAGGCGCATCGGCTGTCGGCGGCGAATTGCAAATATCCAGCATCTACAAATGGTTCATTGCGGATTTCGGCGATGACGATGCGGGAATTATTATGCATCTTAAAAAATACGCGACCTCCCCCCTTCGCGAGCAATTGGAATCCGTCTCGTCAATTGCGGACGATAACTACGATTGGTCGCTCAACGACAAGGGGTCGCTCAACGACAAAGGAAAATAATAATGCAGTATCTGCACACGATGATTCGGGTGGGCGATTTGCAAAGGTCGCTGGATTTTTTCTGCGGCAAACTCGGCCTCGCCGAAGTGCGGCGAGTTGAAAACGATAAGGGACGATTTACGCTTGTATTTCTCGCCGCCCCCAAAGACGCCGAGCGCGCCGAAAAAGAGCGCGCGCCGCTTTTGGAATTGACGCACAATTGGGATTACGAAGAATATCAAAGCGGACGGAATTTCGGCCATCTCGCCTATCGGGTGGACGACATCTATGCGGCTTGCCGTCGGCTGATGGATTCCGGCGTGACGATAAATCGTCCGCCGCGCGACGGCTATATGGCTTTTGTGCGAAGTCCGGACGGCATTTCCATTGAATTGCTGCAGAAAGGAGAGCCCCTCCCCGCCGCCGAGCCGTGGTCGTCCATGCCCAATATCGGCGAATGGTGAAATTGATTTTATCGCCGCCGGGCTTGGGCGATTAATTCCCGCATTACTTCCGCGCCGACTGCGCCGCGCACAATTTCATCGCCGACTACAAACGCCGGGGTTCCGCGCACGCCTAATATATTCGCCAGTGCGTTGTTGCGGGCGAGTTCGGTTTCTATTTCGCCGCTGTTCATATTGGACTGCAATTGCTCCCAATTTAATTCGGCGATGCGGGCGGCTTCGCGCAGGGCGGATTCATCAATCCGTCCGCGCCGCTCCACCAGCGCGCGGTGAAATTGCGGATACTTTCCCATCCGATGCGCCGCCAAAGCCGCGCGCGCGGCGATAACCGACGCTTCGCCCAGCACCGGCAATTCCTTAATGACCAAGCGCACTCCGCCGTCGTCGGCGACGGTTTCCATCAGCGGCGCAAAAACCGCGCGGCAGTAGCCGCATTGATAATCAAAGAATTCAATCATCGTAACATCGCCGTCGGCGTTGCCGAATTCGGGCGCCTGCGAATCGGCGAGATCATTAAACAGCGCGCCGACCAGACCCGCTTCCAAGGCGCGGCGCATGCGATTCGCCCCGGCGACCGCGCCTTCTTCGTCGCGCAAAAAAACCGACAGCACATCGTCCACCGCCGCTTTCTGCTGCGGCGTGAGTTCGTCAAACGCTTCGCCTTCGCCGCGCGAGGACAGCATCAAGCCGCATAAAATTGCGGCGAGCAAAAAGATTCTTTTCATTTTCATCATCCGATTATTTTATCACGGAATTAATTTCCGCAGTCCGCTTCCGCATTTCGCAAAGGCGAATTGGAATTGGGATTTTCAATCGCCCACCGAATTGCAGTAATGGCGCCGGGCAGATTTTCTTCAAAGGTGTCGTCAATTTCCTCCTCCGGAAGAACAAAAGGATTCGGGCGGGGAGGGTTGGCAAGAGGCGGGGGCAATTCCACCGTAAACGACGGCGATCTAAAAACACCAAACATCCAGTCAGTAAAATCGCCGTTGGTGTAATAGTTTAACTGGTCGGCGACATCGCCGAATGTATAAGTCCGACCATGCACCTGCCGCATTCGCCGAGACATTTGCTCGGCAATTGAACGATGAACATTCTCCGCCTGCGAATCAATCGCCGCTTCATCCGTATACCCCCAAGGATATAGAATCAATTGACTGAAATTATGATAACTAACGGAAATGTCCGGCTGAATTTGATGCGCGAGAAAACAAACCGCTTTGGATTCCGGCTCCGAAAACGCCGACGGGCCGCGGTAATTATCGACCCTTGTTGTAGGCCTTGAACCTCTGTTGTCAAACCCCCATTGAAAATCAAAATTGCGATTCAAATCAACGCCGAAAGAGCCGTCGCCATTGTCGCGGCGATTCTTTCGCCACAAGTCGCGGTTCGCTTGGCTTGAAGCATAATCGCGTCCGTCCGGATTAATCAGCGGCGCAATCCAAATTTCGGCGCGGTCAATCAGCGCCTTAATATCATCGCGCATGGAATTAGCCAGAAGATATTCGGCGATTAGCAGCGGCACATTAACCGCAATCCATTCGCGGGCGTGCGTGCCGCCGATGATTAAAACCGCCGCTTCGCTTTCTTCATTGCGATTCGGATTATCGCTAATCTTAATCGCCGGTATTTCGCGATTTTCAATCGACATTCCAATAACAGTGACGCGCGCAACGGAAGGATAAGCCGCCGCTAATTCGCGCAGACGATCCCTGACATCCGCGCTTTCAAAGAAAGTCCCGCAGGTGGCGGAAGGAGAGGAATCGGCGCAGGGATTTTGATAAGGCGCATTAAAATACATCGCCGCCGCAGCGGGCTCATTCGGCAATTGCGGAGGACTCAGAGTCGGGTTGCCTCCGCCGTCGGAAGAATTCGTCCGCGTCATCACAACTCCCCCCCCTCCCCCCCCGCCGCAGCCGGTTAAGAAAAGAAGCGCGATGGCAATTATAACCGCCGCCGCATTCATGGCCGCGGGACGAATTCTAATTCAAGTCCGGCGTCGCGAATTTTATCCACCTGCGAATCGTCGGCGCGGCCGTAGACATGATCTTTTCCGACCTGCCAAATATCCATTCCGAGCGACGCTAAAAAATCAACATCGTCCTGCGAATCAATTTCAATCCATACCAGACGAAGGATGAAATCCGATTCCTTCGGCGCGACCAGCGAATAGCCGGGGACGGATTCGCCCTTTTCGATTTGCACCAGCAGATAATCCGGACCCTGCGTCACAATTTCGGCGACATGCGGGCGAATGCTTTCCAAGTCGCATCCTTCATCGGGGCAGGGAATTTTTTTATAGACGAGGTCGCCCGCCGCCGCCGCCGCGCAGGCGAAAGCGAATCCCGCCGCCGCCGCGAATGAAAAAATCGCCCGCCGAATTCGCATTGTCATCGCAAAATATTTTAATCCGCCTCAGTAATACGCCGGAAACTTGGCGAGATTGGCGTAGATGGTTTTTAATTGCGTGTAATGCTCAATGGTTTGCATTCCGTTTTCGCGGCCGAGACCCGAATGCTTTACCCCTCCAAATGGGACTTCCGGCGGCGTTGTGTTGTAGTCGTTTATCCAGACTGTTCCCGCTTGAATCGCTCTTGCGACTCTGTGGGCGCGCGCAAAATCGCGCGTGAAGACCCCCCCCGATAAGCCGTAATCGGTGGCATTGGCGCGCTTTAAAACTTCCTCTTCCGATTGAAACCGCAGAACCGACATTACCGGGCCGAATATTTCTTCGCGCACGAATTTCATATCATCCTGGCAGTCGGAAAAAATTGCGGGCGTGACATAATTGCCTTTCTCCAATTCAGGATTGCCCGGACGCTCGCCGCCGACGATATGAGTCGCCCCGCTCGCATGCGCGCTATGAATATACGACATCACTTTTTCCCAATGCCCGCGGCTTATTAAAGGACCGACTTGAGTCGCCGAATCAAAAGGATCCCCCAACTTCATCGCTTCTACGCGCGGCTTTATTTTTGCGATGAATTCATCGCAGATGGAATCCTCCACAAAAACCCGCGTCGCGTTGGAGCATACCTGCCCGGACGAAAAGAAATTCGCCGACAAAGCCGCCGAAATTGCGCTTTCCAAATCGGCGTCGGCGAAAATAATCAGCGGTGATTTTCCGCCCAGTTCAAAGGTGACATGCTTCAATGTGGAGGCGGCGTCCGCCATTACTTTTTTGCCGGTGCCCGCTTCGCCGGTTAAGGACACTTTGGCAATTTGCGGATGCAAAGAAAGCATTCGCCCGACCCTGCCGTCGCCCTGCACGACATTAAACGCCCCCTTGGGAAGTCCGGCTTCGCTGTATATTTCCGCCAGTTTTAAGGCGGACAGCGGCGTGATTTCGGCGGGCTTGAAAATCATCGCATTGCCGCATGCCAGCGCCGGCGCCGACTTCCACATGGCAATCTGCATTGGATAATTCCATGCGCCGATTCCCGCGCAAACGCCCAGCGGCTCGCGGCGCACAATGGAAAACGCCGACGGCGGATGATCAATATGATCGCCGTGAATGGTAGGCGCAAGTCCGGCGTAATACTCCAAAACTTCCGCGCCCGTAATAATGTCTATCGCCCGCGTTTCGGCGATGGGCTTGCCGGTGTCCAGCGTTTCCAATTCCGCCAGTTCATCATTCCGCGACCGCAAAATTTCAGCGGCGCGCAGCAGCACCCGCGCACGCTCCGACGCCGGCGTCGCCGACCAAACTTCAAATGCCGCCTTCGCCGATGCCACCGCACGATTAACATCGCTTTCGCCCGCCTGCTGAACGCGGCAGATAACCTCATTCGTCGACGGATTAACCGATTCAAAATGCTCGCCGGAATCAGCATCGGCGTATTCGCCGCCGATGAAAAGTTTCTGCTCGGGCAAATTCGCCCGCGAATTGATTTTCATATCGCCTCCGATTTCATTTAACAGTGCGGTGCTGTTGGGGAGATTTGAACTCCCGACCTGCTGATTACGAATCAGCTGCTCTGCCGCTGAGCTACAACAGCATTCCATCAGCAGCGAATTCTATCACCGACGACTCCGCGCCCGCAACTTTAAAAAATAAAAATACGCGTGCCGATGCTCTGCATCCGTTAAATTAATTACTCCTCGTGCCGACGCTCTGCGTCGGCATGCGTGTCCGGACGCTCTGCGTCCACTAATAAAATCAAACTCAAATTAAGAACGCAGAGCATTCTGTCACTGCGTGCCACCGCAGAGCAGTGGCACGAGGAATTTGGGTTTTGGGAATGTCCGGGTCGGAGATTAATCCCCGCCCCGCCGCCTGCGGCGGATTCTCCTCGCAGTGGCACGAGAATTCTATTTTGCGTGCCGATGCCCGGCGTCCTTTTCAATTTAAAAGATTCCATCAATTTCAATTAATCCTTTCATTTCCGCGTAATTGCGCGCGCTGGAATATCGCCAATGGACAGGGTCGTCAACATAGCCCCGCCGCACAGGATTATGATGAATGTAATCCAATTTCTGCCGCAGCATTTTTTCGCCGATAATCTGCTGAGGATGAATTCCTTCCCGCCAAATTTGATATTCGCGATCGCCTCTAAATGCGCGTTTGGCAAAGGAAAATTCGCGCAAAATTCCATCGCGCTTTTGAGCGGAGAGCAAGTCCGCAATTCGCCTTGCGGTGTAGGATTTAAAGCGCGACATCACCCCGCTTAAATTTTCGGCGCAACCCACAAGATGAAGATGATTCTCCATCACCACATAGCCATAAATGCGGAGATTATCTTCATCGCGCAAATACCGCAGCGAATTGATAATAATGTCCGCGACTTGCGGATCGGCGAAAATCGGCAGCCACTTGACAACGGTGACAGTCACAAAATGCGGATGATCGCTTTCGCCGATTTTATATCTGGTCTTCGCCATTGGAAAATTATACCGCAGATTCCTTGTTTCGGGACGCAGAGCATCCCGCCACGCAAAATAGAATCCTCGTGCCACTGCTCTGCGGTGGCACGCAATTGCCAGAATGCTCTGCGTTCTTAATTTGAGTTCATTTATTAACGGACGCAGAGCGTCCGAATCACGCATGCCGACGCAGAGCATCGGCACGAGGAAAGAATTCTTAAAAGCGACGCAGAGCGTCGGCACGAGGAGTAATTAATTTAACGGACCCAGAGCATCCCGCCACGCAAAATAGAATCCTCGTGCCACTGCTCTGCGGTGGCACGCAATGCCAGAATGCTCTGCGTTCTTAATTTGAGTTTATTTATTAACGGACGCAGAGCGTCCGAATCACGCATGCCGACGCAGAGCATCGGCACGAGGAAAGAATTCTTAAAAGCGACGCAGAGCGTCGGCACGAGGAGTAATTAATTTAACGGACCCAGAGCATCCCGCCACGCAAAATAGAATCCTCGTGCCACTGCTCTGCGGTGGCACGCAATGCCAGAATGCTCTGCGTTCTTAATTTGAGTTTATTTATTAACGGACGCAGAGCGTCCGAACACGCATGCCGACGCAGAGCATCGGCACGAGGAAAGAATTCACGGCTGATTTTGGAATGTTCGGGTGGGGGATCAATCCCCCCACCCGCAGGGGGAATCACGCATGCCAACGCAAAAGCATCAGCACAAGGAATTCACTGCTTAATCGCCGATTTCAACATAATCATTCAAATTCCCCGGCTCTATCCTTTCCCATCCGATGCGATCTGCCGCCGGTATCGGATCGTCGCCAGTAGTCGGCGCAATGAAAAAGCTAGCCAATGCGGCGTTCGATTCTGTAAATGTATCGGAAACTACCGCCAAGTTGAATTGCGGCTGAGCCGTCCCGCTCGGCGGTGCGGCGGAATTAACACCGCTGTCAGCAGCAACAACCATCCTGCATTCGTGAACAGGACGATCATTGCGATTCTGGCAAGTCAGCGACGAAGCGCCGGTATCGTCTACGACTGTGAATGCAAAGTCATCAGCCCGACCACCAGCATCATCGAAGTTAAGAGCCGAAACCACTTGAAATTCTTCAAGAAAGCTAAGCCGAGGAAAGCTAAGCAGAGTTCTATCAAGGACTCGCCGCATCCGGAAAGACACCGTCAATGTGACGGCGGGACGAGGCGATACCGATAAAGTGAAATCAGCATTTTGCCCTTCTACCACACGCAAGGGAGTTGACTGGCTTCTTGTAGAAACCATATTCACGGTGTAATTCGCTCTTGTCACCGTCATTAAGGCGTTGTCGGCATCAATGGTGAAGGCCTCGGTATCGTCCGTCGACAGAGACATTGTCATTTGACTCACCGCTCCGGTGATCCGAACCGACAGCACCAAAAGCAAATTCTCATCGCCGACATGTCCGCTGCCAATTTGAATTTGGCAGCGATTTTGGCCGGGCGAGCATAGGAAATCGGTTTCGCCGGGCGCCGGGTCATCTCTTGAACCGATGGAAGGACCAATCCTCTGGAAAGTGCGGTCGGACAAGCTGGATGGGTTGGACAGTGCAAACGGCGTCACGCTAATTGTCAATTGACCGCCGATATCGGCGCTTGTAATCGGGCGGCTCAAAGCAACAGTGACCGTTACACGATATCCCGGCACTTGAGACTGTTGCGGCGTCCCCGCACTAACCCCAATCGGCCCCCCTACATCAACAGGATCTTCGATTTGGAAGGCATCGGTGTTGGGGACGACAGCATTGTATCCGTTGAGGATACTGGACCGGATCTCGGCTCGGACGCCGATGCCGTCGGCAACGCTGTCGTCCACCGCCCCGATGGAGAATCCATGCGAAGAAGTTCCGGTTGGAGCCGCCGAAACATCTATGCCGGAGTCGCCGAGTGCAATTAAATTGCAATCCAGAATCTGGGTTGCGCCGCTCGTATCGAGGGTGCAGGTCACATTCGCATCATCGGAAGTGCGGAGGAGAACGACATCGCCTTCATCAAGGGCATTCGCTGGCGTATCGGCGTCCGCTTCCAGCCGAAGGGCGATGGTTATATCATTCGCCAGCGCAGGCGTTACGACAAAATCAAAAGTATCCGCCGTTGCTGCGCCTTCGGTAAGATCGGCGATTGGGTCGGCGTCGGCAAAAGCCACATTATAATTTGTCCGCGTTAAATTAATTTGCGATTCTGCCACGGCATAGCCGGATGCCGTCCCGGAAAACGCCATCTGCACATTGTCGCCCACCAAATCACCGCCAACCGCCAGCGATAAAACTAAGGACAACGATTCCGCCGTAGCATCTCCCGACTCAAAAGTATGAACGCAGCGGTCGGTCGCAGGGTCGCAGGTGAAATCGCCCGCACCGCTGACGCCGACGACTTCATCGCCCAAGATGCCGTCTTCGGTAAAGGCGACGATTAAATCGCCGGTAGTGTCGGCGGCGGCGGGTGCGTCTAATGCAAAGTTGATGGTAACCTGATAGCCCTTGAATTGGCTCGGACTCGCCGATGCCGCCGCCACTCGAATAATCGGCGGCGAAATAATAACCACCCGATGCTCAACCGTTGCGCCGAGATTGTATTCTTCGCGGTCGATAATCCGCAGGACCAGCGCATCATTGATATTAGCCGAAGTGGAATCAGCGGCGGAATTGATGATGATATTGACAGAAGGATCGCCCGGATCGCCCGCCGCGAAAACGGATTCGCAAATGCCGGTTTGGATGCTGCTGGCGATTTCCTCGACCACTCCACCGACGCGAGGGCATTGAAATTCAAAGGGATGATCCAACGCACCGGCATCAAACGACCACCGAATGCGGTAATCGGTATTCGGACGCTCTCCCAAGTTCAATTGCACTATTACTTGTTCGCGGGGGAGTGTGCCGTCGCTGTGCTCTAATCTGCTGGTTCCCGCCTCAAAACTCGCATCCGGGGCGTCAAACAAAGTCACCTGATGAGTCCGCGTTGTGCCTTCGAAATAGCCGTTGCCGGGGATAATCGACAAAATTAAATTAGCATCGGTCGCCGATGAACCGGTATTGGCCGTAATGGGAATTGCCGTCGCCTGTGAACTCGTCGACACCACCGAGCGGCAGTTGCCTTCGGCCGCCGCAGCGATTAAAGCGGGATCCGCAATCAGTTCGCCTGCGCCGTCAACGCATTCCACACTCGGGTCAAACCCAAAAGCCGCCCCATTCGCAAAACTCCATGAAATCGTCACCGGCTGCGCCTGCGGCAGCACTCCAATCGCCAAGACCACCGGAATTGATATTTGTCCGCCGTCCGACCGCACTCCGCTTACCGCCCTGCCAAAACTCGCAGCCGAATCCGGCTGGGAAATTTCAACGATATGCGCGGTCGTATCGCCCAGCGTATAGCCGGGAAAATCCACCAGACTAATCGCCACACGCCCAACTTGGCCGACATTGGCCACCGAAGAATTGAGGTCGGATTTAAAGATAATGCCAAAGGCCTGTTCGCCCGCCCCCGCCGTTCTCGAGCAGGTGCTGATTCCGGTGTCAGGGTCAGTAGTTACGGGGGGGTTACCGCCTTCATCTGGGCACACCGGCGCGCCCACCCCCGCCGCAGAGGTGGAAGACCAAGACCATCTAACATTCACCGTTTCGCCAGCCGGAATCGGCTGCGAGAAAAGCACCTGCAGCGACTCGCCGATGATGTTTTCTTTGCTAATTTCGTTAGCTGCCCCTTCCCCTGTATTGTAGGGGGAATAGCTCGGACCGGCCGATGCAAAACTCACCGCCACCACCGGCGTTAAATTCACTTCATGACGCGGCGGCGGATCGCCGACGACATCATAGCCGAAGCCGCCGATAATCGCCAACTCTAAATTGGCATCGGTCGCCGCGGAATTAGCATTGGCCGTAATGGTAAATGACACCGCCGCTGAATTCGGCAGCACAACCGAGCGGCAGTTGCCGCTGGTCGCAGCAGCGATATCGGCAGCCAAAATCGGAGTAGTGCCATCAACGCTGTCAAAGCATTCCGCATTCGTGCCAAACGCCGCCCCATTCGCAAAACTCCATGAAATCGTCACCGGTTCCGCACCGTCCGCCACCGCTGGCAATAAACTCAAAGCAATCGTAACTCTGCCGTCTTCGGCGCGAATATCGCTGGACGCGGACGCTTGGTCAAAATCAGCGGTCGGCAGGACAACGACAACGGGGGCAATAATATTAACTTGATGACTCACCGTCGCTCCGAGATCGTAGCCGTTGCCGTCGATAATCTCCAAGTCTAAAACCCCCGCCGCCGCCGCCGCAGTGGCGCCGGAATTAACCGTAATATCCGCCGACGATGAACCCCCCGCCTCTATAACCGATTCGCAGGTGCTTCCGCTGGCGGGATTGTCAACCCGACTCCCCTCAAAATCGCACACCACATCAAACACCGACGCCGCATCCGTGAATGTCCACCGAACCGTAATCGGCACGCCGCCCGCCGCATTTCCGCCGGGCAACAGCGACAGCGGAATTAATGCCTGTCCGCCGTTTGCCTCTACATTGCTGTCCGCCGCCGCAAAACTCGCATCCGGGGCGGCAAACAAAGCCACTTCATGAGTCGGCTGCGTCGTGCCGATGTCATAGCCGTTGCCTTCGACTATCCGCAAATTCACAAACAACACCCCATCGTCCGCGTCTGAAGCAGTAGTGGAATTCACGGTAATTGTCGCCTGCTGCTGACCCGGATCGACAACGGATTCGCATCGGCCGCTGTCGACGCCAGTCGTCTGCGGATTTTCACCGATAAAGCATACCGGTTCAAACGCGGTTTCGTTATCGTCTGAGTATCTCCATGTAATCGTCACCGGCTGCGCCAGCGGATGCACTTGCACCGACAAACTCACCGGAATTAATACTTGTCCGCCCGAGTCCGAAACTTGGCTGGTTCCCGTGACAAAATTCGCATCCGAATCCGGCTGGGAAATTACAACAATATGGGAGTTCGTCTCGCCCAGCGTATAGCCGGCGGCATCCACCAGAGCAATCGTCAGCGAAGTGCCGACATTGGCCAAGCCGGAATCGAGGGCGGATTTAAAGCTAATAAGAAAGTCATCTTCGCCCCCCCCCACCGGTCTCGTGCAGGTGCTGATTCCTTCGGCGTCAGTAGTTATGGGGGTGGGGTCAGCAACATTGATAACTGGGCACGCCGGCGCGCCCCCCGCAAAATTGGAATCCCAAGACCATAGAACCGGCAGCGTTTCGCCAGCCAGCACCGGCGACGACAGATCCACACTCAGCTGCACATTGGCGACGACGCCGCTAACGGCGTGGGGGGAATAGGTCGGACCGGCCGATTCAAAACTCACCGCCAGCGGCGCAATATTAACCACATGTCTCGGCTGCGTCCCGCCGACTTCGTAGCCGGTTCCTTCGACGATTGCCAAATTCAGCGTTTCCGCGCCCGCCGGTGAAGTAGCCGTAGAAGACACAATAATATTAAAAGAATTCTCTCCCGCAGGCACATTCGTCCGGCACTCGGCGTTTCGCGCCACCGGCACCGGATCGCCGCTTGCGTCAAAGCAGGTGGGAATAAAGGAATGCGAAGCCGCTCCGGCGTCATAGGTCCACACAACATTAATGCCGCCCACCGGGGCATTCGCCCCTAAACTCACCGGAATTTCAACCCGCCCGCCTTCGGTGCGAACATTGCTCTCCCCTTCGGCAAAATCAGCGTCCGGCTGGGCAATGGCGTCGACAAGACTAACCTGATGGTCGTTGTCATTCGTCGGAGGGAGATTGTAGGCGTTGTTATCGTCACCGTCGTCTATCCGCAAATTCAGGCCGGGCCTACCGGCAAATGTATCCGGGCCTTGTGAACCGGCGGCGGTATTGATGATAATGCTGAAGGCGTCGTTGACCGCCGGAGGAGTCAAACTTCCGTCCACAATGGATTCGCAATCATCGCTGATCGCAATCTCCTGCGGGACGTTGTCGATCAAGCATACGGGCGCAAACGGATTCTCTTCGTCGCCCAAGACTCCGGCGACTTGATATGACCACCGAATGGTAAGTAATGTGCGAGGCCGCACCGACAATGCCAGCGGAATTTCCACGCTGCCGCCGTTGGGCAGCACTTGGCTGGTGCCGCGCGCCTCTACAAATCTAACATCCGGCGCGCCGTCGATAAGATTAAAGCGATTGATTCTCTGACCAGAGATAGGAACAGAGAAATATCCCGGCCCGGTGTCGGGGCGAACTTCAACTTCTATTTGCGCCGACGCCAACTCCAGAACATCGTCCTTCAATACCTCTATGGAGAATTGCGGACGATATGTTCCGGTCGCCGCCGCCGCCGGATCGATACGATCATCAGCAGTCGCCGGAATATCCGCCGGAATTTCGAAGCTGCAGAAAGTTGGGGCGTCCGTTCCAGCCACATTGCAAGCCATCTCCGCATTATCGCTGACGCGGCGAATGGCAATATCGCCCGGTTCAATGACTGCCTCAGCGCCTCCCCGCTGAAAACGCACGGACACCGTTAACGCTACGGGGGGGCGGGGCGTTATGGATAACGCAAATACCGACGGGGCATCGCCTTCTACAATATCCCCCTCAATTTCGCCCTGCGGAATAGTCGGATTATAGCGCGACAAACTCAGCGTAATCGGCGACGCCGCCACTTGATAGCCGAGAGCCGCTCCGTCAAAACTCATTGTCACCCGCTCCGCTACAAGCAAATCGGCCTCCGACAGAGAGGCATCCCCGAAAATAGCCAAAGACAGCACTAAGGACAGCGAAGTATCGCCGACATTATTGACGCCATTAAAGACATACTCGCAGCGGTTATTGCCCGTATTGCAGGTGAAATCGCCCGCTCCGGCGACAGGGACGGCTGCATTTTCCAGCACGCCGCTGTCGAAACTGACCGTCAAAGTGCCGGTCGTAGCGGCTTCAATGGCTTCCTCGCCTTCTAAAGTAAAGGCAACCGTCGCATGATAGCCGTTGTATCCCTGCGGCGACGCCACCGCCGCAATGGCGCGATCCACCAATCTAATGAAACGACTCGGCGGAACACTCTCGTCGACGGCGGCGTAGCCGATGCCGTCTTGTAATATCAAGTTGACCGGATTGGAATCGCGCCCGACTGAGGGGACAGCCGAATTAATAGTGATTTCAACTGAATTCTCACCGGCGGGAACAACCGATTGGCAGGAGCCGGTTGATGTGTCAGCGACGGCAACAGCCGTCTGAGTGCCGTCTTCCGCCACCGTAAAGCATCCCGGCTCAAATCCGGTGTCTCCAAGATTTGTCCTCCCAAAGTGGTTGTAATTCCAGTTAATCACAACCGATGCGTCCGCCGGAGCCGGCGACGATAATTGCAGTCCCACCCGCAACTGGCCGCCGTTTGAAGGCAGCTCCGTCCCCGACGCCGCCGCAAAACTCACAACCGGCAGTGCGGGAGCAGCGGCGGGAGGAATAACCACCGTCGCCAAAAGATCCGTCGTCGTCGAATCAACATCGTGGTTGTTTTGCGCCAGCAGAGTCAAAACAATTCGCTCCTCCGCTTGCGGTGTATCAGCATCCGCAGCGATGGCAATAGCAACCGTCAAAACGGCGAAGACATCGCCGAAATCACCCCTGCAACTAATCGTCGTGGCGGCAAGATTGCAAGGCGTCCCATTAACGGCGATGGATTCAATATCAGCCGCCGATGCGCCATTTGTATCCGGAAAACCAACGCCGACAACAAAGCCGTCGCCGTTGCCGATAGCCGGACTGCGGGTGAAAATCACTTCGCCGCTGGCACCCTCGGCAATTTCAATCGGCGAATCCGTCGTGCGGGTGATAATCGGATTGGTGATATTCACCACCAAGTTTTGATTCTCCCACTGATAATATTCGTCGCCGAAACCGGCGGCGTCGGCGGCGATGTTGGCAAATCTGCGGATACCGTCAATCAAAGAAATTGTCAGCGGGGTGCCGGCATTCGCGACATTCGCCGCCGACTGCAAAATTCGCAGCCTCCCCACAAATTCCTCTCTTCCGGCGGGGATAATCTCATTGCCACCGATGAATTGGCAACTGAGGGGGTCTCCTCTGGCGGAGCCGCAGTTCTCCAAGCCGGCCACTGCAGCAGTATCTTCGCCAGTAAATGCCGACCCGCCTCTTAAGAATCTTAGTTCATCGCCGACGCCGCTGTAATCCACAGCCGCGGGAAGCCCCGGCGAAAAGCGAAGAGTCACTGTTAAATTGCCGACGGGGGCGGAAGCGTCGTCGCCCCACAGAACATCAATATCCCCCGCCGTAAAGCCGACTATCGGCGGCGAAACAATAACCACCCGATGATCATCCGTTGCGCCGGGATTGTATGCATCGCCGTCGTCAATCCGCAGGACCAGCGCATCGCCGTTATTGGCCGAAGTGGAATCACCGGCGGAATTGATGACGATATTGACGAAATTCGAACCCGACGGCACAACGGATTCGCAGGTGCCGCTTGTGTCGTCGCCGTCGATATCGTCGACCCCGCCGCCGCATGCAAATCTAAAGGGATGACCATTGGGAGCGGTAAACGACCACGCAACGGGGTAATCGGCGGGCGGACGAGTTCCCTCTAAATTCAATCGCACTAATACTTGTTCGCCGGTAGTGCCGTCGCCGTGCTCTAAGTTGCTGGTTTCCGCCGCAAAGTCCGCATTCGGCACATTGAGAATGTTCACCACCGCGAAAAGACCCGCCGCCGGAATATCGTGGGCGTTTTGCGCCAGCAGAGTCAAACTAATTTGCTCCGTCGATTCCGCCGGATTAGTATCCGCAGTGATGGAAATAGCAACCGTCAAATCGCCGACGCTACTGCCGAAATTACCCGTGCAACTAATCTCCGTGGCGTCAAGATCGCAAGCATTCCCATTAACGGTGATGGTTGCAATATCCGCCGCCGACGCACCATTCGCAAAACCAACGCCGACAGCAAAGTTATCGCCGTTGCCGATAATCGGCGCGCGGGTGAAAACCACATTGGCGGATTCGCCCTCGCGGATATCAATCGGCGAATCCGTCGTGCGCGTGATAATCGGATTAATGACATTCACCACCAGCCGATCATTGCCGAAAGTATAAGTGTCATCACCGGCGGCGTTATTGATGGCGGTGAGATAGGCGGCATCGTTCAGCGACACCGTCACCGCCCTCGGTCCGGGCAGCACCGCCGCTTCTTGGGTGAATTGCACTGTCGCTTCAATCGGCAATTGCGTTTCATCGGGATTGGTCAAAACGCAGGAAGTGGACGCGGACGCGCAATCAAGAACATTGCCAGTATCAGTATCACCTTCCGACACCCAGTTAATATCAAAGCCGGGGGCGAAGAAATTAAACGGCAAATCAACATCCGGATTCTCCGACAGCGGCGGAGTAAAGGTAACACTGAAAGTTAAATTATCCTGCCCCCAAAACACTTCGGCCGTTCCCGCCGTAAAGCCGACTTGCGGCGGCGAAACAATAACCACCCGATGATCATCCGTTGCGTCGGGATGATTGTATGCCGGGTCGTCGATAATCTGCAGAACCAGCGCATTGCCGTTATTAGCCGAAGTGGAATCACCGGCGGAATTGATGACGATATTGACGGAATCCGAACCCTCCGGCACAACGGATTCGCACTCGTCGGTTTGGACGCCGCTGGCGATATTTAACACATCGCCGCCGACGCCTTCATCGCATTGAAATTCAAAGGGATGAACCGAAAGATCCTCCCCGTCGGCATTGATGACATCAAACGACCACCGAATGCGGTAATCGGCGGACGGACGAGTTCCCTCTAAATTCAATTGCACTAATACTTGTTCGCCGGTAGTGCCGTCGCCGTGCTCCAAGTTGCTGTCCTCCGTCGCCGCAAAACTCGCATTGGGGGTATTAAACAAAGCCACTTGATGACGCACATTCACCGGCGCGCCGAGGACATAGCCGTTGCCGGCGATAATATTCAAAACCAAATCAGCATCGCCATCTTCCGCGTCTGTATTATCGGCGGAATTGACGATAATTAATGCTTCCTGCTCCTCCGGATTGACAACGGATTCGCAGGTGCCGGTGCTCCCGGTAGACGGCTGCGGAGTGCCATTGCGAACGCATACCGGATCAAACGCTTGACCCCCATCGTTGAAAGTCCATGAAATCGTCACCGGCTCTGCGGTTGCCGCCACCGCTTCCGATAAACGCAAAGCAATCTCAACTTCGCCGCCTCCCCCCGCTTGAACATCGCTGTCCTCTTCGACAAAATTAGCGGCCGCCGGGGCATTGCCGAGTGTAAGGGGAAGTCCGACCCTCGCCGCTACCGGAACCCGATACCCTACATCGGATACCGCCGCCGGAGACAGCAGATTAATCACAATGGATTCCACATTGTCACTGGATAACTGCGGCTCGGCGATAGTGTCCGCCACCACGGACACTTGAAATAAGTTGGAGCCGGCGGACGGGCTTATCCTAATGCTATAAAGATCAAACGACGGATCCTCCGGCAACTCCGGCAAAGGAGTGAAGGCGAAGCCGGCATTGTTCTGCAATACATAATCGGCGGAAGATGCCTCGTTGGCGAAGGTGATGGAAATAGTCGCATCTATTACGCCGGGAAATTGAATCACGCTGCCGTCTAATTCATCCGACGGAAAGAATTCAAAATGGACGATGTCGCCTTCGTTGCTGCTTTCCACAGGGTCGACCTCGACCCGCCCCACCGATAAATTCGGGGCGAGAATGCTAATGACGACGCTGGCAGGATCGGCAACTGCGTAAGCCCCGCCGGGCGCAGGATCAAAGTCCCTAATAGCAATTGTCAGCGTAAAGAGTTTCCCCGCATTCGCCGAGCTGAAGATATGGAAGGGAAGATTAAAGGCGGCAATATCTTCGTTCGCATCAACATAATTCCGAATCGGACGGGCGCAAGTGCCCACTCCCACTCCTGCGACGCAGGCGCTGCTTGTGCTGGTCAAGTCGTCCGGCACTGTAAAAGAGAAGCGAAAACTTCTTCCTTCGGGAGAAACGGAAGTAACATCCAATATCGGCGGCGTCCCGTCAGCGGGATACGGCGGCGAAATTTGCAAAGGCAGCAAAAATGACTGCGGCTGCCCGTCGATTGCCCCCCAATAGCCGGTGAAAAACGCTGGGCCGTTCGGCTCCGTCCGGTCGGCGATACTAAACGACACTTCCCCGGCGGCGGCGGCGGCAATAATATCCACTATATGAGTCCGCTGCGCCGTGCCGATGTTATAGCTGCCGTCGCCTGCGATAATTTCCAAATCCAAATTAATCAAATCAGCAGCGTCCGCCACCGAATCAGCATTGGCCGTAATGAGAATTTGCGCCGTATCCGACCCATCCGCCGGCACCACCGAGCGGCAGTCGGCGGTGACCGCCGCAGCGATATCCGTAATCGAAGAACCATCAGTGCTGTCAAAGCATTCCGCATCCGTGCCAAACGACGCCCCATCCGCAAAAGTCCATGAAATCGTCACCGGCTGTGCGGTTGCCGCCACCGCTTCCGATAACATCAAGTCAATCTCAACTCTGCCGCCTTCGGCTTGAACTGCACTGGCCGCTTCGACAAAATTAGCGGCCGCCGGGGCATTGCCCAGAATGCGGGAAAGTCCGCCGACCGCCGCAAGCGTCGCCTGATATCCGTCGGCGAGACCCGACGGCTGCGCCAAGCGAATCACAATGGATTCGGCATTGGCGTTGGATAACCGCCGCTCGGCGATAGTGTCCGTCGCTACGGACACTTGAAATAAACGGCTGGCGGCATCGGCGGGATTTATCACTATTTCATACAAATCAAAAGCCGGAGTCGAAGCCTCGGCGACGATGGCGGCGGGGGTGGCGTCCTGCAATTCATAATCGGCGGAAGTTGCGCTGTTGGCGAAGGTGATGGAGATAGTCGCCGTCATAATGCCGGGCAGGATGCCGGCGTTGCCGGTTTCGTCCAGCGGCACAATTTCAAAATTCATCACTTCGCCTTCGCTGGCGCCCGCTGAATTGCCGCCGTTCTGCCGCACATCCAATCGGGGATAGCGAATGCTAATGACGACGCTGGCGGGCTCGGCAAAAGTGTAGGCGCCGCCGGGCGCATCATCAAAATCAGCGAGAGACGCCGTCAGCGTAATCAGCCGTCCGGCGTCCGCCTGCGACAAAGTAATCGGAATGGAAAAATCGGCAATAGGATCCGTGCCGTAATCATTAATGACTAAACTGCAGGCGGAAGAATCGCAGTTCGCCGCCGCCGCCGTCCCCGCCGGATTCAGCGGTGAAAACGCAGCGTCAATCTCAGACGACGGAATAAAGGCAATAGCGGCAGTGTCGTCCGCATCCGCCAGCGGCGGGGCAATGTTGAAAGGCAGAGCAACCACCCGATTCCAATACTCGCCGATTAAGGCTTCGGCTTCTTCGTTCGTCGTCGTCCTATCGGTGATGGCATACGACACTTCCCCGGCGGCGGCGGCGGCGACAAGATTAACCCGATGGTCGTCATTCGTCGCTACGATATCGTAGAATGGTGAACCGTCGGCTCTTAAACTGGCGAGTATCTGCAAATTCAGGGTCGGCGAACCGGCGGCGGCGTAATCCGATAGATCCGAATCGTCGGGGGTATTGACTGCAATGACAAAGGCGTCCTGTTGTGACTGCAATCTGGTTTCGCACACGCCGCCGCTGAGCACAATCGGCCGCGGGACGCCGGAAGCGTCAGGGCAGTCAAAAACAAACGGAATCGGCTCGGCATCATCATCAGCCGTATCCGGATCATCAGCCGCGACTCCGTCGATAGTATATGACCACCGAATGTCCAGGGATCCGCCGTCCGGAACCGGCTCCGACAATGCCAGCGGAATTTCCACGACGCCGCCGGCGGCCTGCACTTCGCTGACGGCGTCGGGCGTATTGACAAATCTGACATCCGGCCCGCCGTCGGGATTAATGACGAATAGGTCAGCAGCCGTTCCGCCGACATATCCCCCCGGCCCGGGGATAGCATCGGCGACAGTGGGACGGAATGTGGCTCGGATTTGAGTATTCCGCTCCGGAAAGTCGTCTGCCAGCGCGGCGATTGAAAATCGCGGACGATAGGTTCCGCTTGGAGTCGCCGCCCGCACCGCCGCGATCGTCGCGGTGCTGTCGGGCGGCACAATCAAAGTGCAGAATAGGACAGGTTGACCCGAAGGTCCGTCCACTCCGTTCAAGCAAGTCACCGCATCAGAAAAATCATCCGAATTAGCGGGGACGCGGCGGCTGATGGAGATATCAGTCTCGTCAATGATCAAGACGCGCGGACCAGTGATGATATCCCCCGCCAACGCCGATCCATCCCGAAAACGGAGGGTCACCGTCAAGCCGACGACGGGACGGGGCGTTATTTCAACATTAAATTCCGACGGCGCGCTGCCTTCCGTAAGATCCGGAATCACGCCCACCGACAGAGATACCGCGTAATTCCCCCGGCTGAGCGTAATCGCCTGCACCGCTCCCCCCACTACATTGTAGCCCAGCGCGCTCCCCGAAAGCGTCATCGTCACTTGCGACGGCGGAGTATCGCCGATGGATACGGACAGCACTAAGGACAGCGATGTCTCGCCGGCATCGGCCGCCGCATTTGAATTAAACGAATACTCGCAGCTATCCGCCGCATTGCATCTGAAATCGCCCTCACCGGCGACGCCGGAAACCTCATTGCCCAATACGCCGCTGTCGAAACTGACCGTCAAAGTGCCGGTCGTGCGCGCGCTGATGGGCTCCTGCAAATCAAAGGCAATCGCCGCATAATAGCCGTTGAATTGACTGTTGCCCCTCGTCGCCGCCTCAATGGTGCGATTCGCCAAAAGAATCCTGCGAGAAGCAATGGCCGCGTCGTTTCTGCCGTAGGCATCGTCGTCTATTAATTGTAGTCTCACAAAGAGGTCAATGCCGTCGGCGCCGACCGGGGAATTAACGGTGATTTCAAATGAATCCGCGGGGCCGGTAACATCCGATTCGCAGATGCCTTCAACGCTGATGGCTGCTCCATCGCTGGGCACAGTGGGCGTCCCAACGCCGTCGCTAATCGTAATGCATCGGTCGGCTTGGAAAAGATATCCGCTATTTACAAGATTCTGGCTAAAGTGTGCAAGATTCCAGCGAACCGCAATCGTTTCGCCATCCGGAACCGGCGGCGATAAATTCAGTCCCACCCGCAATTGACCGCCGTTTGAAGGCAGCAGATATTGACGCTCACCGTTAACCCGCGGAGGATCAATTGCATAGCTCACAATCGGCAGTCCGGCGGCGGCGGAATCTATGATGCGGAAGTCATCGGTGTTGGTGCTGGGAACGGGATCGGTAGCGAGAATATCGTATCCTACGCCGGCGATGGGTTGGGCTTGGACGCCGATGCCGTCGGGATCGCTGTCGTCCACCGCCCCGATGGAGAATTCATGCGCGGAAGTTCCGGTTGGAGCCGCCGCAACATCCAAGCCGGAGACGCCGAGTGCAATTAAAGTGCAATCCAGAATCTGGTTGGCTTCGGTGCCGGTGGCATCGGTGCAGGTTATCGGCGTATTGGGAAGGCGGAGGAGAGTGACATCGCCAGCATCAAGGGCCGCCGCTGGCGTATTGGCGGTCGCTGCCAGCCGGAGGGTGATGGTTATATCATTCGCCAACTGCGGCGTTACGGACAAATCAAAAGCATCCGCCGTTGCTGCGCCTTCGGTAAGATTGGGGATTTGGTCGGCGGCGGCAAAAGTCACAGTGTAATTTGTCCGCGTTAAATTAATGTCCGATCCGGTCACGGCATAGCCGGGTGCCGTCCCGGAAAACGCCATCGGCACGGTGTCCAAATCTCCGCCAATCGCCAGCGATAAAACTAAGGACAGCGATTCCGCCGTAGCATCTCCCGACTCAAAAATATGAACGCAGCGGTTAAGCGCAGAGTCGCAGACGAAATCGCCCGCACCGCTGACGCCGACGACTTCGTCGCCCACTTCGTCGCCCAAGATGCCGTCGGCAAAGGCGACCGTTAATGTGCCGGTTGTGTCGGCGGCGGCGGGTGCGGTTAATTCAATGGCAATCGTCGCCAGATAGCCCTTGACTTGACTCGGACTCGCCGATGCTCCCAACACTCGAATAATCGGCGGCGAAATAATAGCCACCCGATGCACAGCCGTTTCGCCGGGATTGTATGCATCGCCGTCGACAATCCGCAGGACCAGACGATCATCAATATCGGCAACATCCGAAATATCGTCCGCAACGGAATCATTCGCTGAATTGATGACGATATTGACGAAATCCAAACCATCCGGCACAACGGATAAGCAGTTGCTGGGTTCGCCGGGGCTGCCGACGATATTGACGACCGCCCCGCCGTCGACGGGAGCGCATGCAAATCTAAAGGGATGATCTTCGGGAGCGGTAAACGACCACTCAATGGGGTAATCGGCATTCGGACGAGTTCCCGCCAAATCCAATTGCACTTCTCTTTGTCCGCCGGTAGTGCCGTCGCTGTGGGCTAATTCGCTGTCCGCCGCCGCAAAGTCCGCATTCGGCACATTGAGAATGTTCACCACCGCGAAAAGACCCGCCGCCGGATTAATATCGTGGTCGTTTTGCACCGTCAGAGTCAAACTAATTTGCTCCGCCAATTCCGCCGGATCAGTATCCGCATCGATGGAAATAGCAACCGTCAAACCGCCGACGCCACTGCCGAAATTACCCGTGCAACTAATCGGCGAGGCGGCAAGATCGCAAGCATTCCCATTAACGGTGATGGTTGCAATATCCGCCGCCGACGCACCATTCGCAAAGCCCACGCCGACAGCAAAGTCATCGCCGTTGCCGATAATCGGAAAGCGCGTGAAAACCACATTGGCGCTGTCGCCCTCGCGGATATCAATCGGCAAATTCGGCGTGCGCGAGACCGTCGGATTGATGATATTGAAAACCAGATTTTGATTCTCAAACTGATAATCGTTGTTAGTGCCGAGAATGGCGTCGTTGGCGTCATCTCGGACATCAACAAGCAAAGAAAGCGTCAGCGGACGACCGACAGCCGCCGCCGCCTGCCGAAGTAATAGCATCCCTATAAATTCATCTGTGCCGATTGGCAAAGCGGTGGACTGCGAGTTGGCGAATCGGCAGGTTATAGCTTGAGCATTGGTGCCAACGCCGCAGGTCAAGTTGCCGCCCGACCCGGTATTGACGGACGAAAAGCCGCTGCCCACCCCGCCTCTGCTGAATCTTATTCCCTCAGTGCCGTAATTCACCGGCACCGGCAACGACGGCTGAAAGAGAAGAGTCATCGTCACATTACCGCCCCAAAATACATCAATGGGCCCGGGGGTGGAAAAGCCGACAACCGGCTGCGGCGCGGCGGCAATAATATCCACGATATGAGTCGGCTGCGCCGTGCCGATGTTATAGCCGACGCCGCCGAGAATTGCCAAATTCAAATTAGTATCGTCCGCCGCGGAACCGGCATTGGCCGTAATGAGAATTTGCGCCGTTTCCGACCCCGCCGATACCACCGAGCGGCAGTCGGCGGAGACCGTCGCAGCGATCACAGCGGGATTCGTAATCGGAGTGCCATCAGTGCTGTCAAAGCATTCCGCATCCGTGCCAAACGACGCCCCATCCGCAAAACTCCATGAAATCGTCACCGGATCTGCGTTTGCCGCCACCGCTTCCGATAACCTCAAGTCAATCTCAACTCTGCCGCCATCCGCTTGAACATCGCTGTCCGCTGCGACAAAATTAGCGGCCGCCGGGAGATTGGCGAGTGTAAGGGTAATTCCGACCCTCGCCGCTACCGGAACCCGATACCCTTCGGATATCGCCGCCGGAGGCAGCAGATGAACCGCAATGAGTTCCGCATTGGCGCTGGATAACTGCGGCTCGGGGATAGTGTCCGCCACCACGGACACTTGAAATAATTCGCTGGCGGCTCTGAATGGTGCTATCTCAATCCTATAAAGATCAAAAGTCGTCTCATCCCCCGGCAAAGGAGCGATGCCGGTGCCGCCATTGTTCTGCAATACATAATCGGCGGAAGATGCGCCGTTGGTCAAGGCGATGGAAATAGTCGCAATCATAAAACCGGGAAATGCAGGAAGCTCGCTGCCGTCTAATTCATCAAACGGAGTGAATTCAAAAAGGACGATGTCGCCTTCGTTGCTGCTTTCCGTAGAGTCGCGCCGCCCCACCGATAAATTCGGGGCGAGAATGCTAATGACGACGCTGGCAGGAGCGGCAACTGCGTAAGGCCCGTCGGGCGCAGGATCAAAGCCGCTAATATCAATCGTCAGCGTAATGAGTTGCCCCGCATTCGCCCTGCCGCTGATAAAGACGGGAAGTTCAAAGTCGGCAATAGGGCCCGTCGGAACATAAAACCGAATCCGACGGGGGCAAGTGGTTGGCGACCCGCTGCAGGCACCGCCTATGCCGGTCAAACTGCTCGGCAATGCAAAAGAGCTGCTAAAAGGATCTCCGAGGGAAGTAACCTCCAATATCGGATCCGTCCCCGGCGAATACGGCGGCGAAATTCGCAAAGGCAGCCTAAATGACTGCTGCCCGTTGATTGTCCCCCAATAGCCGGTGAAAAACGCTTCGCCTGTTGTTGTCTGTTGGCCGGTATTAAACGCCACTTCCCCGGCGGCGGGAGCGGCGGCGACAAGATTAACCCGATGGTCGTCATTCGTCGCTACGATATCGTAGGCTGTGCTGTCGTCGGGGTCATCGGGGTCTACTTCATCGGGGTCTATCTGCAAATTCAGGACGGGCGAACCGGCGTAATCCGATAGATCCGAATCTGCGGTGGTAGTGACTGTAATGGCAAAGGCGTCATGCCCTGCCAGCACTCTGAATTCGCACACGCCGCTGAGCGCAATCGTTTGCGGGACGCCGGAATCGTCAGAGCATACAAACGCAAACGGAATCGGCTCGGCGTCATCCTCAGCCGTATCCGGATCATCAGGCGCGACTCCGTCGATATTATATGACCACCGAATGTCAATGATTGTGCCGCTCGACTCCGACAATGCCAGCGGAATTTCCACGACGCCGCCGGCGGCATGCACTTCGCTGACGGCGTCGGGCGTATTGACAAATCCGACATCCGGCCCGCCGTCGGGATTAATGACGAATCCGTCAAAATTAGGACCGGCGACATATCCCCCCGGCCCGGGTGTGGGAGCGCGGGGAAGGAATATGGCTTGGATTTCAGTATTCCGCTCCGGAAAGTCGTCCGCCAGCGCGGCGATTGAAAACTCCGGCTCATAGGTTCCGCTTGGAGTCGCCAAATCCGTCGCGCTGCTGTCGGGCGGCACAATCAAAGTGCAGGATAGGACAGGTTGACCCGAAGCTTCGTCCACTCCGTTCAAGCAAGTCACCGCATCAGAAAAATCATCCGAATCAGCGGGGACTTGGCGGCTGATGGAGATATCAGCATCGTCAATGATCAAGCTGGTCTGATTACCGATAAACGTCGCCAACGCCGATCCATCCCGAAAACGGAGGGTCACCGTCAAGCCGACGACGGGGCGGGGCGTTATATCAACATTGAACGCCGACGGCGCGCTGCCTTCAATAAGATCCGGAATCGCGCCAGCCGCCAGATCTACCAAGTAATTCGCCCGGCTGAGCGTAATCGCCTGCACCGATCCCCCCACTACATTGTAGCCCAGCGCGCTCCCCGAAAGCGTCATCGTCACTTGCGACGGCGGAGTATCGCCGATGGATACGGACAGCACTAAGGACAGCGATTCCGCCGTAGCATCGGCCGCCGCATTTGAATCAAACGAATACTCGCAGCGGTTATTGTCCGCATCGCAGGTAAAATCGCCCACAACCTCGCCCGCACTGGCGACGCCGGAAACCGCATTGCCCAATACGCCGCTGTCGAAACTTACCGTTAAATCGCCGGTCGTGCGCGCGCTGATGGGCTCCTCCAAATCAAAGGCAATCGCCGCATAATAGCCGTTGAATTGACTGATGTTCCTCGCCGCCGCCGCAATGGCGCGATCGGTCAAAAGAATACCGCGAGAAGCAATGGCCGCGTCGTTTCTGCCGTAGGCATCGTCGTCTATTAATTCTAAATTCACAGGGGCTTGAGAGCCAGATCCGGCGGCGAAGCCGACCGGGGAATTAACGATGATTTCAAATGAAGTCGCGCCGCTGGGCACATCCGATTCGCAGATGCCGCCGTTGAATGCTCCATCGCTGGGCGTAGTTTCCACCTCATCGTCGCCGCTTCCCGTAAAGCATCGGTCGGCTTGGAAAAGATATCCGTCCCCTACAAGAGGTATGGAAAAGTGTGCAAGTTCCCAGCGAACCGTAATCGTTTCGCCAGCCGGAACCGCCGGCGATAATCGCAGTCCCACCCGCAATTGACCGCCGTTTGAAGGCAGCAGATATTGAGCAGTTTCAATCGCATAGCTCACAACCGGCAGTCCGGCGGCGGCGGAATCTATGATGCGGAAGTCATCGGTGTTGGTGCCGGGATCGGTAGCGGGAATATCGTATCCTACGCCGGCGATGGGTCGGGCTTGGACGCCGATGCCGTCGGGATCGCTGTCGTCCACCGCCCCGATGGAGAATTCATGCGAAGAAGAAGTTCCGGCTGGATCCGCCGCAACAATGCCGGAGTCGCCGAGTGCAATTAAATCGCAATCCAGAATCTGTCTGGTTGCGTCGCTCGTATCGGGGGTGCAGGTTATCGGCGTATTGGGAAGGCGGAGGAGAGTGACATCGATCGGGTCGAGGGCATTCGCTGGCGTAGCGGCCGCTGTCAGCCGGAGGGCGATGGTTATATCATTCGCCAGCGCCGGCGTTACGGACAAATCAAAAGCATCCGCCGCTGCGCCTTCGGTAAGATCGGCGATTTGGTCGGCGGCGGCAAAAGTCACAGTGTAATTTGTCCGCGTTAAAATAATGTCCGATTCGGTCACGACATAGCGGGATGCCTCTCCGGAAAACGCCATCGGCACGGTGTCCGAATCACCGCCAATCGCCAGCGATAAAACTAAAGACAGCGATTCCGCCGTAGCATCTCCCGACTCAAAAATATGGACGCAAGAGTCGGTCGGCTGGCCGTCCGTTTCGGTGCAGATGAAATCGCCCGCACCGCTGACGCCGACGACTTCGTCGCCCAAGATGCCGTCGACAAAGGTGACCGATAATGTGCCGGTTGTCTCGGCGACGGCGGGTGCGCCTAATTCAAAGGCAATCGTCGCCTGATAACCCTTGACTTGGCTGGAACTCGCCGATGCCGCCGCAATGTTAATATCCTCCAAACGGACGCGAGCAACATTAGAACTCCCCGGTGGTGCGTAGCCGACGCCGTCTAATAATCCCAGCACTAAGTCTACTAAGTCTGCTCCAGCGGATGAGCCGACAGCGGAATTAAGAGTGATTTCAACTGAACTCGCGTCGCCGAGCACAACCGATTCGCAGATGCCGTTGGATGTTGCGCCGGTATCATCAATGTCCGTCACAACGCCGCCGATATCCGTAAAGCATCGGGTATCGGCTGGGATGACAAACCCTGCTTCCGCAAGATTGTCCCCGTGAGTGTAACGCCAGCGAACCGTCAGCAATTCGCCCGCCGGAACGAGAACCGGAACTGCTGAGTCAGGCGGCAACCCCGGAGGATCCGCTTCCGTTAATCGCAGTCCCAACCGCAACTGGCCGCCGTTTGACCTCAATGTGTAAATACCAGTCGAAGTATCTAACGGCGGAGTGCTGATGCGCGAATAACTCAAGAACGGCGGCGTAATAACATTAACCACATGATTCGGCTGCGTCGTGCCGACAGCGTAGCCGGTGCCGACGGTGATGGATAAATTCAGCGTTCCCACGCCCGCCACCGAATCATCCGTAGAAACCACAGTGATATTAAAAGTACTCGCTCCCGCAGGCACATTCGTCTGGCAGGTTTCGCTTTGCGCCAGCGTCACTTCAGCGTCGTCTGCGTCAAAGCAGCCCGGAATAAAGGGATGCGGATCCTCTCCGGCGTCATAGTTCCACACAACATCAATGCCGCCCGCCGGAGCCGGGTTTATGTTCACCGGAATTATAATCCGCCCGCCTTCCGCGCGAACATCGCTGGACGGCGCGTCAAAGTCGGCAATCGGCGTCCCCTCCTCGACGGCATCTAGGACAAAGTCGACGACGGTGATTGCCCCCGGCGTTGTCGCCGGCCTTGTCGCCGCTGAGGGTACATTCAGCAGGAAGACTCTGACGACTGTTGCGGTCTCCTCAAGAATCCGCAGGTAGGCATTGGCGCCGTCGTCTGTATTTGTCCACGCAATGCCGCAGCCAATGTCGCATTCATCAATGACAGCGCCTTGGGCGACTCCGGCGGCGTCGGGGAGAGTGCGCACTTCCCAATTCGTTCCTTCGACGCCGCCGTTAATGGAAATCGCCACGCTGAAATCGCCGTCCGCCCAACTTGGAACGCCGCCCGCCTCCGCGTTGTTATCCAGAATTTGGATGACGCCTTCTTCGCCGCTTCGAAAGCCGTTGGCATTCGACGGGGCATTAGCGGCGGCCAGCGTAACCGCATAGCGGGAAACGCTGATGTTGACGGCATTGGCATTAGCGTCCGCCGCATAATTGCCCGGTATGGAATTTTGATCTAATCCCAAACCCAACACATAGCCGCCGACCGGATTCGCCTGCAGTGGATTTTCATTTGCCGAATCCGGCGAATCCTCGCCATCCGCCAAATTGCCGATGACGCAGTAATAACCGCCCGCCGCTGGACCGCATTGATCGGCGGTAGTGTCCGGATTAGCATTCGGCAAAAATGAAGCCGGATTTGCCGTCGGCTGAGTAACCGTTACACTGACATCCAATGCACTCGGCGACGGCTGACTCACCGTTACCGAAAGCGATATCGGCTGCCCCCAGAAAATCGAAATCGGCGTAGTCGGCGTAATCAGATCCGCCGAAAAACCCACCTGCGGATTAACATTGACGATGGTCACCGTCGCCAAAAACGCCGCCGGATTAACATCGTGGTCGTTTTGCGCCTGCAGAGAGAGAACAATCAACTCCTGCGATTCATTCAATTCAAAATCCACAGTGATGGCGATGGATACCGTCAAATCGCCGACGCCACTGCCGAAATTGCCCGTGCAACTAGTCGGCGTGGCGGCAAGATCGCAAGGTGCCTCATTAACAGCGATGGCAATATCCGCCGCCGACGCGCCATTATCATCCGGAAAGCCCACGCCGACAGCAAAGTTATCGCCGTCGCCGATAATCGGATCGCGCGTGAAAATTACATCGGCGCTTTCGCCCTCGCTGATTTCAATCGCCTCAGGCGTCGTGCGCGTGATAATCGGATTGATAACATTAACCACCAGCCGCCGATTGCCGAAAGTATAAGTGTCATCAGCGGCGGCGTCATTGATGGCGGTGAGATAGGCGGCATCGGCCAGCGACACCGTCACCGCTCGCGAGGGCGTATCCGCCGCTTCTTGGGTGAATTGCACTGTCGCTACAATCGGCGATTGCGTTTCATCGGGATCGGTCAAAACGCAGGAATTGGATACGGACGCGCAATCAAGATCAGTGCCGGCATCAACTTCCGACACCCAGTCATCAGCAAAGCCGGTGGCGAAGAAATTAAACGGCAAAGCAACAGCCGGATTCGTCGACAGCGGCGGATTCACGGTAACCGATATTTCCAAATCCCGCCCCCAATATACTTCGGCCGCTCCCGCCGTAAAGCCGACTTGCGGCGGCGCGGCGGCGGCAGTAATAATAACTTGATGCACATCCGTGCTGTGAGTGTATTCATTGTCATCGCTTGCGATAATCGACAGAGTCAGCGCATTGCCGATATTACGCGCTGCGGAATTAGCAGCGGAATTGATGACGATATTGACGAAATTCTCGCCCGCCGCGACAACGGATTCACAATCGCCGCCTAGGTCGTCGGGGTCGTCGGGGGTTGGGGCGCCGCCTCGGTCGTTGAAGGTGATATCCTCGACCCCGCCGCCGACGCGAGGGCATTGAAATTCAAAGGGATGACCACTCCCGCTGGATTCAAACCTCCACTGAACGCGGTAATCCGGCAGATTAGTCCCGGCTAAATTCAATTGCACTAATACTTGTCTGCCGGTAATGAGGTCGCCGTGCTCTAAGTCGCTGGTTGCCGCATCAAAACTCGCAGCCGGGGCGGCAAACAAAGCCACTTCATGCCGCACACTCACCGCCGCGCCGGGGACATAGCCGTTGCCTTCCCTTATCCGCAAAACCAAAACCGGATTATCGCCCGCGTCTGAAGCACCAGTGGAATCGACGGTAATTGTCGTCTGCTGCTGACCCGCAGCGACGACGGATTCGCAGTTGCCGCTTGTGTCATCAGTCGTCCGCGAAGTGCCACCGCGAAAGCATACCGGATCAAACGCAAGTTCGTCGTCGTCGAACCTCCACCGAATCGTCACCGGCTGCGCATCCGCATCCACTTGCACCGCCAAGGACACCGTAATTAATACTCGTCCGCCGCCCTGCCGCACTTGGCTGGACGCCTCGACAAACACCGCCGCCGAATCCGGCTGGGAAATTTCAACGATATGCAAAATCGGATCGCCCAGCGTATAGCCTCTGGCATCATCCAGATTAATCACCAGCGACTCGCCGACATCGTCCACATCGGAATTAACGCCGGAGTTAAAGACAATCTCAAAGGAATTCGCATTCCCCTGCACATTCGTCGTGCAGGTTGTCGTCGTGCCGTTGACAACTTCATTCGGACAGACCGGCGCACCGACATCAGAGGCAAGGGAAGTATTATCAAATGACCATTCAACATCCAGCGTTTCGCCAGCCGGCACCGCCGGCGACAGATCCACCTGAATCTGCACGGCATTGCCGTTTGCAGTGTCGCCGTGCGCCACATAAGTCGGACCGCCCGAAGTAAAATCAACAACCGGCGGCGGCGTTAAAGCCACTTGATGCTCATCCGTATCGCCGACGAGATAGCCCACGCCCCCGTCTACGGTTATAGACAAAATCAAATTGGCATCGCCCACCGTGGAATCATCATTGGCTGTAATGACAATTTGCGCCGTGTCCGAATTCTCCGAGACCACCGAGCGGCAGTTGCCGCTGTTCGCCGCACCGATATCTGCAATCGTATCGCCTCTGCTGTCAACGCAGACCGAATCCGTGCCAAACGCCCTATCATCATCGGTGAAAGTCCATGAAATCGTCACCGGCTCCGCACCGGCCGCCACCGGATCCGATAAACGCAAAGCAATCACCACTTCGCCGCTTTCCGCTTGAACATCGCTGGACGCTCCGACAAAATTAGCATTCGGCGGCGGCGCCGTTAAATCCACTTCATGAGTCGGATTCGTCGTGCCGACGAGATAGCCCACGCCCCCGCCTATAGTCAAAATCAAATTGTCATCGCCATCCGTGGAATCATCATTGGCTGTAATGATAATTTCCGCCGTGTCCGACCCATCCGCCGGAATCACCGAGCGGCAGTCGCCTGTGGTCGCACCAGCGATATCGGCAGCATCAATCGGAGTGCCATCAGTGCTGTCAAAGCATTCCGCATCCGTGCCAAACGATCCCCCATTCGCAAAACTCCATGAAATCGTCACCGGCTCCGCACCGACCGCCACCGGACTCGATAAACCCAAAACAACCGCAACTTCGCCGACCACCGCTTGAACTTGACTTGTCCCTGCGGCAAAATTAGCGAGCGGCGGCTCAACGATATTAACTTCATGACGACCCGCCGGAAGCGCCTCGACATCGTAGCCGAAGCCGTCAATAATCACTAAATCCAAAGCCCCCGCCACCGCAGCGGCGCGGGAATTAACCGTAATATCCGCCGACGATTCACCATCCGCCACAACCGATTCGCAAGGATCGGCGGCGGTGCCGTCGCCGGATTCGCACACTACGGCAAAGCGATTTTGCGCATCCGTGAATGTCCACTGAACCGTAATCGGCACGCCGCCCGCCGCATTTCCGTTGGGGGTCAACGACAGCGGAATTAATACTTGTCCGCCTTGCCTTGCCACATCGCTGGACGGCTCATCAAAATCCGCAACCGGCGGATCAACATCAATGATGGAGAAAGCATCATTCACTTCGTCGACGGCGGTCAATCCATCACTGTCCACCGCCAGCAGTCCTGCTAAACTGACATTCGCATCGCCTTCGACATCTTCATCCGAAACCGCCTCTATGGAGAATCCAAATGTCGGCTCGCCGGACGGACGGATGCCGCCGTCCACTTGGGCGGCGACAATTAAATCGCATCTAAGATCGCCAATGAAAGTGCCGCCTGTCTCGATTGCGCAATCTTGCGGGTCGCCGTCGGAATTCCGGACGATTATATCAGCCGCTTGGAAGGCATCTACATTGCCGCTGTTTCTTGTCAACCGCCATGGCACAGTCAAGCCCACGGCGGGACGCGGGGCGATTCTCACATCAAAATCATCCGGCGGTCCGCCTTCGCTGATGTCGGCAACCTGTTCGTCCAACGGCGTGTCGACAGTGTAATCCAGCTTGGTAATTACGACGGCGGTATCGGTATTGTCCACAGCCAACAGAGGATTCCCGCTGTTTGCCGTGAGAGTCACTGCCAAACTATCCGTCCCGTCGATTGCCAGCGACAAAACTAAATTCAGCGAATTGCGGTCTAAGACGGTTCCCGCCGTCAAATCGTAGGTGCAGTGATTATCCCCACCATCAACATCGCAAGTGAAATCAGTACCAGCGTCGACAACAAAAGCATCCGTGCCCAAAGTGCCTTCCGTGACAGCGAGGGTTAATTCGCCGGTGTCGGTGGCAGCGTCGATATTGCGATGCAGGCGATAAGTGACCGTGGCGTGATAGCCACGCACCTGCAAAATCCGTCCGCTTACCGGCTGAGCGGTATTCGGCGAGGCGGCATCGAAAAGGTTAAATGTTCTCGGGCGATTGCCAGTATCTGCCTGCCATCCGGAGCCGGCAGGGATATCAGTAATCACACGAAGCCCCCCCGCTCCAAACAATGAACTTTGAAGTAACACATCCTCTTCATCATCCGCATCCGGAACCGCCAGTATGGAGAATTGCCGCCGCGATTCGCCGATTGGTGAAACTTCGCCGCTGACGCCGCTTTCGGCAGCCATCACTAAATCGCAAAATACCAGTTGAGCGTCTAGTCCTACGAATGTGTCCACCTCGCAAGTCATCTCATTGCCGTCGGCATCAAAGATCTCAAAATCATCCAAAGTAAATCCTTCCTCGACTAATCTATTCGCTATTTCAAATTGCACAGTCAACGACACGGCAAGTCGCGGCGTGACGGCTATTGCAAACGACCCCTCGGCTCCCCCTTCGGTAATGTTTGGAATGTTTCTGGGGATGGTGCCCTCCACAGTGTAATTCGCCCGGGTAATGACGGCGGAGGCATCGTCGGCGATTTCGAAAGATGCATCGCTGCTTGCCGTCAGAGTCATTCCTATATTGTCCACTCCGCCGATAGCCAGCGACAGCACCAAGTCCAGCGAATCTCTGCCGATATTTTGCGCCGTTCCATCGCCGTCCTCATCAAAGGAATACTCGCAGCGGTCATTCCCATCATTGCAGTCAAAATCGCCCGCCCCAATTACGGCGAAGGCATCCACGCCCAAATCGCCCAGCGTGATATTGACGGTTAAAATGCCGATGTCGGCGGCGAGGATGCTTCTGCCCAAATCATAAGTAACCGTAGCGTGGTAGCCCCGAATCTGCGATACCGCCTGTTCCGCCGCCTGAATGCCCGGCGGAGGCGTAAAGGAAATTACTGCATCCGTGCGTGGGAAAGGCAGGCCGGGAATGTTCTCGAACGAAGTCGCCGCCAGATAGGTGGATTCTAATCCGTCTGCGACCCGCACGGTGACATCGCCGGTGTGCGTCAGATTGCGGATTGTCAAAATTGCCCGATGATTGCCGCTTGTATCCGGGCGGGTAACCGCCGTGCAAGTTGCGGCTGTGCAGGAAGTTTCCGCAGCGCCGTCGTAGCGGATAATTTGGAATGCCGTGCGGTCGGCGTCATTCGCCAAACCGACTTCGTATTGAACGGTGATTGGCGTTTGCGGCGCAGTCGGCGGCACATTGACCGCTTGAATCGTCAGCAATTCTTCCGTCAGCGAGTCTCCTGCGTCTGTTGTGAAATCCCTCGCAATTGGCTGAGCCTGCTGCGCCTGAGGCGTCGCCGCCGTCTGGAATGCCATATCAAACGGAATATGCCGCAGGGTGAGATCCCATGTTTGGTTGCCGTCGGTGGGAATGTCGAAGGCGGGGACGCCGGTCACTCCGACATCCGCCGCTTGGACGATATTTATCGCCAGCGGCTTATCCCGATTGGGAGTGGAGAAAACGCCGTCCACTTGATTATCAAGGGGGGCGAATGTCCGCAGGACGATGGTGTCGGAGTCGCCGCTGGCAAAGACGACGATGCAGAAGAGATTATCCGCAGCCGAAGTATCGCAGGAGGTAATGCCGGTATAAGCGTTGAAGGTATCCCGCTCAAAATCCCAATCCGTGCCAAATCCGCTGTTGGACGGAATTTGCAGATACACCGTCGCCGGAATGGCGGCGGTCGCCGGATTAAAGGTAACGCTGATGGTGGCGTCTATCGCATTCGCAGAGCCTGATGCTCCTTCGTTTTGGAATTGTCCCGCTTCAATATCAAACGACACTTCGGGCGGACGCACCTCCATAACAATGGTTTCGTCCGACGCCGTAAAGGCGGGGATGATGTTTCCGCCGCCAACCAGCGACAGCCTAACCGGGCCGTCGGCCGAATTAATGCGGAAGGCAATTTCGTCGGACGCTTCGCCGCTAACGGCACTCGCCGCCAGCGTGCATCGGTTATTGGCGGGCTCGCAGGTAACGCCGCCGCTGCCGACGACATGGTTAAGTTGGTCGGTCGCCGTGCCAAAACTATCCGCCAAAATGCTGATGGTAATTTCCCCCGCACTGCCGGAACCGAAATTCGCTCCGGGGAAGAATATGCGGACTCTCGCCTCTTCGCCGACGAAAATATGATTTGCCTCCCGACCCTGCGGCGGGAAGATTTGAACCAATTGGGCTTCGCCGACTTCGCTGCCTTCCGGCAAAACACGGAAAAGCACTTCATCGTCGGCGGCGGTCAGGAGATTGCGGTCGATACTGCCGTTAATCGTCAGCGTAACTGTGGCGGTTTGATATGCAAGCGGCGGAATGGCATCGGGCGGACGGAAGGTAAATTCCTCCGACGACGCCGCATTACTGCCGCCAACCAGCGACACCGCCACTTGCACACCACCAACGGTGGGTTCGGCATCAATCTGAGGCGTGGCACCGATTCTAATTGAGACGTCCGCCTGCTCAGTTTCCAAACGATAAGCATCCGCTAATGTATTGTCCGGCTGATTGCCGAGTCCGCCCGGATAATGCACAGTGAAGGCGGCGTTGCGGTCGGTATCGCCCGCTACATTAATAATTGCCGTAAGCGGCGTGAGCGGCGTGCCGGCATCCCGAAAGCCCGGTATTTCAAAGGGCTGGTCGTCAATAAATGCCGCCCAACTATCGATTGCGTCGGCGGCGGAATCCACTTCATAATAAGGCGGAGTAATCGGCAGCAATTGAAAATTGACCGGCTCAGACAATGAATCCTGCAGAGCGAAATCGGCGGCGAGAGTGACCGTCACCGTAATTCCCCTCTGTCCCTGCGGAATGACGACCGAACAAATGCCATCGTTGGGGGCGTTGGTGTCTCCACTGGTCCAGACATTGCGGGGTTCTTCCACCAGCGGATCATCCTCCAGCGGAAAGCATTCGCCTGCTGTGTCGGTGCGGAGAATGTCAAAGTCGCCGTAATCCGGAATCGCCGCATCGCAGCCGATGCATTGCGACCCCGTCGCCCGAAAGCCGATGGTAATATCCGCCAGCGCCGCTGAATTTAATGTTACTGCCAGCGGCGAACGACCGGAGGTGGAAATAAAGGCTTCGCCCTCCGCCCTATCCGCACCGTAATCCGCCCTCGCCAATCTCGCCTGCGGCGTTAAAACGGCGATGGTAATTGTACTGGCAGCGGAATCCGGAATGACTGGGCCCACTAAATTTCGCGTAATGTCAAAGACAAGATCCTGTCCGCCCGCAGCCGCATTCAGCGACAAAGTTAAAGCCACCGATGAAACCGGACTGCCCGCACTTGCCGCCAAATTCGCCGAGAAGAAGCAGTCGGGCGGACTCGCATTATCCGGACAATCCAAAGTAAACACCGACTCGTCTGTGGTGACGACGCTAAACGCCGTATTCCGCTGGAATCCGCCGATGGGAAGGAAATTCAGCGTAACTTGGGTCGGCTGCTCAATCGCCGGATTAAACAAAACGCTGACAGTAACCAGATTGCCCCAATTCACAGCAACCCTGTCCGTGTCGCTTGTTCCCGCCGACGATACCCGCAAACGATAAACGGCGCCGTCAATTACTCTCACCGTAATGAATTGAGGCTCTAAGAATTCGCCTGTGCCTGCGGGGTAACCACCCGGCACCGTATAGCCGGGGAAGTTGACGGCATCGGTTCGAATTTGCACAAGGTGAATATCCTCGTCTACAACAAAATCCGATATGGCGAGGACATCAATCTCCGCCGCTCCGTCGGCGGCGTCAAATACCACAAGGCAGGGAAAGGACAATTCGTTGGCGGCTAAGGTGCAGCCCGGAACATCAATATCAGCGGGGTTGGCGGTGGAGCCGATCGGGTCGGGGGAGCTTCCGGCTCTTCTGACATTAACGGAAATCGTCCCCAACAGCGAAGCCAAATCAGCCGCACCCGGCGACAGCGGGCCAATCAGATATGATCTGGTCTGCCCTTCGCTCAATGTCCCCGACTGCGAAGCCCCGCCGACTAATTGAAGGCCGATTTCAAAAGCAGTGTTGTTGAAAGTTAATGCATATTCCGACCCGCTGCCCGTCACAGGTGCATAAGGATACGGCGGCGATGCGGCGGGATACAGCGAATGCGGAATTTCATCCGCAGTCGCCAATGCCAGAGTCAATGCCTCCGCCTCTTCAATGGTGAAATCGAAGATAACAGAAACAGTAAACGGCAATTGAATATCATCTCCGTCGGGCGTCCCTGCGGATGCGGGCAGACGGCAGACAGAAACGGTAAGATTGACTGCCACGACCACCGGATCTCCGCCCGCAGTTGGATCGGCTTGATTGTCCGTCTGCACACGGCATTCGCTGGCGGCATCCAGCGGCGTTCCGGCGGTGAGAATGAGATAATCCACACCGTAATTCGGGGCTTTAATGTAAATGTCCTCTCCGTCGGCGGCAACTTGACTGTCGGCGACAATGGTCACCACGGTAATAGCCCCTTCAGCAATGGCGGATCCCGCCCCGACAATGCTAAGGGTCGCCGCCGTCGGCTGCAGGGCGAAAACATTCGCATTGGGATCCTGCTGATAGCCGTCCAAAGCCGCCGTATTCAAAGAAAGCGTAATGCCGGTTTCCGTCGCCGAAATAACCGACAACGCCGACGCCGCCACCGAAATGCCTATCGTCAAATTACTGGCGACCGTCACTCCTACGCTTACGGAAATTGCCGGCGCAGTAAAGATGCACGAAGCCGCAGTGACATCGCACGAAACGGCGTTAGTGATTAAAATATCGCCGCCGACGCCGATATTAGCCGGAATCTGGACAGTAAACTGCGGCCGAGGATCTTCAAAGCCCGGCTCAAAGCTTATAACCGGCGAAAAGCCCGACGACGCCCCCCACGGCAAATTGCCGCTTCGCGGCAGTGGCGGTGGCGAAAGCAATCGGTCTGAGTCGACGGCGGTGACGAAAGCAATGGGATTCGGCTCAAAGACGCTAACATTAATGTTTCGAAAGCGGATATCCGGCACGGCGTGTCCTTCGGTCCGGGGGTCGGTGGTACCCAAGAGTTCAATGGCAAATGCTTCCTCCGTATGCAGAACTCCGTCGTCGGTGTCGGCGATGGATCTAAAGGTGAGTTGAATAATCCGCCCCTGCAGAGTTGCGTCCGTCAAGCCCGCCAAATCCGTCGGCAGGTCGGAAACCTCCAGCGAGCAGCGTCGAGTCCGGAGGTCGGTGCTCGTGCAGGCTGCGCCGTCAATTGTCGCTTCGTCATTAGTAGTCGAGCCATCCTCCGACGTCCCGCTGATGGAGAATGTAATGGATACCGTAGCCGCCGCAATCGTCAGATTGGAAAATACCGACAGAGTGACAACATTGCCTTCACTCACCGAAATATTCAACGCCTCTTCGGAAGCGTTAACCGGGAATCTAACCACCGGCAGAGCGTCCGTCAGCGTCAGCGTTAACGTCGTGCGGCTGGCGGCGGGCTGCTCCTGCACTCCGACAGTGCTGTATTCGGTGCTCACCGCTGCGGCGATGGCGAATTCCGCCGTTCTCGGCGCTTCATAAACGCCGTCGGCAATCGGCGAAATGGTCACCGGATATTCTCTGTCAACAACGGCTTCAAACTGAGCCGGCGGATTTATATCAATGGTCGCTCCGCTGTAAAAGCCGCCCACATCCGCAGGCACAATTTGCCCGCCGTAATTGACATTAAATTCCTCCGCCGACGCCGCCGGCGCTACTCGGAATCGCGGATGAAACGCCCCTCCTGAGGGGCTGGCGACAGTTATCGTCAAAATCGCCGACTCCGTCGCCGCTTCTACAATTTCCACTTCCTGCCCGACAACGCCAATTTCCACGCCCCGCACGGAAATAGTAACCGCCCCCGACGGCGTATAAGACGGCTCCTCTCCGTTCAGCGGCGAAATAATTTCCACATCAAAAATAATATCCTGCCCGCTGGCGGTCGGGTCCGGATTTACCCGCAAAACAATCGGACCGAATTCATCAATGGCGAATGTCGCCGTCGGAACGCGCGGATCGCTAATATCAAAGCCGACGCTTTCTTCGGCGGCGAAAGCCCCCCCGCCGGGCCTTTCAACAAGCCTAAAATTCACCGCCGCATTCGTCTGCGACCGTCTCGCCCTCGGCGGATCCAACCTGACCGTCACTTCGGCGATTTCATTATGGAGAATGTTAATAACATTGTCCGTCCCGCCGGAAACAACGACATCATATTCGGTAATGGCGTCCTGCAGGAGGACAGTGGTGTTGACGGACTCCACCAGATCGCCGGCCGCATTCTCCACAGCCGTTTCGGCGGATATGCTCAGCAGGCGAAATACAAAAAATTCATTGTCCAAAATCCCGTCTTGATGGACGGTGACGGACAGGGCAATCACATCCAGCGGACCATCAAATGTCTCCTCTGAGCAGGCAAAGAGGGGCCGGGAGGAACATCTGCTACTGCTCTCCAAAACCGGAATTTGGAAATCTCCGCCTCTATCGGGGCTATTGTCGGTGGCGCGCCCGTAGGCAATGCCGCTAACTGTAATCGACGCGCCAGTGCTGACTGAACCCGGTAGAGCATGCGCCAAGCGGAATGTGTCGCCGTTTTCCAGCGGCACACGGCCGACAATGTTGATAAAGCCGTCTTCGCTTTCAAAAAATCGCAGCGGCGATGCATCGGCAAAACGGATTACCGCCGGACCCGGCGTAATCGTAAAGGGCAGCGAAAAAGTTTGGCTGTCCGCTATTTCCACAGCGGCGTCCGTTACTACGCTGACCGTAAACGCTTCGATGCCTTCGCCGCCTTCTTCGTCGCTGGGGACATTGGCTAAATCCGCCGTCCCCACCGCCCGAATTTCAATACTCACATCCGTCGACGAAATGGGAATGGGCAGGCGGAAAAGTATTGCCGTGTCGTCGGAACTCGGAATAACATCCAGCGATTGAGTCGTCCCCCGCAGCAGCGAAAAGTCCGACGGATGCCGTCCAGTCGCAGCCGACAAGCCGACCGACAAAGTCACTTCTGTGGCTTCCGTCCTCGGCGGCGTGGAAGCACCGACAACAACCGTGCCGACAACAAATGCACTTTGGCCTTCCGCCCCCTGTGCACCCGCCAACGGCTCCGCATGCACAAGCAAGGGGGAGAAAATAATTCGGGCTTCATTTTCCCTAAACAGCAGATCATCGTCTCTCGGCGAATTTTCCACCCGGCGATTAAACAAGGACACTTGCACTTCCCGATTCAGATTTGCATCGGCGTACAGCGTAATGACGGCGTTGCCGCCGACTAAGGCGAAAGCACCGGTCAAATCGCACATGGAAGTTACGCCCGCCGGAACGCCCGCATTAGTGCATTCCAAGTCCGGCGTCCCCAATTCATTGCGGGAGAAATCGCCGGTGCCCCCGCCGGTGCGCCTTGCATTTGCCACATCCGCCCCGCGGAAATGCAGACGCAATTCCGCCCGAACATCCGCAACATCCGCCGCCGGCCCGGACAAACTCACCGTGATGAGAATCTGCGTATCTCTCGCCGCTTCAATGTTCTGCGAATCAAAATCGCCCACCGGCGGATTCGTCAATCGCAGACGATAAATAGGATCTCTTCTGTTGGAGTCAGCATCAAGATCCAATTCGGTGCCGGGGGTGCCAATCTGATAGTTGAATGCCTCGCCGCCCTCAGCTTCGCCCTCCCTGCTGTCAAAATCAGGAATGGGAGTCAGCGTCACTATAAATTCGCTGACCGCAATCGCGACCGTATTCTGCCACTGAATCAGGCACAATCTGGTGCATGTCGGGTCGACTATGCCGGCGACACTAATCTCGGTCGGAGCCGTTTGGACGAAGGTAAATTCCACCGATTCGCCGGGCTGAATTTCCAGCGGAGTGGAAGAATCCCTATTGCGGAGCCAAGTGCCTATCGTCAGCGATATTTCTCCCCGATGCTCCGGAAACACCGCCGACGCCGGCACCGCCGCACTTGGGTCGCCGGTATTGCCGACAAGTTGAACAACGATGTCGGGGTTTACCGCCACCGTAATGGGCAATGAGCCCGACTCATCCGGCGAAGTCACCGTCAAAGTCCAAAGTTCATCCGTCAGGTCTACATTGACAATCGCCGACACCTGCACAACGGTGAATTGCAGTCCGTCGCTTATGGTCGCCTGATAATTGACGCCGACCGGTGTGAGCAAACCGGGCGTCGACGCATTGTTATAAACGGCGACTTCATTAAACGCCGTCCCTTGAAAATTAAACACAACCGGCACTCCGGACGGCGGCGCATTGACGGTAATGGAAAGCGTAACCGGCAGCAAAGCCCCGCCTTCCGTCAGTTCGGCTCTGCCGTCGCTATTTAATGTGGCAAGCGGCGTAACGGCGAAGACATTTGCATTGTCCGCCCGCCACACAACGGCGGCAAGGGGAAGGTCGCTGGCATCCCTTTCGGTATTAATTTCGTAGCGGTCGCCATCAAGGGTGGGGTTGAGGACTTCGCTTTCCAGATTCATCGTCAACAGATGATTGGGTTCGGTCAACAGATCCGCCGTCACCGTAACGCCGACGACATAATTAACTGACGCCGCCGCCCATGTACTGGCAATATCGCAGCGTTCGGTTCCGTCTCCGTCGTCGATAATGCCGCAAGTGCCGGACGCCGCATCCGTTATAATCCAGCCGCCCCGGTCGCCGGGAAACGGCGATCTACCGTTGGAGATTCCAAATCGAACCGGAGCGGTAATCGGATTGTAATCCGTGCCGCCGCTGCTGCCGCCGCCGATTCTTTGCCACATCAATGCAACCGTAGGCCCGCCTTCGGTGACGACAATCGGCGAAGCCGGATTCGCCGCCCGAACCGCCTGCAGAGTCGCTTTGGTGACCGTTAATTCAAACTCCGTCCTTGCCCCGAGGTTAATCGTATCCGGGGGGGTAAAGGACACAGCGAAAACCTCATCAATATGCGTCGCCGCCAGCGAAACAGTCAATGGCACGCTGGTAGCGCCGACCGTAACATTAAAGCCGACATTGCCGTCTAAGCAACTGCCGCCGCCGCCGCCGTCGACAATGCCAAAGCCGGTGCAGGTATTCGCCCCGCCGTTGGCGAATGTAAATTGTCCGTCGGTGCTGGCTACAGTCGCCGTCGTGTCCAAGTCCAAAGTCAGCGTGAAATACGAATCGCCCCACGCCGCCGACGCCGCATCCGCTAAAAATTGAATGCGGGGAACATTCCTAATATCAATTCCTTCCCCCCCATCCGGATCAACAAAATGCGGATTCGTATCCTGCGGCCTCGCCAGCAGCAGGATATTTTGGAGGTTGTTATTCACTGCCTCCAGTGCAGTGGAAAGCGTAATGACAAATCCCTCCGATGCGGTGGCTTCATCGGGGGGAGTGTCGTCAATGACAAAAAACGACGAATCGCAAAGCAGGCCGCCGCCGTCTGGACGGCAGACCACACCGGCCGCATCATTCAAAATCGCCACTGCCGGCACGCCCGCCGCTATTGCGGGGCCTAGAACCCCAAAGCGAAATTCAAACGATTCGCCCGCCGCCGGAGCGACTTCCAGCGTAACGGTAATTTCCGTCATGCGCCCTTCCTCCACGAAGGTGGGAGTGTTATCGCCGAATCCCACAATCACCGGGGCATTGCCCAGACTGCGGGTAAGTCCGGCCAGCGCCGATGGCAAACGGCGATATCCCTCCGAAACCGCCGACGGCTCCGCCAATTGAATCACTATGGATTCTGCATCATCGGCGTCGAATAACGGCTCGGCGCTGGCATCCCTCACCACGGACACTTGAAAGAAATGACTGTTGGCATCGGCGGGATTTATCACCAGCGGATACAAATCAAAAGTGTCATCCGAATCCACGGCGGCGATTGCAGTGCCCTCGAAGTCCAGCAATTCATAATCGGCGGAAGTTGCTTCGTTGGCGAATGAAATGGAAATAGTCGCATTCATCACGCCGGGAAAGTCGACGGCAGAGTTGTCGCGCGGGTCGGTTGCATTGATTCCAAATGCCATCACTTCGCCTTCCGCCACCCCCACCCGCTCAAAATTGATTTCCTCCCCTATCGCCAGATTCGGGGCGAGAATGCTAATGACAACGCTGGTCGGCACGGCAAAATCGTAAGCCCCGCCGGGGGTCAAAATATCAAAATTGGCGATGTCCGCTATCAGCGTAATCCGCTGTCCGGCATCCTCCCGCGATAAAGTAATCGGAATGGAAAAAGTGCCAATATCGCCCGTGTCGTAAGTACCAACGACTAAACTGCATGCGGTTGAACTGCATGCTGGCGTCGTCCCATCCGCCCTCAGCGGTGAAAATTCATTGTCAAACACCGACAGCGGAGTAAAGGTAATGGCGGCATCGTCGTCCGCATCTGCAAGCGGCGGGACAATGTTGAAAGGCACATCAACCGCCCGATTCCAATACTCGGCGATAAACGCTTCGCGTTCCGGCGTCGTCCGTGCGGCGATATCAAACGCCACCTCCGGCGTTTCCGTAATCCTGCCGTTAACAACGGCAACGACATCATCGCCCACCGTATAAGTGTTTGCGGAATTGGCGATTAATCGCAGGACAAAATCTTCTTCGCCTTCGTCAGCACCGTCGGCCCGGGCGGTTACGGTTAACGCGTAGGCAGTTGCGTCCGCCGGAAATACCACATTGCAACCCCGAATGCCGCCGAAGGTGGAGTTGTTGCACTCAACACTGTCCGAGACAAAGACATAATCTTGGCCGATTCCGTAATCCGAAACGGCTGTGCTTTCGTCAATATGAAAATCAATGCTGATGCCGCCGCCCAAAGCGAGTCCGCCCAGTCCTTCCAAGCCGATAACGACCTCCTGCCCTTCCTGCACCGACGGCGAGGTATCAGCGAAATTCAGCCCAAAAGCGGCGTTGACAATTGTTCCGTTGATGGCATTGTCCGCCACATTGTAGGCGTTGCTGCTTAAAATTACCGCCCGAAACGATTCCGTCCCTTCGACGATAGCGTCCGCCGACGCAGTAAAGTTAAACGGAATAGCAGCCAGCGGATCCAACGCCGCTACTGCCAATGTGCATATCGTCCCTCGGTTCGTGCCTATTATTATTGCGCTCCTGCATTGATCTGCGTCCTGCAGATCCAACGCCGAAACGGAAAAATCATCATCGCCCGGACTGGCGGAACCCAAATTATCAATGCCGTTGTATTTCGCCGGAGTGGAATCCGGCGACGAAAAAATGCTGACGCTTAAAGTAAACGCCGTCCGGCTGCCGCCGGATAATTGAATGCTGCGGCTTAATTCTCCGCCGCCTTCGGTGATTACAGCATCATCGTTACTGTCGAAAGACGCCACAATCGGCGATGCAATCGTAAAGGCAATAACAGAAATCGCCCCCGGCGTTGTCGCTGGAGTCGTCGCCGCTCGTGGTTCATCTAAAAGGTAAACGCTGAGTGTCGCCCCGGTCCGCTGGAGAATCCGCAGGTAGGCATTCGCTCCGTTGCCTGTATCTGTCCATGCTATGTCGCAGTTAGTGTCGCAGTCGGCGATGGGAAGGCCTTGGGCGACTCCGGCGGGGTTTTCGGGCAGAGGATGCATTACCCAATCTGTTCCTTCTTCACCGCCGCTGACGGAAATCGCCACGCTAAAATCGCCGTCCGCCCAACTTGGAATTCCGCCCTCTTCATTATTATCGTCCAGAATTTGGATGACGCCTTCTTCGCCGATTTGAAAGCCGCCGGGCTGCGTATTACCAACGGAAAGCGTTACCGCATAGCGGGAAATGCTGATAGTGACGGCATTGGCATTAGCGTCCGCCGCATAATTGCCCGGTATGGAATTGTCATCCAATCCCAAAACCAAATCATAACCGCCGACCGGATTCGCCTGCAGCGGATTTTCATTTGCCGAAGCCGGCGAAGTATTGCCATCCGCCAAATCGCCGATGACGCAGTAATAACCGCCCGCCGCTTGACCGCATTGAGCGTCGGTAGTGTCCGGATTATCATTCGGCAAAAATGAAGCCGGATTTGCCGTCGGCTGAGTAACCGTTACACTGACATCCAAAGCACTCGGCGACGGCGGACTCACCGTTACCGAAAGCGGTATCGGCTGACCCCAAAGAATCGGCGTAGTCGGAACCGCCGAAAAACCCACCAGCGGATTAACATTGCCAATTATCACCGTCGCCAAAAGACCATCTGACGGAAGACCCGTCGCCGGATCAACATCGTGGGCGTTTTGCGCCTGCAGATTCAAGACAATTCTCTCATTCACTTCACTCAAATCAAAATCCGCAGCGATGGAAATAGCAACCGTCAGATCGCCGACGCCACTGCCGAAATTACCCGTGCAACTAATCGGCGTCGGCGGCGTAGCGGAAAGATCGCAAGCCCTCCCATTAACTGTGATGGTTGCAATATCAGCCGCCGACGCACCATTCGCAAAGCCCACGCTGACAGTAAAGTCGTTGCCGTTGCCGATAATCGGATTGCGGGTGAAAATCACATTGCCGCTTTGTCCCTCGCCGACATTAATCGGCGAACCCGTCCTGCGAGTGACCGTCGGATTGATGATATTAACAATCAATTCTTGATTTTCGTAAGTATAATCATCGTCGCCGGAAATGGCGTTGTTGATGGCGTTGATATAATCACCTCTCAACTGCACCGTCACCGTATTCGGCGACGGCACTATCGCCGCCGGTTGGTTTAATCTCAGCGTCGCCAAAAGGAACTGCTGATTCCTCTCGTCAGCATCCAATTGGCATATTTGATTTGCTTGGGAGTTTCCGCAATTCAAACCGCTGCCGATGGGGGTTCGCCACGACGGGGCTACATTGTCTGCTACCACAGAGAGATTCGGTCCGGAGGGGTTGGCGTTAAGCGGCGGGCTGGCAAGCGGCGGACTGATTTGAATGGTCAGAATCAAATTGCCGTCGGGGGCGGAAGTTGCGTCGCCCCAAAATACATTAATCGGCCCGGCAGTGGTAAAGCCGACTTGCGGTGTTTCCGTTATCGTCAAATCCAAATTCGCCGTATCCTCCGTGAAAGGCGAAGTGGCGGCATCCACCGGCAGCAGCGTAAAGCTGACAATTTCATCGGCGTCGCCATCGCCGTCATCAACAATGTTGACCGTTAAAACCCGAATCGGATCGCCCGAATTAAACGCCTGCCCGGTAATCGTGCGAATGCAAACAGTAACAGCGACATTGCATTCGGTGCCTTCGTAGGTTATGTCCGCCTGAGTCGCCGTCGGCGGACCCGCCGGAAACGACCGATTCAAAGTGATATCAAAAGAATCGCCCGCCACCAAAGCGATATTCGCCGTGATATTGACGACATAACTCGATCCCTCCCGAACCGACGCCGCCGCTTCACTAAAGCCCGCTTGGAATGTGGCGTTGGCGACATTCAATTCTAATTCGTCCGCATCATCATCAACCGTGTAATGCTGTCCGGTGTTATCCAGCAATTGCAAAGTCCAAATTTCTGTGCCTTCCAATTCGGTGTCTGTCCTCGCCGATATCGTCAAAGCGACATTAGCCGTGTCCAGCGGAAGAGTAATCTCGCAGTCGACTGCCGGATTGCAGGAAATAGCACTGCCGCCCGACATTATTCCATAATCATCCGCCGCCAATCCGCCGCCGCTAATTTGAAAGCGAATGTCCGTCGCCTCGTCCTGCGGACGGTCAATGGCAAATGTGTAAATGCCGGTATCGCCCTCGGCGGTTAGCGAGTCGGTTTGAATCAATTCAATAACCGGCGGAACATCGCCGATAACAACCTCCAACTGCGAATTAACGCCGGGGGCGTAGCCCTCAGTGTTGTTTTCCGCCGTCGTCACAGCAATGGTTAATCGCTGGCCGTCGTCGTCTATGACATCAAAGTTAATCGCCAAGGAAAGCGTGACGGCTAAATTGCCGTTCGGCCACAAAACCCGATAAGTCCCGCCGTTGGTTCCGGCAGTGAATGCCCCGGTGCTGTCGACATCCGAAACGGAATAATCCGTTCCTTCGGCAGCATCGTCGCTTGCAAAGGAAACAATTAAATCAACGCCGCCGGAATCGCCCGACAACGCATCCCGACGGAAAATCAAACGGCGACCCGTTCCTTCGGCGAGAGTGTCGCTGCCGCCGCCGTCCAAATTAATCTGCGGACGCAAAACATTCACCACCAGCAACTGATTGCTGAAGATATAAGTGTCATCACCAAGGACGGCGGCATTGACGGCGTCGAGATAGGCATCGGACAGCGACACCATCACCGCCCTCGGTCCGGGCGTCGCCACCGCATTTTGGGTGAATTGCACTGTCGCTACAATCGGCGATGATTGCGTTTCATCGGGATCAGTCAAATCGCAGGAATCTCCCGCGCAAGCCAAAACATTGCCGGTATCTTGTTCCGACACCCAGTTAATATTAAAGCCGCCGGCAAGGAAATTAAGCGACAAATTGCCGGCCGCATTCGCCGACAGCGGCGGACTCAGGACAACCGACATTACCAAATTATCCTGCCCCCACAACACATCAATCGGCCCGGCGGTGGTAAAGCCGACTTCCGGCGTTTCCGTTATCGTCAAATCTAAATTCGCCGCCCCCAGCGTAAAAGGCGAAGTGACGGCATCCACCGGCGGCAGCGTAAAGCGGACAATTTCACCGGCGTCCGCAGATTCCGGCGATTCGACGACAGCATTTACAGTCAATACCGGAATCGGATCGCCCGAATTAAACGCCTGCCCGGTAATCGTGCGAATGCAAACAGTAACAGCGACATTGCATTCGGTGCCTTCGTAGGTTATGTCCGCCTGAGTCGCCGTCGGCGGACCCGCCGGAAACGACCGATTCAAAGTGATATCAAAAGAATCGCCCGCCACCAAAGCGATATTCGCCGTGATATTGACGACATAACTCGATCCCTCCCGAACCGACGCCGCCGCTTCACTAAAGCCCGCTTGGAATGTGGCGTTGGCGACATTCAATTCTAATTCGTCCGCATCATCATCAACCGTGTAATGCTGTCCGGTGTTATCCAGCAATTGCAAAGTCCAAATTTCTGTGCCTTCCAATTCGGTGTCTGTCCTCGCCGATATCGTCAAAGCGACATTAGCCGTGTCCAGCGGAAGAGTAATCTCGCAGTCGACTGCCGGATTGCAGGAAATAGCACTGCCGCCCGACATTATTCCATAATCATCCGCCGCCAATCCGCCGCCGCTAATTTGAAAGCGAATGTCCGTCGCCTCGTCCTGCGGACGGTCAATGGCAAATGTGTAAATGCCGGTATCGCCCTCGGCGGTTAGCGAGTCGGTTTGAATCAATTCAATAACCGGCGGAACATCGCCGATAACAACCTCCAACTGCGAATTAACGCCGGGGGCGTAGCCCTCAGTGTTGTTTTCCGCCGTCGTCACAGCAATGGTTAATCGCTGGCCGTCGTCGTCTATGACATCAAAGTTAATCGCCAAGGAAAGCGTGACGGCTAAATTGCCGTTCGGCCACAAAACCCGATAAGTCCCGCCGTTGGTTCCGGCAGTGAATGCCCCGGTGCTGTCGACATCCGAAACGGAATAATCCGTTCCTTCGGCAGCATCGTCGCTTGCAAAGGAAACAATTAAATCAACGCCGCCGGAATCGCCCGACAACGCATCCCGACGGAAAATCAAACGGCGACCCGTTCCTTCGGCGAGATTGGCGACGCCGCCGCCGTCCAAATTAATCTGCGGACGCAAAACAGTCAGCGTAACCGCCGGATTCAGCACAGTCAAAGTTGTGGGGGGAGGGCCGGGATACACAACACTTATCACATTAATGCTCAGCGTCAGTGCATTGCCCGCCGACGGCAGCGACAGCGTAAGAGTCAGCGTCGCCTGCGAAGCCCCGGAACTAACCGCAACAGTGCAAACCGGATTGGCGACATCGGCGCAAACAGCCGCCGGAATGGAATCAAAAGCCGTCGTCGCAGTAAGGCCGTCCGCCTGCACAGAAATAATAAACGCCGCCGTTAAGGTCGGAACAAATTGATACGGCACTTCAATAATGCTGTCCCAAAACGGCGATGCGTCCTCCGCCGCCAAATTCGTCCGCAAAAAGGGAACTTCCGTAATGTTAACGGTGATGGTGGATTGCGTTTGCGGCAATTCGTAGCCGTCGCCCGGACGCAAAGCGATGCGGAAATTTTCCGGCCCTTCCTCCTCCGTCGGATTCTCGGCAACGAAATCAAACGGCAGAATCGCCTGCGTTTCCGCCGCCTCCACAATCACTTGGCAGGAACTTTGGGATGTGCAGGCGGATGAAGTAAAGTCGTCGACGAATGTCGCCGGAGAAGACACCACCGTGTCTGTTGTATCCCTAATTGTTTCGCCGTCCAAAATGGCGAAGTTGACGGTCAAGCCGCCGGTGATGGTAACTCCACTGCCGACGACGGTTACGCCGATGGAATCCCCTTCGACGCCGACGACAGCAGCGGGCGATTGAAAGACAATGCCGTAGGGAGCGTTGTTAATGCTGTCGGCGAAAACGCTGATTGCCCCCAAGCCGTAAGTGGTGGCGGTAGTACCATCAGCTCTAATAGTAACACCTTCAATAATGGAAAAGGCGAAGGATTCCGCCGCTTCCACATCGCCGTCCGCCGATGCCGTGATAATGAATTCGGCGAAGAGGGAATTCTGCAGCAGAATAATTTCACGCAGATTCGCCCCGCTGCCAATTAGCGAAACCGTCGCTGAATTCAGCAGATGAAAATCCGTCGGGAAAGTTGCGGCGGAAGTGGAAGAAATGTCGATGGTAATGATCGTTTCAGCCGTCGGAGCAAACGGAGCGATAAGAGTCGCCAACGCTGATTCGCCTTCGGCAAGAGAAGAAGGCAAATTCGCCGTTAAAAATTCAATGAGCAACCTCGCTCCCTCATCCTCGCCCACATCCAAAACCTGCAGAATCAGCGGCCTCGGCAGAGAATATTCGCTGGCTTCAATAATTTGCAGGGTAATTGCCGCATCTCTATCCGGCAAATCAGCGCCTGCAATATCCAGAAGCAAATTCAATCGGCATTCGCCTTCCGCCGAATCGCGAGCGCAATGCAATCCGCCATGCTCAGCCGCCCTCGCCCCCTGCGATGTATCGGCCGCACTCAACTCCCAAGAGCAAATGGCGGCGCGGACGCTATCGCCGGTAACCGTCTCCCTGCAGGAAATCGGCCGCACCGTAGTCGTCGGCAACACCGCAACAAAAGCGGACCTCAGTATTTCGGTGTCGTCGAATATCAGCGGATAAATTAAAATATCAATAGAGACAGGAACCGCAGGCGGTTGAGAAAAAAGAAGCGCAATTTCGATTCGACCGCCCCTCGCCACCGGCGCAAGAGTCAAAGCCGGAAGCGTATTTATGGATCCGCCGGTAGCGCGGGTAATTAACGCCCGCAGCAAAGGCTCTGCGGATTCTTCAATAATTCGCTGCTCGTAGCGGCGGCGGACTTTTTCATAGCGGCGGCTCCAAATATCCCTGCCGCCCGGCTTCGCCGAGCGTCGGAATAAACCTTGATGGCCGTCGCCCGGCGCCCACGAATGGGTGAAATTAAAATTGACGCTCCAATCCGAATCGCCCTCTTCCGGCTCATCGTATTCAACTTCCAGCGAAAACGGCTGATATAACTGCAAAGCCGCCCGATAATTAAAGCCCTCCAAATCCTTGGAATTCAGCCGCTCCCACTCATACCGCCGAATTCCGAATTCCAGCCATTCATAGCCGGGGATTCTGCCCGCCGCTTCAATATCGTATCCTTCCGCCGTATAGATGGCAAAGCGGCCGCTCTCGCGATTTTCAAAGCGGACATCCGAAAGCCGCCGATAGGTATTCGCCGATAAATCCACATATCTCGTCCTCGCTTCTATGCCGATGGAATACCGCTGGAATCGGCCGTCATCCTCGTCGCTCAAATGATCAAAAAAGATATTGCCGCCAAGCTGCAGCCAATCGGCGGTAAGAAAGCGAACGCCCAATCCGGCGTTGCCGCCGGGCTCCCAGTCGTCCGTCCTTTCCTGAAGAATCGCCCCCGTCTGCCCGAATACCAAAGCCCGCTGGCTCTCCCACAACGCCCAGAAAATATCAAAGGAAATGCTGCCGTCCCGATCGCCCAACGGCGACGAATAGCCGATTTCTATGTTCTTAATAAAAGAATCCTCCGCCGCCTGACGGGTTTTATCCACCGCCGTATCCGCCGCCGCCGCAAACAGCAAATCCTGCAGACGCGGAGGATAAGCCGATGCCAAATCGCTGACGCCGGCGAATCCATTCTCTTCCATCGCTTGAAAAACATCGGCGATTGTTTGATAGCCAAGCAGCCCCTCCGCCGCCGACCACAGCCGCCCTTGAAGACGACGCTGCAGAGAATCCCGCCGCCGCAAAATTAATTCGTCGCCGCCCGATTCCGCCGACGCAGAAACGGCGGACGAATTCAGCGGCGAATCTTCGCCGTCAAAATTCGCCAGCGACGGCGATGGCGATTCAGCCGCGCGCGATTCAGCTTCGCGAGCCGCCTGCGGGGTGTCAAACCCGCCGATAAGCGCAAGCGCCAAAAATAGCGCAAACGCCCGCCATCGCCGCCTTAGAAATGCGCCGCTACCCACTGCGATTCCTATGCGAAATTAATCCGCCGTGAAAGGAGTCGCCGAGTCGCCAAGCGTTGCGCGGCGGACACAGCCCGCAACACAACGCCCGCCCGCCAAAAGACGGGCGAGAATAAACGGCAAATCCACTTCGGATTGCCGAATTCATCGCTGCACCAATTGCTCGCTCATTCTTTACTGATAAGGATATTCGCGGATTCTCCGTCCGCGCGAACGGAAAATCGCGCGCATATTATAACAAAATTCGCCCAATTCTGCTTTTAGCGATAAAAAAATCGCATTTTTTTTATCGGGCGCGCTTGGACGATTTCGCGCGCTTTTGGGCGGCGGCGGCGCGCGCTTCCGTCAAAAATTTCTGCAGACGCGCTTCCCGCCCTGCCCCGTCGACGAATTTCGCAGTAACCCGGCGGGTGCCGAAATCAATCACGACCGGCCTGAAAGTCAGAAGGATGTTCTTTTTCTTTTTCATTCCGTCATTATACCGCGCGATGCCGCCTTGTCAAGCAATCCCCAAGCGTCCATCGCTTGAATGCATCGGACGGCAAAATCCTCCAGCGACAAATGTACGCGCCACTTAACGCCGCCGCGATCTTCGCCGGAAATTTCGATGATTCCAATCTCCGTATCATTGCCGTCCGGCTCAATGTCATCCCAATGAATAATTTTATTGCACGCCTCGCGCGGAGTCAGCGGACGGGAAGCGGCGGACTCGCCGCGCCACAATCGCCCGCACGAGCCCGACCGCAGAATGCTTTTTTTGCCTTCGCCCATTGCGTCATCCAGTGCGCGCATTTTGAAGGCGACCGAATGCATTCGCTCGCTCATCACCAGCAGAAAGTGCGCCTCCACTAATTTCGCCGTTGCGCGTCCGCCTCTTTCCACGGCTTCCGGCAGCGACGGCAGAATCGCGGCAATGTGCCACAGCGAAAATAAATCGTCGCCGACCGAAGCCGCGTGAATTAAAAACGGCGTTTTCTTCATCTTGCGCCGCCGATTCTACTTGATGAGATTCGCCAGAATTTCCGCGCTTGCCGGCGACAGCATTACGCCGTAGCGGTAATGTCCGGAATTAATATACAGATTCGCAAACCGCGAATCGCGCATCGTCAGCGGCGAATCGTCGGGCGTTTGGGGGCGCAATCCCGCCCATTGCGAAATCGGCGAAAGCCCCCCCAGCGGCGGCAGAATTTCGGCGGCGGCGGCGGAAATTAAACGGACGCCTTCGCCGGTCGTCCGCTTGTCGAATCCGGCGTCTTCCAATGTGCTGCCCGCCAGAATTAATCCGTCGGCGCGCGGAATTAAATAGAAATCGCCCCGCTTTGCGACGCATGGCAGAATTTTCGGCGGCGGACGATAAAGCAGCATCTGCCCGCGAATCGGGCGAATCGACGGCGCGTCGCCGAGTTTTTCCAGCAGCCGTCCGCTCCACGCTCCGGCGCAGACGACAAAATTTCCCGCCGCGAATTGGCGTCCGTCGGCGGAATGGACGGCGATGATTTTTTTGCCTTCCGCCGCGAATGCGCAAATTTCCGCGCCGTCGTAAAGGACGACTCCGCGATTCGCCAGCGTATTTTTCAAGGCGCGCAGCAGGCGGGGATTTCGCACCTGCGCCGCTTCCGGAATCCACAGCGCATTTTTTTCGCCGCCGGAAAATGCCGACGAGATTTTTTTGGCGGAGATAAATTCCGCCTTGACGCCGCTTTGCGACATCCATTTTTGCGCGGCAATTTCATCCAGCGGCGGCAAAACCAGCATTCCGCAGCGGCGAAATTCACACGCGATTTTTCCCTCCTTTTCCAATTGCGAAACCCACGACGGATAAATTTCCGCCGACCGCGCAATTAATTCAGCGACTTTCGGCGGACATTCCCACGGCGGCAGCGCCGACAAAATTCCGCCGCCGGCCCACGAGGATTCTTTCGCGGAAAAATCGCGCTCGGCGACGGCGACCGAAAATCCCTTTTCGCAAAGCGCAAATGCACTCGCCAATCCGACGACGCCGCCGCCGATGACAAGAATGTCCGGCGGGGAATTTTCGCTCACGATGAAATTGGCGCGGACGAAATTTCGCGCAGGCGAATTAATTCCTTCGGCACCGAAAACACGACATTTTCGCGCCGTCCGTCCATTTCGCAAACTTCGGCGGCGGGGGCGAATTCGCGAATGCGCGCCACTACTTCGCCGACCAGCGGCTCCGGCGCCGACGCGCCCGCCGTCACTCCGACCGCATTAATTCCTTCCAGCCATTCCCGCCGAATCGCCGAAGCGTCGTCAATTAAATACGCCGCTTTTCCGAGCGCGCGCGCGACCTCCCGCAGGCGGTTGGAATTGGAACTGCTGGGCGAACCGACCACCAAAACGACATCGCACTTTTCCGCCAGCGACTTCACCGCATCCTGCCGATTCTGCGTGGCGTAGCAAATGTCGTCCTTGGCCGGCTTTTTGATATTGGGAAAACGCGCGCGCAGGGCGTCCGCAATTTCCGCCGTATCGTCCACCGACAAAGTCGTCTGCGTCACAAATGCCAGCGAATTTTCATCGGCGACTTGCAGCGAATTGGCGTCGGCGATATTTTCCACTAAATAAACGCCGCCGTCGGCCTGTCCGAGAGTCCCCTCCACTTCCGGATGGCCGCGATGGCCAATCATCACCACCGCCAAGCCGGCGGCTCTCATTCGGCGGACTTCGGCGTGAACTTTGGTAACCAGCGGACAAGTGGCGTCAAACACATTCAAGCCGCGCGATGCCGCCTCTCGCCGAACTTTTTGCGATACGCCGTGCGCCGAAAAAATCAGCGTCGCGCCTTCGGGGACGGAATGCACATCCTCAATAAAAATCGCCCCGCGCGCGGCGAGTCCGTCCACCACGCGGCGATTGTGAACGACTTCGTGCTTGACATAAATCGGCGGACCAAAACGGGCGAGGGCGCGCTCTACAATTTCAATCGCCCGCTCCACGCCGGCGCAGAATCCGCGCGGATTGGCCAGAATTATTTCGCGCACCATCCCCCAATTATACCCGCCCGACTCGCCCAATTCGTCTGAAAAAAGGCGGAAATATGCGCGCCGACACCGCGCATCGGCACGAGGATTTTTAATTTATTTTGATTTTTCGCTTGACTCGGCGAAAAATGTGGTAAATTTTCCTTTCCGTTTTTTCCGTTTTATCGGAGAAAATACGCTGCGGGTCGCGCCGACTCGCATTGCGTTATTTTTTCCAACCGCCCAAAGGAGGCAGCCATGAAAAACATCACCGCCGAAAAAGTTGACATAACATTTTTCCCCGTGCAAGGGGGGGGGGGGGTTACGGTTGTGCGCGGGCGATTTTAGTCGTCGGCGTTTTATTGTGCGCGCTGCTGATTAGCGGCTGCCACAAGGATTCGTTTGACTTTGACGAATTCACCCGCCCGACGATAACGACTCCCGACACGGGATTGACCCCGTCCACGCGGACTCCCAATATCGCCATCTTTTCGCCCCCCACCGCCCAAGAGGGCGAACCACTCGTTTTGATGATAACTTCCGATGCCGATGCACCGGAAGGCGGACTCGTCGTTATGTTTGAAATCAGCGGAGCGACGGACGGCGAATTCACCACTACGCCCGCATCGGCTTGCCCGAATCTCGTTTGCACCGTCAGGATTCTGGAAGGCAACAGGAGGGTAGATTTGGTGTTAATGCCAACTTCCGATTCCGCCGCTGAAACGGAAAGATGGACGGCGACTCTCGTGGACGGCGGCGACGACTACAATTTTGCCGATAGAAATAATAACGCCGCTTTTGATATTGTCGACTCGATTGCCGTCGTCGGCATTGCGACTTCCGATGCGGTGATGGAAGGCGGGGCGGTCGTCTTGACGATAACTTCCAGCATCGCCGCCCCCGCAAACGGACTTACCGTCACCATTAATATCGGCGTGGCGGATGTCGGCGAATTTACCGCTAATGCGGAGGCGGATTGCACGACGGATTTCCCCCGCTGCATCGTCACCATTCCGGCGGGCAGCAGGGCGGTGAGTTTAACTTTATCGCCGCTTTCCGATTTCTCCACCGAACCCGGCGAAAGATGGACGGCGACTCTGGTGGACGACGACGACAACGACTACAATCTGGACGCTGGCGGCGATGATAATGTCGGCTTTGCCATTACCGACTTGATTGCCGCCGTCGGCATTGCTACTTCCGATACGGCAATAGAGGGCGGAGCGGCGGTGACTCTAACCATCACTTCCTCCGAAACCGTTCCCGCCACCCTCACCGACGGACTCACTGTCACCATTAATATCGGCGATGCGGACGACGGCGAATTCACTTCCGCCAACTGCATTGCTCTCGTTTGCGAAGTGGTAATTGATCCGACCGAAACGACTGCCATATTAATCATCACGCCATCACCCGATACTGCCGTTGAAGGCGGCTCGGAAGATTGGACGGCGACAATTGCCCCCGACACAGATAATAATATTTTCATGGTTGATTCCAGCACCGATAACGCAGTATTCGCCGTTGAAAATATGCTGCCGCCGGTAGTGGACGGCACAATGCTTACGGCATTAAATGCCTATGCCACGCCGATCCCTTTGGCGGCGGATGCAATTCGGGATGGTGAGGATGACGACATTGCGGCGGATGCCATTACCGGCTTTCAATACAACGATGCCGACGGCAATCCCCGTGTGCTGGTGGAAAGATTGGACTACGCCCATTTGGGAATTAGGATAAACGGCGACATTGCCGATGCCGATTTTGACTTCGCCCATCTCAACGAAAATGTCGTCACGCCGCCGACAACCGCTTCTGCTCTTCCCACTGCGACTTATGCTTTGGAAGGCGAAATGACTTACAACGGCAATCGCTTTTATCCCGATGGTGCATTGAGGGCCGACTTCGCTAATGCCGAAGTTTCCGGAGGAATCTTGTTGGACGGGGCGGAAGCCGCCGATGATTTTGGCGGCACAACACTCGCCGATGGAACCGCCATAGCAAATAATGACGACCTTATTCTTGGGTTTGGGGATATACTCAACGCAGCCGATTCGGGCGTTATTTCGGACGATGCCTTCAGCGGGAATCTTTACATAATCACCGCCGAAGGCTTTTTCTCTTCGCTGTCCGGCAGACCGACAGGAACTTACAGCGGCCGATTTAACGATAACACCAACTCATACGATGCGGCGACGGCTGCTCCGACGGAAATATCGGGCATTTTCGGCGGCATTACCGATGCCAATGGCAATGAATTAAAAGGCGGCTTTCTCGGCCAATGTTCCGCAGATTGCAGATTGCCCATTATCGGCATATCGTCGTCCGCCGACACCATCCAAGAAGGCGGACAAGTCGCCTTGATGATAACTTCCGATACCGTCGCCTCGGCAGGCGGATTCTTAGTGACGATTGACATCAGCGGAGCGATGGACGGCGAATTCACCACTACGCCCGCATCGGTTTGCGACAGCAATCTCGTCTGCAGAGTCACGATTCTGGAGAACGAAAGGTCGGTGAATTTGATTTTATCGCCGACTGACGATTCCGATAATACCGAAAACACTGAAAATTGGATGGCGACTCTGAGGGACGGCAGCAACTACAATCGGGACGCTGCAAATAATAATGTCGCCTTTGACATTGTCGACACGCTGACTTTGCCGACGGCAATGAATGGCAGGACTCTCGCCGAATTAAATGCCTACGATATACCCACCGCTTTGTCGGTGAATGTGATTCGCAATCTGCAATCGGAAGACATTGGCGGAGTCACTATTACTGCCTCTCGCTATGGCGATGCCGCCACTCCGGATGTTTTCGTGCAAATGCTGGAATTCGCCGCTCTCGGCGTTTGGGTAAATAGCAATACTCCGGAAATTGGTATGACTGACCACGACTTTGACTATGCCTTTCTCGGCGATAATGGCGTCAATCCCCCGGCAATGTCCGATGGCAGAGGCGATGCAATCTATAATTTAGAAGGCGACGCCACTTACCTAGGCCTTAACTTTTTCCCCGACGGCACGCTGACAATGCACTTTGATGCGGGGACTTTTGATGGGTCTATGATTGCAAATGAGGGCGCATCTGAAACCCCTGATTCTTTTGGCGGTGCTAACCCCTCTGGCGACGCTGATATTTTTAACTTTTCGTTTACGAATGGCGTCATTACCGCTGACGGATTTAGGGCTTCCGGTTTTTCAATACTCGGTCTTGGGTTTTTCAGCGGATTGAATGGCGTCACCACCACATCGCTGACCGGCAGATTCTATAATGGGCCGGGATATGATCCGTCCGCAGCCGCCCCGACTGAATTAGCGGGCGTGGTGGAAATCACCAACGGCGGCGGAATCAATGATTTGCACATGGGCTTTCTCGGCAGAATACAGCCATAATCAAAAGCAATGCGGGGCGGAGATTAATTTCCGCCCGGCATTTATAATTAATTATCGCCGCGAATGATGGCGATTGCAAACAGAATTGCTCCCGCTGTTATCGCGGAATCGGCGGCGTTAAACGCCGGCCAATGCCATCCGCCCCAATGGAAATCCAAAAAATCCACGACGAATCCAAGGAGGATTCGGTCGTGCAGATTGCCCATCGCACCGCCCAGCATCAGCGAGCACGCCAATGGCTCGGCGATTTTATGCGCGCTCCGCTTAATGAAAAAAATCAAAACGGCGGCGGCGAGGGCGGAAATTAGAATCAAGCCGATTCGCCCCGCTTCGCCCGATTCGCGCAGAATGCCGAAAGCCGCCCCGCGATTTTGCGCGCGCACTATATTCAAAAAAGGCGCGACGGCAATTGTCCCCCGCCGCAGCGATTCGCTGTTTTCCGCGATGCTTTTCGCCGCCAAATCAACGGCGGCGACGGCAATCGCCAGCGTCAGCCACAGAAGAATTCGGCGCGCGTTTTTTTTGGGCGATGCAATGGAATCAGGCAAATTTCCGCCCGGCGACTTTGTCCCGCAAAGCGGCGACGCAGCGTCCGCAAATTTCCGGATGCGCGGAATCTTCGCCGACATCTGCAACGCAATGCCAGCATCGGGCGCATTTCGCATAAGGACTTTTGGAAACGATAAGCTCCGCCGCCTCTTCGCTTTCCGCCTTTTTCAGCGAAACATTTGAGACGATAAAAACATAGCGCAAATCATCGCCGAGCGATTTTAGACAATCATAATCTTTGCCGAAGGCGGTGATTTCCAATTCGGCGGTGAGCGACCCCCGCACTTCGCCCTTCTCGCGCTTTTCTTCCAATGCTTTTTGCGCGCGATTCCGCCACTGCAGAATCATCTCCCACTTCGCCGAATTAGAATCGGCGGCGAATTTTTTAAGATTCTCAGCGTCGTTTTTCCAAGTGTGCAGCATCACGCTGTCATTGGAATCGCGCTTGAAAACCTGCCATGCTTCTTCGGCGGTAAAGCACAAAAACGGCGCGAGCATTTTCAGCAGCATATCAGTAATAAAATAAAGAGCCGTTTGCGCGGAGCGGCGCGCACGGCTCGCCTGCGGACAAGTATAGAGGCGGTCTTTCAAAATATCCAAATAAAAACTGCCGAGCGACAGTGAACAAAAATGATGCGCCATTTGAGCGACCCGATGAAATTCAAAGCGTCCATAATGCGATTCCGCCCGTTCGCAAAAACGCGCGGATTCGGCGAGCATAAAGCGGTCAATCTCCGTCAATTCATCAGCGGCGACGGCATCTTTGGCAAAATTAAAATCCGCCAAATTCGCCAAGAGAAAGCGAATTGTGTTGCGAATGCGGCGGTAGGATTCCACAACCCGCGACAGAATTTCCGGTGAAAAACTCAACTCGCCGGCGTAGTCGGTGGCGGCGACCCACAGCCGCAGAATGTCCGCTCCGTAGGTGTCCATAATTTTTTGCGGCGATAAATTATTGCCCTGCGATTTGGACATCTTTCGCCCGTCGCCGCCGACGACAAATCCATGCGTCAGCAATTGCCGATAAGGAGCCCGCCCATGAATCGCACAGCCGGTCAGCAGCGAAGAGTGAAACCATCCCCGATGCTGGTCGGAGCCCTCCAAATACATATCGGGGCGCGATTGATTGTCGCCGCCGTCCCAGTCCATCACGGCGAAATGAGTCGTGCCGGAATCAAACCAAACATCCAGCGTATCGCTGCTTTTTTCGTAATCGCCCGCTTCATCGCCGAGAAAATCCGCCGCCGACAACGCCAGCCAAGAATCAATGCCGCCCGCTTCCACCCGCTTGGCGGCTTTTTCCATCAGCGAATCCGTCTGCGGATGCGGCTCCCCGGTTTTTTTATGCAGAAAAATCGGAATCGGCGTATTCCAATGACGCTGCCGAGAAAGACACCAATCCGGACGATTTTCAATCATTCCCCGCAGGCGGGCCTTTCCCCACGACGGATAAAATTGAGTTTCGTCGACGGCGGCGAGGGCGGATTCCCGCAGCGTGAGTCCGTCGCCGTCGGCTTTTTTTTCCATCCCGACAAACCACTGATTCGCCGCCCGAAAAATCACCGGCGATTTATGCCGCCAGCAAACCGGATAACTGTGCAAATAATCCTCCGCCGCCAAAAGTGATTCGCGCGACTGCAATTCGGCGATGATTTTGGGATTCGCCCGCCAAACGCCGATTCCGCCGAAAAGCGGCAAATCCGAATCAAAAACGCCTTTTTCGTCCACCGGGCATTCCAGCGGCAGATTGCGGCTGCGTCCGACAAGATAATCGTCCAGACCATGCCCGGGAGCGGTGTGAACGAGTCCGCTGCCGGCTTCGGCGGTGACATGCGATGCCGTAAAAATCGGCGAATCGCGGTCGCAAAAAGGATGGCGAAAAATCAGCCCCTCCAATTTTTCGCCCGCCGCTTCGCCGATGATTTTGGAATTGCCGCCGAGTCCGGTGCGATTCAAAAAAGAATCGCGCAAATCGGCGGCGACAATTAATCGTCCGCGAGTCGTTTCAATTAATTGATAGGCAATTTTGGGATGGACGCAAATAGCCCGATTCGCCGGCAGGGTCCATGGCGTTGTCGTCCAGATAGCGGCGAAAACGGGCGAATCGCCGTCGGCTCCGAAAACGGCGGCGGCATGCGAGTTGTCGGCGGCGGCGAAGGCGACATCGACGGCTTTGGAGGTGCGGTCTTCGTATTCAACTTCCGCTTCGGCGAGTGCGGATTCGCAGTCGCAGCACCACAAAACCGGACGCAGCCCGCGATATAAAAATCCTCTTTGGCGTATGCGAATCAAAGCGCGAATGATTCCGGCTTCGGCGGAAAAATCCATCGTTTTGTAGGGATTTTCCCATTCGCCGAGAACGCCCATGCGGACGAATCCGCGCCTTTGCAATTCAATCTGCGATTCGGCGAATTGACGGCATCGCCGCAAAAAAGCGGCGGGGTCGTCCTTGCGGGAAACACCCTGCTTTTCCACTTGATGCTCCACTGGCAAACCGTGGCAATCCCATCCCGGACGATAAGGCGAATCAAATCCGGCAAGAGTTTTACTGCGGACGACAAGGTCTTTCAGAATTTTATTAACGGCATGGCCGATGTGCAAATCGCCGTTGGCGTAAGGCGGCCCGTCGTGCAGCACAAAAGGCGGACGATGCTCCTCGCGGGCGACTTGGCGGATTCGGCGATAAAGCCCCTGCTTTTGCCATTGCGCGAGCATTTGCGGCTCTCGGCGGGCAAGGTCGCCGCGCATCGGAAAAGGAGCGTCGGGCAGATTAAGCGTTTGGCGGTAATCGGTCATTGCGCGGCATTATACGAAAAATCGCGCGCATCGGCGGCTTGGCATCGCCAAATTCTACCGCGAAATTTCGCCCATCCTTGCGATAATCGCCTCGCCGAATTGCGACGACGACAGCGTTTCCGTTTCGCCTTCGGCATCGCGCGCGAGGTCGTAGGTGACTTTTCCGTCGCGAATGGTTTTCGCCATTGCCGCCGCCAGCAAATCCGCCGATTCCGTCCAGCCCAAATAATGCAGCATCATTTCCGCCGATAAAATCAGCGATCCCGGATTCGCCCGATTCTTTCCGGCATGCTTGGGAGCGGTGCCGTGAGTTGCTTCAAACACGGCGGCGGTATCCGATGCATTCGCGCCGGGCGCGATTCCAATTCCACCCACTTGCGCCGCCAAAGCGTCCGAAATATAGTCGCCGTTAAGATTGAGAGTGGCAATCACATCAAATTCCTGCGGCTTGGTCAGAATCTGCTGCAGAAAATTATCGGCGATGACATCCTTCACTATAATTTCCCGCCCGTCCGTCCGAATCGCATGCCACGGTCCGCCGTCAATCGGAGACGCCCCGAATTCCGTCCGTGCAATTTCGTAGCCCCACCGCATAAACGCCCCTTCGGTGAATTTCATAATGTTGCCCTTATGCACCAGCGTAACCGAATCCCGCCCGCTGTCAATCGCATATTTAATCGCCCGCCGAATTAATCGCTGCGAGCCCTCGCGCGAAACCGGCTTGATTCCCACCGCCGAAGTTTGCGGAAAGCGAATCTTCGCCACGCCCATTTCATCGCGCAAAAATTGAATGACCTTTTGCGCCTCCGCCGACTCCGCTTCCCATTCAATTCCGGCGTAAATGTCCTCCGTGTTTTCGCGGAAAATCACCATATCCACCCGCTCCGGATGCTTAAGCGGCGAGCCGATTCCGTCAAAATACCGAACCGGCCGAATGCAGGCGTAAAGATCCAGCGTCTGCCGAATCGCCACATTCAGCGAGCGAATCCCCCCGCCGGTCGGCGTCGTCAGCGGACCCTTAATGGCGACGGCAAAACGCCGAATCGCCTCCAAAGTTTCGGCGGGCAGCCATTCGTTTTCGCCGTAAATTTGAACCGCCTTTTCCCCGGCGAAAATTTCCATCCACGCAATTTTTCGCCGTCCTTCGTAGGCGTGAGCGACGGCGGCATCAACCGCAAGACGCATCGGCGGCGTAACATCAACGCCGATTCCGTCGCCTTCAATAAACGGCACAATCGGACGGTCGGGAACCGCCCGCGAAAAATCATCGCCGATGGCAATCGCCTCGCCGTCGGCGGGAATTTTAATGCGCTGGAATTCGTTCATTTTTTTCGCCGACATTCTACCGCAAATCGCCAATTATTTTTTGATATAATCCACCGTCTTTTTTTACCCGACAAAACCAATGCGCGGCTCTTATCTTTTCACTTCCGAATCCGTCTCCAACGGCCACCCCGATAAACTCGCCGACCAAATCTCCGATGCCGTCTTGGATGCCGCCATCCGCCAAACCGCCAACGCTAATCTGCCGACAAACCAAGTCCGAGTCGGCTGCGAAACGCTTATCAATAAAGACATGGTCATCGTCACTGGCGAAATGCGCGCCAACATCCTCGTAGAAGTGGAAAAAATAGCGCGGGAAGTCATCCGCCAAGTCGGATACAACGGCGACAACGATAAAGCCGACGGATTCCACTGCGATACTTGTGCCGTCATGTCCGCCATCGGCCCGCAATCGCCCGACATCGCACAAGGAGTCGACGAAAAAGGCGAAAAAGATGAATTGGGAGCGGGCGACCAAGGAATGATGTTCGGCTACGCCTGCCGAGAAACAGAATCGCTGATGCCAATGCCGATTGACTTGGCGCATCGTCTAATGATTCGCCACGCCGAATTAAGGAAATCCGGGCAACTTCCATGGCTGCGACCGGACGCCAAATCGCAGGTTAGCGTCCGCTACGAAAACGGCAAGCCGACAGCAGTGCAGTCGGTGGTTTTATCTACGCAACATTCCGCCGAGATTGACGGCAAGGCCGTGGTTAATAACGATTCCCGCATCCGCGAAGCCATCATTGAAGAAATTATCAAACCAACTATCGGCGAAGATATTCTCGCCAAAGATGCGGTTTTTCATATCAATCCCACCGGCATTTTTGTCAAAGGCGGGCCTAAAGCCGACTGCGGACTCACCGGCAGAAAAATCATCGTTGATACCTACGGCGGGGCTGCTCCGCACGGCGGCGGTGCATTCTCCGGAAAAGACCCCACCAAAGTCGACCGCTCCGCCGCATATGCAATGCGGCAAGTGGCGAAATGCGTCGTAGCGGCGGGACTCGCCGACAAATGCTTGGTGCAGGTGGCATATGCGATTGGTGTCGCCGAGCCGGTGAGTTTCAGCGTCTTCACTTACGGCACTGGAACAATTGACGACGACGACGAAATTGCGCTGCGAGTGCGACGGACATTTGATTTGACTCCGCGCGGGATTATTCGGGAGTTGAATTTATGGAATCCAATCTATCAGCGAACCGCCGCCTACGGCCATTTCGGCAGAAAGAATTCGGACTTCACTTGGGAAAACACCGACAAGGCAAAATTGCTGCAGGAAAAATAAAGCACATTTATTTTTTCCATTTGGCGGCGGCGCGGAAATCGTCTTCGCGCGGGCGCACCCAGCGGGAGCCGTCGGCGGTGAATTCCTTTTTCCAAAACGGCGCGCGCGTCTTCAAATAATCCACAATGAATTCGCACGCGGAAAACGCTTCCGCCCGATGCGCGGCGGAAACGGCGACCAAAACAATCGATTCGCCGGGGCGCAATTTGCCGAAGCGATGAATTAATAGCGCGTCAATAATCGGCCAGCGGCGGCGCGATTCGGCGATGATATTTTCCAATGCGCGCGCGGTCATTTCGGGATAATGCTCCAACTCCATTTCGCGCACTTCGCCGCCGCGCACCACGCCGACAAACGATGCGACCGCCCCCCCCCCCCCTTCCGTCAAGCGCGCAATTTCTTCGCCGACATTAAACGATTCGCGCTGGACTCGCGCCGATGATTTTTCATCCGTCGGCATTTCAGCCGCCGGTGACGGGAGGAAAAAAAGCGATTTCCGCGCCGTCGGCGATGGACGCATTCCAATCGGCGGATTCGCGGTCAATCGCGCAGGCGATGGCGCGGTCGGAATCAAAAGCCAATTCCCAAGCCCCGCCGCGGCGGCGTAAAAAATCGCGCACTTGATTCGGCGTCGCCGCATCGCCGGGCAATTCCGCCGATTCTTCGCCGGTGCCGACCGCTTCGCGCAACGACGCGAAATAAAGAATTCTCACCTGCATTTTTGCATCGCATCGCGCATTCGCCAAGATGCGGAGATTATATCAAAGATCCGCCTGCCGATTCCGTCTCAGCAAAACGGCGACGCTGCCGAGATTCCCCCGCACCGGCGCAAACGCCAAAACGCCCGGCGAATTCGCCAGCCACATTCGCGCATGCGGGCCCAAAATTCCGACGCCCCCCGGCGAACGGTAGCCGCGTCCGAAAATGATTTCCACATGGCGCAGTTCATTGGCAAGCGCGCAATGCAAAAAAGCGGCGAGTTTTTTTTCCGCTTCTTCTACGGTGAATCCGTGCAAATCCAATTCATCGTCAATCGGAAAATCGCCTCTTTTTAAGAGGCGCATTCGGCGCGAATCAATTCCGTCGCGGCGAAAAATGCCGTTTTTTTCCCAATGGGAAATATCTTGGCAGGGCATTTTTTATCCCCCCGATTCTTCCAAGTATCTTTGGGCGTCCAAAGCCGCCATGCATCCGCTGGCGGCGGCGGTAACGGCTTGGCGATAAACGCTGTCCTGAACATCGCCGGCGGCGAAAACGCCCGCTTTATTTGTCGCCGTCGCGAATCCATTCCGCCCCGCGCGAGTCATAATATACCCCCCCCCCATTTCTAATTGTCCGTTAAAAATAGCGGTGTTGGGAATGTGTCCGACCGCGACAAAAAACCCATGCGCGGGAATTTCCCTTATCTCATCCGTTTTCAAATTGCGCGCGAGAACGGAAGTGACGCCGCCTTCATCGCCTTTAATTTCTTCAACGATATGAGAAAAAAGAATGCCGACTTTTCCGCTTCGGACTCTTTCCATTACGCGGTCGGCGAGCGCCGCTTCCGCCCGCAAAGAATCGCGCCGATGAATTAATGTCGTCGACGCGGCAATGCCGGAAAGATAAAGCGTTTCTTCCGCCGCCGTATTGCCGCCGCCGACAACAGCAACCGGCTTGCCGCGATGAAAGAAGCCGTCGCAGGTCGCGCAGGCGGAAACGCCGCGTCCGAGATATTTTTTTTCGGAGGGCAATCCAAGATATTTTGCGCGCGCGCCGGCGGCGATAATCAATGCATCGGCGGCATACTCCCCCCCCCCCTCTCCTTTAAGAAAGAAAGGAGATGAGGAAAGGTCGGCGGCGATGATTTCATCGCTGATAATTTCTCCGCCGAAGCGGGCGGCGTGCTTTAAGAATCGCTCCATCAATTGCGGGCCTTGGACGCCGTCGGCGTCGGCGGGCCAGTTATCCACATCGGTGGTGGTCATAAGTTGACCGCCGGATTCCAATCCGGTGATGAGCAGCGGCTGAAGATTCGCGCGCGATGCATAGATCGCCGCTGTGCATCCGGCCGGCCCGGAGCCCAAAATAATCACCCGCGCGCGCTTGGTCATTTATCTTCCGACACTTCAAGCAATGTCTCGATGTCAACTTCCCCGCCGCATTGCTCGCACATGGCCGATTCAAACCAGCCGTCCATAAAATAGACGGATTCCCTTTTCATAAGATTACCCTCGCGCCGGAATTTCGCCGCCTCCTTTTTCGCCGAAATGACGACGAACACATCGCTTCCACAATGCGGACAAGCGGCATCTTTGCTGATGACTGATGAAGTCGCATTCATTTTTTCTTTGCCTAAATTCGCAAATCGTCCTGCGCGTTATGACGGACAAGTTTTTGCCAATCAATGCTGCCATCCTTAAGGCAGAATTGACTCATGAAGGATTTTGTCGCCCGATTGACAAGCAAGTCGCATTCCTTCTTAAATATTTCATTGCGCTCTTTCGCCCGATAGCCGACAGGTTCCACAATGTCGGCATACAAATCCGGATCGCCGGAAATAAAAGTCCAGAACGCCTGACCGCAGATTTTCAGATAATCCCCCTTGTCGTATTTCTTGCCGCTTTTGCCGGTACAGCAGCCGTTAATCGCTATGACATGGCGGACATCCGGATTCGCGCGCAACCGTCGCTTTATGGTTTTGAAATTCTCGCGCAGTTTTTTAACCGCATCGGCATTCCCCCAATTCGGACTGGATTTGACGGAAACAATGTAATACACATCGTCCTTCTCAAATTCCAAATCCATTCCCTCGCTCGCCGACTTGCGTCCGCAATACGCTTTCTGACAGGCGAAAATGGCCAACTCCTCAAGAAAATAGCCGAACATCGTCACTTCCTGCAAGGCGAGATAAGCGTCGACAACGCCCTTAACGAAGTCATGGGCGTTCTCGGTATTCTTCGCCTTGGCAAGATAAGGATTGCGATTTTTGAGAATTTTCTTAAGGTCAAGCCTTCGCACGCTTTCCAATCGCTGCTCGTGAAAGCGCCCGATATTGTGCTCCACAAAGCCGATAATATCTTTGCGCGCCACCGGTTTCATGCCGCCTTCCGCCGCTTTGCGGGACGAGTGCGGGGAATAGCAGAAGTCATTTCGCCCCGCACTTTTTCAAAGTAATCGCTTACGATGTCAATTCCGATAGCGCGCCGATTCATGCGGCGGGCGACCCGAATCGTAGTGCCGGAACCCATAAACGGATCCAAAACGGCATCGCCTTCTTCGGTGAACAATTTGATAAACCACTCCGGCAGCGACTCGGGAAAAACCGCACTGTGACCGCGATTGCCGCATTCGGCGGCCAAATGCAAAACATTGCTCGGATAAACTTTTCCGCGCCCGACCCAATGCGAAAGATTGCGGCCGAGCCCGCTTCCCGTTCCCGGAATAGTGCGCACTTTGTCATTCGCGCAGAGATGTTTTAAGCGGACATTACCCCAATCGCCGACCGGCACCATCACCGCCTCCTGAAACATTTTGAAGCGGCGATCTTTGTTGAATTGCAGAACGCGCTCCCACGAATCGCGAAACCGATTCGGCCACTTGCCGGGGTAGGAATTTTTTTTATGCCAGACGAATTCCTCCGTCCACAGCCAGCCCTGACGGCGAAGCGCCATAATTAATTCAAGAACATAAATATGGCGCTCGCCGTTTTCGGCCTTCTCCTTGATGTTGAGGATGAAAGTGCCGGACGGCTTCAGCACGCGCCGCAATTCAGCCGCGATTGGCAGAAACCATTCCACATAGCGGTCCGGCGAAACGCCACCGTAAGTGTGCTTGCGGCGGTCGGCGTAGGGCGGCGAAGTAACGATAAGATCCGCGCACTCGGCGGGCAGGGACGGCAAAACTTTCACGGCATCGCCGCAGTAAATCGCCGCTTCGTCATTTTCATGGAATCGCATTTTTCTATTTTAGCGGACCCGCTCCCCGACATCAAGAAATTTGAGGGAATTTCGCCGCCGATGTCATCCCGCTATTTTATCCCCAATTTCCAACGCCGCTTGCAGGTCGGCGAAAATGGAGATGGGCGGACGGCAAGCGAATCCGTCGCAAATATAAGCCGCAATCGCCGACCCCGCCGGCGGCGGCTTTATCAGCGATTCCGGCAAGCCCTCGCGCGATTCGGGCAAAGAAAAAATTAAGCGATTCGGCGCGTATTCCCCTTCCAATTGCGACTGCCAAACTCGACGCTTTTCCGCATCGCCCGACAGCAGAATCAAATGCGGCGGCGACATCATTTCGCCCAGCGCGCCCAGCAAAGACGAAGCCCCCGACGGATGCGACGACATTTCGCCGCCGAATGCGCGCAAGCATTTCGCCGCCGATTCCAAATAGCGCGATTCGCCGACAAGCCACCCAAGCCGCTGCAATCCGCGAGCGGCGACGCCGTTGCCCGACGGAGTCGCATTATCATCAAACGGCTTAGGACGGCGAATTAATTGCTCGTGGTCGTCGGCGGTAAAATAAAATCCGCCGCGCGCCTTGTCTTCAAAATGCGCCAAAAGCGAATCGGCGAGTTCAATTGCAAAGGAAAGCAGACCTTGCGAAAATCGCGCCGACAATAATTCCAAGGCGGCATCCAAAAGAAAAGCATAGTCGTCCAAATACCCCCCCCCCCCCGATTCTCCGCGACGCCATACGGCAAGAAGACGGCTATCGCGCATCATTTCGCGGCGAATAAAATTCATCGCCTTTTCCGCAGAATCAATCCATTCCGATTCATCCAGTGCCCGTCCGGCGCGCGACATTCCGCGAATCATCAAGGCATTCCACGATGACAGAATCTTATCGTCCAAGCCCGGACGCAAGCGCGATTCGCGCGCATTAAATAAGCGGCGGCGCGCATTATCAATTAATTGATGACATTGGGATTCCGAAATTTCAAGCGCGCCTGCGGTGTCGGCGATGCTTTCGCGGCGCGCCAGATGAATGCGCCCTTCAAAATTCGCGCCGCGCGAAAATCCAAAATGACGCGCAATGGCGGCGAATTCTTCGTCCGACAGCAAGGCGCGAATTTGATTTTCCGCCCACACATAAAACTTTCCTTCTTCGCCTTCGGAGTCGGCATCCAAAGAAGAATAATACCCCCCCCCCTCCTTGTCCTGCATTTCGCGCATTATCCATTCCGCCGTTTGACGGGCGACTTCGGCGTCGCGCGGACGAGCGGCGAAGCGAAAAGCGTCGGCGGCAAGCGGCAGCAAAAGGGCGTTATCATAAAGCATCTTTTCAAAGTGCGGAATTTCCCATCGCGCATCAACACTGTAGCGATAGAAGCCGCCGCCGACTTGATCAAATACCCCCCCCCTCCCCATTTTTTCCAGCGATATTAAAGCGACATTCGCAAGTTCGGAATCATCGTCAAGCGCGCCGCGCATAAGGCAGAATTCCAATTCAACCGGATGCGGAAATTTCGGCGCGCCGCCCAGTCCCCCCCCCTCGCGGTCAAGCAATTGCTTGAATTGCGAAGCGGCGGATTTGATTAAAGAATCATCATTAATGGATTCGGCGGCGGAAGAATCATCAAGGCGAGTCATCGCCTGCATCAGCAGATTATTCTGCTCGTCAATGGCGGCGCGGTTTTTTTTCCATGCTTCGGCGACCCTAGCGAGCAAAGTTTGGAAGTCAATCATCCCCCCTCTTGCGGCATTGGGAAAATAAGTGCCGCCGAAAAAGGGCTTTCCGTCGGGGGAGAGAAACATCGTCAGCGGCCACCCCCCCCCCCGGCGAGTCAGAAGGTAATGCGCCGTTTGATAAATACGGTCAAGGTCGGGGCGCTCTTCGCGGTCGACTTTAATGCAGATGAAATTGGCGTTCATCATTGCGGCGGTGGATTCATCCTCAAAGGATTCGTGCGCCATCACATGGCACCAATGGCAGGCGGCGTAGCCGACGGAAAGCAGAATCGGCTTATCTTCCGCATGCGCGAGGGCAATGGCGGATTCATTCCATTCCCGCCAATGCACGGGATTGTCGGCGTGCTGCAACAGGTAAGGACTGAGGGCGTTTTTTAACTGATTTTGACGATTCATCGCTTATTTTATCATTTTCCTCGTGCCGATGCTCTGCGCCCCTAATCTTCCCTCTCCTCTTCTTTTTCGCGCATCGCTTGATCGCGATAAAATTCGGCGTAAAGGGGGCATTCGGAAATAAGGCCGGAATGCTTGCCGACGGCAATTATCCTCCCTCCCTCCATCACGGCAATTTTATCGGCGCGCTCAATAGTGGAAAGACGATGCGCGATGATAATCACCGTGCGATTTTGGGATAGGGCGGCCATGCCGTCGCGCACTGCCGCTTCGGTTCGCGAATCCAAAGCCGATGTCGGCTCGTCCAGCAGAAGAATGGGCGCGTCCTTGTAAAACGCCCGCGCGAGTGCAAGCCGCTGCCGCTGTCCGCCGGAAAGCGAAGCCCCTCCTTCTCCGATTTCCGTTTCCATTCCCTTGGGCAGGGCGTTAATAAAATCCAATGCCTGCGCGCGCGCCGCCGCCTGCCGCGCGCGGACGGAATCGGGCGAAGAATCCGGATAGGAAATATTGCGCATCGCCGTATCATTAAACAATGCAATTTCCTGCGACACCAAAGCAAATTGCGCGCGCAAACTGCCGAGAGTGACTTCGGCGATATCGCGCCCGTCCAACAGAATTCGCCCGCATTGCGGCGAATAAAAACGCAGAAGCAAAGACAGCAGAGTCGTTTTTCCGCCGCCCGAAGGACCGGCGAATGCCAAGGTTTCGCCGGCGTTTATTTTCAAATTGACTTCATTCGCCGCATTCCTGTCCGCGCCGGGATAGGCGAAAGATACATTTTGGAATTCAATGCCGCCTTTTGCGCGGGCGATAACGGCGACGCCGTCGTCTTTTTCCGGGGCGTAATCCAGCAATTCAAAGATTCGCTCGGCGGCGGCGAGTCCCTGCGCGACCATCGGGCCGGCGGCGGCGAGTCGGCGCAAAGCGGGCGGCAGCAGAACCATCGCACCGACGAATATCACTAATTCGCCGAGCGTAATTTCCGCGCGATTATGCAGAAAGATTCCGACTCCCAAGGCGAGGGAAAATCCCAAGGCGGCGATTAATTGAACGACCGCCGGCTGCAATCCGCGGGCGACGGCGGCGCGCAAATTCCAGCCGCGCAATTTGGAAAGACGGCCGACAAAGCGGTGCATTTCGGATTCTTCGCCGCCGAACGCTTTTATCACCGGACTCGCGCGAATAATTTCGCTGAGATGCCCGGTAATTTCGGCGGTTTCCACATTCGCCCGCCGGGCGACGCGGCCGAATCGCCGATGAAAATAACGCGCGACCAAAGCAATCGGCGGGGCGAAAATCAAAACGCAAATCGCCAGACGCCAATCCGCCCAAAATAAAAGCGCAACATAGCCGAGAATTTTTGCGCCGTTCTGCAGAATGGCCGACAAGGCGGAAGTGACGACCGACCGCAATGCATCCAAATGATTCATCACGCGTGACAAAAGAACGCCGGACGATTCGCCGAGATGATATTCCAAAGGCAGTCGCATAATATGCGCGGTCATTTCCGCCCGCATCGTGCGGTTGAAATTTTCGCTCGCCCATCCGATCAGATAAGTGGCGGCGAAAGAAAGCCCGCCGCGCGCGAAAAATAAAAGTATCAGCCACAAAGGCAGCCACGACGAAATGCCGCGAGAGCCGACTTCGGCGGCGTCAAATTCGCCCTGTATTAATTTAAGCAGAAGCGGCTCGGTAATTCCAAACAGCGAATGCGCGGCGACGGCAAAAATCAGCGCCGGCCAGTAAGGGCGAAAATACCCGAACAAACGCCAAAGATGCGCGCGCGCATTCACAATGATTTCCTTCCGAAAAACAACGGCAAAGAAAAGATACCCCCCCCCTGCGAAAATTTATTCATAAATCGGCGGTCCAAAAAATCCTTCCATCGCCAAACCCAGCGGCCGGAAGCGACCAATCCGCCGCGGCTGGCGACCGCGGATTTTTCTCCAATGCTGATAATAGAAAGCGCGCGCGGCGAATTCATCCATTCAATAAGCGGGCGATTGGCGGCAAGCGCAAGCAAATTCCGCGCCAGCGGAAACCCCTGCCGCACGGCGAAAACGCCCGACTTCGGCAGCGGACAATAAGAATGCGATGCAATGTCGCCGCAGGCAAATACTTCCGCATGCGATACGCTCTGCAAATATCTATTAACTAAAACAAAGCCGCGCGAATCCAATTGCAGTCCGCTTGTTTGCGTCCACTTGGGCGATTCGGCGGGCGTGGCGAAAACAACCTTGTCGGCGGCGATTCGCCTTCCGCCTGCAAAAACAAGTTCCTTATTAAAAAAAGATTCCGCGCGCTCGCCGCACATAACTTCAATTTTTCGCGCGCGCAGAATATCGCCGACTCGCCGCCGCGCGGGGGGGGGATGCTGCGGCAGAATCGCATCGCCCGCTTCCGCTACGGCAATGGAAAATTCGCGGGGTCTTTTTCCAAAGCGGCGGCGCAGGCGAAAATCCGCCGCCAATGCGGTTTCCACGCCGCTCGCGCCGCCTCCGACGACAACTAAATTCATCTTTCCGCCGCGATAATCTTCCAGCCATGAAAGCCAGCGAATAAAGTCGTCAATCGGCTTTACCGTCATCGCATCCCTCCCCCCCCCCCCCGACGAAGCAAAAGGCGGCGACGGAATCGCGCCGGTATTAATGGATAAAACATCATATCCGATTCGCGCGCCGCATTCGGTTTTCACAAGGCGAGAATCGGCGTCCACATGCGAAGCGGCGGCCTGCACAAAATCAATTCCCAGACGCCCGGCGAGAGCGGCAAGGTTAATAAAGCATTCGCCGCGGCGGTAGTGTCCGGCAATCCATCCCGGCAGCATTCCCGAATAGGGAGTCAATTCGGAGGGCGACATCAAAGTAATTCGCAGGGGAGGGGGGGGGGAGTCGGCCAGCCGAAGCAGCGCAAGCGCATGACTGTGGCCGCCGCCGAGCAGCAGCAAGCGCATCGCGCTATTCATTGACGACGCCGTAATTAACATGGCCGGTCGGCGATTTGGCGGCGGCGGGCGCGCAGTATTTGGTCTGGTCGTCAAAGAAAAAATCGGGATTGAATTGCGCGACAATTTCCTCCTTGGGGCGTCCGTGCAGAAAAAACGCCTCGTCCACTTCCACTCCCCATTTCATTAATGTGCGAATAGGCCGCTCGTGGGCGGGCGCGCCGCGCGCGGTAATTAATGCGGTGCGAATCTTCATTGGAAAATCATTCGGCAATGAATTCTGCAATTGATGAAGCGCGTCTAAAAACGGCTTGAATGGTCCGGGCGAAAGGGGGTCTTTGGCCATTTCTTTTTCCTGCTCCACAAATGCTTTGAGTCCGCGCGTTTGATGGACGCGCTCGGATTCGTCGCCGAATAAAACCGCGTCGCCGTCAAAGGCGATTCGCAATTCCGCATCGTCAATTTCGCGCTCCGCCGGCTTGTCATAAACCTGCGCGGCGGCGACTCCGTCGGCGATGGCATTTTTAACATCGTCCGAATGCGCCGACAAAAACAAATGCGCGCCCAAAGATCGCAGATACTTAAAAGGCGACGCGCCCCGCGTAAACGCCCCGCAATTAATCGGCAAGGAATGCTCGGCAACCGAGCGAAAAACCCGAAGTCCGGTGACCGGATCATTGCGCGACAGCACCATCACTTCCACGCGCTGCGAATCTTCGCTGTTTAAGGCGAGTAATTTTTTCACCAGCGGAAACGCGACTCCCGCCGACGCCGGCTTGTCCAGCCGCTTCTGCTGAAACAGGCGATACGCCGCCGGGCCGTTTTCTTCAAAGACGCGATTTTCCTCCTCCAAATCAAACAGCGCGCGCGACGACACCGCCGCCATTAAAATCGGCGCGGATTTGCCGCCGCTGACGCCGCTTTTTTTCATCGCGCAATTATAATATACCTGTGATAGAATGCGGCGGAAATGGCGGCTTGGCTTCCTCCCGGATCTTGCGCTTTTCCTTTGGCGGATGGCGCGGCTTCGTATTTTAACGGACTGTTCGCCGTCGGCGGCGATTTGTCGCCGAAGACCATGCGCGCCGCCTACGCGCGCGGGCTCTTTCCTTGGTTCAACGACGGCGACCCAATTCTGTGGTGGCATCCGCAGCCGCGAATGGCGATGCTGCCGGAAGAATTTCACGCTTCGCACTCGCTCAAAAAAGAATTGCGAAAAGCCGCCGCCGCCGAATTAAAATCGCCCGGCCAATTCATCGTCCGCGCCGACGGCGATTTTTCCGCCGTTGTCCACGCCTGCGCCGATGCGCGCGAAAAAACTTGGCTCAACGCCGACATGAAACGCGCCTACCAAGAATTATTTGACGACGGCGACGCGCATTCCATTGAAATTCGGCAGGACGGAAAATTAATCGGCGGCGTTTTCGGCATCGCGCTCGGCGGATGCTTTTTTGGCGAATCAATGTTTTCCCGTCGTCGCAATGCCTCCAAAATTGCGCTTGCGATTTTATGCCGTCATCTTGTCCGTTGCGGATTCTCCCTGCTGGATTGCCAAGTGCCGAGCCGTCATCTTGCTTCGCTGGGCGCGCGCGAAATGTCGAGGGGGCAATTTATGCGGCGGCTTGGCGGCGCGCTTAATGCGCCCGACTGCAAAGGCCGCTGGCAATTGGATGCGGATATTCTTGGCGGCTTTTTTCCGTCCGCAAAATGCTGAAGGAAATTAAACGCAAAGCATCCGCGTGGCTGGAAGACCGCGAATTAAGCGCGCTCTTATTTACGCTGCCGCTGCTGGCCTTGGCGGTGTGGATGATGGTGTCTTTTCTCGCGCCGTTTTGCGTGGCGATTCTGCTCGCTTATTTAATTGAAGTCGCCGTGCAGCGGCTCGCGCGATTGGGAATGCCGCGACTGCTCGGCATTTCGCTGATGCTGCTTGTCGCCGTGCTGCTTTTTCTGCTCGCCGTGCTTTTGGGATTGCCTTATTTTTTCGCGCAATTAAAGGCGCTCGCCGAGCAATTGCCGCGCACCGCCGAAGCGCTGGAATCATTCGTCGGCTGGGCGAACAATCAATTGCCTTCGGAATTCGCCATTGATAAAACCACAATGCTGGACAACATTAATCGCGCCGCCGTCGCCGTCGGACAATCAATCTTGGAAAGCACGCTGCCGAATGTCGCCGGCGTGGTTTCGCTGGGGGTTTATCTTGTATTAATTCCTTTTCTTATTTTCTTTATGCTCAAAGACAAGGAGGCGATATTCAATTGGCTCGCCCGCTTTCTGCCGAAAAGAAAAGTGCTCGCCGAACTCTACGAAAGCATGGACGAACAGGTCGGCTCCTACATTCGCGGAAAATTAATTGAAGCGGCGGTCGTTGGCTTCGCCTCGTGGATCGGCTTTTTATTCTTCGGATTAAACTACGCCTTTGTGCTGGCCGTGCTGGTGGGGCTTTCGGTGATAATTCCATATGTCGGCGCGGTCGCGGTAACTATTCCGGTTCTGCTGGTGGCGTATTTTCAATTCGGCTTCACTCCCGATTTTGGATATGTCGCCGCTTATTACTTTGTCATTCAGGCGATTGACGGACAGATTATCGTGCCGCTTTTATTTTCCGAAGTCGTTAAAATTCATCCCGTCGGACTTTTTGCGGCGATTCTTTTCTTCGGCGGATTATGGGGAATTTGGGGAGTGTTCTTCGCCATTCCGCTGGCGTCTTTAATAAAGTCAATTTTAGCTGTCATTGAAAAGCATACCCCCCCCCCACTCCCCCCCCCCACTCCTGCAGAATGATGTCGGCGACGCTTGCGGCTTTGCGCCTGCTGCCGCCGGAAATGTCGCATCGCGCGGCTTTGCTCGGATTAAAAGCGGCGGCATCGGCGGGATTAATTCGCGCCGACTTAACCTCATCTCCTTTTTATTCGCCGACAAATGCAATGGGATTGAACTTTCCCAATCCCCTCGGCCTCGCCGCCGGAATGGATAAGGACGGCGAATTCATCAATGCCTTAGGCGCGCTCGGATTCGGCTTTATTGAAGTCGGCACTGTCACGCCGCAGCCGCAGGCGGGCAATGCGCGTCCGCGAATCTTTCGCCTGCCGGAATCGCGCGCATTAATTAATCGGCTTGGATTTCCAAGCGTCGGCGCGGACAAGGTCGCCGATAATCTTCGTCGGCAAAAAAAATACAGCGGCATCTTGGGAATCAGCATCGGCAAAAATGCGGCGACTCCCTCTCATCAAACAATTGACGATTACCTTTTCTGCATTGACAAACTGCATCCATTCGCCGATTATTTTGCGATAAACATTTCTTCGCCCAACACCGAAGGACTGCGCGAATTGCAAAAGGCGAATCAACTTCGCCAATTATTAAATGAACTCGCCGCCCGCCGCGATGAATTGGCGAAAAATAAAAAGCGCATTCCGCTGGCGGTGAAAATGTCGCCGGATTTGGATGATAATGCAATCGCCGAATTCGCCCGCGCCGTCGCCGATTGCGGCGGCGACGCCGTCATCGCCGTCAACACAACAACCGACCGGCCTTGGCAATTTAAAAGCATCAATGAAAAAGGCGGACTCAGCGGCGAACCGCTTAAAGAAAAAGCAATGCATGCGATGCGAAAACTGCGATTGGCCTTGCCGAAGGAATTCCCCATTATCGGAGTCGGCGGCGTAATGTCGGCGGAAGACGCACGCATGCGATTCTTAGAGGGGGCGTCGCTGGTGCAAATATACACGGGATTGATTTATCGCGGCCCTTCGCTGGCGCGCGAAATTTTGCTATAATCCCTGCATTCGCCAATCAATGGAAAAAGCAATGCATTTTTGGGGCAATGGAATCTCGACGGAATCCGCCGACGGCAAGCGGCAGAACGGCGTTTATTACACGGCGCAGAATCCTTTTCGCCTTGCGCCTTTTTGTCGATGGGCGAAAGCCGCCGAGTTGCCGTCGCGCGAAATTCTTGAGCCCTTCGCCGGCAACAACAATTTAATTCGGATGCTTGGCGAAATTGGATTATGCCGCCGATTTTCCTCCTTTGATTTGCATCCCGCCGATGCCAAAGTGAGTCGCCGCGATACGCTGCGCGATTTTCCCAAAGGATTTGATGCCGTCGTTACGAATCCGCCGTGGCTGGCGCGCAATTCGGCGACGCGGCGGGGACTCGCTTTTCCGCAAACCAATTACGACGACCTTTACAAGCATTGCCTGTCCTTGTGCTTGGCGAATGCCAAGTTTGTCGCGGCGATTATTCCGGCGAGTTTTCTCACCGCCGGACTTTTTCGCGCGCGCTTAAATGCGGTGATTTTATCGCGGCGGAATTTATTTAATGACACCGAAAATCCGGTCTGCATCGCCTTGTTTTCGCCCGCCGCCAAGCGGACGAAAATATATTTGGAAAATGAAATCATCGGCGATTTGCAGACGCTGGAAAATCATCTGCCGAATCCCCAAACTAATCGCCGCGTCGTGTTCAATGATCCATCGGGAAACTTGGGATTGATTGCGATTGATAATACGCGGACGGCTTCCATTCGCTTTTGCAAAGGCGGCGAATTGGCGGGATATAAAATCGGCCCGACTTCGCGTTCCATCACGCGGATTCGCGCGAATGTCGGCGATGTAACTTCCGCCGTCGCCGCCTTGAATGAATCCTTAAATCAATTCCGCAAAAAAACCCGCGATGTTTTTCTAACTCCGTTTAAGGGCTTGCGGAAAGATGGAATCTTCCGCCGCCGCTTGGACTATGGCATCGCCCGCAATCTCATCAATTCAATTTGGCAAGAAGAAAAAACGCAAAGCGCAGGGCGGGGATAATCCCCGCCCCGCCGAAAAAGCATGTTGGCGAGTAACCCACCAACCAATGCTATTTTATCACCGCTTGGCAATATTTGCAGCCTCTGGCGCATGAGATAGCCGGATCTCCGTAGAGACGCCAGCCCATTTCGCGCATTTGCGTCACCTGTTCATCGAGGGATCCGGCCAATCTGGAATCGCAGATGAGGCGGTAGGTACGCTTATCAGTTGCCGAATCCTCGGCGAAAGCGTTAACCACCAATGAGGTCATTGCCACAAGGGTGATTTTCAAAAGAAAAAGTTTTTTCATGTTAGTACTCCGTGTTGGAAGATAAATTATAACCGATTTGAAACAGCAAGTCAAGTCAAGACAAGAATCTACGGGGAGACAAAATTATCTTGAGCCCCGGTTCAGTAAAGGGCAAAAAGGAATTGGGGAGCGCCCAAACTGTTTTTAAGGACGACCACATTATGGCGCAGGATTGTCCGCCCTCGGAATCTCGGTTGACCGAAACTAGCCGATTTTGTCCTGCAAAGTATAAACTTTCGGATTGTTCACCCTCGGAATCTCGGTTGCCCGAAACAGCGGACAGCGTCTGCAACACATGACCGCAGGATTGTTCACCCTCGGAATCTCGGTTGCCCGAAACCCGACCGTCTCTAAGCGACGGATTGTAGGGATGATTCGCGCTTCACAGGCCGGGTAACCCCGCCGCCTCCGCGCGCAGATGAGCTTAATCCTCGCTCCAAAATGTTCACCGCCGCGTTAATATCCGCGTCGGCTTCATAGCCGCAAGCGACGCACTTAAACGCCTCGCGCCTGCGGTTTTCCGCCGCGACCATCCCGCATTTGGGACAAGTCCGGCTGGTGTTCTTGGGATCGACGGGTTCAATTTTCCCGCCGCGTTCTTCTACTTTGTAGGCAATCATTACGCGCAAACCGCCGAGACCGGCGGCAAGCATTTCGCGATTAAGTCCGGCTTTGGCGCGGACATTTTTGCCCGGATTTTCGGCGTCGCCTTTCGCCGACTTCGTCATATTTTGGAGTTTTAAGTTCTCCATAAAAATAACGCCGTGCCTGACGGCGACGGCTTTGCTGATGTGATGCAGCGCGTTATGGCGGCAATTGCGAATTTTGCGCGATGCCTTCGCCGTCCGCAACCGCATAATTTCGTAGCGGCGACTCCGCTTGGGCTTTTTTTCCGCCTTGCATTGCTTGCCGAGATTCGCCATCGCCGTTTTTCGCGTTTCCGATTTGCCGTCCCATCCGGCGGCGCGCAGGGCGCAGTTTAATTTGCGCGCCATTCGCCGCTGATAACGCCTGCGGCGGGCTTCCAATCGCCTGCGATTGTCGTCGGCAAAATGCTCATTCAATTGATAAATCGCGCCGTCGCTGGCGGCGACGGTCTTGGCAATGCCGACATCCAAACCGATAGATTCGCCGGGATGATTCGCGGGGGCATCCTTTTCAAAGGTGAACGGAATGCAGACAAACCAGCGGTCGCCGTCGCGAGTGACGGTGACCGTCCCCTGCTTTCCTTCCGGCAAAGGAAGATGCATTCGCATTCGCACCCAGCCGATATTCGGCAAGCGAATGCGATTGTTATTAATTCCGTAATGATAGCCGTCAATGCGAAAGTAATCCGGCGAAATTCCTTTCGCGGAAAATGTCGGCATCCCGCGCGTTTTCTTAAACGCCTGCGCGAAATCCGAATTGAGTGCGCGGCGAACTTGCTGCATCGCCGTCGCCGGGGCTTGCCGCACCCAATCAATTTCACGGCGATATTCCAAACGCAATTGCTCCAATCGATCGGGGTCGTATTTTTCGCCCGCGTCGAATCGGCTTTGATTGTCGGCGATTAATTGATTGCGAAACCATCGGCAAGCCCCCGCCGTTTGCGCCAGCCGACGACGCTCCCTAACGCGCGGCACCAGCGGAAATTTATATGTCCGCGTAATTTCCATTGCCAAGATATTATAACTTTCCGCCTTTGGTTTGTCAACTGATGAGGTCGGCGAAATGCGGCTTTGATTTTTGCAAACCGCATGCGGAATTCATTCCGCGCAAAGAAGCGGGCGATATTGTAAAATCCGCAGTCCGGCGACAGAAAAAATCGGCGGCGAATTTAATGATGCGCGAGCGGCAATTTGATGTGATTATCATCGGCGGCGGACACGCCGGCACCGAAGCCGCACTCGCGTCCGCCCGAATCGGAGCGCGCACGCTGCTGCTGACGCAAAGCATTGAAACGCTGGGGCAGATGTCGTGCAATCCCGCCATCGGCGGAATCGGCAAAGGTCATTTGGTTAGGGAAATTGACGCACTCGGCGGCGCAATGGGCGAAGCCGCCGACGCCGGCGGAATTCAATTCCGCCGCCTCAACGCCCGCAAAGGAGCGGCGGTGCAGGCGACTCGCGCACAAGCCGACCGCGCCCATTACCGCGCGTTTATCCGCCGACAATTGGAATCGCAAACCGGACTTTTTCTCTTCCAGCAAACCGCCGACGGACTGCTGATGAAAAACGGAAAAGCCATCGGCATAAAAACGAATTCGGGCGCGGATTTTTTTGCGTCGGCGATTGTGGTGACGACCGGCACTTTTCTCGGCGGGGTGATTCATATCGGCGATTCGCGGTCATCCGGCGGACGGGCGGGCGATTCCGCCTGCACAACTCTGTCCGCCCAATTGCGTGAATTTAATCTGCCCGCCGGACGGCTTAAAACCGGCACGCCGCCCCGACTTGACGGTCGGACGATAGATTTTTCGGCGATGGAAAAGCAGCCCGGCGATTCGCCGCCGCCGCTGTTTTCTTTTCTGGCGGAATCCGCCCCGCCGCTGCGGCAAGTCGCCTGCCACATTGCGCGGACGAATTCGCGGACGCATCAAATTGTGCGCGACCGGCGAAATCAATCGCCGATGTTTTCGGGGGCGATTGGCGGCGTCGGCCCGCGCTACTGCCCGTCCATTGAAGATAAAGTAACGCGCTTCGCCGACCGCGATTCGCATCAGATTTTTATTGAGCCGGAAGGGCTGAATTCCAGCGAGGTCTATCCAAACGGAATTTCCACCGGACTGCCGCTGGACGCGCAAACGGCGATGGTGAATTCCATTCGCGGATTGGAAAACGCCCACATTACGCGTCCCGGCTACGCGATTGAATACGATTTTTTTGATCCCCGCGCCCTGCTGCCGTCGCTGGAAACGCGCGCCGTCGGCGGCTTGTTTTTCGCCGGACAAATCAACGGCACAACCGGCTACGAAGAAGCCGCCGCCCAAGGACTTGTCGCCGGAATTAATGCCGCCCGATTCGCGCGGGACGAATCGCCTTTTCTGCCGACTCGCGGCGACGCCTATATCGGCGTTTTGATTGACGATTTGACCACGCAGGGCGTCACTGAACCGTATCGTATGTTTACCAGCCGCGCCGAATTTCGCCTGCAATTGCGCGAAGATAACGCCGATTTGCGCCTCACCGAAATCGGGCGCAATTTGGGAATCGTCGATGACATTCGCTGGCGGAAATTCTGCGAACGGAAAGAATCCATCGTCCGAGAATCCGAGCGATTGCGGGGGACTCGGCTGGGAATTTTCGCCGATAAATTAAGCGGCGACGGCAACGCCACTTTCGCCGAATGGCTGCGACGGCCGGAATCGCATTATGAATCGCTGGCGCAAATTGATTCGGCGAATGCGATTTTGACTCCGCGCGACGCCCGCGAATTGGAAGCGCAAATTAAATACGAAGGCTACATCGCGCGGCAGGCGGACGAAATGCAAAGGCAAAAGCGTCTGGAATCGCTCGTCATTCCGGACGAAATGAATTACGGCGGAGTCGCCGGACTTTCGGCGGAGGCGCGCGAAAAGTTGAATCTGCACAAGCCGAAGACCATTCGGCAGGCGGGGCGAATCGCCGGAGTGACTCCGGCGGCGGTCGCGCTTTTGCAGGTGCATTTGAAAAAGCGGGGGGCGGTTTTTTGCGATGGATGAAGCCGCCCTCGCCGATGCGATTCGCCGCGCCGCCCCGAATTTGCCGGACGCCGCCTGCGGAATTCTCGCCCGCTATTTGCGCGCGATGGCGCGGTGGAATCGCGTCCACAATTTGACGGCGATTCGGGATATTCGGGAAATGATTGCGCGGCATTTACTGGATTCGCTTTTGCTTTTGCCGTCGCTGCCGCGCGAATGCGGACGCATCGCCGACATCGGCAGCGGGGCGGGGCTGCCCGGCATTCCGCTGGCGGCGGCACGGCCGGACTGCGAAATTTTTCTGGTGGAAAGCCGCCTCAAGCGCGCCGCTTTTTTGCGGCAGACCGCCGATTCGCTTTCGCTTTCCAATGTCCGCGTGGTGGAATCGCGGGCGGAAAAATGGCGTCCGCCGTTTTCATTTTCGGCGATTGTTTCGCGGGCGACGGGGACTCTGCGCGATTTGGCAAAGATGACCCGTCATTTATTTTCGCCGCCGCAGATTTTACTGGCTTTGAAATCGCGCAACCCGCAGGCGGAATGCGCCGAATTCGCGCGTGAATTTCCATCGGCGAATGCGGGCGTTTTTCCGCTTGACAGCAATCCGTCGCGATACTTAGTGCGGCTGGAAATTCCATGAGCGAAATTATCGCCGTGATTAATCAAAAAGGCGGCACCGGCAAAACGACGACGGCGGTGAATCTGTCCGCCGGACTCGCCGGCCGCGGACGCCGCGTGCTGCTGGTGGATTTGGATCCGCAGGGCAACGCCACCACCAGCGCCGGACTGGATAAGCGCGATTCCGGCGGCGGCGCCTATTCGCTTTTGCTGGGCGAAGCCGGAGTCGCCCAAACCCGCCGCAAAAGCGAATCCGGCGGCTTTGACATTATTCCGTCCAACGCCGAATTAGCGGGCGCGGAAATTGAATTGCCCGGCGACGACAACTGGCAAATGCGGCTGGCATCCGCCCTCAAAGACGGCGGCGACGATTTTATTTTCATCGATTGCCCGCCCGCTTTGGGCGTGCTGACGGTCAACGCCCTCGCCGCCGCCGACAGCGTTTTAATTCCGATGCAGTGCGAATTTTTTGCGCTGGAAGGACTCTCCGACCTCGCCGCTAATTTATCGCGCCTGCGGGAGGGGCTGAATCCGTCGCTGCGAATTACCGGCGTCGTGCGCACAATGTTTGATTCCCGCAGCGTGATGGCGCGCGAAATTTCCGGCGAATTGGCGCGGCATTTCGGCGATAAATTGTATCGCACGGCGATTCCGCGCAACATTCGCGTCGCCGAAGCCCCCAGCCATGGAATGCCGGTGCTGTCCTACGATCCGTCGTCCAGAGGCGCGCGCGGATACAGCGAATTGACGGCGGAATTCTTGGAGCGGCGGCAATGAAAAAACGCGGACTCGGGCGCGGTCTGGACGCCCTTCTGGGCGGCGGAACGATGGCGACGGCGGCATCGCCCGCTGCTCCGCAGAATCTGCCGATAGCGGCGATTGCGCCGGGCGCATTCCAGCCGCGCCGTCGGTTTGATTCGGCGTCGCTGGATTCTCTCGCCGAATCCATTAAAAGCCGCGGCATCATCCAGCCGCTGGTGGTGCGTCCGAAAAAGGACGGCGGCGGCTTTGAGATTGTCGCCGGCGAGCGGCGATGGCAGGCCGCCGAGCGCGCCGGACTCAATTCAGTGCCGGCGATCGTGCGCGAAATGTCCGACCGCGAAGCCCTGTGCTGCGCCCTCGTTGAAAATCTGCAGCGCGAAGATCTTTCCGCCATTGAGCAGGCGCGGGGAATTGCGCGGCTTATCGCCGAATTTCATCTGTCGCACGAAAAAGCGGCGGCGGTGCTGGGATGCGCAAGGCCGACGGTCAGCAATCTTCTGCGTCTTTTGGAATTGGCTCCCGCCGCGCAGGACTTGCTCGGCGAAGGAAAAATTGAAATGGGGCACGCCCGCGCATTGCTGGCTTTGCCGACGACCGCGCAGGCGGCGGCGGCCCGCCAAGTGGCGGCGAGCGGACTCACCGTGCGGCAGACGGAATCGCTGGTGAAAAAAATTCGGCAGGGCGATTCCAAGCGTCCGCGGGCGGCGGTGATTGACGCCGATGCGGCGCGCATGGCGGATTCGCTTTCGCGGCGATTGGGCGCGCGCGTTGAAATTAAGCCGCGCGGAAAACAGGCGGGACGGCTGGTCATTCACTACGGCTCTTCCGAAACGCTGGAAAGAATCGCCGCCAAATTAAAATAACCCCTTCAATGGAGAAATAAGGCAATGCGGACAGCACAGCAGCGACCGAATGCGTCGCTGCAAAAACAAATGACTGCGTGGCGGCGGGATTTTCATCGGCATCCGGAAATTGGATTCGCCGTCAAGCGCACCGCCTCCGTTGTTGAAAAAATTCTGCGGCAGTGCGGCGCAAAAACCAAGCGCATCGCCGATGTCGGCGTCGTCGGAATTCTGCGGCGCGGAAGCGGCAAAAGAGCCGTCGGACTTCGCGCGGAATTGGACGCCCTGCCCATCGCCGAAGCCGGCGGCTTTCGCCATCGTTCGGCAATCGCGGGAAAAATGCACGCCTGCGGACACGACGGCCATTCCGCAATGCTGCTGGGGGCGGCGTGCCGACTGGCGAAAATCGGAAAATTTGACGGCGCGGCGGTCTTCATTTTTCAGCCCGACGAAGAAAACGGCTTCGGCGCGAAAGCGATGATTGACGACGGACTCTTCCGTCATTTTCCCGTCGACCGCGTATTCGGAATGCATAATTTACCGTCGCTCGCCGTTGGCAAATTCGCAATGCGCGCCGGGCCGATAATGGCGTGCGAGGATCATTTTCGCATCGTCGTTGAAGGCGGCGGCGGACATGCCGCCCAGCCGCATTTATGCGCGGATTCGCTGGTCGCCGGGGCGGAAATTGTCGGCGCATTGCAGACGGTCGTTTCGCGCGTCGTCAATCCCGCTTTGGGCGGAGTCGTTTCAGTGACGAATTTCCAAACCGACGGCGCGCAGAATGTCATTCCAAGCCGAGTGGAATTGCGCGGCGACGCGCGCTCCTACGACACGAAAAGCCGCCGTGATATCCGCGATTCGCTGGAAAGAATTGCGCGCGGAATTTGCGAGGCGCATCGCGTCTCCCTCGCCGAATTTGAATACGAGCATCGCTTTGAAGTGACGGCAAACAGCGATGCGGAAACGCAGTCGGCATTCGCCGCCGCCTGCGAAATCGCCGGAAAAAATAATGTGGACGGCGATTGCCCGCGAATGATGTTTTCGGAAGATTTCGGCAGAATGCTCAACGAAAAACCCGGCTGCTTTATTTTTATCGGCAACGGCGAAGAATCCGCCCCGCTGCACAGCCCGCGATTTGACTTCAACGACGCCATCCTCGCCGACGGCGCAAACTATTGGACTCGCCTCGTGGAGCGGGAATTGCCGCCGCAATGACGCGCCGAATTTCTTCGCTTTTCCAAAGCGCAGCCGTCGCGCATTTTCGCAATCCCGCCGCCCGTCGGCGATGCCCGTCGTCGTCGGATAAAATTTTAGATTCGGCCTTGCGCGGCGACGCCGTCCGCGAAATTTCGCGCTGGCCGAATTACAATCCGACTCCATTAATTTCGCTGGACGGATTCGCATCCGCCTGCGGAGTCGCCGCCGTTTATTACAAGGACGAAAGCGCGCGATTCGGTCTCGGCAGTTTCAAGGCACTCGGCGGAGCATTTGCGGTGCAGTGCGCCTTGGCGGAAAAATTTTCGCTGGCGCCGTCTTCCGTGCGGCTTGGACGATTAGGCAAACGCGCCGCCGCCGTCACCGTCGCAACGGCGACCGACGGCAATCACGGACGCTCCGTCGCTTGGGGGGCGAAAAGATTCGGCTGCCGATGCATAATTTACATTCACCAAAAAGTCAGCGAAGGACGAAAAAATGCGCTGGAAAAATTAGGGGCGAAAGTCGTCCGCATTAAAGGCGATTACGACGAATCCGCCCGACAAGCCGCCGCCGACGCAAAAAACAAAGGATGGATTTTAGTCGCCGACACTTCGCCGAAAAAAGACGACATTACAACCCGCCGCGTAATGGCGGGCTACGGCGTGATTGCCGCCGAATCGCGCAGGCAACTGCCGAAATCGCCCACGCATATTATCGTCCCCGGCGGAGTCGGCGGATTGGCGGCGGGACTCATCGCCGAATTTTGGAGCGCCAAATATTCGCGTCCGCGATTTATCATCGCCGAATCCAACCGCGCCGACTGCCTTTTTCAAAGCGCTAAAAACGGACAGCCGACGGCGGTCAAAATCAAAAAAGAAACAATGATGGCGGGCTTGTCGTGCGGCGAAATTTCTCGGCCGGCGTGGGAAATTGTCCGTCCGGGCGCGGACGATTTTGTCGCCGTGCCGGATGCATTAGTCGCTCCGGCGATGCGCCTTGCGGCATCGGGAATGTTCGGCGATTCGCCCCTGACGGCGGGCGAATGCGCCGTCGCCGGTCATATCATTCTGCTGGCGGCGATGCGCCGTCCGAATTTATTTTGCGATTTGAAATTGAATCGCACAAGCCGCATATTGCTTATCGGCACCGAAGGCGCAACCGACCCGCAAATCTATCGGCGAATTGTCGGAATTCGCTAATCCGGCGGAATTGATTCGGTTTCGCTGTTGGGCGGAATGTCGTCCGCCCGCAGAAAAACCGACATGGATTTAAGCAAAGCGCGCCTTCTATTTTTCGGCAGGGCGCGATAAAGCGCAAGCCATTCGCGCTCGTCGGCGGCGACCTGCTGCTGCGTCGCATTCGCCGCGATTCTCGCTTTGCGGATTCGCCCCGAAAAATCATCCATAGTAAATATAATTAACTTTTTTTATAAAATAAAATTGACATAGATAGAAAACTCTGATTTAATTGGGCATCTTCACCGCTGAAAAGGAGTGACCGTGAAATTTAATTTTTTCCTGCGAAGCCGCTTGGCGGTCGCCGCCGTGCTTTTAACGGTGCTTCTGTCCGGTTGCGCCGCTTCCCATCATCTGGGCGAGGTGCGCGACGACACAGCGAAGCGCGTCACCGCCGGCACCGTGCAGAGGGAAGTCAAAATCGGAATGAGCGGTGCCGAGGTGATTGAAGCCCTGGGCTCCCCGAACATCGTCTCGACGGACGAAAATCGCCACGAAGTTTGGATCTACGACAAAATCAGCACGGAAAATGTGCAATCCAGTAGTTCCGGTGGAATTGCAGGATTGGTATTTGGTCCGGTCGGCGGGGCTTTGGCGGGCGGCTCGATTTCATCGGGAGCTGCATCCACTTCGCAGCGAACTTTCACCGTCATCATTAAATTTGACGAATCGGGGAAAGTCCGCGATTTTTCCTACCACACCTCGAGGTTTTAGCGTGATGAAAACAATCTGGATTTCCCGCGCAATTGCGCTCGCTTTGGCTGTCCTCGCCCTGCAGGGTTGCGCCCCATCTATTCCGCCGGATGCGTTAAAGTTAAACGCGGTTTCGCTGGAGCGCAAGCAATTGCAGACGCGAAAATTTGACGGAATCGGCTCGGCTGATTTGCTGTCCGCCTGCAACGGTGTGCTGCAGGACTTGGGCTTCAATCTCGACGAGAGCGAAACCGACCTTGGCGTGCTTGTCGCCTCCAAACGGCGGGATGCCGTAGAGACCGGACAAGTGGCGGCGGCGGTGGCAATCGCCATTATATTCAGGACTTCCACGCCCATCGACAAGGAGCAAAAAATCCGAGTGTCATTGGTTGTCCGTCCGTCATCCGCTTCCTACGGCAGCGATGAAAACCATTTGGTGCGGATAACATTCCAGCGAATCGTCTGGGATACGGAGGGGGAAATTAGCCGACAGGAAGGCATATACGATGCCGAGATTTATCAGGAATTCTTCGACAAATTGTCGAAAGCCGTGTTTTTGGAGGCACAACAAATATGAACAAAACAAAATCGGCGATAAATTGCACGGTCGCCGCCGTGCTGATGTTCCTTTCCCTCGCTTTCTTGTCGGGGTGTGGAGCATCATCAAAATCCCAGGTGCTTGCCGCAGGCGAAAGCCAAGTGCAATTGCGCAGTTTCCAAACGCGCGCGTTTGACACGACGGACAAGGAAAAAACCCTGCGGGTGGTTATCGCCACTCTGCAGGATCTCGGCTTTGTCATCGACAAGGCGGATTATGTCTTGGGCTCGGTCAGCGGCACGAAAGTGGACGGCTATCAATTGCGGCTAACAATCAGCGTCCGTCCCAGAGGCGAGACGCAATTGCTGGTGCGGGCGAATGCGCAGTACGAATTAACTGCTGTGGAGGACCCCAAGCCGTATCAGAATTTCTTCACCGCTTTGGAAAAAGCGATGTTCCTTGAGGCGCATTCGGTCGAGTAGCCCCAGTCGCCGTAGGGCGGGTGGAGCGAAGCGGCAACAAGCCGCAAAGCGATACCCGCCGATTCATTCTAATTTGATTCGGCGGATTTCGCTAACGCTCTATCCGCCCTACAAAATCCCTCGTGCCGATGCCAAGCATCAGTGCGAAGATTTGCTTCAATCCGAAAACAATTCGCGGACTTTGTCCAGCCACGATTTAGTGCGCGGATTATGCTGTCCATCGGTTAAACTTTCGCCGAATTGACGCAGTAAATCGCGCTGCTTGTCGCTGAGTTTAACCGGCGTCTCCACTGTCACGCGGCACAATAAATCGCCCGCCGCCGCGCTGCGAATTCCCTTAATTCCCTTTCCGCGCAGGCGAAAAATACGGCCGCTTTGCGTTTCCGCCGGAATCCGCAAAACGCTGGATCCGCTTAAAGTCGGCACGGTGATTTCGCCGCCCAAAGCGGCGGTGACGATGGAAAGCGGCGCTTCGCAATGCAGATTGTCGCCGTCGCGCGCAAAAAAATGATGCGGGGCAAGGCGCACCCGAATATACAAATCGCCCGCGCCCGCGCCGGGGTCGCCGGAATCGCCCTCGCCGGACAAACGAATAACTTCGCCGTCGTCAATGCCGGCGGGAATTTTTATCGACAGCGTGCGCGCTTTTTTAATTCGCCCAGCCCCGCCGCAAGCCGGGCAGGGATCGCGGAATTCGCCCTCGCCCCGGCAGTGCGGACAAGTTTGCTGGACGATGAAAGAGCCGCGACGCGATTGCACACGCCCAGCCCCGCCGCAAGTCGCGCAGGTTTTTACCGATGAACCGTGCCTCGCCCCGCTGCCGGCGCATTTTTCGCACGCCGATTCGCCGGGGATGCGAATGCGTTTTATCGTTCCCGCCGCCGCTTCTTCCAGCGGAATTTCCAGCGATAATTCGCGGTCGCGCCCGCGTTTGGCTGCTCTTCTGCCGCCTGCGCGAGTGCGTCCGCCGCCGAAAATATCGCTGAAAACATCCTCAAAAAAATCGCCGAAGTCGGCGCCTTGAAATTGTCCGCCGCGTCCGAAAGACGATTCGCCGCCGCCGAAAGGGCCGGCATGTCCGAATTTGTCGTAAGCGGCGCGGCGGTCGGAATCACTGATGACGGCGTAGGCCTCCTGCACTTCCTTGAATTTCGCCTCGGCGGATTCGTCGCCGAGGTTGCGGTCGGGATGATGCTTCATCGCCAGCCGACGATAAGCGCGCTTGATGTCTTCCGCGCCGGCCTTGCGGTCTACGCCGAGAACTTCATAATAATCGCGTTTGTTTGCCATAAAAAACCTTCGCAAAAATTTTGACCGGAGAATCTATTGAATCGTTTTTGCGGCGGCGGCGATAATAAAGATAATAAAAGGAATTTGATTAATAAAATCGCCAATCGTAAAAAAAGGGTTTTTTTATAAACTCGCTTGTTTGTTAAATAAAAATTGCGCGCCTCCTTGCAGAGACGCGCAATGAATTTTTGCCGACGCTATTTTTTATCCTTGCCGCCGCTGTCGTCAAAGTCGGCGTCCACCACATCGTCGTCGCTATTGTTTTGGGATGCGCCGCCGCCGTTGGGTTTAGCATCCCCCCCCCCCCCCTGCGATGAATCCGCCGACGCGGTTTCCGACTGCTGCTTGTAAATTTTTTCCGAAAGCGGCTGCGCGGCTTTAATCAGCGCATCGTTTTTTTCGCGGATGGATTCCAAGTTGTCGGTTTTGCATGCTTCGTCGGCGGCGGCGAGCGCGGCTTCAATTTCCTTGCGGACGGAATTCTCCAGTCCGCCGCCGTGCTCTTTCAAATTGCGGCGCACCGAATGCGACAGCGCTTCGCATTGATTGCGCGCCTGAACAATTTCCACCGCTTTTTTATCCTCTTCGGCGTGGACTTCGGCGTCTTTTTTCATCCGTTCAATTTCCTCTTCGGAGAGTCCGGAATGTCCGCGAATGGTAATGTGGCTTTTGCGTCCGGTGCGCTTGTCCTGCGCCGATACATGCAGAATGCTGTTGGCGTCCAAATCAAAGGTCACTTCAATTTGCGGCATTCCGCGCGGAGCGGGGGGAATGTCGTCCAAATTGAATTGCCCCAGCGATTTGTTGCCGCCTGCGATGTCGCGCTCGCCCTGCAGAACATGGACGGTCACCGCCGTTTGACTGTCGGATGCGGTGGAAAAAACCTGAGTCGCCTTAGTCGGAATCGTGGTGTTTTTATTAATGAGGCGAGTCATCACCCCCCCTTCGGTTTCAATGCCGAGAGAAAGGGGGGTGACATCCAAAAGCAAAACATCCTTAACTTCACCCTGCAGAACGGCGCCCTGCACCGCCGCTCCGACGGCGACCGCTTCGTCCGGATTAACATCCTTGCGCGGCTCGGCGCCAAAAATTTCGCGCACCTTTTCCTGCACTCTCGGCATGCGAGTCATGCCGCCGACCATAATTACATCTTTGATGTCCTCCTGAGTCACCTTGGCGTCTTTCATCGCCGTGCGGCAGGGGACGACGGTGCGCTCTATTAAATTTTCCACCAAACTTTCAAATTTGGCGCGGGTTAATTTTGTAACCAAATGCTTCGGCCCGCTGGCGTCGGCGGTAATGTAGGGCAGATTAATTTCGGTCTGCGTCGCCGCCGACAATTCAATCTTGGCTTTTTCGGCGGCTTCCTTCAGCCGCTGCAAAGCGAGGATGTCATTCTTTAAATTCACCCCCGACTCTTTTTGGAATTCGGCGATGAGATAATCAATCGTCGCCTGATCAAAATCCTCCCCGCCCAAAAAAGTGTCGCCGTTGGTGGACAAAACTTCAAACTGCGTATCGCCTTCCACGGCGGCGATTTCAATAATGGAAATGTCAAAGGTCCCCCCCCCCAAATCATAAACCGCAATTTTGCGGTCAACCTTTTCCTTGTCCAAACCGAAAGCGAGCGCCGCCGCCGTCGGCTCGTTGATGATGCGCTTGACTTCCAAGCCGGCGATTCGTCCGGCGTCCTTTGTCGCCTGCCGCTGCGAATCGTTAAAATAGGCGGGCACGGTGATGACGGCTTCGCTGACCGTTTCGCCCAAATAATCTTCGGCGGTCTTTTTCATTTTGTGGAGGACTTTCGCCGACACTTCCGGCGGGGCGATTTTTTCCCCGCGCACTTCCACCCAAGCGTCGCTGTTGTCGGCGCGGACAATTTTGAAGGGTGCGAGGTTGCGCTCCTTTTCGGTTTCGGCGTCGTCAAAGCGGCGGCCGATTAAACGCTTGACGGCGAACAGCGTATTCTGCGGATTCGTCACCGCCTGCCGCTTGGCGGGCGCGCCGACCAGCGTCTGCCCGTCGTCGGTGTAGGCGACAATGGACGGCGTGGTGCGCGCGCCTTCGGCGTTTTCAATCACCTTGGGCGATTTGTTTTCCACAACGGCGACGCAGGAATTGGTCGTCCCCAAATCAATGCCGATAACTTTTCCCATCTTGCTTTTTCCGGTTGTAATGCTTTTTCGCATCCTTTAATTAAGGGCGCGAATCGCAAAAATCAATCGCCGCTTTTCTCCGCATTCGGCGAGGGGCTTTCCTTGGCGACGACCACTCCCGCCGGACGAATCACCCGCTCAAACAGCGTATATCCCTTCACTAAAACTTTGGCGATGGAATCCGGCGCGGCTTTTTCATCGGGAGCCGCAATGCTCATCGCGTGATGAAAATCAGAATCAAACGGCGCGCCCTTCGGCGGATTGATTTCCAAAACTTTGTGCCGCTCCATCGCCTCGCATAATTTCTTCAGCGTCAGCGAAACGCCGTCGGCGAAAGCGCGCGAATCATCCTTGCTGTCCACCGCCGCTTCAAGGCAGTCGCGCACTTCCAAAAGCGACCGCGCAAACGATTCCATCGAAAATTTAATCGCCCGCGCAATTTCCGCTTCGGCGCGTTTGCGGGCGTTTTCCGCTTCGGCGGCGGCGCGCAGATATTTATCCTCCAATTCCGCGAGTTTGTTTTTCGCCTCTTCGTAAAGACGCGAAATTTCTTCCGGCGATTTTAATTCGCCGTCGGCGTTTGCATTTGCCGCCGACTCCGAATCCGCCGCCGAATCCGCATTGCCGCTTGGCGGCGACGCTTCTTTTTCCGCGCGCTCTTTCAGCCGACGGGCGGCAATTTCCGCGCGCGATTCTAAATCGGCGTCGGCGTTTTCGCCGTTGGATTTTGGGGAAGAATCCTGATTCATTTGTCTTTCCGAATCCCGTTAATTGGGGGCGGCGATTTTGATTTCAAGGGGGCGGCGCAATTTTTTCTGCTATCATTTCCGAATGGCGGCGACCTCCGAAGCAAGCGAAAATCGCCGGATTCGGCGCATTTGTCGCCCGCCCGGCATCGCGTAAAATGCTGAAATGAAAAATTGGGTGTTTCTTATCCTTGCCGTCATTTCGGAAGTCATCGGCACTTCCGCCTTGAAGCAAAGTGAGGGCTTTACTAAATTCTGGCCGTCGGCGATTGTGGCGGTCGGATTCGCTTTTGCCTTTTATTTTCTTTCGCTGACGCTGCGAACGATACCGGTCGGCGTCGCTTACGCCATCTGGGCTGGAATCGGCGTGATTTTAATTTCGCTGATTGGCTGGCTGATCTTCGGACAAAAATTGGACGCCCCGGCAGTCGCCGGAATTCTCCTTATCGCCGCCGGCGTGGCGGTGATGAATCTCTTCTCCAAAACTATCGGGCATTAATTCCTGACGACGATTCGCGCAAATTTTCTCCGTCCCAATTGCGCGACGACATTCCCACCTTTCTTAAGCGAATGCATTTCGTCCATGATTTTTTCGCCGTCAATTTTCACCGCACCTTCTTTTATTTTCCTTCGCGCTTCAGAATTAGACGATGCCAATCCCGATTCCTTCAATGCATTCGCCAGCGGCAATTCATCGGCAAATTCAAATTGCGGAATCTCATCCGGAACCTCCCGCCGAGAAAATTGCGACTCAAAATTCAATGCCGCCTTCACCGCCGCTTTTTCACCCGCAAACCTCCCCGATAACTCCAAAGCCAGAATCGCTTTTATCTCTTTGGGATTCCTCCCCGCTTCCGCTTCCTTTTTCAATTCCGAAATTTCATCGGCGGATTTAAGCGACAGCAATTCAAAATAACGCCACATCAAACTATCCGACAGCGACATTACCTTGCCGAAAATATCCCCGGCGGATTCATCAATCCCAATCGCATTCCCAAGCGACTTTGACATCTTGCGAACACCGTCCAATCCCTCCAACAGCGGCATCGTCAAAACACTCTGCGGCGACTGGCCAAAATGACGCTGCAATTCCCGGCCCACCAAAAGATTAAACTTCTGGTCCGTGCCGCCTAATTCCACATCCGCATTCAATGCAACCGAATCGTATCCCTGCACCAAAGGATATAAAAATTCGTGGATGGAAATGGAAGTATGATTGCGAAAGCGCGAGTGAAAATCATCGCGTTCCAGCATTCGCGCGACGGTCTCCTGTGCGGCAAGATGAATTAAATCAGCGGCGGACATTTTTGCCATCCACTCGGAATTCCGCCGCACTTCCGTTTTTTTCCGCAGGAGAATTTTGAAAACCTGCGAATCGTAAGTTTTGGCGTTGTGTTCAATTTCGGTTTGGGAGAGCGGCGGGCGAGCGGCATTTTGTCCGGACGGGTCGCCGATGATGGCGGTAAAATCGCCGATAAGGAAAATTGCCGTGTGGCCGAGTTCTTGGAATTGCCGCATTTTAGCAAGCAGGACGGCGTGTCCTAAATGGAGGTCGGGAGCGGTGGGGTCGAAGCCGACTTTAACGCGAAGCGTTTTGCCGCTGCGAATTTTATCGGCAAGTTCCTGTTCGCCGATGCATTCGCCGCATCCCCGCTTAATCAGCGCGAGGGATTTTATCGCATGGGATTTTTCCATTTCGCTCATCGGCGGCAAATTGTAGCGCAATCCGCCGAATCAAATTGCGGCTGAACGCGGATTTTTGAAAGGGTTGCGGTAAAGGCAATCGTGACTTTCTACGCCGACATCAAAAATGCAGTCGCCCTCAGGACGCGCAATGCACAACAAAACATAGCCCTCGGCGATTTGGTCGGGTTTCAAGGCGACGCCTTCGCTTTGGTCGACTTCACCCGCGATTAATTTTGCCGCGCAGGTCATGCATCCTCCGTAGCGGCAGCCGTATGGAAGCGTGACGCCCTGCTCTTCCAAAGAGTCCAGAAGTGATTCTTCCGAATCAACTTCCAATGTTTTGCCGCCGCGATTCCTGATCGTTATGCGGCGAATCGCCATTCGCTCACAGCCAAATGTCAGAAGTGCAGTCGCCGCCCGGATAGCGCATTTCGTGGCAGCGGGCGGGACCGTTGGGCTCCTTGGCGAAATCAACAAAAAATTTCGGATTGATCGAAAGTCCGCCTTTGTCGTTGTCGCAGTCCAGCATCATCATGCAGCCGCCTTTTTCTTTCATATCGGGATAAAACTGATTGTCCCAAGTGGAAAACAGCGAATTGGTGACATACAGCCGCTTGCCGTCCAGCGACAATTGAATCATCTGCGGCCCGCCGGTTACGGAATGCCCGTTAATTTCCGTCGTGCGATTCGGGGCGCCGGGAAGTCCGCCGACAAAAACCTGCCCGGTCAATTTAGGATGAGACGGGTCGGAAATGTCATACTGCCGCACATCGCCCTGAAGCCAATTGGAAAAATACAGGAAGCGGTCGTCCATGGAAATCAGAATGTCGGTGATAAGACTCGGCACCGGAATCGGCCAGCCGGCGATGTCCACCGAAGGCACATCAATGACTTTCTCCACTTCCCATCCGCCGCCGTTTTTGTGCCAGTGAAATATATTGGACGACAGCGTCGCCCCGACGAATCCGTGCGTTGAATCGGGATTGTGCTGGAATCTCAATTCCAGCGGAATCATTCCCTGCTCGCCGAGTTTTTCCGTCCTGACGATGCTTTTTTTGGCGAAGTCCCAAAAGTGAATCTGGTCGCCGTATTTGCCCTTGCCGACATCGTCCAAATCAAAGCCCGGCATAAAAGTATTCGGCGCGGCCCATTCGCTGGACACCATGACATTGTGGCGTGGCTGATACCAGAAATCGTAGTTGAATTTCATCGCCGAAATATCGTTTTCCCAGCGTCCGACAATCTCAAAGTTTTCGTTGAGAAGAAGGAATCCGCCCGGGGCTTCGCCATTGGCGTCGCCGAGCATGGAAATGATAATGTCCGAGCCGAGGCAATGCACCGTGTGCGGGGCGGACAGATTCGTTTTCCGCTTAATTTCCGCGCCGTCAATTACTTTGTGCAAACGGGGCGCGCGCGGGTCGGCGGCGCAATCCACGATGTGAATGTTGGCCGTCCGCACGCCCGGCACAATTAAATAGCGCCGCTCTTTGCTGGCGTCGCCGTGGCACGACGAGCAGGCATTCCAGCCGACATGGTGCAATTCGTCGCCGATGCCGGGCATTTCCAAGCGATGAATCACTTGGCTGAAAGTCGGGCTTTCGGGGTCGGCGTCTATGGTCGTCAGGTAGTCCGGCTTATCGATGCCGGTGCCGACATAAAGGGCGACGGTGTAAATCAGCCGCTCGCGCGGGGCGCGAATCGCATCCATCGGCGAAGCGTAGCCGGGGCCGCAGCAGTCCTTGTTATTGCTCATGACATTTTCCTCTTGAAAAATTACGGGACGATAATGCGCCTTTTTTGAATCGCCGTCAACTTTTTTTCGCTTGCGCCGTCATCAATCCCCACAGCCAATTAATTTTGTAGGATTCCACCCCGCCGACGGCGCAGCCGGATTCTTCCAGCAATCGCGCGAATTCTCTTTTGCGATAAACCTTAAAATGCCCGCGGCCGAACATTCGCAAATACCATCCGCAAATTCGGCAGGCGAAAAAATCATCGCACCAATCCGTAACGACCAGCCGCCCCCCCGGACGCAAAACCCGCCGCATTTCGCGCAGCGCCTCGGCCGGACGACGAATATAATGAAACATATTGCACGAAACGACGGCATCAAATTGCCCCGCCGCAAACGGCAATTGCTCGGCCCATCCTTCGCACAAAAAAACCGACGGCGGCAATTTTCGGCGGGCGACCGCCAGCATCGGCCGCGCCGGATCCACGCCGCACAATTGAGCGGCGGGATGATTTTCGCAAAGACGGCGAAGCAATCCGCCGGTGCCGCAGCCGACATCCAACAGAAAATCGGCGGGCGTTAATTTGAGCCGCGCGATGGTTTGATGCGCAGTGGCGCTGATATAGAACCGCCATTTTTCATCATATTTTTCCGCCAGCCGCGAAAATTCCCTGATAACGGGATCTTGCTTTTGCTTGGTCATCGGATGAAATTTATTTTCCCGCAGCGGGAAAAAAAGCGCCTTGTCAAAGGAGTCAAGCGTGACATTGTAATTCGCAATTCGTCCGCAGAATAATCCGCAGCATTATAACGCCGAATTTTGCGCCCGCTCCAGCACGCGAATGCGGCTGTTTAATTCATCCCAATCAACATAGCATCCCTGCAGACGGCGGCGGCCGGCCGACGGATTAAACGCTTTGCGTCCGTGCAGAATTCGGCGGTTGTGAAACGCAATCATCTCGCCTTTTTGCAGGCGATGCGAAATCGCAAATTGCGCATCCCGCGTTAACGCCGAAAATTTTCGCAGGGCGGCATACACCTTTCGCAAAACAGAAGGCGGCGAATCCAAAGGCGAGGTCAAGGCAAGATGATGGCGAATTTCCTGATAGCCGCCGATGTCGTCCAAGGTTATCGTCGGCGACCGCCGGCGAATATCCCACTCGCCGTCGTGAAAGCGAAAAGGAATCGGAATGCGGCAAAGCAATTCAAACGCCGCCGAATCGCTTTGGCGAATTGATTCGGCGACGGCAAAGCCGTCCGTAAAAATCGATTCGCCGCCCGCCGATTCGTTGGCGATGCAATGCAGAAACTGAATGCCCGGCGGCATTTCGCGATTCGGCAAATCCGTGTGCGGCAGCAATTCCACCGCCGTATAAGCGACATTATTGGGATTCGGCATGGAGATGACATTAAACTCTTCGCCGAAATTCGTCCGCCGCAAATGCGAAATCAGCAGGGCGATTCGCTTGGCTTCGCCGCTGCGATTCGGCATTCCGTCAATAATGGCAATGCCGCAGTCGCGCAATGTTCGCAGCCATTTTAAGCGGCTTGCCTTGTCCTTCAAAATGGCGTCGCGCGAAAATCGGCGAAGAGATGTTTTGGCGTCCCACAGAATCGGAGTCGGCCGCCGCTCTTTTAAGGATTCGTCGTCGTAGGAATTCGCCCGCAGCCACTCGCCGGAAAAGCGGGAAAGATGCCCGTCTTTCCATTCAATTCGCAATTCGCCGCTTTCGGCGGCGGCTTTTTTCGGGGAGATATTTTCCGCGACCGAAAGCAAATCAAATATCCGCTCGTGCGTTTGCGGATGCAAATTCGCTTTGCAATTATCGCGCAGCCAAAGATAATGAAAAACGGCGGGGCGGCCGTCGCCGAAACGCAAATAAACGGAATCGCGTTTGCGAATCATTTCGGCAATTTGATTCTTGGAATCAGGGCGAGTCATTATATTGTTTTCGGCGTCCACATTTCGTGCATCGGCAGCGACCATTCAATTGATGGACGATTTTTTTCCGCCAGCGAAAATTCGCCGAGAGGAGAATCCAGCCATTCCAAAAAGTTTTTTCGCACCGACGGCCAATCGGAATCCAAAATGGAAAACCACGCCGAATCTCGGTTTTTCCCCTTGAAAACACAATGCCGCCGAAAGACGCCTTCAAACGAAAATCCCAATCGCAACGCCGCCCGCCGAGAGTGAAAATTAAGGGCGTTGCATTTCCATTCCACCCGCCGATAGCCCAAAGCGAAGGCGTTTTCCATCAGCAAAAAAGCGGCTTCGGTGTTGGCCCGTCCTCGCTGTCGGTCGGGAGCGTGCCAGATGTGGCCGATTTCAATCGTGTAGGCGGCGGGGGCGATTCGCAGATAACTGACAATTCCGGCGGACGCATCGTCGCTTTGATGGCGGACGATGTAAAACTGAGGGTCGCCGCCCTCGCCCATTTGCCGATAAGAATCGCGCATGGCGGAAGCATCGCCGAAAGGTCCGTAGGGCATAAAATCCCAAACCGATTCGCGCGAAGAATCGCCGTGCGACCGGCCGTATAACTCGCCGAAAAATTCGCCGCCGTCGGCAAGCGGCAGCAGCGAAATAAATCGTCCGCGCAAAATTTGACAAGGCGGAATCGGCGGCGGCAAAGCGGCGACCGCATCGGCATTAATTTGATTCGCGGCGGACATTATTTTATCGGCGAGCCGTCTCGGCGGGTGAAATTCGGGCTGCCGTCTTTGTGGTTGGCGGCGAGCAAATCTTCGTCGGAATAATGCGTGATGTCGTCTTGCCGACGCGAGCCGATTTCCAAATAAACCGCATCTTTTTCCGAGCGATTTTCCAAGCGGTGACCGTCGGCGATTCCGGCTTTGAATCCGATGCAATCGCCTGCGCGCATTGCCGATTCGCCGCCGTCCGTCACCAGAATTAATTCGCCTTCCAAAACGACGACGAATTCATCTTCGGCGGTGTGCCAGTGGCGGACGGTCGACCAAACGCCCGGAGCGAGAGTCGTCCGATTGACGCCGAATTGAGTCAAGCCGAAAGCATCGCCCAGCGGACGCTTAAATCGCGCGCGGCATTTTTCACCAGCGGCAATGGCGGCGGGATACGACGACCCGCTTTTGCCGGGCGCGTCCGTCGAATTTAATACAAGCGGCTTCATTGGGCGTGATTTCCAAAAGGTTCGCGCGAAAAAATGCGCCGCAGCATCGGCTCAAAAAAGGAAAGCGGCAGGGATTCGTATTCCGGATCAAAGCAATTCTGGTCGTATTCTTCGCAGAATTTGGCGGCGTCGTCAAACCATTGATGGCCGCGAAATTCCTCGCGCGCGTCGGGGTCGCCGCCGACATGGTGCGCGTAGTAAATCATTTGAAAAACGCCGTGCGTCTTGACAATCCAGTGGGTTTTTTTTGAGACATACGGACGCAAAACCGCCGCCGCCATTTCGCTGTGCGAATAGGGCGCGAGCATATCGCCGATATCGTGCAGCAAAGCGGCAACGACCATTTCCTCCGATTCGCCCGCCCGATGCGCCCGCGTCGCCGACTGCAGCGAATGCTCCAATCGGCTCACGCGATAGCCGGACAGCGAATGCGCCAATTCGCCCAAAGCCGCCAGCAGACGGTCGGACAATGTGCGGGCGTATTCCGCTTCCAGCCGCTCTAATAATTCGTAGTCGGCGCGGGCGCCGTTTTTCATTGCGGTAAAACTCACCGTTTCGGTCATGGGTTTCCTCCGGGTTGATTTCGGTTGTGGGATGCCGCCCAATCGGGTGCGGCCATCTTGCCCAAATGGACAAGCCGCGATTTAATTGCGCCTTGAGTGCGCTTATGCTCCCGCGCAATGCTGGCAATGTCAACGCCCGCGTCAAATTTTTGGGAAAGCGAATCGTCCTCTGTTTTATCCCACGGCTTGCCCGCATTTTCCGGCAAATTCCCGCGTCGCTGTGACCGCCGCTCTTCGTATTCCATCGTGCGGAGGGCGGCGAACAAAGCCCGAATAATTTTCGGGTTTTGATAGGGGCTGTCGTCCGGAAAAATCTCTCCCGTTTCCGGGTTGATTCCGTCCGCCAGCAGTTTGACAATTTCTTTCGCTTCGGTGATTTCCATCGTGATTTAGGCGCACAGCGGCGCGGTCGCATTTTTATTCCAGCGGGTATTAAATACCGCTTCGACTTCGCCGCCGATAATTCCGTCGCGGGCGTCAAGCCAATTCTGCCGATACAATGCCGCGTCGTGCAATTCGGCGGCCGGATTCGCGCGGCTTCTGGCGACAAACGACGGGAAAAAATCCCGCCCCGTCAATTCGCCCATCCGCTGATAGCGCAGATCAAAACTCCAGCGCAATTTGCCCGACCGATTCGCCCCCGCCCCATGCACGGTGCGGCGATTCAGCAAGACGATCCCGCCCGCTCCGACTTGCAGCGAAACTACCCGCTCGCGCGGAATGACCGCATCCGGGATGTAAATTTCGCCGAGCAATTCACGCCCCGGACAATGCAGTGCCAAGCCTAAATCGCCGCCGCCTTTGTCTTTATGACTGCCGGCGACGCACTGCATGCAGCCGTTTTTTTCGTCGGCGTGAGTGATGGCGGCCCACACCGTCAGCACATCGGAATCGCGGGCCGATTCGTGCAGCACGGCCTCGTCCTGATGCCACAGCGTGCGCGACACATTGGCGTCGCCGACGGCGGCCGGCGGCAGCAAATGCTGCGGCGGCTTGATGCGGGCATGCTGCGTCGGGTTGCACAGTATTTCGCCGCCGAGAAGGGATTCGGCGATGTCCAAAACGCGCGGATGCGACAAAATCCCAAACACCGCCGGCCCGGCGTGAATGCCGGCGTTTTCGTCGTCGCCGAGAATCTCGCGCCATTGGTCGGCGAGAGCCGACAGATTGTCGGCCAGCGGCAGCGAAATATCCAAATGCGAATAGGCGTCGGGGACGGCGCAAATCAAATCCGAAAACCGCGAATCAAAATCGCCGTTTTGGCGCGGCGAATCAATCCGTCCGGCGGCGTGGTAGCGGGCGATGAGGCGGCTGAGGAGCGCGTCGTATTCGTCCCGCACGGCGGCGAGCGTTTGTGAATCGAGGACATTTTCCACGATTAAGTAGCCCTGTTTGCGGAAAGCCGCAATTTGCGAATCAGAGAGCATGGTAATTCCTCCCGTTGCACATCGGAAATTAACAATGAGAATCTAAACCAAAATCCTCTGCTACGCAATTGGAATCCTCTTATCAATTGGTGGGCGGCATTCCGCGCCCTATTGCGTTAATGAGCGAAGTGCTGCAAAATTAGCAGTTTTCCAAATGCCGCCCATTGAGTCCGACAGCGCCGTCAAAATTGACGACCTCCGCATTATTGCGACGAAAGAACTCGTCGCGCCGCGGTCGCTCATCAGCCGAATGCCGGCGGCGCCGGTGGCGGCGACAGTCCATCGCGCGCGCGAAGCGGTGCATCGGATTCTAAGCGGCGCGGATTCGCGGCTGCTGGCGATTGTCGGACCGTGCTCCATTCACGACCGCGACGCCGCGCTGGAATACGCCGAGCGGCTGCGCGCGCAAGCGGAAAAAACAGCGCGCGATTTGCTTGTCGTCATGCGCGTGTATTTTGAAAAGCCGCGCACGACGGTCGGCTGGAAAGGTCTTATTAACGATCCTCATCTGGACGACTCGTTTGAAATTAATGAAGGGCTTGCTCTTGCGCGCGGCATTCTGCTGGAAATAAATCGCCTCGGCGTTCCCTGCGGCACGGAATATTTGGATGTCATTTCACCGCAGTATTACGCCGATTTAATTTCTTGGGGGGCGATTGGGGCGCGCACCACCGAAAGCCAAGGTCATCGCGAATTGGCGTCGGGCTTGTCGTGTCCGGTCGGATTCAAAAATGGCACCGACGGCAATGTTAAAATCGCCGCCGACGCCGTGCGTGCGGCTTCTCAGCCGCATCATTTTTTATCGGTGACGAAAGAGGGCAAAAGCGCCATTTCATCCACTTCCGGCAACGAAGATTGCCACATCATTCTGCGCGGCGGCAACGGCAAGCCGAATTACGAATCCGCCAGCGTGGAAAACGCCGTGCAGGAATTGGCGAAGTCGGGTCTTCCCGGAAAATTAATGATAGATTGCTCGCACGCAAACAGCGAAAAAGATTACCGCAATCAGCCGAAAGTTTGCGCTGACATCGCCAAGCAAATAGAGGGGGGGGATACCCGCATTATCGGCGTAATGATTGAAAGCAATCTCGCCGAAGGACGGCAGGATATTGAACCCGGCCGCGAATTAATTTACGGACAAAGCATCACCGATTCCTGCGCCGGCTGGGAAGCGACAACGGAAATGCTTGCCGAACTCGCCGCCGCCGTCAAAGCGCGGCAGAATCTGCTGGAACAAAAGGACTAAACCAAGTTGACCAGAATCCTTTCGCTTGCGATTGCCTGTTCGTATTAACGCCGCCGCGAAAATCAATTGCCAAGCCAGTGCCGAATTTGCGCGCAGCCGTCGGCAATGCCGGGAATTAATAACGCCGCATTCGCGGCAATGCATTCCGCATCATCATCGTTTTCCTTGAAAGCGCGATAAACTTTTTCGCCGTCGTAATCCACCGGCGACAAGCGGCACGCCAAGCATTCCTTTTCCATTCCAAAATCCTGCGCGGGCAAAACTGCGACGGCGGCTTCGCCCAGCAATCTTTCGGCAAGGTCGGAAGAAGTTAAAATTCCGCGCGCATGCAGCGATTCGGAAAAGCCATTAAAATCCGGAAAAAGATAGAACCCCCCCTCCGCCGACGCGCAAAACAATCCCGCATCAATCAATTTTTCGCGCGCGAAATTTAAGACGGCGCGATGCATTTGCGCGCATTCGCGTGCGTATTGAATGACTTCCTTGTCTTCAAAAGCAATTCGCGCGGCGTATTGAATTGGCGCCGACGCGCAGCTGAAAGTTTCGCTGATGACAATGGCGAGCGAATTAAAAACATTCTGCAAAGAATGGTCGGCGGCGGCGGCGAAGCCAAGCCGCCATCCTCCCGCCGAATGCGCCTTGGAAAGTCCGCCGGTCACTATCGTCCGCTCCGGACAATGCGGCGCAATGCCCGGCGAAAGCATCTTGGCAAAATCAACCTGCGCGTAAATTTCATCGGAAATAATAACGGCGTTATGGTCTCGGCAAACTTTGGCAATGCGCGCGAGTTCGTCCGCCGAAAAAACTTGTCCGGTGGGATTATTGGGGCTGTTAAGAATTAATATCTTCTGCGGCGAATCCGTTTTTGCGAATGCGCTTGCGAGTTCGTCCGCATTAATTTGATAATTGTTTTCGCGGTTCGCGCGCGCATAAATTATCGGCTTTCCCAAGATCGCCGCCTGCGGGGCGTAACTGACCCACGACGGCGCGGGCAGAATCAGCGGGCCTTCCAGCAGATAAAGCAAATGGAAAATTAATTCCTTGCTGCCCGGACCAATAGCGATGCGGCTTTCATCAAAATTATATCCGGCGTTTTCGCGGTAAAAGCGGACGATGCTTTGCCGCAAGGCCGGCAGGCCGAGTCCGGGCAGATAACTTTTGCGATGCGCATTCGCGCGCAATTCATCGCGCAATTTGGCATGCACCGGAAAAGGCGATTCGCCGAATCCAAAGTGCGCGATTTTCTTTCCGTCGGCGCGCATTGATTTAGCGCGCTGATTAATCGCCAGCGTCGCCGATTCGCGAATGCTTTTAATTCGCGGATTCAAAATCGGATTAAACACAGCGGGGGGGGGGGTTATGCCGTCGTCGTTGCGCGGCGTCTTTGCAGAAAGGCGATGAGAATCAAAAGCGCAAGCGCCGGCAGATAAAAGATTTCCTTCGGCGGGCGGTCGCGGGCGGCGGTTTCTATTAAGATAATTTCCCAATCAAAATCAAGTGTCGCTTCTTCGGCGGCGCCGCCGAAAGTAATGACATCTATTAAGATGCGGCTGTCTTCTTCGCGCACGGCGAATCCGGCGTTTTCCTCCAAGCGAATGGCACCGTCGGAATTGATTCCGCCGAGCGGCAATTCCACGGTGGTATTAATGATTCTTCCGCTGGACAAATCTTCGCCGGATACGCGCAGGCGAATTTTTGCGCCGTCCGGCTCTTCCGCCGCCGTCTGCAAAAGTTGCGAAGGCGAATGAGAAAGATAAGGCGGCTGCCATCGGTCAAGCCAGTATCCCGGACTGAACAGCGTGAATGCAACCAGCAGCAGGGCGGCCGTTTCCCATGCGCGATTGCGCGCGAGAAAATAACGCTGCGACGCCGCCGCCACCAGAAGCATTGCAATCGTCGCATTAATAAAGACAATAATTCCCTGCGCCGCCCCGACATTAATTAATAGAAGGTCGGTATTAAAAATAAACAGAAAAGGCAAAAGCACCGTCCGCAGCGAATAGGCGAAAGCGACAAAACCGGTCTTGATGGGGTCGCCGCCGGAAACCGCCGACGCCGCAAAGGATGCAAGTCCGACAGGCGGCGTAACATCGGCCATAATGCCGAAGTAAAATACAAACAAATGCACCGCAATAAGCGGCACGATGAGCCCGCTCTGCGCGCCCAATTCCACTACGACCCCCGCCATCAGGGACGACACGACAATATAGTTGGCGGTGGTCGGAAGCCCCATTCCCAAAATTAAACTGATGACGGCGACGCAGCACAGCATTAAAAGCAAATTGCCGCCGGAGATGAATTCCACAAACTCCGCCATCACTAAGCCGATTCCGGTAAGCGACACCGTGCCGACAATAATTCCCGCGGCGGCGGTGGCGATGGCAATAGAAACCATATTGCGCGCGCCGCCGATAATGCCGCGAATAAAATCGCATCCGCCCATAATGAAGTCGGCGCGAATTCTTTCGCGCTTTCCGCGCAGAAAAGCTTTAAGCGGACGCTGCGTTAAGGTGATGAAAATCATCATCATCGCCGCGTAAAAAGCCGAAAGTCCGGGCGATTTTCTTTCAATCATTAAAAACCAAACAAGCACCATCACCGGCAAGGCGTAGTAGGCCCCGGTGCGCCACACATTGCTGAATTTAGGCAATTCCACGATGGGGGCGTTGGGGTCGTCCATTGCCAAATCGGGCGCGTCGGCGGCGAGTTTTATTAATAATCCATAGGCGGCGGCGATTAATAAAATCACCCCCCCTCCCAGACCCCATCCGCCGGGCAGAAGTTCTTTTAAAAGAAGGACGATAAAATAAGCCGCGCCCAGAAAAATAAACATGGTGGATAATTTGAGTCCGCCGGACAGAATCGCCGCGCGGCGGGAATCGTAGATTTGCGATTTGGGCAGACCGCGCATGCCCGATTTCACCGCCTCCAAATGGACAATGTAAAGCAGCGCAATGTAGGAAATTAACGCCGGCAAAAAAGCGTGCTTGATGACTTCAAAGTAGGAAATGCCGACATACTCCACCATCAAAAACGCCGCCGCGCCCATCACCGGCGGCATAATTTGTCCGTTGACCGAAGACGCCACCTCCACCGCCCCGGCTTTTTCGGAAGTGAATCCGACTCGCTTCATTAAAGGAATTGTAAAAGTGCCGGTCGTCACCACATTGGCAATTGAAGAGCCGGAGATAAGGCCGGTCATCGCCGACGAAAGCACCGCCGCCTTCGCCGGTCCGCCGCGAAAATGCCCCAGCAAAGAAAACGCCAACTTGATAATGTAATTGCCCGCGCCCGCTTTATCCAAAAGCAATCCGAATAAAACAAACAGAAAAACAAAACTTGTGGAAACGCCGAGCGCGACTCCAAAAACACCTTCGGTCGTCAGCCACAAATGCGACATCGCCTTATTAAAAGATGCGCCTTTCCAGCGCACGACATCGGGCAGAATTTCGCTTGATCCGAAAAATACATAGCCCAAAAACAACAGCGCGACAATTATCAGCGGCGGGCCGAGCGCGCGCCTTGCCGCTTCCAAAAGCAACACCATTCCGATTCCGGCGGTGATTAAGTCGGGAGTAATTGGCGCGCCGGAGCGGTCGGCAAGATCCTCCTTAAACGCCAGCAAATACAAAACGCATGCGGGCGCGGCGAGCATAAAAGCCCAATCGTAAATCGGCACGCGATTCCTCGGCGCGCCCTTAAACGCCGGATACGACGCAAACGCCAGAAAAAACGCAAACGACAAATGCGCCACTTTGGAATCGTCCGCATTCAGCACCGGAATAAAATCGGCGAAAATAAAAGGCAGCGGCGACGCAATCCACAATTGAAACAGCGACCACGCAACGGCGGCGACGCTCATTATTTTGCCGACGCCGCCCGTCAGTTCGCGTCCGCCGGTATCAACGGCGGCGACTAATTCCTGCAGTTTGTCGTCGGGCAGGGGCTTTTGCGAGTCGGCGGATTCGGCGGTCATTTTTTGCTTCCTCGGCGAATGATACGCGAATTTGGATGCTATGGGAAATTTGATAGAATCCGAAAATGCCGACAATTCTAAACAGGAGGCAGGCGGACAATCCGCCTCGGAAATGGCCAACGGACGAACAGAAACGACTCTTGAATCTGTTGAAAGGAAGCAGTGCTCGCTTGGCGGAATTGCAGAGTGCTTTTCCGGATAGAACCCTTGCCGCTATTCGCAGCAAGGTGAGAAAATTGCGCATCAAGCACGATCTTTTCGGACGCTCCTACCGCGACGAAAAGGCGCAATTTTCCGTTGCGGTTGCCAATGCGGTCAATCCGGAAACTGTGTTTGATGCCTACGCGGGCGCGGGACATCAAACCCTAATATGGGCGGAAACTGCAACGACGATCTACGCGGCGGAAAAAATTGCCTTGCAAGGCCGCCAATTTGTCCGGGGGATTTTGGCGCAGGGATTTCGGGAGTGCGATTCCTCTCTGCACAACTGGCGCGCCTTTGAAAAAAAAGACAAGGAAGTTTTTCTCTGGAAAGGCGACGCGATAGATGCGGCGGTTTCGCTGCGATACAACGGACGCAGAACGGATTTGCTGGATATGGATACTTGCGGCAGTGCCATTCCCGCGCTGCCCATTTTTCTTAATCTGCTCAAGCCCCGGCATCTTGTTATAACGCATGGCGAATTTCATTCCCTCCGATTCGGTCGGGAGGATGTTCTTCGGCGGACGCTTTGCCATCGCAGCGTTAATTCATCCAATTTGCCGAAGTCGCCGGACTCGCTGAAAAATGCGCTGATAAAAGCCGATAAACTTTCGGCTCTCAGGTGTGACAATGAAACCGCAAAATCGCGGTGGCTGATTTTGAAAACCCATAAATGGCTGGGTTCACCCGCCACTGGCATGTTGCGTTTGCATTACCGAGTCGTCAAGCCGCCCGCAACTTCCGATTGCTTGAATGAATTAGCCCGTTAATTCTTATCAACGGCGGCGACTGGGAGATTTCGCTTGCAATTTTTTGCGACGGCGGAAAAACCGACGATATGAAAAAAGTGATTTTCTTTGAGGATTCTAAACCCATTCGCGTATAATCGCCTTTTTCCAGCCAAACTCAACGGAGTAAAAAAATGGAAAACATCAATGCCAAACTCGTCATTTTGGCGGTTTTGGGCTGAATTCGGCAGGTAAAAAAAGTGGTTTTTGCGGTGTGCCGGAATTTTGCGATATACTGCAAATGCTTTGGTTAGGCGAATCACTCGGCTAGTCAGTTATTATCCAACCAACCCAAAAAAGGAGGTTAACATGAAGCGTAAAATAATTGATGTCGTCATTCACGACCCGATTAAGGTCATGAGTGACCAGCATGATAGCCATTGGACGACGCTGACGGACATTCACTTCACAGTGCGGTATTCGGACGGCACGGACAGATGCTGCGTCATTCCTAAGAGATTCGTCTGCGATGGCGCGTCGATTTCCCCTTATTTATCTTGGCTTGTTCCCAAGCGGAAAATGTTCACCGCCGGGGTGGTGCATGATTGGACTTACCGCCAAGGAACGGGCTTTACCCGCGAGGAGTCCGACAAACTGTTTAGCATGGTCGCGAGAACGCGAAAGGCGCTGGGCTGGCGATGCGGCTTGGGGCGGTTAGCCTTGCGGCTCTTCGGAGCGACTGCCTATCACAAAAAAACGGTGTCAGAGGGGTTGAAGGAATTTCACTAGCCATGAAATTTCCTTTTCCTCGTGCCGATGCTCTGCGTCGGCACGCAAGGCAGGGACGCTCCTGCGTCCCATTTACCGACGATTAAACGGACGCGGAGCATACGGTCACGCATTCCAACGCAGAGCGTTGGAACGAGGAATGTTCGGATTTGGCGGTTGGGCGAGTAATCGCCCGACCGTCATTTTATCCGCCAACCGAAACGAAGGTTACAGCCAGCCTTTTTCTTGGTAGTATTTGGCGGCGCCGGGATGCAAAGGAGCGGATAAGCCGTCCTTAATCATTTCTGCTTCCTTCAAATTAGTGAAGGCGGGATGCAGTTTCTTGAAAGCATCAAAGTTTTCAAAAATGGCTGGGTTCACCCGCCACTGGCATGTTGCGTTTGCATTACCGAGTCGTCAAGCCGCCTGCGACAGCCGATTGCCTGAACGAGTTATCACGGTAATTCCCGCGCCGCCTCCTCGACTTTCCGCCAGTAAGGAGTCATCGCCATGTGCGGAAGTGGCGGGGCAACGCCATGCACCCGCACCCAATCAGGTGTACCGTTGAATGGACTTTGAATCCAAAACTGCCCATGGCCAAAACGCGCGGCAATTCCCGCCAGTTCCTTATCCAAAGTCGCCACGACGGCATTCCGTGGGTTGATTTTCATCACAATTTTGGTCGGGCATTGCTCCGGCACGATGGGATGCAAATCCTGCGGGCTTTGCGTACTCAAAATTAAATTGATCCCGAATTTCCTGCCCTCCCGGGCAAGGCGTTCAAAGTTGACGCGCAAGCGTTCAAAAGTACCAGTAACGCGGGCACCAATTCCAATCGGTCTAGCCGGAATGATTTGATGCGCCTCATCAAAAAAGACGAAAGTATTTCCCTGCTCCTTTTTGCGGTCATAGAGCCATTTGACGAGTTGCATCTCCCACATAATGCGCTCATCATGGTCCAGATCATCCAGATATAAGATGGTCGTGCCTTCGAAGGCAAGGCAATCCAGCGGATTTTGCTCCGCCGACATTTCCATGGATGGCTGGTGATGATCAAAATAATACGCCAAGCTGGTAAGCGCGCGACTGGCGGCTTCAAGTGTGGTCGGGAGAAAGTAAGTATCGCCGACGAGAATTTTTTCCCTGCCAGCATTTTTCAGTTTGATCTTGATGTTTTTCCACAACTCTTCGACGGTAGCCGGCCTTGGTTTGGTATTTTCCTTGATGGGGCTTTTGCAGTATTCGGCCATCTTATCCAAAAGGATTCCTACCTGTTCCGAGGTGACGCGGAACAGATACTCGACATCCGAAGGTGCCGAGAGATCTTGCAACCGCAAGCCGATCTCCCGAATTTCATGCTTGTTTTTTTCGGCGAGCTTTTTCAGAGCGGCGAGGTGAAGAGATTCTTCCCGGTTGGTGCAGGGAATGACGAGTCGAATCTTTCCCTTATCGCCTAATCGTTCTATGGCTTTGTCCGGTTCTTCCCGCTTAACATCTCGTTGCCAGCTGTGCGGCTGCAGAATGATGTCAGGTAAATCAGGCAGGAGTAGCTGAGCGATGTCACCCTGCACATCGGTCATAATGATCCGCGGCTGCGGATTATGCTTTCTCAGCTCGTAGGCGAGATTCTTGAGGAAGACGGTTTTTCCGGAACCGCTTTCACCGACGATGAAGACATGTCTGTTATCCAAGTTTCCGATATCCCACTTGTATTCCAAGAATTCGTCATCTTTTTGAAAAGGGGAATTTCCCTGCCCGACATAGCCGAGTGTGACGCCGCTTTCGCGGATTTCCAAAATTTCCTGCAGGGACGGTGAATCATCCCCGTCTTTCGGTTTTAAGTTGGGAAAGCGTAAGCTACTCTGTGCAGATGGCGGGCGTTGCACAGGCAAAGAAATAAACCGCGACTCCTTTTCGCCGGTTGCCGCCATTTGGCGATCCAATCGTATGCGAGCCACCATCGGCTGATGGAAATGCGGGCCGGCAACCTCGCTCAGCACAGCGGCAGGGTCAAGCGAGTCATCTTCGGCATAGAGTGCGCTTTCTTTCTGCGGATTGAACGGCGAAATGGATTTGAGCTCCACAACCCGACCGGCAAGCCAAATCACTTCCTGCTGTCTGTTGTTTTCACTTTTAATGTCCCGAATCAGGACAAACGCGCCGAGCATCAAATCCGGGAATTGTCCCGGAATGCGGGCAATGTATTCGGCGAAATTTCCCGCCTCCCCGACTGAGAAGGGGGAGGAGATGTCGTGATACGGACTCATCACGGGAATTTTGTTTTTGTCTTTATCCATCGTAGTCCTCCAGAAAATCGAGATTGTTGCGCGACAGAGCGGCCGCAGTCTGGTTTTCCAGTATTTTCCGTTCTGCCGTTAAACTGCACAAATTATCCGCATGCATCTGTACAAGTGGGGCGGAGTGACCGAGCTCATGTTGCCAAGCGACGATTTTAATCGCTTGCTTCACGGATTCGGGGTCTTCCATCCACTTGTAAATTGGCACTTCCATTCGGATGTATGTGTGCGGTCGATTACGGCTGAGATAATAGCACGAAAGCGGCTTTAGGCGGGGTTCTTGTTCGACAATACCCGACCGGGCGATGGGAACCGCTACCATCAGAGGCGTCCGACAGCCGGGTTTGAGAACACGCGGTAGCAGAAGGGAATCCGACCCCATTCCTTTCAGCGTGCTGTCGAGAATCGTCTGGCCGGGAAACCATGCGTCTTTAAGAATTTTGCCGGACTGCCGATTCAAAAGCGACTCCAGAAGAAGCGGCGAATCGCCTACCCGCTTGGAGCAAGCAATCAGCGTGTTTCCTTTATTCCAAGCAAATATCGGCGCCAAGCCGTAACGGGTGTCGTTTTTTGAAACACTGGTCGAAAACAACGGACCGTCCTTGATACAAACCATATTGTCGACATTCTGCAGGGCGTCGTTGCCAACGCACAGCAATTCTAAAGCTTGGTGGATTTTAACCGCCACCCCGAGTGCATAAGAACTGGGGCTTTTCTTCATTTCTCCACGCTTATAACGAAACATGAGGGGATACTCTCTCTTGTCGTCCGTACGCAAGTCGTCAAGAATATCGCTGTCGTCTTCGGATTGCGTTGCTGGTTTGAGAGTGTGAAACCGAATTTTGTCCGGGTTAAAAACATTTCCGTCCACCCAAACGATTCCGCTGGCGTCTTTTTGCTCGCGGTAAAAAAACGGCTTTTCACCCTTTTGAGAGTAGCGGAAACCGACGATGCAAGCGCGAGTCAGGATGAGATGAAATGCACCGCGCTGGACGCGCTGATTGCTGCCGTCAATGCCGCAGATGTGAATGTCGCGTAGATCGTCCACCGTCGGCAAGTCGACAATGGATGGACGGTAATCTTCGCCTTTGACGAGCGAAATTTCGGAGTAAGTTTTCCCTCTCTCGGACTCTCTGTCCTCGCCGTGTTCGGTTTGCTCAAGCGCACGCAATTCATCGTCCGACAATTTCGGATAATCGTCAGGCGGTCCTTGCGGCGGACTTTTTCGGTAATCTTCGCCGTTCTGCAGACATTTCTGTAGAATCGGACCGAATTGACTAACCAGATTTACCGGCATCAAAAATCCTTGCGGGGCGAAAATACCGCCCCGCAAAAAAGTATTGCCGATTTACAGCCAGCCCTTTTCTTGGTAGTATTTGGCGGCGCCGGGATGCAAAGGAGCGGATAAGCCGTCCTTAATCATTTCCGCTTCCTTCAAATTAGCGAAGGCGGGATGCAGTTTCTTGAAAGCATCAAAGTTTTCAAACACCGCCTTCACCACTTGATAAACGACTTCGTCCGGCACATCCGACGACGATACAAATGTCGCCCCGACGCCGAAAGTTTTTGCGTCCGAATCATTCCCGCGATACATGCCGCCCGGAATTACCGCCGACCGATAATAATCGTTGTCGCCGACGAGTTTGTCAATCGCCGAGCCGGTAACATTCACCAGCACCGAATCGCATGAAGTCGTCGCTTCTTTAATGGAGCCGGACGGATGACCGACGGTGTAAATCATCGCGTCGATTTTATTGTCGCACAGCGCCGCGCTTTGCTCGGACGCCTTTAATTCGGAGGCGACGGCAAAATCGCTCCTCGTCCAGCCGAGGGCTTCCATCACTACTTCCATCGTCCCCCGCTGGCCGCTGCCGGCATTGCCGATGTTCACCCGCTTGCCCTTCAAATCGGCGAAATTGCGAATGCCGGAATCCGCCCGCGCCACCACCGTAAACGGCTCCGGATGCACCGAAAAAACCGCCCGCAATTTTCCAAACGGGCCACTGTCGGCGAATTTGGAAGTGCCGTGATAGGCGTGATACTGCCAATCCGACTGCGCCACGCCAAAATCCAATTCGTTTCCGCGAATGGTGTTGATGTTGTAGACCGACCCACCCGTCGACTCCACCGAGCAGCGGATTCCGTGCTCTTTCCGGTTTTTGTTGACGAGTCGGCAGATCGCTCCGCCGGTCGGATAATAAACGCCGGTTACGCCGCCGGTGCCGATGCTGATGAACTGCTGCTCGGCGGCGAAAACCGAAACCGACAGCGACAAAATCGCCGCCGTCAAAATACCGAAGATTCGGGTCATGTTTTTCTCCAAGTTGAGATGAAATAAACCCGCGCATTATACCGCAAAAATCACAGTATTCTTTTAAGGACGGAATTTTTATCAATAAAATGATGCTTTAACGCCGCCGCCGCGTGAATTCCCGCCAGTCCGGCGACGCCGTAGCCCAGCCAGTAATGCGCGAGAACGGCGAAATCGCGGGCGGAATCGCCGACTTTCATCATCGCCGGAATTTCCATTCCGCCGAAAAACGGCACCGTCGCCCCCGCCGAAGTTGAAATTAAATAGCCGCTCGCCGGAATTAAAAGCATCATCGCAATCAGCAGACGATGAGTCGCCCCGGCGGCGAATCGCTCCCAATTTTTTAATTCGGCAAGAGACGGCGGCGGCGGGTCGGCGAATCGCCAAGCGATTTTAATCGCCGCCAACGCCAGCGCGAGAATTCCCAACGCCCGATGCCAGAAAATTGCCGTCGGCTGCCAGCGGTCGTAGTAGCCCAATTCGGTCATCCAGCCGCCGAGGGCGACTAAGCCCAGAATTAAAATCGCAATCGTCCAATGCAGCAGACGAGAAAAAATGCCGTAGCGATTCGCCGAATTAAAAAACGGCATTTCCCTATGCGAATTTATTCAGGGGGGATTTTCCGTCAGCGGCGAATTCCCTCAATGTAAAGCATCAATTCCATCTTGTTGGAATTCGGCCCGACGGGAGTATCCATTCCAAAGTCGCTGCGATAAAGAGTGACGGCGCCTTCAAATCCGGCGCGATGGCCTCCCCAAGGATCGTCGCCCTCTCCGATTTTTTTCACGGCGATGGCGACGGGCTTTGTTACGCCGTGCAAAGTAAGGTCGCCGTGCATAACGCCTTGATTGTTGTCGCCGCCTTCAAATCGCGTGCTGACGAACATCGCCGTCGGATATTTTTGGACATCAAGGAAGTCGGGGCTTCGCAGATGCTTGTCGCGCTCGGCATGATTGGAATCAATGCTGTCGGCGTCAATTTCAACGAGGATTTTTTGCGCCTGCGGCCCGGCGGGCGGGTCGTAGGTGAATTCGCCGGCGAAATTGTTAAAGCGTCCAATCAGCCAACTGAAGCCCAAATGCTCAATGCGAAATTGAATGAAGGAATGCGCCAGATCAATGTCGTATTCGGCGGCGTTGGCGGATGGAATCCCGCCGCCAACGGCGAGTGCCATTCCGCCCGACAGAATCGCAAGGGCGAATCGGCGGGCAATGGCGAATCGGCGAACAAGTTTTTTCATTTTGTCTTCTCCGGTTGGAAAAAAATTAACGCCGTCATTTTACCTTATTTTCGGCGAAGCCGGGCGCGCGATTTTTCGCCGTCTGCATATCGTCGTCGTCACGCTGTTGGAGCGGACGCGAAAGCGAAAGGGGCGGATTCTTCGTCGCCGGTGGGAATGCGGTAAATGCCCAGCATCTTGTCTATCACCATATTCTGAAAGCGATGCACCGGCTCTTCAAAGCGATAGCACATTCGCCCGCCCGGATACGCCGACGCCTGCAATCCCTGCTGCACTCGCTCCACAATCCAGACATCCTCCCGATTCACCTCGTCCCAAAACTCGCGAATCCCTCCAATCGCCGAAACATCGGCATTGGAATGCGAATCGGGATGCGACAGCAGCACCGTCCTTTCTTCGGTGATATAAGGCGACTTCGGCGTGCCGAAAATAATATACGCATGCGACGGCATAATGTTAACGGCGATATTCGGAAACAGCCAAAAGAATCGTCCGCTGATTCTTTCCTCATCCGGCAGTCCCGGCATATCGCGCAAAGCGAGCCAAGAAGAATCATCCGTGCGCGTCAATGGCGATGTCGTCAAGCCGCACCACATTCCCCGGCCCTGCCAGCGATGATGATCATCCACCCGCGAAGTTTTCGCCAAACGCGGATGCACCCAAGGAAGATGATAATACTCCACATAGTTTTCCGCGATGAGTTTCCAATTGGCATTTACGGTGTAATGCCACTCGTCCAACTTCACCCATTCGTGCAGGCGATGATGCGCAAGACGCGACGGCAAATCGCCAAGGTATTCCTCTAAGGGAGGCGCGTTGGCATCCAAATTTACAAAGACCAAAGGTCCCCAAGATGCAACCCGCACCGGCAAAAGCCCAAAGTCGCGCTTGTCAAACGCCTTTATATGACGCATATCATACAATGCGCGCACATCGTCGCCGACTTCGCCCGAATAAAAGAAAGGCGTGCCGACGCAATTGCCTTTAAGGTCGTAGCCCCAGCCATGATAAGGACAGCGAATGTATTTATTCACCTTGCCGTTTTCCGCGCACAGACGAGTCCCCCGATGACGGCAGACATTGTAAAATGCCCGCAACTCGCCGTCGCCGTCGCGAGTCACAAATATCGGCTGTCCGCCGACTTCGGCAATGAGTATATCGCCGGGCTTGGCGACTTCGCAGGCCGCACCGACGGGCGTCCACGATTTTGCATGCACCCGCTCCTGCTCCAAAGCGAAAAACGCCGGATCGCGGTAGGCATCGGGAATCAAGGTGCGCGCGTAATCCACCGGCAGGCGGGTGTCGCGATAGATTTCCGCCTGCAGATATTTGTCGGACGAAAAATCGCCCCGCGAAAAATCGTTGCTGTTGTTGTTCATCTCCGACTCCTCTTTGCGGAAAAATCCAATAGCAAAATGTTATCACCGCAAGAACGAATTAATTCACAAAAACCAGCGACGGCGTCAATTTTTTTCCGCCCTGTTGTTTTTTTATTTCGGGGGATGGCAGTCGGATTTGCGGTATAATTCCGCGATGGCAAAACGAAGCGAAAATCCCGGCGTTCTGTCGAAGCATCGCATCGCCGATTTCGCGCGGATGATAGGCGAAGCGGCGCGGGCGCAGCGGGTGATTTTATTCGGCTCCGCGGCGCGCGGTGACATGCGCGCAAAAAGCGATTTGGATTTTTTAGTGGTGATTCCGAATCGCCGCATGCGGAACAAAGCGTGGCGGCGCGCCAACAGGGCCATCGCCGACAAAGAGCGCCCCCCGGTGGATATTCTGGTGGCGACCGAAAAAGATGTGCATCGCCTGCGCGACTGCCAATACTATCCCATTAAATTCGCGCTGGACGAAGGGCGGGAGGTTTGGCGTGCCGAATAGCGAGGGCAACGATTTTCATGCTTCGGATTACTGGATACGGCATGCTGAGAGCGATCTCGCCTATGCCCTCGCCAACCCAAAAGGCGTCCTGCCGGAGCATCGCTGCTATCACGCGCAGCAGGCGGCTGAAAAGGCGATTAAAGCCGTCTTTGTGGCACGCGAAATGAAATTCAAATTCATCCATGATATTGATGTTCTCCTGCACGACTTAAAAGCGGGGGGCGTTACCATTCCCGCCGAAATTGAACCGGCCCGGGATTTGACCGTCTATGCGTCCGAAACCCGCTATCCGTCAATTGAAGAGATTCCGGAATCGCGTCCGAATGAGGAAATCCGAAAAGCCCGCGCCGCATTGAAATGGGCGAAAAAAGAAATCGCCCAAGCGCAAAAACAAAAACACCGTAAAGCAGGATAAGCGTAGCTCACTCTGCCGAGCAGAATCCTCGTGCCGCTGCTCTGCATTGGGACGCGGAAAAAAACGGAATGTCAAACAAATTCGCAAATAAATTTCCCGCGCCTCTAAAATAGGAACGGAAGCAAATTAGATTTTATCACTCGCTTCATTGTTGCGGCAAAATGCCGGTGATATAATCCTGCGCCAATTCAACGGCAACAAAAATGCAAATTCAGCGCATGGAATTATTTGCGGCGGGGGGGCTTGTCGGCGGCGAATGGATTCAGGCGGACGACGGCAAAACACTTCCCGTCGAGAATCCGTCGACCGGCGAAATCATCGGCGAAATTCCGCTGATGGGAAAAGCCGAGACGCATCGGGCGATTTCGGCGGCGCAGGCGGCGATGGAATCGTGGCGGAATCAAACCGCTAAATTTCGCGCGGCTGCACTGATGCGGTG